>NZ_NVQE01000038.1 GCF_002591975.1 Mycobacterium neglectum | reverse complement strand
CGGCGCGGTGTTCCACAAAGGCAAGCTACTCGAACGGCCCGTTGGCATCACACCCGCCGAGAGCGACGAATCAACCGAAACCGAGGTCGCCTGAAACAACCTCATCCACAGGTCTTGACAATATCTCCTGCGCGACTGGGTCTGGTTCCTGGCCCCGAGCGGGTCTAGCCCTCTGCCCGAGGGGGTGAAGTTATCCCCAATCGGGGTTTTATCCACAGGTAGGGTTTGGGCTGGTCGCGACGCGTCGGGGACGTGAGTAGTGTCGAACCTATGTTCGAATCATTGGTGACCGCCGCCCTTCGTAGCCGGGCTTCGGCTGCGGTGGGCGCGTGGGCGCGGGTGGAGAACGCCGCCTGCGCACGGCGGTTGTTCGCGATGGCTGATGAGCTCGAACGAATGCTGGCCGCCGACGGCTCTCTTGAGCGCGAGCAGTGGTGCCTGGACAACTGGGACGCCGTGGCCGCCTCGGTGGCCGCCGCGCAGAACGTGTCGCTCGGCGTCGCGTCGCATCAACTCCTGATCGCCGACGGCCTACGCAAGCGCCTACCGCGGGTGGCCGAGGTGTTCGCCGCCGGCGCCATCTCCTACCGCATGGTGGCCGCGGTGGTGTCCCGCACCCGGCTGATCAAAGACACTGACGCGCTGGCCAAGGTGGATACCGAGATCGCCGCACACGTCACCTCCTGGGGGTCGTTGTCGGTGGACAAGACCCAGACCGAGATCGACTACTGGGTCGACCGCTACGACCCGGCGGCGGTGCGCCGCAACGAATACACCGCGCGTGGGCGCTACGCCGATGTACGCAAACCCGAGGACGGGTCGGGGACTGCCGATCTTGAGGCCCGGTTGTTGGCCACCGACGCCGACGCCCTCGATCAACGGTTGCAGGCCATGGCGGACGCGGTGTGCGCCAACGATCCCAGAACCATGGATCAGCGTCGCAGCGACGCCCTGGGTGTGATCGGACACGGCGCCGACCGCCTCGCCTGCCTATGTCAAGATCCGCGGTGCCCGGCCGCCGACGGGCAGCCCAGCACGGTGGTCGTCCACGTCGTCGCCCACGAAGAGTCCCTGACCGATGACACCCCAGCCCAACTCGACGGCCAAGAACCCCGTCGACCGTGGTCGGGAGAACCCGTCGCCCCCGAACCACCGACCGGCCCGGCAGCCACCGCGCCGGCGGCACTGATGGGCGGCGGCATGCTGCCGGCCCCGTTGTTGGCCGCCAAGATCGCCGGCACTGCGAAGATCGTGCCGATCGTGCATCCTGGCGATGCGCCGCCGCAGCCGCGCTACATTCCCACCGCGGTACTGGCGACGTTCATCCGGTGCCGCGACATGACTTGCCGGTTCCCTGGCTGCGACGAACCCGCCCACCATTGCGACCTCGACCACACCATCGCCTACCCGGCAGGCCCGACCCAGGCGTCGAATCTGAAATGCGTGTGCCGAAAACATCACTTACTCAAAACCTTCGGCGACTGGCGCGACCTACAGTGGCCAGACGGCACCGTGGTGTGGACGTCACCGCACGGGCAGACCTACACCACTCATCCGGGCAGCCGAATACTGTTCCCCACCCTGTGCAAACCCACCGCACCCATCACCAAAGTCGAGATGCCCCAGACCGACACCACCGCCGCCAACCGCCCGCTGGCCATGCCCCGACGCAAAGCGACCCGAACCCAGAACCGCACCCAAGCCATCAACGACGAACGCCGACACAACCAAAGCGTCATCCAGACCGAGGCAGAAGAACGCGCCCGAGAACTAGGTAAAGATCCCGGGAAGGCTTGCGAAGAAACATATTGCGTCTCTCGACCACGACCGCCAAGCGACGACGATCCGCCCCCATTTTGACGGCACCCGCATCTGGCCCCGCTGATTTCAAGGCGAGCGAACATGTTTTCAGCGCCGCTAGCTGCGCGCGGGGCAGGGGCGGGCCAGCTATAGATCGAGAGATCTCAACGTCAGAGACCCAAGGTCCCTGCGACACCGTCGTTCTCGTGCACGGCCTCTGGATGCCGCCGCGCAGTTGAGAAGGATGGGAGGCGCACTACGAGGAGAAGTGGGTCGCGACCACTGGAACTGTGCGGCGCGAGGCTGGGAAGCGGTGGCCGACTATGTGCTCGACTGGGCGTTGGCCTACGCCGACACGAAACCGCGGGGCAGACACACCGCCTGAGACCTGGCTCCCAGGCACTTCCCCGGTTGCTCTAGCGTTATCGCGATATGAGCATCCCGCCATATGAACCCCCGACGTCACCGCCGACGTCCGGCGCCGCGAACACGCTGCTGTGTCCGAAGTGCTCCGGAATCATGAAGACGTACGAGCGCAACGGCATCCACCTGGAGCAATGCGATACGTGCCGCGGCATCTTCCTCGACTTCGGCGAGCTCGAGTCGCTGACACAGATGGAGAACCGGGTCCTCCAGGCCGCGCCGCCGCCGCCACCGCCCCCGCAACCGGGCTACGGCGGGCAGCAGGGCTATGGCGGCTATGACTACGGTCCCGGCTGGGGTCACCGCGGCAACAAGCACTACCGCAAGCAGGGTTTCGGCCGCCTGTTCTTCTCTAGCTAGCCATCCGCGCACAGGCCGCCAACAGCAGCTCGTCCCGATGATGTGCGGCGGCCTGCACCACCGCCGCCCTGGCGAACGGCTCGAGAACCGGCCACGGGTCACCCGCGGGTAGGGCTGGCCCGTCGGCGTCTCGGTAGGCGTCGACGAACGTCGCCCAGTCGTCATCGGGGATCAGCCCCGCCGCCCAGAATCCGGCCGGGCGGGCGAGATCCCACGCCGGGTCGCCGACGCCGAGATCGTCGACATCGATCAGCAGCCAGGGCGCACCGGCAGCTGACCGACCGAGCTGGCCAAGGTGGAAGTCGCCGTGCACCGCCGTTGCGGGCCGACCGGGAGAGCTTGCGCGCCACACCGCGTCGGGCAGGGCCGCGGCCGCGCGGCGGACGGTGGCATTGGGGCGCTCCCGCAGCGCATCCATCGCCCGGCGCAGTCGCTGGGGCCAGCCCTGCGGGGGAATCCGCCCGGCGGGTTCCTCGCGGTGCAGGCGGGCCAGCAGCCCGCCAGCCTCCGCCCATGGTAGGGACTCAGGTTGCGGCACAACGGTTTCCACGAATGGCCAGACCGAACGCCACCGGTCGCCGACCCGTTCGGGCTGCGCCGACAACGGAGACACCAACGCCTGCGAAGCCGCTGCGACGCGCAAGCGGGTGGCCAACTGCCGCGGGTCGGTTCCCGGTCGGTGCAGCTTGTAGACCACTGCATCGAGACCGCAGCCGTCGACGTGGATCTCTGCACCGGACGGGGTCTGCATCCCTTGACCGTATTAGCGACGCGGCCGTTACCGGGTAGGCGGTTGTATGCGGGTGGCAACGTTGATGCGGTTCCACGCATTGATGGTCACCGCCATCGCGATCACCTGGCCGAGTTCGCGATCGGAGAACACCTCCGCGGCCCGCTGGTACACGTCGTCGGGCACATGGCCGTCACCGAGTTGGGTGATCGCCTCGGTCAAAGCCAGCGCGGCCCGCTCACTCTCGGAGAACAGTTGCCCGGCTTCTTTCCATGCGGCCAGGACGTCGAGCTTCTGCGTGCTGACGCCGTGCTTACGTGCGTCGCGCGTGTGCATGTCCAGGCAGAAAGCGCAGTGGTTGAGCTGGGATGCCCGGATTTTGATCAGCTCACCGAGTTCGACATCGAGGTCTTTGGCCGACGCATTGGACAGCGCCATCATCGCGTCGTACAGCTCGGGGGATGTCTTGTAGATCTTGAGTCGTTCCAGGGACTCTGAAGTTTGCAGGGTGCTTGTCATGCCCACAACGCTACTGCGCAAAATCCCATCTGCGTGGTTAACTTCAGACATGGATTCATGGGCCAATCCCGGTCATCGCGACCTCCATCTGGATCTGCGCGATGCCATCACCCCGGGCGCTCGCGGCGCCAGGGAGCTGCTGCTGACCGCGCTCCGCGACGCCGTGCGGTCTGGCCGGCTGGCCGCCGGAACGATGCTCCCGCCGTCGCGCTCCTTGGCCACCGATCTCGGGTTGGCCCGCAACACCGTCGCCGAGGCGTACGCCGAACTGGTCGCGGAGGGTTGGCTGGCGTCGCGCCAGGGCGCAGGCACCTGGGTGGTCAACACCAGCGGCGCCCAACGTCCCGCCCGCCCGCGCGGCGTGCGAGTGGTACCGACACACAACCTGCTCCCCGGTCACCCCGACGTGGCGGAGTTCCCGCGCAACCAATGGGCGGCCGCCACCCGGCGCGCACTCACCAACGCCCCCACCGAGGCACTGCGCATGGGCGATCCGCGGGGCCGTCCCGAGCTTCGTGACGCGCTCGCCGACTACCTGGCGCGCGTGCGTGGCGTCCGGACATCGCCGGACTCGATCGTCATCTGCGCCGGCGTGCGCCACGCGGTTGAGTTGATGGGCCGCGTCTTCGGAGCCCGACGGCCGATCGCGGTCGAGGCTTACGGCCTGTTCGTCTTCCGCGAGGCACTCGAGGCCATGGGGATCGCCACCGTCCCAATCGATCTCGACGAGCACGGCGCGGTGGTCGCCGAGCTCGACGAGCTCGACGTGCCCGCGGTGTTGCTCACCCCCGCACATCACAATCCGTACGGGATGTCGTTGCACCCGTCCCGGCGAACCGCGGTCGTCGAATGGGCCCAACGGACCGACGGCTACGTGATGGACGACGACTACGACGGCGAGTTCCGCTACGACCGCCAACCGATCGGCGCGCTGCAGGCGCTGAGTCCCGAACGCGTCGTCTATCTGGGGTCAGCCAGTAAGAGCCTGTCCCCCGTCCTGCGCCTGGGCTGGATGGTGTTGCCGACCGACCTCGTCGACGCCGTCATCGAAGCCGAAGGCGGGTCCCAGTTCTACGTCGACGGCGTCACCCAGTTGACGATGGCCGAATTCATTACCAGCGGCGGCTACGACAAGCACATCCGCCGCATGCGGATGCGCTACCGGCGGCGGCGCGATCTCGCCGTAGGAGCCCTGTCCGCCGCCGACGTCAGCATCCGCGGTCTGGACGCCGGCCTGAACCTGACGCTGACGCTGCCCGACGGCGCCGAACAAGAGGTGCTGCAGCGCGCGGGCGAGGCCGGCGTCGGCGTCACCGGCCTGGCGATCATGCGTCATCCGCAGGCCGGGGCCGAGGTGGCGCGGCCCGACGGCCTGGTCGTCGGCTTCGGCACCCCGGCCGAGCACACATTCGGAGCGGCGATCGACGCGTTGCGCGCCGTGCTGAGCGCCAGCGGACTGGGTGGCTAAGCTGCCCGGGTGGCCGAGCCCCCGATGCCCCCCGGCCTGAGTCTCGCGACCCAGGCATGGCGATTCATCGTCACCGGAGGCCTCTCGGCGATCGTCGACTTCGGGCTCTACATCGCGCTTCTGGCGGCGGGGTTGCACGTCAACATCGCGAAGACCATCAGCTTCATCGCGGGAACCACCACGGCCTACCTGATCAACCGGCGCTGGACGTTCCAGGCGCCGCCGAGCAAGGTGCGGTTCATCGCCGTCTGCGCGCTCTACGCGGTCACCTACGCCGTGCAGGTCGGCATCAACTATCTCCTCTACATGGCGTGGGACGACAAGCCGTGGCGCGTCCCGGTGGCGTTCGTCATCGCGCAGGGCACCGCGACGGTCATCAACTTCATCGTGCAGCGCGCGGTCATCTTCCGGTTGCGCTGACGCACCAATTGCGCAGCTGACCGGGCGCAAACGGGCAGCACGGTACCCTCGTCTCGATGTTCGACAACCTCCCGACGACCTCGCGTGCCCTGACCGGGTTCGGGCGCACCGCACCGTCGGTCGCGCAGGTGCTGTCCACACCCGACGTCGAATTGATCGCCAGGGCCGTTCGCGAAGCCAACGATCCCGGCTCTTCGAGTGCGACATTCCTGAGTCGCGGTGTCCTCGCACGGGGTCTCGGCCGCTCCTACGGCGACCAGGCCTGCAACGGCGGCGGACTCGTCATCGACATGACCGCACTGGACAAGATCCATTCGGTGAGCAGCGATACGACCGTGGCCGACGTCGACGCCGGGGTCAGCCTGGACCAACTGATGAAGGCGGCACTGCCGTTCGGGCTGTGGGTTCCGGTGCTGCCCGGTACGCGACAGGTCACCATCGGCGGCGCCATCGCCTCAGACATCCACGGTAAGAACCACCACAGCGCAGGCAGCTTCGGCAATCACGTGCTGTCGATGGATCTGCTGATGGCAGACGGAGAGGTGCGCACCCTCACACCGGACGGGCCTGAAGCGGAGTTGTTCTGGGCCACGGTCGGCGGCAACGGTTTGACGGGCATCGTGGTGCGCGCCCATATTGCCATGACCCGCACCGAGACGGCGTACTTCATCGCCGACGGCGTCTCCACCAAGGACCTCGACGAAACCATCGCCGTGCACCTCGACGGTAGCGAGGACCGCTACACCTACTCCAGCGCCTGGTTCGACCTGATCAGCCCGCCGCCCAAACTCGGCCGCGCCGCGGTAAGCCGGGGCAGCCTCGCCACGCTGGACCAATTACCACCCAAGCTGGCCAAGAATCCGCTGAAATTCGATGCGCCACAACTGTTGAGCGTGCCCGACATCTTCCCGGTGAGCGCGATGAACAAGCTGTCGTTCATGGCGATCGGCGAGATCTACTATCGACTCGGCGGAACATACAGCGGCAAGATCATGAACCTGTCGCAGTTCTACCACATGCTCGACCTGGTCAGCGGCTGGAATAATGCCTATGGCCCAGCGGGTTTCGCCCAACACCAGTTCCTGGTACCCCCCGATGCGCTTGAGGAGTTCAAGGCGATCATCCGCTGGATCCAGACCCGTGGGCATTACTCGGCGCTCAACGTGTTCAAACTGTTCGGCCCGGGAAACCGTGCACCGCTGAGCTTTCCGATGGCTGGCTGGAACGTCGCGATGGACTTCCCCAACAAGGTCGGCGTCAACGAATTCCTCAACGAACTCGATGACCGTGTCATGGAATTCGGCGGGCGGGTCTACACCGCCAAGGATTCCCGCGTCAGCGCGGAGAGATTCCACAAGATGTATCCCCTCATCGACGAGTGGATCGCGGTGCGCCGCAAGGCCGATCCCAACGGGGTCTTCGCATCCGATATGGCCCGACGCTTGGAGCTTCTTTAATGGTTCTTGATGCCACCGGTAATCCCCAGACCATCCTGCTGCTCGGAGGCACCTCCGAGATCGGACTGGCCATCTGTGAGCGCTACCTGCGCAACGCACGTGCCCGCATCGTGCTGGCCGACGTCCCCGGCCACCCGAAGCGCGACGACGCCATCGCCCAGATGGAAGCCGCCGGAGCGAAGTCCGTCGAATGGATCGACTTCGACGGTGTCGACACCGAGAGCCACCCGAAAGTGATCGACGCGGCCTTCGCGGGTGGCGACGTCGACGTCGCCATCGTGGCTTTTGGTCTGCTCGGTGACGCCGAGGAACTGTGGCAGAACCAGCGCAAGGCCGTGCAGATCGCCGAGATCAACTACACCGCCGCGGTTTCCGTCGGTGTGCTCCTCGGCGAGAAGATGCGTGCGCAGGGCTTCGGCCGAATCATCGCGATGAGCTCGGCCGCCGGTGAACGGGTGCGGCGCTCGAACTTCGTCTACGGATCGACCAAGGCCGGGCTGGACGGCTTCTACCTGGGCCTCGGAGAGGCGCTGCGCGAGTTCGGTGTTCGAGTCCTGGTGATCAGGCCGGGGCAGGTGCGCACCGGCACGACGATCGCGCACTGGAAGGCCACCGGCGCCAAGGAGGCGCCCTTCACCGTCGACAAGGAAGACGTCGCCGAACTGGCGGTCGCGGCGTCGGCCAAGGGCAAGGACTTGGTGTGGGCGCCGGGAGCGTTTCGGTACGTGATGATGGTGATCCGGCACATCCCGCGCACCATCATGCGCAAGCTCCCGATCTAACGTGCGCGGCACGCTGGCGATCCTCGGCCAGATGGCCGTGGCGGTCATCATCGCGGTGACCGTGACCGCGGTGTCGCTTGTCGCCATCGCGCGGGTGGAATGGCCGGCGTATAACTCTTCGAACCAGCTGCACGCGCTGACCACCGTCGGCCAATTCGTCTGTCTCGCCGGCCTGTTCGCGTGCGGCCTGCTCTGGCGACGCGGACGCCGTGTCCTGGCGCGGCTCGGGACGGTGCTGTTCCTGTCGGCGTTCTCGGTGGTCACGCTGGCGATGCCGCTCGGTGCGACGAAGCTCTACCTGTACGGGATCTCCGTCGACCAGCAGTTCCGCACCGAATACCTCACCCGCCTCGCCGACAGCCCCGCACTGCACGATATGACCTACTACGGGCTGCCGCCGTTCTACCCGCCCGGCTGGTTCTGGATCGGCGGCCGGATGGCGGCGCTGAGCGGGACCCCCGCATGGGAGATGTTCAAACCGTGGGCCATCATCTCGATCACGGTCGCCATCGCGCTCGCCTTCGTGTTGTGGGCCAAGATGATTCGCTTCGAGTACGCGTTGGTCGTGACGACGGCGACCGCCGCAGCCACGCTGGCGTACTCACCGGCCGAGCCCTACGCCGCCGTCATCACCGTGCTTCTGCCGCCGGTCTTCGTGCTGGCGTGGTCGGGGTTGCGCGGCGGTAAGTCGGACGGGGCGGTGGGCGGGAGAACGCGAGCTGGCTGGGCAGCTGTCATTGCGACGGGGATTTTTCTCGGCGTCGCAGCGCTGTTCTACTCGCTGCTGCTCGGCTATGCCGCGTTCACGCTGGCGATCATGGCGTTCACTCTCGCCGCCGCGCGCCGTTCTATCGAGCCGCTGCGCAGACTGCTTGTCATCGCGGCGATCTCGGCGGCCATGTGGCTGATCGGTCTCGGTCCGTGGCTGCTGGCCGCGATCAAGGACAGGCCTGCCGGGTCCGGCTCCGCTCAGCACTATCTACCGGCGGCAGGCGCATCGCTGGAGTTCCCGATGCTGCGCTTCACCCTGCTCGGCGCGCTGTGCTTGCTCGGGACGCTGTGGCTGGTGTGGCGTGCCCGCTCGTCGACCCGCGCAGGCGCGTTGGCCGTCGCCGTGCTCGCCGTCTACGCGTGGTCGCTGCTCTCGATGCTCACCACGCTGCTCGGCACCACCCTGTTGTCCTTCCGGCTACAGCCGCCGCTCACGGTGCTGCTGGCGGCGGCAGGCGCCTTCGGCTTCATCGAAGTCGCCCTGGCGATCGCACGCCGGTATGCGCCCGAAACCGGACGGCGCGTTGTCGCGGTCGCCGCAACACTGGGCGCCATCGGTGCGCTGACCTTCGCCCAGGACATTCCGGACGTGTTGCGCTCCGACATCGTCGTCGCCTACACCGATACCGACGGCGACGGCCACCGGGCCGACCGCCGTCCGCCGGGCGCCGAGCGCTACTACCGCGAGATCGACGCCAGGGTCGGCGAGGTGACGGGTCGGCCGCGAAACGAGACCGTGGTACTCACCGCGGACTACAGCTTCCTGTCGTATTACCCGTACTACGGATTCCAGGGGCTGACGTCGCACTACGCCAACCCGCTCGCTCAATTCGAGAAGCGTGCCGACACGATCGAAGGCTGGGCGACGCTGACCGATGCCGATCAGTTCATCGAAAGCCTCGATTCGCTGCCGTGGAAGGCGCCCGACGTGTTCCTGATGCGTCGCGGCGCAGACGACACGTACACGTTGCGGCTGGCTTCCGACGTCTACCCCAACCAGCCCAACGTGCGGCGCTACCACGTCACGCTCGACGAGGCGCTGTTCGACGATCCACGCTTCGACGTATCCGAGATCGGGCCGTTCGTGCTGGCCATTCGGCTGCCCAATTAGGATCAACCCCCGTGACCGGAGGCGGGGCGAGGACGGCTAACCACCGGACGGCGCGAATCATCGCCATCGTCGCGGGTCTGGTCGGTGCGGCGCTGGCGCTCGCCACCCCCCTGCTACCGGTGGTGCAGACCACCGCGCAGCTGAACTGGCCCCAGAACGGCGTACTACAGAGCGTTGACGCACCGCTGATCGGATACGTGGCCACCGACCTGGAGATCTCGGTGCCCTGCAGCGCGGCGGCGGGCCTGGCCGGGCCGCAGAACCGCGGCCGCACCGTGCTGTTGTCGACAGTGCCCAAGCAGGCACCCAAGGCGATCGATCGCGGTCTGCTCATCGAACGGGTCAACAATGACCTGCTCGTCATCGTCCGCAACACCCCGGTGGTCAGCGCACCGCTGGACCAGGTGCTCAGCCCGGCCTGCCAGGAGCTGACGTTCACCGCGCAGGCCGACCAGGTGACGGGCGAATTCGTCGGACTGGTGAAGTCACCTGACTCCGACGATCCCGGCGCACCCCTGCGCGGTGAGCGCGGCGGCTACGACTTCCGCCCGCAGATCGTCGGCGTCTTCACCGATCTGTCCGGTCCGGCGCCACCCGGCCTCGAGTTCTCGGCGACGCTGGACACCCGTTACAGCAGCGCGCCCACGCTGCTGAAAGTGTTGGCGATGATCATCGGCGTGGCGATGACGATCATCGCGCTCGGCGCCCTGCATGTTTTGGACACCGCCGACGGCAGATCGGTCAAACGCTTCCTGCCGCCGCGATGGTGGTCGGTCAAACCGCTGGACGGCGTGGTCACCGCGGTGCTGGTGTGGTGGCACTTCGTCGGGGCCAACACCGCCGACGACGGCTACATCCTGACCATGGCGCGGGTGTCCGAGCATGCCGGGTACATGGCGAACTACTACCGATGGTTCGGCACCCCAGAAGCCCCGTTCGGCTGGTACTACGACCTGCTCGCCTTGTGGGCGCACGTCAGCACCACCAGCGTCTGGATGCGGCTGCCGACGCTCGCGATGGCGCTCGCCTGCTGGTGGGTGATCAGTCGCGAGGTGCTGCCGCGGCTGGGCCACGCCGTCAAGACCAGCCAGGCTGCGGCGTGGACGGCGGCTGGCCTGTTCCTGGTGTTCTGGCTGCCGCTGAACAACGGCCTGCGCCCCGAACCCATCATCGCGCTCGGCATCCTGCTCACATGGTGCTCGGTGGAACGCGGGGTGGCCACCAGCAGGCTGCTACCGGTGGCGATCGCCATCATCATCGGTGCACTGACGTTGTTCTCCGGGCCCACCGGCATCGCCGCGGTCGGCGCACTTCTCGTCGCGGTGGGTCCCCTGAAAACCATTGTGGCCGCGCATACTTCGCGGTTCGGGTACCTGGCGCTGCTGGCTCCTATCCTGGCGGCAGGCACGGTGACGATCTTCCTGATCTTCCGCGATCAGACGTTGGCCGGTGAACTGCAGGCCAGCACGTTCAAGTCCGCCGTCGGCCCGAGCCTGAGCTGGTTCGACGAGCACATCCGCTACGAGCGACTGTTCACCACCAGCCCCGACGGCTCGGTCGCCCGCCGGTTCGCGGTACTCACACTTCTGCTGACACTTGCGGTGTCGGTGGCGATGTCGCTGCGCAAGTACCGGATTCCGGGAACCGCGTTGGGCCCAAGCCGTCGCATCATCGGCATCACGGTCATCTCGTTTCTGGCGCTGATGTTCACCCCGACCAAGTGGACCCACCACTTCGGGGTGTTCGCCGGGTTGGCGGGATCGCTCGGTGCGCTGGCCGCGGTCGCCGTCACGGCGGTCGCGATGCGCTCGCGCCGTAACCGCTCGGTGTTCGGCGCGGCGGTGCTGTTCGTGATGGCGCTGTCGTTCGCGACCGTCAACGGGTGGTGGTACGTCTCCAACTTCGGAGTGCCGTGGTCCAACGAGTTCCCCGAGTGGAAGTTCGGCTTCACCACCATTTTGCTGGGTTTCTCGGTCCTTGCGCTGCTACTGGCGGCGTGGTTCCACTTCTCGGGCCGCGATGTGTCGCCGCCGGGTCCGCCGAGGAGATGGCAGCGGATTGTCCAGTCGCCGTTGGCCGTTGCGACCTGGGTGCTCGTCGTATTCGAGGTGGCATCGCTCACCCTGGCGATGGTCGACCAGTATCCGGCGTGGAGCGTCGGCCGATCCAACCTCGAGGCGGTGGCGGGCAAGACCTGCGGGATGGCCGAGGACGTGCTCGTTGAACAGGATCCGAACGGCGCCATCTTGATGCCCGTCGACGTGCCGGTCAGTGACGCCCTCGGTGCGGTGACCGCAGAAGGATTCGGCCCCAACGGAATCCCGTCCGACGTATCGGCCGACGAGGTGCTTTCCGGCCCCGGAACCGCGACGAACTTCGCCGACACACCGGAAGCGGATGAGACGGCGGGCGAGGCGGGCACCGAGGGTGGCACCACCGCCGCGGCCGGCGTCAACGGATCCCGGGCCCGCCTGCCCTATGGCCTCGACCCGGCGACGACACCGGTGCTGGGCAGCTGGCGCAGCGGCACCCAGCAGCCTGCGGAGCTGCGCTCGGCGTGGTACCGGCTGCCGCCCCGGGACGAGTCGGGCCCATTGCTGGTGGTCGCCGCGGCCGGTCGCTTCGACGGGAGCGAGGTCACCCTGCAATGGGCCGACGACGAACAGGCGGCCAACGACGAGGCGGGCGGCGGTGTCGGATTCGCCGACGTCGGCGCGGTGCCGGCCTGGCGCAACCTGCGTGCTCCGATGGACGCCATTCCCGCCGAGGCCACCCAGGTGCGCCTGGTCGCGACTGACGACGATCTCAATCCGCAGCACTGGATCGCGCTGACCCCGCCACGCATCCCGCAGCTGCGCACCCTGCAGGACGTCGTGGGCACCGAAGATCCGGTACTGCTGGACTGGCTGGTGGGCCTCGCGTTCCCGTGCCAGCGCCCATTCGGCCACCAGTACGGCGTAGCCGAGGTGCCCAAGTGGCGGATCCTGCCCGACCGGTTCGGCGCAGAGGCCAATTCACCGGTGATGGACTACCTGGGCGGCGGTCCGCTGGGCATCACGGAACTGCTGGTGCGGGCCACCACGGTGCCGAGCTATCTGAAGGACGACTGGTTCCGCGATTGGGGCGCGCTGCAGCAGCTCAACCCGTGGTATCCGAACGCGGAGCCGGCGCGGCTGGAACTGGGAACCGCGACTCGCAGCGGACTGTGGAGCCCGGCACCGCTGCGGCTGTCCTGAAGTACGGCTGCGCACGGCCCCGCATCGTCGGCTCTCACACCTACGTCGCATACCATCGAGCCTCGTGCCAGCCGACCCCGAAGACATGCGAGCAGAGCGGACCCACCGGTTCGCGCGCCTGATCGCCGTCGTCGCAGGCATCGCGGGTCTGCTGCTGTGCGGCCTGATTCCGCTGCTGCCGGTCCAACAGACCACCGCCACCATCCTGTGGCCACAGTCGTCCGGTCCCGACGGGCTGATCACCGATATCACCGCGCCGCTGGTGTCCGGCGCACCGCTGGCCCTCGACATCTCCATCCCCTGCCAGGCCATCGCCACCCTGCCCGAAGCGGGCGGTTTGGTGGTGTCCACCGTGCCGACGAACGGTATCGACGCCAGCCGTAACGGCATGTTCGTCCGTGCCACCGCCGACGTCGTGGTGGTCGCGGTCCGAGACTCCGTCGCCGCCGTCGCACCCCGGCCCGCCGTCGAGTCCGGTGCGTGCAGCTCGCTGCACCTCTGGGCCAACCCGGGCGAGGTCGGCGCCGACTTCATCGGTATCCCCGGTGCGGCGGGCACCCTGTCGGCCGAAAAGAAGCCACAGGTTGCGGGGGTGTTCACCGATCTGGAGGTGGCGGCGCAGACGGGGCTGTCGGGGCGTATCGACATCGACACCCGGTTCATCACGTCACCGACGACCCTCAAGCTGGCGGCGATGGTGCTGGGGGTGATGTGCGTACTCGCCTCGATGGCGGCCATGGGCGTGCTCGACCGGCTCTCCTCGAGGCGCGTCGCCAACGCGTGGCGTCGACTCTGGCGGGTGGGTTGGGCGACCTGGCTGGCCGACGTCGGTGTGGTCGGGACACTGCTGCTCTGGCACATCATCGGCGCGCTGACGTCAGACGACGGCTACAACCTGACCATCGCCCGGGTGTCCGCCGACACCGGCTACACCGCGAACTACTACCGCTTCTTCGGCGCCACCGAGGCCCCGTTCGACTGGTATCAGTCCGTGCTCGCGCAACTCGCGGCCATCAGCACCGCCAGTGTGTGGATGCGCATTCCGGCGACCCTTGCGGGAATCGGCGCATGGCTGATCCTGAGCCGCTGGGTGCTGCCTCGGCTGGGCAGGCGGCTCGCGGCCAACCGCGTCACGGTCTGGACGGCAGGGGCGGTGTTCCTGGCCGCCTGGCTGCCGTTCAACAACGGTCTGCGCCCCGAGCCGCTGATCGCCTTCGGCGTGATCGCGGCGTGGGCATTGGTCGAATACTCCATCGCGACCCGACGCCTGCTGCCCTACGCGGTCGCCATCGTGGTGGCCGCGTTCTCGGTGACCCTGGCGCCGCAGGGCCTCATCGCGGTGGCGCCCCTGCTCGTCGGTGCCCGCGCCGTGGCACGGATCATCCGCAGCCGCCGAGCGGTCGACGGTGTGGTCGGTCCGCTGGCCACACTGCTTTCATCGGCGGCGCTGATCTTCGTGATCGTGTTCCGTGACCAAACCCTGGCCACCGTCGCCGAGTCGGCCCGCATCAAATATGTCGTCGGACCGACCATCGCCTGGTATCAGGAGTTTCTGCGCTACTACTTCCTCACCGTCGAGGACAGCGTCGACTCGTCACTGACGCGTCGCTTCGCGGTGCTTGTGCTTCTGCTGTGCCTGTTCGGCATGCTGACGGTCCTGTTGCGCCGCAGCTCAGTCCCCGGCATGGCCCGCGGACCGGTCTGGCGCCTGATCGGCGCGACGGCCATCGGCCTTCTGCTGCTGACGTTCACGCCGACGAAGTGGGCTGTGCAGTTCGGTGCGTTCGCCGCCCTGGCAGGTGCGCTCGGCGCGGTCACCGCGTTCTCGTTCGCCAGGGTCGGACTGCACAGCCGACGCAACGTCGCGCTTTATGTGACCGCGCTGCTGTTCGTATTGGCTTGGGCGACATCGGGTATCAACGGCTGGTTCTACGTCGGCAACTACGGGGTGCCGTGGTTCGACAAACAGCCGGTGATCGCCGGGATCCCGGTCCTGACCATCTTCTTGGTGCTGGCGATCCTGACGGGCCTGCTGGCCGGGTGGTTGCACTTCCGCATGGACTACACGGGCCACACCGAGGTCGCCAACACCGGCCGCAACCGGGCGCTGGCGTCGACGCCGCTGCTGGTGGTCGCCGTCATCATGGTGGTGCTCGAGGTCGGTTCACTGGCCAAGGGGGCCGCCCAGCGCTACCCGGTATACACCACCGGTAAGGCCAACGCCGCCGCTCTCATGTCGGGGCTGTCGTCAACGAGCTGCGCGATGGCCGACGATGTCCTAGTCGAACCGGACACCAATGCCGGTATGCTGCAACCGGTTCCGGGTCAGCAGGTTGGCGAGTACGGCCCGCTCGGCGGCGAGAATCCGGTGGGGTTCACCCCGAGCGGCGTCAGCGACACCTTGGAGCCCGCCGAACCCGTCACCGCCAACCCCGGCCTGGTGAACTCCGACGGCTCCCCCAACGAACCGAACGTCGGCATCGGATACGCGGCGGGCACCGGTGGTGGTTACGGTCCCGTCGGCGTCAACGGCTCGAACGCATTCCTGCCGTTCGGTCTCGATCCAAAGCGCACGCCGGTGATGGGCAGTTATGACGAAAACACCGTTGCGGCCAAGGTGACTTCGGCGTGGTACCAACTACCGCCACGAACCCCCGATCGCCCGCTCGTCACGGTCGCCGCCGCGGGCGCCATCTGGTATTTCGAGGAGGACGGCTCCTTCAATTACGGGCAGTCGCTGAAACTGCAGTGGGGCGTGCACCGGCCCGACGGGAGCTACCAGGCGTTGGGCGACGTGCAGCCCATCGACATCTTCCCCCAGAAGGCTTGGCGCAATTTACGTTTCCCGCTGGCATGGGCGCCGCCGGAGGCCAACGTCGCGCGCATCGTCGCCGACGACCCGAACCTGTCCGACGACCAGTGGTTCGCGTTCACCCCGCCGCGGGTGCCCGTGCTCGAAACCGCGCAGCAGCTGCTCGGCTCGGAGACACCGGTGATGTTGGACATCGCGACGGCGGCGAACTTCCCCTGCCAGCGGCCGTTCTCCGAGCATCTCGGTGTCGCCGAGTTGCCGGAGTACCGCATCCAGCCCAACTTCAAGCAGATGGTGTCGTCGTCGAACATGTGGCAATCCGCACAGGACGGCGGGCCGTTCCTGTTCATCCAGGCGCTGCTTCGCACCAGCGCCGTCCCGAGCTACCTGCGCGATGACTGGTACCGCGACTGGGGTTCGATCGAACGCTATGACCGGGTGGTGCCTGCATCGCGTGCACCGAACGCCAATATCGAGCAGGGCGTGCAACGAGTCTTCGGGTGGAGCCGTAACGGACCGATCAGGGCGCTGCCATGACCGGGCCCGTGACTGACCTGAAGGACGTGAAGGACGTGAGGGTCGCCCGCTGGGTGGCCATGATCGCCGGGCTCATCGGCTTCGTGCTCTCGGTCGCGACCCCACTGCTTCCGGTGGTGCAGACCACGGCGACGCTGAACTGGCCACAGGCCGGGCAGATGAATAACGTGACGGCGCCACTGATCTCACTGACACCGGTGTCGATGACCGCGACGGTGCCCTGCGAGGTCGTTCGTTCGATGCCGCCGTCGGGCGGCATGGTGCTCGGCACCGCGCCGAAGGACGGCAAGCAGGCCGCATTGCAGGGCCTGTTCGTCACGGTCTCGGCGCAGCGGGTCGACGTCACCGACCGCAACGTCGTGGTGGCCAGCGTGCCGCGCGCGCGGGTGGAATCCCCGGACTGTCAGCGCATCGAGATCACCTCCTCGGAGGCAGGCACATTCGCGACATTCGTCGGGCTGCGTAAAGCCGACGGCACCGACCAGTACACCGGCTTCGCCGATCCCAACCTGCGACCTCAGATCGTCGGCATGTTCACCGACCTGACCGGTCCGGCACCGCCGGAGCTGTCGGTTTCGGCAGTGATCGACACCCGCTTCACCACGCAGCCAACGGCATTGAAGCTCTCGGCGATGGTGCTGGCGATACTCGCCACGATCATCGCTTTGGTCGCGCTCTGGCGGCTGGACCAGGTCGATGGCAGACGGATGCGGCGCGTCATCCCGTCGCGGTGGCGGACTTTCAGCGCCACCGATGTGGTGGTGGTCGGCGGCTTCATGCTGTGGCACATCATCGGCGCAAACTCGTCGGACGACGGCTACCAGTTGCAGATGGCGCGCGTCGCCGGCCATGCCGGCTACATGTCGAACTACTTCAGATGGTTCGGCAGTCCCGAGGATCCGTTCGGCTGGTACTACAACCTGCTCGCGCTGATGACCAGTGTCAGCGATGCGAGTATCTGGATTCGCCTGCCGGATCTGGTGTGCGGGATCCTTTGCTGGCTCTTGCTATCTCGTGAGGTGTTGCCGCGGTTGGGCCCCGCGGTGGCATCGAGTCGCGCGGCGGTGTGGGCAGCGGGTCTTGTTCTGCTGGCCGCCTGGATGCCGTTCAACAACGGCCTGCGGCCCGAAGGTCAGATCGCCACCGGCGCTCTCATCACCTACGTGCTGATCGAGCGTGCCATCGCCTCGGGTCGGATGACACCGGCGGCACTTGCCACGCTGGCCGCCGCATTCACCTTGGGCATCCAGCCGACCGGACTGATCGCCGTGGCCGCGCTGTTGGCGGGCGGCAGACCGCTCCTGCGGATCCTGGTGCGCAGGCATCGCCTCGTCGGCACGTGGCCTCTGGTGTTGCCGATGCTGGCCGCGGGAACCGTGATCCTGACCGTCGTCTTCGCCGACCAGACGATCGCAACGGTGATGGAAGCCACCAGAATCCGCACCTCCGTCGGACCCGCTCAGGAGTGGTGGACCGAGAACCTTCGGTACTACTACCTGATCTTGCCGACGGTCGACGGCTCGCTATCGCGACGCTTCGGGTTCCTGATGACAGCATTGGCGCTGTTCGCCTCGCTATTCATCCTGTTGCGGCGCAAGCGCATCCCCGGTGTCGCCCGCGGCCCCGCGTGGCGGCTGATGGGCACGATTTTCGGCACGATCTTCTTCCTGCAGTTCGCCCCCACCAAGTGGGTGCACCACTTCGGCCTGTTCGCCGCTGTCGGCGCCGCGATGGCGGCGC
The DNA here is from genome assembly GCF_002591975.1 of Mycobacterium neglectum. Lineage (GTDB taxonomy): Bacteria > Actinomycetota > Actinomycetes > Mycobacteriales > Mycobacteriaceae > Mycobacterium > Mycobacterium neglectum. The sequence continues at coordinate 36,835 of NZ_NVQE01000038.1, read as the reverse complement.
TGGCGACGGTGCTGGTATCCCGATCTGTGCTGCGCGCCTCACGTAACCGGATGGCGGTTGTGGCGGCCGTACTGTTCCTGCTCGCATTGTGTTTCGCGACCACCAACGGGTGGTGGTACGTGTCGAGCTACGGCGTCCCGTTCAACAATGCGATGCCGAAGATCGGCCCGATCACTGTCAGCACGATCTTCTTCGCGCTGTTCGCCCTCGCGGCGATCTGGGCGACATACCTGCATTTTGCGGACCGCCGTTGGGGTGAAGACCGCGTGACGCGGGCCATCACGGCAGCGCCGATTCCCGTCGCCGCGGGATTCATGGTGCTGGTGTTCGTGGGATCGATGCTCGCGGGTGTCGTGCGCCAGTACCCGACGTATTCCAATGCGTGGTCCAACCTGCGCGCGTTCACCGGCGGATGCGGTCTGGCCGACGACGTGCTGGTGGAACCCGACTCCAACGACGGCTTCCTGAAGGCGCTGCCCGGTGATTACGGTCCGCTGGGTCCGCTGGGCGGCGTCGGGCCGACGGGATTCACCCCCAGCGGGGTGCCGGAAAAGATCGTCGCCGAGACGATCCGGATGAGCCTGCCGATGCCCGGCACCGACTACGACTGGGATCAGCCGACCAAGCGCAAGACGCCGGGCGTCAACGGGTCGACGGTGCCACTGCCCTACGGCCTCGACCCCGCACGGGTTCCGTTGGCAGGCAGCTACGTTCAGGGCGCGCAGCAAGAGAGTCGGCTGACGTCGGCCTGGTACGAGCTACCGCCGCGTGAGGATGCCCACCCGCTCGTGGTCGTCACCGCGGCGGGCACCATCACCGGCGACAGCGTGTTCAACGCGCGGACCGAGGGACAGACGGTCGAACTGGAATACGCGCTTCCCGGACCGGACGGCGCCCCCGTACCAGGAGGCCGGCTGGTGCCCTACGACCTTGGACCCGCTCCGTCGTGGCGCAACCTGCGCTTTCCCCGCGACCAGATTCCCGCCGACGCGATCGCGGTACGTGTAGTGGCCGAAGATGTTTCGCTCACTCAAGGCGACTGGATCGCCGTCACACCGCCGCGGGTTCCTGAGCTGCGGTCGGTGCAGGAGTACGTCGGGTCCGCTCAGCCCGTTCTGATGGACTGGGCCGTCGGGATGGCGTTCCCGTGCCAGCAACCGATGCTGCACGCCAACGGCGTCACCGAGATCCCCAAGTACCGGATCACGCCGGACTACAACGCAAAACGCAAGGACACCGACACCTGGCAGGATGGCCTCAACGGCGGCCTGCTGGGCATCACCGACCTTCTGCTGCGCGCCCATGTGATGGCGACCTACCTGTCGAACGACTGGGGCCGCGACTGGGGTTCGCTCCGCAAGTTCGACACCATCGTCGATGCCGAACCCGCCACCCTCGATTTCGGCACTGCCACGCGCAGCGGGCTGTACTCCCCTGGTCACATAAGGATCAAGCCGTGACCTCGGACCGCATCCGCCTCGGCGATGCCACACTCACCCGTGTCATCGAGACCCAGGTCGACAACCTGCCGACGGAGGTCTTCCCCTTGACACCGCGGGATGTTTGGCGGGAGGACAGCGAGTTCAAGCCGACTTACTGGAACGAAGGCGGCTGGCGAATCGCCATGCAGATCTGGGTGATCGAGGTGGACGGGCAAACCGTGCTCATCGACACCGGCGCGGGCAACGACAAAGCCCGGCCGCTGATGGCGGTTCTGGATCATCTGCAGACCGATTTCCTGGCGGTACTCGGCCGCGCGGGCTTCGAACCCGCCGATATCGACGTCGTCGTGAACACCCACCTGCACTTCGACCACGTCGGCTGGAATACCAGGCGCGAAGGGGAGGCGTGGGTGCCGACGTTCCCCAATGCCCGCTACCTGGTTCCCGAAGCCGACTACCGGCACTTCTGCCCCGACGGTCCGGCGCAGACCTCGACACCGCAGTCACCCGAAGCGGAATCGACTCAACAGCATGTCCGAACAGTGTTCGCCGACAGCGTGTCTCCCGTGCAGAAGCAGATCGAGTTGTGGTCCGGCGACCATCAGCTCAGCGAGTCGCTATGGCTGCGTCCCGCGCCCGGTCATACGCCGGGAGCCTCGGTGGTCTGGCTGGATGCCGGTAAGCCCGCCGTCTTCGTCGGCGACCTGACGCACTGCCCGGTGCAGTTGCACCGACCCAACGATCCCTGTGCGTGGGACGAGGATTTCGACTTGGCGGCGGCGACCCGTAAGCGAGTGCTGACCGAGGCGTCCCGGCGCCGCGCCGCGGTAATTCCCGCACACTATCCGGGGCACGGCGGCGCGACGGTGGTTGCGCGTGGCGATGCGTTCATGGTCGACGACTGGCTGGAGCTGCCGGCGATCTGAGCTACGGTGACTCGGTTGCGGATTCGTTGACCTCGAGAATGTCGTTGTGGCAGTCGACATGGGACTGCCCGGTCTGCTCCATGCAGACGAGCACCGGCTGCTGGCTCTCCGATGGGAGCACCTGGTCGTTGGGTCCGGGAGTGACTGTGGGACTGGAGATCTGACCGGGGTACGTCGACCAGATCTCCGCGCCGGTGGTCGGCAGATGCGCGCAGTACACCGGCGCGCCGGTTCCGGTGAGTCCGGCCTCGCCGAGCGTGCCGCACTCCGCCCCCACGACCACCACCGGCAGCGCGACGCCCCGCGGCGGTGCGGGTGCGGGTGCCGAGGCACTGGTGGGGGCCGCCGCGGGTGCAGCCGGCCGATCGCGCCCGCGATCGAAAAGCACGTAGGCGCCCGCCGCGATGGCGAGCACCACGACCGCGATGGCCGCGGGCAGAACAAATCGTCGCTTGGAGGCAGGCTCGGGTTTGGCGTGTCTCGCGCCCGACGCCCCCGTCACGGACTGCGCGAGCATCGTCGGCTCCGATTTGCCGATGTCTCCCGCAGCACCGCCGGACCATTGCAAACCCGAACCCGATGCGGTCGGGTTCGTCCGATGGGCCAACGCACGGGCGAAATCGATGCACTTGTCGAAACGCTCGTGTGGCGACTTCGCGAGCGCCTTGGTGAACGCCGGGCCGAGATTCGACAATTCGGGTCGACGAGTCCCGATCGACGGGATATCGCCTGTCAGGTGCTGGCTGATGACGACCGCGGGATTGGTGTGTTTGAACGGCGGAGTACCCGTCAGCAGCTGAAAAGCTGTCGCCGCCAACGCATACTGGTCAGCCCGGCCGTCGATGCCCTCGCCCATGAGTTGCTCCGGCGCAGCGTACGCGACGGTCCCCACGGTCATGTTGGTACCGGTCAGATTCGTGGTGTCGCCGATGCGCCTGGCAATCCCGAAATCCGCCAGCATGATTCGCTCATTGGTGGTTCCGGGATTGGCCAACAGGATATTGGCGGGCTTGACATCGCGGTGGAGCAGTCCCCGGTCGTGGGCATAGTCGAGTGCGTCTGCGACGGCCGCGATGATCCGGATCACGTCGTCCGGGGGCATACCGTCCGGGTAGCTCTCCGTCAGGAGCCGGTGTGCGTCGGTGCCCTCGACGTAGTCCATCGAGATCCAGAGCTGGCCGTCGACGTCGCCACGGTCATGCACCTCGACGATGTGCTGGTGCCACAGCGTGGCCGCGATGTCGGCCTCCCTGTTGAAGCGTTCCCGGTATTCACTGTCGGCGCAAACCGTCGCCGAAAGCACCTTGAGCGCGTCGTAGCGTGGCAGGCGGGGATGCTGGGCCAGGTAGACCTCGCCCATGCCACCGGCACCGAGTGAGCGCACGATGGTGTACCCGGCGATGTCCTGTCCGTCGGCGAGCGGCATGGGCGAATAGTAATTCCCTGCGGGGCCGTCAGTGGGGTGTGCCGAGGTACGGAAACTCGGTCAGGGTGTCGGTGTGCGGACTCAACCCGCTCGGCGGGCATTCGCCCTTGGTCAGAAACGCGAGCCGGTAGTCGATGACATCGTCGGTGAACGCGCGGCCGTTGGGGTACCTGGCGGCTTTGGCCGGGTTGAACGTGAGCATGTCGGGCAGCGTGCCCTCCCGGTCGATCGCGGCGATGGCCTCGTCGCGCGTGTAGTTGCCGGTGTGACCCATCAGGTGGATGAACTGCTCGATCCAGCGCTCACGATCGCGCACCGGTTCACTGGCGTTGTACTCCAGTTTGGTGTCGTCGGTGTTGAAGAAGCTGCTCACCGAGGGGTGGCCGGCGCGGTCCACGTGGTCGAGCTTTCCGTTCTGGCGCACGCTGCAGCGGCCCCAGATGCGGATGTCGGGGTCGGCGCCGAGGTACTCGGTGGGCAGTTCCAGCACCGTGGAGAAAACGTTGGCCGTCGTGTTGGAATCCTGGCCCGTCCACGGCGACTTCCCACCGAGTTCCGCAAGATGGGGCGATGTGAAATTCCGCGTTCCGGAGATGTCGAACAGATTCTTGATGCCGTCGAAGTCGAAGAAGAACGCATCGCTGCGTGCGCCCGCGAAGAAGGTGAACCCGCCCGATTGGTGAATGTCGGGGGTCTTTCCGAACGACACGTCCACCGCGTCGAAGATCTTCTCGCCGATGGCTTCTGGCTCCTTGGCCTCATCGCCGTGCGCGAGAAAGACGTCGACCGTCTGCCGCCCCTCCTGCGGGGTGGAGAAGACGTAGCTGAACGCGATGTCGTTCTGCAGGTCGCCGTCGTTGTCGATCGCGAGCCGGTAGATGGCATCGGGGTGAAGGGCGTCGGCGTTCGGATTGGCGTTGAGGATCAGGACTGTGCGCGCGGAGTCGGTAGGCGATTGGAACGCATACAGATCGCACAGATCGAGGCGTTGATCGCCCAGCGGTGGACCGAGGCTGAGACCCGTGAAATGGTTCGACACATCGCAAGTATCCGGGCTAAATCGGCGTAAGGCCGTGCTTTCGCTGTACCCGCTGAATTTGCTTGTCCCGCAGCAACCGCAGGGACTTGCGCAGCAGCAGCCGGGTTTCGTGCGGCTGGATGACCGCGTCGATGTAACCGCGCTCGGCAGCGATCCACGGAGTGGCCATGTTGAGGTTGTAGCCCTCGATGAAGTCGGCGCGGATCTTCTGCACCTCCGGTGCGGTGGGATCCGGGAAGCGCTTCACCAGCAACTGTGCCGCGCCCTCGGCACCGATCACCGCGATGCGCGCGGTCGGCCACGCGAAGTTCAGGTCCGCGGCCAGCTGCTTGGATCCCATCACCGCGTACCCGCCGCCGTAGGCCTTGCGGACGATGACGGTCATCTTCGGTACGTCAGCCTCGACGAGGGCATTGAAGAACCGTCCGCCGCGCTTGATGATGCCGCCCTTCTCCTGCTCGACGCCGGGCAGCGCCCCCGGGGTGTCGACCACGAAAACCAAAGGCGTGTTGTACGAGTCGCAGAATCTGATGAACGCCGTCGCCTTGTCGGAGGCTTCGGTGTCGATGGCGCCCGAGAGGTACATGGGCTGGTTGGCGATCACGCCGACGGGACGGCCGTCGACCCGGGCGAAGGCCGTGATCATCGCCTGCCCGCGTTGCGCGCCAACCTCGAACACGTCGCCGTCGTCGAAGATCCGAAGCAGGATCTCCATCATGTCGTAGGCCTGGTTGTCCGCGTCCGGCACGATCGCATCGAGTTCGTAGTCGTGCGGCGTCAGCTCCGGCTCCATACCCGGGTTGACGATCGGCGCGTCGTCAAAAGTGTTGGCGGGCAGGAAGCTGAGGTATTCGCGGACGTACTGGAACGCGGCTTCCTCGGACTCGACCACCTGATGGATGTTGCCGTAGCGCGCTTGGTTGTCGGCGCCACCGAGTTCGTCGAGCGTGACGTCCTCACCGGTGACGTCCTTGATCACGTCGGGGCCGGTGATGAACATGTAGCCCTGATCGCGCACGGCGACCACGAGGTCGGTCTGGATCGGCGAGTACACCGCGCCGCCCGCGCACGCGCCGAAGATCAGCGAGATCTCGGGTACCAGGCCGCGCAGCATCTCGTGTCTGCGGCCGAGTTCGGCGTACCACGCAAGCGACGTCACCGCGTCCTGGATGCGCGCCCCGGCGGAGTCGTTGATGCCGATGATCGGGCAGCCGACCATCGCCACCCACTCCATCAGCTTGGCGACCTTGCGGCCGAACATTTCGCCGACCGAGCCCTGGAACACCGTCTGGTCGTGGCTGAAGACGCCGACCGGCCGGCCGTTGATGGTGGCGTGTCCGGTGACCACACCGTCGCCGTAGAGCGCGTCGGGGTCCCCCGGAGTCTTGGCCAGCGCACCGATCTCCAGGAAGCTGCCCGGGTCGACCAGCGAGTGGATGCGGGCGCGGGCACTCGGAATGCCCTTGCGCGCACGCTTGGCGATGGCTTTCTCACCACCGGGTTCCTTCGCCAACTCCAGCTTCTCGTGAAGGTCGGCGAGCAGCTCCGCGGTGGTTTTGGTGGTCACTTCGCCTGCTTCTCCTCAGACTCGATGCGGTTGAGCGCCTCGCTCATGTGGGCGCCGACCTTGGCAATGTACGGCTCGTCGATCGCCTGGATGTGTTCACCCCCGATGGGCACCACTTCCAGCTCGGAGACGAACTCACCCCAACCGCCGTCCGGTTTGCGGGTGGCGTATGCGGGCTCGAAGTAGATCGCATCGTCGTGGTACCGGTCGGCCATGTACAGCGTCACGTGGCCGTCGTAGGGCTGGATCTCCGCGAGATCGATGGCCCGCTGATCCAGATACGACGTCCGCTGGTGCTCGATGATGCCGCCGGGGATCTGCACCCCACTCTGGCTCACGATGTCCAGCACGAACTTCACCTGACCCTCGTCGTCGAGCGCCTCGAGTTCCTCGTAGGGAATCTCGGGCACCTCGACGTTGAAGGTGCGCTCGGCGAACCGGGCGTAGCGGTCCCAGCGGGCGCGAGTCTCCTCCTTGGTCTGCAGGATCGGTTCCCCCGGCCGCACCGCGTCGATGAGGCCGACGAAGCGGACGTCGGCGCCGGCCTTCTTGAGACCGATCGCGCAGGCGTAGGCGAGCACGCCTCCCAGCGACCAGCCGGCCAGGATGAACGGGCGGTCGCCGTTGATTTCCATCAACTTGGGCACGTACTCGCCGGCCCGCTCCTCGATCGTGCCCTCGACGCGCTCGATGCCGTACATCGGTGTGCTCGCCGGCAACCGCTTGAGTAGCGGCTCATACACCACAGTCGATCCACCGGCGGCATGAAACACGAACACCGGGATCTCGTTGGCCCCTTCCTGTGGGGCGCGCAGGGTGCGCACGAATCCGTCGACCTTGCCGCCCTCGAGATAGTCGCGAACCGTGGCGGCCAGCGCCTCGACGGTCTTGGCGCCACGCACGTCGTCGGCGGTGACGGTGCCCTCGTCGACACGTTCGGTGAGGCGTTCGGCGATTTGGGCCGCGGTGGCGGCGTCGACCTCGGGCAGGTCGTTGAAGATTCCGCCCGGCGACTTGCCGGTCACAATCGCCCACGTCGCGAAGGTCACCCGCTCCGCGGCGTCGCGCGGCGGCACGTCCGAGCCGAGCGCCGCGGTCACCGCCTCCTGGGTCAGCACTTTGGACGCTGCGGCCATCGTCGACTGCGACGGTCCGGCATTCTGCTGCGGGCCTCGGGGATCGGTCGGCGGCGGCGGGAGCGGCGTCTCATCCTGGGTCGAGGGCTCCGCCTGCGGATCCGCCACCGGAGTTGTCGCGGTCACCTCATTCGCACCGCTGAGCACGGCGGCTTGCTCCCCCGCCACCTCGGCCAGCCTTGCCTCGAGTTCGGCGACCGTCGTCGCTCCGCCCATCAACTCCGCCTGCGCGGCGGCGATCTCCTCGGCAGTCTGCCCCTTCTGCGAGTCGGCGAGCTGGTCGACCTCGTCGCGGTGCTCGATCGCGTACTCGATCAGCTTCTGCACCGCGTACAGGTTGGCGTCGCGCACTGCGGTCAACTGGATCGGCGGCAGGTCGAAGTCATACTCGACCCGGTTCTTGATCCGGACCGCCATCAGCGAGTCAAGGCCGAGCTCGATCAGCGGCACCTCCCACGGCAGATCCTCGGGCTCGTAACCCATGGCACTGCCGACGATCGTGCCGAGCCGCTGGCCGATGCTCTCCCCGCTGTCCGGCGACCACTTGGCAAAGCCCGCCGCGAGACCGGCGCCCGCGGTGAGGTTGTCCTGGAGAATCTCAGCGTCGTCTTCTTCTTCGACGAGCTGCGCCGCCGAAACCTGTTGTGCGACAGCCACTCCCGTTGCCATCGCGGAAGGTAGCGCGGCGGCCGCGCCATCGCGGCTGACCACGGCGTCATAGACCAGCGTGAACGACTCGTCGATGCGCGCGTGCACCTGCACGCTGGCGCCACCCGGGTGACGCGTCAACGTGGTCACCAGGCGGGCACCGGCACCTGGCATCGCCCGCTGCTCAGAGGCGATCAGCTTGGAACCTGGAAGCACCTGCGCCGCCGCGGCTTTGACGAGTCCGGCGAGGTCCGGCTCACCCTTCGGAGCGAATTCCCAGACGTGCTTGCCGTCGGGCATCGCGACGTGGTTGCCCGGCATCATGATCGAGCTGTCACCGGTGAAGCGGGCATCGAGCCAGTGCGGCTTGCGCCGGAACCTGGTCGGCGGGATGTTTGCGAAATCAGCCCTGCCCGAACCCCGGGGAAACAGAGTTCGGAAGTCGAGATCGTGGCCGTAGACGAACAACTGGGCCATGGCCGAGGTCATCGAGTCGACCTCATCCTGCTTGCGCGCCAGCGTCGCGATCAGCTGCGCGTCGTGCAACCCGGCCGCGGCGGTCGTCAGGCCCACCTGCATCAGCGCCACCGGATTCGGTGCCAGCTCAAGGAAAGTCGTATGGCCGTTGTCGACGGCGTTGCGGATGCCGTGCGTGAAGTACACGCTGTGCCGCAGGCCCTTCTTCCAGTAGTCGACGCCGTGGATCGGATCGCCGCCTGGCCGGATGTAACCGCCCTCGTGCACCGTCGAGAAGTAGCCGATGTTCAGCGGGTGCGCCTCGATGCCCTGCAGCTCTGCGGCCAACTCACCAAGCAGCGGGTCCATCTGAGTGGTGTGGCTCGCGCCCTTGGTCTGGAACTTGCGGGCGAACTTCCCCTCCGATTCGGCACGCGCGATGATCGCGTCCACCTGCTCGGGCGGGCCGCCGATGACCGTCTGGGTCGGTGCGGCATAGACGCACACCTCGAGGTCCTTGAAAGCTTCAGTGTCCTTGAACACCGTCTCGATCTCGTCGGCGGAGTACTCCACCAACGCCATCAACCGGATGTACTCGCCGAACAGCATGGCCTCGCCCTCGCCCATGAGGTGGGCGCGCGAGCAGATCGTGCGGGTGGCGTCCGCCAGTGAGAGGCCACCTGCGAAGTAGGCCGCCGCCGCCTCGCCAAGCGACTGACCCACTACTGCACCGGGTTTGGCGCCGTGCGACTTCAGCAGTTCACCGAGAGCGACCTGGATCGCGAAGATCACCGTCTGCGTGGTCTCGATGCCGTAGTCCTGCGCATCGTCGAGAATCAGCTCGACGACCGAGTACCCCAGCTCGTCCTGCACGTGGGCGTCGACCTTGTTGATCCACTCGGCGAAGGTCTCATCGCGCAGGTACAAGCTCTTGGCCATCTTGCGATGCTGGGCGCCGAATCCGGCCAGTACCCACACGGGTCCGTTGGTGACGGGACCGTCCGCGCTGAACACGCTGGGGTGCTGTTTGCCGTCGGCCACCGCACGCAGGCCCTTGATCGCCTCGTCGTGGTCGTGGACCAGCACCACGGCGCGGGAGCGTCCGTGGTTGCGCCGCGAGAGCGCGCGGCCGATGGACTCCAGCGACGACGCACGGCCTTCCGGGCTGTCGATCCAGTCGGCGAGTTCCGCGGCCGTGGCCTTCTTGCGTGATGTCAGGAATCCCGAGACTGCCAGTGGCACAAGCAGAGCGGGCTGTTCGCCAGACTCGAGTTCCTCGCGGGCGACCTCTAGTAGGCGCTTCGCCTCGTCGGTCAGACCGGGTAGTTCGGGCTCTTCATCGTCCGAATGGACGGACCGGTCCAGCGCGTCGTCGTCATCGTCGTCGTCGTCGTCGATGAACTCGCCGTATTCGTCCAGCCGCACACCGCCGACTGGGGGCACCTCCCGCTTGCGGGGGAAGGTAGCGGTTGCTTCAGCGGGCGCGGCCGTCGCCTCGACGATCGGTTCCTCGGCCTCGGGTTCGACGAGATCGCTTGGCAGTACCTCGCGCAGCACCATGTGCGCGTTGGCGCCGCCGAAGCCGAAGCCGGAGACACCGGTGATCGCGTGTCCGCTGTAGCGAGGCCAATCGGTGACGGTATCGGCGACCTTCAGATGCACCGCGTCAAAGTCGATGTACGGGTTGGGTCCGCTGTAGTTGATCGACGGCGGAATCTTGTCGTTGGCCAGGGCGAGCGCCATCTTCGCCAGGCTGGCCGCGCCCGCTGCCGACTCCAGGTGTCCCACATTGGATTTCACCGCACCGAGCAGAGCCGGCTTGTCGGCGTCCCTGCCCCGTCCGACAACCCGTCCGAGCGCATCGGCCTCGATCGGGTCGCCGAGGATGGTGCCGGTGCCGTGCGCCTCGATGTAGTCGACGTCGCGCGGGTTGATACCGGCGTCCTTGTAGGCCGTGCGGAGAACCTCGGCCTGCGCGTCCGGATTCGGGGCGAGCATACCGTTGGAGCGACCGTCGTGATTGACGGCGCTGCCTGCGATCACGGCGTAGATCTCGTCGCCGTCGCGGCGTGCGTCGGCCAGCCGCTTCAACACCAGCATGCCGCCGCCCTCGGAGCGGGCGTAGCCGTCGGCGTCCTGCGAGAACGACTTGATCAGGCCGTCGGGTGCGAGCACGCCGCCGACCTCGTCGAAGCCGATGGTCACCAGCGGGGTGATCAACGCGTTGACGCCGCCCACCATTGCCACGTCGGCCTCACCGGTGCGCAACGCCGCAACGCCCTGGTGCGCCGCGACCAGCGAGCTCGAGCAGGCGGTGTCGATAGCCATCGACGGTCCGCGGAAGTCGTAGAAGTAGGACACCCGGTTGGCGATGATCGAGCTGGTGGTGCCGGTGATCGCGTACGGATGGGCGACGGTCGGGTCCGAGACGGCCAGGAACTGGTAGTCGTTGTTCGACGAGCCGATGTATACCGCGACCTTCTGACCGCGCAGGCTCGACGCCGGGATCCGGGCGTCTTCGAGTGCCTCCCAGGTCAATTCGAGCGCCATCCGCTGCTGGGGGTCGATGTTGTCGGCTTCCATCTTCGACAGGGCGAAGAACTCCGCGTCGAAACCCTTGATATCGGAGAGGTAGCCGCCCCGGGTGCGGGCTTTGGCAACGCGTTCGGCGATCCGCGGCTCGGAGAGGAACTCCTCCCAGCGTCCCTCGGGCAGATCGCTGATGCCACTGCGCCCGTCGAGCAGCGCCTGCCACGTCCCGTCCGCGGTGTCCATGTCGCCGGGGAAGCGGGTGGCGATGCCGATGATCGCAATGTTCGCGGTGTCCTCATCGACCTGGCGCGACCAATCCTCGCCGCCTGCGACGTCGTCGATTTCCGGCTCACCCTCGACGATTACGGTCGCCAGCGCTTCGATGGTCGGATGGCGGAACGCCATCATGGCCGTGACGGTGACCCCGGTGTAGTCCTCGATATCGCTGGCCATCGCGACGGCGTCGCGCGATGCCATGCCCAACTCGATGAGCGGCGCATTCTCGTTGATCGCATCGGGCGACTGACCCGTCGAGTTGGCCACCCAATTGCGCATCCACTCGCGCAGCTCCGGCACCGTGACGTCGGTACGCGCTGGAGCCGCCCCGGCGGCGACATCGGGTTCCGGTTGCTGCTGCGAATCGTCCTGTATATCAGCCATATTCAAAAAGTCGGTTGTCAGTCAGTCTCGTCGGGGAAATCATTGGCGATCTTGCCTGAGCGCAGACTGCCGTCCAGATACGCGGCGCGGCAGGCCCGCCGGCCGATCTTGCCGCTGGAGGTACGCGGAATCGCGCCGGCCGCGGTGAGCAGCACGTCACGCACGGTGACTCCGTGACGCACGGCGATGGCCGCGCGGATGTCGTCGGCGATCGGGGCCATCTCGAGCTTGTGCGCGCCAGGAGCCCGCTCGCCGACGATCACCAGCTGCTCTGACGAGTCAGAGGGATCGCGCTTGAGGCCGGCATGCGAGTTGTCGAATACCTCGTCGGGCAGCTGATTGGCCGGCACCGAGAACGCCGCCACGTACCCGACCCGCAACGCCTTGGTCGACTCCTGCGCGGAGTACTCGAGGTCCTGCGGATAGTGATTGCGGCCGTCGATGATGACGAGATCCTTGACGCGACCGGTGATGAACAGCTCGCCGTCGTAGAACGCTCCGAGATCACCTGTGCGTACCCACGTGGCGTCGTCGGTCGCGCCCTCGGCGTGCGACGGGTTGGTCCGCGACTTGAGGATGTTCTGGAAAGTCTCGCGAGTCTCTTCCTCTTTGCCCCAATAGCCCGTGCCCATGTTCTGGCCGCTGATCCAGACCTCACCGATCTGCCCGTCGGGGAGCTCGGTGGCGGATTCGGCGTCGACGATCACTGCCCACTCCGCGACGCCGACCTTGCCCGCACCTGCCTGGGAGACAGCGCTCGGCGAATCGGGATCGACCTCGACGAACGTGCCGGTGTTCAACGCGTCGCGATCGACGGAGACGATCCTCGGGTGGTCGCCCATCGGAGTGGTCGAGACGAACAGGGTCGCCTCGGCCAAACCGTAGGACGGCTTGATGGCCTGCGGCTTGAAGCCGTGCGGTGCGAACGCGTCGTTGAATCGCTGGACGGTCGCGGCCGAGATCGGCTCGCTGCCGTTCAGAATGCACTTGACCACCGACAGATCCAGCGGCGGTTCGTCGTCCCTGGGCAGCCCGCGCGCCGCGGCGTGATCGAACGCGAAGTTCGGGGCCACCGAGATCACGCCGCCGGTGTCGTCGGGCTTGCGCGACATTTCGCGGATCCAACGGCCGGGCCTGCGAACGAACGCCGCCGGGGTCATGAAAGTGATGTAGTGCCCGAGCATCGGCGCCAGCATGGCCGTGATTAGCCCCATGTCGTGGAAGAACGGCAGCCATGAAAGGCCACGGTCGCCTTCCTCGCCGTCGAGTGCCTCGATGATCTGGACGATGTTGGTGGCGAGATTGAGGTGGGTGATCTGCACGCCGGTCGGGATGCGGGTCGACCCGGAGGTGTACTGCAGGTAGGCGACTGTGTCGACGGCGACGTCGACCTGCTCCCAGGTGGCGCCTACCTCATCGGGCACCGCGTCGACGGCGATGACGCGCGGACGCTCCTTGGCGGGCCTGCTGCGGAAGAACTTGCGAACGCCCTCCGCGGACTCCGTGGTGGTCAGGATCGCCGACGGCTGGCAGTCGTCGAGCACGGCGTGCAGCCGTCCGACGTGGCCGGGCTCCGAGGGGTCGAACAGCGGCACCGCGACGCGACCCGAATACAGGGTGCCGTACATGGCGACGACGTAGTTCAGGTTCTGGGGGCACAGGATCGCCACTCGGTCGCCCAGCTCGGTGACCTGCTGCAGACGGGCGGCGATCGCGCGGTTGCGGGTGCCGAAGTCCGCCCAGTTCAGCTCGCGCGCGACACCGTCGCGCTCAACGGAATAATCGAGGAAGCGGTAGGCGACCCTATCGCCACGGACCTTGGCCCACTTTTCGACGTGCTTGACCACGCTGCCGTTATCCGGGAACTTGATCAGTCCGTCTTTCAGGAACGGGTTGTGAAACCCCATTCTCACTCTCCTGTTCAAAGGCACACATGTCTTGATGCCGTATCACACATGATCCGTCTGACCCGGTCTCGAGCCCGGGGTGGGTGGCGGTCGGAAATCGCTCTTAGTTTTCTCTTAATGTTAGGCGACCGGTCGACGCAGTCCAAATCTCCGCGGTTACAGGTCAGCCATGTTTTGGGTGCGGAGCGTTATTGATCACACTCTGCGCCCAGCCCAGTGTCCACTGCGGGGCCGGAGCACCATCAAGATTCCAGAATTGCGGCGTGTTGTACATGGCGTGGACCGGCTGTCCCGCACCGCCGCTGAGGACCTCGAGGGTCCTCGGTAGCTGCGTGATGTTGAAGGCCGACTCGGGCGCCGAACAGATCAGATCGCCTGTCGCACATATCTCATAGGTGCGGTTGTTGAGCATCCCGAATCCGCCCGGTCGCGGTCCGGTCATGTCCAGGCCGAGCTCGCTGAGCATCGGCACCTCGTCCAAGGTGATCTCCGCGCCTTGGCCCGGCGCGTTGGGACCGACATCCTGGCCGACGCCTGGCTGGCGACGACCGTCGGCGATCAACGCCACCCCAAGCACCAGGTCCTCGTCGACCGGGCCGCGTCCGTTGCCGACATCGCTTGCGATATCGCCCGCGATCACTGCGCCCTGCGAAAAGCCGACCAGCACGTAACTGGTCAGCGGGCATCGGTTGTTCATGTCCGTCATGGCCCGCACCGCCCCGTCGAAACCTTCGGCGCGGCTCTGGTTATAGGACATCTGCTTGTCGGCGGCGAACGGATTGTGGAACTGGGCGGTGTAGGGAACCGTGTAGATCTCCAGCCGGCCCGCATCGAACTGCTGGCGCAACGGGTTGGTGACGTTGAGAAGCAGCGCGATGGGGAACTGGGTCGGGTTGAACGGGTCGAGCTGTGGCGAGGACTCCCAGGTGCCGGGGATCGATATCAACTGCACGTCGGGGCAGCTGGCGTCCTGGAATTCGGGACGCGGCTTCTTTCCCGTCGACGGTATGCCTCCCGGTGCCGATGAGGGCGGTTGCGCGCCCGGCGGGGTCTCCGGCGACCGCTGCCACACCCACACCAGCACCACGACCAGCACCACGACCAGGGCGACCGCCACCGCCGCGACGAGCCCCAGTATGCGGTGACGTTTCCGCCGAGTGGTCTTGGGCATGGGGTTTCTCTTGCTCCTCGCGTGCTGTGGTGGTCTGTGTGCGCGTTGTCCGCGACTGCTAGCAGAGTCGTTCGGTCGCGATGCGAATGTACTCGGCAGTCGCTGAGTTGACGTCGGCTGCCGACGGCGCAACCGAGGATAGATGGTCACCGCGGACGTCGCTGCGCACCAACGGCAGCACGAAGTCCCACACCGCGTGGTCGGTCTGCTTGGCCGCGCGGGCCTGACACACGTAGGACCCGATCGACAGGGCGGCCAGGTTGCTCGACGGCTTCACCCCCGCGGCGCTCAGCGCATCGAGGTACTGGCGTTGTTGCGCCGTCACGACCAGTGCGTTGGACTGTCCGCCCGCCTGCACCGGTCCCGGAGAGGCCGCGCCGGCATCGCCGTGCGCGGTTTCCGTCTCGGATGTGGGCATACCGATGGTGGCCATCACGTCGTTACCGGAACATCCGGTCATCAACGCTGGGATCGAAGCCACCAATAGTGTCGTCGCTGAGGTTGCCAACCATCCGGAAAGTGGGGTCGAACCGACCCTTCGCCTGACCGAGAGCTGCACGGTTCCAAGGTACCGGCTGATACCTAGGGGGAACCTGAGAGCGCAGGTCGCGGCGCGCCTACGCGATCGTGGCGACCAGTTCTCCCGACATCGCGGCGAGCTGTCCGCTCCAGGCACCCCAGTCATTGCCGCCGCTTGCTGGGAAGTCGAAGTGTCCGTTGGCGCCTCCGACGGAGCGGTAGTGCTGGTAGAACTCCTTGTTCGTGCCCGCGGCGATATCGCAGTAGCCGATCATCGCGGGGGCGTCGCATCCGCCGGTCGTCGGGCTGTACACCCACAGCCGGGTGTTGTTGTCCGAGAGAAGCTGCACGTGGACGTTCGGCGAATGCCACTTCCAGCGGCCCAGCTGTGGCAGGCCCCACATGTTGCGGGTGTCGACGCCGCCGAACTGCTGGAGACCGGCGGTGATGGCGCCGTCGGTTCCGGTCCGCTCAGGGGCCAGGAATCCCGAAAGAGATCCGGCGAAGCGATACCGGTCCGGGTGGAACGTGGCCATCGCCATCGCGCCATATCCGCCTTGTGAGGCGCCTACGATGCCGTGACCGCCCGGTGCCAGCCCCTTGTTGGCGGCCAACCAGTTCGGCAGTTCTGTCGCCAGGAACGTCTCCCACTGCTTGCTGCCGTCCTGCTCCCAGTTGGTGTACATACTCCACGCACCGCCTGCGGGTGCGGCGATCGAGATGCCCTGCCCGCCGAGGGTGGCCATCGCGTTGCCGGCCGTCACCCAGTTGCTTACGTCGGGGGCGGCGTTGAACGCGTCGAGCAGGATGACGGCGTGCGGACCGCCACCGGAGAATGCGACGGGGATGTCGCGGCCCATCGCCGCTGACGGAACCATCAGCATCTCGACGTCGGCCTTGGCGGTGGGCGCCACGGACGTGCCGGCGCCCCAAAGCCCGGCAGTCAGCACCACGGTCAGGATCGTCCGAATCACGCCACGCATCAACTGCCCCATTTCACCCTCGTCCGGCTGGTCCCCGCGCGAGAAGTCAATCACACCGGCACGACGGGGCGCTGCGGAAATGACCGACGGCGGCGACCCCGAAGGATCGCCGCCGCCGACTACGTTATTTCAGTCGCATCCGTCGTTTTCCGACGAACGGGTCAATTAACCGCCGGATTCAGCCGATGCCGGCTGGGCCTCAACCGCGCCCTCGGCCGTTCCGCCGACGGGAGTGCTCGGCTGCGGCGTGGCACCCAGCACGCGCTGGATGTCGGGCTTCATCTGGTTGAGCTGCTGACCCCAGTACTCCCAGCTGTGAGTACCGGCCTCCGGGAAGTTGAACACGCCGTTCTTACCGCCCGCGGCGATGTACTCCTCCTGGAACGTCTTGTTGGTCCGCAACGTGAACTTCTCGAGGAACTCCGCGTTGAAGTTGTCGCCGGCCGGGATGCCGGTGCCGTTGATATCGGCGGGCTTGCCGTTACCGCAGAACACCCAGATGCGGGTGCCGTTGGCGACCAGCTGACCGATGTTGACCATCGGGTCGTTGCGCTCCCACGCGTTATTCGGGTCTTCCGTTGCGCCCCACATGTCGTTGGCGTCGTAGCCACCCGCGTCACCCATCGACATGTTGACCAGCATCGGCCACCAGCCTTCGGACAGATTCAGGAAGCCTGAAAGCGAAGCCGCGTACTGGAACTGCTGCGGGTAGTAGATCGCGAGCGTCATCGCGGCCGAACCGGCCATCGAAAGACCCACCGCCGCGTTGCGGTTCGGGTTCACGCCTTTGTTCGCGGCCAGGTAACCCGGAAGTTCCTGGGTGATGAAGGTCTCCCACTTATACGTGGAGCACCCCGCCTTGCCGCAGGCCGGCTTGTACCAGTCGCTGTAGAAGCTGGACTGGCCACCGACCGGCATGATCACCGCGAGACCGGAATCGACGTACCACTCGAATGCGGCGGTCTCGATGTCCCATCCATTGAAGTCGTCGCGGGCGCGAAGGCCGTCTAGCAAGTAGACGCCAGGCGCGTTCGGCCCACCGTTTTGAAACTGAACCTTGATGTCACGTCCCATCCCTGCGGACGGAACCATGAGGTACTCGACCGGCAGACCCGGACGAGAGAAAGCGCCCGCAGTCGCCGAGCCACCGACGGCGCTGACGAGGGCGGGCAACACTGCTGCGGCTAGCGCCACAGCCGCGAGCCGGCGCACCCACGCGCCACGGATTTTGCCAACGAACTTCATGCTTCATCTATCCCATCTGTCGTATGCCGCACGCGGAACCTGTCCGATGGACCCCGCCGCGTTGCGGTTGCAGTCAACCACAAATTGCTGTGGTACCTCTATTCGGCGTGTATCGTCCCTGGTCGCTCCTCAGCCCTTGAGGGTTGCGATCAGGTCTGGTTTCAGGGCTTGCAACTGCGCTCCCCAGTACGGCCACGCGTGATTTCCCGCGGGCGGAAACTCGAAAGTGGCGTTATTACCCCCGGCCTCCACGTAGGCCGTTTGGAAATCCAAATTGCTCTTGAGAGCCATTGATTCAAGGCTGTTCGCGCTGAACGCCTGATCCGGATCTGCGTTCACGTCGAGCGGGGTCGCGCCGCCCGGTGCGCAGTAAATCCACAGGCGGGTGCCGTTGGCGATGATGCGCGAGACCTGCCTGATCGGGTCGTTGCGTTTCCATGCGTTGTCCCATGGAGCGCCCCACATGTTGTCCACGTTGTAGCCGCCCGCGTCCAGCATCGCGACGCGAATGGCCTGCTGCATGAACAGCGCCGATGGGTTCAGGAAGCCTGAAAGTGATGCGGCGTAGCGGAATTGCGATGGGTAATAAGCGGAAAGGATCAGCGCTGGACCGCCGGACATCGACAACCCGACGACGCCGTTACCGGTTGGGGAGACCTGCTTGTTGGTCGCCAGCCACGACGGAAGCTCGCTGGTGAGAAACGTCTCCCATTTGTAGGTATAGGGCTGGTTGTTGAAACTCGACGGTGAATACCAGTCGGTGTAGAAGCTGGACTGCCCGCCGACGGGCATGACGGTGGCGACACCGGAGTCCAAAAGCCATTCGAAGGCCTGGGTTTCGACATCCCAGCCGTTGTAATCGTCGCGCGCACGCAAGCCGTCGAGCAGGTAGACGGCTTTGGCGGATTCAGTCGTCGGCGCGCCCGTCGCGGGTTGAAACTGCACGCGAATGTTGCGGCCCATCGATGTCGAGTACACATCGAGGTACTCGACGGGCAGACCCTCGCGGGAGAAGGCGCCCGCCGGCGGTGTGACGTTGGACACAGCCGCGATCGCAGGCATCGTCAGGACCGCGGCACCCGCCGCGATCGCACGGCGAAGCCAGGTTCGCACAGCTCTTACCATCCGTTCGTGAGTTCAGGCGCCGCATACCCGGCGGTCCCCGCGAGCTATGTATCGCCCAACTCGATGGTCGCGTTACCGGAGCTATGGCCCCGTGGCCGGCATGCCTGTGTAGGGCGCGTTCTTCGGCTCCGGCACATCCAGACCGCAGCGTTTCAGTTCATAGAGCGGCACTCGATCGATCCGGTATTCCGTCAGTGCGTACGCGTGCAGCAGGTTCGACAGGAACCGGCGCGGCCCCATCTCACCGCGGATGGCATTCAGCATCGCGTCGGTCGCCGGGCACTCGAGTGCCGCCTCGGCCTGTGCGATCCACTCCTCGTCGATATAGGACGGAATGAAGGGCCTGGTCTTGAGGAACGGTCCCTCGGCCACCGCCCAGTCGGGGAAGAGGTTCTTGTCGTGGCCGATGCGGCCGTCGTCCAAACGCGCGGTGTGCGCGGCAAGCGGATTGGCGAGTCCGATCTGATCGATCACCCGGACGTTCAGTCCGACATTCATCCCCAACATGCCGAGGTTGGTGAAAAACACTGTGTGCGGGCCCCTTTGGGCCTTGACATCGGGCGGCGCATCAGGCGGGGGCGGGATCGCGGGCACCACGTCCCACTGGTCGTAATTGCCGGCCGGCAGCAGTAGGGCGCCGTCAGGCGTGTTGTTCAACGCCGTCATCACCGCACGCATCCGCGGGTAATCGAGGTAGTCGGCCGCAGTCAGCGGATGCGCGTTGCCCGTTGCCTGTGCGTAGAACCGTCGCTCGTCGACGATGCCGCTGTACGTCACGCGGGTGGCGTCGGCCCCCATCCCGTTCGAATTCGCCACCCACAACGACCAACCCGCGATCGACACCCACAGCAGGCTGGTGGCACCGACGAACAGATAGCCTGCGCCACGGGCCATTCGGGCGCCGTCGGGCAACACCAGCGGAATCACCGCGATCGGAGCGAGCATGCAGAACAACGGGGTCAACAAGACCCGCCCATGCATGAAGTCGCCGCCCTGGCGGATCCAGTAGATCGCCTGCAGCGCACCGCTGACCAGCATGAATCCCACCACCGCCTGCGGGCTTTGAACTGTCCGCGCAAGCCATCCATGGCCCGGCGCCACCGAGTGACGAATCCCCCACGGGCGGCCACGGGTCACCATCACCACCGCCGCCAGACCGGCCAGCAGAATGGCGGGTGCCCACAGCAGATACGGACTGTTGAAGTTGGCCAGGTACACGAACCCTTGTGACCACTTGGCTCCAGAGGCGTCCTTGGCCAGGGCCGTGCCGGGAAACAGCAAGCCGTAGTAGCCCATTCGGAAGATCTCGTAGGCCACGGGCACCAGACCGCCTGCGAGAACGATGAGTCCGCGCCGCCGCCAGTCCCGTGCCGCGATCAGCATCATGACCAGCGCGAGCCCGCCGATCAACGCCAGCTCGGGCCGAATCAGCACGCTCATCCCTGCGACGAAAGCCAGTGCGGCGTCGAAGGACCGGCTGATTCCGGCCGGTGGCCCCACGGGTTGTCTGCGAATCGTCGGTGGGCCACCGCGGTAGACGGGCATTGGTGCTCTGCCCGGACCGGATGCGCGCATCGCCTGCGACCAGCAGACCATCATCCACCAGAGGAGCCCGAGATATGCCAGCACCAAACCATTTTCGAGACCGGAGGTGGCGAAGTCACGGGCCGGCGGTACCGCGATGTAGACCAGTACACCCGCGGGCAGTATCAACGCCCGCCGCCCCTGCAGGCTCGGCGCATACAGTCTGGCGGCGCCCAGCATCGCGAACACCACACCGAGCACGCTGAGCGTGAGCGCCAGGAACAGCGCCACATACTCCATCCGCACCGGGCCACCGACCCAGGCGCCGAGGTAGATCAGATAGGTCCATACCGTCGAGGTATTCGCCTCGACGCGTTCGCCGGCGTTGAACACCGGACCATTGCCCGCCAACAGGTTTCGGACGGTGCGCAGGACGATGAGACCGTCGTCGGCGATCCAGCGCCGCTCCCACGCTCCCCAGCCGAACAGCGCCGCGACGACGATCACGCTCACCCACAGGCTGATTCGCACTGTGAGGTCATAGGGAAACGCCGGCAGGCGGGCGAAACGGTCGCCGAGGCCGTCCATCCAGCGGCTTCGGCCGGCGACCGTGAAGCTCACCCTGTCAACTGAGGAAGATGGCGGCACCGATGGTTCCGATCCACGCCAGTGCCAACAGCTGCAGCACCCGGTCCTTCAACGCGATCTCCTCTGGCTCACCGGCCATGCCACCGTCGACGTCGACGGCATACCGCAGGATGGCGATCACAAAGGGGATCATCGACACCACGAACCAGGACGTACCGCCAGTGTCGTCGCGCTCGAATGCCCAAAGGCCGTAACACAGCACCAGTGCCGTCGCCGACAGCGTCCACACGAAGCGCAGATACGAACTGGTGTAACTCTCGAGTGATTTACGGATCTTGGCCCCGGTGCGCTCGGCCAGCTGGAGTTCGGCGTACCGCTTGCCCGCCGCCATGAACAGCGAACCGAAAGCCATCATCAGCAGGAACCATTGCGACAACGGCACACCCGCCGCGACACCACCGGCGATGGCGCGAATCAAGAAGCCCGACGAGACGATGCAGATGTCGATGACGGGCTGGTGCTTGAGGCCGAAGCAGTAGGCCAGCTGGATCACGATGTAAATCGCGATCACCACCGCCAGATTCGGGGTCACCAGCCAGGAGATCACCAGCGACACGACGCCGAGTACCACGGCCAGTGAGTAGGCCAGCCACTCTGGAACCACGCCCGCTGCGATCGGGCGGAATCGTTTGGTCGGGTGCGCGCGGTCCGCTTCGACGTCCCTCGCGTCGTTCACCAGGTACACGCATGATGCGGCCAGGCTGAACACCACGAACGCCAGCAGCACCTGCACCAGCACTTCGCGGTAGTCGTAGGCGTAGCGCGCATCGCCGAGCGCGGCCACCGGCGCGGCGAACACCAGGACGTTTTTGACCCACTGCCTCGGCCGGAGCGCCTTGATGAGCCCGGTCGCGAGATTGCGCGGCGGGCCCTTCTGGAGCGTCGGCTCCGAACTCACCTGAGGCGCGCTCTCTGCGCTGCTCTCGCTCGAGATGCTCATCAGACTCCTTCGGCCCGCTCTGTGACCATGGTGACCGCCTTGGCGACGACCGCCCCGACCGCCACGCCGGTGAGCACGTCACTCGGGTAATGAACGCCGAGCACCAACCGCGACAACGCCATTGGCGGCACCAGTATCGCGGGCAAGGGAAGACCGGTCGCCCGGCCCAGGAGAATCGACGCCGCGGTGGTGGATGTCGCGTGCGCGGAGGGGAAGCTGAGCCGGCTCGGAGTACCCACGTTCACCGCGATCGCGGGATGGTGCGGGCGCTCGCGTCGCACCACACGTTTGATCACCACCGCCGCGGCGTGGGCGACGAATGCCCCGGCGCCTGCGGCGAGGAAAGCGTGTCGCTTCGCGGGCTGCAGCAGCGCGCCGAGCGCCGCGACCACGAGCCAGCCGATGCTGTGCTCACCGAAATGGGAAAGTGCCCGTGCGCCCGCCAGCACGCCGGGCGGATCGGCGAGCGCGGACTGGACTGCCACCAGCACGGCATCCTCGCCGCGCGGGCTGTCAGCCATCGGCCCCGGGGAGCAGTACGGTCTCCCACTTCTGCTTGCTCGTGAGCACCGGCAGCGCGGCGCGGTAAACCTTGCGCATGCGGTTGAACTTTCGGGCGAGCGCGATCTGACGCTTGATCGACTCACGAAGCAGCTCAGCCATTTTCGCGCGGTCGCGTTGGCGGTACACGACGCCGCGGCCGTCAGCGGTTGTGACCGTGACGCCGTCGACCTTGCATAGCGAGAACCACCGGGCATCCTGGGTGGCGACATTGATCTGCGGGCGCCGATGATGCTCGGGGTCATGCGTCTTGAGTTGATGGAGAATCCCGCGAGTCAGCCGCAACGAGATCGCCAGCGGGTTGGTGGGGATCGTCACCTTCTTGCGCCACCTCTTGTCCGAGGGCGTCGGCAGCGCGGTCGCGCTTTCCAGCACGACGGCATCGGGGTACTCCGCCCGCATGGCGCGCACGTCGGGCAGCGCGGACTCCAGGATCGAGAAAATGTGCTCGGGTCCGGCCAGGAAGTCATCCATCGCCTTGTTCTGGATCGCAACGGTCGAATACTCAAGGCACAGAAGATGTTTCAAGGTCGCCTTCAAATGGCTGGCGAGCAGTCCGGTGATGTTGCCGTCCCAGTGCATCGCCGAGACCACCAACCGGTTGCGCAGATGAAAGTACGCCTGCCAGTCGATGGCGTCGTCCTTGTCGCTCCACGCCATGTGCCAGATCGCGGCGCCGGGCAACGTGACGGTCGGATAGCCGTGCTCCCCAGCCCGCAGGCCGTACTCCACGTCGTCCCACTTGATGAACAGCGGCACCGGCTGCCCGAGCTCCTCTGCCACCGCTCGCGGGATCATGCACATCCACCAGCCGTTGAAGTCGACGTCGATGCGCCGGTGCAGCAGTTTGCTACGGGGCTCCTCTTCGTCGTTGAGGCGGTACTTGGCGAAGTTGTGGTCATACTCGGTGTTGACCGCGCCCGACCACATGAAGTTCTCGGAGTCGACCATCTCGCCCATCACGTGCAGATGGCTCGGCTCTTGCAGGTTGAGCATCTGGCCGCCGACCAGCGTGGGCACCTTGGCGAACCGGTTCAGCGCCAGCGCCCGCAGTATCGAGTCAGGTTCGACGCGGATGTCGTCATCCATGAACAGGATCTGTTCGCAGTCCGTGTTCTTCAGCGCCTCGTACATGACCCGGCTATAACCACCGGAACCACCGAGGTTGGGTTGGTTGTGCACCGACAGCCGGTTGCCGAGCGCAGCGGCTGCGGCCTCAAACCCCGGATGGTCCTTGGCCTTCTTGGTGCCCTGGTCGGACACGATCACCGCGCTGATCACCTCGTCCACCAACGGATCCGACGTCAACGCCGCCAGTGCGCTGACGCAGTCCGCGGGCCGGTTGAAGGTCGGGATTCCGACGACGACGTTGGCCCGTCCCGGGGCGGGCCGCGGCGCGTACCAGCCCGCACTGTGCACGGTGGACTTGCTGTTGGTGGTGATGTCGAACCAGATCCATCCACCGTCTTCGAACGGCGACAGGTCGATCTCGAACTCGACAAAGGCGGTTCCTTCGTCACCGCTCGACACCGCCTCACCACCGACGGTGATCCGGGCGCCGGTTGCCTTGGACCTGTACACGTCGACTCGGGCGCTGCCGGTGAGTTCGACGCGCAACACCACCGACTCCAGCGTCGACCAGCGGCGCCAATAGCTCGCCGGGAAGGCGTTGAAGTACGTCGCGAACGACACCTCCGACTCCGCGCCGATCTCGAGCGTGGTGCGCGTCGGGGCGTGGGCGCGACGCGCGTTGGTATCCGACTCCTCGATGTAGAGCTTTCGAACGTCGAGCGGTTCGCCGGGGCGCGGCAGGATTACGCGCGCCAAGAGGCTGACCGCCCTGGTGTCGTCTCCGGCGTCGAGCGCGCCGGACGGGATGTCACTCATGCGTTGCTGCTTTCTGTGCCATCTTCGGCGAGGGGCACGCCGTCACGCAGGTGCGGCGCGAGGGTGTTGTCGAACATATTCAATGCGCTGGCGATCGCCATGTGCATGTCGAGGTACTGATAGGTGCCAAGGCGGCCGCCGAACAGCACCTTCGCCGATGCCGTCTCGGCCTTCGCGCGCGCCCGGTAGGCCGCCAGCAAGGACCGATCCGTCTCGGTGTTGATCGGGTAATACGGTTCGTCGTCGTCATCGGCGAAACGGGAGAACTCCCGCATGATCACCGTCTTGTCGGTCGGATAGACCCGCTCCGGGTGGAAGTGCCGGAACTCGTGGATCCGGGTGTAAGGCACGTCAAGGTCGTTGTAGTTCATCACGGGTGTCCCTTGAAAATCGCCCGTTTCGAGCACCTCGAGTTCGAAATCGAGTGTGCGCCAACCCAGTCGGCCCTCCACATAGTCGAAGTATCGGTCCAGCGGTCCGGTGTAGACCACCGGCGCGTCGGGGTTCGCCGCACGAAGTTCGTCGCGGACGTCGAACCAGTCGGTGTCCAACCGCACCTCGACGCGGTCATCGGCGGCCATGTTCTGCAGCCACGCGGTGTAACCGTCGGTCGGAAGCCCCTCATAGGTGTCGTTGAAGTAGCGGTTGTCGAATGTGTAGCGCACCGGCAGCCGCGTGATGTTCGCCGCAGGCAGTTCGGTGGGATCGGTCTGCCACTGTTTGGCGGTGTAACCCTTCACGAACGCCTCGTAAAGCGGGCGGCCGATGAGCGAGATCGCCTTCTCTTCGAGATTCGCGGCAGCGCTGCTGTCGATCTCGGCGGCCTGCTCGGAGATCAACTGCCGGGCCTGCTCGGGTGTGAAGTACTTGCCGAAGAACTGCGACACCAGACCGAGGCCCATCGGGAACTGGTAGGCCTGCCCGTTGTGCATGGCGAAGACCCGGTGCTGGTAGCCGGTGAAGTCGGTGAACTGGCGCACGTAGTCCCACACCCGTTGGTTCGAGGTGTGGAAGAGGTGGGCGCCGTACTTGTGGATCTCGATGCCGGTCTGTGGTTCCGGCTCCGAGTAGGCATTGCCGCCGATATGCGGGCGGCGATCGAGCACCAGAACCCGCTTATCCAGCTGCGATGCCACACGCTCGGCAACCGTCAGGCCGAAGAAACCGGAACCGACGACAAAGAGATCGAAACGAGCTGTCATCGGCAGCAAGGGTATCCGACGGCCACCGCGCAGCCCGAATCCGACGGAGGGCTCAGGTCAAGATTGGCTCACAATTCCGTATCGCCACTTCAGTCACAGTAGTCACAGCAGTACCGTCTATCACGTACGAGTACCTACCAGATGTAGTCCATATATTGAGGAGACTTCCGTGCCGAACCGACGTCGACGCAGGCTCTCGACAGCCATGAGCGCAGTCGCCGCCCTGGCCGTCGCGAGTCCAGCCGCAGTAGTCGCCGTATCCGAGTTGTCCGCAAGCATCGATGCGCAGCCGCAGCACCGCGAGTTCGTCCAGGCCGCAGGCGTAACCGACCTGCCGAATGAGCTGATTTCGGCGCTATCGCAGGGCCTGTCGCAATTCGGCATCAACCTGCCACCGATGCCCACCGGCGTATTGACAGGTAGCGGCGCCGGCACGCCAACGACGCTGACCTCGCCCGGCCTGACCTCGCCCGCTCTGACCGCACCGGGCTTGACCACGCCAGGCCTGACGACACCGGGCCTGACCACGCCGGGCCTGACCACGCCGGGCCTGACCGCGCCGAGTGCGACCCTTCCCGGCCTCACCGCGACCGGGCCGGCACTGACCGATCCGGCGCTGGCCAACCCCGCACTCACCAATCCGGCACTGTCCAGTCCGGGATTGACCGCAGATGCCGGGGGTCTGACGACGCCCGGACTGAGCACGCCGGCCGCGTCGCTCACCGATCCAGGGCTGACTCCGATCTCCACCGGTGCGCTGCCCGCACCCAGCGAGATCCCGATCTCGGCACCGATCGGACTCGATCCCGGCGCCGGCATGTACCCGATCATGGGCGATCCGTCGCTGGCGAGCATGCCGGCAACCGGCGGCAGCACCGGCATCATCGGCGATCTGTCTTCCATGGCCAACCAGTTGGGCGCCGGCCAGGCGATTGACCTGCTCAAGGGCATGGTGATGCCCGCGATCATGTCGGCGGCCAAGCCCCCGGGTGCACCGGCAGTCGCTGGTGCGGCGCCTGCGGCCGCAGCAGCACCGGCCGCCGCAGCGGGAGCCTCAACCGGCGCTGGCGCGTAGACCTATCACCGAACGGCACCGCAGAAGCCTCCTCCCTGGCTCTGCGGTGCCGTTGCGTTGAGGCCGCGTCCAGATTGGTATGCACTAGTGCCGTGTTGAAACATCAGTAACAACTGACACTTACGTAACATCGGCCCGTGTCGTGTCGCCGTTCTGTGCCGTCGATGCTCTTCACCGCGATCGCGGCGACGGCTGTCGTACTGCCCATGGCGATCTACGGCATTCCGGGAGCCGGCGATGGCCACGAGACAGCGCCCAGCGCGCCGCAGGTCGCGCAGCAGCCGCTGACCGGCGTCGGCGGTGGCGAGACGATTCGCGAGATCCACCAGGACACGCCCTTCTCGTTGGTCGCACTGACTGCTGACGACCTCGCCGGTACGTCGGCTCGGGTCCGGGCCAAGAAGCCCGACGGCACCTGGGGCCCCTGGTATGAGGCAGAGGCCATGGAGGGGCTCGGGCCCGACACTCCCGTGGCAGGCGCCCCGCACGGCACCGAACCCGTCTTCGTCGGTCGCACCAACACTGTGCAGATCGCGGTCACCCGCGCGAAGCCCGTGCCCAATCCGGCCCCCGAGCCCGCCGATGACCGGCCGCCGTTGGGATACGTGCCCGCCAACGTCGAGCAGCCCCTTCCCCAGAACGTCAACGCCGTGCTGATCAGCCCACCGCAGGCGCCGGTGGATTCGTTGCCGCTTCCCTCTGCCGTCACCGCACCGGGAGTGCCACCGCAAATCATCGACAGGGCGGGGTGGGGTGCCGATGAGGGAATGCGTTGCCCAAACCCTCAGTACGACAAGTCAATCCGGGCCGGCATCGTCCACCACACCGCCGGTAGCAACGAGTACGCACCCGAGGATTCGGCCGGGATCATCCGGTCGATCTACGAGTACCACACCCGCACGCTGGGCTGGTGCGACATCGCCTACAACGCCATGGTCGACAAGTACGGCCAGGTTTTCGAAGGCCGCGCGGGTGGAATCACCAGGCCCGTCGAGGGAGCTCACACCGGCGGCTTCAACCGCGACACCTGGGGTGTGGCCATGTTGGGCAACTTCGACCAGATCCCGCCCACCGAGATTCAGCTGCAGAACACAGGCAGGTTGCTCGGATGGCGATTGGGTCTAGACCACATCGACCCTAGAGGCACAGTGGTGCTCGCCTCGGCGGGCAGCTCGTTCTCCAAGTTCCCGTTCGGTGCCACGCCGGCGCTGCCGACCATCTTCACCCACCGAGACGTGGGCGTCACCGAATGCCCGGGCAATGCCGCGTACGCCGCGATGGATCGGATTCGGGATATCGCGGCACGATTCAACAGGCCGCCCGGTCCTGCCGACCTGGCGGAGACACTGCGCGGGGGTGCGATCTTCATGCGCTGGGAGTCGATGGGCGGCCCGAACAGCATCCTCGGCGCACCGAGGTCGCCCGAGGCCGCGGGCGAAGGTCCGGCTCGGTATGCGAATTTCGAGCGTGGCGCGATCTATTGGTCTCCGACGAGCGGAGCCGAACCGGTCACCGGGGAGATCTACAAAGCTTGGGGCTCGCTGGGTTTCGAGCGCGGCGCGCTCGGCCTGCCGACGAGCGGTGAGATCCAGGAGCCGCTGTGGGTCGTGCAGAACTTCCAGCATGGCACGCTGAATTTCGATCGCGAGCACGGAACCGTCACGCGGGTCATCGACGGGGCCCCGACCGAACTGCCGAGATCGGTGTCCGAACACACTCCGATTCAGCTGGAGCGGTTCACTCCGGCCATCAGCCCCGCCTGATCACAGCCACCACCGCTCGAGCACCCGCGCGACACCGTCGTCCGCGTTCGTCGCGGTGACCTCGTCGGCCGCGGCCACCGCATCGGGGTGGGCGTTGCCCATGGCCACGCCGAGGCCGGCCCATCGCAGCATCGGCACGTCGTTCGGCATGTCGCCGAAGGCCACCACGTCTTCTGCCGTGACGCCCAGTGGCCCTGCCAGCTCAGCGATTCCGGTGGCCTTACTGATACCCAGCGGCATTATCTCGATCAGGCCGTTGTTGGTCGAATAGGTGATATCGCCCTGCATACCAACGTATTTGGCCAATTCGTCAGCCATGTCGGCACTCTGTGCGCCCGCCTTGCGGATCAACAATTTGACGGCGGGCGCACTCAGCAGGTCCTCGAACGACACTTCGGTGTTGTCCGGGTTCAGCCATGCATGCTCGTAGCCGGGCGAGCTGACGAACTGGGGGGTGGCGGCGTCATGTGCGCTGCGCCCCACCCGTTCGACGGCAAGGCCGGCGCCGGGGATGACACGGGTGGCGATCTCGGCGATCTCGGCGAGCACGTCGACGGACAGGGTGCGGGCCGACACGATGCGGTCGGTTGACGGGTCATAGATCACAGCGCCGTTGGCGCACACCGCCATCGGCGCGAACCCCAGGGCATCGACGATCGGTGAAATCCAGCGCGGCGGACGACCGGTCGCGAGCACGAACTGGGTTCCGGAGTCCACGGCGGCCGTCAGCGCGGCGCGGGTGCGGGCGGTGATCTTGTCGTCGTCGGTGAGCAGCGTTCCGTCCACATCGGAGGCCACCAGCAGAGGCAGGGTCACCGGCGGCTTTTCGTCTCTCGCTGCGCCCGCCTGCGGGCCCGTTCGGCGAGCTCGGCTGCCTCGAGCGCCTTGGCCTCGTCGGTCGTCGGCGCCGATCCGCCGAGGCGGTGCGGCACCCAGTACGCACCAGCGGGATGCGGGTAGTCCTCCTGCACCATGTGCAGCAGTTTGTTCATCGCCTCGCGCAACGCCGTACTGGTGTCGTCGAACGTCGCCGCGGCGTGTACATGCGGGCCGATTGCCACGGTGATCGGTATCTTCCTGCGGCCCATGTTTCGTGGATGGTCCTTGGTCCACATTCGCTGGGTGCCCCACACGATCATCGGGATGATCGGCACCTGTGCGTCGCGCGCCATCCGCGCCGCGCCGGATTTGAACTCCTTCAGCTCGAAGCTGCGGCTGATCGTTGCCTCTGGATACACGGCGACGAGCTCGCCCTCCCGTAGTCGCTCGACGGCGACGGCGTAGGCGGCGCCGCCGCCCGCTTCGCGGTCGACCGGAATCGTCCCGGAGTGCTTGATCAGGAAGTTGACGACCTTCACCTGCTGCATTTCGGACTTGATCATGAACCGCAGCCGGCGCCGGACCTGATATGCGGCGAGTGCGGACGGATACCAGTCCAGGTAGCTGGTGTGGTTGATCGCGACGACGGCGCCACCGTGCGCGGGGATGTTCTCCAGGCCAAGGTAGGTGATGCGCGAGCCAATGACCCTGTTCGCCGTGCTGACTGCAATCTCCAATCCGCGGAAAACCGGCTCCATGCGCGCTACTCCGGCGCTCCTGCGGGGCCCCGCTGCGCGCGGCGGGCCGCCTTCTCCGCAGCCTCTTCGGCGTCCATCCGGTTCGCCTCTGCCAGCGTCGGTGCTCCGCCACCGAGTCGGTGCGGCACCCAGAATTCGCCGGGCGGATACGGTCCATAATCGTCTTGCACGCGTTCGAGCAGGTGCTGCATTCGGGAGTGCAGGAGCGCGGTCAGCTCGACCGGCGGCAGGGTCGGGTAGATCGGCTCGCCCACGGCCACCGAGATCGGCACCTTGGGGCGACGCATGTTCTTCGGATGGCCCTTGGTCCAGATGCGCTGCGCGCCCCAGACGATATGCGGGACGATCGGTACGTCGGCGGCGATCGCCATTCGCGCCGCACCGGATTTGAAGTCTTTGATCTCGAAGCTGCGGCTGATCGTGGCCTCCGGGTAGACGCCGACCAGCTCGCCTTCTTTGAGCTTGCGGCAGGCCTCGTCGAATGACGCGGCGCCGCTGTCGCGGTCCACCTCGATGTGACGCAGGCTGCGCATGATCGGGCCCGTGAACTTGTTGTCGAACACCTCTTTCTTCGCCATGAAACGGACCTTGCGGCCCCGCTTCTGCCGGTAGGCGGGCAGCCCGGCGAAGGTGAAGTCGAGGTATCCGGTGTGGTTGATGGCGATCACGGCCCCGCCGGCCACCGGCACGTTCTCGACGCCGGTGACGGTGAACGTCAGCCCCTGAAATCGCCAGAGCGTCCTGGCGAGTTGGATGACTGTTCCGTAAACCGGCTCCACATCAGGCAGCCTAGTCGCGTGAGCCGCCCCACCGAACCCGTGCCGACCCCCTTCGTCGTCACCGACATCGCGGCGGGC
The DNA here is from genome assembly GCF_002591975.1 of Mycobacterium neglectum. Taxonomy (GTDB): domain Bacteria; phylum Actinomycetota; class Actinomycetes; order Mycobacteriales; family Mycobacteriaceae; genus Mycobacterium; species Mycobacterium neglectum. The sequence goes on along the minus strand of NZ_NVQE01000038.1, from coordinate 6,019 downwards.
AGAACGGTGGCCCCGATATGGGTCAACGAACTCGGTGGTGTCACGTTCGCGATCGGCGGCGGATCCGAATATGTCAAGGTCACGCCGCCGCAATCGGCGCACGGACTGGCGGCCGAGGTGTGCCGGCTCGGCTGGGCCGCCACCTATCTGCGAGTGCCGCGGGTGCTGGGCGCGGGCGACGGGTGGATCCATACCGCCGGGCTGCCGGGCTCCTCCGCGATCGATCCGCGGTGGATGGACGATCCGCGCACGGCCGCGCGCGCGATCGGCGCCGGCCTTGCCCTGATGCACGAGACTCTGCCCGTGGGCGACTGCCCGTTCGGGCCACCGACGTGGGTGACCGATCAACCCGATGTCGACCGCCTCGTGGTCTGCCACGGCGATGCGTGTGCGCCCAACACCCTGATCGATGACGATGGCCGCTGTTGCGGGCATGTCGACCTCGGCGATCTCGGCGTCGCCGACCGTTGGGCCGATCTGGCGGTCGCGCAATGGTCGCTGGAGTACAACTACGGGGGCGACTGGCGCGACGAGTTTTTTGACGCCTACGGCGTCGCGCCCGATCAGGACCGGATGGACCACTACCTGCGGCTGTGGGAGGACGGCGATTGATTCTGCAGCAGATTTCTCTTGACCCTGAGAAAGACTCGGACTCTTGGTATTTCGATATCCCGGCCATCGCGCAGCTGGCCGCCGAGCCGCTGGCGCTCGACGCATCTGTGACCGTGATCGTCGGCGAGAACGGCTCGGGCAAGTCCACGGTGCTCGAGGCGGTCGCGGCCGCATGGGCCTCGCGGCTTCGCGGAGCCGTCAAGCATTGGACCCCGCGGGCGGGCGATGAGGACAGCGACCTGCACTGGGCAGTGCGACTGCAGGGCGAGTTCCCGCCGCCCGCCGGTGGCTGCTTCCTGCGGGCCGAAGCCATGCATCAGTTGTTCACCGAGGTCGATAGCGGGACCCCCCACCAGGTGTTCGGCGGAGCGCTCAACGCGCAATCACACGGCGAGTCGTTCCTGGCGTTCCTGTCCTCCCGGGACACCGAACGCGGGCTGTTCATCCTCGACGAACCGGAGGCGGCACTGTCGTTCACTTCGTGTCTGCAGTTGATGGCGCTGATGGACTCGCTCATCGCCGACGGATCGCAGGTCCTGCTGGCAACGCACTCACCCGTGCTCGCGGCGTTTCCCGGCGCGAGGATCCTCGAATTCGGCGAGCACGGCCGCCGCGTGAGCACCTGGGAGGATCTTCCGATGGTGGCGCACTGGCGCCGCTTCATGTCCGCGCCCGACGCGTATCTGCGGCACCTGTTCGCGGCCGGTTAGTCTTGATGCCGCACTCCGCTAATGGAAAGGCGGACATCAGGAGAGGACATAAGTGCAGGTCACCAGCGTCGGACACGCCGGCTTCCGGATAGCTACCAACGCCGGAGCCATCCTGTGCGACCCGTGGGTCAACCCCGCGTACTTCGCGTCGTGGTTCCCGTTCCCCGACAACAGTGGGCTGGACTGGGACGCCCTCGGCGACTGCGACTACCTGTACGTCTCGCACCTGCACGCTGACCACTTCGACGCGAGGAACCTGAGCGCGCACGTCAACAAGGACGCGACGGTGCTGCTGCCCGACTTCCCGGTACCAGACCTGCGCCGCGAACTGGAAAAGATCGGGTTCCACCGGTTCTTCGAAACCACCGACTCGGTCAAACACCGCGTCAGCGGACCCAAGGGCGACCTCGATGTGATGATCATCTCGCTGCGCGCGCCCGCGGACGGTCCGATCGGGGACTCCGGCCTGGTAGTCGACGACGGCGAGACGGTCTGCTTCAACATGAACGACGCCCGACCGGTCGACCTCGACGTGGTGCACGCCGACTTCGGAGCCGTCGACGTGCACATGCTGCAGTACTCGGGCGCGATCTGGTATCCGATGGTCTACGACATGCCTGCACGCGCCAAGGAGGCGTTCGGCACTCAGAAGCGCCAGCGACAGATGGACCGGTGCCGCCAGTACATCGCACAGGTGGGGGCCACGTGGGTGATCCCGTCCGCGGGTCCCCCGTGCTTTCTGGATTCAGCGCTGCGTGACCTCAACGACGATCACGGCGACCCCGCGAACATCTTTCCCGATCAGGTGGTCTTCCTCGAGCAGATGAGAAGCAACGGCCACGACGGCGGCCTGCTGATGATGCCGGGGACTACCGCCGATTTCACTGGCTCACAGTTGAATTCGCTGCACCATCCGCTGGCCGACGACGAAGTGCAGGCGATCTTCACCACCCGTAAGGCGGCCTACATCGCCGACTATGCCGAGCGGATGGCTCCGGTGCTGGCCGCCGAGAAGGCGAATTGGGCGCCCGCGGCGGGCGAGTCCATGCTGGAGCCGCTGCGCACACTCTTCGAGCCGATCATGCTGGGAAGCGACCAGATCTGTGACGGCATCGGCTATCCGGTGGAATTGCGGCTCGAGGGCGGCGGCCACGACGAATCCGTCGTGCTCGATTTTCCGAAACGAGCTGTCCGCGAACCCATTGCGGACGAGAAGTTTCGGTACGGCTTCGCGATCGCACCCGAGCTCGTGCGCACGGTGCTGCGCGACAACGAGCCCGACTGGGTCAACACGATCTTCTTGTCCACCCGGTTCTCGGCATGGCGGGTCGGCGGCTACAACGAGTACCTCTATACGTTCTTCAAATGTCTGACCGACGAACGCATCGCCTACGCCGACGGCTGGTTCGCCGAGGCACATGACGACACCGCATCAATCATGTTGGACGGCTGGGAGATTCAACGACGCTGCCCGCACCTGAAGGCCGACCTGTCGAAATTCGGCGTGGTGGAGGGCTCGACGTTGACTTGCAACCTGCACGGTTGGCAGTGGAATCTGGATAACGGCCGATGCCTGACGACCAAGGGGCATGAGCTGCGCTCCGCACGGGGGGGTACGCAATCGTGACGGGACCGCTTCAGAACTACGACGACGGCCTCATCCAGCTGGACCGCGAGGCGATCACGTTGCGGCGCTATCACTTTCCGTCGGGCACCTCGAAGATCATCCCGCTTCGCGATGTGCGCGGGTACAAAGCCGAATCCCTGAGCTTCCTCAATGAGCGGTTCCGACTGTGGGGCAGTTCCAACGTCCGCCGCTGGCTGCCACTGGATGTCTGGCGACCGATCAAATCCACGCTCGTCACCCTCGATGTGGCGGGCGCACGAACCAACCCCGCGTTCACACCGCAGCGGCCGACGGAGTTTCTCGCCAAACTCGACGAACTGCTCGCACGCTAGTAGCGGCTACTTCGGCTCGAGGACTTCGGTTCCGACGAATCCCACCAAGGCTTCCGGCACCCGCACACTCCCATCGGGCTGCTGGTGGTTCTCGAGGATGGCCACCAACCACCGGGTGGTCGCCAGCGTGCCATTCAGGGTCGCCGCGGTCTGGGGCTTGCCGTTCTCGTCGCGGTAACGCACTCCCAGTCGCCGTGCCTGAAACGTCGTACAGTTCGACGTCGAGGTCAGCTCCCGATATGTCTGCTGCGTCGGAATCCACGCCTCGCAGTCGAACTTGCGCGCGGCTGATGACCCCAAATCCCCTGCGGCGATGTCGATCACGCGATACGGCACGTCGATCTTCGCCAGCATTTCGCGCTCCCAGCCGAGTAGCCGCTGGTGTTCGGACTCGGCCTCGTCGGGCTTGCAGTAGATGAAACCCTCGACCTTGTCGAACTGGTGCACACGGATGATGCCGCGGGTGTCCTTTCCGTGGCTGCCCGCCTCGCGACGGAAGCACGACGACCAGCCCGCATAGCGCCGCGGACCGTCGGAGAGATCGATGATCTCGCCGGAGTGGTAACCGGCAAGGGCCACCTCCGACGTACCGACCAGATAGAGATCGTCGGCGTCCAGGTGGTAAACCTCCTCGGCGTGTGCACCGAGAAAGCCGGTGCCCGCCATGATTTCCGGGCGGACCAGCACCGGCGGCACCATCAGGGTGAAACCGTTCGCCTGAGCCAGCTGCGCTGCCAACTGCAGCAGTCCGAGCTGCAGCAGCGCCCCGGCGCCGGTCAGGAAGTAGAACCGTGCGCCGGACACCTTCGCGCCGCGCTCAAGGTCGATCAGCCCGAGTGACTCGCCGAGTTCGACGTGGTCCTTCGGGTTGTCGATGGCGCGTGGTTCGCCGACGGTGTCGAGCAGCGCGAAGTCGTCTTCTCCGCCGGCGGGGACACCGTCGATGATCACATTCGAGATGGCCATGTGCGCGGCGGCGAACGCCGTCTCCGCCTCACCCTGTTCCGATTCGGCGGCCTTCACCTTGTCGGCCAGCTCCTTGGCCGCGGCCAGCAGGGCGGGCCGGTCGTCCGGCGAGGCATTCGGAATCTTCTTACTGGCGGCCTTCTGCTCGGCGCGCAGGTTGTCGCCGGACGACACCGCCGCCCGTCGCGCGGCATCGGCGCCGAGGAGCGCGTCGACTAGGCCAGGGTCTTCTCCGCGGGCGCGTTGCGATGCGCGCACCAGATCCGGATTTTCGCGCAGTAGCTTGAGGTCGATCACGGGCGCAACACTACTTTGGCCGCCGACAGGGAACAGCCGAGGTCGGACCCCCAGGCACAACCTCATAACGTTACAACTGCATCACTTGTCACAGCGCCCGACACGCCTGTCACAATGGAGCAGATGTCTGAAGCACCCACCGTGGAATATCCGTCTGGTGACGAGGCTGGAAAGTCCTCGTCGCGGACGTCGTTATGGCGCAGCCTGCAGGCCGCGTCGACGCGTCGGGCGCTGCTGTTGACCGCCCTCGGCGGGCTGCTCATCGCCGGTCTGATCACCGCGATTCCGCAGAACGAGGGCCCGGGCGGCCTGACCGCGAGCACGATTTCGCTCGGTCCCCGCGGTAACGACACCTTCAAGCACGCGAAGGCCGGCGACTGCCTGAACTGGCCGGAGCGCACCCCGGATTCCGCGGAGATCGTCGACTGCAAGGACGAACACCGGTTCGAGGTCGCCGAATCGGTGGACATGCGCACATTCCCCGGCAGCGAGTACGGGCCCGACGCGGCGCCGCCGTCGACCGCGCGCATTCAGCAGATCAGCCAGGAGCAGTGCTCGGCCGCGGTCAAGCACTACCTCGGCGCCGACTTCGATCCCAACAGCCGCTTCACCGTCAGCATGTTGTGGTCCGGCGACAAGGCCTGGAAGCAGTCCGGTGAGCGCCGCATGCTCTGCGGGTTGCAACTGCCCGGCCCCAACAACCAACAGGTGGCTTTCAAGGGCAAGGTCGCCGACAACGACCAGTCGAAAGTGTGGCCCGCGGGCACCTGCCTTGGCATCGACCCGTCGACCAACCAGCCCACCGACATTCCGATCGACTGCGCGGCGCCGCATGCGATGGAGGTCACCGGTGCGGTCAACCTCGCCGAGAAGTTCCCGACCGGCCTACCGCCCGAGCCTGAACAGGACACCTTCATCAAGGATGCGTGTACCCGGATGACGGACGCCTACCTGGCACCTATTCAGTTGCGCAGCACCACGCTGACGCTCATCTACAGCACGATCTCGCTGCCGACCTGGTCGGCGGGCAGCCACCAGGTGTCATGCAGCATCGGGGCGACCCTCGGTAACGGCGGCTGGTCGACGCTGCTCAACAGCGCCAAGGGACCGTTGATGATCAACGGTCAGCCGCCCATCCCGCCGCCCGACATCCCCGAGGAACGGCTGAGCTTCCCGCCGGTCCCGATGCCGGACGAGCCCGCCGAATCATCGTCATCGTCATCGTCGTCGTCGTCGTCATCGTCGTCTTCGTCTTCGTCGACCGGTGGTCAGTCCGACTTCGGCAATCAGACTCAGCACATGCCGGGCTCCACCCAGGCCACCGAAACGGCCGCCCCGACCCCGGATCCGGCCGCGCCGGGCAACACGTTCCTGAACGCGCCGCCACCGCCACCGGGGGCACCACCACCCCCACCGCCCTGTCCCTTATACCCATCTGACGCTGCCGACGAACACCCCTGTGTAGATCGCGGGCG
>NZ_NVQE01000037.1 GCF_002591975.1 Mycobacterium neglectum | reverse complement strand
GCCCGAACCCGCCCATATATCACCGAACGGAAGTGCACTGCAATGACTTCGGGAAACGGTCAAGGTTCGCAGGCGATCCGCAGGACCATGCGGCTGCCGGGCTCGGTCGCCGAGATCCAGGCAAGCCCGTCCGGCCCCGAGGTCGGCGCATTCTTCGATCTCGACGGCACGTTGGTCGCCGGGTTCACCGGCGTGGTCATGACGCAGGACCGGTTGCGTCGCCGCCAGATGTCGGTTGGGGAGTTCATCGGCATGGTGCAGGCCGGACTCAACCACCAACTCGGCCGCTCTGAATTCGAGGACCTCATAGGCAAGGGCGCGCGCATGCTGCGCGGCAATTCACTCGCCGACATCGATGAACTGGCCGAGCGGCTCTTCGTGCAGAAGATCGTGGGTCGCATATATCCCGAGATGCGCGAACTCGTCCGCGCGCACATGGCCCGCGGTCACACCGTGGTGCTCAGCTCGTCCGCGTTGACGGTCCAGGTCGAGCCGGTCGCGCGGTTCCTCGGCATCGAGAACGTGTTGAGCAACAAGTTCGAGACCGACGAGCAGGGACTGCTGACCGGAGAGGTGCTCACCCCCATCATTTGGGGTCCGGGGAAGGCGAGGGCGGTACAGGCCTTCGCCTCCAAGAACGGTGTCGACCTGTCGAAGAGCTACTTCTACGCCGACGGTGACGAAGACGTCGCGTTGATGTACCTGGTGGGCAATCCGCGACCGACCAACCCCGCCGGCAAGCTCGCGGCGGTCGCGGCCAAGCGCGGTTGGCCGGTATTGAGATTCAGCAGCCGCAGCGGCAGCAGCCCGGTGTCTCAGCTACGCACGGCCGCCGGCATCGCGTCGATGGTGCCGATCGCCGCGGGTGCCATCGGGCTCGGTCTGCTGACCCAGAACCGGCGAACCGGTGTCAACTTCTTCACGTCGACCTTCGGCAAGACACTCCTCACGACCATCGGGGTCGAGTTGAACGTGTTGGGCAAGGAGAACCTGACGGCCGAGCGGCCTGCGGTGTTCATCTTCAACCACCGAAACCAGGCGGATCCGATGATCGCCGGACGACTGGTGGAATCCAATTTCACGTCCGTCGGCAAGAAAGAACTGGAGAAGGACCCGATTGTCGGCACGATGGGCAAGATCATGGATGCGGCGTTCATCGACCGCGACGATCCCCAGAAGGCCGTCGAGGGGCTGAAGAAGGTCGAGGAGCTGGCCCGTAAGGGTCTTTCGATTCTGATCGCGCCGGAGGGCACCCGGCTGGACACCACCGAGGTCGGTCCGTTCAAGAAGGGCCCGTTCCGAATCGCGATGTCCGCGGGAATCCCGGTCGTCCCCATCGTCATTCGCAACGCCGAGGTCATCGCCGCCCGCGACTCGAGCACGTTCAATCCCGGAATCGTCGACGTCGTGGTGTATCCGCCGATCCCCGTGGACGATTGGACGCACGACGACCTGTCCGAACGCATCGCCGAGGTGCGGGAGCTTTACCTCGACACATTGAAGGACTGGCCACAGAACGAGCTACCCACTCCGGCGTTGTACACCCGCAAGAAGACCAAGAGCGCGCGGAATGAGCCCGCGAAGAAGGCCGCGCCGAAGAAGACGGCCGCGAAGGCGACGGCAACGAAGGCAACGAAGGCGACGAAGGCGACGGCCAAGAAGACACCAGCCAAGAAGACCCCCGCCAAGAAGACAGCGGCGAAAAGGGCGACGCCGAAGGGCCGGCCGTGAAAGTCCCCGCCGACCGATTCGAACCATTCACCACCACCGACGACGCGCTCGTGCTGGCTTCGGTGTCCTCACCCGCCGAAGTGGAACTGCTCGACGACTGGCTGGAACAGCAGCGCCGCGAATATCCCGACTCCAAGGTCGACGTGTTGCGGCTGCCCGCCGACGATCCGCCGCCGGGCGTACTTGCGCAACTGGTGGCCGAGTTGGAGGCCGACGAGGATCGGTCCGTCGTGCCGGTGCGGGTGTTCTGGGTTCCGGGCGGACTGCCGACACGCTCGAAGGTGGTGTCGCTGCTGTCGGGTCGCGACACCTACCGGCCGCCGGACCTTCTGCAACGCCGCATTCTGCGCAAGGATCCATCTCGCGCGCGGGTGGTCGCCGGTGAGCCTGCGAAGGTTTCGGAACTTCGCCAGCAGTGGGCCGATACGACAGTGGCCGAGAACTCGCGTGAGTTCGCGCGATTCGTCATGCGCCGCGCGGCACTGGCGATCGAACGGGTCGAGCTGAGCCTGCTCGGACCGGAGTACAAGTCTCCGCGACTGATGAAGCCCGAAATCCTGGCCTCGGCGCGTTTTCGCGAAGGCCTGGAACAGATCCCGGGCGCGGACGTCGATAAGGCGGGAGAGATGCTCGACGAACTCTCCACCGGGTGGAGCCGATTCTCGGTCGATCTGATCCCGTCGCTGGGCCGCGCAATATTCAGCCGCGGTTTCGATCCCAATGTCGACTACGACCGCGCCCAGGTCGAGGCGATGCGCGCGAGCCTGGAGAACCATCCGGCGGTGCTGCTGTTCTCGCACAGGTCCTATCTGGACGGTGTGATCGTGCCGGTGGCGATGCAGGAGAACCGATTACCTCCGGTTCACACGTTCGCAGGCATCAACCTGTCGTTCGGTTTCATGGGTCCGCTGATGCGCCACTCCGGCGTGATCTTCCTGCGCCGAAAGCTCGACGACCCGCTGTACAAGTACGTGTTGCGGCAGTTCGTCGGCTACATCGTGGAGAAGCGATTCAACCTCAGCTGGTCGATCGAGGGCACTCGCTCACGGACCGGAAAGATGTTGCCGCCCAAGCTCGGTCTGCTCGCCTACGTCGCCGACGCGTATCTCGACGGTCGCAGCGATGACATTCTGCTGCAGCCGGTGTCGATCAGTTTCGACCAATTGCACGAAACCGCCGAGTATGCCGCGTACGCGCAGGGCGGCGAGAAGACGCCCGAGGGCCTGTCCTGGTTGTACAACTTCATCAAGGCCCAGGGGGAGCGCAACTACGGCAAGATCTACGTCCGCTTCCCCGAAGCGGTGTCGATGCGTGAATACCTGGGCGCCCCGCACGGTCCGATGGCCTCCGACGACGCCGCGAAACGCCTTGCGATGCAGAAGATGGCCTTCGAGGTCGCCTGGCGGATCCTGCGGGCCACACCGGTCAACGCGACCGCACTGGTCTCGGCGTTGCTGTTGACCACCCGCGGGGTTGCCCTGACCCTGGATCAGCTGCACCACACCCTGCAGGACTCGCTGGATTATCTGGAGCGCAAACAGACTCCGATGACCAACAGCGCGCTACGACTGCGCACGACAGACGGGGTTCGCGCTGCGCTGGACGCCCTGTCCAACCGTCATCCGGTCACGTGTGTCGACGGTGGCCGAGAGCCGGTCTGGCGGATCGCCCCTGAGGATGAGCATGAGGCGGCGTTCTACCGCAACACGCTCATCGACGCGTTCCTCGAGACGTCGATCATCGAGTTGGCTCTCGCCTATTCGGGGCGTGCCGAGAACGATCGGTTGGAAGCGTTCTGGCGTCAGGCGATGCGACTGCGGGATCTGCTGAAATTCGATTTCTATTTCGCCGACTCCGCCGCGTTCCGCGAGCACGTGGCCGAGGAGATGTCATGGCAGCACGAGGATTGGGAATCGCACGTCGCATCGGGTGACGTCGACGGGCTGCTGCGTGCGAAGCGTCCGCTGATCGCCGGTGCCATGTTGCGGCCCTTCTTCGAGGCCTATGAGATCGTCGCGGACGTACTGCGCGACGCGCCCGCCGAAATCGACGAGAAAGAACTGACGAAACGGGCCTTGGGCGTTGGAAATCAATACAGCGCGCAGCACCGTGTGAGCAGCAATGAGTCGGTGTCCGCGCTGTTGTTCGCCACGGCGCGCCAGGTGGTCGCAGACCAGAATCTGTTGACGCCGGCGGCCGATCTCGACGATCGACGCACCGGCTTCCGCGACGAGCTCCGTGGAATTCTGCGGGACATGGAGAAGGTCGAGCAGTTCTCGCGCGAGCAGTTCTATCTGCGCGAGGTGGCGCGCCGCGACCTCCGCAGCGAATCGGTGTAGAACCGGCCCCGCGGGCCTACGCAGCGCCACGCCATACGCTGAACGCATGACGACGGTCGCTTCCAGCGTGCGCAGCAGCGCGGTGTGGCCGGTGCTCGTCGGGGTCGCTGTGCTGGCTGGGGCAACCGCAGCGGGGCTGGCCGCGTTGTCGCTCGCGGACGCGTTGACGGCGACGGGGCTGCCCGATCCCGGCCCGGTGACCACCTATGGCCTGCCGTTTGTGCGGGCGGCGGGAGAGATCGCCGCCGTCGTCGCGGTCGGGTCGTTCCTCATGTCCGCGTTCCTGGTACCACCGCAGGCCACCGGAGTTCTCGACGTCGGCGGCTACCGCGCGCTGCGACTGGGCACCGTCGCCTCTGGAGTGTGGACCGTGTGCGCCGCACTGCTGGTTCCGCTCACCGTCTCCGACGTGACCGGCCAGCCGCTGTCCTCGCGCCTGGACCCGTCCGCGATCTGGTCGGTGGCGAGCCTGGTCGAGATCGCCGGCGCGTGGCGGTGGACCGCATTCATCGCCGCCGCCGTGACAATCGCCAGCATCCCGGTGCTGCGCTGGTCGCCAACGCCGCTGCTGTTCGCCGGGTCACTGACGACCCTGCTGCCGCTCGCACTGACCGGTCATTCGTCGTCGGGCGGTTCGCACGATCTGGCCACCAACAGCCTGCTCATCCACTTGCTGGCCGGCGCGCTGTGGGCCGGTGGTCTGTTGGCGTTGCTGGTTCACGCCCTGCGTGGCGGCGAGCATGCCGCGCTGGCCGCGCGTCGGTTCTCGGTGGTCGCCTTGTGGTGCTTCGTGGCCATGGCCCTCAGCGGTGTGGTCAACGCCTTGGTCCGCGTGCAGCCAGCGGACTTGTTCGACACCACCTACGGCTGGCTGCTCCTGGCCAAGATGACCGCGCTGTGCGTGCTCGGCGCGATCGGCTGGCTGCAACGACGCCGCGGCATCGCCGCTCTGGAGTCGGACCCGGCGGCGCGCGGCCCACTGATCAGGTTGGCGCTCGTCGAAGCCGTGGTATTCGGGCTGACGTTCGGTGTCGCCGTTGCGTTGGGCCGGACACCTCCGCCCGTGCCCCCCATCTTCAATCCCTCGATCCCGGCGATCGAGATCGGCTACGACCTCGCGGGGCCCCCCACGCTGGCCCGCATCATGTTCGACTGGCGCTTTGACTTGGTATTCGGCACGGCCGCAATCGTGTTCGCGATCGTGTATGTGGCCGCCATCGTCAGGCTGCGACGCCGCGGCGATGCATGGCCGGTCGGCCGGACCGCGGCGTGGCTCCTGGGATGTCTGGTCCTGCTGTTGGCGACATCGTCAGGTGTCGGTCGCTACATGCCGGCCATGTTCAGCATGCACATGGCTGCGCACATGCTGTTGTCGATGCTCGCGCCCATCCTGCTCGTGCTCGGCGCTCCGGTCACGCTTGCATTGAGGGCGTTGCCGGCCGCGGGTCGCAACGATCCTCCCGGTCCGCGGGAGTGGCTGCTCGCTGCCCTGCACTCCCGGGCGTCGCGCGTGCTCACCAATCCGTTCGTGGCGACCATCCTGTTCGTCGCCGGGTTCTATGGGCTGTACTTCGGCGGGATCTTCGACGCAGCGGTGGACAGCCACCCAGCCCACCTCGCGATGAATCTCCACTTTTTGCTGACCGGCTACCTGTTCTATTGGGTCGTGATCGGCGTCGACCCGACACCGCGCCCGATTCCACCGCTGGGCAAGGTCGCAATGGTGTTCGCCTCGCTGCCGTTCCACGCGTTCTTCGGAGTCGTGTTGATGAGCACCAACACCGTCCTTGGGGAGCCGTTCTACAAATCGTTGCAGCTCTACTGGCATACCGACCTGCTTGGTGACCAGCGCCTTGGCGGTGGAATCGCCTGGGCGGCAGGGGAGTTACCGCTCGTTATCGTCATGATCGCGCTGCTGATCCAGTGGCGACGTAGCGACGAGCGCACCGCCAAGCGGCTCGATCGCGCCGCCGACCGCGACGACGAAGCAGACCTGGCCGCCTACAACCGGATGCTGGCCGAACTCGCCCGCCGTGAGGATCAGTCGCAGTAACTTCGGTGGCCGGAAGGCTCGCTGACACCGATCGGTTGCTAGACCGCGTGCGCCGCAATCGCCGCAGGCCAGCTGCCGTAGCTGCTGATATCGGGTCCGGTGGTCGCGGCGGCGTCGCAACTGAATCCAATTCGCCATGTGCCGTCGTCGAACTCGACCTTGCCGAGCTGCATCGGCGCGGGCAACGCCGCCAGGAACAAGCCCAGCGCACTCGGCGAGAGCAGCCATACGTGACCCATGAGCGAGGCGCCCGGCTCGCCCTCGGGCACGCGAGAGACCGCCGGTTTGGGAGGGTCGGTCGGCAGTACGCACATCCGATACCGCGGCGCCGTTGTGATTTCGCCTACCCACCTCGCATCCAAATCCGTGAGTTGGTGTGCCAACGGCCCGCCTCGTAGGTGGGCGCCGAACACCACCAGCTCAAGGTCCTCGCTCATGGCGTTTCAACTTACGGGGGAGCCCGCCGCGTCGAGCGGTAAACGCCTGTCGAATGGGAAGTTAACGCATGCATTTTCGCGAGATACCTGCCATCGGTGGCGACTGAACGGTGACAGGATTGGGGTCGTGGCCGAAGTCGACTACTCGTTGCTGGACGTTCCGCGAGGTCAACCCGTCGACGATCCCGTCGCATTCCTGCGCTCGGCGGTCGCATGGCACTTCGGCGAGGACACCGGGTGCGCATTCTGGTTGCGGGCGGCGAAAAACCTGGACTTCGACCCGCTGACCGATATCCACACCTTCGACGACCTCCGCCGCTTCCCGAACCTGCTCGGTGAGCTGCGCGATGCACCGGTCGAGGACCTGATCCCGCGGGGTTATGGCACACCGGTCCCGATTCCGTTGATCTTCGAGTCGGGCGGAACCACCGGGTCGCCGAAGCGAACCGCTCAGCTGCCCGACTGGGTCGAGCAGGTGACCCGTTGGCAGGTCGAGGATTTCGCGATGGGCGGCTTCGTCCGCGGCAGTGGGCTGGTGTGCCTCATGCCAAGCGGGCCACATGGCGTCGGCTACTTCTCACGGGAGGTCTCGCGCCGACTGGGGTCGGCGTTTCACGGCGTCGACCTGGACCCGCGCTGGGTGAAGAAGCTCACCGCGCGAGGGGCCGCGGCCGAGGTGTCGAGATACGTCGATCACGTGCTCGAACAGGCACAGTTCATCCTGCAGACCCAGAACGTCGCCAATCTGCACACCTCGCCTCCGCTGTTCGACGCCATCGCACGCGACGATCGCCTCGTCGATCTGGTCAATCAGCGCATCCGGTACGTCCTGCTCAGCGGAGCACATATCGACGTCGACACGCTTGAGCTGTTGCGAGACATCTTCGGCCAGACGACGATCACGGTGGCGTTCGGCAGCACGATGATCCTGTCGCAGCTGATGACCCGCGCGACGCAAGACGGCGAGTTCGTGTTCCATCCCCGCTCTCCGTACGTCGTGTTCTGGGTCGTCGACCCCGACACCGGCGAGCGCGTCGCGCACGGTGAGCGCGGTCAGGTGGTGATGAACCACATCAGCAAGGGCATGTTCATCCCGAACAACCTCGAACGCGACAGCGCGATTCGTGTGCCCGGATTGCCCGGCCAGCTAGGGGATTCGGTCGGCGAGGTCGCGCCCGTGGCCACCTTCGACGGCGAAGCGGTGATCGAGGGCGTGTACTGACCGTGACGGTCCTCGATGCCATGGGGCCAGACGGCGAATACCGCACCCGCAGGCGCGAATTGATCACCGACGTCTCCGGCGCTCCGGTGGTGGAGATGACGGTGGTGCCTCCGCTCTACGTGGCCCGCACCGTCAGCGCGCAACGGAAGGCGCGGCCCCTGTCCGTCGCTGAGCGCGAGGCCGCGCTGACTCGTGCTGTGGAGATGTTCCTGTCGAACGAGATCGCCGGGCTCGACTTCGATCACTACGTCGCATTGACCAGCAGGGTGTCGGGACTGCCTATCGCGGTGACGCGCGCAGGCGCGCGCAGCGTGGCCGAACAGCTTGCCTCCGTGTGCGATTCGGTGCGTCCGGCCCAGCCCAGTGGAGCGGCGCGCGACTGGCGGCAGATCCGCGACGGCGGCGCGGTGTGGGCGCGACGCGGTGAGGTGTTCGCCGTGCACGCGTCGGGAAACGCGCCCGGGGTGCACGGTCTGTGGCCGCAGGCCCTCGCGTTGGGTTACCGGGTGGCCGTGCGGCCCTCGCGGCGTGAGCCCTTCACTGGTCAGCGACTGATAGCGGCAATGCGCGAGAGCGGCTTTCGCGCCGAAGACGTGTCCTATCTTCCCACCGACTACACGGGTGCCGACGAGATCATCGGTGCGGCGGACCTCGCCATGGTCTATGGCGGGCAGGACGTCGTCGACAAGTACGCAGGAGATCCGACGGTGTGGGTCAACGGTCCAGGGCGGGCGAAGATCCTGATCACCGCCGAGCAGGACTGGCGCGACCATCTCGATCTGATCGTCGAGTCGATCTGCGCGCTCGGCGGGACGGCCTGCGTCAACACCACCGCGGTGCTGTTCGAGGGTGATGCCGCGCCGCTGGCCGAGGCGATCGCCGAGCGACTCTCGGCGCTTGAGCCGCTGCCGATCACCGACGAGCGGGCCCTGCTGCCGGTGATGTCCACCGCCGCCGCGCAGTCCATCGCGGGATTCCTCGGTGCTCGGGCAGCCGGGGCAACGGCTCTGCTCGGCGCCGATCAGGTGGTCGCCGACCTCGGTGACGGGACCGCCGCCCTGCGTCCCGCGGTACACCTACTCGCCGCCCCGGACTCGGCCAGGCTGAACACCGAACTGCCGTTTCCGTGCGTATGGGTGTCTCCGTGGTCCCGCGACTACGGCCTCGAACCGTTTCGCGGCTCCCTGGTGATCAACGCCGTCACCGACGACGAGCGCCTGATCGACGAACTCGTCGACGACCCGACTGTGTCCAACGTCTATAGCGGTCGCCACCCGACGTGGTTGCGTGCAGCGCACATTCCGCACGACGGGTTCTTGGCCGACTTCCTGATGCGCAACAAGGGCTTCGTCCGCGGCTGAAGGCGCTGTCCACAATTGCGGATTCATCCACACCCTCCGTCCCCCGACGCGCTTCGGAACGGCTGGCTGTCGGCGGTCAGACGGTCAATTTGGGTGTCACCGACGCGCCGGGCTGCCGGCCGTCGCAAGTAATGAAAGGAAACATCATGTTCGAGACGCCGTTTCACATCGTCGGCAACATCGTCACCGATCCGATCCACCGCCAGGTCGGCGAGCAGGAGATGGTCAGGTTCCGCATCGCGAGCAATTCGCGCCGCCGATCCGCCGAAGGAACATGGGAGCCGGGTAACTCGTTGTTCGTCACAGTGACCTGCTGGGGGCGGGCGGTCGCCGGTGCGAGTGCCGGCCTCGTCAAGGGCGACCCGGTCATCGTCGTCGGCCACATCTACACCAGCGAGTACGAGGATCGTGACGGCAATCGGCGCTCATCGGTCGAGGTACGGGCGACAGCTGTCGGGCCTGATCTGGCTCGGTGCAACGCGCGAATCGACCGGGGCAAGCAACGGGCCGACGAGCAGGCCGCCGACCTCGGCGACGACGCCGCCAGGGCAAGCGATGACGACCGGGCGGACGAATCCAGCGAGGCGCTGCCCCTGACGGCGTAGGCGCGGGCACACCGTCGGCTCCGCCGGTGGGGCCACGCCTAGGATGGTCGGCGGCGAGAAAACGACTTGAACCATCTTGGGAAGGCAACACCACGGCATGGCCGAATTCATCTATTCGATGCGGAAGGTCCGCAAGGCGCACGGCGACAAGGTCATCCTTGACGACGTCAGTCTGAACTTCCTTCCAGGCGCGAAGATCGGCGTCGTTGGCCCGAACGGGGCTGGTAAGTCGAGCGTCTTGCGGATCATGGCCGGTCTCGACACCGCCAACAACGGCGACGCACTGCTACAACCCGGTGCGACGGTCGGCATTCTGCAGCAGGAGCCGCAGCTCGACGAGACCAAAACGGTCCGCGAGAACGTCGAGGACGGCGTGGCGATCAAGGGCAAGCTCAACCGCTACAACGAGGTCGCCGAGCTGATGGCCACCGACTACTCCGATGAGCTGATGGAGGAGATGGGCCAGCTCCAGGAGCAGCTCGACGCCGCCGATGCGTGGGACATCGATTCGCAGCTCGAACAGGCGATGGATGCCCTGCGCTGCCCGCCGGCCGACGAGCCCGTCACCCACCTGTCCGGTGGTGAAAAGCGGCGCGTCGCACTGTGCAAGCTGCTGCTGTCCAAGCCCGACCTGCTCCTGCTCGACGAGCCGACCAACCACCTCGACGCCGAGAGCGTGTTGTGGCTGGAACAGCATCTCGCCGAGTACAAGGGCGCGATCCTGGCCGTCACGCACGACCGCTACTTCCTGGACAACGTCGCGGAGTGGATTCTCGAGCTGGATCGGGGGCGTGCCTACCCGTACGAGGGCAACTACTCGACCTACCTGGAGAAGAAGGCCGAGCGCGTCGCCGTGCAGGGCCGCAAGGACGCCAAGCTGCAGAAGCGACTGCAGGAGGAACTGGCCTGGGTCCGGTCCGGTGCCAAGGCACGCCAAGCCAAGAGCAAGGCCCGGCTTGGGCGCTACGAAGAGATGGCCGCGGAGGCGGAAAAGACGCGCAAGCTCGACTTCGAGGAGATCCAGATCCCGACGGGACCGCGGTTGGGCAGCGTGGTTGTCGAGGTCGAGCATCTCGACAAGGGATTCGAGGGACGCACGCTCATCAAAGACCTGTCCTTCACCCTGCCACGCAACGGGATAGTCGGGGTCATCGGACCCAACGGTGTGGGTAAGACCACGTTGTTCAAGACCATCGTCGGTCTCGAGCAGCCCGACAGCGGCACCGTGAAGGTCGGCGAGACGGTCAAGCTGAGCTACGTCGACCAGAGCCGGGCGGGCATCGACCCGAAGAAGACGGTATGGGAAGTGGTGTCCGACAAGCTGGACTACATCGAGGTCGGGCAGAACGAGATCCCATCGAGGGCCTATGTCTCGGCGTTCGGGTTCAAGGGTCCGGATCAGCAGAAGCCGGCCGGCGTGCTGTCCGGTGGTGAACGCAACCGGCTCAATCTGGCGCTCACCCTCAAAGAGGGCGGCAACCTGATCCTGCTCGACGAGCCGACCAACGACCTGGACGTGGAGACGTTGTCGTCCCTGGAGAACGCGCTGGAGAACTTCCCGGGCTGTGCGGTGGTGATTTCGCACGACCGCTGGTTCCTCGACCGCACCTGCACGCACATCCTCGCGTGGGAGGGCGACGACGACCACGAGGCCAAATGGTTCTGGTTCGAGGGCAACTTCGCCGGCTATGAGGAGAACAAGGTGGAGCGGCTCGGTGTGGACGCGGCACGTCCGCACAGGGTGACCCACCGTCGCCTCACCCGAGACTAGTGTCCATCGTGCGGACCACTGCGTCGCCTGCTCATCGGGCTGGCGGCGACATCCAACGGCGGGCGGTCCGCGGGGACAGGCGAGGAGCGTGGCATGTCGGTGAATCCGGGAGCCGTCGGGAGACCAGCTGACCCTGGTTCCGGTGGCTCCGGAGCTGGAGCGCCTCAGGCGCTGAGCCCGGAGCAGATCGCGCGGCTTGCGCATGCCTATCTCGATACGTACCGCGGCCCACACGACGCACCTGCCGCCGACGCGTCGGTAACCCTGCCGGTGGACATGACGTCGCGGCAGATGATGGGTCCGGGTCTGGTGACCGCGCATCATCGACTGGGCCGGCTCCGGGCGGTCGGCGAGACCCGTGTCGCGGTGTACGGCGCCGACGATCCCGCAGGTTTCGGCCCGGCGATGCAGATCGTCACCGACTACACCCCGATGGTGATGGACTCGGTGACGGTACTGCTGCACCGGTACGGCGTGTCGTATTCGGCGATCATGAACCCCGTCTTTCGGGTGCGTCGCAGTCCCTCAGGCGAACTGCTGGACATGCGGCCGCCCGCCGATGTCGGAGCGTCCCGCGAAGGTGTCGACGAATGCTGGATCCACATCCAGCTCGCGCAGGCGACTGACAGCAAGGGGCTCGCGGAGGTCGCGCAGCAGCTGCCCGGTGTGCTGGCCGACGCGCGTCAGGTCGCGATCGACTCCACTGGGATGGCAGCCACATTGCGCGGGCTGTCCCAGGAACTCGACAACGATCCCGGAGGCCGTTTCTCCGGACGTGACCGCAAGGACGTCGCAGCGCTCCTGCGTTGGCTCGCCGACGGCCACTTCATACTGCTGGGGTACCAGCGCTGCGCGGTCAGCGACGGACGTTCTTCTGTCGACCTGGCCAGCCGGCTCGGCGTACTCCGGCTACGCCAGGACGTGCTGCCGCAGCTGACTCACAGCAGCGATCTGCTCGTGCTGGCTCAGGCCACGATCCCGAGCTATCTCCGCTACGGTGCGTATCCCTACATCGTCGTGGTGCGAGAACAATCGGGCGACGTGGCCATCGAACACCGCTTCGTCGGTCTGTTCACCGTCGCAGCCACCAATGCCAATGTGCTTGAAATACCGCTGATTTCAGGGCGCGTGCGAGAGGCCTTGGCGTTGGCGCAGCGCGATCCGAGCCATCCCGGGCAGTTGCTGCTCGACATCATCCAGACCATTCCGCGTTCGGAACTGTTCGCGCTGTCCGCCCAGGAACTTCTCGACATGGCCAAGGCGGTCGTCGACCTAGGCTCTCGACGGCGCACGTTGCTGTTCATGCGAGCTGATTCGCTCGCGCACTTCGTTTCGTGTCTTGTCTATCTGCCCCGTGATCGCTACACCACCGCCGTCCGGCTGGAGATGCAGGAGATCCTGGTCTCCGAACTCGGCGGGGTGAGCATCGAATACACGGCACGTGTCAGCGAATCACCCTGGGCAGTAGTGCATTTCACAGTACGTATGCCCGGCGGCTCGCGTCCGGCGAACCTCGACACATCGCTGAAGAACGAAACCCGTATCCAGCATCTGCTCACCGAAGCGGCCCGCACCTGGGGAGACCGGCTGACCGGTGCCGCCAAAAGCGGGTCCATCGAGCAGTCCAAGGCCGAGCACTACGCGACAGCCTTCACCGACTTCTACAAGGAAGCGGTCGAGCCGGCAGGCGCAATCAACGACATCGCCATCATTGAAGAGCTGCAGGATGATTCGATCAAGCCCGTCCTGGTCACCGCCAGCGACGGCATCGCGCAGCTAACCCTTTACCTGGGCGGACGCTCGGCCTCGCTGAGCGACCTACTGCCGATGCTGCAGTCGATGGGCGTCCTGGTACTCGAGGAACGGCCGTTTACGGTGACCCGGCCCGATGGGCTGCAGGTCTGGATTTATCAGTTCAAGATCTCACCCCACAAGTCGATCCCAGATGTGCCACCGGGTCCGGAACGCGAGGCCGCCGAGGCGCGTTTCGCCGATGCGGTGACCGCAATCTGGCACGGCCGCGCCGAGATCGATCGGTTCAACGAGCTCGTCCTGCGAGCCGGTCTCACCTGGCAGCAAGTCGCGGTTCTGCGCAGCTACGCGAAGTATCTGCGCCAGGCGGGGTTCCCGTACAGCCAGTCACATATCGAGACCGTGATCAACGACAATGCCGCAACGGCACGGTCATTGGTCGAATTGTTCGAGGCCTTGTTCTGGCCGACAACTCCGACCGGTGACGAACCGAGACGCCGTGACGCCCAGGCTGCCGCCGCGGCCGTCGCCGCCGACATCGACGCGCTGGTCAGCTTGGACACCGACCGCGTCCTGCGCGCATTCGCTTCGATGATTCAGGCGACGTTGCGCACCAACTATTTCGTCTCGCGGCAGGAGTCCGCTCGTGCGCAGAACGTTCTGTCCTTCAAGCTCAATCCCGGTCTGATCGAAGAACTTCCGCTGCCGCGGCCCCGATTCGAGATCTTCGTGTACTCACCTCGGGTCGAGGGTGTACACCTGCGATTCGGGCATGTCGCTCGCGGCGGCCTGCGCTGGTCGGACCGCAAGGAGGACTTCCGCACCGAGGTCCTCGGGCTCGTCAAGGCGCAGGCGGTGAAGAACGCCGTCATCGTGCCGGTCGGCGCGAAGGGCGGTTTCGTGGTGAAGAACCCGCCATCGCCGTCGGGCGATGCCGCAACCGACCGGGACGCTCAGCGCACCGAGGGCGTGGCCTGTTACCGGCTCTTCATCTCGGGGTTGCTCGACGTGACCGACAACGTCGACAAGGCGACCGGTGACGTGGTGACACCGCCCGACGTGGTCCGGCGCGACGGCGACGACGCGTACCTGGTGGTTGCGGCGGACAAGGGGACCGCGACATTCTCCGACATCGCCAACGAGGTGGCGCTGTCCTACGGCTTCTGGCTCGGCGACGCCTTCGCGTCAGGCGGATCGGTGGGCTACGACCACAAGGCGATGGGGATCACCGCCAAGGGTGCGTGGGAGTCCGTCAAACGCCACTTTCGGGAGATGGGCGTCGATACTCAGTCCGAGGACTTCACCGTCGTCGGTGTCGGGGACATGTCCGGCGACGTGTTCGGCAATGGGATGCTGCTGTCCAAGCACATTCGGCTGCTCGCGGCGTTCGACCACCGGCACATCTTCATCGATCCCGATCCCGAGGCGGCGACGTCGTGGGACGAGCGCAAGCGCCTCTTCGAACTTCCGCGGTCCAGCTGGGAGGACTACGACACCTCGCTGATCAGCGGGGGCGGCGGTGTCTACAGCAGGGAACAGAAGGCGATCCCGATCAGCGCGCAGGCCCGCGCCGCACTCGGAATCGAGGACGGTGTCGAGGAACTCACACCGCCCGCCCTGATGAAGGCAATCCTGAAGGCCCCGGCGGATCTGCTGTTCAACGGCGGTATCGGCACCTACATCAAGGCCGAGAGTGAGTCCGACGCCGACGTCGGTGACCGCGCCAACGATCCGGTGCGCGTCAACGGTAATCAGGTGCGCGCCAGGGTGGTCGGCGAAGGCGGAAACCTTGGCGTCACCTCGCTGGGGCGCGTCGAATTCGATCTTGCCGGTGGCCGGATCAACACCGACGCGCTGGACAACTCGGCGGGCGTTGATTGCTCAGACCACGAGGTCAACATCAAGATCCTGATTGATTCACTCGTCACCGCGGGCAAGGTCAGGCCCGAGGACCGCACCGAATTGCTGTTGTCGATGACCGACGAGGTCGGGCATCTGGTGCTCGAGGACAACGTCGATCAGAACGACCTGCTCGGCACAAGTCGCGCGAACGCGGCAAGCCTGCTGAACGTGCACGCGCGGATGATCAAGGATTTCGCCCAGGATCGCGGCTTGAACCGGGAACTCGAGGCGCTGCCGTCCGAGAAGGAGATCGGACGCCGCACCGAGATCGGAATCGGTTTGACCTCACCGGAACTCGCGACGCTGATGGCTCACGTCAAGCTCGCCCTCAAGGACGATGTGCTGGCCAGCGACCTGCCCGACCAGGAGGCGTTCGCGTCGCGACTGCCGACGTACTTCCCGGTCAGGCTTCGTGAACAATTCAGCACCGACATCCGCTCGCACCAGTTGCGCCGGGAAATCGTCACCACGATGCTGGTCAACGACCTCGTCGACACCGCAGGCATCAGCTACGCCTACCGTGTCACCGAGGACGTCGGTGTGGGGCCGGTGGACGCGGTCCGCAGCTACGCGGCGACCGACGCCATCTTCCGGATCGGAGAGGTGTTGCGCCAGATTCGCGCGGCTAGCGACAACGGGGTGTCGGTCGCCGTATCCGATCGGATGACGCTCGATCTGCGTCGGCTCATCGATCGTGCCGGACGCTGGCTGCTCAACTACCGGCCACAACCGCTTGCGGTCGGCGCCGAGACCAACCGGTTCGCAGCCAAGGTTGCCGCGCTGACGCCGCGTATGTCGGAGTGGCTACGTGGCGACGACAAGGCAATCGTCGCCAAGGAGGCCGGCGAGTTCGCCTCCCACGGCGTATCGGATGACTTGGCGTACATGGTCGCGACCGGGCTGTACCAGTACAGCCTGCTGGACGTCATCGACATCGCCGACATAGTGGACCGCGACACGGCCGAGGTCGCCGACACCTACTTTGCGCTGATGGATCACTTCAACACCGACAGCCTGCTTACCGCGGTGTCGCGCCTGGAGCGCGATGACCGCTGGCATTCGTTGGCGCGCCTGGCGATCCGCGACGACATCTATGGATCATTGCGGGCGCTGTGCTTCGACGTCCTCGCAGTTGGTGAGCCCGACGAGAACGGCGTCGAGAAGATCGCCGAGTGGGAGTTGACCAACAGCTCCCGAGTCGCCCGTGCGCGACGGACGCTCGCCGAGATCTACGAGGGCGGCGACCTGGATCTGGCCACCCTGTCGGTGGCGGCACGCCAGATTCGCAGCATGACACGGACCAGTGGAACGGGGACTTCTGGGTGACTGGCGATGAGCGTCAGCGAAGTGCGGCCAGCGCGGGCTTCGTTGCGCCGGTGCACGTCCGCTGGTCGGACATCGACATGTATCAGCACATCAACCACGCCACGATGGTCACCCTCCTCGAGGAAGCCCGGATCCCTTTTCTGCGTGAGCCGTTCGGCCCCGAAATCGAAACGATCGGGTTGCTCATCGCGGACGTGAACATCACCTATAAGGCGCAGTTGCGTCTCATCGACTCGCCGTTGCAGGTGACGATGTGGTCGAAGCGCGTGCGGTCCGTCGACTTCACCATCGGATACGAAGTGCGGTCGGTGGGTGCGCCACGCGAGTCAAAGCCCGCGGTGATCGCTGACACGCAACTGGCCGCAGTGCACATCAAGGAGCAACGACTGCACCGGCTTTCAGAGAGCCAACGCGCTTACCTGCAGCAGTGGACGAGATGACTGAACCTGAGCGCGGTATCTGGCTGAACGACTCCACAAATCGCGAAGACCTCGCAACATTCGTAGACCGGGCGTTGCGGTTGGACGACGCTGCGGTGATCCGGTTGCGCGAGCGCGGGGATGGCCAGCTCACGGCATGGGTGTCCACCGGGTTCGACGTGTTGGCCAGTCGTGTCGTGGGTGGGCGGGTCAAGCCCGTCGACCTGTCCGCGGGCGCCGATGCGCTGGCCACCGGGTTGACGGCCATGGATTCCAGCGGATACGTCGAGACCGGCTTCGCGATGGATTCGGCGTGGCGAGGCGCCCTGCCGCCCGAGTCGGGATTCGAGCACCTCGACGATGTGCCTGCCGGTGTCATGCTCGATCTGGCCCAGCGCGGAATCGCCCTCGCCAAAGAACATTCGAGCTCGCACGGCCCGCCGGCGTCGCTGCTGGACCAGGAGGTGGTAGCGGTCAGCGCCGGTGACGCCAGCGTCGGGATACCGATGCGATGTGTATTCGCCTTGACGGCAATGGGTTTCCTGCCGCAGTCCGGTGAAGCCGTCGGCGCCGACGAGATCGTTCGCGTGCGCGCTCTTCCGGCGTGGCTGCGTATCGACGCGCGCTTCGGCTCGGTCTACCGGCGGCGCGGTGACCCCGCCCTGGTGCTGCGGTAGGGACGTGTAGTCGCGAGAGTGCGTGTAGGGCTGTGATTTCAGGCCTTACCGCGACCCTCTGCGCAATCTTGGGCGATAGCCGCGACGGGCGAATGCCTCCGCGACACGGTGGACGATGTATCGCCTGCTGTGCTCGGCGACCACGTGGATGTCGATCCAGCCTTGGCGGTCGATGAGGTCAGCACGCCCGATGTCATGCACGTATTGCTTGCGGTCGGTGAGGTGTTGGCGGCCGTCGTAGTCGAGTCCGACCATGGGCTCGTCGTAGCCCATATCGATGAATGCCTGGCGGAAGCCGTCGGTGACCCGAATCTGCGTTCGTGGTCTGGGGAATCCGGCGTCGATCAGCTGCAGGCGCAACCAGGTTTCCCTGGGTGAGTGTCCGCCACCGTCCATCAAGTCGAGAGCGATGCTCGAACGAGGCAGTCCACGAGCCCTCGGATATCGCTCGGCCAACAGCAAGACATCTGCGGCTTTCACATCAGTGGCCCGTGCGAGCGCATCCAGGTGTATGACCGCCGCATCGCGAGGCAAGTGCCTGGCGAGGTCGAAGGCCGTCCGCTGAGGTGTTGTCACGAGAAGTCCGTCCCGTTCGACGACTTCGTCGGCTTCGATCCGTTCTCGTCGCACGACAATGCCTTTCGGTGCGCGAGGCATGGGTCCGATCATCTCGACGGGTGCGTCCGCGGCGATCCAGAGTGCGCCGTGGAGCGCAGCGGCGGCCCGGCCCGTGATCACGGCCGCGCCGCGCGACCATACCCACGCCCCGACTGTGTTGAGGTGAAGCGATGGTGCGAGCCCTTTCTCTGCATACACGTCGGGGAACATCGCGCGATAGTTCCACCTCAGCCTGCCGCGGGTCAGCTCACCGCTAGCCAGGGACTCACTGCCGATGAACACCTCGCGCATGCCGTGATGCTTGCGCTCGATGCCGACAATTACGGCTCGGATCGCCGTTATTGCGTACAGGGCTGTGGATAAGTGTGAAACCACAGCCCTAGGCGCACAATTGAGGCCGCACGCTCGCGCAAGGACTAGACCAGCCAGGCGGCGGCGTCCGGCGGCAGCTCGCCATCGACCAGTTCGGCGCTGGACAGGAGTACTTCGCCGTCGGGCAGCGCTATCGCGTCAGCACCCGCATTGAGCACGCACACCAATCCGCCGCTTCGCCGGAAAGCCAGCGTGTGGGCGGGGGAGTCGAGCCATTCGATGGTCGCGCCGTCGAATTCGCTTCGGTCACGACGCAATTCGATCGCCAGCCGGTAGAACTCGAGGGTCGAAGCCGGATCGCCGAGCTGCTTCTCCACCGTCAACGCCGCCCAGTCGGCGGGCAGCGGTAGCCAGGTGTCGGGATTGGCCGAGAAGCCGAACGGCGGCGCCTCGCCCTCCCACGGCACGGGAACCCGGCTGGCGTCACGTCCACGCCGGGTGTGCCCCGAGCGCTCCCACACCGGATCGCGCAGCGCTTCGTCCGGCAGATCGACGTTCGGCAGGCCCAGCTCTTCACCGTTGTAGATGAAGACCGCGCCGGGCAGTGCGAGCATCGCCAACGTCATCGCCCTTGCGCGATTCAGTCCGATGGCTCCGCCGCCGTAGCGAGTCGGCTCACGGTCGACGTCGTGATTGGCCAGCGTCCAGCTCGGTGTCGCATCCGCGATGTGCGCCGCGGTCATTGAGTTCTCGATCGCACCGCGGATGTCGGCGGCATCGAAATCGGCTCGCAGCAGCCGGAAGTTGAAGGCGAGATGCAACTCGTCGGGTCGCACGTAGGCGGCGAACTGATCGTTGTCGTATACCCACACCTCGCCGATCGCGACGGCGTGCTGATAGTCGTTGAACACGGTGCGAATCTGGCGATGAATGTCGTGCACGCCGTCGTTGTTGAAGCGCGGGTCGTCGTCCATATCGGCCAGCAACACCTCGGCCTCGATGACCTTCATATCCGGTAGCCCTGGAGGCTTGGCCATGCCGTGTGCAACGTCGATGCGGAACCCGTCGATGCCGCGTTCCAGCCAGAACCGCAGCGTCTTCTCGAGATCCTCGAAGACCTCGGGGTTGTCCCAATTCAGATCCGGCTGTTCGGCGTCGAAGATGTGCAGATACCACTGCCCGGGATTGCCGTCGGGCTCGACGACGCGCGTCCACGCGGGCCCGCCGAATATCGACACCCAGTTGTTCGGTGGATGCACGCCGCCGGGGCCGGTGCCGTCGCGGAAGATGTAGCGCTCACGCTGATCGCTGCCGGGGCCGGCGGCCAGGGCGGCCTGAAACCAGGGATGTGCCGAACTGGTGTGGTTGGGCACCAAGTCCATCGTCACCTTGATGCCTGCGTCGTGAGCGGCCTCCGTCAGCCGGTCCAGCGCATCGATGCCACCGAACATCGGGTCGACATCGCGGGGATCCGCCACGTCGTAGCCGTTGTCGGCCATCGGCGACACCATGACCGGGTTGAGCCAGATCGCGTCGACGCCGAGCGCCTTGAGGTAGTCGAGCTTGACGGTCACACCGTCGAGGTCGCCGAGACCGTCGCCGTTGTTGTCGAAGAACGACCGTGGATAGACCTGATAAAAGAGCGCGTGCGACCACCAGGGGGGTGTGTTTTCACTCATCGCCGCCAATGTACTGGCAGCGTCCCTTCACGACAGTCGAGGAAACGGCGCGTTCACCGCAGCGTGGCCTGCTCGTCAGAAGGGTGAGTTGACCATCGACTGCGCAGCCATTTCCAGGTAGGCCAACAGTTCGGCGCGGTGCTCGTCGTCAAGGGTCTGGGAGTCGATTTCCGCGACGGCGGTGTGCATACAGCGCAGCCACGCGTCGCGCTCGATGTAGCCGATCACAAACGGTGCGTGCCGCATGCGCAACCGGGGATGACCACGCTGGTCGGAGTAGGTCCTCGGCCCGCCCCAGTACTGCTCGAGGAACATCCGCAACCGCACCTCGGCGGCGTCGAGGTCGCCCTCGGGATACAGCGGAAGCAGGATCTCGTCCTCGCGCACCAATTGATAAAACCGCGACACGATGGCGTGGAACGTGTCATGGCCACCGACTTCGTCGTAGAACGACCGCTGGGGCTGTGTCACCCCACCATTGTGTCCTGTCGCCACAGCGGGCCGCCCGACCGGTGGCGTCACCCGATGTTCACGGGACTGACCAGCGAACACGGTCAGAATTGTCGTGCGTTTGACAGGAATCCGTGGTGAACTGTCGGTCGGAGGACGTATGGCGCATCGCAAGAAAGGCCCGTCCAGAAGGGCTGGCCAGCGGCTTCACGATGCCGCAGCGGGCTTATCCGGGCCCGCGGTACCGCACGCGCAGTCGCGTGTCCTGCACAGCGTCGAAACCCATCCTCCCAGTACGAACGAAGGCTCGCTGTGGGGCCGGCGGCGGGTGCTCCTGCTGAACTCCACGTACGAACCGTTGACCGCTCTGCCCATGCGGCGGGCGGTCATCATGCTGATGTGCGGAAAAGCTGACGTGGTCCACGACGACCCTGGCGGTCCGGTCATCCACTCCGCGACCCGCTCGATCGTGGTGCCGTCGGTGATTCGGCTGCGGGCATTCGTCCGGGTGCCTTACCGTGCGCGCATCCCGATGACCAGGGCAGCGCTGATGCACCGTGACCGGTTTCGCTGCGCCTACTGCGGAGGCAAGGCCGACACGGTCGACCACGTCGTGCCACGCAGTCGCGGCGGCGACCATTCGTGGGAGAACTGTGTGGCGGCGTGCTCGACGTGCAACCACCGCAAGGCCGACCGTTTGCTCGCGGAATTGGGCTGGGCGCTGCGCTCGGTGCCGGTGCCGCCGAAGGGGCAGCATTGGCGACTGCTGTCGAGCGTGAAAGAACTCGACCCGGCGTGGGTGCGGTATCTGGGTGAGGGCGCAGCCTGACCCGTAGCTGATACGGTTTGCGCGTGAGCACTGCACTTACTCATTCCCTCCTCGGAGGGGTTCCGCTGGCCGTGCTGTTGGTGTTGATGTTCTTGATCTACGTCGTCGGCCCCAAGCGCAGGAACCCGCACCCGGAGACGTACAAGTTGTCCGAGAAGTGGACGGGCGAGCCGATCCTTTGGGCGGCCGACGAGCCCGCCGATCACGGTCATGGCGGCCATGGCCACCCCGTCACGGTAGGAGGCGGCGCAAGTGGCAAGTGGTGAAGTCGCAACGACCACATCTACTGAACTGGCAGAACTGCCGCGCGGCTGGGTCGTCACGAACAGCGGCCGGATCTCCGGGGTCACCGAACCCGGTGAGTTGTCGCTGCACTATCCGTTCCCGGTCAATGAACTCGTCTTCCTCGATGACGCGATGAAATACGGCTCGCGTGCGGCCAAGGCCCGCTTCGCGGTGTTCATCGGCGACCTCGGTGACGACACCGCGGCGACCGCCCGCCAGATTCTGGCGAAGGTGCCAACCCCCGACAATGCGGTCCTGCTGGCGGTGTCGCCGAACCAGCGCGCGATCGAGGTGGTCTACGGCAGCGACGTCAGTGGCCGCGGTATCGAAGAGTCCGCACCCAAGGGTGTGGCGGCGGGCGCCGAGTTGTTCTCCGACGGCAAACTCATCCCAGGCCTGATCAAGGCCGTGCAGGTCATGAGTGAGGGTGTCTCACCCCGCTGACGCCTCCAGCTGTAGCAGCGCCGCACGAATTTCGACGTAGCGCTGTAGGAACTTGCGTTCGTCGAGACGTTTGCGCCGCATCCATCCGGTGACCTCGTCGTTGCATTTGCTGGTGTTGCACTTCGCGCATGCGGGCACGACGTTGTCGACGGTGTACCGCCCGCCTCGCGAGATCGCCATGACGCAGTCGCGCTGCAGCGCACCGTCGGTCGCGCCGCAGTAGGCGCAGCCGTCCCAGGCGTTTTTGAGTGCCGCCCACTGCTCGGCAGTCAGGTCATGCTCGACGGCGTCCATCCGCCGTTTCCGCTTGCGGGCAGCGCGTGCCCGTCGACTCCGATTGACCGCCATCGGAAAAGTGTGCCGCGCGAACGTGCGCAAACTCCGGCAGGGATGCGGCGTGTCGCCCGCAAACACGCACACTCGCGGGGAGAACAGGAAGTCAGCTAGCGTCGAATTCCCTTGCGCGCAGGGCACGCTCCACCCCGGCGCGTCCCTCGAGCACCAGTCGACGCAGCGACGGCGGCACGTCCGGGTCGGAAAGGAACTCATCGGCCGCGTCCAGGCCCGCCTGGCTGATGTCCCACGACGGATACAGCCCGACGACGACGGTCTGCGCGACCTCACTCGACCGTCGTTGCCAGACACCGGAGATGGCGCCGAAGTACTTGTCCCGGAACGGCTTCAACAGCTCGTCCTGGCCTGGGCGCACGAAGCCGACGATGATCGACCGTGCGGTGACGTTGGCCAGGGTGTCATCCTCGATGACCTCCTGCCAGTCCGCCTGCTTGACCGCCAACTGCGGGCGCGCCGCTGCGGCCTGCGCGGCGTGGCGCCCACCTGCCGCAGTCGGGTCACGTTCGGCCTCAGCATCGATGAACGGTGACTCTGGACCATCCGCGTCGATGACGCCCGCAGTCGCCAGTGCGGTGACGATGCGCCAGCGCAGGTCGGTGTCGATCACCAGACCGGGCATGTTCACCGCCGCGGGTTCGTTGTCCAGCAGCGTCGACAGCACAGCGATGTGGTTTCCCGACAGCACCGAGGCACACAACGCGTTGACGAACACCAATTGGTGATCTGAGCCCGGTGCCGACTCGCGTGCCAGGTCCAGCAGCGCATCTCCGAATGCCGGCCAGCCGTTCTCGGCCGCCCACGCGGGGTCGGCGTAGGAGCCAAGCGCGGTCTGCGCCTGCAACAGCAGACGCTGTGCCACCCCCACTTCGGATTCGGCATGCACACCGCTGATGACCAACGCGACGAAATCGCGGGCCTTGAGTTCGGCGTCGCGAGTCATCTCCCAGGCCGCCGACCACGCCAGGGTGCGGGGGAGCGGATCGGCGATGTCCGCGATCCGGGTGAGCGCCGTCTGCAGCGACTGGGGATCAAGGCGCAGCGAGCAGTACGTCAGGTCGTCGTCGTTGACCAGGATGAGTTTGCCGCGCGAAACTCCCTGCAGCGCAGGAACTTCGGTAGCCTCACCCTCGATGTCGAGCTCCTCGCGGTGCGTGCGCACCAGCTTGCCGCTGCCGTCGTCGTCGTAGATTCCGACCGCGAGCCGGTGCACCCGGGTCTCCCCGGCGCCTGGGTGTGCCCCGCTCTGGGCGATCGCGAACCGGGTGAACCGGCCGTCGGCATCGAGGTCGAATTCGGGGCGCAGCGTGTTGAGTCCGGTGGTCTTGAGCCACTGCCTGCCCCACCCCGACAGATCGCGACCGGAGGCCTTCTCCAGCGCGCCGAGCAGATCGCCGAACGTCGCATTCCCGAAAGCGTGGTCGCGGAAGTAATCCCGCAGCCCGGACAAGAACTCTTCGAGCCCGACGTAGGCGACGAGCTGCTTGAGCACACTGGCGCCCTTGGCGTAGGTGATGCCGTCGAAGTTCACCTCGACGGCATGCAGATCCGGGATGTCGGCGGCCACCGGATGGGTCGACGGCAACTGGTCCTGCCGGTACGCCCAGGACTTCTCGACGTTCGCGAACGTCGTCCATGCCTGCGTGTATTCGGTGGCTTCGGCCTGGCACAGCACAGAGGCGAACGTGGCGAAGGACTCGTTGAGCCACAGGTCGTCCCACCACTGCATCGTGACGAGGTCGCCGAACCACATGTGCGCCATCTCGTGCAGCACGGTCTCCGCGCGCCGCTCGTAGGACGCGCGCGTCACCTTGCTGCGAAAGACGTAGTCCTCCAGGAACGTCACGGCGCCCGCGTTCTCCATCGCACCCGCGTTGAACTCCGGAACGAACAGCTGGTCGTACTTACCGAAGGCGTACGGCACGCCGAAGTTCTTGTGGTAGAAGCCGAATCCTTGCTTCGTCTCGGTGAACAGCCGGTCAGCGTCCATGAACTCCGACAGCGATTTGCGGCAGAACAGGCCCAGCGCAATGTCGCCGTGTTCGTCGCTGTAGGAGTCGTCCCACCGGGCGTACGGGCCGGCGATCAGCGCCACCAGGTAGGTGCTCATCTTCGGCGTGACGACAAAGGTGTGCCGCTTGGCTGCCCCCGCGTCCTCGACGCCGGATGTGGCGCCGTTGGAGATGACCTCCCAGTGCGACGGCGCCGTGACGGTGATCTCGAAGGTCGCCTTGAGGTCGGGCTGGTCGAAGCATGCGAACATCCGCTTGGCATCGGCGGTTTCGAATTGTGAGTACAGGTAGACCTCGTCGTCGACCGGGTCGACGAACCGGTGCAGCCCTTCGCCGGTGTTGGAGTAGGTGCAATCGGCGTCGACGACGAGGACGTTGCGATCGGCCAATCCCGACAGCGGAATGCCGGTGGACTCGTCGTAACCCGACACGTCGATGTCGCGGCCGTTGAGCACGGCGCTACGGACGCGGTCGGCGGCGATGTCGATGTAGGTATCGGCGCCGGCGATTGCCGCGAATTCGACCGTCGTGACCGATCGAAACGTGTGCTCGCCGGGCTTGCCGTCGCCGCCGGTCAGGTCGAGTTCGATGCGATAGTTGTCGACGGTGACCAGCGCGGCGCGTTCGACGGCTTGGTCGCGGGTCAGATTGGGAAGGGCCACCCGTCCAACTTAGTGGCCCGGCCCGCGGTGAGCGCGCCCGCTACAGCCCAGGTATCCCGAGCCCGTTGAGCGCACCCAGTCCGTTGAGCCCGTTGAGTCCGTTGAGCCCACCCAAGCTGTCCAGGATCGTGCCATTGCCGATCGAGGTCATCGCCTGCGGGCAGTACATCGATATGGCGATGCCCGTGAAGAACGCGGCCATGTCCGGGCTGATGCCATTGTTGGAGACCTGCGAGTAGATGCTCGCGACGTTCTTACCCGGTTCGACGAGCATCGGGCAGATCGACCTACCGAGTTGTTCGGTGCTTGCCGCATCGCCGTAGCCGATGCCTGCGGTGTTCAACGCGTCGAGGAAGTTGGTGTCGATGGGGTCGGCGGATGCCGGTGCCGCGAGGCTGAATGCCGTCGCGACGCCGACCACTGTCATGGCGATCGTGCGTTTCGCTTTAATCACAGGTGAAACACTGATTGACAACAGTCACATCGGCAACACAGTCATGTAACTCTTTGCACACTATGCGTGTCCTGTGCGCCGCTACCTCGTACTACGTGGCAGCGGGAACACGCTCGGGGGGTACAAGGTTGTCTGAAAGGACGTTTGACTCCACCCGCCCGAAAGGATCCCATGCCTGAGAAGTCTGTCGCCGGTTTCTGGTTCGACCCGCTGTGCCCGTGGTGCTGGATCACGTCCCGTTGGATCCTCGAGGTCGAGAA
This sequence comes from Mycobacterium neglectum, assembly GCF_002591975.1. Lineage (GTDB taxonomy): Bacteria > Actinomycetota > Actinomycetes > Mycobacteriales > Mycobacteriaceae > Mycobacterium > Mycobacterium neglectum. The sequence continues at coordinate 29,127 of NZ_NVQE01000037.1, read as the reverse complement.
GGTGCGCGATATCGAGGTGCAGTGGCACGTGATGAGCCTGGCGGTGCTCAACGAGAACAAAGAAGACCTTCCCGAGCAATACCGCGAGGGCCTCAAGCAGGCATGGAAGCCGGTCCGCGTCGCGATCGCCGCCGAGCAGGCGAAGGGCAGCGAGATTCTGGCGCCGCTGTACACCGCGATGGGCACACGCATCCACAACCAGGAGAACAAAGACTTCGACGTCGTCATCAAGGAATCGCTCGAGGAGGTCGGGTTGCCGGCCGAGCTGGCCGAGGCGGCCAACACCGACAAGTACGACGAGGCGCTGCGCAAGAGCCACCACGAGGGGATGGACGCTGTCGGCGACGACGTCGGCACGCCGACGATTCACGTCAACGGAGTCGCCTTCTTCGGCCCGGTGCTGTCGCAGATCCCGCGCGGCGAAGAAGCAGGCAAGCTGTGGGACGCCTCGGTGACGTTCGCGTCGTATCCGCACTTCTGGGAGCTCAAGCGCAGCCGCACGGAGGCGCCGACTTTCGACTGACCGCTCGCGGCGAATTCGACTGACTTGGTCGACTGCGCAATGACCGGTCACAACGCTCTGCCAGAATGACCGCCATGCGCGTCTATCTGGGAGCCGACCATGCGGGCTTCGAGTTCAAGCAGCGGATCATCGAGCACCTCGCAGCCAATGGGCACGAGCCCGTCGACTGCGGGGCGTACAGCTACGACGCTGAGGACGACTACCCCGCGTTCTGCATTGCAGCAGCGGCGAAGACGGTCGCCGACCCGGACAGCCTCGGCATCGTGCTGGGCGGATCCGGCAACGGTGAGCAGATTGCCGCGAACAAGGTGCCCGGTGTGCGCTGTGCGCTGGGGTGGAGCGTCGAGACGGCGAAGCTTGCGCGTGAACACAACAACGCGCAGGTGATCGGTATCGGCGGGCGCATGCACACCGAGGAAGAGATGCTCGCCATCGTCGATGCATTCATCGCCACACCGTGGTCGAAAGCCGAACGGCACCAACGTCGTATCGACATCCTTTCCGAGTACGAGCGCACGCACGTCGCGCCGCCCGTGCCCGGCGCGCCGAGCTAGGGGATGCCCGAAGGCCACACCCTGCACCGGTTGGCGCGGTTGCATCAGCGCCGCTTCGGCCGCGCGCCGGTCATGGTGTCCAGCCCGCAGGGCCGTTTCGGTGACGGGGCGGCGGCTGTCAACGGGCGGACGCTGAAGAAGGCGAGCGCCTGGGGTAAGCATCTGTTCCACCACTACGACGGTGGCCGCGTGGTGCACATTCACCTCGGGTTGTACGGCACCTTCACCGAAGTCGCGCTTCCCATGCCGCTGCCCGTCGGTCAGGTACGGATGCGGATGATCGGCACCGAGTACGGGACCGATCTGCGCGGGCCAACGGTATGTGAAGTGATTTCCGAGCCGGAGATCGTCGACATCGTGGCGCGCCTCGGCCCCGACCCGTTGCGGCGTGACGCCGATGGAGCTGCGGCATGGGCCCGAATTCGCAAGTCTCGCAGGCCTGTCGGTGCGCTATTGATGGACCAGTCGGTGATCGCCGGGGTGGGCAATGTGTACCGCAGCGAGCTGTTGTACCGACACCTCATCGACCCGTACCGGCCGGGTACCCACATCGATGAGGCCGAATTCGACGCGATGTGGACAGATCTCGTGGAGTTGATGAAGGTCGGTGTTCGCCGGGGCAAGATCATCGCGATCCGTCGCGAGGACGACCATGGCTTACCGTCGTATGGGCCGAACCGTCCGCGCACCTACGTGTATCGGCGCGCGGGTGAGCCATGTCGGGTGTGCGGCACCGAGGTCCGTACCGCCGAGCTGGAGGGCCGCAACCTGTTCTGGTGCCCGACCTGCCAGAGGTGAATTGACTCTGCGTGCGGGGCCGCCGAGTCAACGCCGTGCGGCTCAGAAGCCGCCGAAGTCGCCACCGAAGTCGCCGCCGCCGCCCCAATCGCCGCCGCCCCAGCCGCCGTCTCCGCCGCCGTAGTCGCCCCCGCCGCCGTCGCCGCCGTAATCACCGCCGCCATCGCCGCCGGCGTCGCCCGCGCCTTGGTCGTAACCCTGCGCGAAGCCCTGCTCGTATCCGCTGCCGGCCATGCCCGAGAACAGTGCGCTGAACAAGAACATCGATCCCACACCCCACGCTCCGGCGACCAGTGCCGGCTTCCACCACGGCTCCGAGTACCAACCCGCGGGCACCGGCCGTCCGGCGACCCGGCCGCCGGGGTAGTAGTTCGGGGTGCGCTCCGAAGGACCGGGGGATGCCTCGATCTCACGACCCTCGAAGTCGACCTTCCGGTCTTCGGTCACCATGCCCGCCGTGCGCTGACCTGCCAGGGTCTCCAATTCCGGTCCCGGATCCATGCCCATCGCTACGCGGGCGGCCCGCGTGTAATACAGCCCTTCGAGGGCGCTCTCCTTGGCGAGTAGCGCCTGCTTGGCGGTGGTGGCCTGCTCGATCTGCGAACCCGCCGCGGTGTATCGCTCCGACGCGTCGGCGAGAGCTTGCTTGGAAGCCTCGTCGCTGCCGGTCAGGTTGATCACCTGACCGCCGAGACGTTCGATCACACGACGCGCGTCGGCCTTCGCGTCATCCAGTGAGGCGGCGTTGCGCCGATCGGAGGCCTTCATTGCCCCGTACACGACGACGCCGAGAGCTACGACAACCAGGACAACGAGGACGAGCAGTACGCCGTTCATGGCGTCCAGCGTACCGACAGGAAACGGTCAGGATCGGGGCGCGAACACCGTCCGGTTACGCCCACAGCGGAGATCTACAACGCGAGAGCCCTTCGGAGGTGCCAGGCGCTGTCGCCCTCCTCATCCCGGTCGGGATGGCTGAAGTACTCGTTGTGCGCTGAGCCCGACCGCAACCGTTCGGGCTCGTTGCCGGTCACCGGGATGTCTCGAATGCCGGCCCCGAATAGCGGAGCCAACTCGCCGCCGAACCAATCGCCGCGTCGGCTGCCGCGAGTCATCGGAAACCAGAGGTTCGTCCACTGAGTGACGCTGAACGGAGATTCGGGCTTGTCGTTCTCGGGCGGACATCCCACCAGTACGCCGCGACGCAGCAGCCCTTCGAACATCTCGTGCCGCAGCGCACCGTCGGACGTCTTGAGTCCGCTGGACAACGGCGGCCGAGTCAACAACAGGTCGGCGAGGGTCAATGGCGCACCCACCGTGATGAAATCGGTTATTTTCCACCGCTTTTTGGCCCACAACACCATCAGCGCGTCGTAGGCGATATAGGCGCCGACGCCGTGGGCGACCACGACGATTCGGGTGTACTCGTCGTCGTACAAGTCGTCGAGCAGGTTGACCAGGCCCGCGCGGATGGCTCGTCGTGCGGCATACGAGGGCGGAGACGGATCCAGGTAACGCGCCGAGTCGACAAGCGGAGCCGTCTTCTTGTTGACCAATAGCCTCGCCAGCATGCGGTAGAGGCCGAACCAGAAGATCAGCACGACCGCGCTGATGGTCAACCCGATGATCCAGGCAGGCACATCCGAATTGAGCGCATACCCCGCGACGAACAGGACGGGGATGACCATCAGCGCTGCCAGTACCGAGATCCACATGAGCCGCCAGACCCCGAGGAGGGCGTCGGGGACGTTGGCAGGCCGACGCAGGAAGAGCCGCAGTGCGGTGGGCGCAACCCCTGCGTACTTGCCTGTGGTCATCAGGAAGGGCCAGTGGTACTCGTAGAAGTCCGCCTCAGGGGCGGCCAAGCGGCGTGCTTCGTAGTAGTCGGTGATCACGGTCGGCCGCGCGGAGTAGTCCCATTTCCCGTTGCATGGATGCAGCGCCGACTTCACGAAGCCCTCGAATGTCTCCATCGGACGCTTCTCGCCCATCCCGTGCACGACCACCACCGCCGTGCGGACCGCCGCCGGTTCCTCCGCTGCCATATCGCCCTTCCGGACTGTCGCGTCGCGAGGGAAGTCCGCGATTCGATGCATTCTCGACCATGAGTCACGGCGTGCGATAGCCCCGCTTGAGGGTGTCGCCGATTATGGGCTGCCGTGAGTCACTGCTGAAAGTCGATGACCAAGCGAGGTGGGCCGTCGAGTACGAGGACTCGGAACGGAACTGTGTCCCGCAGACCGACCACCCAGGTCAGCACCGCCTCGAAATCGCCAGCCGACTTCACTTCGGTTACCTGCGTGGTGCTGGCGGCAATCGTTGACGGGCCGAAGTAGGTGCGTGTGTCGCCACCCCATCCGGCACCGGTCGCCGGGTGGAGTGAGACCTGTACCACCGCGCTCGCCCCGGGTAGCGGGATCTCCGCCCCTGACGCGTCGGCGCGCGCAGGCAGCGACTGGTAGCCGACGGTGTAACCCGGGACCCGGTCCGCGAACTCAAGCACTACCCTGTCGAACCCGTCATTGCCGGCCAGTCGCACCTCAACCAGATGCGCGGTGTCACCGGATCGGACCTCGCGCACTTCTGCAGTAGAGACACCGCCGGATGGCGGAGTAGTGGCGACGGCGCTGGACTCCTCCGATGGCGGCGGCCGTTGGACGTCTGAGGACTGGGCGGCGCAACCCGGCAGCATCATCAATGCCGCAATGGCGGCGACACAACAGCGGCGCACAATGCCGAATCGTAGTTGCGTCCATGGAACGGACCGATACCGGACCGCCGACCTGGACAGGAGTGGGCGGCGCGATGCCGACATTGCTGGCAGTTTGCTGAAAGTCGCCTGGAGACTTGCTTAAACCCCCTGTGAGCAGGGAATTATCAAAGTCGGTAACGTTGAATTGAGTGTGCAGGAATCACGCCCGAACGCTAGTCTTAAGGCCCTGAACTCCATCATGAGGACCACCGTCCTCCCTAACAAAAGGGGAATGCTGATGGCTGGTTGTGCCAAGGCTCTCACTCGCAATTCGAAGAAGCTGGGCCTGGTCGGCTTGGGCTCATTCGCCGTCGCCGCGGCCACAATCGGTCTCGGTAGCGGCACCGCCAGCGCCGACGTCGACGAAATCAGCCCCAGCCCCGTCGTGACCGCCTCGCAGACGCAGAACGCCGTCATCCGCATCAATGACTACGGTGTGGCGAGCAGCATCGCCGAGACTCGCCTCGCCGATGCCGGCGTCGTCAGCGCGCAGGGTGAGGTCCGCGATACCGTCCGCGCCGTGGTCGGGAGCACCGCGTCCGCGTACGAAGGGGAGTACCCGGTGGGCCCGCCCATCAGCGACTGGTGATCTGATCTGAGTCTTCTGCTGCCGCCTCCGGATTCACCGGGGGCGGCAGTGTTGTGTGGACGTGTGGGCGAGCGGGGCCGCGGCCCACCGAGCCCGCCGCGATAGCACCCACAGCGGCGGGTCCTATCAGGGCAGGGGCCTGAGAGCGGGCGACGGGAATCGAACCCGCGTAGCTAGTTTGGAAGACTAGGGCTCTACCATTGAGCTACGCCCGCGTGTGTTGCACCAGCAGACTGTACCGGCGCCCACGGAATCATCCAATTAAAGGCGGCGCGCGTCCAGGCCGTAGTATCTCGCGTGGTCGTTCTGTGTTTTGAGGGCGGCCGCGACGGCGCGGGGTGTAGCGCAGCTTGGTAGCGCATCCGCTTTGGGAGCGGAAGGCCGCAGGTTCAAATCCTGTCACCCCGACTCCACCCGCACGAAGACCAGAACCACCCAGAATTACGAGGAGCACGAGAGTGAAGAGCACCGTCGAGAAGTTGAGCCCGACCAGGGTTCGCATCAACGTGGAGGTGCCCTTCACAGAACTCGAACCCGAATTCGACAAGGCTTTCAAGCAGTTGGCCAGCCAGGTCCGGCTGCCCGGCTTCCGGCCCGGCAAGGCGCCGCGCAAGCTCCTCGAGGCCCGCTTCGGGCGCGAGGCCATGCTGGACCAGGTCGTCAGTGATGCCGTGCCGGGCCGGTACAGCGAGGCGGTGACGACCTCCGATCTGCGACCCATCGGCCAGCCCGAGATCGAGGTCACCAAGAAGGAGTACGGCGAGGACCTGGAGTTCACCGCCGAGGTCGACATCCGTCCCGAGCTCGAACTCCCGGACCTCGACGCACTGGAGCTCACCGTCGACGCCATCGAAGTGACCGACGAAGAGGTCGACACCGAGCTGCAGAACCTGCGCGCGCGCTTCGGCACGCTGACCGGTGTGGACCGCGCCGCCGAAGACGGCGACTTCGTCTCCATCGACCTGTCGGCGACCGTCGACGGCGAGGATCTGCCGGAGGCCAAGACCGAGGGTTTGTCCCACGAGATCGGCTCCGGCCAGCTGATCGAAGGCCTTGACGAGGCGATCATCGGGCTCAAGGAGGGGGAGACCCGCGTCTTCACCACCAAGCTCGCCGCCGGAACGCATGCCGGTGAGGACGCCCAGGTGACCGTCACGGTCAAGTCGGTCAAGGAGCGCGAGCTGCCTGAGCCCGACGACGAATTCGCCCAACTTGCAAGCGAATTCGACACCATCGACGAGCTCAAGAACAGCCTTACCGAGCAGCTGAGTACGCGCAAGCGCGTCCAGCAGGCCGAACTGATCCGCGACAAGGTGCTCGAGACGCTGCTCGAGCAGGTCGACGTGCCGCTCCCCGAGAACGTCGTGCAGGGGCAGGTGGACGAGGCGCTGCACAATGCGATCCACGGGCTTGACCACGACGAGGCTCGGTTCGCCGAGGCACTCGAAGCCCAGGGCAGCAGCCGCGAGCAGTTCGACACCGAGAACCGCACCAACGCGGAAAAGGCGGTCAGCACCCAGCTCCTGGTGGACGCGATCGCCGACAAGCTCGACGTCCAGGTCGGTCAGCAGGACATCACCCAGCGGCTGATGTTGATGTCGCAGCAGTACGGTATGGAGCCGCAACAGCTACTGGCCGCTCTGCAGGAGAACAACCAGTTGGCGGCGCTGTTCGCCGACGTGCGCCGCGGGCTCGCCGTCGCGCACATCGTGGAGGGTGCCACCGTCACCGATTCGAACGGTGAGGTGGTGGACACCTCGGAGTTCTTCTCCCGGGGTGGCGATGCCGACGTACCGGAAGCACCCGAAACTCCAGCCGAAGAAGAAGTCGCAGAAGAAGCTCCAGCCGACACACAAGACGAGGAAACTGCCGACACCAAGTGACGCTGTGAGCGAACGCGGCCTGTCTAGGGAGTGCACGCTGCTGCAGGTTGGTTAGTGTCGGTGAGTGGTAGGACTTGAAAGAAAGCAGGTATTCAGTCGTGACTGACATGCGTGGTGCATCGCCCGGTCTCAACCTCGTCGACTCTGTCTACGAGCGGTTGCTGTCCGAGCGCATCATCTTCCTGGGATCACAGGTCGACGACGACATCGCCAACAGGCTGTGCGCGCAGATTCTGCTGTTGTCCGCCGAAGATCCCACCAAGGACATCCACCTCTACATCAACTCGCCCGGCGGATCGATCAGCGCGGGCATGGCGATCTACGACACCATGGTCCTCGCACCGTGCGATGTCGCCACCTACGCGATGGGCATGGCCGCATCGATGGGTGAGTTCCTGCTCGCAGCGGGCACCAAGGGCAAGCGCTACGCGCTCCCGCACGCCCGGATCCTGATGCACCAGCCACTCGGCGGTATCACCGGTGGCGCTGCGGACATCGCGATCCAGGCCGAGCAGTTCGCGGTCATCAAGAAGGAGATGTTCCGGTTGAACGCCGAGTTCACCGGGCAGACCCTCGAGCGGATCGAGGCGGACTCCGACCGCGACCGGTGGTTCACCGCCCCGGAGGCGCTCGAATACGGCTTCGTCGACCACATCATCACCAGCGCCAATATCAATGGCACCGGCCCGACCGCAGGACTAGACAAATGACCGACCGCACCCATCTCCAGGCTGACCCCCGCCTCCAGCCCCACGGCGGTGCCGTGATCCAGCCCCAGGCCCGCTACATCCTGCCGTCGTTCATCGAGCATTCGAGCTTCGGCGTCAAGGAGTCCAACCCGTACAACAAGCTGTTCGAGGAGCGCATCATCTTCCTCGGCGTGCAGGTCGACGACGCGTCGGCGAACGACATCATGGCCCAGCTGCTGGTGCTCGAGTCGCTTGATCCCGACCGCGACATCACCATGTACATCAACTCGCCGGGTGGCTCGTTCACGTCGCTGATGGCGATCTACGACACCATGCAGTACGTGCGGGCTGACATCCAGACCGTCTGCCTCGGCCAGGCCGCATCGGCGGCCGCTGTGCTGCTCGCCGCGGGAAGCCCCGGTAAGCGCCTCGCGCTGCCCAACGCCCGGATCCTGATCCACCAACCCGCGCTGTCCGGCGTCATCCAGGGCCAATTCTCCGATCTGGAGATCCAGGCCAAGGAGATCGAGCGGATGCGCACGTTGATGGAGACCACCCTGGCCCACCACACCGGCAAGGACGCTGCGCAGATCCGCAAGGACACCGACCGCGACAAGATCCTGACGGCCGCGGAGGCCAAGGAGTACGGCGTGATCGACACCGTCCTTGAGTACCGCAAGCTCTCCGCGCAGACCTCCTGAGCTAAGCGGTTGCCGTACGTCCCCGGTGGGTAATGCCGCCGAACCGCGCGTCGGGGTCCATCCCGCGTGGCAAGCTGTCGACACCGTGCAGACGGGCACGGCAGCAGGGGAGGGGCACGATCGTGGGGCTACGACTTCGCGCGGCGATGCTGGCGCTGATCGGTTCGGCGGCGGCCGGTGTATTGGTGCAGTTCGGATCACCCGCGGTCAGCAGCGCCCAACCGCCACCACCACCGCCATGCCCTTACGGGATGTACTGGGACGTGTACACGGTCACGTGCGTGCCTGTCGACCCGACCGTCTACGTGAACCCCCCCAACCCGGTTGTCGGGCCCGTCGGACCAATCGGCGTCGGGGGCGTGGTGGGTCCGGTCGGAGTGGGTCCGGTGGGTCCTGGCCCCGTGGGTCCAGGTCCGGTAGGCCCAGGGCCGGTCGGACCGGGTCGCCGATAGTCTCGGTCGTCTGCCGTAAGCAGAACGCGCGGTTGCAGGTAACTGCTCAGCGACGGGTACTTTGGTTGCGGACGGCTCCCGAAGAGGTAACGGCGGCGACACGCCAGGCCGCGCCAGCGCGTTCGGAGGGGTTGCGGGGTGGTTTAGGCGATATGTTCTGCCCACACAAATGAATACCAAACACGCGATTCGGCTTTATCGGTCGCCTCGCGCTGGAACAAGCGGGTAGCGTCGGGTCTAACACCCAGTGGGATCTCGTAGCGAACCGATTCAATACCGTTTGCGAACAAGGAAAGTAGGACCTCACCACATGGCGCGCATTGGAGACGGCGGTGACCTGCTGAAGTGCTCGTTCTGCGGAAAGAGTCAAAAGCAGGTCAAGAAGCTCATTGCGGGCCCTGGCGTATATATCTGCGATGAATGCATAGATCTTTGCAACGAGATCATCGAAGAGGAACTCGCCGACGCCGACGACGTAAAACTCGACGAGCTGCCAAAGCCGGCGGAGATTCGCGAGTTTCTCGAGGGATATGTCATCGGTCAGGACACCGCGAAGCGCACGTTGGCCGTCGCCGTCTACAACCACTACAAGCGCATCCAGGCCGGCGAGAAAATGCGGGATTCGCGCGCCGAGCCGGTTGAGCTGTCCAAGTCCAACATCCTGATGCTCGGCCCCACCGGCTGCGGCAAGACCTACCTCGCGCAGACGCTGGCGAAGATGCTGAACGTGCCGTTCGCCATCGCCGACGCCACCGCGCTGACGGAGGCCGGCTACGTCGGCGAGGACGTCGAGAACATTCTGCTCAAGCTGATCCAGGCCGCGGACTATGACGTCAAGCGCGCCGAGACCGGCATCATCTACATCGACGAGGTCGACAAGATCGCCCGTAAGAGCGAGAACCCGTCGATCACCCGCGACGTGTCCGGCGAGGGTGTGCAGCAGGCACTGCTGAAGATCCTCGAGGGCACCCAGGCTTCCGTGCCTCCGCAGGGCGGCCGCAAGCATCCGCATCAGGAGTTCATCCAGATCGACACCACCAACGTGCTGTTCATCGTGGCTGGTGCGTTCGCAGGTCTGGAGAAGATCGTCTCCGACCGCGTCGGCAAGCGCGGTCTCGGTTTCGGCGCCGAGGTGCACTCCAAGGCCGAGATCGATACCCAGGACCACTTCGCCGAGGTCATGCCCGAGGATCTGATCAAGTTCGGCCTGATCCCGGAGTTCATCGGCCGGTTGCCGGTCGTCGCCTCGGTGACGAACCTCGACAAGGAATCGCTCGTCACGATCCTGTCGGAGCCGAAGAACGCTCTGGTCAAGCAGTACACGCGGTTGTTCGAGATGGACGGCGTCGAGTTGGAGTTCGACGAGGCCGCGCTCGAGTCCATCGCCGATCAGGCGATCCACCGCGGCACGGGCGCTCGTGGCCTGCGCGCCATCATGGAAGAGGTCCTGCTGCCGGTGATGTACGACATCCCCAGCCGCGACGACGTCGCCAAGGTGGTCGTCACCAAGGAGACCGTCGAAGACAACGTGCTGCCGACGATCGTTCCGCGTAAGCCCCCACGCAACGAGCGTCGCGAGAAGAGCGCCTAGTTCTCAGCCCGAGTCACTGACCCTGAGTGCATCTCCGATGTAACTGGGGATGCGTCAGCGAAGACCCGGCGTCGTCACGACCATCACCTCGGCGTCTCCTTCGGCGCGAATACGGTGCGGTTCATCGGGGCCGATGATCGCGGTGTCCCGTGCGTTCAGCCGGTGTTCCGTCTCGCCGTCGTCCACGACGAACGTCCCAGCCAAGACCACATAGACCTGCGTGGCGCCGACGTGGATGTGCAGGTTCGACGCGCCGCCGTCGTCGAAGCGACCCCACCACACGCCGACCTCGGGGGTGTCGTGCCACTCGGTGCTGACCAGGGCATGGTTGAGGACGCCCGCGTGGCCCTTGGGCTCGAACGTCGGTGAATCGTCAAAGCGGACGATCTTCACGGGACGGTACTCCTCGCTGTCGTGGTGGAGGTGGTGTACGGGTCGGCATTCGGGCCGTGCAACCACGCCACCGCCGAGGCGTGCACGATAGCCGTCTCCTCGTCTCCGGTCAGACCGGGACACTGCCGTAGCCGCTGCAGCGGTTGCGCCTCCTCGACATCGAAGGGGCTGTCGGAACCGACCACGACGTGATCGCGGCCGACGAGATCGATCAGGTAGCGCAGCGCCAGCGGCGAGTGGGTCAGCGAGTCGAACCAGACCCGGTCGAGCCCTTCCGACGGCGGCACGCCGGTGGCCGATCGGGTCTCCGGACGCACCGCCCACCCCTTGTCCAGGCGGCCGAGCAGGTAGGGCAGCGTCCCGCCGCCGTGTACGAAGCACAGTCGCAGAGAGGACAATTCGTCGAGCCGGCCCGACAGCAGCAGGTTCGCGAGCGCTATCGCGGACTCGTGAGGCATGCCGAGCAGGTTGACCAGATAGTGCTGGGCGATGCGCTCCGTGGGCACGAAGTCGGGATGCACGAGCAGCGGAGCGTCGTGTTCGGCCAGCGCGGCGAGGACTGTCGAGGGGCCGTCGTCGGCGAGGTTGCCGCCCGCGACGTTGGTTCCCACGGTAAGGCCGGCGAGGCCGAGTTCGTCCAGCGCCCTGTGCAGTTCGGGCACCGCGAGGTTCGGCGCCTGCAACGGCACGGACGCGAGGCCCACAAAGCGGTTGGGGTACCGGGCCACCACGTCGGCCGTCGCCTCGTTGATTCTGCGGTGCAGCGTCAGCGTCTCGGCGGGATCGGCCCAGTAACGGTAGGTGAACGGGGGCGGCGAAATCACGCGGACGTCGACGCCCGCCGCGTCCATGGCGGTCAGCATCTGCTCCACATCGCTGAGCGCGCCGATCGTGGTGCCGACCCGCATGCCGTTCAGCCCGATACAGCCGGGCACGCCGTCGTCCTCGTGCAGGGCCACCGGTACTCGGCCGGTGGCCATCAGATCGACCGAATCGACCGGGATGTAGTGCGCATGTACATCTGTGACTCGTGGCATCAGCTCTCCTTGAACGGCATAGCGAGGGGACGCATCGGGCCACCGGTGGCGCCGCGGATCTTCATACATGCACCCACGAAGGCGAATTCGTACAGTTTCTGGCGGGACAACTCTTCGAGTTCGAGCACCTCGATGATGGGTACCCCGCACTCGGCGAGCAGATAGGTGTGCACCGGCAGCCAGTTGTCGGGGTCGGCCGAGGGCAGGGCTTCCAACGCGATGTTGTCTGCGCCGATCGCGATCGACCCCGCCTCCGCGATGTAGCTCGCGCCCTCGAGGTTCAGCCCGGGCTCGCGCGGCAGATAGCGTGCGGCGTCGGGCCAGACGCTGCCCCGGCCGGTGCGTACGCAGACGACGTCGCCGACCTGTAACTCGACGCCCTGCCGTTCCAGCGCGGACTCTACGTCGGCCCGCCCGATCGCGTAGCTGTCGGGAAGTACCTCGACACCGTGCAATGCGGCCACATCGATCAGGACACCGCGGGCGATGATCGGCGGGAAGGCATCTGCGCCAGCGATATTCCAGTGCTTGGTGCCGAGATGCTCGTCGGCACTGAACCCGTTCCAGATCCGGCCGTCATAGCCGTAATGGTTGAGGGTGTCGATGTGGGTGCCGGTGTGGATGAACATCGACATCGAGTCTGCCGACCAGCTGACGTGTTCGTTGTGTGCCCTGCCGACGCCGATCGGGTCGTCGACCGCGGTGCCGCGGGGCGTGTGTTCCATCCACATCTGGAACGGGGGCTCGCCGCCTGCCGTCCACGTCGGCATGCCGACGAACACGTCCACCGACAGATCGATGACGTGGCCGCCATCCGCCCGGGCCAGCACATCACGAGTGGAGTCGGACGTCAGCAGGTTCAGCATGCCGATCTGGTCGTCGGCGCCGAAGGGCGACACCGAGACCTCGCCCTTGACGACGTTGCGCGCGACGATGACCGGTTCGCTCATACCCGTCCGCCTGCAAGCAGAGTGTCTGCCCGGCGGTACAGGACCTCCGCGCGTTGCTCGTCGGTCAGCGGCAGCACCTCGAGCGCCTCGAGATAGGGTCCGCTGCCGCCGGGCACATGCGGGTGGTCGCTGCCGTAGACAAGTCGCTCCTGGCCGAACACCTCGTACGCGCAGGTGAGCGCCGGGCGGTGGGCCGAGGCCGTGTCGAAGACCAGCGATTTGATGTACGACGTGGGCGCCTCGGGGCACCGCTCGTTGGCCTCGGGGAACTGTCGCCAGTAGCTGTCGAGACGCGGCAGCATGAACGGCAGCGTGCCACCCAGATGTGAGATGACCCAGCGGATCGACGGATAACGCGCGAAGACGCCGCTGTAGGCCAGCCGGGCCACCGACAGGTTGGTGTCGGCGAAGAACCCCATCGCGATCGCCAACGCGTGCGGCTCAAGCGATTTCGTCGACTCTGGCACGGTCGGATGAAGGTAGACCAGCAGCGCGCGTGCGTCGGCGTAGGCCCAGAACGGCTCGAACGACGGATCGTCGAGGTAGACACCGTTGACGTTGGTCAGCAGGTGAAGTCCCTTGGCGCCAAGCTGATCGACGGCGTGCTCCGCCGCGGCGATCGCCGTCGGGACATCCTGCATCGGCACCATCGCCAGCCAGTCGAAGCGATCGGGATGCTGCCGCGCGATATCGGCGAACTCCTCGTTGACGTTGTCCGCCAACGCCCGTCCCTGCTCGGCGGGCAGAAAGTACGCGTTGGGCGAGGGCACCGAAAGCACCTGCATCGTGATGCCGAGCTCGTCCATCATCTCCAGGCGCTGCGGCACGCCAGGGTGCGGCTGCGGGACCGTCAGCGCCACCCCGCCCTGCCAACGGCACACGAACCTGCCGTCGCCGCGACGGTAGACGTCGGTGCTCGGCGCGGCCTCGACCGCCTTCAGATATCCGTCGGTGTAGAAGTGCGTGTGAAGGTCCACCACGCGGTCTGTCAAGATCGGTCTCCTCGTTCGTGGTCGGTGGCGAAGGCCTCGAGGCCGGCCAGGATTTCGTCGCTGTGCTCGCCCAACTGTGGGGGAGGACTCGCCGGTTGCCGTAAAGCTGTGCGGGACAACTCCACCGGAGTTCGGACATAGCGAAGGGGGCCGCGGCGGGGGTCGGCGATATCGGCCAGCGCGTGTTGCGACTCAGGCGCGGCGAAGACCTCGTCGAGCGACCGCACCAGTGACGCGGGCACGCCTCGGGCGTCGAACTCCCGCACCCAGTGCGCGGCATCGCGCGTCGTGAACCGCTCTGCCAGAAGGCCCACCAACTCGTCCCGATTCTCGACCCGCACATTGTTGGTCACGAAGCGCGGATCGTCGGCCAGTTCGGGGTAGCCGAGCACGTCGACGGTCTCCCGGAACAGCTTGTCGTTGCCCGCAGCGAGCACGAACGCCCGATCGCGGGCCTCGAACGCCTGATACGGCACGATGCTCGGGTGGGCGTTTCCCGCGATCCCCGCGACCTGCCCAGCCAACAGGTAAGCCGCGCTCTGGTTCACCAACGCGGCGAGCGATGCCTCATACAGACCCACTGTCACCCGTTGGCCGACACCGGTGCGGTGCCGAGCCTCAAGTGCGGCGAGGATACCGGTGGTGGCGTACAGGCCGGTGATCACATCCAGCAGCGCCACACCGGATTTGGTGGGCCCCTCGGTTCCGGTCAGCGACATCAGCCCCGACAGCGCCTGCATCAGCAGGTCGTAGCCCGGCTTCGGCGACGGCGAGCCGGCGAAGGCCGGGATCGAGCAGTAGACCACCTTGGGGTTGAGCGCGGCGATCTCGTCATACCCGAGGCCGAGCCGGTCCATCACGCCACTGCGGAAGTTCTCGACGACGACGTCGGCGCGCGCCATCAAATTGGTGGCGACATCGCGTCCCGCAGGCGTCGACAGATCGATGGTGATCGACTTCTTATCGCGGTTGACGCTCATGAAATACGTGGCGTCGCCGGCAATCGCGGGTGGATCCCACTCACGGGTGTCGTCACCGACACCTGGGCGCTCGACCTTGATGACCTCGGCGCCGAAGTCGGACATGATCATCGTGCACAGCGGGCCAGCGAGGACACGCGTCAGGTCGACGACCACGAGCCCTTCGAGCGGCGGGCGGGAGTCGGTCATCGCGCCGCCGCGAATCGATGCTCGACGAAGCCGATCAACCGGACGACCAGGATGCCGACGACGCCGATGAACAGGATGACCGCGTAGAGATCCTCGACCGCGAAGGCCCCGCCGTAGCGCTGGATCAACCCGCCGAGTCCAATCAGGCCGATCACCTGCTCGGCGATGATGGCACCCTTGATCGACCGGCCCGCGGCGACGCGGACACCGGCGAGTATCAGCGCCGACGCGGACGGCAGCACGACGCGTCGGAACGCGAGCAGTCGCGACGCCCCGAAGGACCGCGACATGTCGAGCTGGTCTTTGTCGACGCTCTCGATTCCGGCCTGGGTGTTGACGATGACCGCCGGAAGTGAGTACGCCACGATCACTGCGATGATCGTCCCGCGACCGAGGCCGAAGATGAGCATGAACACCGGGATGAGGCTGACCAGCGGAATCGACAGTGCCAGGCTGAGATACGGCGTTCCGGCCCATTCGGCCCAGCGGTTGCTGCCCATCGCGGCGCCGATCAGCACGCCCAGGATGATGACGGGGAAGAAGGTGACGAGCACGGTGATGCCGGTGTTGGCGGCGGCATCCTGGAACCGGTGGTCGCCGAACACATCCGTCATGGCGGCCACCACGCTGGTCAGCGACGGCACGGCGGGGGACAGCTCGAGCCGGCCGACAATTTCCCAGAGCCCGGCGAAGATCACGACGCTGATCAGCGGCAGAGCCTTATCGAAAAGTTGAGCGGCGCTTCGTTTTCGAGTCACCGCCGATGCCACGGCTGCGGTCATGCGGAAGCCCCGGTGGTGGTCTCCATGTCGCTGCGCTGCATGTTCTCCAGGCGCGAGGACAGGTAGTCCACGAAGTCGCGGTACTCCTGCGACCGGGTGACCTCATCGCTGCGTGGCCGGCTGAACGGAACCTCGATGACCTCTTCGACGCGTCCAGGCCGGGTGTTCATCAACACGATCCGATCGGACAGGAACACCGCCTCCTCCATGCTGTGCGTCACGAACACGGCGGTGCGGTCGTTGCTCTCCTCGGACCAGATCGCTGCGAGGTCGCGCTGCATCACCCGGCGGGTCAGCGCGTCGAGGGCGCCGAATGGCTCGTCCATCAGGATCGTCTGCGGTTCCACCGCCAGCGCCCTCGCGATGCCGACGCGTTGCTGCATACCACCCGAGAGTTCGTGCGGCAGATGGTTTTCGAACCCCGTCAGGCCGACGCGGGCCAACTCGGCGCTGGCTCGCTGCAGCCGTTCAGTCTTGCCGACACCGCGCGCCTCGAGTCCGAATGCGACGTTGGTGATGATGTCGTACCACGGCAGCAGGACGAAGTTCTGGAACACCAGGGCCCGGTCCGGGCCCGGCCCGGTGATCTTCGAACCATCGACCGCGATGATGCCGGACGTGGCCTTCTGAAGGCCGGCGATGATCTTGAGCAGGGTGGTCTTTCCGCATCCGCTGGGACCGATCAGCGCAACGAACTCACCGTCGGGAACCTCGAACGAGACGTTCTCGAGCGCGGTGAATGGTTCGCCATCGCGCTTGGTGAAGGTGACAGAGACGTTGTCGAACGTGAGCATCAGTTCTACTTTCTTGCGGGTTGCCAACTCAGCACACGGCGCTCCAGTGCGCGAGTGAGTCCGAGCATCACCAAACCGAAGATGCCCAGGGACATCACGACGGCGTACAGCTCGGCACTCAGGAACGTGTCCTTGTAGCGGGTGATCAGCTTGCCCACTCCGGTGGAGACGAGCAGCAACTCCATGACGACCATGCCGACGATCGCGCGACCCGTCCCGACCCGCACCGCGGCCATGACACCGGGCATGGCGCCGGGCCAGATCACGCGGCGGAACCGGCGCACCGGACTCATTCCGAATGAACGGGCCATCTCGACGAGGTCCCTGTCGACGTAGCGCACGCCGGCGGCCGAGGTGAGCACCACGTCGACGATCGCGAACAGGAACACCAGCGTCGCGCCTGCGGTGACGTTGATGCCGAACGCAATGACCACGAGTGGAACAAGCGCCGAGACCGGCAGCGCGTTGAGGAACGCGAAATAGGGCATCGAGATCTTCGAGAGCCTCGGCATCAACCCCATCGCGACACCGAACGCAATGCCGAGCACCAGTGCGGTGAGCCAGCCGAATACAAACGGCACCAATGTGGATGCGTAGGCGCGCCAGAACTCCGCGGTGGCCGTCTGCTCGAGTAGGGCGGCGACCGTCTGGGTGAACGTCGGGATGAAGAGGTCGTTCTCCTGGAGAAGGCCGAAGACCTGCCACACCAGCGCGCCGGCGAGCAGCGAGGCCGTGCCGACGAGCAGGCTGAGGCCACGGATGCCGTAGCGGTGCCGAAACTGTTGTGCTGTGGAGACTTTGGGGGCTGGGTGGGTGCCCGGTCCGCTCAGCGCTTTCGCTGGGGCGAGCCGGGCACCACTGTCGGCGCGAGCCGTCACTTGCTGCCGTTGCCGTCCAGCTCGGCTAGCGCACTGTCGAGATAGCTGAAGTCGAAGTACTTCTCGACTGCGTTCGCGTCGGCGGCGCCGATGTTGATCTCACCCACGTCCTGGAAGAACTGCAGTGTGGTCTGCGCCTTGTCCGGCGTGATGCCGCCGTCGGTCGACCAGATCTGCCGTTCGGAATACTCGTTGACGAGGTCTTCCAGCACGCCCGGGTCCATGTCCGGCAGGCTCTCCTTGGCGATCTCGAGTCCCCAGGCCGGGTCCTCGGTGAGCTTGCGGTTGGCCTGCACGATCGCCTTGACCACTTTGGTGGCCAGTTCGGGGTTGTCGGTGGCCCACTGCTTGCTCAGCCACAGGTCCTGCTCGATCAGGTCGGGGAACTGCTCGCCGAAGGTGGACAGCACCTTGAACGAACCGGGGTACTCCTTGCTGAGTTGCACGACATCGGGCAGGTCGATCACGGACGCGTCGATCTGGCCCTTGGCCAACGCCTCCGCGCGGACGTCACTGCCCGGAATGATCAGCTCCTCGTAGGTGAAACCCTCTTCCTTCGCGTAGTACTGCGCGACCGCGCGGGTGAACGATGTCTCGCCGTGCACGGCGATGCGTTTGCCCTCCAGGTCGGAGAAGTTGTTGATGTCGGGTGCGACGGCCAGTGCCCACGTGGGCCGCTGGGTTCCGACGACGTCGACGATCGTGGCACCGTTGTCGACCGCGGGTACGCCGGTGTTGACACCGATATTGGTCCCGATGACGGCTGCGCCCTGCTGCATGCCCTGGATCGCGGTGGCGCCATCTTCGACGAATCGCTGCTCGACCTTTATCCCCTCTTCCTCCTCGAGGATCTTCCATGCGGCGATGGGGACCAGCGAGATGAAATCGACATTGGTGCCGGCGATCGCCTGCAACGTCTCGCCGCCGCCGGAGCTTTCACCACCGCCGCCCGACCCGCATGCGGCAAGTGCCAGTGCCGCGACCGACAGTCCCGCCAGTGTTCGCGCAACGATTCGTGATCGGGACATTCCGCCTCCGGGATTTCATTCACTGAAACTGCAATTACGATCAACGTAACTGTGGCACGAGTCACTTCCATCGTCAAGATCATCTACTGGGGTTTGCGGCGAATGGTTTCAATGATCGAAATCACAGATACACTCAGCAAAATGCAGAGTCAGGAGCGATCGTTCTCCATCCTTCGGGCGCTCGGCGGGCACCCGAGTCGGACACTGACCGAGATCGCCACGGACGTCGAGCTCCCGAAGCCGACGGTGCTGCGGTTCCTGCGCTCACTCGAGGGCGGTTCCTGGGTTACCAGGACGCCTGGCGGGGGTTATGCACTCGGGCCCGCAATCCTCGGGCTGGCCGGGCAATACCTGTCGTCAGACGCGGTGATCGTTGCAGCGACCGGACCGATGATGCGGCTGCGTGACGCCTTGGGTGAGACCGCGACGTTGAGTCGCGCTTCGGGTGCGTCCCGCACGTGCGTCCAGGAGTTCCCGTCGACGCAGTCGCTGCGGCTGGTCCTGGGCATAGGCGAGACCGGCCCGCTGCACGCGGGTGCCAGTGGGCTGGTGGTGCTGGCTCACATGCCCGCGGTCCGACGAGCTCAAATCCTGGCCGACGCACCGGCACGGTTGACTGACCGCACTATTACGTCACCCGATGCGTTGGAGAGCGAATGTGAGCGCATCCGGGTGCAGGGTTGGTCATTCACTCACGGCCAGCGAACCATTGGCGCGGCGGCGATGGCCGTACCGATCGAAGACCCCGCCGCCGAGTGGGGGGTTTCGGCGCTCGGTGTCTACGGACCGGAGACTCGGTGCCGCTCGGTGGCCGACGAACAGCGTTGGCTCGACGCCCTCACACAGTGTGCCGCCGAGATCAAGGCCGTCATCGGAGCCACCTGAGTGCTAGTCGGCAGACGCACGCTGGTTGACCAAGTTTCGAGCCTCCCGTCAGGATCGCGGCGTACTGGCCAGTGAGCTGATCAAGCCCCAGACCAGAAATGCCGCTACCGCGATGTACTGCAGCTGCTCAACCATGGCTCCACCGAAGCCCGAATGTGCGACAGGGGCACGCGTAGCCGACTACGCCAACTGAGGGTGCGGACCTTCGGCGCTGTCGCAGGCGTCGGTGCCAGTGGGCGGCCGAACGGGTCGGCGCAGGCGCTCATCGCTTCACCGCCGCACGCTCAGCGATGACCTCGTCGACCAGAGCGCCGATCTCGGCCACCCCGTCGCGCCGGGCGAAGGCCACCTCGAGTTCCCGCGCGGACCGCAGATAGCGACCATCGCCGAGCACTTTGCGCACCGCGCCACGGACCGCACCCGCGCTCGGCGTACCCGTCTTGAGGTTGACGCCCGCACCGGTCCACGCCACGCGCGCAGCGACCTCGGGCTTGTCCTCGGTGTTGCCCGCCACCACCAGCGGAACACCCATCGACAGAGCTCGCTGCACGGCGCCGAACCCGCCGTTGGTGACCATGACATCGACCTTGGGCAGCAGGATCTCATGCGGGATGTACTCGGCGACATAGGTGTTCGACGGCAACGGCGTTTTCAGCTGGGAGACATCGCGACCGCCGGTGGTGGCCACCACGATGACGTCCTCACCGCCGAGCGCGTCGATGGTGGGCTCGAGCAACCGGCCGAGGTCGGCGTTGTCGATGGTGCCCTGCGTGACGTGCACGACCGGGCGGTCGCCGTCGAGTTCAGACCACCACAGTGGACGGCGGAAACCCCGCGACGGGCGTGGGTGCACAGCGCCGACGTGACGGACATTCGAGGGGAGATCGCTTCGGGGATAGTCGAATTCGGGTACCGTCGGCGCGATGTAGCGGTCCGCCAGCACACCGGAATCGAGGATGAACGTCGGCAGCTTCCGACTGTTGAGGCGATCGAGGAGGTGATTGGCCGCGTTCTGGCACTCGCGCAACATCACCTTCTGCGCCAGCAGAGTCAACGCGCGGTTGCGCAGCCGGCCCAGGGGAGATGACGACGGCGCCATTCCCAGGCCCATGGGCGCGGTGTCGCGGCTGCTGACCATCAGTGGTGTCGTGCTGTAGCTCAGCACCGGCGGGCGAGCCGCGGAATCGCCGAGCAGGAACGGCAGAATCCCGAAGAAGCCGGCGTCGGTGAGGATTGCGTCGAACCGTGTCTGCGCCATCAACTCCGAGAGCGCACGCGTCTGGAGGGGCATCGGCCGTAAAAAGATCTGCACGATGTCGAAGTTGACTCTCCTGATGCCCGACGTCTCGACCCGCCCGGGCAGGTCGAGATCGAGGCGAGTCATGTCGAAGTCGGCTGCGGCGGGAATCGCGGCCGGAATGGCGCCGATCGCTCTGATCTTGCCGGCGTGGGCGGCCGCCGTCAGGACGGTGACCCGGTCTCCGCGGTCGACGAGGCCTTGCGCGACATTCAGTAGGGGCCCGATGTGGCCGGTGGGGGACAGCGAGGGAATGAGGATTTCTGGCATGGATCGATGGTCTCGATCCAGGAGTCCCCGAGCTTGGAGGTTGCGTGGAGATCGGATGGAGATCGCAGGTAGATGGGTTATTGGTGCGCACCGCCGCCGGTGACCGGGTGGAAGTTCATCGTCATATGACTCTAGCTCGTATCTTGATAGTCACTGTCACGATCTGTACGGTCGGGCAGTGGGCATTCTCGACGGCAAGGTCGCGCTCGTTACGGGCGCTGGGCAGGGAGTCGGCCGCGGCATCGCGCTGGCGATGGCGAGAGAAGGTGCTGCGATCGCCATCGTTGACCGAAACGCTGAAACCGCCGCGGAGACAGTAGTTCTCATCGAGGATCTGGGCGGTATGGCGCTGTACCGCATCTGCGACGTAAGCAACTCGGATGAGGTAAACGCCTGTGTCACATCAATTGTCGAGGCCCTCAGCACAGTGGACATCCTGGTCAACAACGCGGTTGACGCCCGAGTTGGCATTCCTCTGCAAGACGTCAACGACGAGGAATTCCTGATCTCCTTCGCCAGCGGGCCATTCGCTTCGTTCTGGTTCATGCGGGCGTGCTTTCCTCATCTGCGCGGCGGCGGGTGTGTCATCAACCTGCGCTCGGGCACTGAGAATCAATCCATGGTGGGGTACGGCGCTTATGTTGCCGCCAAGGCTGCGGTCGGTGGCCTGACTCGTGCGGCGGCCCGCGAATGGGGGCGCGAGGGCATCACGGTCAACGCCCTGGTTCCGTTCGCGCTCAGTCCGAGTGCCGAGGCGGATCTTGCCAGGCAGCCCGGGAGGCTCGATGCGCTCTATCGGCAGTTGTCGATTCCGCGTACGGCCGACGTTGAGGCCGACGTTGGGCGTGCCGCAGTCTTCCTTGCCGGTCCCGACGCCACGTTCATCACCGGCTGCACGCTCTCGGTCGACGGCGGCGGGTCGTTCTTCGCGTAGCCGCACATTTCGTCCTGGTACACAAAGTTAGGAAAAACGATGGCAGAGTTGAACGAGCGCGAGCAGGCGGCGCTGGAGTCCTACCGACGCTATGTCGCACAGCGTGAGCGATGTGTCGCCGGCGACGCGCCTTGGTCAACCATCAGCGAGTGGTTCACCGAGGATGCGGTTTTCATCGACCCGGCTTGGGGCCGGGTGGAAGGTCGCGACGAAATCGCCGCGTTCATGAACCGTTCGATGGTCGGCTTCGAGGGATGGAGTTTCCCGGAGGAATGGACCATGGTTGATGGCGACCGCCTCGTCACGTTCTGGTGGAATCGCCTGGCCGGGGCTCGCGCAGACGGTACGCCGTATCAGGCGCCGGCGTTCTCGGTGCTCCACTATGCGGGTGACGGATTGTTCGACTACGAACTCGATCTGATGAACATCACCGAAGTCGGCGAGCTGCTGGGCGAGTCCGCCTGGATACCCGCCGCCGGGATGTCCGTCCCGGGACCACATCCCAACCGGAACATCACCCCGCCGCGTCTCGATTCACCGTGACCTCCTGAGTTCGGGGCCAGCACGTGCTGGCTTGTTGATAGCAACTTCTATCTTGACAGTGACTCTCACACGAGACTTGAATGGTCGGCATGGCGATTCGAGTGGTGCAGTGGGCGACGGGTGGAGTGGGCCGAGCGGCGATCGAGGGGGTGCTGGCGCATCCCGATTTGGAGTTGGTGGGCGCATGGGTGCACTCGGAGAGCAAGCATGGGAAGGACGTCGGCGCACTCATCGGCCGTGACCCGATCGGCGTCAAGGCGACGACCAGCATGGACGACATCCTCGCGATGGATGCCGACTGCGTGGTTTACAGTCCTCTGCTTCCGAACGAGGACGAGGTCGTCGCGCTCCTTCGCTCAGGCAAGAATGTGGTCACCCCCGTCGGCTGGGTCTACCCCGATCTCGACACCTGCACAGCCATCCTCGACGCCTGCGCCGAGGGCGGAAGCACGCTGCACGGCACCGGTATTCACCCAGGAGGTATTACCGAACGATTCCCGCTGATGGTGTCGGCACTGAGCGCGGGGGTGACGCACGTACGGTCGGAGGAGTTCAGTGACATCCGCACCTACAACGCCCCCGACGTCGTCCGCTACATCATGGGGTTCGGCGTGCCGCCCGAAGAAGCGATGGCGGGTCCGATCGTCGATCTACTGGGCGCGGGATTCAAGGCGTCGGTGCGAATGATAGTGGCGGAGATGGGATTCGATGTCGATCCTGAACTCGAGACGGTGCAGGAGGTTGCGGTGGCGACTATGCCGATCGATACTCCGGTCGGTGTCATCGAACCGGGTCAGGTCGCCGCCAGGAAGTTCCACTGGCGTGCCGTCGTGGACGGGACGCCGGTCGTCACGGCAACCGTCAACTGGTTCATGGGGGAGGAGCATTTCGACCCGGCCTGGAGCTTCGGACCTCAGGGGGAACGATTCGAGGTCGAGATCACCGGCGACCCTGACGTTTTGCTGACGTTCAAGGGTTTGCAGCCCGACACCATCGAGGAGGGACTGGTGCGCAACCCCGGCATCGTGGTCACCGCCAACCACTGTGTCAGTGCCATTCCGTATGTCGTCGACGCCGATCCGGGCATCAAAACCTACCTCGATCTGCCCTTGCTGGCCGGCCGCGCAGCACCTCGGTTCGGGCTGGGTCGCAACCGGTGATCCTCGACGAGTTCCGACTCGAGGGACGCGTTGCGGTTGTCACCGGGGCCGGTAAGGGCATCGGCCGAGGGATTGCCCTTGGTCTGGCTGAAGCCGGAGCCACCGTCGTGGTGGGCGCGCGGACCAAGGCCGATCTCGACGAGGTTGTCGGAGGTGTCGAGGAGGCCGGAGGGCGTGCTTCCGCCGTTGTCACCGATGTGCTCGTGGATGAGGATCGGCGCAGGTTGGTCGATTCCGCGGTCGAGCGATACGGGCGACTGGACGTTCTTGTCAACAACGCCGGCGGCACTGGCCCCAGGTCAGCGATGACGACCTCGGAACGGTACTTCGACCTGGCGATGAAGTTCAACGTCACCGTGCCGTTTCTGATGAGTCAGCTTGCCGCGCAGGCGATGGTGGACACCGCGGGCGGTGGTTCGATCGTCAACATCTCCTCGCGCTGTTCGGACATGGTGATGAGCTCGTTTGTCGCTTACGGGGCGGGCAAGGCCGCGCTCAATCAGATGACACGCAACCTTGCCGGCGAACTCGCACCATTGATTCGAGTAAACGGCATCATCGTCGGCGGGATCGCCACCCAGGGTCTTGAAGTCGTGCTCACCAACGACGAACTTCGGGCGCAGTTCGAGGCCAACACTCCGATGGGTCGGCCGGGCACTCCGAGGGATATCGCCTGCGCCGCACTGTATCTGGCCTCCCCGGCGTCGGCCTGGGTGACCGGTAAGTTGCTACATGTCGACGGCGGTTGTGAGCAGCCGGCCATCGACGTGCCAGTGCCGCGGCTGAGCCCGAGTCGATAGATCCATTATCGCCGTCGCCGTGCAGGGCGCGCTGGACTGGCGAGTCCCCTGGTGACCAGCTGGAGGGCGCGTTCGGTGAGGGAATGTAGTGACTCACTCTGGTCATAGGTGAGCCACCATTCGTAGGCGTATTCGACCGCAGCCACGGTAGCCCGGACCAACACACCTGCCCGTATGTCAGACGCAGCAGCGGTGCCGTCGAGGCGGAGGGCGACCGCATCGATGAGCTCGTCGCAGTCCTCGCGACTCAGTAGAGAGGCTCGCCGCAACTCTGTCGGCGCCGACGCCATCGCCCGACGCCACAGCTCGAGTGTCTCGTCGTCGTCCAGAAATTGCGAAGTGCGCGCGAGGATGGCCGCAGCGATGGAGTCTGTGACGTCCTCGTCCGGGGGACGTGCGCGAAAGTTGGCGACGATCCGGGCTCGTCCGCGCTGGGTCGCGCCGAGCAACAGATATTCCTTGTTCGGTACGTGCCGAAAGAAGGTACTCGGCGAAATGCCGACCTCTTCTGCGATCGCCTCTGTGCTGACGTTGTCGAAACCCTTTGCAGCGAACAGTCGCAGCGCAGCGTGCTGGATGTCGGCGCGTAACGCATTGCGTTGCCGTTCACGCAGCGGAATCGACGTGCTGTCCTCGGTCCGATCCGGCATGCATCTTGCCTCTCACCAGAATGGAGCTTTCGCGCCAGGAGATAATCAGTCTCCAGAAGATGAGAGTTACTGTCAAGTTCGATGTGACTATTATCCTGGGCCTCATCGTCATACGCTCGGCAGCGTCCCGACCGTCACCAGGTTATCTTCTCGGGCAACGGTATTCGCAGCCCACGAAGTCATCTTGATGCGGCCTAGCGGCCTAGCGGCTTAGTGGGTGACGCGGTCTGGCCTGGTGTAGATGTTCATCGAGTCGCCGCGCAGGAACGCCACCAGCGTCAGGCCCGACTGGCTGGCGAGGTCGACGGCCAATGACGACGGCGCGGATACCGCGGCGAGCACCGGAATGCCTGCCATCACAGCCTTCTGAGTGAGCTCAAATGACGCGCGTCCGCTGACCAGGAGAACTGTTGCGCTCAGCGCTATCCGGTCGTTCTCCAGCGCCCAGCCGATGACTTTGTCGACGGCGTTATGGCGGCCGATGTCCTCGCGCACGACCAGCATGGTGCCGTCGACTTCGAACAGCGCAGCACCGTGGAGACCGCCGGTGCTGGCGAACACCTTCTGTTCGTCGCGCAGTCGGTCGGGCAGGTCGGACAGCGTTTCGGCGGTGACGGTGGAGGGATCGTCGCCTGGACCGTGCTTGCTGATCGTGCGCACAGCGTCCAGGGAAGCCTTGCCGCACACCCCGCACGACGACGTCGTGTAGAAGTTCCGGGTGACATCCACATCGGGCGGTGGTACGTGCGGCGCGAGGGTCACGTCGAGCACGTTGTACGTGTTGACCTGATCGGGGCCCGCGCCCTTGCAATAGCGCACCGTGAGCACATCGTCGCGGTGGGCGATAACGCCCTCGGTGAGCAGGAAGCCTTGGGCGAGTTCGATATCCGAACCCGGGGTGCGCATCGTAACGGTGACGGGCTTGCCGTTGATCCGGATCTCCAGTGGCTCCTCGACTACCAGAGTGTCGGGCCGCGCTACTGCGTCACCCGCGGTGACATGCTGCACTCGGCGCCTGGCCGTGACCCTACCCATCAGGTGACCACCCGATCTTCGGGCCGCACACCTGCCGAGCGTTCCAGCCGGATCACCACAGCCTTCGATACTGGCGTATTCGACTTATCGGCAACGTGATCGAGGGCAACCAGCGGGTTGGTCTCCGGATAGTAAGCCGCGGCGTTGCCGACCGGGGTCTCGTAGGCCACCACCATGAAGTCCTTGGCGCGCCGCTCCTGCAGTTCGCCGTCGCCGCCCGAGAACTCCGAAATGAGATCGACCCGGTCGCCCTCGTGCAGCCCGAACCGGTCGATGTCGGCGGAGTTGACGAACACGACTCGGCGGCCGCCCTGCACGCCTCGGTAGCGGTCGTCGAGGCCGTAGATCGTGGTGTTGTATTGGTCGTGGCTGCGCAGCGTCTGCAGGATGAGCCTGCCCTCGGGGATGGGCACCCATTGCAGTGGGTTCGCGGCGAAGTTCGCTTTTCCTGTGCTGGTGGGGAATATGCGGGAATCACGCGGGCCGTGGGGCAACTGGAAGCCGTCGGGCTGGCGCACTTTGCGGTTGTAGTCTTCGCAGTCGGGTACCACCGCGGCGATCGCGTCGCGGATCGTGTCGTAGTCGTCGTTGAACGTCTCCCATGGCACCGGGTGATCCGGCCCGAGCAAGGTACGCGCCAACTGACAGACAATCGCGACCTCGCTGCGCACCTCATCACTTGGCGGGTGCAGGCTACCCCGCGACAGGTGCACCATCGACATCGAATCCTCAACGGAAACCTGCTGTTTGACGTTGCGCTGAATATCGCGGTCGGTACGGCCAAGCGACGGCAGGATCAATGCGGTGCGGCCATGCACGACGTGGCTGCGGTTGAGCTTCGTCGACACCTGCACTGTCAGCGAGCAGCTGCGTAACGCTGCCTCGGTGACCGCGGTGTCCGGAGTCGCCGTCGCGAAGTTGCCGCCCATGCCCATGAACACCTTGGCCCGGCCGTCGCGCATCGCGCGGATCGCATCCACGGTATCGACACCGTCCTTGCGCGGGCTGACGATGCCGAAGCGGCTGTCGAGGGCGGCGAGGAACTCCTCGGGCATCTTCTCCCAGATGCCCATCGTACGGTCACCCTGCACGTTGGAATGTCCACGCACCGGGCATAATCCGGCGCCGGGCTTGCCGATCATGCCGCGCATCAGCAGAACGTTCGTAAGCTCTGAGATCATCGGCACGGCGTGCTTGTGCTGGGTGAGCCCCATCGCCCAGCACGCGATCGTGCGATCGGAGTCGATCATCATCTGCGCGACCTTCTCCAGTTGCGCGCGCTCGATTCCCGTCGCCTCCAGCACGGTGTCGAGGTCTACGGCCCGCGTCTGAGCCTCGTACTCGGCGAAGTTCGCGCAATGCTTCTCGATGAATTCGCGGTCGACGATCTGGACGCGCGGACCGGCCTCGTCCTGGGCCTCCAGCAGCAGTCGGCCCAGCCCGGCGAACAGCGCCATGTCCCCGCCGAGGCGGATCTGTACGAACTCGTCAGCGATCGACACGCCATGGCCGACGACGCCATGGACTTTCTGGGGATCCTTGAACCGGATCAGCCCCGCCTCGGGCAATGGATTGATCGCGATGATCTTGGCGCCGTTGGCTTTCGCCTTCTCCAGCACCGACAGCATGCGCGGATGATTGGTGCCGGGATTCTGCCCGGCGATGATGATGAGGTCGGCGTTCGCAACGTCCTCGACGGTGACCGATCCCTTGCCGATGCCGATCGCCTCGACCAAGGCGTGGCCCGACGATTCGTGGCACATGTTGGAACAGTCGGGAAGGTTGTTGGTGCCGAAGCTACGGACCATCAATTGGTAGAGGAATGCCGCCTCGTTGCTGGTGCGTCCGGACGTGTAGAAGACCCCTTCGTCGGGGTTGGCCAGCGCGCGGAGTTCGTCGGCGATCAACCGGTAGGCGTCGTCCCAGCTGATGGGTCGGTAATGGTCGTCATCGGGGCGCAGCACCACCGGCTCGGTGAGCCGACCCTGTTGGGACAGCCAGTACTCGGGCCGCGCGTCAAGGTCGGTGATGGAGTGCCGCGCGAAGAACTCGGCGGTGACGACGCGTTTGGTCGCCTCCTCGGCCACGGCTTTGGCGCCGTTCTCGCAGAATTCGGCGAATTTGCGGCCACCGTGCTCTTCGGGCCATGCGCATCCAGGGCAGTCGAAGCCGTGGCGCTGATTGAGCCGGACGAGGGACGCACCGGTCCGCCACGCGCCCATGGATTTCAGTCCGCGCTGCAGCGACACCATGACCGCTTTGACCCCGGCCGCCTCATCCTCGGCACCGGTAGTGACGACTGCGTGCTCGTCGTAATCCGCGTCGAAGTCGCGGGTGGCGTCACGTCGTCTTCCTAGCCCCATAAATTCCAGCCTAGGCTGTTGCCTTCTCCGTATGGGTCGGCGGTATGCGGCCATGCCCGTGAGCGTTATGGTCCGCGTTCTGGGTTTTCGTCGGGTTCCTCTGGTGGGCGCAGGAGTAGTTCGGGGCGGTGGTAGTAGTTGATGCGGGTTTGGCCGGTATCGAGGTGTGGTGGTGGGGCCCATTCAGCCTCGCCGTGGGCGTTGATGGTGGTGGTCCAGCCGTTGTTGTTGTTGACGAGGCGGTTGTCGGGTCCGCAGGCCAGGGTCATGTCGTTGACGTTGGTGTTGCCGCCGTCAGCCCAGTCCTTTACTGCGTGGTGGACTTGGGCGCCGTAGGCGGGCACGGTGCAGCAGGGTTTGGTGCACCCGCCGTCGCGGGCGATCAGCATGACCCGCTGCGCCGGCGAAGCCGTGCGTCGGGTGCGGAACAGGTCCAGGGCTTGTCCGGTGGCCTTGTCGAAAATCGCCAGCCAGTGATTGGCGTGCCCGGCCAGGCGGATCACGTCGGTGATGGGCAGCTTGGTGCCGCCGCCGGTGGTGCCGACCCCGGCGCGGGATTCGAGGTCTTGCAGGGTGGTGCGGATGATGATCGAGGTCGGCAACCCGTTGTGTTGACCCAACTGCCCGGATTCCAG
>NZ_NVQE01000036.1 GCF_002591975.1 Mycobacterium neglectum | reverse complement strand
CCGAAAGCCCCCGAACGGAGCGCAGAGGAAAAGCTGGGCAAACCAGCAGCTACCTCATGCGCACAACCCGACGACCAACGACAGCCCGACCTCACAGCCACACACCAGGTCAGTCGGTGGATCGAGGCTAAGGGGGCTATCCCGTCGCGACGGCAAAGGCGATGAATCGGTATCTGGGCACAGGTCAGCCGCTACCGACGCCAAACCACGGACGGGTATGGAATCAGCGACAACAACAGACATCAGCGACGGCAGTGAAACCCACGGCAATGAGGGCCAGGATGTGACCACTCTTGTTGCCGGACGCCGAACGCATGGCGCGAAGAATAACAGAGCACGGGCACGCGGCTCCCGTTGGCCTCAGCCGACTTACCGAGTGAGCAGCCACATCACGATCACCAGCACGACGAGGATGACCAGCACCAACGTCACCCTCGACCGTGGCATACCACTCATCGGAGCCTGTCTCTCGTCGCGCAAGCGCTCATCGGAGCTTGTCTCTCTTCGCGCAAGCGCTCATCGGAGCTTGTCTCTCTTCGCGCAGGCGCTCATCGGCGGTCCACGTCCTGGTCGTTGTGCCGAACCCGGCGCAATACCCGTATCCCGTTACCCAGCGCCCCGTCGAGCACCACCGCGACGCCGTAGGCCAGGGCCAGCACGACCGGCATCACCACGGCGGTCTGGGCGACGAAGGGCAGTCCGGAGAGCCACAGCTCCACACCGTCCCACCAACTGAGGAAACCGCCCATCCAGCCAGACTATTCGATGCGAAAATGTGCGCGTGCCGGCCGACATCGAGAGCAACACCAGCTCTGGGAACACCACCTGCATCGTCGCCGGTGGCGGTCCCGCGGGGATCATGCTCGGACTGCTGTTGGCCCGCGGAGGCGTGGACGTCACGGTCATGGAGAAGCACGCGGACTTCCTGCGCGACTTCCGCGGTGACACCGTGCACGCCAGCACCCTGCGCCTGCTCGACGAACTGGGGCTGGCATCGGAGTTCGCGCGAATGCCGCACCGCGAGATCGACACTCTGACGATGAGCGTGCAGGGCACCGAGGTGGCCATCGACCTGAGCCGAATCCCCGGACCGCACAAGCACATTGCCCTCGTGCCGCAATGGGACTTCCTCGAGTTGCTGGCCGCTGCCGCCGAGAAGGAGCCGACGTTCCGTCTGCTACGCAGCACCGAGGTGCTCGGACCGATTTTCGCCGAAGGCCCGCGGAAGGACAAAGTGGTCGGGGTCCGCTACCGCGGCGCCGACGGTGAGGTACGGGAGATGCGGGCGGCACTGACAGTCGCGTGCGACGGGCGCTCGTCAACGCTGCGCACCGCGATGGGCCTGCGCCCGAGAAGCTTCGGGGCGCCGATGGACGTGTGGTGGTTCCGGCTCCCGCGCAATGCCGACGATCCGCACGGCCTGGCCGGCGTCCTTGGCACCGGCGCGGCGCAGATCGTCATCGACCGCGGCGACTACTACCAGTGCGCGTATGTGATCCCGAAGGGCCGCGACGCCGAACTTCGCGCGCAGGGCATCGAAGCCCTACACCGCGGCGCGTTGGCGCTCGTACCCTGGCTGGCCGACCACATCACCTCGTTGACGTCGTTCGACGACGTCAAGCTGCTCGACGTACAGATGAACAGGCTGCGGCGCTGGTACTGCGATGGTCTGCTGCTGATCGGCGATGCCGCCCACGCCATGTCCCCGGTCGGTGGCGTGGGGATCAACCTTGCGGTCGCCGACGCCGTCGCAGCGGCACGAACGCTCGCGGGCCCGCTGCGGGCAGGCAACCCCTCCACCATGCACTTGGCCCGCGTCCAGGCCCGACGCTGGCTGCCTGCGGCACTGATCCAGGCGGTGCAGCGCGTGGTGCAACGCCGGGTCATTGCGGTGGCCATCGACGCCGAAGGCGCCTCGACCAGGCAGTCCAGCGCCCCACTGGTGGTGCGGATCGCCGCCCGATTCCGACCGTTACGGACCGCGGCTGGATACGGGATCGCGATCGGGCCGCTGCCCGAACACGTGCCGAAGTTTGCCCGGCGGCAACCGGTCACCACCGGACACGCATCTGATTAGTGGACGCCAGGCAGGTCGGCAGCGATGATGTGCGAATGGTTCTGCAAGACAATGAGGCCTCCGGCGGGCCAACCAGGGACATTGATTACGACTCCCCGTTGACGGTGACGGCCCCCGTGCCGTACACCTCCGGCGGGTCACTGCGGAACCCATTCCCGCCGATCGCGGACTACGCGTTCCTGTCGGACTGCGAAACCACGTGCCTGATCTCATCGGCCGGGTCCGTCGAGTGGATGTGCATTCCGCGCCCCGACTCCCCCAGCGTGTTCGGCGCAATCCTGGACCGCCGTGCGGGCCATTTCCGCCTTGCGCCGTACGGGGTTGCGGTGCCCGCCGCGCGCCGCTACCTGCCGGGCAGCCTGATCCTGGAAACAACCTGGCAGACCCCCACCGGCTGGATGATCGTGCGCGACGCACTGGTCATGGGTCCCTGGCATGACATCGAGACCCGGTCGCGCACCCATCGGCGCACTCCGATGGACTGGGACGCCGAGCACATCCTGCTGCGCACAGTGCGATGTGTGAGCGGCACCGTCGAGCTGGTGATGAACTGCGAACCGGCGTTTGATTACCACCGCACCCAGGCGACGTGGGAGTACTCCGCGCAGGCCTACGGCGAGGCGATCGCGCGGGCCAGTCGCGACCCCGACGCCCATCCCACAGTGCGCATTACCTCCAACCTCCGGCTGGGATTGGAGGGCCACGAGGCCCGCGCGCGCACCCGGATGAAGGAGGGTGACAACGCCTTCGTCGCGTTGAGTTGGTCCAAGCATCCGGCGCCGCAGACGTATGACGAAGCCGCCGACAAGATGTGGGCGACCAGCGAGTGCTGGCGGCAGTGGATCAACATCGGCGACTTCCCTGATCATCCGTGGCGGGCCTACCTGCAGCGCAGTGCCCTGACACTCAAGGGTCTGACATACTCGCCGACCGGCGCCCTGCTCGCCGCGCCCACCACCTCGTTGCCGGAAACTCCTCAGGGCGAACGCAACTGGGACTACCGCTACGCGTGGGTGCGCGATTCGACGTTTGCGTTGTGGGGCCTGTATACGTTGGGGCTGGACCGGGAGGCCGACGATTTCTTCGCGTTCATCGCCGACGTGTCCGGCGCGAACAACGGTGAGCGCCATCCACTGCAGGTGATGTATGCCGTCGGCGGCGAACGCAGCCTCGTCGAGGAAGAACTCCACCACCTGTCCGGTTACGACAACGCCCGCCCCGTGCGGATCGGCAACGGCGCCTACAACCAGACGCAGCACGATATTTGGGGCACCATGCTGGATTCGGTGTACCTGCACGCCAAGTCGCGCGAACAGATCTCCGACACGCTGTGGCCAGTGCTCAAGCAGCAGGTCGAGGAAGCGGTCAAACATTGGAAGGAACCCGACCGCGGGATCTGGGAGGTGCGCGGCGAGCCGCAGCACTTCACCTCCAGCAAGATCATGTGCTGGGTCGCCCTGGACCGAGGCTCCAAACTCGCCGAGTTGCAGGGGGAGAAGTCCTACGCGCAGCAGTGGCGTGCCATCGCCGAGGAGATCAAGGCCGACATCCTCAAGAAGGGGGTGGACTCCCGCGGGGTGCTGACCCAGCGCTATGGCGACGATGCGCTCGACGCCTCGCTGCTGTTGGCGGTGCTGACCCGGTTCCTGCCCGCCGACGACCCGCGCGTGCGCGCGACGGTGCTGGCGATCGCCGACGAACTGACCGAGGACGGGTTGGTGCTGCGGTACCGCGTCGAGGAGACCGACGACGGGTTGTCCGGCGAGGAAGGCACTTTCACGATCTGCTCGTTCTGGCTGGTGTCCGCGCTGGTGGAGATCGGTGAGATCCACCGCGCCAAGCACCTGTGCGAAAGGCTGTTGTCCTTCGCCAGCCCGCTGCATCTCTACGCCGAGGAGATCGAGCCAAGGACCGGACGGCATCTCGGCAACTTCCCACAGGCATTCACCCACCTGGCGTTGATCAATGCCGTCGTGCACGTGATCCGCGCCGAGGAGGAAGCCGATAGCTCAGGGGTATTCGTGCCGGCCAATGCGCCGTCGTGAGCCATGACTACTTGGCGGCGTTGGCGATCATGTCGTTGACGATGGTGGCGGCCTCGTCACCCGGGGAGTAGCTGCACGCCCAGACCTCGACCGTGATGTTCGAAACCGGGGAGAGCGCATGCTGGCACGCCCATCCGGCGGCATCTAGCTGGGTCGTCACCTGGGTGATCAGCGTGTCCTTCGCGGTGACCTCGGCGATCTCCCAGTCGTATGCGGTGCCGCCATCGTCCACCGTCACCGTGTAGTTGGAGCACTCCTCCCACTGTGCCTTGGATTTGTCGAAGAACTTCTGCGCCTTGTCCGCCGACGGATACAACACGACCGTCTGCTCTACCCAGTGCTCGTTGTCGTCGCCTTCCTCACGCGAAATCTGGTCCAGTACCGCGGTCCAGCCGCTGCCCGCGTACACGGGCTCTTCGGCGCCGTAGATCGCACCAAGGCATTCGACGTCCGAAACGTCGTCGGAGTGGTCGGTCATCTCATCCAGCTCGCTGGTGACCTCCATGGTCGACGAGCCCATGATCGCGTTGACCTCACCGATCGAGAGGACCACGTCGTCGAGTTTCGACTCAGTGAGTGGCGGCACATTGGTGGGCCCCGCGCTCTGTGCCCGCGTCGCGGTGCCCGACACAGTGCTCACGCACCCGGTGAGCAGGACGGATGCTGCGATTACGGCAAACACGGCGCGTGCCCGGGTCGCCGTACCGGTATTGGTCACCGCGCTATTGTGACCGACTCCGGGCAAATCTGTGCACCACCCGCCAATTCCGGGTCGATCACAACCTAAGAGGCGGCGACCTTCTCCAGCATCAGCTTCGCCACTCGCGCTGCCTGCTGCGGGCTACCCAGACTGTTGACGTCGGAGATCTCTATGTCCACAACACAATCCGCCGCCAACCCGAGCGCCCGCTGGGTCATCGAACCGGCGTCCTGCATCACCATCGCCGACACCATGTGGCCGTCGACGGTCACGCCGGTGATCCGGCTCGTTCGTTGTGCGCCGTGGTCGGGTTGATTCAGCACCAGCGTCTGGCCGTTACAACGGTGCCACTTATCGGCCGATGCGGCGAAGAATGCTTGCGCGGCAGCCTCCGAGGAGAACTGCACGACACCGAAGAAGCCAGACACCGGCGGCCCGTCGAAGGACCCGCCAGCCCACGACTGACTCGCCACCGATTGCACCGGACCGGCCTCGTAGACCACCCGCTGCAGCCGGTACGCCGGGCTCACGCAGTCGGCAGGTGTTCCATCCGCGGCGCCGACACTCGCCAACAGCATGTCGCGGCCGCCCTGCACGCGTTGACCCATCATGCCGTTAGAACCGACGACCGCGGCGAGCTCATCAGAGGTGGGCAGCACCCGGTCCAGCGCGCGCACCGCAGACGGTTGGACGGCTTCGGCGATACGCACGGTGGGCCGCGCGTCCTGGGTGGGGGCGGCACATGCCCCGAGCACGACACACGCGCTCAACGCAGCCACCGTGAGAGCCGTTGAGCGCATCAGGACCTACTTCTTCGACTTGTCGGCCGGACCATCGGTGGACAGCGCCGCGACGAATGCCTCCTGCGGCACTTCAACCCGGCCTATGGTCTTCATTCGCTTCTTGCCCTCTTTTTGTTTCTCGAGCAGCTTGCGCTTGCGCGTGATGTCACCGCCGTAACACTTCGATAGCACGTCTTTGCGGATCGCGCGGATGTTTTCGCGAGCAATGATCTTCGAACCGACCGCGGCCTGCACCGGAACTTCGAACTGCTGACGCGGAATCAGCTCCTTGAGTTTGGTCGTCATCTTGTTGCCATAGGCGAACGCCGAATCCTTGTGAACGATCGCACTGAAAGCGTCAACGGCTTCGCCCTGCAACAGAATGTCGACCTTCACGAGATCGGCTTCCTGCTCACCGGCCTCTTCGTAGTCGAGGCTGGCGTAGCCGCGGGTGCGCGACTTCAGCATGTCGAAGAAGTCAAAGATGATCTCCCCCAACGGCATTGTGTATCGCAGCTCGACCCGCTCCGGCGAAAGGTAGTCCATGCCGCCGAGTTCGCCTCGCCGCGACTGGCACAGCTCCATGATGGTTCCGATGAACTCGCTTGGCGCGATGATGGTCGTCTTGACCACCGGTTCGAACACTGTGCGAATCTTGCCTTCCGGCCAATCCGAAGGGTTGGTGACGACCATCTCACCACCGTCTTCCTGGACAAGGCGATACACGACGTTGGGCGAGGTTGAAATGAGATCGAGGTTGAATTCGCGCTCGAGCCGCTCGCGGGTGATCTCCATGTGCAGCAGGCCGAGGAAACCGCAGCGGAAGCCGAATCCCAGCGCCACCGACGTCTCCGGCTCCCACGACAGCGCGGCGTCGTTGAGCTGCAGCCGCTCCAGCGCGTCGCGAAGGTCCGGATAGTCCGATCCGTCGACGGGATACAGCCCGGAGTAGACCATCGGCCTGGGCTCCCGGTACCCGGTGAGCGGCTCGGTCGCGCCGTGCCGCGCGCTCGTCACGGTGTCACCGACCTTGGACTGGCGCACGTCCTTCACCCCGGTGATCAGGTAGCCGACCTCCCCAACGCCGAGACCCACCGACGGCTTCGGGTCGGGTGAGACGATGCCCACTTCCAGCAGCTCGTGGTGAGCGCCGGTCGACATCATCTTGATTCGTTCACGCGGGACGATCCTGCCGTCGACCACGCGCACATACGTCACCACACCCCGGTAGGTGTCGTAGACCGAGTCGAAGATCATCGCCCGCGCCGGGGCGTCGGCGTCACCGGTGGGCGGCGGCACCTCCTGCACGACGTGGTCGAGCAGTTCCGTAACGCCATCGCCCGTCTTACCCGACACCCGCAGCACATCTTCGGGTTCGCAGCCGATGATGTGGGCGATCTCGGCGGCGTAGCGGTCCGGGTCGGCGGCGGGCAGGTCGATTTTGTTGAGCACGGGGATGATGTGCAGATCGCGGTCCAGCGCCAGATACAGGTTGGCCAGCGTCTGCGCCTCGATGCCCTGAGCAGCGTCCACCAGCAGCACCGCACCCTCGCACGCCTCGAGCGCCCGGGACACCTCGTAGGTGAAGTCGACGTGGCCAGGGGTGTCGATCAGATGCAGCACGTAGTCGGTGCCGTCGACCTGCCAAGGGAGCCGGACGTTCTGCGCCTTGATCGTGATGCCGCGTTCACGCTCGATGTCCATCCGGTCCAGATACTGGGCACGCATGTCACGATCGGCGACCACACCGGTCAGCTGCAGCATCCGGTCGGCCAGCGTCGACTTGCCGTGGTCGATATGGGCGATGATGCAGAAGTTCCGAATCAGCGCCGGCGGAGTGAAGGTCTTGTCGGCAAGGCTGCTGATGGGAATCTCCTGTTGAGCCGGGTGGTATGCCGTACCAGGGTATCGAGGTACGCCCCCGTCGACACAATCGTGGGAACGCAGCTTCGCTTAAGCTCGTCGATATGGCTCCGCCTTGGAAAGCCTTCCAGCGCTTTGCGGAGAACCTGGTGTTCAACGAGGCGCCCAAGTTCATCCGCCACCAACTGCAACCAGACACCGTGGCGCGCGGTATCCAGCAGGGCATCAAGCTCGGTATCGACGCCATCGTGGGCACCCCGTTCGAGGAGACCCGCGCGATCACCGCGGGGCGACCGGTAAGCCAGAACTTCGTCCCGACCGCGCACCGGGCCCGCAAGGTGGCCTACGCGCCGGATCTCGACGGCCGGGCCGACCCGGGCGAGATCGTGTGGACCTGGGTGGTCTACGAGGACGATCCGTCGAAGGGCAAGGACCGACCGGTGCTCGTGGTGGGACGCGATCAGACCGTGCTGCTCGGGCTGATGCTCTCCAGCCAGGAGCATCACCGCGAAGACCCCAACTGGGTCGGCATCGGCAGCGGTAGCTGGGACTACGAGAGCCGCGCCAGCTGGGTGCGGCTGGATCGGGTCCTCGACGTCCCCGAAGAGGGCATCCGCCGCGAGGGCGCGATCCTGGCGCGGGAGACGTTCGAAGTGGTGGCCACGCGGCTGCGCGCCGAGTACTCCTGGAGCTAGCTTCTCGGTGAGCGCCACCTCTGCCTTATCGTGGCGCGCGCCACCTCTGCCTCATCGTGGCGCGCGCCACATGGGCCACATGGACGGCCCGTCGTCCGGCAGCTTGATCTCGCCGATGACCTCGAATCCGAACCGCAGGTAATACGCCTCGTTCTTCGGATTGCTGTTCTCGAGGTAAGCAGGCACGCGTTCGGCGTCGCAGCGGTCCAGACGTGAGCGCATCAGGGCTTGGCCGAAGCCCGCCCCGCGCACGGATGGGTCGCTGCCGATGAGCATGAGGTACCAGTGCGGCTCCTCCGGGTGGTGCTTCTCCATCAGCTCCATCAGCCGCATGCTGGCCGAGACCCTGGAGCGCATTGCCCACAGCATCATGGGCATCATGGCGAGCTCCTCGATCCTGCCGGCCTTGCGCTGTCCTGGCGGATCCCACAACGTGGCGGCGCCGACATTCCCGTCGCGCCGCGCAACCTCCGAGCCCCCGCGCGGCAGGAAATGATGTCGCGCCAGTCCAGCGAACACCCTTGTCAGCGCCTTCAGCCGGGTCCGGTCATCGGGCAGCATCCATGAATTCACCGGGTCGTCGTAGAACGCGCGCGCCAGTACCGTGCCGATCTGGCCGATGTCGCGGCGCTGTGCAGGCTCTGCCCCGATCTCAGCCACGGGTGATGTAGGCCTGCAGTTGCTCCTGGGTGGCTTCGAGCTCTTCCATCCGAGTCTTCACGACGTCGCCGATGCTCACGATTCCGGTGAGGCGGCCGTCCTCCATCACCGGGATGTGCCGGACCCTCTTGGTGGTCATCAGCACACTGAGACTGTCGACCGAGTCGGTCGGGGTGCAGGTCGCGACGAACGTCGTCATGATCTCCGAGACCGGCATACGCAGCAGGTCGGCGCCGCGCTCATGCAGCGCCCGCACGATGTCTCGCTCGGAGACGATGCCGATGACGCCGTCGGGCGACACCACCACCATGGCACCGATGTTGTGCACGGAAAGTTCGGTGAGCAGCCCGGACACCGAAGTCTCGGGGGTGATGGTCGCCACCGACGCACCCTTGTTCCGCAATACGTCCGCGATCCGCATCGTTGCCTCCGCTCGTGACCTGCCTCACTTCAGGCTAGGTGGGAGTCGCGTTGCGCGAAAGGTTTTGGCATCCCTATCCCAAAGCTGTCCCAATGTGCCCGCGGAGGAATAGAAACGTAGTAGCAGCCGCTGGACCTTCAAGTCTTTCGACCGTCGACGCGAAAGGAAGGAACATGGCAGCAGAAAACTCGGTGCCCTCCGTCAATCTGGGGGACGAACTCTGCGTCAGTGCAATCGGTTTCGGTGCGATGGCGCTGACCCCGGTGTACGGCGAGGTTGACGACACCGAGTCGCTCGCCACGCTTCATCGCACCGTGGACCTGGGCGTGACCTTCATCGACACCGCCAACGTCTACGGCAACGGCGACAATGAACGGCTGATCTCCCAACTCCTTGCCGACCGTCGCGATGAGGTGACGCTGGCAACGAAGTTCGGTATCGCGAGCAATCCGGCCCAACGCGCGGCGAGGGAGCTCATCGCCCGCGGTGACGCCGCCTATGTGCGCCAATGCATCGACGAGAGCCTGCAACGGCTGCAGACCGATGTCGTGGATCTCTATTACATGCACCGTCGCGACACGAATGTGCCGATCGAGGAAACGGTGGGCGCCATGGCCGAACTGGTGGCCGCAGGCAAGGTTCGCCACCTCGGGCTTTCGGAGGTGACTGCTGAGGAGCTGCGTGCGGCCGTCGCGGTGCATCCGATCGCCGCGGTACAGAGCGAGTGGTCGATCTGGAGCCGGGACGTCGAAACCAACGTCGTGCCGACCGCCGCCGAGCTCGGCGTCGGGTTCGTCCCCTACTCACCGCTGGGCCGCGGCTTCCTCACCGGAACGATCGGCTCCACCGACGACCTGCCCACCGGGGATTTCCGTCGCACCATGCCTCGCTTCGGCGAGGGTGCGCTGGACGCCAACCTGGCGGTCGTGGCGCTCGTTAAGTCGGTGGCCGTTCAACAGGGCGCGACGCCGGCGCAAGTAGCGCTGGCATGGTTGCGCTACCGCGCCGCGGCGCTCGGAGTGGCAGCGGTGCCCATACCTGGCACCAGGCGCGCGGCTCGTGTCGAGGAGAACCGCGATTCACTGGCGGTGACGCTGACACCCGAGCAGCTCGACTCGCTGGATGCCGCGGCAGCCGCCGTCACCGGGCATCGCTTCGGAAACCTCGGCTGGGTGTCCGCGGGCCGCGAATAACGCACATCGGCCTCGTGTGGCAGGTATACCTAGCCCCATGATTGAGGTCACGCTGCTCGGCACCGGAAGCCCTATCCCCGATGCGGATCGCGCGGGTCCGTCGACGCTCGTGCGAGCGGGCGACCAGACGTTCCTGGTCGACTGCGGCCGTGGCGTCCAGCAGCGGCTGACGGCCGCGGGCACCGGGGCCAACGCACTGACTGCGTTACTGCTCACCCATCTGCACAGCGATCACATCGCCGATCTGGGCGACGTCATCATCACCCGTTGGGTCTCTACGTTCACCCCCGATCCCGCGCCGCTGCCCATCATCGGTCCCCCCGGCACCGCCGAGGTCGTCGAGGCCACGCTCAAGGCGTTCGGTTTCGACATCGGGTACCGCATCGCTCACCACGCCGACCTGAACTCACCACCCCCGGTGGAGGTGTTCGAGTACACCGATGGTCCCGTGTGGGATCGCGATGGTGTGCAGATTCGGGTCGCACCGACTGACCACCGCCCCGTGACTCCGACCATCGGCTTTCGCGTCGAGCACGCCGGCGCGTCGGTGGTGCTCGCCGGCGACTCCGTACCGTGCGAAAGCCTCGACGCCCTGGCATCCGGTGCCGGGGCCCTGGTACACACGGTGATTCGCAAGGACCTGATCGACCCGATGCCGATGCAGCGCATCCGAGACATCTGCGACTACCACTCATCGGTCGAAGAGGCGGCCGCCACCGCGACACGGGCTGGGGTCGGCATTCTCATCCTCACCCACTATGTGCCGGCCATCGCGCCGGGCCAGGAAGACGAGTGGCGCGCGCTGGCGGCAACGGCATTCGACCGGCAGATCGAGTTGGGCGACGATCTGCACCGCGTCGAGGTGCACCCCGGCGTCTGCGCCAGATCCTGACGATTGGTCGATCTCGGATTGATTACGACACTCGCGATACGGGAGTGACGCAAGTGATAATTGGGTAGACCCCCGGCCAGATCTGGTCATCCCTCGAGATAGAGGAGCGGTACCGCGATGCGCCCCGGTCGTGCCTTCCGTGCCGGATTGCTTACCGTCGCCGCCCTGGGCGCATCGGTGAGCGTTGCGCCGCAGGTCTCGGCCGCCCCCGAGTGCCCCGACGTCGAAGTCGTCTTCGCCCGCGGCACCGACGAACCTGCGGGCATCGGGCAGGTCGGCCAGGCGCTCGTCAACACACTTAAGCCGATGCTGAAGGGCCTCTCGATCGGCACCTACGCGGTCGAGTATCCGGCGTCGTTCGAATTCCTCGAGGCCGCGGCGGGCGCCAACGACATGAGCCGGCGGATAAAGAGGACAGTTGCCGACTGCCCGGATACCAAGCTGGTCCTTGGCGGCTACTCGCAGGGCGCGGCCGTCGTGGACATCGTCGCCACGGCACCGATGGCCGGCCTCGGCTACACGGAGCCGCTTCCCCGCGCGGTTGTGCCGCACGTCGCAGCCGTGGTGGTGTTCGGCAACCCTTCGGCGCGCCTCGGCCAGCCCCTCACCCGGATGAGCCCCGACTTCGGCGCCAAGACCGCCGACTTGTGCAACAAGGCCGACCCCATCTGCTCGCTTGGACGAGATTGGAACTCGCACATCACCTATCAGAAGTCGGGTCTGGTGAAGACCGCCGCGGAGTGGGTCGCCAAGCTCGTGCGCACGACCGGTTCGGATAGCACGAAGACGACCCGCGGCTAGCGTCGGCGTCTGCGCCAAGCCCGCGGAGTCATGACCGAAGAATGACGATCACGGCGCCACGGCGCCCGCGGTCGTAACGTGGGGTTGTCGCTTGCCGACAATTCCATTGGCAGCGCATTACGAAGCTCGCCTCTGCGGCAGGTGTGAAGCAGAAGCACCTGAACCGGCAGCGCCGGGAGCGCCGGTCCGTAGATCTCAATCGAAGACCGCAGCTGATGCGGCATTACCCGAAAGATGTGCGAAACAAATGACACTAGTGAGCAGAATGGCGCGCAGAATCGTCGCCGGCGCCCTGGCCGCCCTTGTGGTGCCGGGGTTGATCGCAGTCG
Organism: Mycobacterium neglectum; assembly: GCF_002591975.1. Lineage (GTDB taxonomy): Bacteria > Actinomycetota > Actinomycetes > Mycobacteriales > Mycobacteriaceae > Mycobacterium > Mycobacterium neglectum. The sequence goes on along the minus strand of NZ_NVQE01000036.1, from coordinate 49,244 downwards.
CAGGCGGCTCGGGGTCGGCCGCCGCGTACTCCCGGCCCGGACTTCCTGTCGAGACGCTGATGGTGCCGTCCGCGGCCATGGGCCGTGACATCCCCGTCAAGTTTCAGGGCGGCGGGACACATGCTGTCTACCTCCTCGACGGCCTTCGCGCCCGCGACGACAACAGCGGTTGGGACATCGAGACCGCCGCGTTCGAGAACTACTACGAGTCCGGGTTGTCCGTGGTCATGCCGGTCGGCGGGATGTCGAGCTTCTACACCAACTGGCAGGGCCCGGCAGTCGGCAATGGCATGACGTACAACTATCAGTGGGAAACGTTTCTGACCTCGGAGCTACCCGCCTATCTGTCTGCCAACAAAGGCATCTCCCCCAGCGGCAATGCCGTGGTCGGCCTCTCCATGTCGGGCAGTTCGGCGCTGATCCTGGCCGCCTACCATCCCGGCCAGTTCATCTACGCCGGATCGCTGTCGGGCTTCCTGAACCTCTCCGAGGGCATCTGGCCTACGCTGGTCGGCATCTCGATGCGTGACGCGGGCGGATTCGATGCCACCGCAATGTGGGGCCCCGGTGGCGGGCCGGCCTGGCAGCGCAACGATCCGACCGTCAACGTCAGCCGGCTGGTGAGCAACGGCACCAGGATCTGGGTGTACTGCGGCAGCGGCCGGCCCGGCGAGTTGGGTGACACCGGAATTCCCGGCCAGGTCCTCGAGAGCATCACGCTGGACAGCAACAAGAACTTCCAGAATCAGTACGTCGCCGATGGCGGCAACAACGGCACGTTCAACTTCCCCGCGAGCGGCATCCACGACTGGGCCTACTGGGGTGCACAGCTCAATGCCATGAAGGGTGATATCCAGCGCACACTCGGGGCGTAAGTCCCGGGCCAGCTAGGCCAGTCGGGTGATCTCCACGACGACGTCGAGGTCGGTCGAGCCTTCACCGGAATAGATGCCCTTGAGCGGGCTGACATCGGCGTAGTCTCGACCGACACCGACGCTGATGTATTGCTCGTTGATGGCGGCGTCGTTGGTGGGGTCGTAGTTCCACCAGCCACCGGTCCACGCCTGCACCCATGCGTGGCTTTGCCCGTCGATGGTGTCATCGATCTTGGCCTTCTTGTTCGGATGCAGATACCCCGACACGTAGCGGCCGGGAATTCCCATGCTGCGCAACAGGATCAGGGTCAGATGTGCGAAGTCCTGGCAAACACCTTTGCCTTCACGATGCGCATCCAGACCGGACGAGTGCACACCGGTGGTCCCGGGCACGTAGTCGAGTTCACTGTGCACCCAGTTGGCCGCGGCGGTAACGGCCTCCCGCGGTTCGTGGTACTTGGCAATGCGTTGTCCCACCCTGGCGATCCGCTTGCTGTCCGGCGTGTACTTCGTCGCGGTGAGCACCTCGTCGAACCGGTCGATCACCGCCACCGAACGCAGGTCTTCCCAGCTGACATCGTCTTTCGGCATCGCCCCGCGGTTGGTCTCCACCACCGACGACGAGGTCACTTCCAGTTCGGTGTGCGGGGCGTGCAGGTCGAATGCCGTCACTGCAGTACCCCAGTAGTCGACATATCGGTATGACCTTGTGGCGGGGACGGTTTCGACGCGGTTCAGGATGACGTTCTGCCGGGCGTCCGATCGTGGCGTCAGCCTGGCCTCGTTGAAGGATGCCGTCACCGGCGACTTGTAGGCATATCCGGTGGAGTGCACCACCCGCAGCCGCCACATCAGACTTCGCCTTCCTCGATGACCAGCGGGCCATGGTGGCCCGCGTCCGTCCACGCGACCCAGGGTGCGGAGTGGAAGTACTCCACTGCCAGTGCTTCTCCGACGTCAGCACAGGTCTTCTGCAACCCGGCGAGGCGCTCCTCGAGCGAATCCAACAGCACGCCCGGACGCAGGAACTCCAACTCGCTGCGTGCACGGCCCAGGAGTCGCTGCGTCTCCGCAGTCGCACCGACGCGATTGAGGGCCCGGCGACGCAGTTCGTCGAGGCTGTGTTCGGCCAGCCGCAGCGAGTACATGACAGACCGCGGGAAAAGCCGGTCCAGCAGCATGAATTCGACGACGCGGCCCGCGTCGAGCACACCGCGATAGGTGCGTAGATAGGTGTCGTGTGCGCCCGCAGAACGCAGCACTGTCACCCACGCCGGTGACGAGGCGCTGTCGCCGACACGAGCCAGCAGCAGCCGGACAGTCATGTCGACTCGTTCGATCGCGCGGCCAAGCACCATGAACCGGTAACCGTCGTCGCGACTCAGCGTCGAGTCCGCCAAACCGGCGAACATAGCGGCGCGCCCCTCCACGAACGACAGGAATTCGTGTGGCCCAAGACGTTTGGCTGCGCGCTCACGTTCGGCGAGCGAATTGTAGGTCGTGTTGAGGCACTCCCAGATCTCGGTCGAGGTGACTTCGCGAGCCCCGCGGGCATTCTCGCGGGCGGCGGAGATGGCTTCGACGATCGAACACGCGCCGTGCGTTTCGTGGCTGAAGGCGACGATGTCGGTCAACGACCACACATCCAGCGATTCTTCGGGTGGTTCGATGCCGAGCACGCGCAGCAGGGTCCGCGACGCCTGGTCAGGGTCGACGCTGGAATCCTCGAGAAGTTGGTGCACTGTCACGTCGAGAATGCGGGCGGTATCGTCGGCGCGCTCGACGTATCGCCCGATCCAGTACAGCGATTCCGCGTTGCGAGCCAACATTATTGGCTCCTTTGCTGCTGCTGTTGCTCCTGCTGGCTCTTGTGTGATCCATTGGTCGCGTTCGTTGGCTGCGCCTGCTGTTGCTGTTGAGAGCTCTCGGCGCCGTTCTCGCTCTTCGGAGCCTTGGGCACCTTGGGTAGTGACCGCACCACTTCGGCCGCGGCGAGTTCGCGGTCGGCCCCCGACGCGCGCGAGGCCAGCACCCAGGTGTCCTTGGAACCGCCGCCCTGGCTGGAGTTGACCACCAGCGACCCTTCGGGCAGCGCTACCCGAGTCAGGCCGCCGGGCAGCACCCACACGTCGTCACCGTCGTTGACGGCGAACGGACGCAGGTCGACGTGGCGCGGCGCCAGGTTGTCGTCGATCTGGGTCGGCACGGTGGACAGCTGAACCACCGGCTGAGCGATCCAGCCACGCGGGTCGCTTCGGATCTTCTTGCTGATCGTCGCGAGTTCCTTCTCGGACGCCTCGGGACCGAACACGATGCCGTAGCCGCCGGAGCCCTCGACCGGTTTGATGACGAGTTCATCCACTCGGTCGAGGACTTCTTCGCGTTCCTCGTCCAGCCAGCACCGGTAGGTGTCGACGTTCGCCAGGAGCGGCTTCTCGCCCAGGTAGTACTGGATGATGGTCGGAACGTATGTGTAGACCAGCTTGTCGTCGCCGACGCCGTTGCCGACCGCGCTGGAGATGACGACGTTTCCTGCACGCGCCGCGTTGAGCAGGCCGGCGACACCCAGCACCGAGTTGGGGTTGAACTGCATCGGGTCGAGGAAATCGTCGTCGATGCGGCGGTAGATGACGTCGACCTGACGCTCACCCTCGGTGGTGCGCATGTACACGGTGTTGTCGCGGCAGAACAGGTCGCGGCCTTCGACAAGTTCGACGCCCATCTGGCGAGCAAGCAGCGAATGCTCGAAGTACGCCGAGTTGTAGACACCGGGCGTCAAGACCACGACGGTTGGATCGGCTTCGTTGGAGGCGGCCGCATTGCGCAGCGCTCGCAGCAGATGCGACGAGTAGTCGCCGACAGCCCGCACCCGGTGGGTGGCGAAAAGATTTGGGAAGACCCGCGCCATCGTGCGCCGGTTCTCCATCACGTAGGAGACACCGGACGGAGACCGCAGGTTGTCCTCCAGCACGCGAAAGGCGCCCTGCGCATCGCGGACCAGGTCGATGCCTGCGACGTGGATGCGTACTCCGTTGGGCGGGGATATCCCGACCGCCTCACGATGGAAGTGCTCGCATGAGGTGACCAGCCGCCGCGGGATGACCCCGTCGCGCAGAATCTCCTGTTCGCCGTAGATGTCGTCGAGGTAGGCCTCCAGCGCCTTGACCCGCTGGGTGATCCCCTTCTCGAGACGGGTCCACTCCGCCGCCGAGATCACCCGCGGAACGAGATCAAGGGGGAACGGCCGCTCCTGGCCGGACAGCGAGAACGTGATGCCCTGGTCGATGAAGGCGCGCCCCAGCGCCTCGCTCCGCGCCGCCAACTCGGAGGCGTCGGAGGGTGCCAACTCGGTGAATATGCCCTTGTAGGGGCCACGAACGTTGCCCTGGGCGTCGAACATCTCGTCAAACGCCTTCGAATAGCTACCCAGGTTGTTGTAACCACCGAAAACGCCGTCATGGCGCCGGGGTTTCTTCGAACGGGCGCGCGACGACCGGGCGGTGTCGGTGGGGACCGTTCGAAGACTCACCTTTGACATGCTGCACCAAGTGCAGCGTTTCGGCAGGCCAGTGAGTTCATTTTGGGCATTTACCCATTGCGCTGGTAATCTGAACCCTCGCTGCCCGCAGGTCGGGGGCCATAAAGTCTTTGCACTCAAGCCAACCTGGATTTACGAAGGAAAACACGCGTGGCCAACATCAAGTCGCAGGAAAAGCGCATCAAGACCAACGAGCGCCGCAGACTGCGCAACAAGTCGGTGAAGTCGTCGCTTCACACCGCAGTCCGCGGCTTCCGGGCGGCCGTCGAGGCCGGCGACAAGGACAAGGCAGGCGAGTTGCTGACCACCACCAATCGTCAGCTCGACAAGGCGGCAAGCAAAGGCGTGATCCACAAGAACCAGGCCGCCAACCGCAAGTCGGCTCTGTCGCGCGCCTTCAACAAGATCTGATTCGCCTCAGTCCGGTTCAATCCTGGACGAGCTCGGCGACCTTCCGCACCGCTGACTCCAGCGCGTAGTCGGCGTCCGCTGCGGCTCCCTTGACGTCGGCGTTCAACGCTGCAACAAGGCGCATCGCCTCGGCGACCGAAGCACGCGACCACCGTCTCGCCTGCTTCTGCGCCTTTTGCACCCGCCACGGCGGCATGCCCAGCTCAGATGCCAGCCGGTACGGATCTCCCGATAGCGGCGCGACGCGGGCGATCGTATGGACTGCCTCGGCCAGCGCGTCGGCCAACACGACTTGAGGCTCACCGCTCAACATCGCCCAGCGCAGCGCCTCGGCGGCACCCGCGACGTCGCCGACGACCGCCTTGTCGGCGATATCGAACCCCTTCACCTCGGCCTTGCCCGAGTGGTAGCGACGCACGGCTGCGGTGTCGACCTCACCGTCGGTGTCGGCGACCAGTTGCGAGCAGACCGAGGCCAGATCGCGGATGTCGGACCCGACGGCGTCGAGCAGCGCGGTCACCGTGTCGTCGCTGACCTTGACCTTCAGCGCGCGAAACTCGCGCCGCACAAAGTCCGCGCGCTCGGCGAACTTCGTGATACGCGCACATGGATGAACCTGTGCACCAAGGTTTTTGAGTTTGTCAGCCAACGCCTTCGCACGCCCACCACCCGAGTGCACCACGACCAACACGGTTCCTGGCGGCAGATCCGCGGCGACATCGGAGATGAGTGCAACCGCGTCCTTGCCTGCCTCGCCTGCGGACTCCAATACGACCACACGCTCGTCGGCGAACAGCGACGGGCTGAGCAATTCGGCCAGCTCGCTGGTGCTGACCTCACCGGCACGCATCCGGTCGACCGGGATGTCCTCGGTGCCGGCCTGCTTACGGACACCATTGAGCACCACCGATACTGCGCGTTCGACCAGCAACTCTTCGTCTCCGAGCACCAGGTGCAGGCGTGCCGCGTCCTCACTCACCCCACGATCGTGTCATGGCCGGCTGACAGACCCGACATCGTCCACGCCAGTCCGAGCACGACCGCCACGTATACGCCGATCCGTGTCCAGCGCCAGCGCCACAACACCACCGCAGCCAGTCCCGCCGCCGCGACCGTGACAGCACCCAGCAGCCCCGAGGGCACAGCGAGCGACGCTCCGGGAATTTTCGCCGACCAGTGCGCAACCCTGAGCAGCCACCACAATTCAGGTCCGGTGAAACGAATCAGCAGGTCCGCGCCGGCAGGCCAGATCCAGCAGAGCGCCGCGGCCGCGGTGCCGACGACGGTGATCGGCGGGATCACCGCGGCGACAGCCAAATTCGCCGCGGCCGACATGACGCTGAAGGTGCCCGATATCCCCGCGATCAGCGGCGCGGTGACCAATTGCGCGGCGACGGCGACGCACACCGCGTCGGCGAGCGGTTTGGGCCAGCCACGGCCAACGAGCCGCCTTGACCATTCGGGTGCGATCACAACCAACGCCGCAGTCGCCGACACCGACAGCGCGAATCCGACGTCGACGGCCAGTTCCGGCGACGCGATCATCAAAGCCAGCACCGTGGCCGACAGCGCCGGGATCGCCTGGCGGCGACGGCGAGACAACACGGCCAACAGCGTGATCGCGCCCATGACCGCGGCGCGCAGCACACTCGCCGAGGGCTGTACGACGATCACGAAGAGCAGCAGCGCGAACGCCGCAAGCACGACCGCGACCCGCGGACCGACCAATCCGGCGCTCAGCAGCACCGCGCCGCACACGATCGTCACGTTGGCGCCGGACACCGCGGTCAAGTGCGTCAACCCCGACGTGCGGAACTCCGCCGTCGTCTGCTGCGGCAACGCCGACGTATCGCCGAGCACCAACGCCGGCAGAATCGCCGCCTGATCGGCCGGCAGCGCACCGCGTGCCGCGTCGGCGAATCGTCCCCGGATCTCGTGTGCGGCCCGGTAGACCGTCGCCGCTTCGCCCCACGTCGGTTGACCTGTCGCCGACAGCACCGCAACTGTGAGGTCCTGACGCGTCGGTCGGCCGAGTCGGGCGCGGAAGCCGACCGGCCGGCCCGCGGCCAGCTCTGAAAAAGCGGCGGCCGAGCCGAATACGACCACCCTGCCGGCCGCCTCGTGACCGTCGAGCACCTGCAGAGTTCCACGAAACATGGTCCGGTTGCCGCCCAGTTGGCGCGGGGTTTCGACCGGCGAGACAACGACGGTGGCGATCGTGCCGTAGCGCTGAGTGATCGGATGCTGCCGTTGCGCGTCGAGGCGCAGTCCGACCGAGATCGCCAACGCCGCGCCGACCACGGCGACGGCAAGCACACCCGCGCCGATCGCGCGGTTATCGGTGTCCTCACCTCGGGCGCGGAACCACCACCCCACCGCGGAGGCCGCCGCGACGGCCACGGCCAGCGTGACAATCAAACCGGTTGTTTGCCAGAGGATTCCGGCCGCAGTCACCGCCCATCCGGTAAGAGCCGCCGGTACCAGCCGCAGGTCGACCCTCGTTGTGCCGTCGTTCATCCGGGTCACACATGGACGCGGTCGCGCAGTTTGTCCAGTCGCGCCGGCCCGATGCCCTCCACATCGCCGAGTTGCTCGACGCTGCTGAATCCTCCGTTGGCGTCGCGCCACGCGATGATCGCGGCGGCGGTGACCGGGCCGATCCCGGGAAGGGTGTCCAGCTGCTCCTCGGTGGCGCTGTTGAGGTTCACCAGGCCGCCCGGTGTCGTGGCGTCTCCCTGAGTGGAAGGGGCCTCCGACGCTGCCGGGCTCTGACCGGGGCTGACGGAGCTACCCATGGTCGCGGGCCCTCCGGGGACAGGCGCAATGCCGACGACGATCTGCTCGCCGTCGGCAAGGCGTCGGGCCATGTTCAGTTCGAGCAGGTCCGCCCCCTCCAGCGGCCCGCCCGCGGCGGTCAGCGCGTCAGCGATCCGCGCGCCCGGATCCAGCGTGACGAGGCCGGGCTCACCGACAAGGCCGACCACGCTGACCACAACCGGTTCCCGAGACGTCGGTGCGCCGCCGGGCGGTGTCGGGCTCGCTGACGAAACCATCTGCACTGGCGGCAATTTGGCCGACGAAACCGGTGGGGAATCGTCACGAGCGAGCGTGAACAGCGTCACCAGCACGGCGATGACGCCCACGACACCCAATGCGATGACCCCCGCACGTCCTGGGTCGGCTCGCACGGCCGCCACCCAACCCGATGCGCCACCCGACTGGGATTCGGGCAGCCACCGAGATAACAGCGTGTCGGGTTGAGGGGCGGCGTCCCGTTCGCCATCGGGCTCGCTTTCCGCGCCGAGGCGGCGATGCAGACGCTCTGCGGGCAATTCCGTTCGCATGAGGTGAAAGTAGGACCGAACTCGGACTGTTCGCCCCACGCTCGGGGACACGCGGCGCGCGCTGGGGATCAAATGGCGGTTGTGGATAACTACGTTGTCTACGATTGACTTCCGGCGTTCGCGACAATCAACGCGGCACACAGGGAAGGCAGCATGGATCGTCGTACCCCGATGATCGCGGGTATTGCGTTCGCGGTGCTGTACGCCGTTGCGCTGATTGTGATTCCGAAACTTCCCGGCGTTGACCAGCCGGGATCAGACATCGTCGCGCACGTCAGCGAGCACTCGGCGACGATGCGAATGCAAGCATTGTTGTTGGCATTCGGATCCCTCGCGCTGGTGGTGTTACTCGGGTACGCCCGCGAACGGTTGAGCGGGCCACCAAGCTACGTCTTCACCATCGGTGCGGCGGCGGTGCTGGTGCAGGTGTTCATCGCGACATGGTTCACCGCCGGGTTGGCGCTGCACCCCGCGCAGCTCGGCTCGGCGACCGCGCGGACGATCACCGATGTCGTGACCATGTGGGGTCCGATGCTGACGATCACCAATATCATGGTGTCGGTACCGATTCTGTTGGCTGCCAACGATGGTCGGTTTCCCCGCTGGCTCGGAATCGTTGCCGCCGTCTTCGCGGTGGAGCAGCTGATCGAAACGATTACCATCATCGGCCCCCCGGGAAGTTTCATCTCACCGGGCGGCCCGATGAACTCCTATCTCGGTGCACCGTTGTTCATTCTGTTCTTCCTGGCGCTGGGCATCGCATTGTCGTTGGAGCAGCAACGCGACCATCGGTCCGAGACCGTGGACGACACGGTGGGCGAGCCCGACCGGGTGGACGAACCGGCCACGGTCGACGATGCCGCCGAGTGACCGACGGCAGGGAAGTTCAATCCGCGAACGTCGGCGAACCGTTCGCCGTAACATCCAGAATCGTGGATGGGGTGCATGACCTCGGTGGAATCGCCGGGTTCGGCCCGGTGGAACACGACGCCGACGAATCCCCATTCGCCGAGGATTGGGAGCGGCGCGTCTTTCGCCTCAAAGTCGGCTCCGGTCCGCTGGGCCTCAACTTGCCCGCCTTCCGCCATTCGATCGAACGGATGGATCCGGCGCACTACCTCTCATCGCCCTATTTCGAGCACTGGCTGACCGGAGTCGCGACGATGGCTGTCGAGGCCGGTCTGACGACCCGCGAAGACCTCGAGCGGCGCGCCGGAGGAAGCTTCCCATTGTCACAACCGGACCGTGGCGTCCTGACCGACGACCTCACGTCGCGCACCGAGCCGCGGTACAAAGTCGGCGACGGGGTGCGGGTACGCGAATGGCATCCGCCCGGACACACCAGGGCTCCGCGCTATGTGCAGGGCAGGCGCGGCACCATCGTTCGCGTGCACGGCGTGGTCGACGTCGACGACATCGAGGCACACGGCGGCGGTTCGGTGACCGACCCCTTCTACGCGGTCCGGTTCACATCCCATGAGCTGTGGGGCGACGGGGGCGGCAATGGCGAGGTCGTCCACGTCGATCTGTTCGAGCGATACCTGCGGCCCGCCGTATTCGAGGACACTGATGGCAGCTGACCACCACCACCCCGCCGAACTGGCGCCGATCGAGGCCCGCGTCGCGGCGATCGAGTCGGTCCTCATCGAGAACGGAATCCTGGACATCGCCGCGGTCGACGCAGTCGTCGCGCACGTCGAGCACAACTTCGGCCCGATGAATGGTGCGCGGGTCGTTGCGAGAGCGTGGAGCGATCCCGCCTATAGGGAGCAGCTACTCGACGACGCGACCGCGGCTATCGACGCTCTCGGGTTCGGCGGTCCACAGGGTGAGCACATGATCGTCGTCGAGAACACGGCTGCGGTGCACAACCTCGTGGTGTGCACGCTGTGCTCTTGCTACCCGTGGCCGACGCTGGGGCTACCCCCGAAGTGGTACAAGGAACCGCCCTATCGCGCACGCGCTGTGCGTGAACCACGGAAGCTGCTCGCCGAGATGGGCACCGTCGTACCCGATGACGTCGAGATCCAGGTGTGGGACTCCAGTTCGGAGGCAAGGTATCTCGTGCTGCCGATGCGGCCCGCCAGCACCGACGAGATGTCGGAGGACGAACTCGCCGGGTTGGTCACCCGCGACTCGATGATCGGTGTGCAGCGGTTGTGAACATCCCCGACGACGAATCCCTGCCCCGCGACAACGGAAACCTCGTCTTCGACGCACCGTGGCAGGCGCGGGCGCTGGGCATCGCCGTCGCCGTGGTCGAAAAGCTCGGCCTGCCATGGGATGCGTTCCGGCACCGCCTGGCCGACGAGATCGCCGCCGACCCGCAGCGCCCGTACTACGAGAGTTGGGGCAGGGCACTCGAGTCGATGGTGCTCGATCTCGACCTCGCGACGCCCGCCGCGCTCGACGCTGCCACGCCGACCGAGCGCTCGCCGCTCTAACGGCCGTGGGTGTTCAGTCGCCGCTCATAGCCCGCTCACCGGGACCGTGGCCGCGCGGCCGTATGTCACGATGCCAGTCTGAGGTATGACCCAAACGTCGGTGACGGGATCGGTGATGGCAGCGGAATTGACCTACGATGACACGCTTCGCGAGATATCAACCGAGGCGGGCGTGCTTCGCTACCACGAAGCGGGCGCGGGTACCCCGCTGCTGCTCCTGCACGGCTCCGGCCCCGGTGTGACGGGCTGGCGCAACTTCCGCGGCATTCTGGGCATCTTCGCCGAGCACTACCGCTGCCTCGTGCTGGAGTTTCCAGGCTTCGGCGTGAGCGACGACTTCGGCGGTCACCCGATGATCACGGCATTCGGTGCGGTCGGCACATTCGTCGACGCGCTCGGTCTGGATTCCGTTGACATCGTGGGCAATTCGATGGGTGGCGCCGTCGGTATCAACTACGCGATTCACCAGCCGGCCAAGGTGCGGCGCCTCGTCACGATCGGCGGGATCGGTACGAACATCTTCTCGCCGGGGCCGAGCGAAGGCATCAGGCTCCTGCAGGAGTTCACCGAGAATCCGACCCGGCAGCGACTGGTCGACTGGTTGAACTCGATGGTGTTCGACCCGGCGCTGGTGACCGAGCAACTCATCGAGGAGCGGTGGGCGCTGGCGACCGACCCGCCGACGCTGGAGAGCGCCCGGCGCATGTACGGCAAGGCGGCGTTCGCACAGATGATGGCGGGCATGCGGGCATCCGACGCCCCGATGCCGTGGGCGATGATGCACAAGCTCGCGGCGCCGACGCTTCTGACGTGGGGCCGCGACGACCGGGTGAGCCCGTTGGACATGGCACTGATCCCGATGCGCACCATCCCCAACGCCGAACTGCACGTGTTTCCCAACTGTGGCCACTGGGCGATGATCGAGGCCAAAGACGCGTTCGTGTCGACTGTGCTGTCGTTTCTGACGCGCTGACCTCTCAGCGCTGGGTGCTGCCCGCGTCCACCGGAAGCGAAACGGACGTGATGTACCGGGCCTCGTCGGAGGCCAGGAACAGGCATGCATTGGCGACGTCGACGGCTTCGACCCACGGGATGGCAAGCATGTTCATCGAACACGCCGACTCGGCGAACTGCTCGCGGGTCACGTGCTCGAGGTCCGGCCGGAACGCCGCGCGGACATGGTCATTCTGAATCATCGGGGTGTCCACGTTGGTCGGATGCACCGTGTTGACCCGGATATTGTGCGGCGCAAGTTCATTGGCCAGGCTGCGCATCAGGCCGACGACTCCGTGTTTGGCCGAGGTGTAGTGCGCCACGCCGACCAACCCCCGCAGGCCCGCGATGGAGCTGATCAGAATCATCGACCCGGCGCCGCGTTCAATGAGATGTGGAGCCGTGGCGCGACAGGTGCGCCACACCCCGGTCAGGTTGATATCGAGCATTGTCTGCCAGGCGTTTTCGCTCAGTTCGGTGGCTAGCCCGCGCGACGTGATCCCCGCCGTCGCGCAGACGACGTCGAGGCCGCCGAGCTGTTCGACACCACGGTCAGTCGCACCCTGCACGGCCTCGGTGTCGCGGACGTCGACGACCTCCGCGACGACCCGGCCACCCGCTTCGGCGACCAGCTCGACCGTCTCGTCGAGGTCGGCCCGGGTGGCGGGTGGTGTGACGACGGTGTCCACCGGACCGCAGATGTCGAGCGCGATGATGTCGGCGCCCTCCTGCGCGAACCGCACCGCCTGCGCGCGCCCGATGCCCCTGGCCGCCCCGGTGATCAAGGCGACCTTTCCCTGCAAGCGATCCATGGTCATACCTTCTGCGTCAGGCCGGCATCGACCACGATCTGGGTTCCGGTGATGTAGCGGCCTTCGTCGGAGGCGAGGAACACGACGGCGTTGGCGATGTCGACAGGCTCGACCCATCCCACCGGCAACAGGTTGCGCGCCTTGAGGACTTCGGCGGCGTCGGCCGCCGTCGGGTTCGGCAGATCGGGACACAGACGTCGAAACGTCGCCTCGTTGAGCACCATCGCGGTGCCTACCGCCCCCGGATGAACGGTGTTGACCCGAATTCGCTGCGCGCCCAGTTCGTTGGCCAGCGTGCGGGCAAGGCCGACCAAGGCATGCTTGCTGGCGGTGTAATGGGCGGTGTTGGCGGTACCGCGTAATCCGTTGGTGGAGCTGATGATCACCACCGATCCCCCGCTCGCGCCGATGTGTGGCACCGCCGACTTCACGGTGTGCCAGACGCCGGTCAGATTGATGTCCAGCGTGTTCTGCCAGGTTTCCTCGCTGAGTTCCCATACCGGTGCACCCGCGGTGTGCACACCGGCGTTGGCGACGACGACGTCGAGCCGGCCCAATTCGCCGACGGCGGCGTCGATCGCGGCGGACATCGCCTCGGCGTCGCGCACGTCGGCCGTCGCGGCGACGCATCGCCGACCGCGATCGCGCACCTGCGTCGCCGTGTCGCCCAAATCATCGGCGAGCGCGGCGGCATCGAGAGCGATGACGTCGGCACCTTCGTCGGCGAACCGCTGGCAGTGCACGCGGCCCGTTCCCCTGGCGGCGCCGGTCACGACGACCACCTTGTCGTCGAGTCCCGACATCACTGCGCCTTCGAGAGGCTGAACCCTTTGTAGCCCGCAGCCACGACCTCGTTGCAGATGTCGAGATAGGTGGCAAACCCGCCGATGAACAGCATGAAACCCCGAGGCTTACCAGGCACATTCGCCCCCATGTACCAGGAGTTCGCCCTTGTGAACAGCGACGCCTCCGCCCGACGGCTCAGTTCGGCGTTCCAGTCCTCGACGGCGTCGGCCGTCGCCTCGATGGCGGTGTGACCGTGGTCGTCGAGATAGGTGATGGCCTCGGCGATCCAGTTCACGTGGGCTTCAGCATGCAGCACCATGTTGGCCAGCACGGCGGGGGCGCCGGGGCCGGACACCATGAACAGATTCGGGAAATCGTCGACACACAATCCGAGATAGGTACGCGGTCCGTCGGCCCAGTCGTCGCGCAACGTGTGCCCGTCGCGTCCGACGATCTCGATCTTGGCCAAGGCGCCCGTCATCGCGTCGAAGCCGGTGGCGAGCACAATCGCATCGACATCGAAACGGGCCTCGGAGGTGTTGATACCCGTCGCGTCGATGGACTCGATCGGTGTCCTGCGCACGCTGACAAGTTCGACGTGCGAGCGGTTGAAGGTCTGAAAGTAGTTGGTGTCGGTGCAGATCCGCTTGGTGCCGATCGGGTGGTCGTTCGGAATCAGCAGATCGGCGACGTCGGGATCGTCGATGACGCCGCGGACCTTTTCCTCGTAGAACCTGCGGGCCTCGTCGTTGGCTTCGATGTCGGTCATCTGGTCGCTGAACGTCTTGGAGAACAACACGCCGCCGAGTTCCCATCGTCGTTCGAAGGCCGCCCTGCGCTCCTGCGCGCTGGCCTCCATCGTCAGCTTGGGATGTGCGATGTGCGGTGAGCCGCCGCCGCTGCGCCACGACAACCGCCGTCGCTCGTCGTAGCCGGCCTTGTAATCGGCAATGTCCTGGTCGGTCAGCGCTCGATTGCCCGCGGGCACACTGAAATTCGGAGTGCGCTGAAAGACGACGAGCGAATCCGCCTGATCGGCGATGATCGGTATCGACTGGATGCCGGATGAGCCGGTGCCGATCACCGCGACGCGCTTGCCGGTGAAGTCGACGGCCTCTTTCGGCCAATGCGCGGTGTGGTACACCTCGCCCGCGAACGTGGGCAAGCCTTCGAAGTCCGGCGTCAACGCCGCCGACAGCGGTCCCGTCGCCATCACACAGAACCGTGCGCTGACCGACTCCCTCTCGTCAGTGCTCACTGTCCAGCGCAGAGCCGTCTCGTCGAACACCGCCGATGTGACCCGGGTATTGAACGTGATTCCGTCGCGCAGGTCGAGTGTGTCGACCACCCAGTTGAGGTAGCGCAGGATCTCGGCCTGCGTCGCATACTTCTCGCTCCAGGACCATTGCTGTTGCAACTCGTCGGAGAACGAATAGCAGTAGTCGACGCTCTCCACGTCACAGCGCGCACCGGGATACCGGTTGAAGTACCAGGTGCCGCCGACCTCCGGCGCGGCCTCGAATACCCGCGTCGTCAATCCCAGGGACCGGAATTTGTGCAAGGCGTAGATTCCGGCGAACCCTGCGCCCACGACAATGACGTCCAAGACATCCACGTCTGTCTCCTTGCTCACCACCACACGGTAGGACGTCGCACGGGTCGAACCGGGCAGTTTCCCGGTGACTGGACGCTCCCGAGTTCCTCTCCCGGACACCGGGCCGCCACCGTCCCCAGCGGGCAACGGCACCATATCGATTATCGACGTGCCCCACTCATGCCGCGAAGGACGGTGCGGCCCGTGGGTGATCTTGGCCTGTCGGTCGCGACCCGTCTCCGACGCGGTGCACATCGAGTTCTGAAAACCAGCCGTCCGCTGATCGGGATCGGCTGCGGCGCGACCGCGATCTGCGGTACACCATCAATCAAGCCCACAGAGTAAGGACGAAAGCATGACCGAGCGGGTAATCGACCGGGTAATGGAGATGGCCGGCCAACTGCGCGAGCAGGGCGCCGAGGCCGAGAAGATCGGCCAGCTCACCGACCAGACGACCAAGGCCATGAAGGCGGCGGGCAACATCCGGCTGCTTCAGCCTTCCAAGTACAGCGGCTACGAGGTCCATCCGCGCGAGTTCGCCGAGACCGTGATGGCGACGGCGTCGCTGGATCCCGCTGCGGGATGGGTCAACGGTGTCGTCGGCGTGCACCCCTACCAGCTGGCCTATGCCGATCCTCGGGTGGCTGAGGAAATCTGGGGTTCCGACGTCGACACCTGGGTCGCGTCCCCCTATGCTCCGCAGGGCGTGGCCAAGCCGGTTGACGGTGGATATATCTTCAACGGGCGCTGGCAATTCAGCTCCGGCACCGACCAGTGCGAGTGGATCATCCTCGGTGCGATGCTGGGCGACTCCGACGGCAAACCGCTGATGCCGCCTCAGATGCTGCACATGATCCTGCCGCGCAAGGACTACGAGATCGTCGAGGATTCCTGGAACGTGGTCGGCCTGCGCGGCACCGGATCCAAGGACGTCATCGTGCGCGACGCGTTCATCCCCGACTACCGGACGATGGACGCCACCGAGGTGATGGACGGCACCGCCCAGCGCAAGGCCGGGATGACGTCGACGCTGTACCTGATGCCGTGGTCGACGATGTTCCCGCTGGGCATCACGTCCGCAGTGATCGGCATCGCCGAAGGGGCGCTCGCCGCCCACCTGGACTACCAGCGCGACCGCGTCGGCGCCTACGGGGCAGTCAAGGACGATCCGTACGTCATGTACGCCATCGGCGAGGCCGCCGCCGACATCAACGCCGCCCGCCAGGAGTTGCTGGCCAACGTCGACCGGATCTACGACATCGTCGACACCGGTGCGGAGGTGTCATTCGCGGACCGTGCCGCCGGACGCCGGACGCAGGTGCGCGCGGCGTGGCGTGCGGTCGCCGCGGTCGACCAGATCTTCGCCCGCTCGGGAGGCAACGCGTTGCGGATGGACAAACCGCTGCAGCGGTTCTGGCGCGACGCACACGCGGGCCTGGCCCACGCGATCCACATCCCGGGCACGCCCTATCACGCGTCCGCGCTGAGTTCGTTCGGCGTCGACCCCGAGGGTCCGCTGCGGGCGCTGATCTGACAGATGAGCCTTCTCAAGAGCCTCGGCTACATCACCGTTGCGGCCGGCGATATCGACCGGTGGCGTCAGTTCGCTTTTGGCGTCCTGGGATTCGCCGAAGGAAAGGGTCCCGATCCGTCGGCCCTGTACCTGCGGATGGATGAGCGGGCCGCGCGCATCATCGTCGTACCCGGCGACGTCGACCGGGTTCTGACGGTCGGCTGGGAAGTGCGCGACCACGCCGCGCTCGAGGAAGTCAAGGCCAACCTCGACGCCGCCGGAGTCGTGTTCAAGGAGCTGTCCGCGGCCGAGGCCGACGAGCGGCGGGTCGAGGAAGTGATCAGCTTCTCCGACCCTGCGGACACGACGGTTGAGGTTTTCCATGGTGCGGTGCTCGACCACAGTCCGGTGATCACCCCGTTCGGCGCGCGGTTCGTCACGGGCGACCAGGGGCTCGGACACGTGGTGATGCCTGCGATGGATGCGAACGGTCTGTTCGACTTCTACACCGGCGTCCTGGGTTTCCGCTCGCGCGGCGCATTCCGGGTGCCTGCACCGCCCGAATTCGGCCCGATACGTGTGCGATTCCTCGGCATCAACGAGCGGCACCACAGCCTGGCCATCTGCCCGGCGATGAACCAGGACAAGCCCGGTGTCGTGCACGTCATGGTGGAAGTCGACAGCCTCGACGCCGTCGGGCAGGCGTTGGACCGCGTCAACGCGGAAGGATTCCAGCTCTCCTCGACGCTGGGCCGCCACACCAACGACAAGATGGTGTCCTTCTACGTCCGCGCGCCCGGCGACTGGGACATCGAATTCGGCACCGACGGCATGCGAGTCGACGAACGGTATTACACCGCCGAGGAAATCACCGCCGACAGCTACTGGGGTCACCAGTGGATGGGCGAACCGCCAGCCGCGATGCGGATGTAGCCGATGGATACCGACGTCTATCCCAAGTCCGTTGATCAGATCGAGAGTTGGGACTACGAAGCCGATGTCGTGATCGCGGGGTACGGCATCGCCGGCGCGGCCGCGGCGGCGGAAGCCGCCTCGGTTGGCGCCGACGTGCTCGTCCTCGAGCGCACCGGAGGCTGGGGCGGGGCAGCCGCCATGGCCGGCGGGTTCATTTACCTCGGCGGCGGCACCGCGCTGCAAAAAGCATGCGGCTTCGACGATTCGGTCGACAACATGGCCGCGTTCCTCAACGTGGCGATGGGACCGGGCGCCGATGCGAACCGTGTCGGCGACTACTGCGCGGGGAGTGTCGACCATTTCGACTGGCTCGTGCGCTGCGGTGTGCCGTTCAAACCGGTGTTCTGGGGTGAGCCCGGCTGGGAGCCACCCGGCGACGAAGGCCTGATGTTCACCGGCGGCGAGAACGCCTTCCCGTTCAACACGATCGCGAAACCCGCTCCGCGGGGCCATATTCCGCAGATGTCGAACAAGAAGGCCGGCGAAGCCAGCGCCGGCTACATGCTGATGAAGCCGCTCGTCGATACCGCGACCTCGTTGGGGGTGCGGGCGGTGTACGACGTCCACGCGTCCTCGCTAGTCGTGGAGTCCGACGGCCGCGTCGCCGGCCTGGTCGCGCGCCAGTACGGTAAGCAGGTCGCGATTCGCGCGCGGCGCGGCGTCGTCCTCGCCGCGGGCAGCTTCGCCTACAACGACGCGATGCTGGCCCAGTACGCGCCGAAGCTCGTCGGACGCCCCGCGGCATCGATCGAACAGCATGACGGACAAGCGATCCGGATGGCCCAGGCGCTCGGTGCCGATCTCGCGCACATGGACGCCACCGAGGTCGCATTCCTCATCGACCCGCAGCAGACGGTCCGCGGCATCCTCGTCAACGGGCGCGGACAGCGCTATGTACCCGAGGACATGTACTCCGGCCGGATCGGGCAGCTCACGCTGTACCACCAGGACGACACCGCGTACCTGATCATCGACGGCGACGCGCAGGAAGAGGCCATGGCGGCAACGTCGGCGACTCCGTTCCTGAAACGTCCGGCCACTTGGGTATGCGACTCGGTTGCCGAACTCGAAGCCGAGATCGGCCTCCCCACCGGAACGCTGCAAGCCACCGTCAGCGTCTACAACGACAATGCGGCACGCGGCGAGGATCCGTTGCTGTACAAGAAGGCCGAATGGTGCAAGCCCATCGGCACACCTGTCGGCGCGATCGATCTTCGGGCCAGTTGCGCCGGTTTCACCCTCGGCGGCCTGCAGACCACGCTGGACTCGGAGGTGCTGCACGTCAGCGGCGCGCCGATCCCCGGCCTCTACGCCGCTGGCCGCTGCACCGCGGGCGTGGCCGCCTGGGGCTACGCCAGCGGGATCTCGCTGGGTGACGGCAGCTTCTACGGCCGTCGGGCGGGGCGCGCCGCAGCCAAGGGCTGAGACTCTCCCCGTCCGCTGATTTGTGCACCCAGGGCTGCTGTCCTGGGTATTTCACGACCCTGGCCGCACAATTCACGCTGCCGATTCGCCGTCAATAGTGACAGCCGCCACAGCTCTATGCTACAACTAGGCATATAACTATTAGTTATATAGCAGGAGGCGTCATGACCACGGCCGTCGAAACCCCCAGTGCCGTCATCGATCGGGTGTCGCTGGTGTTGGACGCCTTCGACGGGCCGGGACGGCTGACACTGGCCCAGATCGTGCGCCGGACCGGTCTGCCGCGGTCGTCGGCGCACCGCATGCTCGAGCGATTGGTTGCTCTGCGCTGGCTGCGCCGCAGCGGGCGCGACTACGAGCTCGGGATGCGACTCGTCGAACTCGGCTCACTCGCCGTGCACCAGGACCGGCTACACCGCGCCGCGATTCCACTACTGCATGATCTGCACCGCGCGACCGGGCTGGTCGTCCATCTCGCAGTACTCGACGGCTCCGACGTGGTCTACCTCGAGAAGATCGGCGACCGGATGGTGGCGGCGATTCCCACCCGAGTCGGCGGGCGCCAGCCGGCACATTGCGCGGCGGTCGGCAAGGCCATGCTGGCTTACAACGATGAGGCCGACGCCGTCGATCTGGCCACCCGAAAGACCAGGTACTCGATCAGTACACCGGCGCAGATGCGCGACGAACTCGTCAAGGTCCGTGCCCGCGGGGTGGCCTTCGACCGTGAGGAGTCGCTTGCCGGATTCGGTTGTGTCGCAGCAGCGATCGGTGCGCCGGGCGATGCCGTCGCAGCGGTATCGGTGTGTGGACCTATGAGCCGAATGGCGTTCGACCAGCGCCTGGCCGCGCCCGTGCGGATGACGGCGATGGGCATCTGGCGCGATGTCGAGGACCGGGTGGCACCGACGCTGCAACAGGCGCGGCCCCTTCAGCGCGTCTCGGCATGAACCTGGACCCCCAGATCGCGGGGATCATCGAAGCCCTCGACTCCGGATTCCCGCCCGTGCACACAATGACCGGTGCGCAGGTCCGCGCGGCGATCCGGTCCCGCTTCGTCGCGCCAGAGTCCCCCGAAGAGGTCGGCGAGGTCATCGACGCATCCGTCCACGGACCGGCAGGTGACATCGCGGTGCGCATCTACCGCCCCGCTTCGGCGGCCGGCCCGGTGCCGACTCTGGTGTACGCCCACGGCGGCGGATTCGTGTTCTGCGATCTGGACAGTCACGACGGCCTGTGTCGCGCGTTGACGAATCTCATTCCCGCCGTGGTTGTTTCGGTCGCCTACCGGCTCGCGCCGGAACATCCGTGGCCGGCGGCCGCCGAGGATGTCTTCGCGGTGACGCACTGGGCCGCCCGCAATGCCGATGCGCTCGGCGGCGATGCACGCCGGATCATCGTCGGCGGTGACAGTGCGGGTGGTCACGTCGCGGCGTCGGTCGCACTGATGGCGCGTGATCGCGGAGCACCCGCGCTGGCGGCCCAGCTGCTGCTCTACCCGATGATCTCCCCGAACTTCGACACGGAGTCCTACCTTGCCTACGGCGAGGGCTTCTACAACCCTCGCACCGCCCTGCAGTGGTACTGGGACCAGTACGTACCCTCCCCTGCCGACCGTGGGCATACCTACGCCGCACCGCTGAACGCGGATCTGCGCGGGCTGGCGCCGGCGGTCGTCGTCACCGCAGGCCACGATCCCTTGCGAGACGAGGGAATTGCGTACTGTGATGCACTGGACCGCGCAGGAGTCCCGACGACTCACCTCAGCTACGACGGCGGCATCCACGGGTTCATGACGATGCCGATGTTGGACCTTGCGCAGCAAGCGCGCAAGGAAGTATCCGGACACGTGGCCGCGCTCTTCGTCGGGACTGCCCGTGGCTGATGTGTACGTCGTCGACCGTGTGGTGACACGACCGGGCTGCGCCAAGGACTTCATCGACTGCTACCTCGCCGAGTACACCCCCGGCGCCCGTGAGCGTGGAATGTCGTTGCGCGACATACTCGTCAGCCCGCCGATCTGGTTTGCCGACCAGAGCAACGTCGTGACGATCACGTGGTCGCTACGCAGTGCTCGAGAGTGGTGGGAGATGACCTGGAAGGGCAGGCCGGATCCGGAACTGGCTCGGTGGTGGGACAGCATCGGCCACCTCGTGGTGGAGCGTGATCGCTCTGTGGCCGCGGCGGCCAACGATGTCGACAGCCTTTGCGATGTTTAGCGTCACGCGACTCATCGATGTGCCCGCTGGACACCTTGTCCGGGTTGCGGATTCGCTCCAGAAACTTACTGCCGACTGCGGGGCACATCACGCGGTGGTGGCACCTACGCTCGCCGGCAGCCGCAACGGCGGTGATCTTCTGATGCACCTGCGGTTCGAACGCAAGGACAACTGGCAGTCCGTTGCCGCCGAAGTCGAGACAACGCTTACTGATCCGGCGATCACGCGGGTGAATGGAGCCGACTACCACGGTGCGCCCACCGTGATAGCCGAACGCACGCCTGGCACGGTGTACCGAACGCTGTTGCTACGGGTGGAAGCGGACGCGGGTGCCGAGAAGGTGGACAAGTTCGAGGCAGACCTTCGCGCCCTGCCCGGGTATGTATCGTCCATCAGCGCCTGGCAGTTGAGCCGGCCCGCGCATACGGTCGGCGCGACCGAGTGGACGCACGTTTTTGAGCAGGAGTTCTCCGACGCCGACGGGATCATGGGCCCGTATCTGATGCACCCTTTCCACTGGGCTGTCGTCGACCAGTGGTTCGACCCGGAATGCCCGAACAGCATTGTGCGCGCGAGGGTATGTCACAGCTTTTGCGAATGTCCGCCAACGGTGTTGCGCTAGATACAGGCGGGCAGAATGTTGGGGTTGGCCGTCGCGGGCGGTTCCAGTGGAGGCAGCAACGTGGCGCCATCGAGGCTATGCACCGGTAGCTGCACGGACCACGGATAGTGCAGGCTGAACGCCACCAGCCCGGTGCGTTCCGCGGCCGGCCTGTGACACATCGCCAGTACCGTCTCGGCCAGATACTCCACCGGTTCCGTCGGAAAGCTCTCCGGGATCAGCTGTGACGCACCGGGTGTGCGCACCGCAGTGGAGGGCCCCACGCAATTGACCGCGATGTTGGCTTCGAGCAGTTCGGCCGCTACGCCCTGCGTGAACCGATGCAAAGCCGCCTTCATCGACGCGTAGACCACATCGCCGGAGGTCTTGTTGTACTCGCGGTACGGCCGCACCGGCGCCACTCCGGTCACCGATCCGATATTGACGATCCAGCCCGCGCCTTGCTTACGCATGTGCGGCACCGCAGCCTTGGTGAGGACGAACGGTACGCGCACGTAGTGCTCCACGGTGCGTTCGAAGGTGTCCAGGGACATGTGCTCGACCACCGCATAGTCGGCGAAACCCGCGTTGTTGACCAGGATGTCGAGGCGACCCGCGGTGTCGAGCACCCGTTGCACGAGGTGGTCGCGATCGTCGGGATTCTCGAGGTCGGCCGCCATTCCGATCGCCTTGCCTCCGGCGGACTCGATCAGCTCAACGGTTTCGCCGATGGTGCCGGGCAGTGCCGAGGACGACCCTCCGCGTACGGACGGCGACGGCTCGTAGGAGCGCGCCGTCACCACCACCGTCGCGCCCTCGGCGGCCAACCGTTGCGCAATCGCCCGGCCGATCCCCCGGCTGCTGCCGGTGACCAAAGCCGTTTTGCCGGTGAGTAATTGCGTCATTGCAGCAAGAAGTCCTCTTCGATCGGCGCCCGGTGCTGATGCCAGAGGTCGACCAGCCGATACGGGGTCGCCACCACCACTCGCCCCGACCCGGATCGATAGTAGGTGTGCGCGTTCGGGGTGTGACACCACACGGTGCCGGCCATCGCCTTGTCGATACCGCCCACATATTCGTCGTGGGCATCCTGCGTGACTTCCATGATCTTTGCATCGCGCAGCGCCATCAGTTGCAGGCACTCGACGACATAGTGCGCCATCAATTCCATCGAAAAGTTGGCGCCCGCGCCGTGGCCGGGGCTGTAGTTCGGTGCCGAGTTGATGAACAGGTTGGGGAATCCCGGGACGGTGCCGCCGCGATACGCGCGCGGATTGTCGCCCCACACGTCGGCGAGTTTCTGCCCACCCCTGCCGCGAATATCGATGGTGGACAGGAAGTCCAGATGGTATCCGGTCGCATAGATGATCACGTCGAGGTCAATCTGCCGACCATCCGCGGTGACAATTCCGCGTTCGTTGACGATCGCTGGTTCGCTGGCTTCCACGTCGACGTGGTCACGGGTGAGCGCCGCGTAATAGCCTCCCGGGTCACGGATGATGCGCTTGCCGTATGGCGCGAAGTCCGGAGTGACTTTCTTCGCCAGTTCGGTTCCCGCACCGAAGGTTCGGGTGATGTAGTCCATGCACAACGTCAAGAGCACGTCGTTCGCCGGGGATATCGACAGGTGGTCCTTCGCCCACTCCGGATCCCGCAGGATGACGGGATAGTTGTTGTCAGAGGTGCCCCAATAGGACTTCAACCGGTGCCAGTTCGCGTAGTACGGCAGCCGGCGGCCGAGGTAGCGTCGGTGCCCCGGCACGTCGTCAGTTGGCCGCTTGCGCGGTGCCACCCAGTGCGGCTGCCGTTGGAACACCGTCAGATGCTCGACCTGGTCGACGCACGAGTCGACGATCTGGACAGCTGTGCAGCCCGCACCGATGACCGCCACCCGCTGTCCAGTGAGATCCAGGGCCTCATCCCACTGAGCGGAGTGAACGCTGATGCCCGCGAACGTCTCCCGGCCGGGGACCTCAGGCCATCGCGGGCGGTTGAGGTAGCCGGCGGCGGTGACCACAACGGACGAGTAGGTGACGTCGCGGTTGCCGTCGCGGTCGACCGAATGGATCTGCCACTGCTCGCGCTCTTCGTCCCACCTCAGCGCTTCCACCTCGGTACCGAATCGTGTCCGCTCGCGCAGTCCGTACTTGTCCGCAAGAGCGACCAGGTAGGCCTGGTACTCCCCACCCTGGGGGTAGTAGCTCGTCCAGTCGGGGTTCACGTCGCGGGACAGCGAGTAGTACGCCGATGGCGTGTCGACGCCGATGCCCGGATAGTTCGTGGTCAACCATGTGCCGCCGACTTCGGAGTTTCGATCGAAGATCTCGTAGGTGACTCCTGCGTCGGCAGCGGCGAGTGCGGTGATGATTCCGGCAAGGCCCGCTCCGACGACGGCCACCGTCATCGTCGCAGGAATTGGCACGGTGCGCGGCAGCGTCGGCTGCGACAGCTGAAAGCCGCCCTGCTCGAGCAACAGCGGGACGAACTCGTCGTCGACCTCCGAGCCCAGCGCAACCGGCAGCAGCAGCCTGAAGAACTCGGGGTCGTCGGCGGCCAACACGCCGTCGGACCGCGGCCGCCCGAGCGCCTCGACGACCGCCGATACGAGCACTTCCGCTGTCTCAGGGTCGGTGACGCCGGCCCGCTCGGGTGGATCGGGAACGTGGGAGATCGCCGGTCCGAAACGATCGATCACCGTTGCGTCGCCGGTGAGCTGAGCCAACACCGCGACAAGCACACCGGGGTCGGCCTGGCGCAAGTTGGCCTTCAGTTCATGCGAATCAACGTCGTTCGAGGCCGCCGTCGTTTCGGCATCAGTCGTCACGACAGTCGAGTATCGGGGCGTTGGCCGGCGCCGGCGCGGCGACTGTCTACTGAGCGGGACACGTGTCGGTAGCGATCCCACGACCCTGTCTACGCTCCGGCGATGCAACGGGTGCACTACGACGCTGACCACCGCGCCTTCGCCGAACTGGCGGGCGATTTCGCGGCCAAGGAGGTCGCACCTCACATCGCCGGCTGGGAAGTCGACGGCATCATTCCCCGTGAGGTGTTCGCCAAGGCCGGTGGCATCGGGCTGCTCGGCTTCGCCGCCGACGAAAGCTTCGGCGGAGTCGGCGCCCGTGACTTCCGCTACAACCAGATCCTGATCGAAGCGTTCATGGACTCCGACTGCGGCGCGGTGGGACTCAGTTTCGCCGTCCACAACGACATCTGCCTGCCGTACCTGGCAGACCTGACGACGCCCGAACAGCAGGACCGGTGGCTACCCGGCTTCGTCAGCGGCGATCTGATCGCCGCCATCGCCATGACCGAGCCCGGCGCCGGATCCGATGTCGCCGCCATCCGCACATCCGCCGTCGACGCCGGCGACCACTTTGTCGTCAATGGCGCCAAGACGTTCATCACCAACGGGCAGAACGCGGACTTGGTCATCGCCGCGGTGCGCACTTCGCCCGACCGTCACCGCGGCCTGACCCTGCTGGTGCTCGAGCGCGGCATGCCTGGCTTCGCACGCGGACGCAACCTGGACAAGCTGGGACTGCACTGCCAGGACACCTCCGAGCTGGTTTTCACCGATGTGGCGGTCCCCAAGAGCAATGTGCTGGGTGAGGTCGGCCGGGGATTCGCCGAGATGATGAAAAACCTTCCGCAGGAACGCATGCAGATCGCCGTTGGCAGCCTGGCCCGCGCCCGCGCCGCATTGCGCTGGACCATCGACCATGTGCGCGAGCGCTCCGCATTCGGCAAGCCGATCGGCGCGCTGCAGAACACCCGTTTCGTGCTGGCCGACGTGACCACCGAGGTCTCGGTTGCCGAGGCGTTCATCGATCGGTGCGTCATCGAGCTCAATGCACGCCGGTTGTCACCCGCCGATGCCGCGAAGGCCAAGCTCTGGGCAACGGAGATGGAGTTCCGTTGCCTCGACTCCTGCCAACAACTGTTCGGCGGCTACGGCTACATGCGCGAGTACCCGATCGCCCGCTCGGCGATCGATGCTCGGGTGACGCGGGTATACGGCGGTACGTCGGAGATCATGCGCGAGATCATCGGTCGCGACCTCGCGCTGGTGCCGAGAGACTGAGGACGACAATATGCAGGTCCGTAGCCATTCGCTGGGCGACATCCCGCGCCGGTCGGCCCGCCGCTGTCCCGACAAGGTCGCAATCGTCGACGGTGCTGTCGGGTTGACGTTCGCCGAATTCGACGAACTGGTCGATCGGGCTGCGGCGGCGCTGCGGGACAACGGTTTTGCGCCGGGCGACCGGATCGCGCTGTTGGCCCGCAACTGCTGGCAGTACGCGGTGCTGGCATTCGCCACTGCTCGCGCCGCCGTCGTTCTCGTACCGATCAACTTCATGCTCACGGCCGAGGAGATCGCCTACATCCTCGATCACAGCCAGGTCCGCGGTGTGATCGTCGAGCATGACCTCATTCCCGTCGCCGCACAGGCGATGACCCGGGGTGGCATGGTCACGACGAAGGTGGTGTTGACCACCGGCGAGCAGCGAACGCCGGCCGGGTGGGACGACTTCGCCCTCTGGCTGACGACCACGACTCCCGCGCCGGACCTCACAATCGACGACGATCAGCTGCTGCGCCTGATGTACACCAGCGGCACGGAATCCCGGCCGAAAGGTGTGATGCATTCCAGTCGCAGCCTGATGGCGAACTACGTCAGTTCGATCGTCGCGGGGTCGATGGAATCCGATGACGTCGAAATCCACTCGATGCCGCTGTACCACTGCGCACAGCTGGACAACTTTCTGGCCACCGACATCTATCTCGGTGCGACCAGCATCATCCTTCCACGACCCGATCCGGAGTTGGTTCTGCGCGGCATAGAAGCCCATTCGGCGACCAATTACTTTGCCCCACCGACAGTCTGGATCGCACTGTTGCGGTCGCCCATTTTCGACCAGGTCGATCTGAGCAGTCTCCGCAAGGGGTATTACGGGGCATCGGCCATGCCTACTGAGGTGCTCCACGAGATCCGTGAACGGTTACCGAATCTCGCCCTCTGGAATTTTTACGGGCAGACGGAGATGGCGCCGCTTGCCAGTGCGATGGGGCCCGACGACCAGCGCGACCACGCCGGTGCGGCCGGCAGACCCGCGATCAATGTCGAAACCGCCATCGTCGACGACACCGACCATCCCGTAGAGCCCGGAACGATCGGCGAGATCGCCCACCGAGGCCCGCATCTCATGCTGGGTTACCTCGACGACCCGGTCCGTACTGCGGAGGCATTCCGCGGTGGATGGTTCCACTCGGGAGACCTCGGTTACTACGACGAATTCGGGCTGCTGCGGGTGGTCGACCGCAAGAAGGACATGATCAAGACAGGCGGCGAGAACGTCGCCAGCCGCGAGGTCGAAGAAGTTCTGTACCGCCACCCCGGCGTGGAGGAAGTCGCTGTGTTCGGCATTCCGCACCCGGTGTGGGTCGAGGCCGTGGTGGCGGCGGTGGTGATCCGGAACGGGGGCACGACCGACGAGCACGAACTGATCAAGCATTGCCGCGCCCACCTTGCCGGTTTCAAAACCCCCAAGCAGGTCTTCTTTGTCGACAGCCTTCCGAAGAACCCCAGCGGCAAGCTGCTCAAACGCGACCTACGCACCCGATTCGGGTCGGAAAAACCGTTCCACTCACCGGACGCCTCCGTGCCGCAGTGAATGTGGCGACGGTTGACTGGCGGCCATGAGCGACGCCATCACGCTGTCCGAAGTCCAGGAATTCCTCGCCGGCTTTTGGTTCCACTACGACCAAGGGCACTTCGACGAGCTGGCGCTCCGTATCGGCGACGAGATGGAGTATCTGAGCCGATCGGACTCTGGCGCGTGCCCCTTTGAGGAGCTGCTGGCCGCCGAACTACACGGCGGCGCCGAAACGCTGGCGTGGCTGATCCAGCACCGCAATGAGAACCCCTATCCGTTGCGCCACCACGCGACGAACATCTTTCGCACAGGCACCGACGGAGCGATCACGAATGTGCGCTTCTATCTCTACGTAAACCAGATCACCAATAACGTCCCTTTCGATGTGTCCAGCGGTGTGGTCGACGTCGGCATCCGCCGCGGAGATCGCGGCCTTGTGTTGACGTCCATGAATGTTGTGCTCGACGCCGAGGATTCGATTCCGTTCGCCGAACACAGCGCCAAGAGCTCGGCCATCGCCGGCGCGTGAGGACGCCATTCGATGGCGGCGTCGCCGTCATCACCGGTGCGGGAGCCGGCATCGGTGCCGGCCTGGCACGCCACGCCGCAGGCCTTGGCATGACGGTCGTGCTGGCCGACATAGACGGCGCCGCAGTGGCCGCGCTCCGCGACGAGTTGACCGCTGCCGGTGGCGCGGCGGTAGACGTCGAATGCGACGTACGCGACGCCGATGCTGTCGAGCTTCTCGCCGAGCGTACGTACCGCGACATCGGACCGGTGCGGCTTCTGGTCAACAATGCGGGCATCGAGCAGTTCGGCTATCTCTGGGACACCCCGGTCAAGAACTGGAATCGGCTGGTGGACATCAACATCAGCGGAGTCTTTCACGGCGTGCGCGCCTTTCTGCCGCAGATGATCGCCGCCGGTGAACCCGCCTGGGTGTGGAACCTCTCGTCGATCGGCGGCGTCGTCGCCGTCCCTTTGCAGTCGCCCTACATCATGAGCAAGCACGCCGTGCTGGCGCTCACCGAGTGCCTACGACTCGAGGTCGAACTGGCCGGCCATAACCACATTCATGTGCAGGCCGTGCTACCTGGCGCCGTGGTGTCCGACATCTTCGACTCCGCCGGAGGTGTGGACAGCGGCGATGTCACGGCAGCCGAGTCGCAGCGTCGCGCCATGCTCGACATCAAAGCCGACGCCATGGATCCGCTCGCGGCCGCCGAAGCCGTGTTCGAGCAGGCCGCCGAAGGGCGCTTCTACCTGCTCACCCAACCCGACTACGTCGGCTCGGCAATGGCCGAACGTGCAGAAGTCCTTGTCTCCCAGAAGCCGCCGGCGCTGCGGGCAGGCCGTCGTTTCGACCCGGGCCACTAGTGAGACTCGACCCCGACGCCGCAGCCCGCATGGCGTCGTTTGGCCCGATACCGCCGATGCGAGTGCGTGGCCTGGCGGCCGTGCGGGACGCGATCGAGTCCGCACCGCACCCAGACGACATGGCGCCCATGGCGAATATCGAGGATTGCGCGATCCGCGGGCCAGCCGGTCAGATTCCCGTCCGGATCTACCGACCCTCGACCGCGTCGATAGCGCCGGTGCTGGTCTACTTCCACGGCGGCGGCATGGTGATGGGGTCCAACCATTCGTTCGAGCCGCTGGCGAGAACGCTTGCCGCCCAGTCGAACGCCACCGTCGTGTCGGTGGATTACCGTCTCGCTCCGGAGTGCCCCGCACCTGCCCAGTTCAACGACGCACTTGCGGCCGCCGAATGGGTTGCGGGGCAAGGAGAGCAGTTGGGCGTCGACGTTACGCGGCTGGCGGTCGTCGGCGACAGTGCGGGTGGCTCGCTGGCCGCGGCGGTGGCCCTGGCGGCCCGGGATCACGGCGGGCCCGCCATCTGCTGTCAGGTGCTGCTCTACCCGGGCCTCGACCGCGACATGATGGCCGAGTCGATGGTCGCGCTCCCCGATGCGCCGATGCTCAGCCACGACGACATCCTCTACATGCACGAGCTCGCCGACGCCGGCAGCGGCGCGCCGCACGACCAGTACCGGGTGCCGGCATACGCTACCGACTTGAGCGCACTGCCGCCCGCCATAATCGTTACCGCAGAATGCGATCCGATCCGAAGCTGGGGTGAGCGCTACGCGTCGCGACTGCGAGACGCAGGGGTGCAAACCACCGTGACGCGCTATCCGGGCGCCGGTCATGGGTTCTTGATGCGGTCAGATGCCACCGCCCGCGGAAGGCTGGCAATCGCGGAGGTGTGCGGGCTTCTACGCGCGAAATTCGACAACCCGCTGCGGTTCTGACGTCCACGGAGTGGTTGGGCGAAGTACGTCAACGCAACAATCTGATGAGCTAACACCGCCGGCTGCCAGATCCTCTCAGAAAGGTATGAACTCCACGCATGCACATCACCATGGGGCTTCCGACCCTCTTTCCCCACGGGCGCGAGACAGAGCTCTCCTGGTACCGCAAGATCGACGAAGGGCCGTGGCACGGCCTTGCCACCTACGAACGAGTGCTCTATCCAGACAGCTGGTCGGTCGTCCCGCAGCTCGCCGCCGCGGCAGCGATGACCGAGCGCGTGCGGCTGTGGACCGACGTCATCACGCTCCCGATGCGGAACCCGGTTATGTTCGCGAAGGACCTGGCGACCATAGATGTCCTGTCCGACGGGCGCCTGACCCTCGGGGTCGGCATCGGCGCTTGGGATGAGGACTACATCGCAGTCGGCAGCTCACTCGACCGGAAACGTCAACGCATGGACGAGGCCGTAGCGGCGATGCGGCGAGTATGGGCCCAGGAGCCACCCGTGGAGGGACACCATCCCGCAGGACCCGCGCCGGCGCAGATCGGCGGCATACCGCTCGTCGCCGGCGTGATCGGCCCCAAGGCGCTTGCTCGAGCTGCGAAATGGGCTGTGGGGGTGAGCGACCCGGCGCATTCACTTCACTTCGACGCCGAGGCATTGGCTGCGCAGCGTGATCGCGTCATCCAGGCGTGGCAGGCGGCAGGCAGAGCAGAACGACCGCACTTCTCCGCGCCGATCTGGTTCGCACTCGGTTCAGACCCGGAGAACCAGCTCAGAGAACATGTGCGGGACTTCTGGGACCAGGACGTCGCCGTCACCGGACCGGCGTCCTCATACCTGACGGCCCCGGCCGCGGGGACGCTGAACTGTGGAGCATCCGGGCTTCTCGCCGCCGTGAACGGCGCACGCGAAGCGGGTCTCGACGAGCTCAGGCTCGTCCCGACGACCGCCGACCCCGACGAGATAGACCGAGCGCGCGAGGTGCTCGGTATCTGATCCGGCCGCTCGGTCGGAAACCCGGCGGGCCCTGCACGCGAAGTTCGCTCATCTGCTGCGGTTCTAGCGCGAGAACGTGTCTCCCGATCACCGGACAGTCACGGCCCGCCGGTCCCTGATCGTCAGCACAATCGAGCCAACGAAGTCAGTAAGGAGACCATGACATGCTCACGAACGAGCGGCGAATGGAGCTTTCCGATGTGTTGCGGCCCGCTGCGCCGCCGCGGGAGATCGACAATGTCTACACGGCCGACCAGAAGGAGCGGTTACTCGACGTCGTCCGCACCGAGGGGCCATGGCGGCTGATCATTGCGCAGCACTTCGCCTCGGCGGAAGAGCTGATGGCAACGATGAGTGGCATGTTCCCCGAGGGCTTCGAGCCGTCGCTTGACCTCTTCCTGACCCCCACTTTCCGTGGTTACCTGGCCAACTACGGCGCGGTGCTCTACCCCGAATTGCACGACTGTTTCTACAACGAGCAGTTCCTGACCACGGCGAAGAGCTACTGGGGCGCGCAGTACGCGAAGCCGGAGTTGATGCTGTTCAACATCAACGGCCCGTGTGCGAACCGCGACCCCGGCCACCTCGACTCCCCCAGCTTTCGCGGCGTCCGTCACGAGAACGCGCCGACATGGCTGTGCAGTGTGATGGGCAAGTCTGGGCTGTTCACCGACTATCTGATCAAGATGGCTCAAGTGATCACGTGGTTCTCCCTGGACGAAGGTAGCGGATTCACGTACTGGCCGAATGGTCCGCTGAAGGCGCCGCAGCGGGTGTTACCGCCGATCAACAACCGCGGCGTGGTGGTGCAGAACGAGATGATGGTGCACCGAGGCGAAGCGAACGGCCCACTCGAACAACAGATTCCGACCGGGCTGGCTTTCGACACGGTTTTCACCGGCGACCCGGCCGATCGCAACCAGTGGCTGCTCAAGAACGGTGACGACGTGATCGCCCGCCACCACACAGACGAGTTGCGGTTCCTGGTGCACTGGTCAGCCGAGGTGTTCTCCGACTTCGACGAGCTGAAGAAGAACATGGACGGCTCCGATGACCTCACCGCCGAGAAGGCCATCGACATGATGGTCGACGACCTCAGCCACAAGGGCATCAAACTCGATATTCCTGGCGAGCCGATGCACGATCCGGCCTTCATCGGTGCGCTCAACGCGGCCTACGATCTCGGTGGCCCGGCGGCATATCCGGCGGAGGCGCCGATCAGCGCATTCCAGCTGGCTTGAGAGCAAACACATGAACTGCGAATGCACAGAGCGCCAGGCAATCATCGATGTGCTCAACGCGTATGCGACATGTCTTGACGCCCGTGACTGGTTGGGGCTCGACGACGTATTTCATCCGCAGGCCGTGGGCGTTTACGGCGCGACACTCACTGGGCGAGCGGCGATCATCGAGTCCATCCGCAGCTTTCTCGGCGGGTGCGGGCCGTCGCAACACCTTCTCGGCAACTACCAGATATCCATTGATGGCGACAACGCCGAGTCCTCGACCAAGGCGCGCGTACTGCACGTCGGGACCGGCGAGCGCGCTCAGCTGACCCCCTACGAGGCGATCGGCTTCTACCGCGATCGACATGTCCGCACAGCCGACGGATGGCGAATCATTCACCGCCACTTCGATGTGCAGATCACCCTTGGAGATTTCAACGTCCTCCAACCGGCTTGAAAGGAGCGATCGTGCAGAGGTTCGGCGACCGCAGGATCATCGTCACCGGTGCCGGTTCAGGAATCGGACAGGCCACCGTCGCCCGTCTGCTCGAGGAGGGCGGCACGGTCGTCGCGTTCGACGTGTCTGCCGAAGGACTCGCGAGAACAACGGCTGCTGCCGAGGACGCGGGTACGGCCAAGAGGTTGACGACCGCCGTGCTGGACATCTCGGACGAGGTTGCCGTGGGCAACGAGGTGGCAACTGCCATCAACACACTCGACGGGCTGGATGTGCTCGTCAATGCCGCAGCCATTCAACTCTGTGCCCACACCCACGAAAACACGCTGCACGACTGGAACACCACTCTCGCGATCAACCTGACGGGCACGTTCTTGATGACGCGGGCTTCACTTCCCGCGCTCATCGACTCCGGCCGCGGCGTCGTCGTCAACTTCACCTCCACCGCAGCGACTTTCGCGCATCCATACATGGCGGCGTACGCGGCGAGTAAGGGCGGTGTCCTGGCGTTCACCCATTCGCTGGCGCTCGAGTATTCAAAACAGGGACTGCGGGCAGTGAACATCCAGCCGGGCGGCGTATCGACCGCCTTGGCCAACAGCACCCTCGACAAGATGCCCGCGGGATACGACCTCGGACTGTGGGCCAAGCAGACGCCATTGCTGCACGGCAGAGACAGCGAGATCCTTGGCGATCCCAGCGCTGTCGCGTCGGTGATCGCGATGGTCGCCTCCGACGACGGAGCCTTCATCACCGGCACCGAGATCCGCGTCGACGGCGGCGCCCACGCCTGACGTTCAGCGCACCACCACTGAACTGGGCTCGCGCGGCGCGCCCATCATCTCGCGGTGCGACGGCGGCTGCCGACCGTCCTCGTCCGTGATGCCGTAGCGCTGGGCGATCTCCGCGCCGATCACCGTGTGGCCGGACAGCTCGGCGAGGCCCGGGTCGTGATACAACGCATTGATCAAATGTCCGGTGAATCCAGGGGTTTCGGCGTGCTCAGCCGTCTTGGCCAGCGCGTCAGGATGGCCGGCAAACGCGGCGCGGAAGCGGTCGGTGAGCAGGATCCCCATCCAAATCGATACCGTGGACACCCCGGTACCGCGAAAGTCGACGGCCATATCGGCCGCCATTTTGTCCACACCCGCCTTCTGGGCACCGTAGGCCGGGCCGTGCATGTAGCAGACCGATCCCGGTGACGACGTGAACGCGATCAGTCCGCGGCGGCGGCGCACCAACAACGGCGCAGCGTAAAACGACGCGACATACGCCGACCGCAGTCCGACGTCGAGCACGTCGCCCAGCTCGAGTGGCTTCTCCCAGAACGGCTTCGGACTGACCAGGTCGTCGTGAATAGCGGCGGCGTTGTTCACCAACAGGTCCAACCCACCCTGTTCATCCTCGACCCGCTCGAACAACGCGGCGACTGCGAGGTCGTCACGGTGGTCGACGGGGACAGCGATACCACCATCACCGGGGTCGCTAACGGTTCTGCCGGTCAGGTACACGCGCCACCCGTCGGCAACAAGTGCAGCGGCGATGCCGCGCCCCGCGCCGCGACTGGCCCCTGTCACGACCGCCACCGGCGGTTCAGTGTCTGTCACAGGATTGAAGTTACGTGCTCACCCGCGCTGATTCATCGACCACCGGCAGATCGCCGGTGCGCACCGCGTCGACGATCGAGTCGGTCAACGCTGAGCAGCCAAGGAACAAGCCGCGCTCCGAGTGCGCGGCCAGGTGCTGCGCGTCGCGTCGCTCCAGGCAGGATGCCTGCGCCTCGGCGGTCCACTGCACGCTGGTCTGATTCCAACTGCTCTTTCGCGCCGATACGCAGGCTCCGCAGCGGCGACAGGCAACCGGCACCATCGGGGAGTCGGCAAGGCGGTTGTCGGGCCGGACGCCCATCAGGCGGTTCCGGACCTCGCCGCTTGCGCGCTGATGTTCTCTTCGACGACCTTCATCCACTCCTCGTGCGGGCTGGTGGTGTCGAGTTCGTATTCGAAGCGGTCCACCATGTCGGGCTCCACATCAGCGGCATCAACGTAGAACTGCTCATACCACCGGCGCAGCTGGTAGACCGGTCCGTCTTCCTCGCACAGCAGCGGATTGTCGATGCGTGCCTTGTTCTTCCAGATCTCGACATCCTGCTCGAAGCCCACCTTGACCCAGTCGCCGAGCGCGATCGCCGACTGCATCGCCGCATCACCGGGCAGCGTCTGCGACTTCTTGACGATGATGCCGTACTGCAGCACAAAGGAAGTCGCATCGATCGGATAGTGGCAGTTGATCAGAATCGTGTTCTGATCGTCGTTCTCGAAGTGGTAGGTCAGGTCGTCGATCATGAACGACGGGCCAAAGTACGACGCCACCGAGGTGGTACCGAGCAGCCGGGGCTGCCCCTCGGGATTCGGGATGTCGCCGCGCGAGCCGCCGTTCATGTACTGCGTGGCGACATGGCCCTCGAAGATGTTCTTGAAGTGCGTCGGCAGCGACCCGTGGATGTAGAAGAAGTGCGCCATGTCGACGACGTTGTCGATGATCTCGCGACAGTTGGTGTTGACGACGGTGGTGTACCAATGCCAGTCGGTCCAGTCGGCACTCGTCGCGCCCTCGATACGCGGGATGGCGACCTCCGGCGGCGGGGGCTTGCGCTCGGGGTCGTTCCACACGAACAGCATCCCGTCCTGTTCCAAGGTGGTCCACGTCGCAGTGCGGGCCAGCCGGGGTGTCCGCTTGCTGTAGGGCACCTTCTTGCATCGGCCGTCGCCGCCCCACCGCCAGTCATGGAACGGACAGGCGATCTCGTCGCCCTTCACCTGCCCCTGGCTGAGATCTCCGCCCATGTGGCGGCAATAGCCGTCGAGCACGTTGATCTTGCCGTCGCCGCTGCGGAACACCACAAGCTTCTCGCCGAAGGCATGCACCGCGTGCGGTTCACCGTCGCCGAAGTCCCTGGTCAGCCCAAGGCAGTGCCAGCCGCGGGCGAATCTGGTCGGCGCTGCCGCGGCTTCGATCTGCCGAATCTCGTCGGTCTCTGAGGTCTCTGACTGCAACGTCATGACCTCGTTTTACTCCCGCGACACAGCTTTCGGAGCCGATCGTCCCGCTGGGAGGGAGAACTCGCCGCAACCGCGGGGCGCCCCACTTACTGTCGAAGCCGTGACGACTGCCCAACAGGCCACCATCCCCGCAGGCCTGCCCGTGGCCGATACGACCGTTGATCTGCTCGTCGTGGGTTCGGGCACGGGTATGGCCGCTGCGCTGGCGGCCGCCGAGCGCGGATTGACCGTGCTGATCGTCGAGAAATCGGAGTACGTTGGCGGCTCGACCGCGAGGTCCGGCGGCGCGCTGTGGTTCCCTGCGAGCCCTGTGCTCGCGGAGAACGGCGCCGGGGACACCGCGACGAAGGCGCGCGACTACCTGAACTCGGTGGTCGATGGCACCGCGGCCCCACAGCGGTCGGCCGAATTCATCGACCACCTGTCAGAGACGGTCGCGATGCTGCGACGCACCACACCGATGCGGTTCTCGTGGGCACGGGACTACTCCGATTACCACCCGGAGCATCCGGGAGGAAGCGCCGACGGGCGGACGTGCGAGTGCAAGCCGTTCAACGCGTCGGTGCTCGGCCCGTACCGATCACGGCTGCGTCCAGGGTTGATGGAACCGAAGATCCCGATGCCGACCACCAGTGCGGACTATCGCTGGATGAACCTGATGGCGCGGATACCGCGAAAAGGGCTGCCGCTCATCGTCAAACGACTCGCCCAGGGCGTCGGCGGTCTGATGCTCGGCCGGCGGTACAACGCGGGCGGGCAGGCTCTGGCCGCCGGCCTGTTCGCCGGTGTGCTGCGTGCCGGCATCGGCGTATGGACGCAGACCGCTCTGGTGCGGTTGATCACCGAAGGGGGCAGGGTCACCGGGGCCGTCGTCGCCCACGACGGACGTGAGGTGACGATCGGGACGCGACGCGGAGTTGTGTTGGCGGCGGGCGGCTTCGACCACAACATGGACATGCGGTGGAAGTTCCAATCCGAGTCGCTCGGCGGGAACGAAAGCCTTGGCGCCGAGACCAACACCGGCGACGCGATCCGGATCGCCCAAGATGTCGGCGCCGGAATCGACCTCATGGACCAGGCGTGGTGGTTCCCGGCGGTGGCACCGCTGCCGGGGGCTGATCCGCTGGTCATGCTCGCCGAGCGATCGCTGCCGGGCTCTCTGATCGTCGACCAGACGGGTCAGCGGTTCACCAACGAGGCCAGCGACTACATGTCATTTGGCCAGTGTGTGCTCGCGCGGGAACGCAACGGGAACCCGATCGAATCCATGTGGATCGTGTTCGACCAGCAGTACCGCAACGGTTATGTCTTTGCCGCCGATCGCTTTCCGCGCATGAAACTGCCGCAGGCGTGGTACGACGCGGGTATCGCCCACCGCTCGGAGGATCTGGCCGAACTCGCCGAAATGATGGAGGTGCCCGACGAGCAGTTCGTGGCCACGGTGTCACGATTCAACGACATGGCCCGTGCCGGAAACGATTCCGACTTCGATCGCGGAAAAAGCGCGTACGACCGCTACTACGGCGATCCCACCATCACGCCCAACCCGAATCTGCGTCCACTCGACAGGGGTCCCTTTTACGCCGTGCGGATGACGCTCAGTGACCTCGGCACGTGCGGCGGTCTGCGTGCCGACGAACGCGCCCGGGTGCTGCGCGAAGACGGCACTCCCATCGCGGGGCTGTATGCGATCGGCAACTCGGCCGCGAACGCGTTCGGAGCCACCTACCCCGGTGCGGGCGCGACAATCGCGCAGGGTTTGGTGTACGGCTACATTGCCGCCAACGACGCGGCTGTGTCCTAGGCAGACGCCCCAACGATGTAGTCACGCGTCGTCGGCAGCGGCCTTCTTCTCGATCTCGTACCAGTACTCCGGCGCCGGGAAAGGAACTTTCGTCCGCTCGCCATCACCGACGCGCGGGAACTCGGCTTCCGCCTCATCGAGTTCCTTGATCATCTTCAGGGTCAGCTCGCGCTCATTGGCGTAGTACCGCTCGGCCCAGTTCAGCGCGACGCGTGCATACGCCCATGACGCGTCGGCCTTGGCCCACTTCGCGTCCTTGGCCGCGCTGCGGTGCATCTCGTCGGCGTAGGCCAGGTGCTCTTGCAGGATCTCCCTGAGCCTGGCCGGACTGGTCAGATGCCCCAATGTGACTCGCAGCAGCGGACTGTGCTTGAGAACAGGAGGGTCGAGCGGCGCCTCGTTCGCCCACCGCGTGACGGCATCCAGACCGGACTCGGTGATCTTGTACAGCCTGCGGCTGCGAGCGCCGCCACTGTTGTCGACACGCGATGTCACAAAGCCGAGTTGCTCGAGCTTTTTGAGTTCTGAGTAGATCTGGCTGTATGCCGGGCTTCCGTAGAAGAAGCGCATACTCCAGTCGATCCACTTTCGGATGTCGTACCCCGATAGCTCGTACTCGTAAGACAGCATGCCCAGCAGCGCCCAGCTGGTAGCCGCAAGATTCGGCTTGCCCTGCTGGTCGCTGCCTTTCACCGTTTCAGACTAACAACACAGGTCACAGCGGTGGGCTCGCTCACCACTGAGCGGGAGACCGTGTTGCGGCGCACCGGCGGCAGCGGCGAGAGTTACGTCCACCGCGACTGAAGGCAGGCGATGACCAGCGCTCACGAATGGCTGACCGGCTCTGTGCGCCGTTTGATCGACGCCACCATCAGGACCGAGGTGGATGCTGAGGCGATTGCCGCGGCAACCGAGAAGATCGATTCGGCGACAGCGCAATTGAGCGATTCGTTGTTGCCGGGCTCATTCGGTGTGCAGACCGGCCCGGACGGACGACCTACCGCGTGGGGCAACGTCGTCATCGGGCTTCGCAATCCAGTCGCACCGCCGCTGACCATTCACCACGGCGCGGACGGCGCGGTGCACACGGACTTCGTTCTGGGCGCCGCATACGAGGGACCGCCAGGCCATGTCCACGGTGGCGTGTGCGCGTTGATCCTCGACCATGTCCTCGGCGCCACCGCGCACCAGCCCGGCAAGCCCGCCTATACCGGCACTCTGACGCTGCGCTACCTCCGCGGCACACCCCTCGGACAGTCGCTGCGCGCGTCGGCGCACGTCGAGCGGATCGAGGGGGCCAAGACGTTCGCCGTCGGCCACATCACCGGGTCCGATGGCGTCACCGTCGAAGCTGAAGGTGTCTTCATTCATCCGAAAGGAGGTCAGCGAGATGGCTGACAACTCGCGTCCGGACCAGCAGTATCTGCCTATGGCACCTTTACAGCGATACGCCGACCGTCGGGTCCTGGTCACCGGCGGCGGCTCCGGCATCGGGCAAGCAACCGTCCTGCGGATCCTCGACGAAGGCGGTCGGGTGGCCGCGGTGGACATCAGTGAGTCCGGATTGAAGGACACCGTTGCCAAAGCCGAACCGCACCGTGACCGGCTCACGACGCTGGTGATCGACATCGCCAGTGAGGAGTCCGTCAAGCAGGGCGTGGCCGGTGCCGTCGAGGCTCTTGGCGGCCTCGATGCCCTCGTCAACGCCGCGGGGATCTTGCGATCGGTGCACTTCCTGGACACCACACTTGCCGACTTCGAGCAGGTGCTGCGGATCAATCTCGTCGGCACCTTCCTGATGACGCGGGAGGCCATCCCCGCCTTGCGCAACGGCACCGACCCCGCCGTGGTCAACTTCAGCTCCACGTCCGCTGCCTTCGCCCACCCCTACATGTCCGCCTATGCGGCGTCCAAGGGCGGAGTCCAGGCAATGACCCATACGCTGGCGTTGGAGTTCGCCAAGGAACGGATCCGGTTCAACGCGGTTCAG
Source organism: Mycobacterium neglectum (assembly GCF_002591975.1). GTDB lineage: Bacteria > Actinomycetota > Actinomycetes > Mycobacteriales > Mycobacteriaceae > Mycobacterium > Mycobacterium neglectum. The sequence continues at coordinate 10,205 of NZ_NVQE01000036.1, read as the reverse complement.
CCCGGCTCCATCTCCTCTGGGATGACCGATGGCACCGGCGAATCCAAGCAGAGCATCGGACCCGGACTGCCCGCCGATGCCGACTTCTCGCTGTTCGGCAAGATCATGCCGACCCTGCCCGTCGACGGTGGCGGGATGTTCGCCGGGCCGGACGCCGTCGCCGCGGTGGTCGCGATGCTGGCCTCCTCGGATGCTTATTTCATCACCGGGACAGAGGTGCGCGTCGACGGCGGAACGCACATGTAACGTGCTTCGCATGACGACCCTTGAGCGGCCAATCCGCGTCATCCAGTGGACCACCGGCAACATCGGCCGACGATCGCTGCACGCAATCATCGGCCGCGACGACATGGAGCTGGTCGGCGTGTACGCCCACGGCGAGGACAAGGTGGGAGTCGACGCCGCGGAGCTCTCGGGCTGGCCCGAACCCACTGGCGTGAAGGCCACCAACGACATCGACGCGCTCATCGCGTTGAAGCCCGACGCGTGTTGCTACAACCCGTTGTGGCCCAGCATCGATGAGTTGGTCCAGCTGCTCGAAGCCGGCGTGAACGTGTGCTCGAGCGCCGCCTGGATCACCGGGGGAAAGCAGTCACCCGAGGATCAGGCACGCATTCGGAAGGCCTGCGAGAAGGGCAATTCCACCATCTTCGGCAACGGCGCTCACCCTGGCATGACGAACATGGTGGGAATGGTGCTGTCCGGCTCCTGCGAGCGGGTCGACGAGATCCGCATCACCGAATCGGTGGACTGCTCGACCTACGAATCGGCGGGAACGCAGACGGCGATGGGGTTCTCGCAGGACCCCGACACTCCCGGTCTGGCCGAGAACGTGCGCCGCGAAAGCGAGGTGTTCGCCGAGTCCGCCGCGATGATGGCCGACGCCATCGGCGCCAAACTCGACAAGTTGACGTTCGACGTGACCTTCACGGCCGCCACCGGCGACAGCGACCTGGGCTTCATGCAGATCCCGGAGGGGACGGTCGCCGGCGTCATGGGCTATCACCGCGGCTGGGTGGGCGAGAAGAACGTCGTGAGCGTCGGATTCAACTGGATCATGGGAAGCCATGTCACTCCGCCCAAGCCGCTGGAACACGGTCACGTCATCCAGGTGTTCGGCCTGCCCAACATGCGCACGGTGCTGCACTGTCTGCCGCCGAGGGACTGGACCGAACCCGGGTTCATGGGTCTCGGCATGATCTACACCGCCATGCCGGTGACCAACGCCGTGCCCGCCGTCGTCGCGGCCGCGCCGGGCATCGTCACGCTGGCGGATCTGCCGCCGGTCACCGGTCGCGTGGCGCGGAACTGACCTAGTCCGGCGCGGTCTGGACGACGACGCCGATCGCGCCTGCGCCCAGGTGGATCGACAGCACCGGACCCATGTCGGCCACGGTGAGCGATTCGATCTGCGGCAGGCGAGTGGTCAGCGCAGCACCCATTTCGTCGGCGCCGTCATGGTTGTCGACGTGGTGTACGGCGATGCGCGCACCGCGCTCCCCGACCACCTCGGCGACCCGGTCGACCATCGCGGCGTGCGCCTTGGTGAGCGTGCGGACCCGCTGATCGAGCACCAGTCGGCCGTCTTCGTCCAGACACAGCAGCGGCTTGAGCGACAGTGCCGTGCCCAGCCACGAGGCGGCCGTGCCGATACGACCGCTGCGCCGCAGGTTGTCCAAGCGGTGGACGACGATGAACGCGTGGGTACGCGGCACCGCCGAACGGGCCGCATTCTCAACGGTTTCCAGATCCGCTCCCGTCGATGCCGCCTCGGCGGCTGCGCACGCGACGAACCCGACCCCCATCGCGGCCGATCGCGAATTGACGACGCGGACCGCGGATCCGAACTCCCTGGCGACCTGCACTGCGGAACTGAACGTGCTCGACAACGCGGCCGAGATATGGACCGCGACGACACCGTCGCCCGCACTGTCGGCCAGTGCCTGCCGATAGGTCTCGATCAACGCGGCCGGCGCCGCTCCCGATGTCGTCGCGCGCGGACGGTCGTGAATGTCAAAGGGCACCTCGTCGATTCCGTCGCGCAAATCGGCGCCGTCGACGAGGACGTGCAGCGGGACCTGGCGGATGTTCCACCGTTTCAGCTCATCTGAATTCAGGCGGGACGACGAATCCGTGACGACAACTACGGACATGTCACGCCGGCCTCGGCGAGCGCCTTGAGCATCAGGTCCGCCACGGCCTGGTGGGCTTCGAAGTTCCAGTGGATTCCGTCCGGATTGCCGCGGCCGCTCATGACCTCTTCGCCGACGGCGGCCTTCAGGTCGACCAGCGGGATGTCGTGCTCGGCCGCCCACGCCGTGATCGCCTTCACCGTGCCCTCGCGCCCGCGGTGCGCCTTACCGTAGGTTTCCGCGATGTGCACCGACGGCAACGACGCCACTACCGGGATGCCAGGTCGGTTGAAATCGATGGCACCACGGGTCATCTCGAGGTATTCCACCGACACGTGGGGTGGCAGCGCCGCGCGCGACACCGGTGAGAGCCGCGGCTGTAGCCAACCGTATCCGTCGCGCGCCCAGCGCCTAAGCCAGGCCGGACGGACATAGCGAATCAACTCGCGCAACGCCGTTGGTAACGGCGACGGCAGCGAATCCATCCCGCCTGTCGCGAACACCACCGCACCCGCTCGCGGCAGCGCCGCCCACGCCCGCGGGTCCTGGGTCGCCGCCCACCAGACGTCGCGGCACGTCCAGCCGATCCGCCCGATGACTTCGACATCCCAACCAAGTTGGGCAGCAACGATATTGGGCCAGATACGCGGATCGTCCGATGGCAGCCCGCCCGTTGGGCCGTAGTACGACAGGGAGTCGCAGAACAGCAACAGGGTCCGGCGGGCCGAATCAGAGGACATCGTTGGCAACCTGTGCCGAGGCGTTCCAGACATCAAGGCGCCAGCGGATGTCCGCTGGGGCCGCGTCGATCTCGCTGTGCGCGGACAATTGCACCCAACTGCAGTTGCCCATTCCGCCGAGGATCGGCCAGTTGTCGACGGGGAGTCTGAGCAACGCTGCGGTCAGCGCGGCGATCAGCCCGCCATGTGCGACCAGCACCGCAGGCCGGTCCGGTTCGTCGACACCCCAGTCCGTCTGCCCGGCGAGAATTTCATCGACCAGCGGCAGGCTGCGCTCGGCGACGTCGACTCGGCTTTCTCCCCCGTGCGGTGCCCAGCGGGCGTTGTCGCGCCACGCGAGCCGGGCGCCCGGCGCTTGGGCGTCGACCTCGAGATGCGTCATCCCCTGCCAGTCGCCCAGATGTGTCTCCCGCAGACGGGTGTCCACCTGCACCGGTGTTCCTGCGCGCTCGCCGAGGCAGACCGCGGTGTCGAGCGCCCGCCGCAGGTCAGAGGACACGATGAGCAACGGCTGACGCTTGGCCAGCACCTCGGCCGCGGCGACAGCCTGATCGCGGCCAAGGTCGGACAGGTCGGTGTCCAGTTGGCCTTGCATACGGCTGCCCGCGTTGTACTCGGTCTGCCCGTGGCGGAGCATGACCAGGTGACGAACCCTCACGACTCGGGGTCCTCTGCTCTTCGCGCAAGCGGCTCATCGCCATCCAGGTCCACCGCGATAACGGGGCAATCACGCCACAGCCGATCCAGCGCATAGAAGTCCCGCTCGTCCTGATGCTGGATGTGCACGACGATGTCGACGAAGTCCAGCAGCGTCCACCGCCCCTCGCGCGCACCCTCGCGGCGGGCGGGCTTGTGCCCCGCGAGCCGCATTTTCTCCTCGACCTCGTCGACGATCGCGTTGACCTGCCGCTCGTTGGACGCCGACGCGATGACGAAGCAGTCGGTGATGACCAGCTGTCCCGACACATCGATCACGACGACGTCCTCGGCCAGCTTGTCCACCGCCGCCCGCGCTGCCACGGTGGCCATGCCGATCGCCTCTTCGGATGCGCTCATCGTGTGATCCCTTCGTGCGCGACCGATTTGGATTCGTACAGCCTGCGTTTGGTCACGTACTGGACCACACCGTCGGGCACCAGATACCAGATGGGCCTGCCCTTTTCGGCGCGCTTACGGCAGTCGGTCGACGAGATCGCCAGCGCGGGCACCTCCACGAGGCTCAGTGCCTCGGGAGGCAACTCGGCCATGGCCGCTTTGATGTGCTGGCCGTCGAGTTCGTAGCCGGGTCGGCTGACTCCGACGAATTTGGCGATGGAGAACATCTCCTCCCAGTTCTGCCAGGACAGGATCGACGCCAGCGCGTCGGCTCCGGTGATGAAGTACAGATCGGCGTCCTGATTGAGCGCACGCAGATCTCGCAACGTGTCCTTGGTGTAGGTCGGGCCGCCGCGATCGATGTCGACACGGCTGACCGAGAACCTCGGGTTGGACGCGGTGGCGATCACGGTCATCAGGTAGCGGTCCTCGGCGGCGGTGACGGGGCGCTGGCGCTTCTGCCACGGCTGGCCGGTGGGGACGAAGACCACCTCGTCGAGTTCGAACAGGTCGGCCACCTCGCTGGCCGCGACCAGGTGACCGTTGTGGATGGGATCGAACGTCCCACCCATTACGCCCACTCTGCGTCGAGAAACCACGATTTGCCAGCTTACTTCCCGCGCCGAGCGTGGGCTTGCACCACGGTTTCGACCGCCGAAGTGTGCGGGTAACCCACGTTCGCGCCGTTCCTAGACCGGCAGCAGCGCATCGATGACCGAGGCCAGCTGTTTAGCGGACCGACATTCGTGCATCGTGATGACGTCCTGATAACGCGGCACCGCCGAATCGCCGCTGCCCCACAGGTGCCTGGGCTCGGGATTGAGCCAGTGTGCGTGCCTGCTGGAATTGACCATGTGGGCCAGCAGCTCCAGCTCGGGATTGCGGTAGTTGTTGCGCCCGTCTCCGAGCACCAGCAGCGAGCTGCGCGGCGACAGCACATTCGGCCAGGTGTTCATGAACGAGGAGAACGCGTGCCCGTAGTCGGAATGGCCATCGCGGGTGTACACGCCCGCCTCACGGGTGATCCTTTGCACGGCGACCGCGAGGTCGGCGTCTGGCCCGAACAACTCGGTGACTTCGTCGGTGGTGTCGATGAACGCGAAGACGCGAACCCGGGAGAACTGCTGGCGCAGTGCGTGCACGAGCATCAACGTGAAGTGGCTGAAACCGGCCACCGAGCCGGACACGTCGCACAACACCACCAGCTCGGGCCGGGCCGGGTGCGGCTTCTTGAGCACCACGTCGATCGGCACGCCACCGGTGGACATCGATTTGCGGAGCGTCTTGCGCATATCGATCTCGCCTCGCCGTGAGCGTCGCCGCCGCGCGGCCAGCCGGGTCGCCAACGTGCGCGCCAGCGGCTTCACCACCCGTTGCATCTGGCGCAGCTGTTCACCGGAGGCACGCAGGAACTCGACGTTCTCGGCGAGCTGCGGCACTCCGTACATCTGCACATGGTCGCGGCCCAGCTGTTCGGCGGTGCGGCGCTTGGTCTCCGCCTCCACCATGCGACGCAGTTGGTTGATGCGTTGGGCTGCCATCGCTTTCGCGATCTGTTCCTGCGTCGGCGTCGGTTCGTCGCCGTACGGGGCGAGCAGGCCTGCCAGCAGCCTGCCCTCGAGGTCGTCGAGATTCATCGCCTTGAGCGCCTGATAGGACGAATACGACGGGCCGCGACTGGAGTTGTACCGCCCGTGCGCCTCGACGATCTGGGCGATCATCCGCTGGAGTCGTTCGTCCAGATTGGCCAGATCCTCGTTGTTTTCCAACAGGTCCAGCAGGGCCTGACGCATGGCGTCGACGTCCTCTGGCGGCAAACCCTCGGGCGAATCTTCGGCATCCTCGTCGTCATCGAGGACCGTCTTTGCGCCGAGCGCCGCGGGGAACCACAGATCGAACATCGCGTCGTAGGTTTCGCGGTGGTCGGGACGGCGTAGCACCGCGCACGCGATGCCCTCGCGCAACTGTTCCCGGTTCAAGAGGCCCAGCACCGACATCACCCGGCCTGCGTCGACGGTTTCCGACGGCCCGACCGAAATCCCTTGCCCGCGCAGCGCTTCGACGAACTCGACCAGGTGGCCGGGAATGCCGTGTGGAGCCAACGGCTGCGGCGGGCGGGTTCGGCGGAATGCCATCAGTTCAGCCTTAACTCTCCGGAGGCCTTGATCTGATCGGACTGGTGTTTGAGCACCACGCCTAGGGTCGCCGCGATGGTGGCATCGCTGATCGTGTCCAGCCCCAGCGCCAGCAGCGTGCGCGCCCAGTCGATGGTCTCCGCCACCGACGGCAGCTTCTTGAGCTGCATCCCGCGCAGCACACCGATGATGCGAACGAGTTCCTCGGCGAGGTGCTCGGGTAGTTCCGGCACGCGCGACAACAGGATGCGCCGCTCCAGTTCGGCATCGGGAAAGTCGATGTGCAGGAACAGACACCGGCGCTTGAGCGCCTCGGACAATTCGCGAGTCGCATTGGAGGTCAGCACGACGAACGGCTTGCGCTCGGCGGTGATGGTGCCCAGTTCCGGCACCGTCACCGCGAAGTCGCTGAGCACCTCCAGCAGCAGACCTTCGATCTCGATGTCCGCCTTGTCCGTCTCGTCGATCAGGAGGACCGTCGGCTCGGTGCGGCGGATCGCGGTCAGCAGCGGCCGCGTCAGCAGGAACTCTTCGCTGAACACATCGGTTTTCGTCTGGTCCCAGTCGCCGGAGCCGGCCTGGATGCGCAGGATCTGCTTGGCGTGGTTCCACTCGTAGAGGGCGCGGGCTTCGTCGACGCCCTCGTAGCATTGCAGCCGCACCAGCCCCGAGCCGGTCGCCTGCGCAACCGCGCGGGCCAGTTCGGTCTTGCCCACGCCCGCGGGACCTTCGACCAACAGCGGTTTGCCCAGCCGATCGGCAAGGAATACCGCTGTGGCGGTGGCGGTGTCGGGAAGGTAGCCGGTCTCGGCAAGTCGCTTGCCGACATCGTCGATGTCGGCGAACAACGGTGCTGGGCGTGCGGGGACGCTCACTGCGCTTCTCCTCGGTTCATGGTCATGCGGGGCGGGTCTGGCCGTCGCCCCACACAATCCACTTGGTCGATGTCAGTTCGGGCAGGCCCATCGGGCCCCTGGCGTGCAGCTTCTGGGTCGAGATACCGATTTCGGCGCCGAATCCGAATTGCTCGCCGTCGGTGAACGCCGTTGATGCGTTCACCATCACCGCCGCGGCGTCCACCCGCTCGGTGAAGCGCTGTGCAGCAGCAAGATTCGTCGTCACGATGGCCTCGGTGTGTCCGGTGCCGTATTCGTTGACGTGGTCGATCGCCGCGTCGAGACCGTCGACCACCGCAATAGCGATATCCATTGACAGGAACTCTGCGCGCAGTTCCTCCTCCGAGGGCTTCTCGTGCAGCGTCACGCCCGCGTTCTGCAGCGCCTTGGTCAGCCGGGGGAGGGCGGTGTCGGCGATCGCCGCGTCGATCAACAACGACTCCGCGGCGTTGCACACACTGGGCCGACGCGTCTTGGCGTTGAGCAGAATGCGCTCGGCGACATCGAGATCGGCCTCTTCATGCACGTACACATGACAATTGCCGACACCGGTCTCGATGGTGGGGACCATCGCGTCGCGCACCACCGCGTCGATCAGACCTGCACCGCCGCGCGGGATCACGACGTCGACGAGGCCGCGGGCCTGAATCAGGTGCGTGACGCTGGCGCGGTCCGCACTGGGAAGCAATTGCACGACGTCGGATTCGAGTCCCTCACCCGCCATTGCCGCGCGCAGTGCAGTGACGAGCGCGTCGTTGGAGTGGGCCGCCGACGAGCTTCCACGCAGCAGCACCGAGTTACCGGACTTCAGCGTCAACCCGAATGCATCGACCGTGACGTTGGGCCTGCCCTCGTAGACGATGCCGACGACACCGAGTGGAACGCGCTGCTGACGGAGTCGAAGGCCGTTGGTCAGCGTGCGACCGCGCAGCACCTCGCCGATGGGGTCGGGCAGGCCGGCGACTTGACGCAGCCCGGCGGCGATGCCGTCAACGCGCTGGGTATTCAGCGCCAGCCGGTCGAGCATGGCATCAGGCGTGCCCGAAGCCCTGGCAGCGTCGAGATCTCGTTCGTTGGCGGCCAGTATCTGGTGCACCTGCGCAAGCACGGTGTCGGCGGCGGCATGCAGCGCGCGGTTCTTGGTTTCGGTGGGCAGCGTGGCCAGTGTGCGTGCCGCGACGCGGGCCCGCTTGGCGGCGTCGTGGACCTGTGAGCGCAAGTCGGGTAGCACTGGGGCCGGCACACTCATTGAGCCAGCGTATCGAACCTGTCTGCGACGTTCGACACGTGTCAGGTAGCAGGGCTGGACTAGCTTGGCAGTTATGACCGCGCGGGTCTGCAGCCGGGTATGTGTAGTGGGCAGTGTCAACGCCGATCTCACGTTCACCGTGAACGCTTTACCCCGGCCCGGCCAAACCGTTCTGGCGTCCTCCATGCTGTCATCACCCGGCGGGAAGGGCGGCAATCAGGCGGTGGCCGCCGCCCGCGCAGGGGCATCCGTGCAGCTGGTCGCGGCGCTGGGCAGCGACTCCGGGGCCGATCAGTTGCGTGCGCATCTACACGACAACGACGTCGGGCTGGACGCGGTGGTGACGCTGCCGGGGCCAAGCGGCACGGCGGTCATCGTCGTGGACGCAGCCGCGGAGAACAACATCGTGGTCGCGCCGGGCGCTAACGCGCAGTTGACCGTCGACTCCTCCGATATCCACGCCGTCATCGCCGGCAGCGACGTCGTACTACTGCAACTGGAGATCCCGATCGCCACCGCGCTCGCGGCGGCACGTGTCGCCCGGGCCGCGGGCACGACCGTCATCGTCAACGCCTCCCCCGCAGGCGCGCGACCGCACGACCTGCTCGCGCTGTCCGAACTGGCTGACGTCGTCGTCGTCAACGAGGCCGAGGCGCGTGAATGGCACTGGCCCGTGCCCCATCTCGTGATCACCCGGGGCGGGCGCGGCGCCAGTTACCTCGGTGCGGACGAGCGCTTCGACGTGCCTGCGCCACGGGTCACGCCGGTCGACACCACAGGTGCGGGCGACGTCTTTGCCGGCGTGCTGGCCGCCGGATGGCGAGGCGGCCATGAAGTCGCGCTGCGCCGCGCGTGTGCGGCAGGCGCCCTGGCGACACTGGTGTCCGGCGCGGGCGACTGCGCGCCGTATGCCGAGGCCATCGACGATGCTGTGTCCAACCGGAGAGCGAGCGAGGGACATCTATGACGACCGAGACAGCGAATACACCGCGTCCACCCGAGGGTGACTGGCTGGGCACCCAGTACCTGCGCTTCACCCGGGACGGAGCGTTCGGCGTCTGCACGTTGGACCGGCCCGAGGCGCGCAACGCGATGACACCCGCCATGTACTTCGGCATCCGGTACGCGGTCCGGCACGTCGACGCCGACCCCGATCTGGCGGGTCTGCTGATCACCGGCGCAGGTGACGTGTTCGCGCCCGGTGGCGACATGGGCGGGGGCGACGGCAGCGACAACTGGCTGACGTTCGGTTCGGCGCTTGGTATGGACGTCACGCCGTTCGAGACGCTGCGCCAGTCCGTGAAGCCGGTGGTCGCGGCGGTGAATGGGTTATGCCAGGGCGGCGGCTTGCAGATTGCGCTGTGCAGTGACATGGCGGTGGTCAGCGACCGGGCGACGTTCCGCGTGCCTGAGCTGCTGCGAGGGATTGCCGACACCTACTACAGCCAGATGCTGGCGCGTCTGATCGGCCCCGTCCGCACCCGCGATCTGATGTTCACCGGTCGCACGTTGACCGCGCAGGAGGCCCACGACTGGGGCATGGTCGCGCGCGTCGTCCCGCACGAGGAGTTGCTCGATGCGGCGCGCGAGGTGCTGGGTCAGTGCTGCCGGACCGCGCCCGCCGCCAGGAGCGTCGTGAAGTCCAGCCTGGACAACTACCTGGGCCTTTTCGACCGCATCGGCATGCAGGCCAGCTACTCCTCACCGGAGGCGCTGGAGGGCTTCCGCTCATTCAAGGAGCGACGGTCACCGGACTGGGTGCACCCCGACCTGCGCACCGAGGGCCGCCTCTGAGTCGCGATTTCGGTGCGCACACAGTCGCTGAGCGGTCTGTTCTGTTCGGGGACATCGCTGACGCCGGTATGTCTCGGGACATCGCTGACACCTGAGTAGGGCCTCGACCACGATGGTTCATGGCCCAGAAGGTGACGGCGATGGACATTCGGATGGCTGCGGCG
>NZ_NVQE01000035.1 GCF_002591975.1 Mycobacterium neglectum | reverse complement strand
CTTCCCAACCAGCGCGCCAACGCCGGTCTTGATCGAGATCCTGTTTCCGTGATGATCATCCTCGGGAAGGTGCGCCCACTTTCACGCCACCTCGCCGAGGCTCATCCACAGGTTCTGATCATTGCTCCACCAGCGTCGTGATGGTGATCTCGTCGACCGGTTCGAGGGCAATCGGATCGACCGCCGTGCCCTCCGCTTGACGCGGAGTGGATGCCAACGCCTCTGCGGGCGTGCCGCCGTCATCACACATGACTCCATCTTGCGCCCACCGGGTATAGAGGAAGGTATGGCAACCGACAAGACCGGAGCGACCACCACCGTCACCGAGGAGGCCGACCGCTTCACCATTTCGGTCGACGGCACCGTGGCAGGTTTCACCGAGATCAACGACAGCAACGGCCAGCGAACGTTCCCGCATACCGAGGTGGACGACGCCTTCCAGGGACGCGGCCTGGCGTCGATCCTGATCGGCGAGGCGCTGCAGCAGACCAAGGATGCGAGGCTGCGGATCGTGCCGGTGTGTTCGATGGTGCAGGCGTATGTGAAGAAGCACCCGGAGTTCGACGACGTGGTCGACGCCGCCGACGCTTAGCAAACGCGGGCCGATATCGTCAGTTCCGATGACGAATCGGGACCGTGCTGTCGACACCGCGCAGCGCAGCGCATTCTTCACGGCCGACGGAAACCAGTTCGTGCCCGCGCCGATCGCGCGCGGACCGTGGGGCCAGACGATCAGCGGCAACTATCTCGGCGGGCTGCTCGGCCACGTCCTCGAACGCGACGCCGGCGAGCCCGGCCTGCAACCGGCACGACTGACCGTCGACCTGTTCCGTCCCGCGGCATTGGCACCAGTACGCGTCGACACCAGCGTGGCCCGACAGGGCCGGCGCCTGAAGTTGGTCGACGCGGTGGTCACCCAGGAGGACACCGTCGTCGCCCGCGCCAGCGGGTTGTTTCTGCGCCGCGGCGAACAACCGGCCGACGAGATCTGGACCTCGCCGGTGACCATGCCACCGATTCCGCCGACACCGGATCCCATCCCCCGCGGGCTGACCACACTGGTGTGGACCTACGGCAAGGAAGACCACACGCCCGGGCCGGGCTTCGGTCTCAGCGCATGGGAACACTCGGGCCCCAAATACATCTGGGTACGTGACATCCGCCCGCTCGTCGACGGCGAACCGCTCACCGCGTTCACCCGCGCGGCGATGGCGGGTGACATGGCCAGTTCGCTAACCCATTACGGCCCAAGCGGTTTGCAGTTCATCAACGCCGACTACACACTTACGCTCAGCAGACTCCCCGAAGGTCCGTACCTCGGCCTGGCCGCACTGACCCATTACAGCCACGCCGGTGTCGCGACCGGCGTCGCGACCATGGTCGATGAATTCGGTCCGATCGGCAGCGCGGCCGCCACCGCGCTCTCGAACCCGGGCTTCAATCCTCCGCATCCCTAGCCGGTTACTTGATCTTGTCGGCGATGGCGCTCGCGACCGACAGGCCCGAGCTGCCGACCGTGGGTGAGCAGGCACGTACGTCGACGATGACGTTGGCGCGCACTGCCATATTGCGTTCGCACTGCTGGCCTGTGGTCGCCGACGTCGTGGGATTGAGCTTCACCGTCAAGACACCTGCGGTCGTCGCGGGCACCCCGAGATCGGCCTCTGTCGAGGCGCCTTGGTATTCGAATTTGATGTGGGTGCTCTTGCAGCTGTTCCAATCGGCGACCTGACGATCGTAGAAAGCCTTGGCGGCGTCGGCATCCGGGAAAGCTACGACAGCCTGCACCAGCTTGTGCGTCGGATCCGCGAAGACCCCTTGCACCACCAACCCGGTGAAGCCCGACCCGTCGTAGGTGGCCTGGTAAACGGGGCCCCACGCCCCGGTGCAGTTGGGCGGGGTGACTGAACCGGCGAGCGGCTCGTATTCGGTCGCCATGGCGGTCATGCCGGGTTTGTTCATGCGCCCACTGACGTCGTTGGCGGAAAGAAGAAGTCCGGGCAGTGCATCGTCGTCGACGTTCGCGGGGGCGGGCGGAGCGGTGGTGGGTTCCGGCGTCGAGGCGCTCCCCGTGGGACTCGCCGTTGTCGAGGTGGGGCCGGTTGCCGTCGACTCCGAGGCGTCGCCACCGGACATCGCGACGACGAGCACCACGACGACCGCGACGATGGCCGCGGCAGCCGCGGCGCCGATGCCCCACCTGCGCCGGTTACCGCCGAACTTGCCGGTGCGCGCCGATGGCTGGGGCTGGATCGCGCTGGGACCCTCGCGCGGATACGGTGGCTGACCGCCGGCGAAACGGGCTGCCGTTGGCTGGGAGCTGGGATAGGTGTGGGCGGCCGGACGGGTCGAAGGGCGCGACCAGGTCGGCGGCGGCGACACCGGAGTGACCGGCATCGTGCGCACCGCCACGGTGGACTGGTCGAGCGCTTGTCCTGCTGCAGCGGCGAACTCACGGGCCGACTGATAGCGATCGTTGGGATTCTTAGCCATTGCCCGCGCGAGCACCCGGTCGATGGCCTGCGGCAATGCGGGCACCAGCGCGGTGGCACGCGGTGGCGGCTGGTTCAGGTGTGCGGCCATGGTCGCCGCCATCCCCCCGGAGCCGCCGAACGGTGTCCGCCGGGTGAGCAGGTTGTACAGCGAGCAACCGAGCGAGTAGATGTCGGCGCGGCCGTCGACGGAGTACCCGGACAGACTTTCCGGCGCCGCGTAGGCGATGGTGGCGACCACCATCCCGGTCTGGGTCAGATTGGTCGCGTCATCGAGGGCGCGGGCAATCCCGAAGTCCGCCAGAAGGACTCGTTCGTCGTCGGAGCCGAGCAGGAAGTTGGCCGGCTTGACGTCGCGGTGCAATAACTGACGTCGGTGCGCGTAGTCCATCGCCTTGGCCACCTCACTGACGATGTACACAGCACGCTGCGGCGGCATCCGTCCGGCGCGCGTCTCCTTCTCGGCATCGCTGCCATCCACGTACTGCATCGCGATCCAGAGCTGGCCGTCGTCGGTCTCCCCGCGGGTGTAGACGGTGACGATATTCGGGTGATCCAGCGTCGCCGCCAGATCGGCCTCGCGCAGGAACCGGGCCCGGAAATGGTCGTCCCGAGACAGACCTTCGGAGAGCACCTTCAACGCGTCACTACGCGGCAGCGCGGGATTGCGCGCTCTGTAGACGGTGCCCATTCCGCCGGCACCCAACACAGCCTCGATGGCGTAGCCCGCCACCACGGCGCCAGGGCTCAACGCCACCTTGCCCCCTCCAGTTCGACCTCGTCGTCTGTCCTAGCATGCCGTGCCGGCCCGGCACGCAAACACCCCGCGCCCTGAGGGCACGGGGTGCTCGGTCGAACTGCAGGGGAAATCAGCTCAGGCCGACAACCTCCTGTGCAATCTCGGCAACGCGCGTCTGCGCGGCAGATACCAGCTTCTGGCGGTTCTTGTTCGCTTCCTCGTAGGCGATGATCGTCCGGATGTCAGACGGAGCCTCGAGTTCCTTGACCGCGGCGACGGCGTCGTTGAGGTTCAGCTCGTCGTACTCCTCGATCGGCAGCTCCTCGGCGTCGAGCACGCCACCTGCGGCGCGCGCGTCGTGCAGCGCGTCGGCGGTCTTGTCGGCACCTTCGTCACGGACGACGCCCTCGGCGCTCTGCAGCGCCGCATCCCGCGAGGCGCCGAGCGCCTTGAGCGCGACCTCGCCGGCGTGCTGTGCGCGGCGCACCAAGTCGTCGACGGCCGGACCGGTCGATCGGAGCAGCTCGGCGACCCGATCGACGGACTGCGCCGACCACTGACCGGGCAGGTTCACGATCTTGACCGCCGTGCCCGCGGCCGCCTGCAGGGGTGTGCGGCGCAGTGCCGCGGGCCCACCGAGGGCGTCCTCGGCCAGCACGGTGGTCAGCCAGTTGACCGTCGCCGAGTGCGCGGTGATCAAGCGGTCGGCGAGGGCCTGGACGTCGGTGTTCTTGGCCGCGACCGCGAGCGCCTTGATGTAGCGCGCACGGTCCAGCAGCTGGTCCTCCAGCGCGAGATCACCGAGTAGCGCTTCGTCGAAGGGCTGCGCCTGCTCGGTCAGCGCCTTTACCGCGGCGGCTGCGCGGCCGAGGAACGGACCGATGGTGTCCGGGAAACCGCCGAGGTCGCGGATCGCCTTCTCGATCGCCTCGGCGCGGATGCGACCGTTGTTCGCGTTCTGAGTGAGTTCCTTCTCCACAGCCTCGGTGCGCGCCTGCGCAATCCGGGTCTCTGCAACCTGAATCTCGGTGTGGGTCAGGTCAAGAACGGTTCGTAGCTGGTTGATCAAAGTTGTCTCGGTAGTGCTAGCCATCAGTAAATCGCCCCTTTAGCGTTGACGGTTTGGGTCGGCGCTGGGGTGCACCTGTTGGTTGGCTACCCGACACTCCGGGCCAGCCAACATTCAGGGCTGTGAGATAGCTCGCACCGCGCGATCAGCGAGGTTTGAGCACGATCACCGGGATCTCGCGGTCGGCCCAGCTCTGATACGTGTCGAAGTCGGCGTAGGCCTCCACCAGCTTCGGCCAGAGCCTCGCCTTTTCTTCCGGCGACGCCGTCTCCGCGCGCACGGCCCGGCGATCGGTGCCGATCTCGATATAGGCGTCGGGGATGGCCACCAGGTTGCGGTACCACTGCGGGTGCGTGTCGCTGCCACCCTTCGACGCCACCACGATCACGTCCTGCCCGTCATTGATGAAAACCAAGGGCGAGACGAACGTCTTACCGGACTTGCGGCCGGTGTGCTCGAGCAGCAAGGTGGGCACGGGTTTCTTCAGTCCCGCGCCGACGCGCCAGTTGGCGCCGATCTTCCCGCCTGACTTTCGGTACACCCACACGTGCGCCTTGCCCGCGTACTTCATCACCTTCGTGACGAACGGCGAATTCAGTTGCTTGGGTTTGTTGTTCGGATCCATCTCTCCCCTACAGGTACTCGGCGGTGCTGCCGCCGATGGGCATCTCGCCCATACCGAGCTTGCGGTGATCCCAACTACGCAACCGGCCGGGCACCACGCGCACACAGATCCGGTTGTTCATCATCTGATCGACGAACGGACGCATCTCGTCGGTGTAGGGACCGGTGTAGCGCTCCCACACGCTGATGCCGACGCGCAGATTGGTCTCCGGATCGTCGATGATCTCGGCCTGCCCGTCGATCGAGACCCCGCGCAGCGTGGTGTAGCTCTGCCCGTCCTCGATCATCACCGTGATGGTCGGGTCGCGGCGCAGGTTGACCGCCTTCTGCGATTTGGCCTTGGTTTCGAACCAGATCTCTCCGTCGAGCACGGCGTACCACATCGCCACCAGATGCGGCCGTCCGTCGGCGAGCACCGTCGCCATCGTGGCGGTGCGGCTGCGCTCGATGAACTCGGCGATCTCGTCGTCGCTCATGACGATTTTTGAACGTTCGTTCTTGCCCACGCCGAGATACTTTCAGGTCGTCGTCGCGGTGACCGTCACCGGGATGCCGTTGAGTGCCCCGTTGCCCGACGGTTCGTCGATGAAGTTCGGCGGGGACAACACGTTGGTGTTCACGCCGGGGGAACCGTTGGCGACCGACATGCGGGTGCCCGGCTTCCCGTGACCCCATCCGTGCGGCATCGACACCACGCCAGGCATGATCGCGCCGGTCACTTCGACGGGCACTTCGATGCTGCCTCCCGCAGAGCTCACCGTCACGACATCGCCGGTCACCACGCCGTGCTTGACCGCGTCGTCGGTGTGCATCAGAAGCGTGCACCGGTCCTTGCCTTTCATCAGCGGACCGACGTTGTGCAGCCAGGAGTTGTTCGACCGCAGATGCCGCCGGCTCACCAGCACCAGTTCGTCGGGGGCACGGTCGAGGCGCGCGGCGAGTCGGGGCAGATCGTCGAGCAGATACTGCGGTGCCAGCCGGATCTTCTTGTCGGCGGTCCCCAGCACCTCGGGCACCTGGGGAACCATCGGTCCGAAGTTGATGCCGTTGGGCTGGGCCTTGAGCTTGTCCAGGGTCAGCCCGTCCGGGTTCTCGCCGTACCGGTCGCCGAAGGGGCCGGTGCGCAGCGTGAGATCGAGGATGCGTTCGGGACCGCCATGCTCGTAGTGCTTGCGGATCTCGGCGCCGTCGAGGCCCTGGGTGAACGCCATGTAGTCGAAGAACCCGTCGTCGATGGCCGCCACGTCGACGTCCTCGGCGGGCATGCCCGTGCACAACCCCGTCAGCCGCACGAGGATCTCCCACTCGCGGGGACGATCCGGCTCTTCCGGCTCGAACACCGGCGCGGAGTAATTGGCGATGCTGTTGACCGCGAAGTTGAGGATCAGGTCGTCGTGGTGCGGCTGTTCCAGCGGCGACAGCCCGGGCAGGATCACGTCGGCATGCCTGGTCGTCTCGTTGAGCCAGAGGTCAACCGCGATCATCGCGTCCAATTGCGGCAGCACCTCGTCGAGCGTGTGACCGGCCGGAGTCGACAGGACCGGGTTGCCCGCCACGGTGATGAGCGCCTTGATCTGGCCCTCCCCCGGCGTCGCGATCTCCTCGGCCAGGCATGACACCGGCACCTGACCGAGCACCTCCTTGGCGCCGCGCACCCGAGTACGGAGCGGCCGAACTCTGCGGCGCCGTCTTCGAGGCCGGGGATCGGCTGCACCGTCACCGACCATGCGGTGGCGCGCGGGAACATCGAGCCGCCGACGTTGTCGAAGTGCCCGGTGAGAATGTTGACGACGTCGACGAGCCAGCTGGCCAGGCTGCCGAATTCCTGGTTGCACGTGCCGATCCGGCCGTACACGACGGCGCGTTCGGTGCTCACGAGCTGACGTGCGAGCCCACGGATGCGCTCCGCGTCGATGCCGGTGACACCGGCGACCCGTTCCGGGGACCAGTCGGCGGTCACCTCTCGAAGCCGGTCGAGCCCGTCGAGGTGCGGCGCCATCGCGCCGAGCGCGACCAGGTCCTCGTCGAACAGCGTGTGGGTGACCCCCAGCAGCAGCGCGGCGTCGGTGCCCGGTGTGATCGGCAGCCACTCGCTGGCGCGGGACGCGGTAAGGGTGCGGACCGGGTCGATCACAATCACCTTGCCCCGCTTACGGATTCCGTCGATGATGCCCATCACGTCCGGTGCGGCGAGCAGTGAGCCCTGCGATGCGGCCGGGTTCGCGCCCATCACCACCAGCAGGTCGGTGCGCTCGATGTCGGGCACCGGGAACGACCACCAACCGCCGTACATCAGGTGCGACGAGAGGTTCTTCGGCCACTGGTCGACGGTTCCCGGCGAGTAGGACAGTGGGATGCCCGACATACCCAGCAGCACCCCGGTATAGCGGCCGAGCGAGAAGGAGTGCGCGAGAGGGTTTCCGGTATAGCAGGTCACCGCGCCGATGCCGTACTTCTCGATCACCGGTGCCAGCAGTTCGGTGCAGCGCCGGAACGCCGCGTCCCAGCTGACCTCCTGCCAGTGCCCGTCGACCTTGATCATCGGCCGGCGGATCCGGTCGGGATCCTCGTGCACAACGCCCAGGCTCGCGCCCTTCGGGCAGATGTGGCCGCGACTCCAGGTGTCGTCGCGGTTACCACGGATGCCGACCACTCGACCGTCGGAGACCTCAATCTCCAAGCCGCACATGGCTTCGCACAGCGGGCAGGTGTACAGGTGGCGGCCGTCCTCGCCGATACCCGCCAGCAGGTTCGTTTGTCCGGTGGTCATATTCGCCTCCACTGCTTTCGCCGAACGTGGGTTACCCGCACGGCTCAGGGCCGATAAGTGTGCGGGTAACGCACGTTCGCGACCGTATTGTTGTGACACACTGTAACGACAAATCTGCGAGGGGAGGGTGCGAATCATGGAGACCGCGCAGCGCCGTCATCGGCGACAGGGTTCGCGCCGCGACCCGTCCATCGATGCCGCGGTGCTCGCCGCGACCCGGCGCCTGCTGGTCGACCGTGGCTACGCGGCGACGACCATCGATCTGATCGCCACCACCGCGCAGGTGAGCCGTCCCGCGGTGTACCGCCGATGGAGTTCGAAGGCCCAACTGGTGCACGAGGCGCTCTTTCCCGACCTCGGCGCCGAACCTCCCGCCGATGACTTCGTCGCCGAGATCACCCGGCTGTGCCGCGGAGCCCTGGCCATGTACGGCGACCCGGCGGTGCGTGAGGCGCTCCCCGGACTTCTCAACGACTTGCGGTCGGACCGCCGGATGCGCCGCGTGCTCAGTGACCGCTTGGAGGCCGCCGCCCGCAGTCAACTCGCCGAAAGGGTGGACTCCGCGATCGCTGACGGCACCGCCCGCCCCGGGGTCGACGCCGACACCGTCATGGACGTGATCGCCGGCGGCGCCTGGTATGCGGTCTGCGTGCGCCATGTCAAGGACGTCGACGCCGCGGCGACGGCACTTGCCGAGCTGGTCCTGCGCGGAGCGCTCGTCTGAGCTCCCATCCACTACAGTCGCGCAGAATGCGGACTCTGCTCATCGCCGTCAGGGTCGGGTGCCGGGGTTGATCGCATCCGATGAGCCGTGGCAGAGCAAGACCCGCCGTCTGATCATTTCGTCGAGATTCTCGCGCTACGCATCCACGCTGCATCCGTTCGGTTTGTCGTTGGCATTGTTGTTCTTCGCGTGGTCGATGAGCCCGTCCCTGCTGCCGAGGGCGTGGTACCTGCAGGGCGTCGCTACGGGCATTAGCGTCGCGATCGGATACGGCCTGAGCTGTGCCGTCGCGTGGGTGATCCGGCGCTGCGGGATTCGATCCCATTGGTCGCCCCGCACCCGGCTGCTCGGCTGGCGCGGACTGGCGGTCGCGGCACTTGTCGTGGTCCCGATCTTCCTGGTGCTTGGATCGTGGTGGCAGCAGATCCTGCGCGACCTCGTCGGTCTGCCGCGCGCCCAACGGTCGTTCTACATTTTGGTTTTCGTCATCGCGGTCGTAATCGCGACCGCATTGCTGGCGATCGGGCGCGGATTGCGCTCGGCGACCAATTGGCTGGCAAAACAAGGGAATCGGGTCGTTTCCGGCCCGATCGCTCGACTCATCGCGGTCGTGCTCGTCGTGGCATTGGTGGTCGTGGGACTAAACGGCGCACTGCATCGAGGCCTGCTGACTGTGGCCGAAAGCTCAGCAGAAGTCGCCGACCACAGCACCGCCGACGGCGTGACGCGCCCGGCAGCACCGGAACGCTCCGGCTCACCGGCATCACAACAAGCCTGGGACACCCTGGGGCGTGAGGGCCGAACCTTCGTTGCCGGTGGTCCGACCGCCGAGCAGATCGCGGAGGTCACCGGCACTGCGGCGCTGACCCCGATCCGGGTGTATGCCGGCCGTGAGTCCGCCGATAGCGTCGAGGGCATCGCCGAGCAGGTGGTCGAGGAGTTGCGTCGTACCCGTGCCTTCGACCGCAAAGTGCTGGCCGTGGCGACCACGACGGGGCGCGGCTGGGTGAATCCCAACGTGGCAACCGCCCTTGAATACGTGAACGGCGGGGATACCGCGATCGCGTCGATGCAGTACTCGTTTCTGCCCAGTGCGTTGTCGTTCGTCGCAGATCGGGAGACACCTCCAATCGCCGGTCAGGCGCTGTTCGAAGCGGTGTACCGGGCCTGGGTCGACCTTCCCGAAGACGCGCGCCCCAAGTTGGTGGTGTTCGGCGAGAGTCTGGGTTCATTCGGCGGGCAGGCGGCGTTCGCCTCGGGCGCCGACATCGTCAGCCGCACCGACGGCGCGCTGCTGGTGGGGACGCCGAATTTCGCGCAGCCGTGGAGCAGGCTCACCGCCAACCGCGACCCCGGATCGCTCGAGCGGCTCCCGGTGATCGACGAGGGCCGACACATCCGGTTCGCTTCGCGGCCCGCCGATGTCAATCTTGCTGAGCCATGGAAGTTTCCGCGGGTGGTGTTCTGGCAGCACGCCAGCGATCCGATCACCTGGTGATCCTTCGATCTGTTGCTACACCGCCCGGACTGGTTGCGTGAACCGCTCGGGCCTGACGTCGACCCCGGCGTTCGATGGCTGCCATTCGTGACGTTCTGGCAGGTGACACTGGACATGATCTTCTCCGCCGAGGTGCCCTACGGATACGGGCACGCCTTCGGTCCCGACGCCGCACAACTCTGGGTGGATATCCTCGATCCACCCGACTGGGATCCGGCCACCGCGCAGCGCATCTACGACGCGCTCTTGCGGGCCTGACTCAGCGTGGGTCCAGCTAGTGTTCGCGCCACCACCGCCCGCGGTTCCTCTCATCCCGCAGGGTGGCCAGATACCGCTGCCGCGAGCGATACCGGGAGGCTGAACGTGGCGACACGCGTCGCGAGAATCATCGCGCTGACCCTTATCGGGCTACTCATCATGGCCGGGCTGCGGCAGCGGGCCCGAACCCGACCAAGAGTTCGCCGTGTCGCGGCACTTTTCAAAGCCACTTGCCAAATATTCCAGCGAGGTTGGGAGTATCCGCGTGCGTGAGCGTTACCACCGGGATGTTGTGGCGCGCTGCCAGCTCAATCTTCCGGTTGGCCTTCGCCATGTATGCCGGATCGTTCGGGAACCCAAGCGCCTCAACGAATGTTCCGTCGCAGAGTTTCCAGTCTGCGCGAAAGCCGTTGGTGTTGTGCTCGACGTCGAATGGATAGTGCGGCTCGGGTTCGTGAGCCACCCCGTGGTCGTGGAAGAAGTCGTCGACTTGGCGCTCCAGTAGCGACCTGCACAGGTGCCCATCCTTTGCGACGACGGTTACTCCACGGCCGGTACGAATGCCGTCTGTGAGCAACCCGGCCTGTGCCAGCCAGTCGGTCCACGCGTAGCCCTTACGGTCTGCGCCGAGTTCGGTGTAATACGTTCTGGCGGTTAGCATGCGGCACAGCATGAGTAGGTCGGAGTTCGGGCCGGGCTCGGGCAATTGGGCCAGTTGCTGCTTGGCTGGCGGGCCGCCGAACTCGATTTCTGCGAGCGTTCTCAACGACCACACGGCGGCGGCCACCCAGGGTTCGTCGAACCCGCGGTCGTAGAAGAGGCCCTCTCGGGCGTCGGTGCAGCAGTCGTGGCAGTAGGGGTAGGGGTCTGGGGTGTGCTCGACGACTGTCGCGTCGCAGAGGCGGCAGGACACTTTTCGCATTCCCGTTCTGGGTGCGATCTTGTGGATCGCGGGTTCCGTGTCGTCTGTCGCCTCGGCGCTTGCGTTGAGGTCGGGGTGCCAGACGGCTTCGACCTGTTGTGCCCACGGTGCTGGTAGCAGTAACCGCGCGGCTGATCGGAGCTTGCGGTTCTGTCGGCGGCGATCGCGCCGGCGTAGCGACTCGAAGCTGTACGAGTCCCGAAGGGGTTGTGGGCGTGCCGTTGCTGTCGATCTGGCAGCATCGATGAGCGGTGCGCTGTCGACGGCTTGGTCGATGAGTTCGGTCAGACCGTCTAGGTCCATCCCGAACAGTTCATCCGGACTCGTCGGAGGCTGCGCTGTTATTGCATCCTTGACTTGGAAACCGTTGCGGCGCAGTAGTATATCTATAGACTCACACAGTTCCTCCACGGCGGCTGTGAGCCTTCCGGTGTGAATGTGGAAGGTCGCAAGCTGCAGCTCGAGCGGCACTCCACGGACTGCGCCTCGCCAGGTGACGTCGAACCATCCATGTGTGCCAGGCTCTACCGCAGCGTCCAGCCATCCAGGGGTGGGGTCGAACGGGAGCTCGATTCCGATGTCTGCGTAGGCGGCGACGGCCGCCGGCCGGTCGTGCTCGGAGGCTAGGACCAGGACGTTTACGTAATCGGGTTTGGCGTAATCTCTTACCTTCCTGCCGTGCGGAAGGCGCACTGCCTGTTGGACTTTGCCAAGACGTCCGCCGGCTTCGTTCCTCAGGATCGCGAATCCCCCGTGGCGCGTAACTTTCATCTTCGAACTGGCCGGACGGTCTGCGTTGGTCGCCGATCGCGTCGCCAGTTCACGAATCAGCGCCGGCCGGAAGGTGCTGAGCCAGCGGACTCCTCGGGCCCGCTCCTCCATGAACCACCGGTAGTGGGTGTCGTTGTTTGCCCAATACTGCTCCAGCCACTGCTGCTCGGCGCGGGCGGCGTCTTCGTCGTAGCCGTCGTCGTCTTCGTCGTCATCGTCTTCGTCTTCGTCTTCGTCTTCGTCCCAGTAGGAGGGCGGATAGAAGGACGCGGCAAGACCTGCGGCGCTACTACCGAGGTCGCTGAGTGCGCTCGGCAACTCACGGGCTTCTCGGGGGTTGCCGCCGAACGCTGGCAACCCGACCAGGACTGGCTCACCTGGCTTGGCCCATGACATCGCAGTCCACAGCGCCGCGCTGTCCTCACGTCCCAGCCGTTCAGCAGTGGATTGAGAAGCCATGATGCAGGCCGCCCATGGATCGCAGACAACAAGCGCCAGCCCGTTCGGCACGCGGTCATTGCGTTGGAACGCAATGCCCCATTCCGCGGAACGTCGTTCCAGTTCGCAGCACTTCCATGTGCGCCGCTGCGCTGACGTCACAGTAGAGATCCCTTCTCGGCGTGCTGACTAGTCGGGGTAGAACTCCAACATGGATCCCATGGTCGGTGCTGGCAGGCAGACTCAGGACCGTGACCGGCGACATGAAGTTTCAACCAGGGCCTGCACCGATTCTGACGGGTGACGAACGCTTCACAGGACTTGACCACACCGTGAAGGACTTCTGGTCATATGCGGCTAGAGATCTTCGCTCCAACGTCTTGCGAGGCGTGCTTGCGGAGTGGCTCGTCGCGAAGGCTGTCGGCGCGACAGAACCTATGCCCGAATGGCATGCATTCGACGTCCTCACGCCCTCTGGAATCCACGTTGAAGTCAAATCCTCTGCCTACCTCCAGGCGTGGTCACAACGCGAATTGTCGACCATAAAATTCAGCGGCCTTAACGCCGCGAAGTGGGACACAGAACTGGGCCCTTCAGATCAGCGAACGTTCAACGCCGACGTCTACGTCTTCTGTGTTCAAACGGCGCAGTCACACGATGCTTACGATCCGCTGGACGTTTCACAGTGGGACTTCTACGTCCTACCGCGGTCCCGCATTGAGTCCATTGGTTACCGAAACAGCGGGCTGACGCGGATCAAGAGTATGACGCAGCGAGTCTCTTTCGACGGCCTCGCCGCAGCCATCGATCAGGCCGCCGCCAAGAACCCGGTTCGGGACCCGCGCGAGTAAATCCCCGCCACCATCCCGGCAGCCGTCAGGAGCAAAGATCCTGACCAAACGACAAAGGTCACGAACCCAATTGAGTTCGTGACCTTATGCCCTGCAGTTCATCGGACCGCTAATTGTGGGCGAAGGGGGACTTGAACCCCCACGTCCCGAAGGACACTGGCACCTGAAGCCAGCGCGTCTGCCATTCCGCCACTCGCCCCAACAACCGGGGAAGACTATCACGCAGCACCCCGCGCTCCCCAACCGTCCTGATGCGGCGCCGAGGGTCAGCGGCCAGCCGAAAGCTCCCCGCGCAAAATACTGCTGACCTGCCGCGATCCAATTCTCACAATTCCATTGGTCACGCTCCGAGGGGCTGGGCCGATACCATGCAGGCAAGGGTGGTGGCCAGGCGACACGCGGATGAACCGCACGGTGCGCTCCAATGACGACCAACGACGAATAAGGCGGGCGGTGATATGGGTCTGGTCGACCGTTTTGAGCGCAAGCTCGAGTCGACCGTCGGCGATGCATTCGCCCGAGTGTTCGGCGGATCGATCGTTCCGCAAGAGGTCGAGGCGATGCTTCGCCGAGAAGCGGAGACCGGTGCGCGCGAATTGGCAGCCGGGCGAGTTTTGGCGCCAAACGACTACGTCATTACCCTCAGTGTGCCTGACTATCAGAAGGTGAGTGCCGACCCGGACCTCACATCAGCGACTTTTGCCAAGCACTTGGAGGGATACATCCATGAGCAGGGATGGCAAACGTATGGTGATGTGGTCGTCAGGTTCGAACAATCATCCAGCCTGCACACCGGACAGTTTCGCGCGCGTGGGGCGGTCAATCCTGACTCCACCAATGACGATCCCGCCTCACCACCCCGAGAACTCTCGTCCAACGCAGAATCAGGAGTACCGATGAGCGACAACCCGACGCAATACGGCGGCCAGGCGCAGGGCCGGCCGGCCGATGAGTATTACGACGACCGGTACGGCCGGCCTGAGGACCGAGGGCAGGACCCCCGCGCTCCGTACCCGCCGCAGGACCAAGGCGGCTACCCCGACCAGGGCGGTTACCCGCCACCGCGTGACGCGGGCTATCCGCCGCGCCCGGGTGGCGGCTACCCCGACCAAGGTGGCTACCCCGATCAGGGCGGCCAGGGCGGCGGCTATCCCGACCAGGGTGGCTACCCGCCACAGTCTTACGAGCAGCGCCCACCGGCCGGTGGCTACGGCCCGCCCCAGGGCGGCGGCGGATACCAGGATCAGGGCTACCGGCAGCCGCCGCCCGGCGGGTACGGCCCGCCCCAGGGCGGCCCCGGCTATCCAGGACCTGCGGGTGACTACGACTACGGACGTCCCCCGGCGCGGCCCGACGAGGGTGGCTACGGCCGGCCCGAGGCACGGCCGTCCTATCCCGACCAGGGCGGCTACCCCGACCAAGGCGGCTATCCGGATCAGGGCGGCTACGGCGGACAGGCCTACGGCCGTCAGGACCAGGGCTACGGCGCCCAGCCCGACTACGGGCGCTACGGCGAGTCCGGTGCCGGATACGCCGAGCCTGGATACGGCGAGCCGCAGAGCGGCGGATACGACTACGGCCAGCCCGCAGCCGGGGGTTACGGCTACGGGCAGGCTGACTACCCTGCGGCCGGCGCCAACGTCACACTGCAGCTCGATGACGGCAGCGGCCGCACCTATCAACTGCGCGAGGGTGCGAACGTGATCGGCCGTGGACAGGACGCTCAGTTCCGTCTGCCCGACACCGGCGTTTCTCGTCGTCACCTGGAGATCCGCTGGGACGGTCAGGTGGCACTTCTCGCCGACCTGAATTCGACGAACGGCACGACGGTCAACAACGCACCGGTGCAGGAGTGGCAGCTTGCCGATGGCGATGTGATCCGACTGGGCCATTCGGAGATCGTCGTCCGGGTGCACTGACCGCTGGCCGCCCACCGGCCGGGGGAAGCTGTCGGCTTCACCCCATGCCGCTGGCGGTCCAAGTATCGTGACGTTGCCGAACGTGGCGACTTGGTTTTTGTTGTCGATGCGACGGAAACGGATGGGGACGGAGAGGACGTCAGATGCAGGGGTTGGTTCTGCAACTGACTCGCGTCGGCTTCCTGTTGCTTCTGTGGTTGTTCATCTGGTCGGTGCTGAGGATCCTGAGGACCGATATCTACGCGCCCACCGGAGCGGTCATGGTGCGACGGGGACTGCCGCTGCGGGGTTCACTGTTGCCCAATCGCGGCCGCAGGAACGTGGCGCGCCAGCTGGTCGTCACCGAGGGCGCACTCGCGGGCACCCGCATCACCTTGGGCGGCCAACCGGTGCTCATCGGCCGCGCCGACGACTCAACTCTGGTCCTCACCGACGATTACGCCTCGACACGGCATGCCAGGCTGTCCCCTCGAGGTTCGGAATGGTACGTAGAAGACCTAGGATCGACCAACGGCACATACCTCGACAGGGCCAAGGTGACGACTGCGGTACGCGTTTCGATGGGGACGCCGGTTCGAATCGGCAAGACGGTAATTGAGCTGCGCCCGTGACACTGGTGCTTCGATACGCCGCGCGCAGCGACCGCGGCCTGGTCCGCGCTAACAACGAGGATTCCGTCTACGCCGGCGCGCGCCTGCTCGCGCTCGCCGACGGCATGGGTGGTCATGCCGCCGGTGAGGTCGCCTCCCAGCTGGTGATCGCGGCGCTGGCCCACCTCGACGACGACGAGCCCGGCGGCGACCTGTTGAGCAAGCTCGACGTCGCGGTGCGGGAAGGTAACACCGCAATTGCGGCGCAAGTCGAGGCCGACCCCGAGCTCGAGGGCATGGGCACCACGCTGACCGCGATCCTGTTCGCGGGCAATCGTCTTGGCCTCGCCCACATCGGCGACTCTCGCGGCTACCTCCTCCGCGACGGTGAACTCAATCAGATCACCAAGGACGACACGTTCGTACAGACCCTGGTCGACGAGGGCCGCATCACGCTCGAGGAGGCCCACAGCCATCCGCAGCGGTCACTGATAATGCGCGCGCTCACCGGTCACGAGGTCGAGCCCACCCTGATCATGCGTGAAGCGCGCGCCGGGGACCGTTACCTGCTGTGCTCGGATGGTCTGTCCGATCCGGTCAGTCACGAGACCATCCTCGAAGCGCTGCAGATTCCCGACACGGCCGAAAGTGCAGACCGCTTAATCGAATTGGCATTGCGCGGCGGCGGACCCGACAACGTCACGGTGGTGGTGGCCGACGTCATCGACAACAGCGCCTACGACTACGGCCAGACTCAACCGATCCTCGCGGGTGCGGTGTCCGGTGACGACGACCAGACGGCGCCGCCCAACACGGCGGCCGGCCGCGCCTCCGCGTTCAACCCGCGCCGCAACGTTGCCAAACGTATTGAGCCACCGCCAGAAGATCCGGTTCAAACACCGAGATCGCGGCGGCGAATGTTCATCGCCGCCGCGCTTTTGATTTTGGTGGTGGTCGCCGGCCTGGTCATCGGCCGCGAGATCGTGCGCAGTAATTATTACGTCACCGCGCACGACGGCACTGTGTCGATCATGCGCGGCGTCCCCGGGTCCATCCTCGGTCTGCCGATGCAGGAAACCTACCGACTCGGTTGCCTGACAGACCGCAACGACCTCAATCTCATCGCGCCGGGCCAGGCGCCGTCCGGCTGCGAACTCTTTCGCGTCACAGACCTGAAAGAGGCCGAAAGGGCGCAGGTCGAGGCGGGCCTGCCGACCGGCTCCGAGGACGACGCTATCGGCCAGATCGACAAGCTCGCTCAAGGTTCGGTGCTGCCGGTCTGTCTACCGCCACCGACATCTCCACCACCGTCGCCGCGTCCCCCCGCCGTCCCGCATTCGCCGGACCCGTCGAATTCGCCTGGACTGCCCAACACTTCACCGGACAGCGCGACAACCGCAACGCCCGCGCCCGAAACGCCGCGGTCGGTGCCGAAGCCGGCTCCGCCCGCTCCGGAGTCCACCTCGCCCGCGTCTCCTGACGCGTCGTCCCCCACGCCTCCACCGTCGCCCGCGCCCGCGCCTGCGCCGTCCCCGACCGTCACCGCACTGCCCCCACCGCCGCAGGAACCCGGGACGAACTGTCGGGAATTGTCATGATGGCCCGAAGTCGCGCGCGGAACATGGGCCCACGCCGGGAGGGCAGGGGACGGGCAGGAGTCGAAGAATGACGACTCAGCCGCAATCCCCGGTGGCCGTCACTCCCCCACTGCCGAACCGACGTAACGCCGAACTGTTCCTGCTCGGCTTCGCCGCGGTGATCACCACGGTGGCCCTGCTGCTCGTTGAGGCCAACCAGGAACAAGGTCTGCGTTGGGATCTCGCGCAGTACACCGTCGCGTATCTGGCGCTGTTCGCCGGAGCGCACCTCGCGGTGCGGCGGTTCGCGCCGTACGCCGACCCGCTGCTGCTTCCGGTGGTCGCCCTGCTGAATGGGCTGGGTTTGGTGATGATTCACCGCCTGGACCTCGCCGAGGGCGTAACCATCCAGCGGGGCCTCGGCGGCACCGCCGACCAGCAGATGCTGTGGACACTGGTGGGTGTCCTCGGTTTTTCCGTCGTCGTCATCTTCTTGCGCGACCACCGCATGCTTGCGCGGTACGGCTATGTCTCTGGTCTCACCGGCCTGATCCTGTTGATCATCCCGGCGGTGCTGCCCAGCTCGATGTCCGAGCAGAACGGCGCGAAGATCTGGATTCGGTTGCCGGGCTTCTCGATTCAGCCCGCCGAGTTCTCGAAGATCCTGCTTCTCATCTTCTTCGCCTCGGTGCTGGTGTCCAAGCGAAGCGTCTTCACCAGCGCGGGCAAGCACTTCCTGGGCATGGACCTTCCCCGGCCTCGCGACCTCGCACCCCTGCTGGCGGCCTGGATCGCGTCGGTCGGCGTGATGATCTTCGAAAAGGACCTGGGCACCTCGCTGCTGCTGTACGCATCGTTCTTGGTGATGGTCTACATCGCGACCGACCGGTTGAGTTGGGTGGTCATCGGTTTGGGGTTGTTCGCCGCGGGAAGCGTTGCGGCGTACCACCTTTTCAGCCACGTCCAGGTTCGCGTACAGACCTGGCTCGACCCATTCGCCGACCCTGAGGGCGCCGGCTACCAGATGGTGCAGTCGATGTTCAGCTTCGCTACCGGGGGAATCTTCGGCACCGGGCTGGGCAACGGGCAGCCAGGTACGGTGCCTGCCGCATCGACCGACTTCATCATCGCGGCCGTCGGCGAGGAACTCGGCCTGGTGGGTCTGGCCGCGGTCTTGATGCTGTACACGATCCTGATCGTCCGCGGGCTCCGCACGGCTCTCGCGGTGCGCGACAGCTTCGGCAAGCTGCTGGCCGCCGGGCTGGCTTCCACACTGGCGATCCAACTGTTCATTGTGGTGGGGGGCGTGACCAAGCTGATCCCGTTGACGGGGCTCACCACGCCATGGATGTCCTACGGCGGGTCGTCACTGCTGGCGAACTACCTGCTGCTGGGGATCCTGGTTCGGATATCCCATTCGGCGCGGCGCCCCCTCGTCACCACTGCGCAGGCCGCGACGCCGATCGCGGCAGTGAGCACCGAGGTGATCGAGAAGGTATGAACACCTCGCTACGCCGCATCTCCATCTCGGTGATGGTCCTGGTCGTGTTGTTGCTTGCCAACGCGACTCTCACCCAGGTCTTCACTGCTGACGGCCTGCGCTCTGATCCACGCAACCAGCGCGTGCTGCTCGACGAGTATTCACGTCAGCGCGGCCAGATTTCGGCGGGCGGTCAGCTGCTGGCGTATTCGGTGTCGACGAATGGGCGGTTCCGCTTCCTGCGGGTGTATCCGAACCCCTACGCGTATGCACCCGTCACCGGCTTCTACTCGCTGCAGTATTCGAGCACTGGCCTGGAGCGCGCCGAGGACACCGTCCTCAACGGCTCGGACCAGCGCCTGTTCGGCCGACGGCTCGCAGACTTCTTCACCGGCCGCGATCCACGCGGCGGAAACGTCGACACCACCATCAAACCCCAAGTGCAGCAGGCGGCCTGGGACGCGATGAAGGATGGCTGTGGCGGCCCGTGCAAGGGATCGGTCGTGGCACTCGAGCCGTCCACCGGCAAGATTCTCGCGATGGTGTCCTCGCCGTCGTACGACCCCAACCTGCTGGCCACGCACAATACGGACGAGCAGTCGGCCATCTGGGAGCAGTTGCGCGACAACCCCGATTCACCGCTGTTGAATCGCGCGATCTCCGAAACGTATCCGCCCGGCTCCACTTTCAAGGTGATCACCACCGCGGCGGCGCTTCAGCACGGCGCGACCGAGGACACCCAGCTCACCGCCGCGGCTCGAATTCCATTGCCGGACAGCACCGCAACACTGGAGAACTTCGACGGATCCACATGTGGCGAGGCGCCGACGACCACGTTGCGCCAGGCATTCGCGAGATCGTGCAACACGGCCTTCGTGCAGCTCGGTCTCGACACCGGACGCGACGCCCTGCGGTCCGCGGCGCAGTCATTCGGAATGGACACGCCTACCCCGATGATCCCGCTTCAGGTCGTCGAGTCAACCGTCGGGCCCATCACCGACGACGCGGCACTGGGCATGTCGAGCATCGGGCAGAAGGACGTCGCGGTCACCCCTCTGCAGAACGCATCGGTCGCCGCGACCATCGCAAACGACGGGGTGACGATGCGGCCCTACCTGGTCGATAGCCTGAAGGGACCCGACCTTGCCAATATCGGGACAGCGGCGCCCCAGGAAGAGCGGCGGGCGGTGCCGCAGAACGTCGCCGATACACTGACGGATCTGATGGTCGCCGCTGAGCAGGCAACGCAGCAGAAGGGAGCCATCGCCGGCGTGCAGATCGCTTCGAAGACCGGCACCGCGGAGCACGGCACCGATCCGCGCAACACTCCGCCCCATGCCTGGTACATCGCATTCGCCCCGGCGCAGGCACCCAAGGTCGCCATCGCCGTGCTGGTCGAGAACGGTGGCAACCGATTGTCAGCCACCGGTGGGGTGCTGGCCGCCCCGATCGGGCGTGCCACCATTGCTGCCGCGCTGCGGGAGGGCACATGAGTCCCCGAGCCGGAGGCGAGAGTATGAGCCACCTCGCCGGAGGCGAGAGTATGAGCCACCTCGCCGGAGGCGAGAGTATGAGCCACCTCGCCGGAGGCGAGAGATGAGCCCAAGAGTCGGAGTCACGCTGTCCGGCCGCTACCGGCTGCAGCGGCTGATCGCCACCGGCGGGATGGGCCAGGTCTGGGAAGGCATCGACTCCCGGCTGGGGCGTCGCGTCGCAGTCAAGGTGCTCAAGGCCGAGTACTCCGAGGACGCCGAGTTCGTCGAACGGTTCCGTGCCGAGGCACGCACGGTCGCGATGCTCAACCACCCGGGCATCGCCGGCGTGTACGACTACGGCGAGACGGACATGGACGGTGAGGGCCGCACCGCATACCTGGTGATGGAACTCGTCAACGGCGAGCCGCTGAACTCCGTACTCAAGCGCACCGGCCGACTGTCGCTGCGGCACGCGCTGGACATGCTCGAGCAGACCGGACGTGCCCTTCAGGTCGCCCACACCGCAGGCCTGGTGCACCGCGACGTCAAGCCCGGCAACATCCTCATCACGCCGACCGGGACGGTGAAACTCACCGACTTCGGCATCGCCAAGGCCGTCGACGCTGCCCCGGTGACCCAGACAGGCATGGTGATGGGCACCGCCCAGTACATCGCGCCCGAACAGGCCCTCGGCCACGACGCTACGGCGGCCAGCGATGTGTACGCCCTGGGAGTCGTTGGCTACGAATCCCTTTCGGGCAAGCGGCCCTTTACCGGTGACGGTGCTCTGACCGTCGCGATGAAGCACATCAAGGAGACCCCTCCGCCACTGCCCGCCGATCTGCCCCCCAATGTGCGCGAGCTGATCGAGATCACCCTCGTGAAGAATCCGGGTATGCGGTACCGCTCGGGCGGCCTGTTCGCCGACGCGGTAGCCGCCGTACGTTCAGGCCGCCGTCCGCCGAGGCCCAACCAGGCGCCGACACTCGGACGGGCAACGCCGGCGGCGGTGCCGTCGGCAGCCCAGGCACGCGCCGTAGCAGACCTGACCGGACGCACCTCGGCCACCGCTGCCCGGGCGCGCCCGGCCACCGGAAGCCATCGCCCTCCCCCGGCACCGTCGCGCGGCACCTTCTCCTCAGGCCAGCGGGCATTGCTGTGGGCGGCCGGTGTGCTCGGCGCCCTGGCGATCGTCATCGCGATACTCATCGTGCTGAACGCTCAGGACCGTAAGGACCAGGAGCAGGCGCCATCGCCGACGATCACCGACACCATCACCCAAACCACCCCGTTCTCGCCCACAGCGATGCCGGAGCGGACCGAACGGGAGGCCCACCGTGATGGTGGGGCAGAATTTGGGGTAACCCGAATCAATGCGTTCGCGTCCCCGGCAACGGCGCAGGTGACACTGCCGCTCACGGCGCCGAAGGGCCAGCGGCCCTCAACTCCAGAACAGACATCGCAATGACAACCCCGCAACACCTGTCCGACCGGTACGAACTCGGCGACATCCTGGGCTTCGGCGGCATGTCCGAAGTCCATTTGGCGCGCGATCAGCGGTTGCACCGCGACGTCGCCGTCAAGGTGCTGCGCGCGGATCTGGCCCGCGATCCCAGCTTCTATCTGAGGTTCCGCCGCGAGGCGCAGAACGCCGCAGCGCTGAACCACCCCGCCATCGTCGCTGTCTACGACACCGGCGAGGCTGAAACCCCCAACGGTCCCCTGCCCTACATCGTGATGGAGTACGTCGAGGGCGTCACGCTGCGCGACATCGTGCACACCGACGGGCCAATGGAGCCGCGCCGGGCCATCGAGGTCATCGCCGATGCGTGCCAGGCGCTGAACTTCAGCCACCAGCACGGGATCATCCACCGCGACGTCAAACCCGCGAACATCATGATCAGCAACGCCGGCGCGGTGAAGGTGATGGACTTCGGCATCGCGCGCGCACTCGCCGATGCCAACAACGTCACCCAGACCGCGGCCGTGATCGGCACCGCGCAGTACCTGTCCCCCGAACAGGCGCGTGGTGAGAAAGTCGACGCCCGCTCCGACGTGTACTCGCTGGGCTGCGTGCTGTACGAGATGCTCACCGGCGAGCCACCTTTCGTCGGCGATTCGCCTGTCGCGGTGGCATATCAGCACGTCCGTGAAGATCCGATACCGCCGTCGCAGCGCCACGAGGGCATCTCCCCCGAGCTGGACGCCGTCGTGCTCAAGGCGCTGGCCAAGAACCCCGACAACCGGTACCAGACCGCCGCCGAGATGCGCACCGACCTGGTGAAGGTGCACAGCGGCGAGCAGCCCGATGCCCCGAAGGTATTCACCGACGCCGAGCGCAGCTCGTTGATGTCGGCGGAGCCGGGCGACCACCGGACCGAACCCATCGACGCCGTCGGACGAGCGCAGCCGCAGTACTTCGAGCGGGAGCGACGCGGCTCGATCGGCCGGTGGCTCATCGCCGTCGCCGTGCTCGCCGTGCTGACCGTGGTGGTGACGCTGGCGATCAACATGACAGGCGGCAGCACTCGCGACGTCGCGGTGCCCGACGTGAGCGGCAAGGTGTCGGCCGACGCGGTCGCTGAGCTGCAGAACCGCGGGTTCAGGACTCGCACCCAACAGAAACCGGACTCCAACGTCCCGCCCGACCATGTGATCGGCACCGACCCCGCCGCCAACTCGTCGGTCGACGCCGGCGATGAGATCACCATCAGCGTGTCCACCGGGCCCGAGCAACGTGAGATTCCCGACGTCAGGAATCTCAGCTACGACGACGCCGTGGAGAAACTCACCGATGCGGGGTTCGAGAATTTCCGGCCGTCCTCGTCGCCGTCGACGCCGGAGATGAAGGACAAGGTTCTCGGCACCAACCCGCCGGTCAACCAGACGTCGGCGATCACCAACGAGGTCACCATCGTGCTGGGCGCAGGCCCGGAGACTCGCCCGATCCCCGATGTGAAGGGGCAGGCACAGGACAGTGCCGTGCAGATCCTCACCGCGTCGGGTTTCACCACGACGGTGCCGGTCGAGGTCGACAGCGCGCTTCCGGCCGGGGAGCTCCTCGGGACCAATCCGCCTGCGGGACAAACTGTTCCGGTCGACACGGTGATTCAACTGCAGGTGTCACGGGGCAATCAATTCCTGATGCCCGACCTGCGCGGCCAGTTCTGGACCGACGCCGAGCCGAGGCTGCGCGCCCTAGGCTGGACCGGGGTACTGGACCGTGGCGGAGACGTTCAGAACAGCGGCCAACGCACCAATGCCGTGGTGACCCAGAGCCCGCCTGCGGGCACCGGAGTGAACTACGACGGCCGGATCACGCTGAGTTTCGCGTCGTAGCCGCGGCGACCGCGGTGGCCACCTCGTCCTCCAGTCGGCGGACAAGCGTCTCCTCGGGCGCGGCACCGCAGTAGCCCAGCCAATTGGACAGCATCCGGTGACCGCCCTCGGTCAGGATCGACTCGGGGTGGAATTGGACACCGTGGATGGGCAATTCGACGTGGCGCACACCCATGACGACACCGCCTTCAGTGCGTGCGATCACCTCGAGTTCCGCCGGCATCGTCTCGGGGAGAATGGTCAGCGAGTGATAGCGCGTGGCCGTAAACGGATCCGGAAGTCCTTGCAGCACACCGCTGTTGGTGTGGTGCACAGTACTGGTCTTGCCGTGTAGCAGCTCGGGTGCCCGGTCGACGGTCCCGCCGAATGCCACCCCGATCGCCTGATGGCCGAGGCACACGCCGAGCAGCGGAGTCGTCGCGGCCGCGCACGCTTTGACGAGCGGGATCGAGGCACCTGCACGCTCGGGCGTGCCCGGCCCGGGGGACAGCAGCACCCCGTCGAACGTGCCCGCGGCGTCGGCGATGTCGTTCTCGGTGGCCAGGCGGTCGTCGTCGTTGCGCCAGACCTCGGCGTTCACCCCGAGCTGACCCAGGTACTGGACCAGGTTGAACACGAAGCTGTCGTAGTTGTCGACGACCAGGACACGCATCGGCCCAGGCTACCGGAGCGATTTCGGCGTGGCCGGTCACGCTGAGCGTGATTGCGCACGCCGAGATCGTTCAGTAGCCGACGGGCCCCGCGGGCTTGGCGAACTCCATGCGCACCGGCCCGGCATACCCCGCCAGTTCCACCTGCGCTCTGGGCTCCTCGCTGTACCCCAATCCGAACCGCACCACGTACTGCCGGTAGAGCGTGACCAGCGGCGCCGCCGCCAGCGCGGCCTGCATGGCCGACGCGTTGCCGACCGCGGTGATGACGTACGGCGGACTGTAGGTGCGTCCGTTGAGCAGCAGCGTATTGCCGACGCACCGCGGCGCCGACGTGCCGATGATGCGCTGATCCTGCATCTGGATGCCTTCCGCACCAGAACTCCACAGCGCGTTCAGAACAGCGTCGATGTCCTGCTGGTGCACCACGAGGTCATCGGGGGAGGCGTCGCGGGGGAAACGGCCCTCAGCGTCGCGCTGAGCGTCGTTCAACGTCACCACCAAGCCGGCCCCGCGCATCGGCTCCAAGCCGGCATCGACGGCTAATCTGGCGGACTTGTTGGTGATGGCGGCCAGCGCCGCGTCCGCCCCCGGCGATCCGCCGTGGTGGCTGTCCAGTGAATTGACGAGTGAGTCGCGTTCGACGGTCAGCCGATCGGCCGACTGTTGGGCCTCTCGCACCAGGTCGACCAGCCGGGGGGCGTCGCTGCGCCTGATCTCGCCGCCGTCGGAGACGTGATGGGTCGCAGCCAGCAGCAGCCCGGCCAGCAGGCAGACAACGGGCACGCCGAACCGCCATCCGGACTTCGGCGAGGGCGCCATTGGCTGGTCTCCTGCGGGTAATGATTGCGATGGGCCTGCGATAGGCTGGGTACATCGTCGCACCGTGTGACGCCGTCTGTCCCGAAGGTACGTATGCCCAAGTCCAAGGTTCGTAAGAAGAACGACTTCACCATCAGCCCGGTGAGCCGGACGCCGGTCAAGGTCAAGGCCGGTCCGTCGAGTGTCTGGTTTGTCGTGTTCTTCGTCGGCCTGATGCTGATCGGGTTGGCCTGGCTGCTGGTGTTCCAGCTGGCGGCCTCCGCGATCCCCTTCTTGGCGGATCTGGGCCCGTGGAATTACGCGATCGCGTTCGCTTTCATGATCAGTGGGTTGTTGCTCACGATGCGCTGGCGCTGAGTGACACAACAAGGGGTATGAATTCAACCGTGCATCCGTGCGTTACCCGTTTAGCAACCTTGCGGTCACCAGATCACACCGATGTGATTCATCCCCATTGGGGATAGCACTTGTGGATAACTTCATTAGCCACGGTAAAAGGGTGTTGACACGCCGTGCAGCAAACTGAGTGGAGCCCGCCGACCCTCGGCATTTCAGCACTCGGCATAGGTGGGCTGATCTTGGCTGCGGGCGCTGTGACGCTGATCACAGACCCTCCGGGGCGGGTGCTGGTGGGCATTGCCGCATTCGGCTTGATTGTGTTCGCAAGTTTGTCGTGGCGTGCGCGCCCGAAGCTGGCAATCAAAAATGACGCTCTCGTCAGTCGCGGCCTGCTTGGTGAAACCGCGCTGCAGCATGCCGATATCAAGCTGATCCGCATCACGGAATTCCGCCGGATCGGCCGCAAGACGCGCTTGCTCGAGATCGACACGGTGGACGGTCGGCTACTTGTGTTCACCCGGTGGGACCTGGGCACTGACCCGCTGCGCGTGCTCGACGCGCTCACGGATGCCGGCTTCGCCGGCTCCTGAAATCAGGAGATGGTGATCGATTCGACGACCACAGGTTCGGTCGGACGGTCGTTGCGGTCCACCGCGGTGCTCGCGATCGCGTCGACCACCTTCTGCGACTCCGGATCGACAACCTCGCCGAAGATGGTGTGCTTGCGGTTCAGGTGAGGCGTCTTGCCGACCGTGATGAAGAATTGCGAGCCGTTGGTACCCGGGCCGGCATTGGCCATCGCCAGCAAATACGGCTTGTCGAACTGCAGTTCCGGATGGAATTCGTCGGCGAACTTGTAGCCGGCGTCGCCGCGACCGGTACCGGTCGGGTCGCCGCCCTGGATCATGAACCCGTCGATGACCCGATGGAAGATCACGCCGTCATAAAAGGGTCCTGCACGGCCTCCGCTCGCGTTCTCGGTGCTGTAGTCCTTGGTGCCCTGCGCCAGTCCAACGAAGTTGGCGACGGTCTTGGGTGCGTGATTTCCGAAGAGGGCGACTTTGATGTCACCACGGTTGGTGTGCAGCGTCGCGGTGGCTGTCTGTATGGGGCTCGTCACGGGATGCCAGTCTGCCACGCGTCGCTCGGCGCTCAACGGGCACCGCTGCGTTGCGGTTGGTGGCAGTCTGGTATCCATTCCCGTTACGGCCGCGAGAGAGGTGCGAGATGCGCGCGAAGACCGAGATCCACTTGACCCCTGGGCAGCGGTTGTCCCGCGGACTCAAATATTCGGCGGTCGGTCCCGTCGATGTCACCCGGGGTGCGGTGGGCCTCAGCGTGGACGGTGCGCAGTCATCTGCCGCCTGGATTGGCGACCTCTACCGTCGCAGCCGGCTGAAGGATCAGTTGGC
Source organism: Mycobacterium neglectum (assembly GCF_002591975.1). Classification (GTDB taxonomy): domain Bacteria; phylum Actinomycetota; class Actinomycetes; order Mycobacteriales; family Mycobacteriaceae; genus Mycobacterium; species Mycobacterium neglectum. The sequence goes on along the minus strand of NZ_NVQE01000035.1, from coordinate 36,037 downwards.
CAAGGAGCTGGTGGCCGCGCAAGACACCATCGCCTCCGAAATCGCGGCCGCCCAGGAAGTGGTGGCGAACCTGCCGCAGCAGTTGCAAAAGGCCCGCAGCCGTCGGCGAAAGCGTCCGCTGCTGCTGGCGGCGCTCGGCGTGGCGGTACTGGCCGGGGGAGCGGTGGCCTTCTCGATCATCCGGCGGCCTCCCCCGCAGGAGCCGCCGACCACCCTGCAGCCGAGCGTGCCGGTATCGCCGCGGCCTTAGCCCGTCGGCCGTAGCCCGTCGAAACTGAAGGTATGCAGGAGATTTCGCGGTGATCGCCTGCACAAGTTCAGTTTCGGCGTTCGGCGGTGGGGTCTGAGTGGAGCCTAGGGGATTCGAACCCCTGACTTCTGCCTTGCAAAGGCAGCGCTCTACCAACTGAGCTAAGGCCCCTTGTCGGGATATCTCAGGCCGGCACGTCGGCCGCCGCGTGCCACACCTCCACGCCGTGCCGAGATCGCCAGATCGCCACGGCGACAACCGCGGCGACCGCTGTGGCGAGCAGCACCACAACCCTCATGGTGTGTACCTTTCCGTGGGGCTAGGAGGACTCGAACCTCCGACCTCTTCGTTATCAGCGAAGCGCTCTAACCGCCTGAGCTATAGCCCCGTTTATGCCGGTACGGCCGAGCGACGAGACTACCGCAATCGTAAGCTCCCGCCCAAACCCGCGAACTCAGTCGCGATCGGCCAACGTGACTTCCACGCCTCCGACGATGTCGGTGGTGAGGTTGTAGATGAAGGCACCGATCGTCGCCATCGCCGTCAGCAAGACGATGTTCACCAGACCGATCAGGGCCGCACCGCCGAATATTGTTCCACTACTCACGAGCTCGCCGCCGGAGCTACCGCTTGCGCTGGTCAGCAGGTCGCCGACGTTGCTGTTCAGCTTGCTCCACACACCCATGCCGCCGAGAACCAAGTACAGGAATGCGACGGCGATCATCCAGACGAAGAACAACGCGACGGACAGGACCGCGGACACCTTGAGCACGCTCCACGGGTCCACCCGGCGGATCTGCATGCTGGCGCGCACCGGGCCCTGATGGCGGCTGGCCGCCTGCGCTCTGCCTGCCGGGACCGCGGGGCGGCTTGCCGGTTCCTGGCCAGGACGCTCCGCGCCCGGCGTGCGCGGCGCCGACCGCGGTGCCGCGCCGGAAAGGTCGGGGATTTCGCTGGCGTACTTCTCGGGCCGCGGGGGCTGCTCGGTTCGTGGCGGCGACTCGGGGCGCGCGGTCTGTTCCGGCCGCGGAGCGGCCTGTTCCGGCCGCGTCGGTTCCGGCCGTGCGGACTGCTCGGGTGGATCTGCCCACCCGGCCGCATCCTGATCCTGCGGCGACGCCGTGGCCGAACCGCCGGAGAGGAACCGGTTCAGCCGGGCATCGATACCGGGGGAGTGGCTGGTCGCTCCGCTGTTGCCGCGTCGCGGCGCATCCGACCGCGCGGGCGAATCCGGCCGTCCGGAGGCTTCCGGCGCCCTGTTCGCGGGCTTGGCCCCCCTGCCCCGCTGCCAGGGCGGGACCTCGGTCGCATCGGCGATGCGCTCCGGGCCCGATCCGCCGGGTAGCGGACCGCGCGGCGCGGTGCCGCCCACCGAGCCGCCCTCGGGACCGGGACCAGAGCCGGAGCCGTTGCCGCCCCCCTCGGTCGCACGGGGATACCCGGGCTCGTTCGGTGAAGTCACCTACGGCTCCTTACTGGTCACTACTGGTCACGCCTAATGGGCTAGTCGCCGACGTCGGTGTTGACCTCGTCGGTACTGTCGCCTTCCTCCGCGTTGCGCGCAATGGCTATCAGTGTGGTGCCCTCTCCCAGGTTCATCAACCGAACGCCCTTGGTCTGCCGCCCGGCCTTGCGCACCTGGCGAGCCGCCGTCCGGATGACACCGCCGCCCGAGGTGATGGCGTACAACTCAGTGTCGTCATCGACGATCAACGCTCCGACAAGACTGCCACGCCTCTTGTCGAACTGGACCGTCAGCACCCCTTTGCCACCGCGGCCCTGGACCGGGTACTCCTCGATCGCGGTGCGCTTGGCGTACCCACCGGCCGTCGCGACCAGCAGATACGTGTCCTCGCGCACGACGTTCAGCGACAGCAGTTTGTCTTCCTCGTTGAACCGCATGCCCTGCACACCGGAGGTGGCTCGGCCCATCGGACGCAACGCCTCGTCGGTTGCTGAGAAGCGGATCGACTGGCCCTTGGCGGACACCAGCAGCAGGTCCTCCTCGGACGAGCACAGCACCGCACCCACCAATTCGTCGCCGTCGCGCAGGTTGACCGCGACGATGCCGCCCGTGCGGTTGGAGTCGAAGTCGGTGAGCTTGGACTTCTTCACCAGTCCGTTGCGGGTGGCCAGCACCAGGTACGGCGCGTCCTCGTAGGTCTTGATCTGGATGACCTGTGCGATCCGCTCCTCCGGCTGGAACGCCAACAGATTGGCGACATGCTGACCGCGTGCCGTGCGGGACGCCTCCGGCAGGTCGTATGCCTTGGCGCGATACACCCGACCCTGTGTGGTGAAGAACAGGATCCAGTCGTGCGTTGAGCAGACGAAGAAGTGGTTGACGATGTCGTCCTGCTTCAGCCCGGCGCCCTGCACGCCCTTGCCGCCGCGCTTCTGGCTGCGGTACAGGTCGGACTTCGTCCGTTTCGCGTAGCCGGTCTCGGTGATGGTGACGACGACTTCTTCGCGCGCGATCAGGTCCTCATCGGCGACATCACCGTCGGCGGCGATGATGCGGGTACGCCGGTCGTCGCCGAACTTGTCGACCAGTTCCTTGAGCTCGTCCCGCACGATGGCACGTTGGCGCTCGGGCTTGGCCAGGATGTCCTCGAGGTCGGCGATCTCGGCCTCGATCTTCGCCAGATCGTCGACGATCCGCTGGCGCTCCAGGGCGGCCAGCCGGCGCAGCTGCATATCGAGAATGGCCTGCGACTGGATCTCGTCGATGTCGAGCAGGTCGATCAGGCCCGCGCGGGCGACCTCGACGGTCTCGGACGCGCGGATCAACGCGATGACTTCGTCGAGCGCGTCGAGCGCCTTGACCAGACCACGCAGGATGTGGGCCCGCTCATTGGCCTTGCGCAACCGGTACGTGGTGCGCCGGACGATCACGTCGAGTTGGTGGTTGACGTAGTGACGGATCAGCTGGTCGAGACGCAGCGTGCGCGGCACACCGTCGACGATGGACAGCATGTTGGCGCCGAAGCTGGTCTGCAGCTGGGTGTGCTTGTAGAGGTTGTTCAGAACGACCTTCGCGACGGCATCTCGCTTGAGCTCCACCACAATTCGCAGCCCGACGCGATCGCTGGACTGGTCCTCGATGTTCGAGATGCCGGCCAGCTTGCCGTCGCGCACCTGCTCGGCGATCGAGGTGATGAAGTTGTCGTGGTTGACCTGATACGGCAGCTCGGTGATGACGATCCCGGTGCGGCCCCGGCTATCCTCTTCGATCTCGCAGACACCGCGCATCCGGACCGACCCTCGGCCGGTCCGGTACGTGTCGGAAATGCCCTGCGATCCGACGATGAGGCCATAGGTCGGGAAGTCCGGACCCTTGACGCGTTCGCAGACGGCCTCGAGGGTGGTCTCTTCGTCGGCTTCGAAGTTCTCCAGGCACCAGAACACCGCCTCGCCGAGCTCGCGCAGGTTGTGCGGCGGCATGTTGGTGGCCATGCCCACCGCGATGCCACCCGAGCCGTTGGCGAGCAGGTTCGGGAACCGGCTCGGCAGGACCGTCGGTTCCTGCACGCGCCCGTCATAGTTCGGGACGAAATCGACTGTCTCCTCATCGATTTCGCGCAGCATCTCCATGGCCAGCGGCGTGAGTCGCGCCTCCGTGTAGCGCATCGCGGCCGGTGGGTCGTTGCCCGGCGAACCGAAGTTGCCCTGTCCGTCGACGAGCGGATAGCGCAGCGACCACGGCTGGGCCATCCGGACCAGGGTGTCGTAGATCGACGAGTCGCCGTGGGGGTGATAGTTGCCCATCGTCTCGGCGACCGATCGGGCTGACTTCGCGTGCCCGCGGTCCGGTCGGAAGCCCGAGTCGAACATGGCGTACAGCACGCGGCGGTGCACCGGCTTGAGACCGTCGCGGACCTCGGGAAGTGCACGCCCGACGATCACGCTCATCGCGTAGTCGATGTAGCTGCGCTGCATCTCCTGCTGGATGTCGACCGGCTCGATGCGGTCGCCTGCTGCGTCGCCAGGCGGCAACGTGGTATCAGTCATGTGTTTTCAGCCCTATTTGTTGATATGTCGCGGATCAAACATCCAGGAAGCGAACGTCTTTCGCGTTCCGCGTGATGAAGCTGCGGCGCGCCTCGACGTCCTCTCCCATCAGGATGGAGAACAGCTCGTCGGCGGCGGCCGCGTCGTCCAAGGTGACCTGGCGCAGCACCCGCACCGACGGATCCATCGTGGTTTCCCACAGCTCCTTGGCGTCCATCTCGCCCAGACCCTTGTAGCGCTGGATACCGTCGTCGACGTTGATCTTCCTACCCGCCTTCCTGCCCGCCTCGAGCAGGCCGTCGCGCTCACGGTCGGAGTAGGCGAATTCCGGTTCGCTGCGTTGCCATTTCAATTTGTACAGCGGCGGCTGCGCCAGGAAGATATGGCCATTTTCGACCAGTGGCTTCATGAACCGGAACAGCAGCGTCAGCAGCAGGGTCGAGATGTGCTGGCCGTCGACATCGGCGTCGGCCATCAACACGATCTTGTGGTACCGCAGCTTGGAGAGGTCGAACTCGTCGTGGATGCCCGTGCCCAGCGCCGTGATGATGGCCTGGACTTCGGTGTTCTTCAGCACGCGGTCGATGCGGGCCTTCTCGACGTTGATGATCTTGCCGCGCAACGGCAGGATCGCCTGGAACATCGAGTCGCGGCCGCTCTTGGCCGAGCCGCCAGCCGAATCGCCCTCCACCACATAGAGTTCCGACTTCTTCGGATCCGTTGAGCGGCAGTCGGCCAGCTTGCCCGGCAACCCGCCGATGTCGGTGGCGCTCTTGCGACGCACCAATTCGCGCGCCTTGCGCGCCGCGATCCGTGCCTGCGCCGACGAAACCGCTTTGTTGATCACGGTTTTCGCTTCGGCGGGATTGGCCTCGAACCAGTGGCCCAGCTGCTCGTTGCAGATCTTCTGCACGAACGACTTCACTTCGGTGTTGCCCAGCTTGGTCTTGGTCTGGCCCTCGAACTGCGGCTCGGCGACCTTCACCGACAGCACTGCGGCCAACCCCTCACGGATGTCGTCCCCGGTGAGGTTCGAGTCCTTCTCCTTGAGGAGCTTCTTGTCCTTGGCGTACTTGTTCACCACGGTGGTCAGCGCGGCGCGAAAACCTTCTTCGTGGGTGCCGCCCTCATGTGTGTTGATGGTGTTGGCAAAGGTGTGCACCGACTCCGAGTAGCCGCCGTTCCATTGCATCGCGATCTCGACCTCGTGGCCTTCGCCCTTGCCGGAGAAGTCGACGATGCTTTGGTGGATCGGCGATTTTGTGCGGTTGATGTGCTTGACGAAGTCGACCAGCCCGCCCGGGTAGTGGAATGTGCGGTTCTTGACCTTATGCGGGCCTGCCTCCTCAGCGGCCTTCTCCTCGGCCGACTTCGGGGCTTCGGCGGTGTCGCTGACAACCTCCTCGGTGACCGCTGCGGCAGCGACTCGTTCGTCAGCGAGGGTGATGGTCAGCCCTTTGTTGAGGAAGGCCATCTCCTGTAGTCGCCGTGCGACGGTCTCGAAGTCATAGTTCGTGGTCTCGAAGATGTCAGGATCCGCCCAGAATCTGACGGTGGTACCTGTCTTCTTGGTCTTGTCACCCTGTTTGAGGGTGCCCGGGGCAGCCTTGTCATACGACTGGAACCACTCGAAACCGTCACGGGAGATATCGACTTCCAGTCGAGTCGACAGCGCGTTCACCACGGACACACCCACGCCGTGCAGACCGCCACTGACGGTGTAGCCGCTGTCCTCGCCACCGAACTTGCCACCGGCGTGGAGCTGAGTCATCACCACGTCGACAGTCGGTGCGCCGCTGGCGTGCATTTCGACGGGGATGCCGCGGCCGTCGTCAGTCACCTCGACCCCGCCGTCTTCGAGAATCCGCACGTCGACTTTCGTCGCGTAGCCGCCCATGGCTTCGTCGACAGCGTTGTCGACGACCTCCCAGACCAGGTGGTGCAGGCCGCGCTCGCCGGTGGAGCCGATGTACATACCCGGACGTTTGCGGACCGCCTCCAATCCTTCGAGAACGGTGATGGCAGAGGCGCCGTATTCCTTCTTCTTCGCAGCCACAGGCGGAAGCTTCCCTACTCTCTTTGGGGGTGGGGCTCTGGCGGTGATCTGTTACCGCCGGCAAGTCATGCTGCCAGTCTACCGTCACACACCGTTAGGACCGATTCTGAGGCAGCGTTTCTACTCACCTATTTGCGCCGTAAATGGAATTTTTCGATCCAGGGTGCGTCAAACCGCTTGAGGGCGACGCCCGCGGCGTTCTCGCGGCTCTGAGCCAACACCGCAGAACTCCTGTCATCCGTACGTGTCGCGGGGTCCGCGACCGGCGATGTGATACCGGCCCTTGCGCCATGAGGGCGTGACCGGACCGACGATTTTCAGAGATTTCACCACGCCGTCGCCGACGGCGGCGGCGATCTTCGCGATCAGTTGCGCCTGGACCATTCTCAGCTGGGTGGCCCAGGCCGTCGACTCCGCCGAAACCGTGAGCACACCCTCATTCAGTGCCGTCGGCACCGCATGGGCCGCGATCTGTTCGCCGACCACTGCGTTCCAACGTCCGAACACCGCACCTTGGGCCACTTGATCCGACCAACCCCGGTTACGGGCGACGTCGCGGGTGACCGCAGCCAGCAGCTGCGGGTCGCGAGAATCCGGGCCGGGCCCCGACCAGCGCCGTCGACTGTTGCCTGCGACCTTGCGTGGTCGTGAGCTCCGGCCGCCGCGGCCGACATCCTTACCTTGGCTGCTGGCCGCGCCGCGCGCCTCCTCGAGGGTGCGTCGTACCAGATCCATGCCCTTTAGATGGGCCAGGTGCGCCGGGGGTTCCATGTCGTCACTGTCGTTGCTGCCGTCACTCATTTTCGGCTCCGCCCCCACCTGTTCTGGCCTGTACTTCCGAGATCCGTCCGGCGTCGTCGTCCTTCATGACGATCTCGACCCTGGTCGCATCCCAGCCCTGCGGGATGTCCTCGTGCACCGCTGCGGTGACCAACACCTGTTCGGCAGAGGCCGCCACGTTGGCCAGCGCCTGCCTGCGCGCGCTGTCGAGTTCGGCGAACACATCGTCGAGAAGCAGCACGGGGTCCGAGCCCTCCGCGCGCAACAGTTCGTAGGACGCCAGCCGCAACGCCAAGGCCATCGACCATGATTCACCATGGCTGGCAAAGCCTTTCGCGACTTGGTCGCCGAGGCGCAATTCCAGATCGTCGCGATGTGGCCCTACCAGGCAGACGCCCCTTTCCAGTTCGGCATCGCGGCGCCGGGCCAGCGCGTCCAAGAGTGCGGCTTCGAACAGTTCGGCACTGCCGGTTCCCGCGGCGGCTTCGGTCTCGATTACCTCCACACCGCTGCGGTAGCGGATGGCGGCAGGCCGTGACGCCGGGGCCAGCAGTTGGTAGGCCTTCTCCACCTCGGGAGCCAGCTCGTTGACGAGACCCACCCGCGCCGCGATGAGCTGTGCTCCGCGCGCAGCCAGATGCCCGTCCCACACATCGAGGGTGTCGAGCACGCTGCGGTCACCGCGATATTTCGCACCGGCCGCGGTCTTCAACAACGCGGTGCGCTGTTTGAGCACCTTGTCGTAATCCCCTCGGATCGCCGCCACCTGTGGGCGCCTGGTCGTCGCAAGCTCGTCGAGATACCTGCGGCGTTCGCCGGGATCACCCCGCACCAGCGCGAGATCCTCCGGGGCGAAGAGTACCGCTCGCAGGACACCGAGAATTTCACGTGCGCTGCGGACAGGGGAGCGGTTCAAGCGGGCCTTGTTGGCACGCCCGGGATTGATCTCCAGATCCACCGCGAGCTCGCGACCCTCGTTCACGACGATCGTCGAGACGACAGCGCGCTGCGCGCCTGCGCGGATTAGGGGTGCATCGGTGCCGACCCGGTGTGAACCAAGCGTCGACGAATACCAAAGCGCCTCAATCAGATTCGTCTTACCGAAACCGTTCGACCCAACAAATACCGTGCGGCCGGGTTCGAGGTCGATTTCGACCCGGGCCCATGACCGGTAATCCGTCAGCGAAAGGTTCCTGATGTACAACTATCCAGACTCGCTGATCCTCTGAACGGCATGGCCGCCGAACTGGTTACGCAGGGCAGACACCGCCTTCATGGTGGGGGAGTCCTCTTGACGAGACGCGAACCGTGCGAATAGTGACGCCGCGATGACCGGCATGGGCACCCGGTGGCTGATGGCTTCCTCTACGGTCCACCGGCCCTCGCCGGAGTCTTCGGTGTAACCCGTGATATCCGTGAATTTCGGATCTTCCTTGAGCGCCTTGGCCAGCAATTGTTGCAGCCAGGACCTGACGACCGTGCCGTTGGTCCACGCCTGGATGACAGCTTGGGTGTTCTCGATCAATTCCTCGGCCGCCAACAGCTCGTAGCCTTCGGCGTAGGCCATCATCAATCCGTATTCGATGCCGTTGTGCACCATTTTGGCGTAGTGACCGGCCCCCACCGGCCCGGCGTGGACGAATCCATCGGCCAGTTCACCGGGCGGCCGCAGGGTCTCGAAGATCGGCATCACACGGGTGACGTCCTCTTTACTGCCGCCCACCATAAGGCCGTACCCTTCGGTCAACCCCCAAATACCGCCGGATACCCCCGCGTCGATGAAACCAATTCCCTTGTCGTCCAACAGTTTCGCGTGTGGGCCATCTTCGGTGTACCGAGAGTTGCCTCCGTCGATCACTAGATCGCCGGGGCTGAGCACTTCGGCCAGCGACCGGATGGTCTCATCGGTGATGTGCCCCGACGGCACCATCACCCACACCACGCGCGGCTCATCGAGTGCTTCCGCGAGGGCCGCCAGCGTCGGTACGTCGGTGACTTCGGGCCTGGGGTCGTACCCGACCACCTCGTGCCCACCCTCACGCAGGCGTTCCCGCATGTTGAAGCCCATTTTGCCCAGTCCGACCAGACCCAATTGCATGTGCGCCCCCATCGTGGCGTCGGGCCGGTCAGCCAGGAAGCCGCACCGGCATCAACAGATAGACGTAGTCGGTTTGCGCAGCCGGGAACGGCCCCGTGTCACCGACACTCCCATCATCCTCACCCGCCGGACGCAACACCGCGGGACGGCTGGGTGTCGTGAATCCGAATGTCACGCGTTCAGAGTGCAGCGACCCGAGCCCGTCGGTGAGATAAGTGGGGTTGAAGGCGATCGTCAGCGGCTCACCTGCGAACTCGACAGGCAGATCCTCTTCCGCACGGCCGACGTCATCCGCGCCGGCGGACAGTCGCAGCACATCGTCGGCGAACTCCATGCGCACCTGGGCCCCGCGGTCCGCAACCAGCGCGACACGCTTGATGGCTTCGGTGAGTTCTGCGACGCCGATGGTCGCGATCGCGGTGTGCTCGGTCGGCAGCAACTGACGGAACTTCGGGAACTCGGCGTCGAGAAGACGCGTCGTACTGCGTTTGCCATTGCTGCGGATGCCCAACAAACCTTCCTTGCCGACCTCGGCACCCGCACCCAACGAGAGGTGTACATCGGAACCGTCGGATCCGGCCTTGGCGGCTTCGGCCAAAGTCTTGGCCGGAACCAACACCGCTGCCTCCATGTCGGCTGACTCCGTCGACCACGTCAACTCGCGCACCGCGAGACGGAAGCGGTCGGTCGCCGCCAAAATGACATTCTCGCCAGAAATCTCGACTCGGATGCCGGTCAACATCGGCAAGGTGTCATCGCGGCCGGCCGCAACCGCAACCTGGCCGATCGCCTCGGCGAACAGATCTGCAGAGACCACACCGGTGTCGTCGGGCAGGGTGGGCAGCGTCGGGTAGTCCTCCACTGCCATCGTCGGCAGCGAGAATCTGGCGCTACCGCAGGTCAGCGATACGCGTGTACCTTCAACGCTCACATCGACAGGCTTGGCCGGCAACGCCCGGGTGATATCCGACAAAAGCCGACCGGATACCAAAACACTTCCAGGCGAAGCGATTTCAGCTGCGACCTGAACCTCTGCCGAGACTTCGTAGTCGAATCCCGAAATCGTCAAACCGTCGTCAGAGCCGGTGAGCAGGACACCCGCCAGGACAGGAACCGTCGGCCGGTTCGGCAGATTGCGAGCTACCCAGGCCACGGCGTCGGCGAAGTCTTCGCGCACCAGACGGAACTTCAAATCGGTGACACCAACGGTTGTGGTCGCCACGTCCATACAGTCCCTTCGATCAATAACACAACAAGCGTTAAGCAGCGGTTTCCTGATGTCTCAACACGCCTTGGAACGATGCGTCGGGACGACCGTAACGGCTGTGCTGAACCACCGTAGAGCTTTCGGCCCGAACTTGAAAGCTAATCGATCGCGCTGACATTCGGTTCGTCGAACCGGTATGGCGAGTGAGTTTTTGCGTGTTCCCCAAGGGCCTTCTTCGAAGAAGTTTCTAGAGAGATATAGGAGCAACAGTAATAGGGCCTGTGGATTCTGGGGATGAAGCGGTGTCTGCGCTGGATGCGGCCGGTGCCATGTTGTGGGATACCTGTGGATCAATGTGTTGGCACTGTTCAGCCGCTGTGGAAACGGACGCGGTTGTGAAACAAGCGGCGGCTCATCCGAGGGTTCATCCCAGGTTGTCCACATCGGTGTGCACATCGCAGGCGTGTGACAAGTGATGCGGGCGGTACGGAAGTTTTTCCGAGATTTTTTGGCGCGCGGGCGTGATTCGACGCCAAGCGCACAGGTTTGGTGATCCGAAGGCTGAGTTGTCGAGTCGAAACGGGGCTCAACGCTTGGAGCGTTGGCGGATTCGTGTCGTCAGTTCCTTGACGTGATCGAAGACTTCGCGGCGTTCGGCCATCTCGCCGCGGATCTTCTTCTCGGCGTACATGACGGTGGTGTGGTCACGTCCGAACGCCTGGCCGATCTTGGGCAACGACAGGTCCGTGAGTTCGCGACACAGGTACATCGCAATTTGCCGGGACTGCGCGAGGGCACGGGTCTTTCCGGGACCACGCAGTTCCTCGAGGGTGGTTTCGAAGTACTCGGCGGTCGCGGCCATGATCGCGGCGGTGCTGATCTGCATCGTGGATGCATCGGAGATGAGGTCGCGGAGCACGATCTCGGCGAGCGACTTGTCGATCGCGGTCTTGTTCAGTGATGCGAATGCGGTGACGCGGATCAGGGCGCCTTCGAGCTCGCGGATATTGCGTTCGATGCTGCTGGCGATGAGCTCGAGGACGTCACCGGGGACATCGAGACGATCCATCTGAGCCTTCTTACGAAGAATCGCGATGCGGGTCTCGAGTTCGGGAGGCTGAACGTCGGTGATCAGCCCCCATTCGAATCGGGTGCGGAGCCGGTCTTCGAGGGTGGCCAGCTGTTTGGGGGGCCGGTCCGAGGAGATGACGATCTGCTTGTTGGCGTTGTGCAGGGTGTTGAAGGTATGGAAGAACTCTTCCTGGATACCTTCTTTGCCTTCGATGAACTGGATGTCATCGACCAGCAGCACGTCGATGTCTCGGTAGCTTCGCTTGAACGAAGCCTTGCGGTCGTCACGCAGCGAGTTGATGAAATCGTTGGTGAATTCCTCGGTCGAGACGTACTTGACCCGCATCCCAGGAAAGAGTCGCTGAGCGTAGTTTCCGGCGGCGTGCAAAAGATGAGTTTTGCCGAGGCCGGACTCACCCCATATGAAGAGGGGGTTGTAGGCGCGCGCCGGGGCCTCGGCGATGGCCAGCGAAGCCGCGTGAGCAAACCTGTTCGACGCGCCGATGACGAACGTGTCGAAGGTGTAGCGGCGATTCAAGTTGACCGCCGTCGCGTCGTCGACTTCGGCGCTCTGCGAACGGCTGGAGAAATACGAGGGCCAGCTCTCTTCCGCACTCGCTCGCGCAGCCAGATCTTCGTCGACGTCGTCATCGACGTCGTCGAGGTCGATCGCCGCGGGTGTGCTCGCGTATCCGCCGATTCCCTCATCGGGCTGTTCGGTTTCGGGCGCGGCGATGCGTACGCCGAGTTCCACACGTTGACCGAGCTGACGGCTCAGGGCGTTGATGATCGGTTCTCGAAGATGGCGCTCGATCTCGTTCTGAACGAAAGGCGTCGGAACCGACAGGAGAGCAAAACCCTCGGTGATGACGAGTGGTTTGACCAACTTCAACCACGCACGTTGCTGGGGGGTGAGAACCGGGCCGGCGTCACCGTTCGCCACTCCGACCGCTTCGATGTCGCCATTGAGTTCGGCTACGACCGTGTTCCATACGGCCACGAATGGGGGATCGGGGTCAGCAGTCAATGACGCGTACCCCCTCGCGGCCAATTCAGGGAAGGCCAATGGAACGAAGACGAACTGTCCACATAGTTATCCACAGGTTGTGGAGACAGGACAGCCGTCGTCGTTCTGTTGTCTACGGGCAGGAACGCCGTCGGCCGGAGCTCGTCACAGCAGTGGTGCGGTCTGTGGGCTCGCGACTCGGTGGGCATCTCCGCTTCGTTGTCTGTCGTCGTTTCGTTATCGAAACGACATTGGCAGAAGCTAACAGTTTTCTTGGCGGGTGCCAACCGTTCTGCAACATTGGCTGGGGGTTACTTCGGTGGCCCCTGGACACCGTGACGGCTGTGGCGGATGTAAAGATTTTCATGCCCCTGAAGCCCGGATGGCGGCGGGTAGGAGTGTGGTTTGACCTAGGGAAATCTCGTCAGTACCCTCGAACAGTCGCCCACAAGCGGCGGCACGGCTGCGACCCAGGTTTTTGTGGAGACCGCGCCGGTTAAGCAAGACGGACGAGCTTACCAACGGGCAACCGCGTCCCACCGGGTTGACACTCAACCGGTGTGGGCCGTGGGCGCCAGACGGAACGAGGAGATACAGCCGTGGCCAAGGGCAAGCGGACTTTTCAGCCGAACAACCGGCGCCGCGCGCGCGTGCACGGCTTCCGGCTGCGGATGCGGACCCGGGCAGGCCGGGCCATCGTGTCGAGCCGGCGTACCAAGGGTCGCCGCAAGCTGACTGCGTGATTCCGGCGTGAGTTCAAGCGGGATCTAGCGCGGTGCTACCGGCGCGGTACCGGATGACGCGGTCGTCCGAGTTCGGTGCCACGGTCAGTCAAGGGGTGCGGGCAGTGCAGCCCGATCTCGTCGTGCACACGATGCGTCATGCCGTCGACGAGGATGGTCCCCGGATCGGTCTGGTCGTCTCGAAATCTGTCGGCAGCGCCGTACAGCGTCACCGCGTGTCCCGCCGGCTGCGTCATGTGGCCCGCAGTCTCATCGACGATCTGCATCCGGCGGATCGGGTAGTGATCCGGGCATTGCCCGGTAGCCGCTACGCGATCTCGGCACGACTCGAACAGGAATTGCGGACCGCGCTACGTCGGGCGCTCTCAAAGAATGGGGCGTCACGATGAAGGGTTCGATCGCGCGTGCGCTGATCTACGTCATCCAGTTGTACCGCCACATGGTTTCCCCGCTGCGACCGGCGACGTGTCGCTTCATGCCGACGTGCAGCCAGTACGCCGTCGATGCGCTGACCGAGTACGGCGCCGTGAAGGGCGGATGGCTGGCAGTGGTGCGGCTGCTGAAGTGCGGTCCGTGGCATAAGGGAGGATGGGACCCGATACCGGAGCGTCGCGGCGGCGGACATGAATTGTGCTCGGACGCAGACGAGCTCCGGATGGATCCGGACGCAGCCGACGATGTGTGGGGTACCCAGGCATCGCGAGCAGAGAGCGAGACGCGTGTTTAGTTGGTTCAGCCTGGACATCATTTACTACCCGGTGTCGGCGATCATGTGGGTTTGGTACAAGGCGTTCGCCTTCATCCTCGGGCCGACGAACTTCTTCGCCTGGGCGCTGTCGGTGATGTTCCTGGTGTTCACCCTGCGCGCGATCCTTTACAAGCCCTTCGTCAAGCAGATCCGCACCACGCGGCAGATGCAGGAGCTGCAGCCTCAGATCAAGGCGCTGCAGAAGAAGTACGGCAAGGATCGCCAGCGGATGGCGATGGAGATGCAGAAGCTCCAGAAGGAGCACGGATTCAACCCGATCCTCGGCTGCCTGCCGATGCTGGCCCAACTGCCGGTCTTCCTCGGGCTGTATCACGTGCTGATGTCCTTCAACCGGACCCAGACCGGCATCGGCCGGCTGGGACTGTCGGTGGAGGAGAATGCGCAACTGGGCAACTACGTGTTCAGCGCCGAGGACGTGCGTCACTTCCTGGACGCGAACCTGTTCGGTGCTCCACTCGGCGCGACGATGATTCAGCAGCACGGCCTCGAGGCGTTCACTGAATTCAACCGCTTCGCGGTCATCGGGGTCGGCGTGCCACTGATGATCCTGGCCGGCGCCGCCACGTATTTCAACAGCCGGGCGTCGGTCGCGCGCCAAAGCCCGGAAGCCGCGGCGAACCCGCAGACGGCGATGATGAACAAGCTGGCGCTGTACGTCTTCCCGTTCGGCGTCGTCGCCGGCGGGCCGTTCCTGCCGCTGGCCATCATCATGTACTGGCTCGCCAACAACATCTGGACGTTCGGACAGCAGCACTACGTGTTCGGGATGATCGAGAAAGAGGAAGAAGCCAAGAAGCTCGAGGCCAAGGAACGTCGTTCACAGAACGCACCGCCGCCGGGCGCGAAGCCCAAGAAGCGGCCCAAGGCGGCGGCCGAGCCGGCCGAGTTGACGGCAAGCGACGGCGTGGAACTCGACGAGACGGCGACGGACAACGGATCGGCGGACGGCAAGGCGACGGGCTCGAGTCCGGGCAAGACCGCGTCGGGAACCGGCAGCAGCAGCCCACGACCGGGTGCGACGCCGCGGCCGGGCGCGCGGCCCAAGAAACGTAAGCGCTGACCGATCGCAGCCGGCGGCGCTGAGGCAGCTGCGGCCGGAGTGCTGTGGGACAGCCCGAAGACGACCGGTGCAGACCACCGGAGATGAGGGAGATACAGATGACTGACGCTGAGACGACCGAGCGTAGCGAGGAACTTGTCGAAGGGGACACCGCCGGCGAGGAGACGACCGCGCCGCCCACGGAGGACCTGGAGGACCGGTTGGTCACCGAGGGCGAGATCGCCGGGGACTACCTCGAGGAGTTGTTGGACCTGCTGGATTTCGACGGCGATATTGATCTCGATGTCGAAGGGGACCGTGCGATCGTGAGTATCGACGGCGGAACCGACCTGAACAAGTTGGTCGGCCGGAAGGGGGAGGTGCTCGACGCGCTGCAGGAGTTGACGCGGCTGGCGGTGCACCAGAAGACCGGCGAGCGCAGCCGGCTGATGCTCGACATCGCCCGGTGGCGCCGTGGTCGTCGCGACGAGTTGGCAGCGCTCGGCGACAAGGTCGCGCGACGCGTCCTCGAGTCGGGCGAGCGCGAGGAGCTCTCGCCAATGACGCCGTTCGAGCGCAAGATCGTGCACGACGCGGTCGCTGCGGTCGATGGTGTGCACAGCGAGAGTGAGGGCGTGGAGCCTTCACGTCGCGTCGTTGTCCTCGTCGACTGAGCGCTCCGAGTTACATCTGTGTAGTTCGTTCGACGGGACGCGTCGGCCCCGCGAAGATCCGGAGGATGTTTCACGTGAAACATGACGAGGTGTCGGCAGCCCCTGAGGCGGCCGACATCTTGTTCGGAACCGGACTGGCGGGGGCGCGACGGTATGCCGAGATCTTGGCCGGCGCGGGCGTCGAGCGTGGATTGATCGGTCCCCGGGAGGTCGACAGGCTTTGGGATCGACACCTACTCAACAGCGCAGCGATCGCGGAATTGTTACCGGAGAACGCCCGGGTCGCCGACATAGGTAGTGGAGCCGGCCTGCCCGGGATACCGTTGGCCTTGGCTCGCCCCGACCTCCGCGTGACGCTCATCGAACCTCTGCTCCGGCGTAGCGATTTTCTTCGCGAGGTGATCGATGAACTCGGGATCGACGTGATGGTCGTGCGCGGCAGGGCCGAAGAGCGGGCTGTGCGAGAAGAGGTGGGGGAGATGGATGCGGTGACCTCCAGGGCGGTGGCGTCACTGGACAAGGTCGCGAAGTGGAGCATGCCTCTGCTGCGTCCAGGGGGCGAGATGTTGGCCATTAAAGGTGAGCGTGCCGAAGGGGAGGCCCATGAGCACCGGCGTGTGCTGGCGTCCCTCGGAGCCGTCGATGTGAGGGTGAAAAAATGCTGCGCGGACGTCTTGGATCCTCCCGCGACCGTCGTCGTGGCGCGTCGGAAGAATCTGTCCGACCGCCGATCGACGGACGGGAGCCGGGGGTGAGTTCGGTTCCCAAAGGCCCGCGACCGACCGTTGCCGCGCCTCGGCGTGGCGATGTTTCACGTGAAACGAACCAGCCCCATGTTTCACGTGAAACATGGGAGGGCGGGCCTCCGCCGACTGAGGTGTGGCCCGACCCACCCGCGGTGGACACCCCGATCGGCGCCGAAGCCGAGCGGGCAGTGCGCCTGCTGCATGCCGCCGCCAAGAGTGGACTCCCGCGCCCGGAGCGCCAACGCGTCTTCACGATCGCCAACCAGAAGGGTGGGGTCGGCAAGACGACGACGGCGGTGAACATCGCCGCCGCGCTCGCGCTCCAGGGGATGCAGGTCCTGGTGATCGATCTCGACCCCCAGGGCAACGCCAGCACTGCGCTAGGCGTCGAACACCGCGAGGGCACACCGTCCTCCTATGAGGTGCTCATCGGCGAGATCCCGTTGGAGGCCGCCCTCCAGCGCAGTCCGCACAGCGAGCGTCTCTACTGCGTGCCCGCGACCATCGACCTTGCCGGCGCCGAGATCGAGTTGGTCAGCATGGTGGCGCGTGAAGGGCGACTTCGCGGCGCGCTGGCCGGGCTCAAAAACCACGGTTTCGACTACGTCTTCATCGACTGTCCGCCGTCGCTGGGCCTGCTCACGATCAATGCCCTTGTGGCGGCGCCCGAAGTCCTGATCCCCATTCAATGCGAGTACTACGCGCTCGAGGGTGTGGGTCAGCTGTTGCGCAATATCGAGATGGTCAAGTCGCACCTCAATCCGGACCTCAATGTCTCCACCGTGATCCTGACGATGTATGACGGACGGACGAGGCTGGCCGATCAGGTGGCCGACGACGTCCGCGCCCACTTTGGCGACAAGGTGTTGCGCACCGTCATCCCGCGCAGCGTCAAGGTGTCCGAAGCGCCCGGGTATGGAATGACGATCCTCGACTACGACCCGGGCTCGCGGGGTGCGATGAGCTATCTGGATGCCAGCCGCGAAATTGCGGAACGCCAATGAGGAGATACGGATGACTCAACCCAAGGGCAAGCGAAGCGGACTGGGCCGCGGGCTGGCGTCGCTCATTCCCACCGGACCGTCCGATGGCGAATCGTCCCTCGGAAAGATGGGTAACGCCGCCGCCGACGTCATGTACGGCAGCGGCCAGTCGGAGCCCAACGTCTCCGGTGCCGTCTACCGCGAGATCGATCCGTCGGCGATCGACCCCAACCCGAAGCAGCCACGCCACGTCTTCGATGAAGAGGCGCTGGCCGAACTCGTGCACTCGATCCGCGAGTTCGGCCTCATGCAGCCGATCGTGGTGCGCGCGCTACCGGGCGAGTCCACGCCGAGGTATCAGCTCGTGATGGGGGAGCGGCGGTGGCGGGCCGCGCAGGAGGCGGGGCTCGCGACCATCCCCGCGATCGTTCGGGAGACCGACGACGACAATATGCTGCGGGACGCCTTGCTGGAGAACATCCATCGCGTCCAGCTGAATCCGTTGGAAGAGGCCGCCGCATATCAGCAGCTGCTCGACGAGTTCGGCGTCACCCACGATGAACTGGCATCGCGCATTGGCCGGTCGCGTCCGCTCATCACCAACATGATCCGGCTGCTGCGGTTGCCGATCGCGGTGCAGCGACGGGTGGCGGCCGGTGTCCTTTCGGCCGGCCACGCCCGGGCGCTGCTCTCCCTCGAGGGCGGCACCGAACAGCAGGAGGAGCTCGCGGCGCGCATCGTCGCCGAGGGCCTATCGGTGCGCGCCACCGAGGAAGCGGTCACCTTGGCTAACCGCGCCGGCCCCGCGACACCCGCGGCGCCCCGACGTAAGCCGATCCACATGCCCGGTCTCCAAGATGTTGCTGAGCGGCTCTCGACGGCGTTCGATACCCGCGTCACGGTCGCTCTCGGCAAACGCAAAGGCAAGATCGTGGTTGAGTTCGGGTCGGTCGACGACCTCCAACGCATAGTCGAACTAATGAGTGCGTCCAAACGCTGACCGCCTACCCGCGGTAATTACGTCACTGTGACACATACCCTTGGGAGGGCGGCCGTGTACGTCGGCGCTGAGCGGAAACAGCATGTGTTTCAACAACTTTCGTCGTCTTCACCGCGACAGACGGTTCACCCAGAAGAATTGCGGCCATCTGCGCCGCGCCCTTCTATCCTGGAGTGGCAGCCGTGCACATCAGCACTGCGCGGAACCCGGAGAGGCTAGTGCCGCCACGTATCACGCCCATGCGGCTCGAAGCATTCGAGCAACTACCCAAGCACGCTCGCCGGTGCGTGTTCTGGGAGGTGGATCCGTCGACCCTGCAGTCTCCGCAACCGGGTGGAAATCACCTGTCGGACCCCGAGTTCGAGAAGGAAGCCTGGCTCTCGATGGTGATGCTCGAGTGGGGTGCGTGCGGGCAGATGGCTGTGCTGTGTCCCGAGTCGATGGGTGACGATGCGGTGCCGACCGGAGACGAACCGTGCCTGGGCTATGCGTTCTATGCGCCGCCGCGCGCAGTCCCGCGCGCCCGGCTCTTCCCGTCCGGTCCGGTCAGTGCCGACGCCGTGTTGCTCACGACGCTGGGGGTCGAGTCCTCGAAGGCGGCAGATACGCTGTCGCGCAGTCTGATCGCGGCCGTCGTTGGTGACCTCGTGCGCCGCGGGGTGCGGGCGCTCGAGGCCTTCGGGCGTACCGCCGACGTCACCGATCTGGCCGATCCGCAGGTGGCGTCGCCAGCTCTTCGCCCGATCCTTGAGGTGCTGGGGGACTGCTCGGTGGACCAGTGCGTCCTAGACGTAGACCTGCTGCAGGATGCCGGCTTCGTGGTGGTCTCACCGCATCCGTATTTCCCGCGGCTGCGCCTGGAGTTGGAGCAGGGTTTGGGCTGGAAGGCAGAGGTCGAAGCGGCGCTGGAGCGACTCCTGGAAACCGCGCAGCTACAGCAGCCGGTCGGAGCGGGCGCCGGTCCCTGTTAGCGGCGGTGTGAACCGAGCCGGATCAGCTCGGGCTGACTCGGCCGGCCTGCTCGACGGAGAGCTCGTGGGCCAGAAGTTCGGCAAAAGTGAATGTGCCCGTTGGACGGTCGTTCTTGCCGAGCAGATACAGCCGCTTGACCGCAGCCAGGATGCCCTCGGCAATCGAGTCCCGGGTCTGACTTGACACCAGCAGACCGCGGTCCTGCGGATTAGTCACGTAGCCGACGTCGACCTGGACCGTGGGCATGCGGGTGAGCCGCAGCAGATCCCACGTCCGCCCGTGTGTGCGGCAGTCACGTAACCCGGTGCGTGCCACCACTTCTCGCTGGATGAAGTCGGCGAGGTTGCGGCCGATGGTAGACACCGAACCATGCGAATTGCCGAAGTGAAACGATGCGACACCGTTGGCCGACGGGCTGGGCTGGGTGGCACAGCGCAGGCTGATCATGAGGTCGGCCCCCACGGCGTTCGCGGTCAGGGCACGCGCGGCATCAAACGGTGCGCGGTTCACCGGCCGAGACAGGAACGTCTCCATACCGATGGCGGTCATCCGGCCCTCGAGCCGACTGGCCAGGTCCCACAGGATGTCTGCTTCGCTGATCGGGCCGTCGGGGCTCTGCATGATCAGGCCGTGGTCATCGCCGCCGCGGCCCGGATCGATGATGATCCGCTTTCCGGACAGCCGCGGACCGGAAGTTCGCACGCGTTCTTCTTCGCGGATGGCGTGCGGCGAACCTCCGGTGACCCGTGAGCCCAGAAAGTACAAGGAGCGCAACGTTTCTGGGCCGCAGATGCCGTCCGGATACAGCCCATACTCGCGCTGGTAGGACATCAGCGCATTGTGGGTGTGCAGACCGAAGTGCCCGTCGACCATGTCAGTGTAGAAGCCGAGGTCCTGCAGTCGGGCCTGCAGTGTCGCGACATCGTCGCCGAACATCGGTGCGCCGAATTGGTGATTGAGGGTGCGGGCGCCCAGGCGGTAGGAAGCCTCTTTCAGCGCACGGTACGTCGCCTCGCCGACGATGCCGTCGACCAACAATCCACGGTGCTGTTGAAATGCACGCACCGCGTGGTCGAGATCTTCGTCGAACACGTCGAGCGCGACGTGCCTGCCGGTCGTGATGTCGTCGTCGGGATTGTCGACCATGCGCAAGGACGTCAAAGCGGCCCGGATCTCGGCGACCGCGCTTCCGCGGTCACCGCGACGCAGACTCGACATAGGCGGCCCTTCGGTCACGGATGCCGGCGGTCGCATTGCGCCGACAAGACGTAGTAAATCTAGACAGCATTGTCTCAGACGCTTCGGGAAATCGAGAAAACGCCAGGCGGGTTTCCGACCAGGCGAACTGGGCCCACAGCGAAGCTAGGGGTTGGGCCCACAGCGAAGCTAGGGGACCGTTAGACCACGTCAGCGAGTTCGCGCAGTAGCGCAGCCTTACCTTTTGCACCGACGATGCGCTTGACCGGGGCACCGTCCTTGAACAGGATCAGTGTCGGGATCGACACCACCTGGAAGTCACGCGCGGTCGCGGGATTCGAGTCGACGTCGAGCTTGGCGATGGTCAACTGACCGGCCTTCTCGCCGGCGATCTCCTCGAGAACGGGCGCGATCATCTTGCACGGGCCGCACCAAGTGGCCCAGAAGTCAACCAGCACAGGCGTACTGCTCGACAGCACGTCGTTGGAGAACGAGTCGTCGGTGACGGTGACGGTAGCAGATGGGGCTTTTCCAGCAGAGGTTTCGGTCATGGGTGCATCTCCTAGTGGACGGGGGTGGCGGTTTCTTCATCGCTTGGGGCAGAACCGATTTCGGCCAGCCAGCGTTCTGCATCGATCGACGCCGAACAGCCGGTGCCCGCCGCGGTGATCGCCTGTCGGTAGATGTGATCGACGAGGTCGCCTGCGGCGAACACGCCCTCAACGGATGTCGCGGTGCTGCGATGCTGCACCTGTACGTAGCCATCGGCGTCCAGCTCGACCTGGCCCTTGACCAGATCCGAACGTGGGTCGTGGCCGATGGCCACGAAGACGCCGGTGACATCGAGCGTGGACTCTTCTCCGGTGACCGAGTTGCGCAGCCGCACACCGCTGACCTTCGGGTTCCCTTCGATCGAGACCACCTGCGTGTTGAGGAGGAACTTGATCTTGTCGTTGTCACGAGCGCGCTCCAGCATGATGCGGGACGCGCGGAACTCCTCGCGGCGGTGCACGATCGTCACGCTGCGGGCGAAGCGGGTCAGGAATGTCGCCTCCTCCATTGCGGAGTCCCCGCCGCCGACCACGACGATGTCCTCGTCGCGGAAGAAGAAGCCGTCGCAGGTCGCACAGGTGCTGACGCCCATGCCGATGAGGGCCTCCTCACCGGGTACACCCAGGTGGCGGGCGGCCGCGCCCATCGCGAGAATGACAGCGCGCGCCTGGTAGGTCTCGTCGCCCACTGTGACGGTCTTGATCGGCCCGTCCAACGAAACGGCGTCGACGTCTTCCATCCGCAGGTCGGCACCGAAGCGCAGCGCCTGTTCGCGCATCTGGTCCATCAGTTCCGGACCGGTGATGCCGTCGCGGAAACCCGGATAGTTCTCCACTTCGGTAGTGGTCATCAGCGCGCCGCCGTACTGGATGCCTTCGAATACCAGCGGGGACAGCTGAGCACGTGCCGCGTAGATGGCAGCCGTGTAGCCCGCGGGCCCGGATCCGATGACGATCAGGTCATGAACCGTGGGGGTAGAGGTCATGAGCGCTTTGCGCCTTTCTGCCGATTAACTCCGGCACGGGTGTAACACCAGCCTAGGCCGGGGTGTTCCCGTCAGGCCTGGGGGACAGATTACGTGCGAGTGATCGCCGACTTGGCCAACAGGCCGGTGTGAGCGCTACTACAACCGGGTTCGACCACCACGGCCGCCACCTCCTCGGCCGTCTCTCCGGGCAGCAGCAGCAGCATCGCAGGCCTGCCGTGCATATCGAGGGGCCGGGCACCGAGCACGGGCGTCCCCGGGCCGTAGCCGAGGCCGGCGAGGCACGAGGCGAGGATTCGGGGCTCGGTGAGCGGCCCGTAGTCCGGGGCTTCGGCCAGCAGTTCGACGATCTGCGGTTCCGACAGCGGGATGTCAGTCACGGGCCGTGCCACGGTGATCTGCTCCGCTGTGGGCCCGGCCGGATACGTCGGCGCCGGACCGCGGGCCAGCATCCACGCGCCGACGACCACACCCGCCGCGACGGCGCCGAGGCCGACGACAAGGCCGATCACCTGCAACCGCCGAAGCGGCTGCCGGCCAACTGCGTGAGCCGGCTCGGAGCGAATCGCGGCGACGACCCGAGCGGTCACGTCCGGCGGCACCTCGGGCGCGGACGCCGAATCGGTTCCCAGCTCGGCGAGGTCGCGACGGACACGCTCGACCACGGCAGGATCGAGCTCGTCCTCGGTGCCGTCGCCCACGTCAGCCAGTCTCCATCACGGACGATTGGACGGCGACGAGGCCGTCGCGGTTTCCCCTTCTGCCATCGCGAAGTAGTCCAACGTCTCGGCCAGCTTGCGCCGGGCGCGCGAACAGCGGCTCTTCACGGTGCCCTCGGCGACACCGAGCATGCGGGCGGTTTCCACCACCGAGTAACCCTGCATGTCGACCGCGACCACGGCCGCGCGCTGCTCGACCGGCAGGCGCATCAACGCCCGCTCTACCACGATCGCGGTGTCCACCCGCGGCATCGGGTCGCCGACGTGGCAGCTGTCGTCCAACAGCGCGATTGTGGGGCGGGATTTGTTGCGCCGCAGCCTATCCAGGCATGCGTTGACAACGATTCGATACAGCCAGCTGCTGACGGCGGCATCGTGGCGGAAGGCTCCGGCGGTGCGGTGCGCCGACAGCATCGCGTCCTGCATGGCATCGGCGGCGTCGTCGGGGTTGCGGCTGGTGAGTTGGGCGAGCCGGTACAGCTGGCGGTGATGGCGATAAAACAGTTCCTCGAACGCGTACTGCTCGCCTGCCACGTGCGCGGCGAGCAACTCCGAATCGGTGCGCGCTTCCGAGCTTTCAGATCTGTCAGAGCTGTTGGCGGTCTCCCCGAACGTCCCCACAGCCGAACACTAAACGGCGCGGGGGGTGGGACCTGACACATCTTTGCGGGGCTGGGGATAGCCGGACTACTCGGCCGCCTTGAGCGTGATCTCCGCGACGTCTGAACGGTTCTCGCCGTCGACGGTGCCGAGCGTGGACACCCAGACCAGCAGGTTGGACGTCGGCTCCGCGTTGTCGACTTCGATGGTGTTCTCGCCGGGTTGCAGCGTGGTGGCCGACTTCAGCACCGTGGTGTCCTCCAGGGAGGCGGGCGTCGGCGTCTGCGCTGAGCGGATCTCCACCGCGGTGCCGGTGCTGTTGACGTCGATGGTGACTTCGCCGATCCTGGTGGGCTTCGGCAGCGTCAGCATCAGCCCGACACCGTTCTTGAAGTTCGGGAAGGGCACCGGGTCGGTGTAGGTGTCGATCGGCCACACGGTGGCCGGATTGCCGTCGATGGCGAGTCTGGCCTCGCTGGGCGCGTCGGCCTCACCCTCGGGCGAAAAGACCGTTGCTGAAACGGGTTTCACAGTCGAGCCGGGGTCCTGCGCGGCCTCCGACGAACCGGGGGTGTTGAGGCCGAGTTCGTCACCGCCCAGACCGTCGCCCACATCGCCGAAGATCCGGCTCAGCACGGTGCCGAGTACGACCAGCGCGACAATGATGATCACGCCGCCGACCCCGAGCCCGATCAGGAGTCCCTTGCGCCGCCGGGCCAGCGCGTCGGAATCCTCGGTGTGGCGCTCATGCTGTCGCTGTGGTGGCGGCGCCGTCTCGGGTTCGTCCACGGGGGTGATGAGCTCTGTGCGATCGGCTACGGCGGTGGCCTGCTGCAGCAGGTTCAGCAGCGTCGGCGCACTGCGGATGCCGCCGCCTTCCTGCACCGCGCGCGCGGCGGCGGCCGAGATCTGGAACGGGATCTGACGGTCGACCGCCCGAGGTTCGACAGGTTGACCCGCCGCATCCAGTTCGGCGGGTTCCAATCCGCTGCGTACACCCGTCTCCGGCAGCGGCCACTTGTTGATGAGCAGTGCGTAGAGCGCTGCGCCGATGCCGCGGATGTCGTCCTCCGGGGTGGCCTCCGGCAGCGTCGCCGGGAATGCCAGCGCGACGTCGCCTTCGATACTCACCCGCACGCGGCTGGGGTGGTCGATCGAAAGCGCAACACCGGCGCGGTGGGCTGCCTCGGCTGCGGCAGCCAACGATTGGATCGCCCGTGCGCCGCCGATCGGGGAGGGTGAAGTTTCGGCGACCTCGGCCAGGGATCCGCCGCGAATCCACTCGGACACCACCAGACCCCCCGATCCGGTGTTGGCGACATCGAGGACGCGAGCTACGCCGGGCATGTCGAGCCGGCTCAGTTTGAGAGTGCCCGCCAGGATCTTCTGCAACTGCTCGTCGGAGAGTGTGGCGTCGGGGTCGACGAAGGTGAGCGCCACCTGACGGTCGAGCGCGGTGTCGAGCGCCTGCCAGAACTGCAGCGTAGGCGGCCCGCCATGGAAGACGAGCAGACGGTAGCGGCCGCCGCCGATGACCGCGCCTGGGATGAGATGGACGTCTTCGTCCGAGGTGGCGGCCTCGATGGGCGGCTCGCGCGGCACGTCGAACGGCAGCGATTCGCGGGTGGGATCGCCGGCGTAGTCCGATGGGGGCCGGCCGGATGCCGGCAGCGGCGCCGTGCCGTTGGCCTGCTCCGTCGAGATTTCCACCGTCGAGTTCACATCGGCGGGCGACTGCACGTCGCGGCGGAACTCGGGTGCGGGCATGTCGGGCTGGAAATCGTCGGCCGAAACCGGTGGCTCGCGATCGCCTGATGACGGCGCCAGTGGGATCTTCGCAGTGGCGGTGTTGTCTGGACCGGGCGCGGAGCCACCTGCGGATTCGTTGCTCACCGCTGGTCCTTTCCCCATCCCGTCCCCGGTCACCCCCGCCGGGGGTCCGCGCCGCACGACCGGCGGGCCCGGTCGACGCCCTGGCGCGGACGAATTCCTCTGATGAGCGTACGTGAGGGGCCTGCCCGCCGGAGGCTGGTCGGGCAGCATTGCCGGTGGTTGGGCAACTGTCGCTCCAGCCCGCCCCAGGCGCCTGCGGACGACGGCGAGCGCGGCCTGAGCTTCGGGCACCCGGGCGGCGAGGAGCACCCCGACGATGATCGGCGTCATGATCAACCCGAGCACCAGCAGGCGGAGCAACGACCCGCCGCCGCCCCAGTTACGCGTCAGCGATTCCAGGCCGAGCAGTTGATCGACGACATGGGCGATCAGCCCAGCGATCAGCGATGCGCAGATCGTGACGAGAATGGTGCGCACCACCTGCAGGCCGATCAGCCGTCCGCCGGGCGGGTTGAGGTTCGCGCGCAGTAGGTAGTAGCCGACGGTGGCTCCGGCCAGGAAGCCCAGACCGTTGGCCATGCCGAGGTAGCCCGCTACCAGGTCCGGATCGTCGGTGAGGTGCGGGGCAGCAACCGACGCTGCGATCTTCACGACGGTGATCACGATGATCAACACAATCGGCGTCCACGGCTGCTCTCTGGCGTAGAACACCCGAAGCTGAAGCAGCACAACGGCATAGGGGATCAACGTGAAGGCGGACAACGTGATCGCCATGCCGAGGTAGCCGGCATCGACGTCGCCGAAGTTACCGTAGGAGAACAACGCGCTACCGATCGCGGGACCGCCGACGGTCATCATCGCCACGATGGGGATGAGCGTGACCATCGTCAGCCGGGTGGCCAGCGACAAGTCCGCCAGCACCGCGGGATTGTCGTTCGCGGCGGCGTTGCGGCTCAGCCGCGGCATCACCACGGTCAACACCGTGACCCCGATCATGCCGAACGGCAGCATCAGGACGAGCCAGGTGTAATTGTAGATCGCCGGACCGGAAGCCGCAGCGCCGCTGGCGATTCGGTTGCCGACGATCAAGCCGATCTGACTGATCAGCACGTAGAGCACCATCGCCGACGCCATCGCGCCGAACTGCTTCAAGCGGTCGTCGATGCCCCACAGTGGGCGCAGGCTGACCCGTTCGCGCCGCAAGGCGACGAGCAGGACCACGACCTGCGTCACCGTGCCCAACGTCATCCCGATGCCGAGGACGAGCAGCTTCGCGTTGCCCATTTGCACTGGATCCACCGAAAGTTCACCGGGCACAACGAGGTAGAGGCCGAGCGTGGCGATCGCGACGATGTTGTTGCACACCGGTGCCCAGGCCGGCGGCCCGAATACGTTTCGGGTGTTGAGGATCGCCATGAACACCGAAGACAACCCGTAGAACAACACCTGCGGCAGCAGGAGATAGGCGAATGCCGTGGTGAGCTCGCGGTTCACCAGGGGGTCGTCACCGAGCATCAGCTCGACGAGCAGCGGCGCCGATACGACGGCCAGCGCAGTGGTGAGCATCAGCAGCGTCGTCGCCAGGGTGACCAGACGGCGCACGAATGCCGTGCCGCCGTCGGGGTCGTCGCGTTCGGCGCGGGCCAGGACGGGCACGAAGATCGCGGTGAACGTCGCTTCCAGCACCAGCGCGGCGATCAGGTTAGGAAGTTGGTAGGCCACCGAGAAGGCGCTGGACAGCGCGGCACCGAGGATGGTGGCGATCAGCACGATGCGGGCGAATCCGGTGAGCCGGCTGATCAGGGTTGCGAACGCCATGCCCCACGAGCGGGACACCACCGCGGCGTCCGAAAGTTCCGGCCGGCCGGCGCGGCGCCTTGGCGCGGGTCCGCGGGGGAGCCGCGGCGGGGCTGGTGCGGCTCGGCGTTGCGGCGGCGGACCGGCGGCCGGAAGGCGCGGGCCGACCGGACCTGGTGGCGGCGGTGTCATGGCGCCGCCGAGGTCAACCCGGGGGCGGTGGGTACTCATTTCTCACTGCCGGTGGAACCGGCGATTCCACTACTGCCGGTGGAACCGGCGATTCCACTACTGCCGGTGGAACCGGCGATTCGGCCATTGCCGGTGGAACCGGCGATTCCACTACTGCCGGTGGGGGTGACCGGCGCGCTGGCGTCGTCGAAGCGCAGTGCGACGTCGAGGGGGTCGGGCCGGTCGAGGTCGGCGCGGTCGGGCTGACCGCGGAACCGGTGCCACAGCCGTCGGCCGACGAGCAGCGCGAGGATCGCCCCGCCGGTCAGTGTGATGAAGAACAGCACCTTGCCGTACGCGTTGGAGTGCACCGACAACCGCACGGGTTCGCCGAGCGCCAGTCCGTCGGCGGTGCGCAGGGCCACATCGACGGCGACGCGTTGGGTGAAGTGCACCTCGATCGGAACCTTGAGCGGCAGGAAGCCGGGCGGCAGTTCGATCACGCCCATGTCCGTGACGGTCATGCCAGGAGGAGCGTCGACATCCAGCTGCACCCGGATCGGCACAGGCAGGTTGTTGCGCAACGCGAGCGGTAGCGGGCTACGTTCGGTCGCCAGTGTGTACGAGCCGCCGGGGTTGACGATGGTGACCGCATTGAAGAGATCGTTGACAGTGCGGCCGACTGTCGTGAGACGTTGCTGCGCAAGACCATTGCGGGCATCGGGTGGCACCGACTGGCTCAGTGCGCGCAGCGAGTCCTCGCGAAGGGGCGCAGTGTATCCGTAGCCGGTGAGGCCGGTGCGCTCGTCGGTGGTCAGCGCCGCAGTCAGTCCCCACAGCCGGCCCGTCACCGCGGCAATGCCGGATACGACAGAGTCGTCGAACCGTCCGCGCGGATCTCCGAGTGCGGTGTCGGGCATCGGCGCGACGGGCTGCGGCGGTACCGCATTGGCCTCCGTGATCACCTGGGGCAACGGCCGCGGGCGCGCCATCCCGGCGTTGACCATGGTCGCCGCCGCGGTGAGCACCGCCTGCGCATCGGCCGGTTGCGGACTCCATGCCATCGGCGGCATCAGGATCTCGGTTCGCGGGGAGATGTCGGGCCGCAAGGCCCGCCACATGATCGCGCCGATCGCATCCTGCCTGCGTGCGACCTCGGATCCGTGTTGTACAGGGATCGCCAGGGATGGGTCGAGGTAGGACGGGGACACCGGTTCGGCGCCGGCTGCGGCGAGAGCGGCGCCGACCGCCGGGTCGAACGGCGCCGCGACCAGGTCCGGCGTGTAGCGCACCGGCGTCACATCGGCGGCGCCCGGCGCCGCGGTCTCGGAGCCGTCGGACTCCGATGCGGTGGCGACCTCCGCCGCGCCGATCGCTACGCGCTGCCCCTGGTTGGACAGCAGTTGCACGGCGGGCCCGGTGAGCGGTCCGTCGCCGATCAGGCTCGCGCCGCGGACCGACGCCACCCCGAGAATCTGGTCGACGATGTCACCGGCGGTCTTGACGGCGATGCCGGACAGACCGGGGTCCCCGACCCGGCGCAGCGCGTCGAGGTCGGCCTGCGCGTAGGTGGTCGATGCGACGCACATTCCCTGCGCGAGGGTCCTGAGCCGGTTGAGCCAGGCCACCGCGGCGTCCTGGCCCGCGCCCGGGTGCGTCGGCGTGCCCGGTCCGGCGTCGGGACCGTCGTTGACGACGTAGCCGCCCGTCATCGCGTTGACACTGACGAGCAGGTCGGGATCCACGGCCAGACACGTCGTGAGGCGGAGGTGCCCGTCGGGATCGACCCGCGGGCCGGTCGCGAACTCCACGGCCGAAAGCAGCGTGTCCAGTCGTCCGCCCGGTGCCAGTGACGTCGCGAGGTCGTCGTCGATGAACCGGATCGGTGTGGTGCCACCGGGTGCGCCCGCGGCCAGCCGGGGCCGATCGGCGATCGGCCACAGCAGGGTCAGGCCGACGGGCCTGGAGGTGTCTGGCGGTACCAGCGCCGTCAGGGCGTCTTCGGTGTCGGCGTCGTCGGCGGCCGGGTCACGCGGCACACCGAGCACCGGCAGCAGGAACCGGGCGTCATCGAGGCGTGCTGGTGCGCCGTAATCGGGAGTGCCGTTGACGTTGACCATCACCGGGTAGACACCGGGCGCCTCGATACCCAGCGACGGTTCCGCCGCGGACCGCAGCGGGTAGGACAGTGTGAACGGAACATCGCGTCCGCGCGCCAATTCCGGTGCGAGGGTGACGAATTCGGCGACAGGCTCAAACTGGTCGACGTTGCCGGCGAGGTTGGTTCGAAGGCCGGCCGACGACTTGACCGCGGCGGTGTCCTCGAGACGAACCATCACGTCGCGCACGGGTCGGTCACCGACGTTCTGCACGGTGCCGGTGACCGTGACGACCGGTTCGCTGGTGGTGGTGACGACCTCGGGGGTAACGCGGTCGATGCGCACCGAAAGGAACGGAGTCGAGCCAGGTTCGCCCGCAGCGGAGTGGGGGAGCACCATCGGAACGACGAACAGCGCCAGCAGCCCGATCGTGGCGAGCAGGCGCGCCCCCAGCCCTTCGGGCGTGGGCCCAGCGGTGATCACGGCCCTTGGCCGCATCCGTTCGTCCGCCGAGTTGTCTCTTCGTCGGGACGACGGTTGCGGGTGTGCGAGTGCGTCTGGGCCCGTCGCCGCGGTGAGGACCGTGGCAGCGGTGGTAACGCGGTGGGCCCGTCCGCGTGCAGTTTGTCGATGAGCTCACCGGCGAGCTCGGCGAGCCGGCGTTC
The DNA here is from genome assembly GCF_002591975.1 of Mycobacterium neglectum. Taxonomy (GTDB): domain Bacteria; phylum Actinomycetota; class Actinomycetes; order Mycobacteriales; family Mycobacteriaceae; genus Mycobacterium; species Mycobacterium neglectum. Next base: position 6,014 of record NZ_NVQE01000035.1, on the reverse strand, counting down.
GTCGGCGTAAGCCAAGCGGGACGGCAAGTCCTTCAGCGGCACCCAGGCCACCTCGCTGACCTCGACGTCCTCGTCGGACAGCTCACCGTCGAGGAATTGCATCAGGTAATGGTGCACGGTTTTGTGCACGCGGCGACCCTCGGTGACGAACCAGTAGTCGATGCTGCCGAGCGCGGCCAGCACGCTGCCCTGGATCCCGGTCTCCTCGGCGACCTCGCGGATGGCGGTTTGTTCGGCTGTCTCGCCGACTTCTATATGTCCCTTCGGCAGTGACCAGAGCATGCGGCCACGCCGGTCCGTGCGTCCGATCAGGGCCGCCACCTGGCCATCCTTTGGGCCGTCGATGCCGTCGATGACCAGGCCCCCTGCCGACGTCTCGTGCACCGTGCGCAAGCGGTCAGGCGGACGGCGCGGCCGCGACTTCTGAGGCTTGGGCTGCGAGTTTGCCTGGTCTTTCGTGCCGTTGACGGCCGCATTGTTGCGGTGCTCGGAGCGGTCCGCTGATTCTGTGGGGAGGGCTTCGGGAGGACCTGCCGCACGGCGGCCGCGACGACGGCCGCGGCGCCGTCGTGGTCTTGCCTGTTCGCCGTCCGACACCCAAGCGATAGTAGCTGCCATGAAGTATCGCTCCCGTCGCACTCACCGGTCGTGATGGAGCCGTTGCTATTAGGGTGTCCGAACGTGGCCGGATCAGCTAGTGACGCCGAACTGCTGGGTGCAGCGCAGGTTGCCCTGAACCAGCACGGCGACGTCTTGCGCGACCTGGGTCGCGTGTTCGCTGACGCGGGTCACGAGCTCTTCCTCGTCGGCGGCAGCGTGCGCGACGCGCTATTGGGCCGGCTCGGCAATGACCTCGACTTCACCACCGACGCGCGCCCCGAGCAGATGCAGGCGATGTTGCGCGGCTGGGCCGACGCACTGTGGGACACGGGTATCCAGTTCGGCACGGTCGGCGTCGGTAAGGCCGGTGACCGCCTGGAGATCACCACGTACCGCGCCGACACCTACGACCAGGTGTCGCGCAACCCGGAGGTGCAATTCGGCGACAGCCTCGACGGCGATCTCGTGCGCCGCGATTTCACCGCGAACGCGATGGCGGTGCGCATCGACCCCGATGGACCAGGCGGGCTCGGTGAGTTCCACGATCCGCTCGGCGGGTTGGCGGCTGTGCGCGCGAAGACGCTGGACACCCCGGCGGCCCCGGAGAGGTCGTTCGGTGACGATCCGCTGCGGATGCTGCGGGCGGCGCGTTTCGTCTCCCAGCTGGGCTTCACCGTCGCACCGAGGGTGGTGGCGGCCCTTGTCGAGATGGCGCCGCAGCTCGGCCGGATCTCCGCCGAACGGGTGGCCGCCGAGTTGGACAAGCTGCTGCTCGGCGCCGATCCGGTCGCGGGCATCGACCTGATGGTGCAGACCGGCCTCGGCGATGTCGTCCTGCCCGAGGTGGGTGCCATGCGGATGGCCATCGACGAACACCATCAGCACAAGGATGTGTACTGGCATTCGCTGACGGTGTTGCGCCAGGCGATCGACCTGGAGGATCCGAACGGCGGTCCGGATCTGGTGCTGCGCTGGGCGGCGCTGCTGCACGACATCGGCAAGCCGTCCACGCGCAAGCACGAGGCCGACGGCGGCGTCAGCTTTCACCATCACGAGGTGGTGGGCGCGAAGATGGCCCGCAAGCGGATGCGGGCGCTGAAGTATTCGAAGCAGATGGTCGAGGACGTCTCCCAGCTGGTGTATCTGCACCTGCGGTTCCACGGTTATGCGGACGGCAGCGGCACGGGCCGGTGGAGCGATTCGGCGGTGCGACGCTATGTCACCGATGCCGGTCCGCTGTTGCCCCGATTGCACAAGCTGGTTCGCGCCGACTGCACCACCCGTAACAAGCGGCGTGCCGCGCGACTGCAGGCGGCCTACGACGATCTCGAGCACCGGATCGCCGAGTTGGCTGAAAAGGAGGATCTGGCGCGAGTGCGCCCGGATCTGGACGGCAACGAGATCATGCGGTTGCTCGACATCCCCGCCGGACCACAGGTCGGCGAGGCATGGCGCTACCTCAAAGAACTTCGTCTCGACCGCGGCCCGCTGTCGCATGAGGAAGCAGTCGAAGAACTGACGAAGTGGTGGAACTCGCGGGGCGACCGCCCCGTCTGATCGGTATGGAGTACTGCCTCGGTGACGGCGACGGCTCGGCCACCATCTGGACCGCGGCGCCCGATATCGACCTGAATGGCGATGGTGCGTTCGACGCCGTCGGCCTGGATCACGACGGCGACGGCCTGCTCGATGACGCGATGGCCGACCTGGACGCCGACGGCATCGCCGATCACCTGGTGCGCGATCATCTCGCAGGGCTTTCCGGGGCCGCCTACTTCACCGATGACGGCACCGGCACCTGGATGGTGAGCGTGGACCGGGTCGGGCTGTTGAGATGGTTCGGGCTCGACGGCGTGGAACACACCGGGGGAGTGGTGGTAGATGTCGACGCCGACGGTCAGGCCGACGACCGCCTTCTCGACTCCGACGGTGACGGGCTGGCCGACCGCGCGGTGAGCGCCGAGCACGCCTACGTCGACACCGACGGCGACGGACGGTGGGACGTCAAGCTGCGCGACAGCGATGCCGACGGTAAGGCCGACGGCGCCGACGAGCTCTAACGACCGGGTCCGGGCGGACCGGCGAACGCCTGTGCGATGCCCAGCCACCGCTCGGCGTCCTCGCCGGTGGCCGTCACGTCCAGCACCGATCGCGGCCGGCGCTGCGTGACCAGCATGCAGAAATCCTGAGCCGAACCGATGACGCGCTGCGCGGCGTCGTCTGGACCCCAAGACCAGGTCGACGCCCGAGAGTCGCTGGGTGCTCGCAGCTGCACGAAGAACGGATCGGCCGGTGGCGCAAGGCCGTTGACGACGAAGGCGAAGTCACGGGTGCGCACCCCGATGTGGGCGATCGACTTCAGGCGAGAGGTCGCAGGTCGGTCGACACCGAGCGCATCGGCCACGTCGAGGCCGTGCGCCCACGTCTCCATCAGCCGTGCGGTGGCCATCGACGGCGCGCTCATCGGCGGACCGAACCACGGCAGTTTGCGACCCTGCGCCACCGTCAGGAGTTCGTCGTGCAACCGGCCACGGGTGCGGCGCCAGTCGGCGAGCAGTTCAGCCGGCGGTGCCGTGGCGAGATCTTCGGCGCCCGCGTCGACGAATCCGGACGGGTCCTTCGATGCCAGGTCCAGAACGGCGGCGAAGCCGGCCTCGTCGGTGACGGCGGTGAGCGCGACGCGGTCGGTCCACAACAGGTGCGCGATCTGATGAGCGATCGTCCACCCCTGCGAGGGTGTGGGCTCGGCCCAGCGCGCGGCGGGAAGATCGGCCACCAGCGCGTCGAGTTCGTCGCTTTCGGCACGCAGATCGGCAACCATTGGCTCGGCACCAGCCATGCCGGTCACCTTAGCCCGAGCGTCGAGCCCGACGTCCGAGCGTCGCGTGCGCGGCCAGTCCGAGCAGGTAGACGCCGGCACCGGCGAGGGCCAGCGCGGGTTGGTGTCCGCCGGGCGGAATCACCGCGGCCGCCGCTGTCACCGCGATGATGAACGCGATCCAGAACAGCGCATCCTGGACGGTGAACACGTGGCCGCGCAGCGCGTCGTCGACGTCCAGCTGCATCGCGCTGTCGGCGCAGAGCTTGACCACCTGGCCCGCGAGCCCGAGCAGAAAGCCGCACACCATCATCACCGGCAGCTGCAGACCGGAGCCGGCGACCTGAATCACCGCGGCGATGGCCAGGGACCCGTTGGCTGTCGCGTACCGGCCCCACCGGGCGACGGCGATCGGCATGAGCGCAGCGGCAAGGAACTGTCCGATGCCGACGGCCGCGAAGAACAACGCCGTCGTCCCGAGACCGGCAACGTCGGGGACATCGGTGTGCCGGACGAGCACGAGCACCAGCAAGCTGTTGATTCCGAGCACCATGCGATGCGCGGCCAGCCCGGCCAGCGTCGCGGCCACCGTCGGCACCGTCGCGACCGTGCGGGCGCCGTGCATCCAACCGGTGGCCACCGCGTACGCGACCGACCCGTGGATCGCGCGGGTGCTGTCGTCGGGCCCGAGCAGATGAGGTGGGAAGCGCCACGACAGCCACAGCGCCAGCGCGACCGGGACCGAGACGAGAAAGATGATTGCTGAGGCGCCGACGTCGTTGGCACCGAACAGCCAACGCGGCACAAGCATGAAAATGGCGCCGAGGAATGCCGCGGCCCCGCCCGCCGCGGTGGCGATCGAGTTCATCGTCACGACCTGCTCGCGTGGCACCACGTGCGGCAGCGCCGCCGACAGGCCCGAGGAGACGAAGCGGGTGAACCCGTTGACGATCAGCGCGGCGACCAGGATCGCCAGATCGTGTGCGCTGACCACCAGCAGCCAAGCGACGACCAGCACCAGCAGCAGGCGCCCGATGTTGGCGCCGATGAGCACCAGGCGTCTGTCCCACCGATCCAGCAGCGCGCCGGCGAACGGGCCGAGCAGCGAGTACGGCAGATAGAGGACGGCGAACGAGCCTGCGATGGCCCACGGCGTGGCAGCTCGTTCGGTGCTGAACAACAAGCCGCCCGCGAGGCCCGCGGCGAACAGGCCGTCACCGAACTGACTGACGAGTCGGACCTCGAGGAGCCGTCGAAATTCGGGAAGGGCGCGCACCGACCGCCACAGGGCGAGCGGCGCACGTACGTCGACCACGGAAATCCCGTCCTGTTGCATCGGGGGGCGATCGTCGCCGATCGATGTTCGGCTGCCCCCGATCTACAGTACAAATATCGCCACGGCCGAGGTTTGTTCGCCACGTTGGCCGGTTGCTGATGCGATGATGGTCCGATGGCGTATTCAGAGGATCCGGAGGACTTCGTCGCGCCTGCAAAACACCGGGTCCGGGCGGGCACATTGTTGCTCGCCAACACCGATCTTCTCGAGCCGACCTTCCGGCGCAGCGTCATCTACATCGTCGAGCACAACGACGGCGGCACGCTCGGCGTGGTGCTGAACCGGCCCAGCGAGACCGCGGTGTACAACGTGCTTCCCCAATGGGCGAAGCTGGCCACCAAACCGAAGACCATGTTCATCGGAGGTCCCGTCAAACGCGACGCCGCGCTGTGTCTGGCGACGCTGCGCGTAGGCGTCGATCCGGCCGGCCTGCCCGGGCTGCGACACGTGCAGGGCCGTATGGCGATGGTGGATCTGGACGCCGATCCCGATGCGGTCGCGCCGGTGATCGAAGGGGTCCGGATCTTCGCGGGCTACTCGGGGTGGACGATCGGTCAGCTGGAAGGCGAGATCGAACGCGACGACTGGATTGTCCTGTCCGCGATGCCGTCTGACGTACTCTCCGAGCCGCGCAGCGATCTGTGGGCCCGGGTTCTTCGGCGTCAGCCGCTGCCGCTGTCGCTGCTCGCCACGCACCCGATAGACATCAGCCGCAACTGAAACCCGCGCAGCGCCAGCACATTCAGCTGCAGGACAGCGTGCAGGTCGCGCAGGCGCCACCACCGCAAGCATCAGCCGCCGCGGCCGATTCCCTGCTCGCGATGACCTTGGCCGCCTGCCAGCAGCCGGCCACCACGGTGCTCACGGCGCCGATCACGCACACGATGACCACGACGAGTGCGGTGTCGGGACGGCTCGAAAGCGCGACGGTGCCGGCAGCCGCGAGCATTGCCGCGGCCGCGAGTTGAGTAGGGGCCACCCCGCGAAGTACCGATTGGGCGGGGTCAGCCGACCGCGGTCTGGTCAACAGCCATACGCCGAGCCCCGCGACTGCCACCGCGGCGCACAGACACAGCACCGCGACGATGAACATGGGCCACACAATACGAGGCCGCCGTGCGGGATGTGATGGGCGTCCCCCCGGGCGCCAGGCTTCGCCCGGGGGAACAAGCCCTTATCCGGATAGTCCGTTGGCCGGCTGAGCCTGGGCGCCTTGGGCCCCCAGCGTGCTAGGGGATGCGGCAGGGGCGGGGGTGGCCG
>NZ_NVQE01000034.1 GCF_002591975.1 Mycobacterium neglectum | reverse complement strand
GACAGCCCCCGCCGCACGTTCAGGCGGATCTGAACCGCCAACCAAATTGCGACTCACGACCAACAGTCCGTCTCACTTAAATTGGCGGTTACCAGTTAGTGCCCGCCAACTAAATTGAGACCGAACAATTGCCCTCGCCTGCCGCGTTGGATCGATATAGCGAAAGCGCCTCGACGTCAACGGCTTACAGTAGGTGCACGAAATTCCTGTGCCTCCGTTCCGGTGCGACTGCCGCGACACGCGTCGACGAAGCTTCGTTTCACGATGGACCTACCAGCGCCGATGTGGTAATGATTCAGTAGATGATTCAATGATGCATCAGATGAGACACCCCTGGGAGGCCGAATTGCCCGTCGACAAGAGCGGTCGCGTGTTCCTGGTGGGCTCGGTCCCGCTGCTGCATCCCGAGGTCCAGACCGTCGAGGAAATGTTGGATGGCTGGCGAAACCAGCAACTGTGCCGCAATCTCGACCACGACACTATCGACGGTCGCATCGGTTTGGTTCGTCGGTTCATCGCGCACACCAACGAGTACCCGTGGTCGTGGACACCGGCTATCGTCGAAGAGTACTTCGCCGACCTCCGCGGCATTAAGGGCCGCCGTCAGTCCACAATCCGCGGGTATCAGAACGGCCTACGCTTGTTTTGCTCCTACATCGCCGACCCGGACTATGGCTGGGACCGAGTCTGCGAGCAACGATTCGGCACGCACCCGGCTCAGGTGTTCTTCGCCTGGAACACTGCTACCCACGTTCAGGACAACGAGCAAGACCCGGAGAAGCGCCCGTTCACCAAACAGGAGCTTCAGGACTTCTTCGACCACGCCGACGACCAGGTGGCGCTAATTGCCAACACCAAGAAGAAGGGCTGGCTACCGGCTTACCGGGATGCCGTGATGTTCAAGGTCGCCTACTCGTACGGCGTGCGGTTCAACGAGCTGCGTCACCTGCAGACCGTCGACTTCTCCCGCAACCCGCACGCCCCCGAGTTCGGCCGCTACGGCGTGGTGAAGATCCGCTACGGCAAGGCCAAGAAAGGCTCCCCGCCGAAACGCCGCACGGTACTGACGGTGTTCGATTGGACGCCAGAGATCATCACTGACTGGCTCACCCATGGCCAGCCGTACCTCGACGATGGCATCGACCTCTTTCCCAGTGAGCGCGGTGCGCTGGTCGCCGAACGGACCCTGCTACGCCGATTCCGGCGATACTGCAATGACCTCGAGCTCTCCGCCGGCCTGGATCTGCACTCGTTTCGGCGCTCCTACATCACCCACCTCATCGAAGATGGCTGGGACGCCAAGTTCGTCCAAGATCAAGCCGGCCACGACTACGCCAGCACCACCTCGCTCTATACCGGCGTCTCGAGCGACTTCCGCACCCGAACGCTGCGGCGCGTCCTCGATCAAACCGTCAAAGACGCCCTCTCCTTCGGTGAGGAGACATCGTGAAACGCGACGTCGACTACACCTGGCGCCTCGCTGAGCTGATGGCCGCCCACGGCATGCACAACAGCACCGACCTCATCCCTCGCCTGGCCGAGCGCGGCATCCACCTGTCGCGTCCCCAGGTCTACCGCATCGTGCACCAACGCCCCGAACGCGTCGCTCTGCAGTTGCTGGCCGCTCTATGCGACATCCTCGGCTGCGGCGTCGAAGACCTCGTCACCGTCACCGCCACCGACGCCCGCAGAAAGAAGACCGCCTCGGGCACCGAGGCACCACCCAACGTCGTCGAACTCAATAAGTCCGTCCGACCCCGCCGAGCACGAATCATCACCGATGGCAACGATTGACCCCACACCACGCTCCACCACCCGCGGGCGACCACGTGTCACCGCAGGCGTATTCGAATGCAGCCGGTGCCACCGCATGGCCAACAAGCTGCGCGTCTACTGGCCCGGAGATCAGCTCTGCCATAGCTGCTTCTACACCGCGATGCGCACCCACGGCATCTGCCCCGCGTGTGGACACGACGGCGTCCTCCCGGGCCGCCGCAACCGCACCGACCCGCATCCGGTCTGTCTGAACTGCGCCGGTATCCCCGGAGAATTCACTTGTAAAACCTGCAACGGCGAAGGCGAGATCTACCGCTCCGGCCAGTGCGCCCGCTGCGCCCTGCGCGAGGATCTATCCAAGATCCTGCTGCACTACCCCGCCGACCCCGCCGCCATGCATGCGCTGATCGAAGTGCTCTGTGGCGTCGACCGACCCGAGAGCATCTTGACCTGGAAACGCAACACCCAAGTCCTGGAGCTACTCGGCGGAATCACCTCCGGCGCCATCCCGCTAACCCACGACGGCCTCACCGCTGCAGGATCCGGCCGCCATATCGATCACCTGCGCTCCCTGCTGCAACACCACGGACTGCTCCCACAACGCGATGAGCATCTGGCACGATTCGAAGTCTGGCTGGCCGACAAACTCGACACTATCGACTCCCCCGCTGTTCGCGCCCCGGTTGAACAGTTCGCGACCTGGCACCATCTCCGACGGCTCCGCAGTGAATCGAGACCCGGCCAATCCTCCGATGGCCCAAAGCGTTCCGCGAAACAAGAAATCACCGAGACCATCAAGTTCCTCACCTGGCTAGAACAGACTCATCGGCGCACCATCGCCAACTGCACACAACAAGACGTCGATGAATACCTCGCATCAGGCCCGACCACCCGTCACCTGATCCGAACATTCTTCATCTGGGCCAAGAAAAGCAAGCTCAACGTCGCGGTGCAGATCGGCTTCCGACAGGCGAGAACGACCCCCACAATCACGCAGGATCAACGACTGGCCTGGCTCAAAGAACTGCTCACCGGCGACTCCGAAAGTCTGCCCTACCGCGTCGCCGGCGTGCTGCTCCTGCTCTACGCCCAACCACTCACCAAGGTCGCCGCGCTGCAAACGACCGCGATCACCCGACCTGATGGCGAGACCCGCATCGCGTTGGGCAAAGACCCCGTCCCCGTTCCGGAGCCGTTCGCCTCCCAGCTCAACTACCATCTTCGCCATCGGCCCAACCTGCGCACCGGCGGCGGAGCCGAAGGCACACCCTGGCTTTTCACCAGCAGCCGACCCGGCCGACACATTGACCCGCAGACCATCATGCAGCGGCTACGACGGCTCGGCATCAACCTGCAGGGCGCACGGAACACTGCCCTGCAGATGCTTGTTTCCGAAATCCCCGCACCGCTGGTCGCTGAGATGCTCGGCTATAGCGACCAAGTCACCCAGAAACACGCGACCGAAGCCGGCAACACCTGGGCCAAATACGTCCACCCTAAATCTGTTGTTCCCAAGCAACATTCACGGCGTTCCCTTACTCCTTGAACCCTGACGCTTCCGTTTGCGTTCGGGAAGCCCATACCGCACGCGGAGGTCTTCCCCACTGATGGTCCGGCCCGCTGCATAATCTCTATCGGCCTGCGCCAGTTCCTCTACAAGCCCGGGTGATCGCGCTCACCGAAATCCCCCAGGTGTGCTCGTTGAAATTCCTCACCTGTGAGCAGCGGTCAGTGTAGTTGTTGGCGGGTTCCGGTGGTGGCCCGGCGCAGCGTTTGGGCGGCGACGCGAACATCAATTGCGAGCATTGCCCCCCTTCCTGCAATCCGCTATCCCGTCTTCTGGGCGGTACGCCCTGAGCAATTGTCTCGCCGAGGAAACTTGCCTGCAATGACAAGTCACTGGGCGCTATCTCGATCAGCGGTAGGCGGCCGCCGTGTCCACCTTGAGCCATCGTTCTGAGCGGGCGACGCTGAGAAGCGAAGGCAAAGCCGTCTGACCACCCGTGCCTAAACTGTCTACTGGGTTCGACTGTGGTGCCTGTGTCCGAAGGCGATTGAGTGCGTCCAGCTCGGCGTCGGTTGTGTCGCCGGTGACCGGGCGCTTCTCCAGCCATCCGAAGCGTGCGATCTGCTCTGCTGCGCGTAGGACAATCCGCCGCCGCAAGCTCGGGAGCTGTCCGAGAACGTCCGTGAGTTCGGGCAGCAGCTCGGATACGACCGAGCCGGACGCGACGCACCACAGCGCCAACGCCCACTCCGCTCGGCCGAGGTCATCGTCGACGGTCTCCAACTGCTCGCGCCACCAGCCGACGTTCCCGCTACCTGCCCGTGTCCGACCAAGAAGTTCGGACGGGTGACCTGCGGACCCGAATGCCGTTGCCCCCGCGTGCTTGCTGTACGCGAGCCCGAACGGTGAGGCAGCGCCGATGATCGCGATCTCCGAGGAGATCCAACAGCGTTCGACGCGCTCGTGGATAGCGGCGGCGGTATCCGCCCACGGGAACGTGCTGTTCTTGTAGCCGGACCTGAACGCGCGTTTCTTGGCGACCTCCTCCCACGGTGAACGGGCCTTCCTGAGTTGGTTGACCGCCTCAGCTCGACGACGCTTCTGCCGGTCGTCGCCGGAGATGAACCCGGTCGTGGAACTGGTGAAGAACTCACCAGGCGTCAGAGCCACGGCGACTTGCGCCGGCATGGAGCAGGTCGAGGTGACGCACGGGCACTCGCCGTTCAATACCGCGGTGAGCAGCGCCTCCTCGAAGGAACTTCCGGGCTCCGGAGTCAGGCCCGTGCTGAGGAAGAGTTCCGCGGCGCCGTCGGACAGGTCCATGTTGTTGAAGTCCGCGGTGGTCCCCGCGCCGGCCTCGCAGCAGGCCCCGATCGCCAGCCACGCGTTCTGCTGGTCTGTGCCGATCGCTCCGGTGAGCTGCTCGTACCACCACTTCGTGAACTCACTGCGCTGGTTGAGTAGCTCTCGAAGCACCCGCACGCGCTGGGGGTTGGCGCTGTCACCGGGGTTCTTGCTGACCAATGTCGTCAGTCGCGACCAAGTCGGGTCGGCACCGGATTCCGTGGGGTTGGGCAGCTCGGGCAGGGGCGTGATGTCCCGGCGGTCGAGCGCGGAAAGGAGGACGCCCACCCCCGGATCCGAGCAGAGTGCCGTCAACACCTTGCGCGCCTCATGCGGCCGGCGCTGGAATACACCGTCGGTCAGCAGTGCCCACGCGGCGAGGTACGACGCGGAGGCCGACGTGTGCGACAGTTCCTGTTCGATGCCGGCGGCCAGTACGTAGACGTCGCTGCCCTTCGCGTTGCCGCCGTAGAACCTGGCGGTGTTCAGCCAGTACGGGCGGCGTAGGAGCTCCCGCAAGACCGTTGTGCTGTCGAAGTGCGGGTTATCCTCGCCGGCGTTGTGGTACAGGAATCGGGCGGCGAAGTACTCACGGAGGGAGAGCACCTCGAACTCGTAGGTGCCGTCCACTTGGCTGGTCAGAGCCCACAGGCGGTCGCTGACGCCCTCGAAGAGCTCGTCCACGATCGACTCTTGGTTGCCGTAGGTGCGCTGGAAGTGGCGCATCGCCGCCTTCAAGTCGTTGATGCTCATGCGGCCGTTGATCTGCGACTCCTCGGTGTGCGCGTGCAGGTACCAGCCGAGGAACGGGATGATCTCGAGCAGCTCCTCCTTGTGGTCCTTCACGGCCTTGGGGTGCTTGTTCGCCTCGCGGGCGAGGAGGAGGTCGACGTACGCGTCGTAAAGGTCGGTCCGCTGCGTGGGTGTGGCTGCGCCCTGCTGATGGAGAAGATCCAGCAGAATCGTCAGCTGCATCGGGTTCCCTGCGAGTTCGCGGATATACGGCTCGCGGCTCTTCTCTTGGAAGCTCCTGCGCAGCGCGCGGCCGTCCTTACTCCTGATCCCTCGGACGGCACACCACTTGCGCAAGTAGTCGGCTCGTTGTTCGCCCGTGAGCTGGTTCAGCGTGATGATCTCGAACTTGTCCGGCGCAGGCTCCGGAAGCTCACCGGCACTAGGGCGCGTGGTGACGACCACCTTGAGTGGCTCGGTGTACGCCTTCCCCCGGCTGGCGAACGCGTTGATCTCGTTGACGATCCGACGCCGGATGCTGGCACTTCCGACCTCATCGAGTCCGTCGAGCACGACGAGACTGGGAACTCGCTCGAAGATCCCCTGCACCGTGTCGGCGGTGGCGGTGATACCGCCGCTCTCGTGCGTCATCAGGTCGGCGATGAAGCACTCGACGGTTGCCTTCTCGCCCTTGCGCGCCTTCTCCGTCTTGGGCTTGCGGTCGTCGGAGTGATCCCACACGTCATTGCCGGAGAGCCACAGCGCGTAGTCACTCAAGTCCAACCGGATCGGAAACCGCGGCTTTTCCAACGCAGGCAGCGTCTTGGGCCGCTCCGACTCGGGCACGAACGCGCTGCGGTGCACCTGGCAGATGTACTGGCTGAGGGTGGACTTGCCCTGCCCGGGGGCGCCTCGCACCAAGGTGAAAGGCGCTGGCGTTTGTAGCAGGTGATGCGCAGCGCCGCCGAGTTCGCTCGAGGAGAGTGATCGCACTCGGGTTCTCTCCGGAGAGTGCACCAACTCCGCGGTGACATCGACGAAGAGATCCACCATCCTCTTCCGGTCCACCTCAGCCTGGCTGAACTTGACCCGCTGGTCGTCATCCCACTGCGACGCGGCGACCTGCCGGATCAGCTTGCGGTCCGCCTGGTTCTTGGTGGCTCCGACCTGTTCGGCGACCAGGAACCGAATGAGATCCCATCCGGCGAGCATGTCGGCGTAGGCCCACTTGATCGAGTCCTCGGAGTTGTCGAGCCACGAGTTGAGCGCCTCGCGCCAGATGCACGTCATCTCGTCGAAGCCGAGTTCCTTGGCGTACGCATCCAGCTTCTTGTTCAGCTGGGCGAAGGTACCGGTCCCGGGCTTGGCGGTGCTCGGCACGTTGGTCACCAGGACGTAGTGCCGCACGCCTTCCTCCGCCAGTCTCCTGAGGTTGTCCAGCTCCTGTTTCACGACGGCGTCCAGCCAGCTGACGGGGTTCTTCTCCGAGCCGGACACGGACCACTTGACCTGATAAATCAGCACCGTCGACGGGTCGAGCTTGCGCTGCCCATCAATGCCGCCGTCGGCCTGGCGTAGGGCCATAGGGGTGAAGTTGGGGAACTGTGCGGCGAGCAGGGCGTTTGCGAGCTGCTGGAAGTCGTGGTCGCCCAGGCGCTCGTAGAGGTAGCGGTGTCGACTCTCGGGCACGGGCTGACTCCTCTAGTTCAACCCGATGGTGCCGGCACTGCCCTCGGGAACTTCGAATGCTCTGTGCTTATTCAACCCGGAGATAGCGACTCAATTGGGCAAGTCAACGCACGTAAATGTCACACCGCAGGGTGATTGCCGAGATCGTCAGAGCCCGAGCTTCACCCAGTCGCTCTCCCTCGACGTCGACTGCGAGTCCGAACTCGCCGGGTGGAGATTTGTGGTCAGCCAACTCCCGCGAGTCTTTGTCTCCGCCCCAGAGTCGTTCGAAACCCTTTGCATGGATATGCCCACCAAACGCAGTACCCTGATGATCTTGTGACCGACCAGGACGGCTCAGAAACCGAACCGGCAACCGAGCCCATCTATCCCGTTGCCGCGGTGATCGACACCTGCTTCTTCGGTGCCGGCAACTTCAAGCCCGATAGCGTCGAGAAACTCGCCAGCCGGCTCGCACGGCGAGACGTGGAGCTGTGGGTTCCCGGGCAGGTCATCGACGAATGGGCTATCCATGCCTTCGAAGCGTTCAAGGATCTGCAGGCCGCGTACACGAAACTGGGGCACCTAACCATCGCCGGGGATCCACCTCCGCCCCTGACGGCCCGTGATGTCGCGGCACACATCGACCAGCTGTGCCGAGCGATCCCCAACGTCAAGGTCTTGGACCTCGACGGGCAGTGCGCCGTCGACGCTATCCGTGACCAAGTGCTCGGCGAAGGCGCCGGCGGACGCAGTAAGGACGGCACTCGCACCGGTGCTGTTGACTCTTCGATCGTCCGCGATACACTGCGCCGCGTCGATAACGATCCCGACCAGATCGTCTTCCTTACCAAGAACATTAAAGACTTCAGGCCAGCGGTAATCGCGTTGGGCCACAGTGGTTTTGTTTCCGCGAATACCACCCATCAGTTGTTCGGCAAGCTCTCGGCTCCGGTGCACCCGAAACACGACGCCGGCACCGCCCGCCGACTCATCATCGATGATCTTCTCGAAAGCATCACCGAGGCCGCAGCCGCAGACGACCGCCACGGCCCGCCGCCAGCCTGGATCAACGTCGACGACATCACTGTTAACAAGGTCGACTCCGACGACCGGCGAGAGTTCGATGAGCTTATCGACCCCGAGTTCGAACTCGAGCCGGCCGCCGAACTCGTCTACGTCGCCAACGTCTCACTGCAAGTCATCGACGAGGACACCGACCTGGTCTCATATACCGTCGTGCTCCTCGCTGACGTCCGCGCCGAGGGCTACGTGATCAACAATGACGGCAACGCCGTTCACGAATGGATGATTTTGTACGAGAGCATCGTCACCGTGCCCTTCGACGCGGACATCGTCGACGGCAAGCTCCTTCAGCCGCGCCAATCCGACTCCGCCACCGTCCATGCTGGCCGACCACGGTTCGCCGACGAGTGGGACGCGTACCAAGACGTGTTGGACACGATCACAGGATGGGACGGCATCAGCTTCACCCCGGCCACGCCAGCAAAGGACGGCCTACCTACGTCATTCGAACTCCGCGGCCCCGAAGGCCAACGCATCGACGGGGAGGTCTCAGGAGGCTCGATCGCCGGCGAATGGACCCTCGAATTCAGCAGCCCAGAAATGGAACTCACCGCAGAGATCTCGTCCGAGTACGACGCCAATAGCCGCGTATGGCTCGGCCGCGATGACTCGTTCGACATGTACCCGCCGATCTCTCTGGTCTCCGGCGCCCGCCGTGCTAGGTCGGGACCGTACCCCGCCCTGGCGGGCGTGTGGCAGTACCTCGTCGACAGAAAGAACCAACCCGCACGGGATGAAGAGACCGACGAAGAGGTGTGAAGCTCAGCAAACAGGGCTTTCGGCTGGCGCTGCGATCACCCGTTGCGCCACCAGTATCCGCTGCACCCGCACGGACCTGCGAAACCTCACCCACCAATCCAGTCGGCTGTACCGCACGCCAATTGCACTGAGGCCGGACATGTGCGTCGACGAGGCGAAGGCATCGTCGACGGCCAACCTCCAGGCCTTGGATGGCTAGGTGATCGGCGGACCGGGCAGCGCAAGCAACGACGGATCGACAGGTGGGTGTACCGGCTGGTAAAAGTGTCCAGCCCACCGTTTGATCGTCGGCCGAAGTCGGTCCGGATACAACGGTTTTCGTTGTGTTTTGGGTGTTTTCTGCTGCGCGTGAACCTCGAACAACGCGACGGCGCATTCTGCCATTCCGACAGCGATGCTGACCCCGTCCACGATCAAACGCGACATGTCCAGTTCGCCGCTGGGCATGTAGTCCAGCGGCCATTTGAGCCCGTGCATGATCGCAGAACTTGTTAAGTAGAAACCCGATGCCGTGTCTTCAAATCCGAACGCTTTGCGGCCGTATGGCTCGCCTTCTGCAGCGTGCGCAGGTGGGTGTTTGTCCAGCCACTTCGCCGCGAACCGCACCACCGCGTCGCTGGTGCGTACGGGTGCTTTAGGTGTGATGTTCTCGCCCCGTCGCAGCATTTTCACACGATTGTCGAACAGCCGAACGTGCTCCGCAAAGTCTTTATATGGTTGGGTATCAGCATGATTGGGGTCGGTGTTGAACCACTTGGTGGTCGACGCGTGGTAGGAACGCTGAGCATTCAACTCCGAGGTGGTGAACCGCACGCTCAAACCGCGGCGCATCCGACGATCACGGTCGGACAGTAGCCATATCGTCGTCGCCGCCGACTCAATCGCCGTACGACACTGGGCAAGGATCGACGTCGTGTGACTGTCACGCGACTTTGGTCGCCACTCAATCAGTTCTGCAGTCGCGCAGAGACAGTCGATAGCGTTCATGATCGGAAACCGGGCTGTCCCGCTAACCATGTCGCCCGCGTATTCGTTCATGAACCCCGCGTCATCGGCGGCCAGGCTGCTGTTCGGGTCCACGTATTGAGGGTTGAGCCCCCACGTGTACAGCTCCTTTCCTCGCTGCGCTCGCATAAGTGTCCGGCGCATCGCGTCGGCGGTCGTCAGCTTCTCGGACAGCCGAGTGAACAACTCGGTAGGGTCCATATCGGCCAGCCTCGGGTCCATCGTGGCGCCCTCCCCCGTCGCATTGCGTGATCCGTCCAGGCGAAGTCAACCCTATGCGCGAGGTCGGACACCCCGACCCTGGCTTGCCGGTGTTACGTCTTCCGGGTAGCCCCCGCGGGCGGCCAGGTATTAATGCGCCGGGCTAGCCAGCGGTACCACCGGTAGATCCCGTTCTGATCCGGCAATCCGGCGTTCAGCTAGCGTGGATGACCTGACACGCTGGTGGCTCTGCAGCAAACAGAACATGCGCATCCGGTTCAGCCCGGACATCGCTCTCAATAGCCCCCCGCCATCATCAAGAATCAGGGGCTGCGCTCATCCTTGGGCCGACCTGCATCGCCGCCCTGCCCAGAAGGGATGCGGCGGAATCGAATATGGCGGGTTACCAGTAATGTACGCCGTCTTCATTGAATGAATCAGGACGCTTTGAGCGGCCCCCTCACCCGCGGCGTTGGGTCGAGTTGTGCAAAGCTCCTCGACGCCAACAGGGATTCGACGTGGTGAAAGTGCACTGTTATTGCAAGGGCCGCCCGATTGACAAGTTCAGCTTGGGCCCCGCCGTTAGGCAAGGACCCGGCTTTTCGTGCGACGGGTCAACGTCGACTTTGAGCGACAGCAACGAACTATCCGAGCACCTATTGCGAAGGTGAGCCCCAACTTGTCTGCAAGATCTCCCTGCAGATGAGGCACCACCCCGCGGTGCGTGACATATGTTTTGTTGAGTTGCACCGAGGAATACGGCCGAACCGAGTATGGCGGGTTGTCCGCATCACTCCGTATTGCTTTGTGGTGCAGTGCATTTGAAGGAGCACTCAGATGGTGCCCCGTTCCAGAACCCATTGGTGTCGGAACGGTAGTATCTCTGCAGCAATCTCAAAGTCGGCGTCATAGTGGATCAACGTCACGTCATGGGCATCGGCGAGGATGGCGATCAGGAGGTCGGTCATGCCGACAGCACGGTGGCGGCCAGTGCTCGCCAACTGCCGTTGCGCGCCGAGTGCCGTCTGCCAGTGTTCGTCATTCGTCGGTAGGTATTCGTACGCCAAACGGCGGTCTGACCAGAGTTGTTCATAGTCGGTAGGATCGCGGGCGCTGTAGAGCGCCTCGGCGTCGAGTTGAGCTGTGGTCGCGACCAATCCGGCTTCAATGAGTGGGGAGAGTCTGGCGGCAACCTCGGGGTGTGCCATCCGTGCTGCTGCACTGGTATCGATGAGGTGCCGAGCGATCAGCGCCACACGTCACCACGTTGATCGGGATCAGCCATCTCTCCTAGACCGCCGGCCTGCAACCATGCGACCTGGCGTGCGCGAGCAGATGATGCCGCCGCTTGCCGTAATGCGATGCGCACCGTATCCGATACGCCGGAGGTCTTAAGCTCGTTCTGTGCGGCAGCCAGCAGGTCGTCGTCGATATCGATCAGGCGCTTTGTCATCTATTAACCCTCCACCTATATATACCGAATGCCAATTCAGTATATATCCACGCTTGGGTGGGATGCGAGACGCCTGCGAACCCTACAGCGGAATATGCACGGATCGAATACCTCGGGGTTTCCAATGGGCTTGGCGGTTTCTACTGTCGTCGGACGTTCTTGAACACGCCACTGGCTGTAATCGGGCCAAGCACGCCTCGCTCCCGCAGCACCCGCGCCCAGCGCCCAACAGCCGCGGTGATGTTGCGGTCAAAGATCGACCAACGGTCTTGACGCCCGAAGCAATCGTGCAACGTCGTGACGTATTCCGTCAGCGTTTCGATATCGTCGATTGCGGCCAGGTACCGGCAGGTCTTGTCGTATTCGATCAGCAAGTTGTTGTCGACTGCGTATCGCACCAACTGCTTTGTGGTGCTTATGCGTTCCATCTCAGCCAGCGCCAGGTCAAGGCCGTCGCGGAGCGCGGCAGCGAGCTGCCGCATGTCGGAGCGATGGTCGAACCGCACCTCGTATGGCAGATCGGGTACCAAGTCTTCCCAACGATGTTGCAGTAGCGAACCTTTGAGGGGATGCGCCGCTCGCTCGTATCCAGGGCACGCGGTGTCGACCTCAGCCGATCCGATGCCCACGTTGACAAAGAATCCATGCCACGACATGGTGCGGTTGTGCCAGTCGGCCTGAAAGTTGATCATGTCGTAGAGCGGTCCCCGTTCCCGCTCAAAGCTGGGGCCGGATGAATCGAAGCCGCGCACTCGCAGGAAGGGCACGACATCGGAGGAAACCATGGCGTCGTAAGCCCGTTGCAATGAACCGTCGACGGTCCCCTCACCCATGATCCAAGGTTAAGTCGCCGAGACGGTTCTTCCGTGCACCAATTTTGGGCGACGGCAGGGCCTCCAGGCGCTCGCTACGAAGTGCGAGGGGGAAGCGCAACAGTTTCGCCCGCCACATCGATCGCAACCTTGCCGCGAAGTGCGTACGACCGCCTGTCCTCCAGGAGCTCATGAGCCTCGCCCATTCGAGCCAGCGGAAGAGTCGCGCCGATGACCGCCTTCACCAGACCGCGCTCCACCAGCGTGGTGAGCGCGTCCAGCTTTCCTCGGTTCTGTCGCGTGAAGACGAAGTGATAGGCGGCGTTCTTGCCCCACGCCTCGATGAGGTTCTGCGGCTGCGCGATGTCGACGATGCTGACGACACGTCCGGAGTCGGCGAGCGTCAGCGGGCTTCGCGTGAGCGCGTCGCCACCGATCGTGTCGAAGACGACGTCGACCCCCTTGCCTCGCGTCATCGCGGCCACGGCATCGACGTAGTCCGTCGACGTGTAGTCGATCGCCGCATCCGCTCCGAGAGAACGCACGAACTCATGGTCGCCGACCTTCGCGGTGGTGATCACTCGTGCGCCGATCGCGTTCGCGATCTGGATCGCGATCGTGCCGACACCGCCCGTGCCTCCGTGAATGAGGATCGTCTCCCCCACGGTCAGCTGGGCTCGCGTCACCAGGGACTCCCAGACCGTTCCGCCGACGAGAGTGAGACTCGCCGCCTCCAGGTGGCTGAGGTTCTCCGGTTTGCGGCCGATGAGGTCGACGTCGGCGACGTGCTGCTCGGCGTAGGAGCCGGGCCCGCCGAAGATCTTGGGTGTGTAGTAGACCTCGTCGCCGGCGCGGAACTCGCTTACGTGGGATCCGACTTCCTCGATCACGCCGGAGATGTCGTGGCCGATGATCGCCGGAAGCGGCACATCATCCACGTAGTCTCCGCGACGGATTTGATAGTCGAGCGGGTTGACGGCGGTCGCGTGGACGCGCACCCGTACCTGGCGGGGTCCGACGTGCGGTACAGAGACGTCGCGCAGTTCGAACGCATCGGCTCCTCCGAAACGGGCGAGCACAACGGCCTTCATCTGATCAGTCATATCGGTGTTCCTCATCGTGGTTTTGGGTGCGCGACGCGCCGGGCGGGCGATTCCTTCCCAGTGTCGCGCGCACGATCCGCACGCTCCAGTGGCGGCAATGCCAATATCCGCGAAGATAGTGACACGCCTGTCGCGGGGTGTTCGGGCGCGCCTAACGGTCGGTCTGCTTAGCGCGAACGCGGTACTGAAGTCCTGAGGCGCCTGGCTATCGTGACCACATGGTCGTCACGCGCGAAGTCACCTACGAGGTCGACGGACTGACGATGGTCGCTCACTTGGCGCGGCCTGACGACAAGGGTCCCCGGCCGGCAGTGCTCATCGGACATGACGGTATCGGTCTCGATGACTATCAACGCAGCCGCGCCGACGACCTTGCCAAACACGGCTACATCGCACTCGCGATGGATTACCACGCTGGCCGGACGTTCTTCGGTGACCCGCAAGCGATGCTGGCTCGGGTCATGCCACTGATGGCTGACCCCGCCCGCATGCACGCCATTGGCCATGCTGCGCTCGGCGTTCTACTCGCTGTGCCCGGCGCTGATCACGACCGGCTCGCTGCGCTCGGATACGGTGCCGGCGGCAGAATCATGCTGGAACTTGCCAGCGCGGGAGTGCCATTCAAGGCACTCGCCGCGATCCATCCGGGCTTGCCACCCGCCCGAACCGAGGATTGGATCGACGTGGGCGCAGCCGTCTTGCTGTGCACAGGCTCCGAAGACCCCCTCTGCACCCCCGGCCAACTGTTCACCTTCACCAGCGCGCTTGAGGACGCCGGAGTTGACTGGCGCGTAAACGTTTACGGCGGAGCCAAGCACGCTTTCTGGGCTGCTCCGATGAACCCTGACGGCTCATTAACCGGTGGCACCACCCACGCCATCGCCACCGTGCCCGGTGTAGGACATCACGCTTTGCACGCGACACGGGCGTGGCGGGCGGTGCTAGATCTGCTCGATGAGACAATTGGAGCTTCGTCCGCTTCGATGAAGCAGCCGTGACTACGAAGTAGCCCAAAGGGTTTCGCGCCAGGATGATCAGGTTATCGATGTCGCGGCGAAGCGCCTGAGTTCACTGGCGGCGACGGTGTACCGACGTCGACGACCGACCCGGAATAAATACCCACCCGGTGAACTTGGCTCAAGAGTCGCCCCTTCCCCGACTCAGGAGCATTCATGACCCGTCCCGTCCGCGTCGCCGTGCAGATCCAGCCCGGCGGCACACCCGACTACCGCACGTGGCGCGACGCCGTCCTGGCCGCCGACGATCTCGGAGTCGACGTCATCTTCGGCTACGACCACTTCCACCGCCCGGCCATGGAGGCCCTCGTCGACGGAAAGCCCGTCCTGTTCGACGAGCAGCCCGATGTCTCCAACTTCGAGGGCTGGACCGCGCTCGCGTCGTGGGGCGAGATCACCTCACACGCCGAGATCGGGCTTCTCGTCACCGGCGTCGGTTACCGCAACGCGGACCTGCTCGCTGACATGGCACGCACCGTCGACCACATCAGCGGCGGCCGACTCATCCTCGGCCTCGGCGCGGGATGGTACGAAAAGGACTACACCACATACGGTTACGAATTCGGCACCTTCGGCTCCCGCTTCGATCTTTTCGACGAGAGCCTGATCCGAATCGAGAACCGGCTCGCTGCACTGATTCCGCCGCCCGTGCGCAAACTGCCGATCCTCATCGGCGGCACGGGGCCAAAGCGCTCGCTGCCCGCCGTTGCCCGGCACGCCGACATCTGGCATGCGTTCGCCGACCTCGACGCCTTCCGCAGGTCCAGCGACCGCGTCGACGAGTTGGCAGTGACGTTCGGTCGCAACGGCGCCGATATCGAACGTTCGACGCTGTGGGAGAACGCCCACAGCGCCGATGCCTTCCGCGAGGCAGGCGTCACTTTGTTCCAGACCGAACTCACCTCCGACGACGGTTACGACCTCGCGTCGCTCAAGCAGTTGCTCACATGGCGGGACAACGGGTGACCACGATCAGACCGGTGGAGCGGAGACTGCCCAGCTAGGGGGCCTCACCCGAGCCGCCGAGTGCGCCACCGCGACAGATCCGCGTCCAGCACCGCAGTATCGCGTTCGGGAAACACGTCTCCGGTGATCTCCAGCT
The DNA here is from genome assembly GCF_002591975.1 of Mycobacterium neglectum. Taxonomy (GTDB): domain Bacteria; phylum Actinomycetota; class Actinomycetes; order Mycobacteriales; family Mycobacteriaceae; genus Mycobacterium; species Mycobacterium neglectum. The sequence goes on along the minus strand of NZ_NVQE01000034.1, from coordinate 47,799 downwards.
GCCGGATGCGGTGGAGCTGAAATCCGCGGATGCCTTCGCGCAGCCGACACCATCCCACGAACAGCCACGCATCACCTCCGCGGAGCAGACCCATCGCCTCCACGTCGCGGGTGGTGTGAGTCTGGCCGTCCTCGGAGATGTAATCCAACCGTACGACCCGGCGCGCGGCGATCGCCTCGGGAATCAGCGAGATCGCCGCCTCGGACGGCGACTGGGCGTCGATGACGAACATCGACGCCAACGCCTCATCGACTGGCGCGAGCTGATCCTCGCGGCTGATCGCGAGGACCTTCGCCCGCGCTCGACGCGCCGCCGCACCATAGGGCGAGGTCTCCAGTAAGCCAAGCCCCGCGAGCACGGCCAGCGACTCCGGCACTGTGAGATTCAGCGGCGGCAGGGAGTGTTCCCGCAGGATCGAATACCCGCCCGACACCCCGTAGTCGGCATAGATCGGGACCCCCGCGAGCTGGAGCGACTGGATGTCGCGCTCAATCGTGCGCTTGGACACCTCGAACTCCTCGGAGAGCCGAGCCGCCGACAACGGCCGGCGTGCTCCCCGCAGCAGATCGACCAGCGCGTACAACCGCTCGGCTCTCCTCATGGATTTGAGTCTCCACCGGTCTCAGGTGAACGCGCGCGTCCCACCCACCGACCACACTTGGCGGATCAGCCCGTCCTCGGTGAAGTCGAAGACATCGATCCCGCCCACAGCAAGCTCCCCGACCTGCATGTTCCACACCATCCGCCCGTGCGCGCCGGCTATGGCCCGAGTGACCTCGGTGAACACCACATCCGGATGCTTCTCGCGCCACCGGTCCAGGAACCGAGCGAAACTCTCGGCGCCCAGCACGTCGTCGCCCGGGTTCGACCCATCCGTGTCGGAGTTCCCGAAATAAATCCGGAAATCCTCACTGCAGATCCGACGGGCGATCGCACTGTCCTTGTTCCACATCTCCAACCACACTGCGAGCGCCGCATCCGCTGCAGCCGAGTTGGTATCCACCATGTCCGTGTTTTTGTCCATGACACCAGCATCAGACCCTGTCGCGACAACGGTATGTCGGTGTTCATTAGCCCTATAGTTGGTTTGCTGCGCCAGGCAGGGGTCCGCTCAACCGCCGGCCAGGAAGGTCGGCAGTAGCGCGGCTAGTGGGAGTTCGGGTTGGTAGCGTATTCGAAGAGTGCCGTCGTGTTCGGCCGCCTCGTCCGCGAATGGTGGAGTGCGCCGGTCGATTACGACGCGCAAGTCCAGTACTTCACCAAGCGGGCGATGTCCGGAGCGGTCCAAGTCTTGATCGGCCTGGGTACCGGGCTGGACGCGGTGATCTGCGCCGTGATCCTGCTGCCGTCCGCGAGCACCCTCGCGTCGCGGATCGCCGTGGCGGTGTTCGTCGCGTTACAAGTCTTCTGGGCATGGGTGTGGTGTTTTCGGTCGTGGCCCTCGCGGCGGATGTCGCTTGCGTTCGTCATCTCCGCCGACGTCGCAATCACCGTGATGGTCCTGCTGGATCCAAGTTGGGTGCTGGCCTCGTTCGGGTTCAGTTTCTTCACCATGCTCTCGGTGTTCTTGATTTTCTTCGATGGCCCGAAAGCGCTTGCGGGCCATATCGTGTGGATCCTTGCGACGACGGCGGCCTTTGCCGCACAAGTTGCTGTCGCAGCGCAGCTAGACGTCGTTGATTTCACCGCGATGACACTCGCGTCGGTGGCACTGGTCGTCGGGACACCGCTGGGGATCCAGGCCTCGATCTGGGCATTGCGTAACGACGCCAACGAGTCTGTCACCGATCCGCTGACCGGTCTGCTCAACCGGCGTGGCCTGCATATGCAGGTCGGAACCTTCGTACGCGATGCCGCCACCTCGAACAGCGACGTGATCGTGATGGTCGTGGATCTGGATCGCTTCAAAGACGTCAATGACAGATTCGGTCACACCGTCGGCGACGCGGTTTTGGTTCGTAGCGCATGGCGGATCAAGTCCGCGGTTAGGGGCAGTGCATTGGTGGCGCGGCTCGGCGGTGAGGAATTCGTCATCGTCGACTTTGCCGAGCCAGGCAGTCGTCCCGACTGGGACTTCGATCGCGTCCGGCGCGCTATCGCCGCGCCGACGGACTACGCGATTACCGCCAGTGTCGGGGTCGTCAGCGTTGCCGTCGCCAGCTTCGCAGCGCCGAAGGTTGATCCTGTGGTGTTGCTCGACACCCTCATCGAGCGAGCCGACCATTCGATGTTCAATGCGAAACGCGACGGCGGCGACGCGACGGCACAGCTACCTGCGTGACGGCTGCGAGCGTCACCGAGTGGCGATCAACACGGGCGCCTTGGTGACTACGCGCGGTGGAACCTTCGTCTGCGGAGTCGGCTGAACCTCAAGAACCGTTCCCGAGGACAGATCGCCGATTACGTACGGCGGAACGTTCGTCGGTGGATCCGGCTGAACCTCGAGAACAGCTCCTCCGCTTGGCTGCAAGAGGTCATTCGGATTGATGCAGGCGCCGTTGCGCATAACGCCGCCGGCGTGCTCGCAGCAGTAGTCCGTCGGCATATCGCGCTCCAGACACGATGCGAAATCGACTTCCTTGTAGTCGGCGTTCGCCACGGCGAGAGCCCCGAACGGGCTGGCCGCGAGGACAAGCGCACCTGCGGACAGCGTGGCGCGCACGATCCAACGTGAGGGCGCGGAAACGGTGACGGGGCGGTTGGAATTATTCATGGTGGTGTCTCCTCATGTTGCGTCGCGGTGTCCGGCGGAAGCCGCTTTCCAGGTGGTCCACGCAAGTGTCCGACGGGCGGCTTGTCCTCCGTAATCCCCGCGAAGCCAGATTCGACGCCCGAAAGGGAAGGATTTCCTATCCGCCCGGCAAGGTGCGCAGCGATTGACTGACCCCCGATCCCTCCCTACCGTGACCTCCGCGGTGGATTGTCGCGTTGACCGGAGGGTTACTTCTTGAGCTTGGCTGACGGCGGGTTCAAGGACGCGGACACGCGGCTGCGGTATCTGACTGCGTATGACGAGTTACGCACATTGAGCCCGCGACCGGATGTCGTGCACGATGTGCCAACAAAATTCGGCACGGTTCGGGTGTATCAGCACGGGCCAAACAGCGGTGTACCCATCGTCCTGATACACGGATTCTTCCTGACGTCGGCCATGTGGTGGGATCAAGTTCAGGGCTTGACAAGTGATTTCACCGTCTATGCGATGGATATGTTGGGTCAACCCGGAGCGAGCCTTCAGACAAAGGCGATGTTCTCCCCCGCAGATTCCGCTCGCTGTATTGACGCGGTGCTGGAGGGACTGGGGCTGAGTGATGTGCATCTGGTTGGGCATTCGTACGGGGGTTGGCTTGCCACCCACATGGCGGCGCGGGCGCCGCATCGGTTGGCGACTGTCACGCTGGTTGATCCGGCCAGCACGGTGGCTCGAACCTCTGCAAAGTTCTGGCGACGTCTCGCGGTCGTGTCGTCGCGCCCGTCTTCCGCGCGGGCCGGGCAGGCCGCGGCGTGGATAACAGGTCACCCCGAAGCGGGCAGTTCCATCGATATGCTCACCGGGTTGTTTGTGGCCGGATTCGCCACCTTCGCACCGCCCTGGCGCACGCCGGCGCTGCGACTTCCTAGTAATGGTCTACTGCGTTCGGTGCCACTTCCGGTCCAAGTCCTTCTGGCGGGCAACACTATTCATAACCCAGCGGCGGGCATTGCAAGAATCCGGTCGGTGGTGCCCGCGTGGCGATACCACCTGTGGCCCAACGCGACACACTCCCTGCCGGCCGAGGTTCCAGACGAGGTAAACGCTTGTATCCGTCAGTTCGCTATCGAACACCGTGGGGACGCGCGCCCCGCTTAGCGATCGAGGATGTCGGTCCCGCGGGGGTGCTACCCGATCAGGACGGAACCTCGGCAGCCAGTCGAGCTAGCGTGTCGGTCAGCTGATCCTCTGTCACCAACGGGAACTTCACCTTTTCGAGCAGTTTCTTGTCCGTGACCTTCGACCAGTCGTAGGTATGGCGAACCAAGGTCTCGTTAGGCCCCTGCGGTTCCAGCTCCCACAGCCACTCCCACCCGGGAGGCTCAGTGCCCGCGGGGGCAGTCTTCCAGGCCAGAAGCTTGTCTTTGACATAGCCGGACACGTGGTTGTCAGTCTTGTACTCACCACCCATGTGATCACCCTGCATGTTCATCGTGAACACATCGCCGACCTTTTGTATCCGATCGGCGTGGTCCACACTGCGGACGAACCCAGAGCCATCGAGCGCCTGGTGTCGCTCGGGATTGGAAAGGACGTCGAATAGCTCGTCTACGGGTGCCGTGATGGTTCTTTCGACAGTGACCTTTTCGTTGCTCATACCCCCACACTGCCCAAACTTGTCCGATACGGCAACGTTGCGTATCAATCGAGTGGGCGTACCAGCCCAACGCTTTTCAAGATCGATTGCCGGCGACCAACAATTGAAAGAACACGAACGCCACGTTCAACGCTTCTGGCTGGGGCCTCGATTCACTGCGGCGGTACCAGCGTCGAATAGTGACACACCTGATTCCCGCCCGCGCGTTTCGCCTCGTACATCGCCGCGTCCGACGTGCGGATCAGATCGTCGATGAGTTGGAGATTCGCTGTACCTGAGTCGGTTTCGAGCGGGGCGCCCGCAGTACCTATGCTCGCTGTCACCGGTAAGTGGATTGTGTCGATTGCCTGGCGTAGTCGTTCGGCCAGCTTGGCAGGGTTCGGCGACGTATCGATGTCTGCGACCACGAATTCTTCCCCTCCTACCCTGCCGATGACCGCTGCGGAACTGCAATTCTCATGAAGCGCGGCGCTGACACCGACCAATGCCTGATCACCCGCGGCGTGGCCCCGGGTGTCGTTCAGGTGCTTGAAATTGTCGAGATCGATCATCGCCATCACCAGGTAGGTCCCTGCGGGACTCCGATGGAGCATCATGAGTTCGTAGACCGAGCGGTGAAAGGAGCGCCGATTCAGCAGCCCGGTCAGGGGATCGCGGTCAGAACCCCGCAAGTCAGACCGCAACGTGTGCACCAACGACTCGATTCCAAACGGCACGCCGATATTGAGCGACGCCACCGTGACCAAGGTTGCGATCGCCAGCGCGACGTCACCGGTGGCGGCAATGAGTCGGTGCGCCAGGATCGCCGAACACACCGTAGCGACTGCGAGGTTGACGACCACGTGACCCATCGTGTGGAAGTAGGCGGCGAAACCACCGATGACGGCGAAGGTCGCACACGCACCCAACCCCGAGTACGGGTTTGAAAAGGCGAAGCTGGTTGCCGCAATTGCCGCCGTGGACATCGCCCAAAAGATGACGGACTGCCGCCGGGTGGGCCAACGAAGCAGCCAGAGAAAACCACCGGCGACGGCGGTTGCCGCGGCGGCGAAAGCGATCGCGACGGTCGCGGGATTGTCTGGTCCGAACGGGCTCCAGAGCATCACGATCGGCAGCGCCCCCGTCGCCAGGGTGAAGCCAAACGTTGCGCGGCGCCAGAGTATCTGCAGTCCGCGCTCATTCAGGTAGGCGCTCAGCCAGTCATACTGGTCCGGCTGCTTCCACCACCGCTCAACGCGTCGGGCCATCCCTCACCCCCGGCAGGTGTCGTCTCGATGCGGAATTACACTCACGATCCTTTTCTTGCTATTAGAGCAACATTGACGAGCCCATCGCCGCATCGTAATGCGCAGTTGCTGACCCAAGCACCGGCACGAGGTCTCGGAGTGATCCGACCGGATGGATGAATCCAGCCGCTGGACGGCGTTCCCCGGGAATGACAGGTCATCACCATGTCTTCGGATACAGCCCCTGGAGGAGAAACCATGAGCGTGGACAGCATTTCACTGGGTAACACAGGACTCGACGAATTGGTTCCGTCGCGCTACGCGGTGCAGGTCGGTGACATCGAGGTGCTCGTGATCAGCGATGGGGTGCTGCCCATCACGGCCCGGACGATGGCGACCAACGCCGACCCGACCGAGTACGGAAACTGGCTCAACGACATGTTCCTGCCCCAGGACGTGCTCGACTGGCCGCTGAACGTGGTCGTGGTGCGCAGCGGCAGCCGAACCATCCTCGTCGACGCCGGACTCGGCGTGGAATTCCCCGACTTCCCCAGGGCCGGGCAGACGGTCCACCGACTGGAGGCCGCCGGCATCGATCCCTCGGCCGTGACCGACGTGGTGCTCACCCACCTGCATATGGACCACGTAGGCGGACTGCTCACCCAAGGTCTGAAGGAGCGGCTGCGCCCGGATCTGCGCGTCCACGTCGCGACACGTGAAGCCGAGTTCTGGGAGGCGCCCGATTTCTCCAAAACCGACATGCCGGCGCCGGTGCCGGACGCGCTCCGGTCCATCGCCTCGCGATTCCTGAACGAGTACCGCGGCAACTTACGGACGTTCGAGACGGAATACGAAATTGCGCCGGGGGTTCTGGTCACCCGCAACGGCGGTCACACTCCCGGGCACAGCATCGTCCGCCTCGCATCCGGCGGCGATGCTCTGACATTCGCCGGCGACTCCGTGTTCGCACCGGGATTCGACAACCCCGAGTGGCACAACGGCTTTGAACACGACCCCGAGGAGTCCGCCCGCGTCCGCATCCAGTTGTTGCGGGAGCTGGCGGCGACGGGCGAGGCGATGGTTGCCACCCACCTGCCGTTCCCGTCCGTCTGCCATGTGGCGACCCACGGCGACGTCTTCCGCTGCGTCCCCGCGACCTGGGATTACTGACCTTTCGTTGGATCAGCGCCGACCGTGAGTGGCCGAAGCGCCCTCACGTCGGCGGCCCATCGCCGCGGCGGCGCATCCGGCCGCCGCTGCGGTAAGGACATGCCAGGCGCCGTGGTACTGCCACAGGCTGTCGGGCCGGCACAGTGGCGACCCGGAACGTCCTGCCGCGTAGGCGATTAGAGCAATCGCGAAGATTCCGCCCGCCGCCATCCACATCCGCGGTCGCCGTCGGGCGGTCCGGGCCAGGCCCAGGGCGCACACGGCTGCCAGCGCCACGATGGGCCAGTCGTGGGCGGGCCCTGCCCATGACGGCTGCGGCCCGTGGTAGGCGAAGCTGCCTATTCCGACGGCGATGAGCACGACGCCGGCAGCCGCGGCCAGTGCGCCCCTACCTCGCGCCGCCCAGCACAACACGGCCAAACCCACCACGACATAGCCCAGGCTGGTAATGGCCAAGACAGGCTGGGCCAAGATGTCGTTCACGACGCGCTCGCAGTCCGACTGCCCGATGCCTGCGACAGCCGCCAACACCCGCATGACGATCCACCCTAACCGCCGGCGCCGAGCAGGTCGGCCGCCTAGAACAGCTCCGGGACCTTCGGCGGCACATCATCGAGAAACCGACTCACCAAGGGGATCAACAACTCCGACTCCCCCGACAGGCCGATGTGCGACATCGCCGGCAGCACCACCAGGCGCGCATCGGGAACCTTTTGCAGCAGCCCTGCGGCCGCCGCGGCCACATCGCCTCCACCGCGGAGCTTGAACATTGCCAGCGCATGTTCGAGTGTCACGCCATCCGCATCACCGACGATGACCATCGTCTTGGCGGAAATTGACCGCATCTCCTCGTCGCTGATGTTCTGGTCGTTGATGTTCAAGGCCTTCATCTTCTCGAGGTAGGCGTCGTAGGCCTTGGCACCCGGAGTGTGCGCCTTGAAGGCAGTCTCGACAGGCGTACCCGCGAAATCTTTGGCAGTAAGGCCCCCAATGGATTCGAGCACGGTCGGGTACCACCCCTCCTTGCGGAATGTGGCCGACATCGAAACCAACTTGTTCACCATCGCGGGATGGCGGATCGCGAGCTGCAACGCGACACCGCCGCCTTGTGAATACCCCATCACGTCCGCACGCTCGACCTCCAAGGCGCGCAACAACTCCGCGCCATCATCGGCGAACTGCTCGTAGGACATCTCCCGCGACGTATCCGGGGTGCGACCATGTCCTTGTTGGTCGAACACGATCACGGCGCGCTCACGTGCGAACGCCTCTACCCAGTCAGGCATCGAGTCGGCGGCCATGAACGCACCGGGGATCAAGAGCAATGGCGCCTTCGATGCGCCCAGGTCGCCGTGCACCTCGTGATAGAGCTTCAGCCCGTTGATCGGCAGATAACCACCGCGCGAAGGCTTGGTTCCCATCGTTGGACCTTCCATCTCGTATCGCTCCGGTGAATAGACCGTCGCGATGAGACATACTCATCGTGGGACCTGTCGTTTCACGAACAATGACGACGTTTGCAGTGGATACTCGCAACACCATCAAGATCCGGGAGCCATCATGCGGAAGCTAAACCACCACCGACCGGTGGCCGTGCTGTCCGCAGTGGCAATCACCGTCGCCACCCTCGTCGCCCATTCGCCGGCGGCCGGTGCCGACCCCTACACGCCGGTCCAAACCCAGGACAACGCCGAGTTCGCGATCGCGGACGGCTACATCGCCATGCAGTCGGTCTGCACCCCCGAACTCTCCCCTGCTTTCGAATCCGTCACCTGGGATCCCCCGGGATTCACGCCGGAGGGCGGCACGGGGATGATTCATGACGCCAACCCAGCGCTCGGCGGTCAGTTCGCGGCCACGTGGGCCGTCGACAACTGGGCCGTCGAGTACCAGTTCTGCTGATATGAGCAGTTCAGCCACCTACCGACGGTGACCGCGTAACGCGGCTGTAGCGTGGCGACGGTGAATTCCTCTCGTCTGTCTTCTTCCGTCGCGCTCGCAGGCATTGCCGCCGCGCTCGTGACGACGCTCGCCGCGTGCGGCTCGGACTCCGACGCCGATGCTTCGTCGACGAGTGCGCCGTCCACGAGCAGCGCCGCTGCGGACCCGTTCTCGGTCACCCGAACCCAGGTACCAGCAGCCCCGCCGACCCCGGCCGCAGCCACCACGTGCCCGACGGTGGCCCCGACCGTCGGCACGCCCGAGTGGACGCTGAACGGCGCCACCGGCGACGTCGCGGTCACCGGATCCACTGATGCGACGGCGCCGGAGGTAAAGGTGGGCATGCCTTTCAGCGTGACCGAGACCCAGGTGCACACGTTGCAGGCAGGTGACGGGCCAGTCGTGTCACCCACGGCGACGGTTTCGGTCTGCTACATGGGCGTCAATGGACGTGACGGGTCGGTGTTCGACAGCAGCTACGAACGGGGCGCTCCCGAGCAGTTCCCGCTCACCGGCGTCGTTCCGGGCTTCCAGAAGGCCATCGCCGGCCAGAAAGTCGGATCCACTGTCGCTGTCGCGATGACATCGGCCGACGGTTACGCGGACGGTCAGCCCGCAGCGGGAATTCTGCCCGGTGACACGCTCGTCTTCGCGATCAAGATCCTCGACGCCGCTGGGTAACCGGGATCAGCGACCGGTCGTGCCGTCTATCTGCTCGCGCAAGATGTCGGCGTGGCCGGCGTGCCGACCCGTCTCTTCGATCATGTGCACGAGAATCCATCGCATCGTCGGCGCTGCCTGCGGCCGGGCCGAACGCGGCGCGGGTTGACTGAGGTCCCCGCAGGCATCGATGATCACGTTCGCTTGTGAAACGGCCTCCTTGTAGGAGGCCACCACAGCGTCGATCGTGTCCTCGGAAGTGGGTCGAAAGGTCGCGCTCCAGTCGCTGACGTCCTCCCCTAGGAAGTAGAACCTTTCGACATGGTCCAGGTGTTTGACCAAGCCCAGCACGCTCGTTCCTGACGGCACCCCCGCGGTTCGCGCCTGTGGCTCGGGTGCACCCTCGATGTTTGACACCATCGCCCGGCGCAGGTAGTCGAGGAACTCCACCAAGGTTTCCTTCTCCCCCACGCCGGCCCGCGGCGGGCGGTGGTCGGTCTTGTCGGGCACCAGGTTCACCTCACTATCGGGATAATTCGGGCGAGTGGCCGTTATCGTATGCCGGTGGAGGGCACGCCATTCGGCCGTTACCAGCTGATCGAGTTGATCGGTCGCGGCGGAATGGGTGAGGTTTGGCGCGCCTACGACGGCCAGATCGACCGCGTCGTGGCGCTCAAGATGCTGCTCTCGAATCTGAGTGAGGACCCCGAATTCGAGCAGCGATTCCGCCGGGAGGTCCGTGCCGCCGCACGCTTGGACGACCGCCACGTTGTACCCATCTACGACTTCGGCGAAATCGACGGCCGGCTGTACGTGACCATGCGGCTCATCGCCGGCACCGACCTGCACAGCCTGCTCGACGACGGTCCGCTCACGCCACCACGCGCGGTCGCGATCGTCGAGCAGATCGCCGCGGCGCTGCACGCGGCCCACCAGACGGGACTCGTACACCGCGACGTGAAACCGTCGAACATCCTGATCGACGAGAACGACTTCGCGTATCTCATCGACTTCGGGATCGCCCGCACCGCCGAGGATGGGGTGACGCAGACCGGTGCGGCGATCGGCACCTGGGCCTACATGGCCCCGGAGCGTTTCAGCGCCGACCAGATCAACCCCAGCTCTGACATCTACGCGCTGGCGTGTGTGCTCTACGAGTGCCTGACCGGTCAACAGCCGTTCCCCGGCGACACTTTCGAGCGGGTCGCCAGCGGGCACATCTTCATGCCACCACCGAGGCCGTCCGAAATCAGCCGAACTGTCCCGACAGCGTTGGACGCGGTGATCGCCACCGGTCTGGCCAAACAACCGTCGGACCGCTACGCCAGTGCCCTCGATATGGCCTCCGCCGCAAAGGAAGTCATCACCCGGCCAAGTCAACCAAGCATCGGCGGACCTATCCCACCGCCCACCATTGGTCAGGCCGGCCCACCGAGTTCGCCGATGCTGCCGCAACAACCGTGGGCCCAACCACAGCGGAGCGCACCACCGAAACGGCCAGGGCGAAACCGTGGACTGCTCGTCGGCGCTCTGGTATTCATCGCCACCCTCATCGTGGTCGCCGGTGTCGTCGCCGTCGTGGAGTTCACTGGGCGGGACGGCTCCACTGAGAGCCCCTCGTCCTCATCGCCAAGCGGGAGTGAATTCATCGGCAACTACACCGCCGATTACGGCCCCGGGACGGATCTGGAAGGCAAGACAGTCCCGAATGCGCCTGCAACGACCAGTAATTGGGCCGTTCGTTCAGAATGTGGCGCCAGCGGCTGTGTCGCGACGGCGGCGAACATCAGCGGCGCCGGTATGGCCCTGCTGTCAAACCTGACTTTTGATCAATTGGGCGGTACCTGGGTCGCGGTGGGCCTCGCGTCCGCGCAGTGCACGGGTGATCAACCCGAAGAGCTCTGGGTGGTGTTCACTCTGCAACCGCATCCCGACGGTACCTTGTCGGGCGAAACGATCAGGGCCTCGACGAACGGCGCCTGTGCCGCCAAACGCACCGTGAAGTTCACCCGCACCGGCGACCCCGACCCCAACAAGGTTGCCGATCCCGCCGTCCTCCCGCCGAGGGTGGTCACCCCGGCCGAGGCGCTGCACGGGAGCTATCAGCAGAAGACGACGTTCGCCAACGGCAATGTCGTACGCGGAAAGGTGCTGTCCGCCAACACTTACTGCCTGCGCACCGGCGATCGGTGCATGAGCCTGTTCCACGCCGTAGACGGAGTCGTCACGCTGATATTCGCGGACGACAAGTGGACGCGTGACGAAGCAGGAACCACGACGTGCCCCGACGGCGGCACGGCACAATCGACGATCACCGCGGAGTATCCGATGCCCCCGCAGTTGGACGATCCGATCGCGCTGCTCACCGGGCGGGGAAAGCAATCCATAGCGGCCGGTGGCGCGTGCGCAGGCGGTGGGGATTTCACCGACGAGTTCGAGCGCACGGGCGACTAGCTGTCGCCTGCCGTTACGGGCACGGCCCCGGGATGAAGAGTGACCAGCACCATCCCGGCGGCAGGGGTGGTGTGAATCCCGGCGGTGGCGGAGGTGGCGGCGGTGGCACCTCGCCCTCGAAGATGTTCTGGGCGACGTTGCCCTGTCCGTGGTAGACGTACCAGTAGGTGTGGCAGACGTTGTTGTCCCAAATCACCGGGTTAACACGAAGATTGCCGGTCTGCACCGGCGGGTCCCCCGGACACCAATGACATGGGCCGGACGGGTTGTTCTCCGGACAGCCGGGCCACGCCCCCCTCATCGGCACCGGTTCGCCCGGCAGAGCCTGGGCGCTCGATGGGCCCAAACCCGAACCGGCTACCGCTATGCCTAACGCCATCAGTCCGCCGGCGATGATCCGCGTCCGAATGTGATTGATATTCATGGCGATTCCTTTGGTCATGCACCGCACCTGGGCGGCGTCGTGACCGCAAGTACACGGCGGCCCCCACGCTACCGATCCCAATAACACAAGCGGTGTCGGAAGTTGGGATCGGTAGGAGCGGCGACGGCCTTCGCGCTATCCGCGCCTGCGGAGATCGGCCAGCGAGTTTCGAAGACCACCGTCGAGGCGGATCTGGATCGCGGCCACTGAGAACATCACCGCCGCCGTCACGATGTGCACGATCGCGTCGGTGATGTTGTTGGGAAACGCGAAGATGTAGGCGACCTGATTCGAGAAGAACGCCCAGATGCCCGGCAGCGCCCCGGCGACCCCGGCCACGAGTAGGTACAGCACCGACCACGACTTGCGAATCGCGAACACCAGGCCGGGCGCAAAGAGCGCAAGCCCGGCCACGGCATGCCAGCCGTTGTAGTCCATCCCCAGGATCTGGACGGTCGGCGCGTCGGGTCCCGTCGCGAAACTCGGTTCTGCGATGAACCCGATCACCGCCTGCACGACATGGAACACACAGATGATCAGCAGGCCGACCTGGGCAAAACTCCACTTCACAGAACACCTCCAAGGATCTTTCGGCAATGTTCAAGGCAGATACTACGTCATGTAGTAGATGAGGCCAACAGTCTCTTCGGCAGAAAGTAAGTTAGGCTAGAGATAACGCACACGAAAATTTCCGTGCGCCGGCGTACCGACTGAATCGAGCGCCGAAGCGTAAGCCGTGATCCCGTCCGCGACGCTCCCTGATGAGCGCGGCGAGCTCGCGCATGGTCCGGAGGTGATTGAGTTTTGAAATATGTGGTCGGGGCCCTCTTATCGGTCGTTTCTGCAGTGGCGTTTGCCGCCCCCGCTGCGGCGGACGAAGACGAGTTCGTTCGGACGATGCAGACCAGCTATGCGTTCCTCACTGACCAACAACTGCGGGCCGAAGGAGCCAAGATCTGCGGCGTTCTCGGTAGCGGCACGCCGGCATCGGAGGCGGTCATCATGGTGCGCAACGATCTCGGCGTGTCGATTTCCGCTGCCGGGGAGATCGTCAGTGCGGCTGTCGTTCAACTCGACTGCTGATACGGACGCCTCACGCCGGGCACCTGGCCGGGGCCGCCACTACCCTGAAGTCGTGTCAAAGGTGTTGTCCGTCAATCTGGCGCGTGTGCGCGCGAATCCCGATGCGCCGTCGAGGCAGACCGGCATCGATAAATCGGCGACGGCCGAGGCTGTCATGGTTCGTTCGCCAGGGCCGATGCGCGGCGGCCTGGGTAGTGGTCTGGTCGGCGACTCCATCGGCAACCAGAAACTGCATGGGGGCGACGACCAGGCCGTTTACGCCTATGCCCGCGAAGACCTCAACGAGTGGGAGACGCGGCTCGACCGTCCACTCACCGATGGAATGTTCGGCGAGAATCTCACCACCTCGGGCGTCGACGTCACGCACGCACTGATCGGTGAGCGTTGGCGCGTCGGAACCGGCGGCCTACTACTCGAGGTGTCCGCGCCCCGTACCCCGTGCCGAACCTTCTCGGCGTTCCTGGACATCGATGACTGGATCAAGACCTTCACCGCGTCGGCCATGCCCGGTGCATACCTTCGGGTTGTCGCGCCGGGGGCGGTGCAGGCAGGCGACACGATCTCGATCGAAGATCGTCCCGACCATGACGTGACGATCAGCTTGGTTTTCCGCGCCAAAATGTCGGAACCCGAGCTGCTTCCGCAGTTGCTGGCCGCCGATGCGCTCTCCGTGGAACTCAAGAACTACGTGAGTCGCCGGCTGACGCCCGGCCGAGCCTGACGCGCTACCGCGCGGCGTGAGTCAGTCCGACGCAGCCGGCTTTGGCCGGCGACGGGTCGCACCCCACAGTCCGACCCCGATGCCGACGACCGCGCCGCCGAGTCCGATGATCTGCTGTGAGCGGCTCATCTCGTTGTGCACCCTCATTCCGCCCAACAGGTCAGACGCGTCGGCGCCGCCCGACGCGAGAAACCAACCGCGGGTGTCCTTTCCGCGCACGGCAGCGGACAGCATCAAGCCTCCGATGAGCGCATCGCGATAACCCATGGAGTGCAGCAGAAGCTGCGCCGTCGGGGCCGGCTCGCCGGAATCTCCCCACAGCTTGTTGGCGCGGAGCGGATCGACGAGGAACGAAATTCCCGACGCGAGGCGGATGCCGCCCACGGCGAGTGCTGCGCGGTCCAAAGGCATGGCGTGCAGCTTATGGCAGGACAAGACTGAGTAGATGCGAATTGAGATCGTCGTGTTCGAGGGGTTCGACGCCCTGGACGTCGTCGCGCCGTGGGAGGTGTTCGCCCGCGCTGCGACCATCGATCCCGACCTTGAAGTCGCGGTGGTACGCCTCGACGGCCCTCCCGTGGTGTCTGCCGCCAACGGGCTGCAACTGCATGTTGTCGACGAGCTCGGGGCGCCCGACGCGCTGTTCGTTCCGGGCGGCAGCTGGGTGGATGGAACGGACACCGGTGTGCCACGTGAGATTCGGCGCGGCACGCTGCCCCGCCTCATCGCCGATTTGTCGACCTCGGCTCGATGGGTGGGGTCGGTGTGTACGGGTGCGCTACTCCTTGGCGAGGCGGGGATCCTGCGCGATCGCAACGCCACCACGAATCCGGCAGCGCTCGAGGCACTTTCGCAGTACGGCGCCGTCGTCCAGCCCCATCGCGTGGTCGATGACGGCAATGTGGTGACCGGCGGCGCGGTCACCGCGGGCATCGATCTGGCGCTGTGGCTGGTGCGACGCGAACTCGGCGAAGCCACGGCGGACAAAGTCGCGCAGGCTATCGCCTACCCGATGCCGACCGACGTGTGGCGCGCGCTGGATCAGAGTCCGAACTGATCCTCGATGATGCCGAGCCAGATCTGCGCCGCGTCCATGGCCACCTTCTCGCTGATGAACGCATGCTGACTGCCGGTGTACAAGTCCCGGAATGCGCGCTCGAGGCGGCTGCCTTCCCGGATCGAACTCGTGCCCGCGACCAGATGCGCCCATTCGGCGGCCTGTCGCGAGATATCGGTGGCATAGACAGCGGCAACGCGCATATCGGCACGCAGCGTCGGGGTCAATTCCTCCCCCGATGCAACGACCGCCTCCGCGGTGGTGAATGCGTCAATCACCAGCAGTCGCGCGGCACGCCAGGCCGCGACATGATGTGCGAGATCCTTCTGAAAAGTCTGGCGACTCGCCAGTGACGCCATATCGCTCATCCGGAACTTGGTGGCCGCGAGGTCCTGGACGTCGTCGAGCATGCTCTTGGCGACACCAAGGGCCCACGAAGCATGTCCCGCGGCCGTGACGGGCATCAGCCCCATCCGGGTGGCGGGCGACGATCCCCGCAGCGCCTCCCGCGAAAACAGCGCGAATGTCCGGTGCTCAGGGACGAATATTTCCTGCACGCTGTAGTCGTAGGACCCGGTTCCTTTGAGCCCCTGGACAAACCACCCGTCTTTGAAATCGATCTCCTCGCGAGGGATGACGGCCACCCGCATATCGGGCACACCTTCGCTGATCCAGCGCATCTCGCCGTCGTCCATCGGGAAGAACCCAGCCGTGACGTATTCCGCATGGCCGGTCCCCGAGCCGAAATTCCACGCCCCGCTCAGCGTGAAACCGCCGTCGACCGCGCGGCCCTGTCCGTTGGGGAAGAACTGGCCGCCCATCGTCACGCGGTTCTGGTGTGCGGTGAACACCTCCGCGAATCCTTCGTCGGGCAGATACGCCGCCGCCGCGAACGACGACGGCAGGTTCGCGATACCCACCCAGCCGAAGGAGCCGTCCTGCCATGCCATCTCGATCCAGGTCTCGATCATCTCGCTGAACGTTGGCTCGACTCCCCCGGCCTCGACGGGATTGAAAGCCGTCATCAGACCGCTGGCCCACAGCGCGTCGACGACCTCCGTGGTGAGGGTGCGCGCCTGTTCGGACTCCGCTGCCTGTGCTTTCACGAGCTCGCGCATGCCCCGTGCGAGCCCCACAACCCGGTCAGCCGCTTCGACAGTCGTCGTCATGTGCTGACCTTAACCGCACCAAGGGGAATTTCGATACCCACCGACGCGTAATTTTTCCGGCCCATAGACTTCGCTCGTGAATCAGCCGCGCCCGACCATCCCTGCACTTCTGGAGCGCAGCGCGCACGAGTTCGGCGACGAGACATATCTGGTCACGCCGACTGAACGGCTCACCTATCGAGAGGCGGAGCATCGGTCGGGCCAACTCGCCCGCTGGCTGCTGGCCGAGGGCGTCGGCAAGGGCGCACGCGTCGGGCTGTTCTTCGCCAACGGTGCCGATTGGGTGTCCTGGTGGCTGGCCGCGTCCAGGATCGGTGCGGTCGTGATCCCGCTGAGCACGCTGTACGCCCCGGCGGAGATCGCCAAAGTGGTCCGGTTGGCCGATGTCGGGCTGTTGATCGCCCCGACGAAGATACTCACCATCGATGTGGCCGAACGCCTTGAAGAAGCGCTACCAGAGCTGTCCGGCCAACCGACCAACCGGCTCGCGCTGCGGGCGGCGCCCTACCTGCGTCGCATCGCGTTCACCGGCGACTCGGACCGGCGCTGGGCGATGCGTTACGACGAGTCCGAACCCGGAGTGCCACAACAGATTCTGGCGGCGGTCGAAGCCGAGATTTCTCCCGCGGATCTGGCCATCATGATCCATACGTCGGGCTCCACGGCCGACCCCAAAGGCGTGCTGCACACCCACGGCACGCTGGTACGGCAGACGTCGACATGGCCGGACGCAATCCGTGCGGTGACGGGTTCGGTCGCTGACGCCCGGATTCTGTGCGCGATGCCGTTCTTCTGGATCGGCGGGCTGCTCGCGACGACGGGTGCACTGCACCAGCCCGTCACACTCCTCGTCATGCCCCGACTCGACGCCGGGACGGCCCTCGATCTCATCGAACGCGAACGGGCGACGGGCATCGTGGGATGGCCGGCCTTCACCCAGCGATTGCGTGAGCATCCGACGTTCTCCCACCGTGATCTGTCCAGCGCGCCGATGCTGCGTGAGGGTCCGTTGGATATCGCTATGACCGATGTGCCCGACGGATTTCCCGTGCATCGCACCATGTCTGAGACCGCAGGTGGTTTCGTGTTCACCGACATGTGCATCGTGGACGACGACGGCAATCCCGTCCCGGACGGCAGCGTCGGCGAACTCCTCGTTCGCGGGATCGGGGTGATGGCCGGTTACAACAAGCGGGAGCGGGCCGAGACGTTCGACGAGGACGGCTGGTATCACACCGGTGACCGCGTCTACCGCAACCACGGCGATCCCCGGCTGTTCTATGTGGGCCGCACCAGCGAGCTCATCAAGGCCGCGGGGGCGAACGTGTCGCCGCTGGAGGTCGAAGCGGTCATCGAGCAGTTCGCCGACGTGGCGCAATGCATCGTCGTCGGACTCGACCATCCGGTCCGCGACGAGGAGGTATGTGCGGTCGTCGTGCCCGCCGCCGGCGGCATCGACGTGCAAACTCTCACGGCGCGTACGCGGGATCAGTTGTCCGCCTACAAGGTTCCCACCCGGTGGGTGTTCGCGACCAGCGAGCAGATTCCCATACTCGCAAGCGGCAAGCTCAACCGCAGAGCACTGCGCGCGCTGGTCATCGACGGAACGTTGACGCCCACTCAGTAGGCGCGGGCGACATAAGCGAGCGCGCCTGCGTCGTCGTCGGATTCGGGCAACGACCCGTCGCGACGTTGCAGACACCTCACGGTCAGTCCACCCGCGGCGAGCTCGGCCTCGCCGGCGGCTCCGACCGACGCCCACGGGACTCTGGCGACCCCCGTCTGCGCGACCGCGCGCGCATCATCGAGAGTGGCGCAGTCGGAGATGACTGCGTCTCGGCGCGCCGTCGCCGCCGCCAGCATCTCCCTCTGGATGCGAGGAGCCAGCTGCCGCACCTCGTCGACGACGCCGCCCAGTGCCACGGTGGACTTCTCCCGACTGTCCCGGCGGTAGACCAGTGCCGCGTTGTCCGCGACGTCGCGGGGGCCGATCTCCACCCGGATCGGCACACCCTGCAGATCCCACTCGGTCGCCCGCCAGCCGAACCCTTGAGACACATTGTCGTCCAGTCTCGTTCGTATCCCACCGGCGTTGAGTTCCTCGGCGAGTGCCGAAGCGGCTCGGGTGACGGCGCCGTCGCTCTCCTTCACCACCACGACCACGGCCTGGACCGGCGCGAGCGCCGGCGGCAGAACGAGCCCGAAGTCATCGCCGTGACACATGATCAGTCCCCCGAGCATGCGCGTCGACGCGCCCCACGAGGTGGTCCAGCAGTGCTCGAGGGTGCCGCCGGCGGTCGAGTAAGCGATGTTGAAGGCGCGGCTGAACCGCTGGCCGAGTTCATGCGATGTGCCCATCTGTAACGCCTTGGCGTCGCGCATGATCCCTTCGCACGTCATTGTATTGGCGGCGCCCGCGAAGCGCTCCCTTGCCGTCTTGCGACCGACGATCACCGGCATGGCAAGGGTGTTGCGCATGAAGTCCTCGTAGACCTCGTGCAGGATGCGGCGGGCGTACTGCCGAGCCTCTGGTTCTCCTGCGTGCGCGGTATGCCCTTCCTGCCAGAGGAATTCGGTGGTGCGCAGGAAGATTCGCGGACGCATCTCCCAGCGCACGACGTTGGCCCACTGGTTGAGGATCAGCGGAAGGTCGCGATAGCTGTCGATCCACTTCGCCATGTATTCGCCGATGACGGTCTCACTGGTCGGACGGATGGCCAGCGGTTCAGACAGCTCCTTGCCTCCGCCATGGGTCACGACGGCAAGTTCAGGACTGAACCCCTCGACGTGCTCGGCCTCGCGCTCGAAGAAGCTCATCGGGATCAGTAGTGGGAAGTACGCATTCTGGGCTCCGGCGGCCTTGATCCGCCCGTCGACCTCGGCCTGCATGCGCTCCCATATCGCGTATCCGTTGGGCCGGATGACGATGGTCCCGCGGGCCGGGCCGCTCTCGGCGAGCTTCGCCTTGGTCAGGACATCCTGATACCACCGCGGAAAGTCGTCGCGTTGCGCTGTGAGCACCGCCATCCGTACGACCCTACTGAGGGTCACCCGCCGGAGTCGCGCGGTTTTTCGGCCCTACGCGATGATGCGGGCGAGGTATGGCGTCATGTTGTTGGTACGCACTGGCGACACCGTGACGGTATCGCCGACCTCGAGCATCTGGCCGTTGCCGATGAAGAGTGCGACGCTGTCGTTGCCCTCGGGCCCATAGAAGAGCAGGTCTCCCGGAAGCGCCTGCGCGGGTGTGACCTTCTGCCCGACCTTGTACTGCGCCCCCGAGGAGCGAGGCAGCTTGACGCCGACTCCGGCGAAGGCATAGACCATGAGGCCGGACGCGTCGAATCCGACGACGTCTGCGGCCGGGTCGGCTCCCACGACCCTGCCCTCGGTGTCCAGCCCGAGCGCGTTGGCGGTTGGGCCGCTACCGCGGGTGGGCCCATTGACGTCGCCACCACCGAACGAAAAGGGAACGCCCCGTTGGGCAAGTCCACGCGCAATCACTGTTTGGATCGCCTGCTGCTGACTGGCGGACCGCTGGTAAGGCTGAGCGGTCGCCAGACCGGGTGTCGCAACCAACAGCGCCAGGCTGATCGCCAAGGCGTAGATACTTCTCATCGGACATTCTTCTTTCTCGAAATACGACGCGCACGGTGTGGATCCACTCCGACCCACAGTTCGCTACTCCACTTGTACAGCCAGCACGTGCGTGCAGCCCAATTGCCTCGTGGCACATGGCCAATGAGTTGTCGTACCGTGATCGAAAAGTGACCGACAGACGCCGTTCAAGTGGTTCGCGTCACCCTGACGGCGTCACACCGTAGCCCAATGGCGTTATGCGGGACGCGATCCCCGCGATGCCTAGCCCAATCTGATGTCCGGTATCACCGCGTGCACACCCTCGGCCGTCGCGCCCAGCGCGGTGGACAGCTGCCAGGCGACTTCGCGGACACGACCTCCGATCTGTTGCGCGCGCTCGGCGTCCATCCGGACCTCGGGAACCGAAGCCCCGAGTGCTCCGACGACCTGTTGGGTGTGGTCGAACACTGGGGCGGCGACAGCGTAGATCCCCACTGTGCGTTGACCTTTGGACGCGGCGTATCCGCGGAGGCGCGCCGTCTGCAGTTCTTGTTCGATATCGGCGACCGCGACCGCGGTGGCGGTGGTGATCGGTTGGATCGGCTCCGCGAGGTGACGTTCGAGCTCTGCCGCAGGCAGCACGGCGAGGATCGCCTTTCCCGGCCCCCCGTAGGCCAGCCTGATCGGCACGCCGATATCGGTGTAGGTCCGGCGGAGCTCCTGATGGCTTTCCACCTGGGCCGCGACGATCCGGTGGTCACCGTGCAGCTCGTGTAACCCGATCGTTTCGTCGAACTCGTCGCGCAAATCCGTCATGAACGGCAGCGCGGCCTCGCGAAGAGTCCTCGGCATCGCACCTGAATTGGCCAACTGCAGCAGCAGCGGCCCCAGGCCGTACCGCTTGGTACCGGTCTGCCGTACCAAGTGGTTTTCCTGCATGGCGCCGAGTAACCGATGCACCGTACTGGTGGACAACCCCGTCGATCGCGCGATTTCGCTGATGCCCAATTCGGGTTTACGGCCGTCGAAGCACCGCAGGATCGCCACGGCGCGATCGATCGATTGCACGCCGCTGCGTCGCTGCAGTTCCACACCATTTTCGTCGCTTTCCACGCGGCTTCCCCTCATTCGCTCCCCGTCTCAAGATCGCACACGCCCGCGGGTTTGCACTGTGATCCACGGCGCTGTTCATGGTTGACGTGATGCCGATCACCGTCTTAGGCTTCCTGCATAGCGTAATACAGATTCCACAATGCGGGAAGGACGAATGCATCCCCTCACCGGTTTCCGGGTCCTTGACTTGACGCGTTTCCTGTCTGGCCCCTACTGCACGATGGTTCTCGCCGAGCTCGGTGCGGATGTCATCAAGGTCGAGCAGCCAGGCACTGGCGACGACTCGCGCCGGATGGCCCCGAAGATCAACGGCGAGAGCTATCCGTTCGCGATGCCGAACCGCAGCAAGCGCTCCATCGCCCTGGACCTCAAATCCGAACGCGGCCGGGACCTCTTCCACAAACTGGGGGCCAGTGCGGATCTGGTGATCGAAAATTTCCGCCCCGGGGTCACGAGTCGACTGGGGATTGACTACGAGTCGATGCGACGAGTCCGCGACGACATCCTGTACTGCTCGATCAGCGGGTTCGGCCAGACCGGCCCGTATCGCGATCGGCCGGGGTTCGACATCATGGCCCAGGGCATCGGCGGCTTCCTGCGAATGACCGGTCAGCCAGACGGAAAGCCCACCAAGGTCGGCATCGCCATCAATGACATCGCCGCAGGCGCCACCGCGATCTACTCGATCCTCGCCGCGGAACTGGAACGTCGGAAGACCGGCGCCGGCCAGTACATCGACATTTCACTCGTGGATGCGGGCCTGGCCTGGACAGTGTGGGAATCCGGCGCCTTCTTCGGCAGTGGCGAGGCACCGGCCCAGACCGGGACCCGGCATCGCCGCTCCGCCCCGTATCAGGCGTACCGCACCGCAGACGGGTACGTCACGATCGGCGCCAACACCGACCGCCTGTGGCTGCGACTGATCAACGATGTCCTGAAACGGCCGGATTGGGCCGCCGATCCCCGATTCGTCGATCTGCCCGCGCGGATGGCCCATCTCGACGATCTGGAGCGTGAAATCGAATCGATCACAACGACTTTGCCGACCGACGCATGGGTGGACCGGCTCGATGTCGCGGGCGTGCCGGGCGGGCCGGTGCTCACCTACGAGGAGACGCTCGCAGATCCTCATGTGCAGGCCCGCGGCATGATCGTCGACCTCGAGCATCCGATCATCGGGCCGATGAAGACGATCGCACCGCCGACGCGGTTCTCCGAACTCGAGTTCGGCGTGCGCTCCCCCGCCCCGTGGCTCGGCCAGCACACCTCCTCCGTCCTCACCGAGATCGGAGTCGGGTCCGACGAACTCGATCGCCTGTTCGCCGACGGCACGCTGTATGACGCTCACCCCGACCTGCAGGAGGGACGCACCGCATGAGCACGACCAACGACATCATCGTCGAGCATGACGACGGGATCGCCACCGTCGTATTGAACAAGCCCGACACCCACAATGCGATCTCGCTTGGCATGTATAGGCGTATCCCCGAGATATTCGCCGAACTGGACGCCGAGGCAGGCGTCAAGGTCGTCGTCGTTCGCGGCGCGGGCACCCGCAGCTTCGCGTCCGGCGCCGACATCAGCGAGTTCGAAGAGGTTCGCGGCAACAGCGCGTCGGCCAAGGCCTACAACGAGCAAGTGGCCGGCGCCGAGCATGCGATCGAACGTTTTGCCAAGCCGACCATCGCGATGGTGCACGGCTACTGCATCGGCGGGGGGTGCGGCATCGCTCTCGCGTGTGACATCCGGTTTGCCGACGAGCGCTCCCGCTTCGGCATCACGCCGGCCAAGCTCGGGCTGGTTTACAGCCTCGAATCCACCAAGCGCCTCGTCGATGTCGTCGGGCCCTCGCGCGCGAAGTGGATCCTGTACTCCGGCCAACACGTCTACGCCGACGATGCGTTGCGACTCGGTCTGATCGACGAGTTGCTGCCCGCCGACGATCTCGAGAAGCACACCTACGAGTTCGCCAAACTGGTCACCACGCGCGCTCAGTTCAGCGTGCGGTCGGCCAAGCGGATCGTCGACCTGGTCGTCGGGGGCCAGACCGCGGACGACGAAATCACCGTCGACATCCGCAATTCATCCTTCGACACCGAGGACTACGCCGAAGGCGTTCGGTCCTTTCTCGAGAAGCGGCCACCGAGGTTCACCTGGTCATGACCACCACCGATTCCCTACGTTCGATACCCGACCCCGTCGAGGCCGCGCAGTATGCGGCGGCCGCCGCCGTCCCGGAGTTCGGACGCTACTTCCTCATCCACTTCCTCGGGCTGTCGATCGCCTATCAGGACGATGAGCAATCATGCTCGGTGACAATGCCTTTCGCGTTGCACCTGTGCAACGCGGGCGGCGCCATGCATGGCGGGGTCCTGTCGACCGCACTCGACATCTCGATGGGCCATGCGTGCGAGCACTTCCTGTCGGCCGGATCGACGATCCAGATGGAGATGCGATTCCTGCGCCCCGTCAAGAGTGACGTGGTCTGCACCGGTCGCATCCTCAAGCCGGGCCGGCGGATCGTCTCGCTCGAATCGCGCATGCTCGACGACCAAGGGCGACTTGCCGCCGTCGCCTCAGGCTCCTGGTTCAGACACGACGCCACCGAATAGCCCCCCACCCAACTCAACGAGGAGAACACCATGCGACTGAAAGTCGTAGTGACGACAGTCTTCGCCGTGATAGCCCTTGTGCTGTCCGCATGTAGCGGTGGGAGCACCAGCTCCGAATCCGCGGAGGACTACCCGTCCCAGGATCTGGATTGGACGATCGCGTTCGGGCCCGGCGGCGGCAACGACCTGATGGCCCGCAAGTTGGTCCAGATCATTGGCGACGAGAAGCTCTATCCCGCCAATATCGCGGTGGAGAACCGCGAGGGTGGCAGCGGGGCGACCGGCTGGGGCTACCTGATGTCGAAAGCCGGTGATCCGTACAATATCTCGACCACGTCGGGCTCGTTCCTCACCACACCGCTCCAGTCGGACCCGGGATGGACGTACAAAGACTTCACGCATGTCGGCCTGATGGCCACCGATGACGCGCTGCTGCTCGTCGACGGCAAGAGCAACATCAAGACCTTTGAAGACTGGGTCAGCTTCGCCAAGGGCAAGGGCAAGGTGGTCGTCGGCGGCATCGGCACGGTGAACGTTGACTTCATCCTGCAGTCGCTGATCGCCGAGCACGCCGGCTACGAGATCGAGTACGTGCCCTACAACGAAGAGGGCCAGGTGCAGACCTCGCTGCTCAGTGGCGCACTCGACGCCATGGTGTCCAACCCGGGTTCCATCCTGGGTCAGGTCGAAGGTCGCGAGATGACGGCGCTGCTGTTCACCGGAAAGGAGCGCCTCCCCGCGCTGCCCGATGTTCCGACCGGCGCCGAGAAGGGCATGGCCGACCTGCCCTCGATGCCGCGCGGCCTGATCCTTCCGCCCGAGGTGCCGGACTACGCCCGCGACTGGTGGATCAAGACCATGCAGCAAGTGGCGAAGTCCGACCAGTGGACGCAGTACCTCGCGCAGAACTATCTGACCAAGAACGAGTTGTGGGGTGATGACTTCACCAAGTACCTCGAGACCACCACGGCCGAGTTCGAGAGCACGTTGAAGGAGCAGGGAGCGCTGTGACCGCGACGGCACCGCAACCGACCCGCGTGAATGTGTCAGAGCAGCCGTCGAGCCGGAAAGTCGACTGGCCCAAGCTGACCTTCCTGGCTGTGCTGCTACTGATCTTCGCCGTCTACACCGAGTCGGCGATGGGCATGGAGTGGCGCACGCAGGCGGGTCGGATCGGTCCGGGGTTCTTCCCGCGGATCCTCGGCTTCACCGCGATGGCGGTCACGGTGCTCGCGGGTGTCCGTGAGATCGTCTCGCGGCGCGCCGAGAAGCGTGTCTCCGTGGCCGAGGCGGCCGATGAGATCGCCGAACCCGACCTCGGGCGGCACCCGATCGCGTTGATCGGCTTCATCGTCGCGGCCACGCTGTTCGTCGCGTTGTTCGGCATCCTGGGCGCCGTCGTCGCGGGCATCCTGTTCCTCGGCGCGACGTTGTGGTTCCTTGATCCCGAGCACCACATTCGCGCCGTGATCATCGCGGTCGCCGTGCCCGTCCTCCTGTACCTGGCTTTCCAGACCGGACTCAACGTCGGACTGCCGCAAGGCATCCTGCCACTCGGTTGAGGTGTGACACATGCATGAATTGATGACCGGTATCGTCGCCCTGCTGACGGTGCAGAATGTTCTCCTGCTCGTCTTCGGCGTGACGATCGGCATGGTGGTCGGCGTCATCCCGGGCGTCGGCCCCTCGGCGGGCCTGGCGATTCTGTTACCGGTGACCTTCGGGCTCGACCCCACAGGCGCCATCGTGATGCTGGCCGCCGTCTACTACGGCGCGATGTATGGCGGGACGATCACGTCGGTGCTGATCAATACGCCTGGCGAATCAGCCACAGTGGCAAGCACATTCGACGGGTATCCACTCGCCAAACAGGGTCGGGCCGGGCCCGCGCTGGTGATGGCTGCAGTCGCGTCGTTCGTCGCAGGCATCATCGGAGCCTGCCTTCTGACCTTCGCCGCCCCGGCGATGGCGTCGTTCGCCAAGACATTCGGGCCGCCGGAGTACTTCCTCGTCGTCATGGCCGGCCTGTTGACGGTCATCGTGATCCTGCGCGGAAACAAGCTTCTCGGCGCCCTGTCGGCATTGATCGGATTCGCCATCGGCACCGTCGGTGTCGATATCGGCGGTGGCGAGCAGCGCTACACCTTCGGCACGGTGGAGCTGATCAACGGCGTCGACTTCATCCCCGTCGCGATCGGCCTGTTTGCGATCGGCGAAGTACTGCACACACTATGGCGGGGCGGGCATCTCGAGAAGCTGAAGTTCTTCGGGGTCTCGGCGCGCAGCCGCGGATTCTGGCCCAATCGCAATGACTTCCGCGAGTCCGTGGGACCGTCGCTGCGAGGTTCGTTCCTCGGGTTCGGCGTCGGCACCACGCCCGGCGCCGGCGCGACGGTCGCCTCGCTGATGTCCTACAACGTCGAGAAGTCGATCTCCCGCACGCCGTGGAAATTCGGCAAGGGTGCGATGCCCGGTCTGGTCGGGCCGGAGGCCGCGAACAACGCCGCGTCGTCGGGCGCGATGATCCCGCTGCTCACCCTCGGCATCCCCGGTGGTGGGGCCACCGCTGTCCTGCTGGGCGGATTCCTCATGTGGGGATTGCAGCCCGGACCGCTGCTGATGGAGCAAAACCCGGAGTTCGCATGGGGCCTCATCGCGAGCATGTTCCTTGGCAACGTGATGTTGTTGGGCGTCAACGTCTTCTGCATCCCGGCCTTCGCCAGCATCGCTCGTGTCCCGTTCCGGGTTCTCGGCCCGATCATCATCGTGCTGTGTGTCCTTGGCACCTTCGCTGTCAACAAGAGTTTCGTCGATGTCCAGATCATGCTGGTGTGCGGTGTTCTCGGGTTCTTCATGCGCCAATACGGGCTCTCTCCCGCGGCACTCGTCATCGCCCTGGTGCTCGGACCGATGGCCGAGGAGACGCTGCGACAAACCATGCTGATCTCCGGCGGAAGCCTCGGCGTGTTCGTCGAGCGTGGCACCTCGGTGGGCATCCTGGTGTTCATCGTGTTCCTGCTCACCATCCCCCTGGTCGCGAATCCCTTGCGGAACGCGACTGCGCATGCACTGCAGTCACTTTCGGCACGCAGGCGCACTGACGGCGACCGTGACCCGGAACACGTCGCATGAACCTCGGTTCGCTGGCGCTGACGGCCACAGCGGCAATGGTCGGTGCCACGATTGCGACGCTTTTGCATCTGCCGGCCGCGCCGCTGCTCGGCGCGATGGTGGGTGTCGCACTGGTGAACATCTTCACGTCGTCGGCGTTCGAAATCGGGTCAGCCGGCAAGTGGATCGTGTTCGCGTGCCTCGGCTGGCTGCTTGGCGTTGGAGTGAACACCGAGACGCTGAAGCAGTTGAAGGCCGCCGCGGTGCCGATCGTCGTGACGGTCGTGGCGTTCCTGGTGTTCGGGCTGGTGGCAGCGTGGCTGCTGTGGAAGTTCACCTCGTTCGACTCGTTGACCGCGCTGCTGGCCACCGCGCCGGGCGGCATCGCCCAGATGGGTGCGCTGTCCGCAGGCGCAGGAGCCAATGTCCCGATCGTGCTGACCATCCACGTTCTCCGCATCACCTCGGTGATCGTGCTGATGACGGTGGGCCTGAAAATGATGGGAGGGCGTGCGTGAGCGCACAACGACCGTTGTCCGGCATGCGGGTCGTGGATCTGAGCCGCGCGCTGGCCGGGCCCTACGCGACCATGATGATGGCTGACGCCGGCGCCGAAGTGATCAAGGTCGAACCGCCGGCCGGCGACGACAGCCGGGGTTGGCTGCCCTACGTCGACCGCAACGGGCACCGCGAGTCGGCGTACTACATGAGCGCCAATCGCAACAAGCGCTCCGTCGTGCTCGACCTCAAGTCCGCCGACGGCGCTGACCGCCTGCGATGGCTCGCCGGCCAGTCCGACGTGCTCGTCGAGAATTACCGTCCCGGCGTACTCGACCGCCTCGGACTCGGACTCGACGATCTGCGAGCCGCCAACCCCAGATTGGTTACCTTGTCCATCACCGGCTTCGGCCGGGGCGGGCCGGACGGAAAACGCCCAGGGTTCGATCAGATTGTGCAGGCCGAAGGTGGACTGATGACGCTCACCGGCCACCCCGGCGGCTCGCCACAGCGTGTCGGCATTCCCATTGCCGATATCCTCGCGGGCATGTTCGGTGCATTCGGCGTGATGACCGCCCTGCAGGCACGTGAACGCACCGGCCGCGGTCAGCACGTCGAAACCTCGCTTCTCGCAGCAGTTGTCGGCGTACATGTCTTTCACGGTGTTGGCTGGCTCGCCGCGGGCGTCGAGCCGGTGTTGACCGGCAACCGGCATCCTTCGATCGCGCCGTACGGGGTGTTCAGCTGCGCGGATGCCGATATCGCGATCGCGGTGGCATCGAATTCGCTGTGGCGGAAGTTCGCGCCGATCATGGGACTGGACCCCGACCGGCCCGATATCGCCACCAACACCCAGCGAGTGGCACATGCCGAGGCACTGCAGAAGGAGATCGACGCGCTGCTCGCCGACCGCCCGGCCGGGGAGGTTCTTGCTGCCCTGGATGGCGCCGGTGTCCCCGCGGGCAGGATCCGCACCATCCCCGAGGTCTACGATTGGGAACAGGTTCGCGAATCGATGGTGCTGACTTTGCCGCATCCCACACTGGGTGACCTCAACGTCCCCGGTTCACCGCTGCGCCTGTCCGAGCACACCGAACCGCGCCGCGAGGCGCCGCCCGCGCTGGGAGTGGATCAGGACGACGTGTTCGCCGACTATGTGCGCGCCGAGGGCGGCCGATGACCGACCGCGTCGCTGTCGTCGGCGGTGGCATCGTCGGTGTCGCCATTGCGCGCGAGATCCTGACCCGCAGGCCCGACGCGCAGGTGACGCTGTTCGAGAAGGAAGACCGTCTCGCCGCGCACCAGACCGGACGTAACAGCGGGGTCGTCCATGCGGGCCTGTACTACCAGCCCGGTTCGAACAAGGCTGTGCTCTGCCGCCGCGGCGTTGGCCTTCTCGAGGAGTTCTGTGCGCAGCGCGGAATCCGGCGCGTCGAGTGCGGCAAGGTGCTGGTTGCGCTGGACGACACCGAACGTGCACGGCTCGGCGACATCGAAGAGCGTGCACTGGCCAACGGAGTCCCCGGTGTCCGCACGATCGGACCCGAAGAGTTGCGTGAGATCGAACCGCACGTGCGCGGTGTTGCCGCGCTGCACTCACCCACGACGTCGATCGTCGATTTCGCAGAGGTCACCAAGGCGCTTGCCGCCGATGCCGTCACTGCTGGGGCGAAAGTGCTTCTCGGGCAAGAGGTCATCGGCCTGCGGTCCACGGGCGCCGAGGTCCTCGTCACCGCGCGCACGGCAGGCGGATCCTATCAGGAGGCCTTCGATCAGGTCGTCGCGTGCGGCGGCCTGCAGAGCGACCGGCTCGCCGAACTCGCCGGGGACGGACCGGAACCCGTCATCATGCCGTTCCGCGGCGAGTACTACGCGTTGAAGCCGGCGCGACGCGGTCTGGTCAACGGCCTGGTATATCCGGTGCCCGACCCGCGGTACCCCTTCCTCGGAGTCCACATCACCCCGCGCGTCGACGGCGAAGTGCTCGTCGGCCCCAACGCGGTACTGGCATTGGCCCGCGAGGGCTACACCTGGCGGACCGCCTCGGTGCGCGACGTGGCCGAAATCGCTCGCACACCGGCGTTCTGGCGATTCGCCCGTCAGCACTGGCGCACCGGGATTCGCGAGATGTACGGCTCGCTCAGCAAGCGGCGGTTCGTCGCGGCGGCCCGTGCCTATGTCCCCGAAATCGGGGACGACGACGTGGTGCCGGGCACCGCCGGAATCCGCGCGCAGGCTCTCGAAGCCGACGGCGCGTTGGTCGACGACTTTCGGATCAGCATCCGCGACCGCATCGTGCTCCTGCGCAATGCGCCGTCACCGGCCGCGACGTCGGCACTCGCGATCGCCGAACATATCGTCTCCATGATCGCCGATGACGGGAGTGTGGGTGAATAGAGTTCTTTCCAAGGGGCTTTGGGGTGTTCTGGCGACACCCTTCGACGATGGCCTCGCCGTTGATATCGCATCACTGCGCTGCGAGGTCGAATCGTTTGCCGCCGACGGATGCGGTGGTTTGGTAGTGCTCGGCGTCTTCGGTGAGGCCGCGGCACTGACTGCCGATGAGGCCGACGAAGTGGCCAACGCCGTCGCTTCCGAAACCGATCTGCCGTACGTGCTTGGACTGTCCGAACGGGATCCCGATGCCACGGTGCTGCAGGCGCGACGACTGATCGCCGCAGCGCCGCGCCCACCGGTAGCTCTGATGGCACAGATCGCCGACGGGGATCCGGCGGTGGCCGCCTCGGCACTTCGCAGGCTGTACGACTCGACGGGCATCGGCATCCTGTTGCAGGACTATCCGGTCGTTTCGGGTATCGCCGTCAGCGATGAGCAAGTGGTGAGCATCGTGGAGTCATGCCCCTTCGTGGTCGGCGTGAAATCTGAGTCACCACCTACGTCCGTGGCGATCGCACACTTGGCGCCCAGGCTGAACGTTCCGGTGTTCGGCGGACTCGGAGGTGTCGGTCTTCTCGACGAACTGACCGCCGGTTCGGCCGGTGCGATGACCGGATTCAGCCATCCCGCGGCGCTGGCCGCGGTGCTGGCCGCGCACCGCGACGGCGGCTTTCACGCCGCCCGCGACGTGTGGGCGCCGTGGCTGCCCCTGGCCAACTTCGAAGGACAGTTGCGGGTGGGTCTGGCGATTCGCAAAGAGGTGCTTCGACGCCGTGGGGTCATTACCTCAAGTCGGGTGCGAAGACCGGCGCGCTCGCTGCCCGCGACGATGGTGCCGCTTCTCGACCAGCATCTTGCCGCGCTGCCCGCGCTTGACCACGTACACCACTGAAGGAGCGCCACAATGGATCTCGGAATTTCTGGACGCACGGCCCTGGTGCTCGGCGCGAGTGGCGGCCTGGGTAGTGCGATCGCGGCGCGGCTGGCCGATGAAGGCGCCCATGTCGCGGTGGCGGGACGGTCGGCCGATGCGCTGGCTGCGACCGCGACCCGGGTGGAGGCCGCGGGCGTGCAGGCATTGCCACTCGAATGGGACCTCGGCGATCTGGATCGCATGGAGTCCGTCGTGACGGAAATCGAAAGGACGCTGGGGCCGGTCGACATCCTGGTGAACAACACCGGCGGCCCACCGCCGACGACCGTCACCGGCCAGGAGGCCGTTGTTTGGCGGACAAGTTTCGATCAGATGATCCTGTCGGTGATCATGCTGACCGACCGCGTCCTGCCCGGGATGCGCGAGCGGCGGTGGGGTCGCATCCTGACGTCGACCTCGTCGGGCGCGCTCGCTCCCATCCCCAATCTCGGCCTGTCGAACACCCTTCGGGCGAGCCTGCACGCGTGGTCGAAGACGCTCGCCGAGGAAGTGGGATGTGACGGCGTGACGTCCAACGTGATTGTGCCGGGGCGGATCGAGACCGACCGGACACGATTCCTCGACGAGCGTAGGGCGGAAAGGGAAGGTCGCACGGCCGACGAGGTGATGCGAGACAGTGCGGCGACGATGGCGCTGGGACGGTATGGCCGTCCCGAAGAGTACGCCGACATGGCGGCATTCCTGTGCAGCGAAAGGGCCTCGTACGTCACCGGATCCGTGGTCCGCGTCGACGGCGGCCTGATCCGGGGGGTCGCCTGATGCGCCTGCGCACCGTCAAGCTGGGTGACGAACCGATCGCGTGCGTCGCTCTGGCCGACGGCCGCCTCGCCAGGATCGACCGGCTGCTACCCGGCGGGCCTTCGGACCTGTTGTCTCTCATGGCGGCTGAGCAGCTGGACGCTCTGGCCGTGGCGATGGCCACCGGAGTCGACGACGACGGTTGTGTGGACCCGGGTGTGCCAGTGCTGGCCCCGTGGACGCGACCGCGAAAGATCCTGGGCATCGGGCTCAACTACGGAGCGCACGCCGGCGACCTCGGTGAGCAGACGCCGCGTACGTCGCCCGCGTCGTTCATCAAGGGCGACCACACCATCGTCGGCCCTGGCGAACCGATCGTCGTACCGCGGGGCATCGGAAAGGTGACCGCGGAGGCCGAGTTGGGTCTGGTGATCGGCCGCACCTGCTACCAGGTCGGCGTCGATGAGGCGATGTCGTTCGTGGCGGGGGTGGTACCGATTCTCGACCAGACGGCTGAGACGGTGCTGATGGAGAATCCGCGCTACCTGACGCGGGTGAAGAACTATCCCACCTTCTTCTCCTTCGGGCCCGATCTGATCACGCTCGACGAGGTGCTGGCCCATGGGCCACTGGCGGACCTTCGGGTCGCGACCGTGCACAACGGCGCCGTCCACCGCAAGGACACCGTCTCGGGTATGACGTTCTCGCCCGCCGAGCTGCTCAGCTTCCACAGCCAGGTGATGCCGTTCTATCCAGGTGACATCCTTTCGACCGGAACGCCGGGCGCCGTCGCCATCGAGCCGGGCGACGTTGTGCGATGTGAGCTGGGCGACGAGCTCGCATCGCTGACCAACCCGGTGCGTTAGCGCTTCGCGCCTACGGCCGGGTAGCCCGGTAGTACGTGAGCCGTCCGACGCCGCGTTGACGATGCGTTGCGACCTGAGTGCACTCGAAGCCGATGCTGCGAAACAGCATCGGAATGGCGTCACCGAGGTTGCCCGCCGCATGGTCGCTGCGCATCAGCCGCCGGGCGAAAAGTCCGTCCTCCGCGGTCATGTCGCCGCCGACGTCGACGAGATGCAGGCTGCCGCCGGGCCGGAGGACGCGAAGAATCTCGCTCGCCGCCGCGGTCTTGGTCTCACCGCCCAGGTGGTGCCACATCATCGACGACAGCACACGGTCGAACGCGTGGTCTTCGAACGGCAACTTCTGGACATAGCCGCGCACGAACCCGATGCCGTCTCCGACGGTGGCCTTTTTTTCGGCCCGGGTCAGCGCACGCGGATCGGGATCGACGCCCACGACGCTGGCGGCTGGATGTGCCCGGTGCACTCGCGTGGTGAGGTTACCGGTACCGCAACCGATTTCGAGGACAGACATCCCTTCTGCGATGTCGGCCTGATCGATGAGGCTGTCGTAAACCGTGGGCATGCCCAGCAAGCGGGTGAGCAAGTCGTAGAACGGAAGAAACGCGTCCCGGCCTGCGGCCGGCAGGTAGTCGTGGCCGTGCCCATCGTGGTGCTTAGTAGAATTCGGATGATCTTTGGTCATATCTCCATGGTGAGGCACTTGTTCTCAAGCGACTCGGGTGATAATCGGCAAGACTAGGACTATCTTCTGTCTTTGTGGCGCTCGCGTCCCGATTGATCCGACTCCGCAGCGGCATCCCGATGTACCGGTATCCGACCGATCCCGGCACGCCTCCGGTACAGGTGGTGCACGCCGCACGCGACGACGTGCTCGACCGCGGACGACACATCCACGACTTCCCCGCAATCTGGTACGACCAGGCAAGAGCGACCGTGTACGTCGTCGCGGCGCGAGAAGTCGTCGATCCGCGTCATGTCGGCCGATCTGCGGGCGGGGTGGGCGTGATCTTCGACCCCGCCGCACTGGGTGTGGACGGGGAATCTGCGTGGCCGGCATGGCGAAGCCATCCCCTGCTGTTTCCGTTCGTGCACGGAGAGTCCGGCGGACTTCTGGAACTGCGGCTGCCCGCCGCGCACCGGCCTGTATGGGACGCCGCGATCGAAGCGATCGACAGGGAGCTGGCTTCGCGGCTGGAGGGATATCGCCAGGCGGCGCTGGCCCACCTGACTCTGCTTCTCATCGACCTCGCCCGGCTCGCCACCGATGTCGTGAGCGACCTTCGGCACAGCGGGGAACCGGTGCTGGCCGACGTGTTCGCCGTGATCGAACGTCGCCATGCTGACTCGCTGTCACTGCGGGACGTGGCCCGTGAGGTCGGCATGACGCCCGGTCACCTCACGACCATCGTGCGCCGCCGGACGGGTCGCACCGTGGGTGACTGGATCATCGACCGCCGAATGACCGAAAGTCGTCGGCTGCTCGCCGACACCGACCTGCCAATTCAGGAAGTGGCCAGGCGGGTTGGGATCGCCGACGCCGGGTACTTCAGCAGGCTGTTTCGCCGCACCCACGGGACCACGCCCCGGTCCTGGCGGGGCCGGCCGTAGGCGATAACGCCATCGACTCCAAGGCGTCGGTCGTAGTGTGAGGTTATGGCCATTATCGAAGCGGATGCAGCGCCCCAGACCCAGTCCGAGCGGTCCTTCGAAAAAGACGTAGCAGACACCCAGCAGTACTTCGACAGCCCGCGGTTCGACGGGATCATTCGTCTGTACTCAGCGCGCCAGGTAGTCGAGCAGCGCGGGACGATCCCGACCGATTACACCGTCGCGCGCGAGGCGGCCGCGGCGTTTCATCCGCGCCTGCGCGAGCTGTTCGCCCAGAAGAAGAGCATCACCACCTTCGGCCCCTACTCGCCTGGCCAAGCCGTGGTCATGAAGCGCATGGGCATCGAGGGGATCTACCTCGGCGGCTGGGCGACCTCGGCGAAGGGCTCGATCAGCGAGGATCCCGGGCCCGACCTGGCCAGCTATCCGCTGAGCCAGGTGCCCGACGAGGCCGCCGGACTGGTGCGCGCCCTGCTGACCGCGGACCGCAATCAGCAGTACCTGCGGCTGCGCATGACCCCCGAACAACGCGAGGCGACCCCGGCCTACGACTACCGCCCGTTCATCATCGCCGACGCCGACACCGGCCACGGCGGTGATCCCCACGTGCGTAACCTCATTCGCCGTTTTGTCGAGTCGGGTGTGCCCGGCTACCACATCGAGGATCAGCGCCCTGGCACGAAGAAGTGCGGCCACCAAGGTGGCAAGGTACTGGTGCCGTCCGACGAACAGATCAAGCGCCTCAACACCGCCCGCTTTCAGCTCGACATCATGCGCGTGCCCGGCATAATCGTTGCCCGCACGGACGCCGAAGCCGCCAACCTGCTGGACAGCCGAGCCGACGAGCGCGATCAGCCCTTCCTGCTCGGTGTCACCAACCTCAAGATCCCGTCCTACAAGTCCTGCTTCCTCGCCATGATGCGCCAGTTCCACGATGCTGGAGTCACAGACCTCAAGGGGCATCTGCTCTACGCGCTACCCGACGGTGAGTACGCCGCCGCCGACGCGTGGCTGCAACGCCACGGCATCCAGAGCGTGATTGCCGACGCCGCCAAGGCGTGGCAGGACGGCGCGGACGATTCGGTCGACGCGATGTTCGACGAGGTCGAGTCCAAGTTCGTCGACGCCTGGCAGGTCGACGCCGGACTGCAGACCTATGGCGAGGCCGTCGGTGATCTGCTCGACTTCCGCGAGCGGGAGGGCGAGCCGGCCGACACGAGCGCCGCGGACTGGCGCCAATTCGCCGCCAAGGCATCGCTGTACTCCGCACGGGAAAAGGCCAAGGCGTTGGGCGCCGACGTCGCATGGGACTGCGAGCGGGCGAAAACACCGGAAGGCTATTACCAGATCCGTGGCGGTATCCCCTATGCGATCGCCAAGTCGCTGGCCGCCGCACCGTTCGCCGACATCCTCTGGATGGAAACCAAGACCGCCGATCTCGCCGACGCGAAGCAGTTCGCCGACGCGATCCACGCCGAGTTCCCCGAGAAGATGATGGCCTACAACCTGTCACCGTCGTTCAACTGGGACACCACCGGCATGACCGACGACGAGATGCGCGCGTTCCCGGAGGAACTCGGCAAGATGGGATTCGTCTTCAACTTCATCACCTACGGCGGCCACCAGGTCGACGGAGTCGCCTGCGAGGAGTTCGCCACGTCGCTGCGACAAGAGGGCATGTTGGCGCTCGCCCGCCTACAACGCAAGATGCGACTGGTCGAATCTCCCTATCGCACACCGCAAACCCTGGTCGGTGGCCCACGCAGCGATGCCGCGCTCGCCGCTTCATCCGGGCGGACGGCCACCACGAAGTCCATGGGCGAGGGCAGCACACAGCATCAGCACCTCGTGCAGACCGAGGTGCCGAAGAAGCTGCTGGAGGAATGGCTGGCGCTGTGGAGCGACCACTATCAGATCGGCGAGAAGCTGCGGGTGCAGCTGCGGCCGCGGCGCGCCGGGTCCGACGTGTTGGATCTCGGCATCTACGGCGACGGTGAGGATCCGGTCGCCAACGTGGTCGTCGACCCGATCAAGGACCGGCACGGCCGCAACATCCTCACGGTGCGCGACCAGAACACGTTCTCCGAGAAGATGCGTAAGAAGCGGTTGATGGACGTCATCCACCTATGGCTGATCCACCGCTTCAAGCCGGAGATCGTGTACTACGTGACGCCGACCGAGGACAACATCTATCAGACCGAGAAGATGAAGTCCCACGGCATCTTCAGCAACGTGTACCAGGAGGTCGGCGAGATCATCGTCGCCGACGTGAACCAGCCGCGCATCGATGAACTGCTTGCGTCCGATCGCGAGGCGCTCAAGCGGTTGATCGCCAAGGAGGACTGATCGGACCGCGCCGCCGAATCATGGATGGCACCAACGACATCAAAGTCCTCAGAACACCCGACAAACGATTCGACAACCTGCCCGGCTACCCGTTTGCGCCCAACTACGTCGAGGTGGAGGCCCGCGGGATCCCTGCCGTGCGGATGCACTACGTCGATGCCGGACCCGCCGGCGGCCCCGTCGTCGTCCTCTTGCACGGACAGCCGACCTGGTCGTTCATGTACCGCAATGTCGTTCGGGTACTTGCGGACTCAGGCATGCGAGTCATCGCGCCCGACCACATCGGATACGGTCGTTCAGACAAGCTCACCGATGCGACGGCCTACACCTTTCGCAGGCACATCGACTGGGTCCGGGGTCTGGTCAGCGGACTCGACCTGCGCGAGGTGACGCTGGTGGTTCAGGACTGGGGCGGCCCGATCGGGTTGAGCGTGTTGGCCCGCGAGGCCGACCGGTTCGCCAGGGTCGTCGCAACGAACACGATCCTGCACACCTGCGACCCGGCGTTGGCGGGCCGACTCACGTGGGCGCACCACGGTGTCGACGACGACCGGGTGATGCTGCAGGAAACCTTGCTCGACTATGTCGCGCTATATCAGCGTGCACCGGAACTCAATCCGAGCATGTTCCTCGATGCGGTGGCCGGTCCGCTCGACGCCGATGTCCTCGCCGCCTATGACGCACCCTTCCCGGACTCGCGCTACCAGGCCGGTCTGCGCCAGATGACCGCGCTCATCCCGCTGACGCGCAACGATCCGGGGGCGGCGATCGGCCGGGAGACCATGGCGGCGCTTGCACAGTGGGAACGCCCCTTCCTCACCGCTTACTCCGACGCCGATCCTCCGACCCGTGGCTGGGACAAGGTATTCCAGGAATATGTTCCCGGCGCCCAGAATCAGGAGCACACCACCATTGCCGGGGCGGGGCACTTCATCGCCGAACAAAAGGGCGAGGAGCTGGCGGCCGTCATCGCCCAATTCGTCAGCCGCTCAAATTAACTCGGCGCTGGCAGCCGCAACACCAGGCGTGCGCCCCCCATCGGACTGGCCTCCATCGCCGCCGTACCGCCGTGCAAATCCGCCTGTTGGGCAACCAGGGCCAATCCGAGCCCCGAACCGGACCTTGCTGCGGTCGATCCACGGGAGAACCGCGCGAAGATGGAGGCCCGCTCATCCTCCGGCACGCCGGCGCCGTTGTCGTCGACGATGATTTCCACCCCTTCGCCGGAACTGTCTGCGCTGAGCTGGATTTCGGTTGCACCGCCGTGCTTGACCGCGTTGGTGATGGCATTGTCGATGACCAGTCGCAGACCGGCAGGCAGACCCACCATCATCACCGTCGTCGAGGATGCCAGCGACACGCGTACTTCGGGGTAATTGCGTACCGCGTCATGCGCTGCACGATCCAGCAGCTCGGTGATATCGACAGGGACGAAGTCGTCGATGGTTGTCAGTTGGCCCTGCGCGAGGCGTTCCAGCGCGGTGAGGGTCGCTTCGACCCGGGACTGCGTCCGCATGACGTCGGCGATGACCTCCTCACGTTGATCGTCACGCATCTCGAGGGTGGACAGCACTTCGAGGTTGGTGCGCATGGCCGTCAGCGGCGTGCGCAATTCATGGGAGGCCACAGCCGCGAAATCACGGGCCGACTCGAGCGCCGCCTTCGTGCGCTGTTGTTCGTCGCCGATGCGGGCAAGCATTCCCTCGACCGCCTCGGCGATCTCCACGGCTTCCTGCACACCGCGTACCTTCACCTCGTCGGGGTTGGACTGTGCGTTGATCGCCCTGGCCTGCTGTGCGAGCAGCCGGAATGGATTGATCATGATCGACCACATCACCGAGCCGACCAGGACGGTACCGATGATCACGCCGCCACAGATCAACAGCACCCGTCGGTGCAGCTCGTTGATGCGGCGCTGGGTTTCGGCCAACGGCGCACCCACCGCGATCATCGCCTCACCGGCGGCGAAGGTGCGGACCCGGTACTCGACGCCCTCGATCGTGGTGTTTGCGTAGCCGATGTCGAATTTCGGCAGCACCACTTCGCTCGGAATCGAGACCGTCGCGTCGCCGATGCGGGCGGTGCGCACCAGATTCCCGTCAGGCGCCTGGGGTTGGTCGGTACCCGTCTGTTGCGCGGCGCGCAGCAGGGTGCTGATGTCGCCGAGACTGCTCACCGAATCAAGTCGCCGGTCCAGCTGACTGTACTGGTCGTTTGTCACCCCGAACCACACCCACGCGCCGAGCGTGATCACCAGCACAACGACCGAGAGCGCGGCGACGATGACGATGATGCGCAGCGACAGCGACCGCGCCAGCAGTTCGTATAGGCGCTCGCCGAGGCCCCTCATCGAAGGCCATCGTGGCGAGCGCTAGCCAGTGTCATAAGCGCACAGGCAACTGGGCTGCGATGAGCGGTGCGATCTTGTCCGCCATGTACTTGTGCCCGGCGTCGGTCGGATGCACGCCGTCGGCGCCGATCAACTCGGGCCGTTTCACAAACCAGTGTTCGGCGATGGGGTCGACGAACTTCGCCCCCGCCACGCCCGCCTGATATTGCAGTGCATCGCGGATCCGCACGATGGCCGCGGGAGGATCGGCGGTCGGCCATGGCGGCCCGATCACCAGGAATGTCGCCGACGGTGCGATACGGCGGGCCAATTGAAAGGTGCCATAGGCCAGAATCGACAACTGCGCGGGGTCGACGTTCTGGTCGTTGCGCGAGCCGAAGAACACCACCAGCACGTCGTCAGGCATGACCGTGCGGGCAGTCAAATCCTCGAACAGGCTGCCCCTGTTGCCTCGTGTGCCGTAGCCCGCTCCGCCCTCGGCGCCAACGTCCGCCGTGATGGGTACGCGATGTGTTCCGAGCTCGCCCCAGGCGCGCGCTGTCCAGCCATTCGAGCCAAGACCGCCGAGGTCGGTGCCCGTCGTGTAGGAATCGCCGATGACGGCCACCCGGTTCATGGAGGTATTCAGCGGCAGTATGTCGTTGCGGCTCACCCCCATTGGGTGCCCCGGGTCCATCCTGATGCCCGCGCTGACCAGGAGCGCAAGCGCAACCATGGCCGTGATCAAACGGCTCACCGGACCAGCCTATGACTCATCTGACCAAATTACGTTGACGACGCGCGAACTCACCCTGCACGTGCAGAAACCACAGATGTCGGTTCTCCGCGCTGGCCGTC
Organism: Mycobacterium neglectum; assembly: GCF_002591975.1. Classification (GTDB taxonomy): domain Bacteria; phylum Actinomycetota; class Actinomycetes; order Mycobacteriales; family Mycobacteriaceae; genus Mycobacterium; species Mycobacterium neglectum. Next base: position 8,553 of record NZ_NVQE01000034.1, on the reverse strand, counting down.
GATCGTCTGCAGCTTCGCGGGGACGGTACCCGCGCGAGAATCACGGGGCGGGCTCATCATGCCGCGCATCCAGCGGCGCGCCGGCTCCTCGACGAGGTGGTACAGCAGCACCGCACCCACAAACGCGACCGCGATCAGCCCGACGAGTACTGCCTTGCCCGCAAGATCGGAGCCGAGGCGAAGCTCGAATTGCATGACCATCCAATTCCACGTCGTGTGGACCAACTCGTGAACCATGTACAGGCTGAACGAAATGTGCCCGAGATAGACCATCGGGCGAATCGACAGCATCGCAGGCAAGGTGCCGACGCCCATCGCCAGGGTCAACACCAGCGGCACGAACAGCACGTCGACCAGCCCGGCCGAGTCGTAGATCGTCGGTATCGGGTTCGCGTCCAGCCAGTACAGGATGCCGACGATGACAACGGCGATGAGAAGCGACGCGACACCCGCGACCATGCGGGCGCGCTCGCTCGGCTGCAGCTTACGGACTGCGGCACAGACCAGGGCCCCCGCGGTGAACTGCATGACGATCCGGGGCAACCAACTCCACGGCGTGTAGAACAGGCCGGTCGCCATCAGCAGCAGCACCGGCGGAAGCGACGCGGCGACGGCCAGGTAGATCAACCCGCGCGCCCTGGTCGCCCGAGCGATCCGGAAGATGACCAGCACCAGCGCCCCGAACAGGATGTAGGCCAGCCATTCGGCGCTGATCGACCACGCGGGTCCATCCCAGCTGGTGCCGTCGAAGTACGGCGCGAACCACAGCTGTACGAGCAAGAATTGCCGGACGTAGTTGGTGGCCGTCAGCGTGTTGGCGGCTTCCGAAGGGACGTGGCCGACATTGAGCGTGAAGATGATCCACAGCGCAGCAAGATGCATCGTCACCAGATACACCGGCCACACGCGGGATAGCCGCAACCACAGGAAGTGCAGCATGGATCGCCATGCCCAGGACTCCCCCATGCGGTCGAGATAGTTCCACGTCAACACGAACCCGCTGAGGATGAAGAACAGGTCGACACCCTGGGCGCCGCAGTCGAGCACCGGGGCGAGCGCCGATCTGAAACCGGGGGCTGCCTGCTCGAGCAAGGGCCGGAAGTGAAAGAGCACGACCCACACTGCGGCGACGATGCGCAGTCCGGATAAGGCCTTGATCTCGCCGGTGCGCACAACACTCTCTTCGTGTGGGAATCGGTCGGTTTCGCTCGTCGGCCGGGCGGTGCGCCTCCCCGCGACCACGCTCCAGCAGTTCAGCAGGCTACCAGCGGTGCCACCCCAGCGACATACTCAGACACGCTGTCAATTCGCTGTGCAATGACGAAAAATGTTGCCAACCAGGCGCTCTGGACGAATCAGAAAAGTGAACCGTCGGGCCATCGGCGCGACACGCCCCAACACGCCGGTGATCAAGTCTTGACTGAATCCAGAAAAGGGGCATGATGGGTTGCGTGTCATCGATGTCGGATTTCTCGGCGCAGCTGCGGCTGGCAGACCTCCGGGTGACCCGACCCCGCCTCGCGGTGCTCGAGGCGGTTTGTGCGCATCCGCACGCCGACACCGAATCGATCTTCTCCGCCGTCCGGGTCGATCTGCCCGAGGTGTCTCGCCAGGCGGTGTACGACGTGCTCGCGGCCCTGACGGCCGCGGGCCTGATCCGGCGGCTCCAACCCTCTGGTTCGGTGGCTCGCTACGAGTCGCGCGTCGGTGACAACCACCATCACGTCGTGTGCCGCTCCTGCGGGGTCATCGCCGATGTCGACTGCGCCGTCGGCGATACGCCGTGCCTGGTCCCCTCGGATCCGGACGGCGCGCTGGACGGCTTCGTCCTCGATGAGGCCGAAGTCATCTACTGGGGCCTGTGCCCGGACTGCGCCGCATCACAAGTTTCGCGATCACAACCGTGATCACAGCCCGTTTCATCAACCCCTGGAAGGAATGTTGTGTCAACTGATACATCAGACGCGAAGCCGCCATCACCGGAGAAGCCCACAGCGAGCAGCGGTAGTGAGAGCGAAAACCCGGTAATCGACACGCCCAAGCCGAAGGCGCACGCTCCCCGGACCAACCAGGACTGGTGGCCCGACCAGGTCGACGTATCGAAGCTGCACGCGCGCGGCTCGTTCTCCAACCCGTATGGCGATGATTTCAACTACGCCGAGGAGTTCGCCAAGCTCGACCCCGAGGCCCTCAAAGCCGATGTCATGTCGGTGATCACCACCTCGCAGGACTGGTGGCCGGCCGACTACGGCAGCTACGCCGGTCTGTTCATCCGCATGAGCTGGCATGCCGCGGGCACCTACCGCATCTACGACGGTCGTGGTGGCGGTGGCGAGGGCATGCAGCGCTTCGCACCGTTGAACAGCTGGCCGGACAACGCCAACCTGGACAAGGCGCGTCGTCTGCTGTGGCCGGTCAAGCAGAAGTACGGCAACAAGATCTCCTGGGCCGACCTGCTGGTGTTCGCCGGCAACGTGGCGCTGGAGTCGGCCGGCTTCGAAACCTTCGGCTTCGGTTTCGGCCGCCCCGACGTGTGGGAGCCCGTAGAGATCCTCTTCGGCGAAGAAGACGAGTGGCTCGGAACCAACAAGCGCTACTCCGGTGAGCGTGACCTCGCCGAACCGTACGGTGCCACCACGATGGGCCTGATCTACGTCAATCCCGAAGGCCCCGAGGGCAAGCCGGATCCGATCGCCGCTGCGATCGACATCAAGGAGACATTCGGCCGGATGGCCATGAACGTCGAAGAGACGGCCGCACTGATCGTCGGTGGCCACACGCTGGGCAAGACCCACGGCGCCGGCCCCGACGAAGGCATGGGCCCCGAACCCGAGGGCGCGCCGATCGAGCAGCAGGGCCTCGGCTGGAAGTGCCCGTTCGGGTCGGGCAAAGCCGGCGACACGGTCACCAGCGGGCTCGAGGTGGTCTGGACCGACAAGCCCACGCAGTGGAGCAATCGTTTCCTCGAGATTCTCTACGGCCACGAGTGGGAGCTGACCAAGAGCCCGGCGGGCGCGTGGCAGTTCGAGGCCAAGGACGCCGAAGCGATCATCCCCGATCCGTTCGGTGGCCCGAACCGCAAGCCGACGATGTTGGTCACCGATATCTCGATGCGCCAGGACCCGGAGTTCGGCGCGATCACCCGCCGCTGGCTCGACCACCCGGAGGAGCTCAACGAGGCGTTCGCCAAGGCCTGGTACAAGCTGCTGCACCGCGATATGGGTCCGATCAGCCGCTACGTTGGCCCCTGGATCGCCGAGCCGCAGCTGTGGCAGGATCCGGTACCCGCGGTCGAGGGCGAACTGATCGACGAAGCCGACGCCAAGGCGCTGAAGGCGAAGGTGCTCGACTCCGGTTTGACTGTGCAGCAGTTGGTCAAGACCGCATGGTCGTCGGCAGCCAGCTTCCGCAGCACCGACAAGCGCGGTGGTGCGAACGGTGCGCGCATTCGCCTTGAGCCGCAGAAGAACTGGGAGGCCAACGAGCCGTCCGAGTTGGCCAAGGTTCTGCCGGTGCTGGAGAAGGTCCGGCAGGAGTTCAATGGCGCCGGGGGCAAGAACGTGTCGCTGGCCGACCTGATCGTGCTTGGGGGCTCGGCGGCGGTTGAGAAGGCGGCCAAGGACGCCGGCTTCGAGATCGACGTCCACTTCGCGCCCGGGCGCACCGACGCGACGCAGGAGGCCACCGATGTGGAGTCGTTTGCGGTGCTCGAGCCGCGGTGGGACGGGTTCCGCAACTTCGTACGTCCTGGCGAGAAGGCGCCGCTGGAGCAGCTGCTGATGGAGAAGTCCATCCTCCTTGGCGTGACGGCGCCGGAACTGACGGCGCTGGTCGGCGGGCTGAGGGCGCTCAATGTCAACCACGGCGGCAGCAAGCACGGTGTCTTCACCGACAAGCCGGGCTCGCTGACCAACGACTTCTTCGTCAACTTGCTCGACATGAGCACGCAGTGGAAGGCGTCGGAGACAGCGGAGAACGTCTACGAGGGCGTGGACCGCGCGTCGGGCCAGCCGAAGTGGACCGCAACCGCCAATGACCTGGTGTTCGGCTCGAACTCGCAGCTGCGGGCGCTCGCCGAGCACTACGCCCAGGACGACAACAAGCAGAAGTTCGTCGAGGACTTCGTCGCCGCCTGGGTGAAGATCATGAACAACGACCGGTTCGACCTCGCCTGATCGACACTGAAGACGTGCAACACCCCGCGGGCTCTGAAAGCTCGCGGGGTGTTGTGCATCCATTGCCTTTTCTGCTCTTGTCGATCCGCGGCGAGGACGAAGCGGCAGACGACGAGTATCAGGCGTTCATGCGCTTCGCCGGCCTGGATGCCACCGGCATGCGCCGCATCCGCCTCACTCACGAGTCGCTCGGGTCCATTGATCTCGGTGATTGGTCGGGCATCATCCTTGGCGGCGGACCGTACAACGTCAGCGACCCGCCGGAGTCGAAATCGACGACGCAACAACGTGTCGAGTCCGAGTTGTTCGCGTTGATCGGGCGCATGGTCGACGACGATTTCCCATTTCTCGGGTGCTGCTACGGCGTGGGCACGCTGGGCACCGTCATCGGGGCGTCCATCGACCGCTCGTATCCGGAACCGGTCGGCGGCATGTCGATCACGGTTACCGGCGCGGGTCGCGACGATCCGCTGTTCGCCGAGACACCAGACGTCTTCGATGCCTACGGAGGACACAAGGAGGCGGCGACGACGCTGCCGACGATTGCGGAATGTCTGGCCACCTCACCGCAATGCCCGGTCCAGGCCTTCCGGGTCGGCGAGAATGTCTATGCCACGCAGTTCCATCCCGAACTCGACCTCGACGGCATCGACGTCCGGCTCAACGCCTACAAGAACCACGGTTACTTTGCGCCCGAGTCGGCGGAGGAGTTGAAAATCGAAGCCCGGCAATGGAATGTCCGCTATCCGCACTCAATTCTGCGAAGGTTTGTCGAGCGATATTCGCGAGACACTTGACCTCAACAATGGTTGAGGTAGCACGGTGGGGTCATGGCTACTTTGACCAAGATCCGTGACGATCTCTTTCAGACCCGGATGGACTCGCCGTTCCCGGGGTTGACCACTCACGCCTACCTGTGGCGGCGACCGGCCGGCAATGTCCTGTTCTACAGTCCTGCCGGCGAGGCAGACTTCAACGCGATCGACACGCTCGGTGGGGTCAGCGCCCAGTATCTGTCGCACCTCGACGAGGCGGGCCCGAACCTGAACCGCATCGCCGACCGCTTCGGACGTCAGTTACACGCCCCCGCAGCCGAACTGGAGCAGATCACCGAGCACGGTCACGTCGACGTACCACTGGACGCGGTCAGGCACGTCGACGTCAACGATGTGGAAGTGCTTCCCACACCGGGTCATTCGCCTGGAAGCACGTGCTACCTCGTGACCGGCGCGGGCGGCGATCGCTACTTGTTCACCGGCGACACGATCTTCCCCGCCGGGGACGGCACCTGGTCGACATTCGTCGTACCAGGTCGAGGCGATGCCGCGGCAATGCGCGACAGCGTCAAGCTGCTGGGTACCGTCCAACCCGACATCGTGATCTCCAGCGCATTCGCCGGCGAAACGCCGATCGAAGCCGTCGATGCTGCGCGATGGTCGGAGCTCATCGAACAGGCACTGGCGAGCGTGAAGTCCTAGGTATTACTCAGCAGCACGCGCCGGGACCGCCACGCTCCTCCGCATACGTGTCGTTCCAACGCCACCACTCATACGGCGGACTCTGGGGATAGCCCTCCGGCGAGTCCTCCCAATTCTCCTGACGCCCAAGGGCCGTCATGTCGAGGAGGTTCCATGTGCCGACGAACACCTCGTCGCCACGGCCGCTGATCATGTAGGTGCGGAATACGCGGCCATTTTCATCTCGGATGAACGCATTGGTGCCGTGCCACAGGTCAACGCCGAAGTCCCTGTCGAAGTCGTCAGTGAGCGTGTACCACGGGTGCCGCCACCCCATCTTCGCCTTCATCCGGTCGAGTTCGGCCTGCGGCGCGCGCGAAACGTACACGAACGTGGTGTCACGGGCGTTGACATGAGCCAGGTTCGGTACGTGGTCGGCCATCAAAGAGCAGCCGACGCAGCCGTGTTCGGGCCAGCCGGGATGCCCGGGAACATCGTCGCCACCTGTTCCGGGTTCGATGAATGCGCGGTACACGATCAATTGACGACGCCCATCGAACAGATCAAGCAGGCTCAACTTGCCGTCGGGCCCGTCGAATGAATAGTCCTTTTCAACCGGCGTCCAAGGCATCCGGCGCCGCTGGGCGGCCAGGGCGTCGCGCGCACGCTGAACTTCCTTCTCCTCGGCGAGCATCTTCTGGAGCGCGGCGTCCCACTCCCCCGCTGACACCACCGGCGGCGTCTTCATCATTTCTGTCTCCCATCTCGTTGCGACGTCAAATCGTCGGAGTGACCAGCCTGCAGCCGAGGCCACTGGGCGATCGGGCGTCCGTCCTTTCGCATGGGTTGGCGATCGTCGCCGAGCGGGAATATCGGCCAGCCAACCGGTGATTCCTCCCAATCTTCCTGTCGCCCATAGATGGTCAGGTCCATGAGCGAGAGGCTGTAATCCATCGCCTCAACGCCCCGGTAATTCGTCCAGTAGGTCTCGAACACGCGCTCACCGTCGCGCAGGTAGCAGACGAGGTGCATGAGGCCTTTCTGACGTCCCACGAGCAAGGTATCGAGGGATTCTTGCGCTGAGTACCAGGGCATCTGCCAGCCCATGAAGTCTCGATAGCGGCGGCTCTCGTCAAGGGGGCCCTGGCAGAACACCGCGTAGGTGATATCACGCGAATGCAGATACGACAGTTCGTCGACGCTGGTTGTGCACCACGTGCAACCTTCGCACTGTTCAGCCGCGGAATGGCCTGTGTGCCACATGAAGTAGTACGCGATCAACTGCGTACGCCCCTCGAAGGTGTCGAGCAGTGTTACCGGCCCATTCGGACCGCGTAGCGGGGTCGACGCGTCCAGCTCCACCATCGGTAGCCGGCGTCTGGCCGCCGCGATCGCATCGCCTTCCCGGGTGTGTGCCTTCTCGCGGACTCGAAGCGCATCGATCTCGGCCTGCCACGTCGCCCGGTCGGCAATCGCAGGTATACCCGTCACGACTCCTCCAGCGCGGTCTTGAGGTTCGACAGCTTCCACGGCCAGCCACCCGAAATGAGTCCGCGCACCGTGCTTTCCGGCGGGAAGTCGTCGTGGACGACGGTCAACTTCACCTGCCCGTCGTCGACCGGTTCGATGTCGAAGGACACTTTCGACCGCTGTTCTGTCGCCGCTTCGGCGATGACGTCCGCGTCGAGGCCGAGCTCCGTGAGCTCGGGCACGAAGGTGTGGAAGGTGAAGGCGAGCCTGCGGTACGGATCGGATTCGAGGATCACCTGCTCCGGGTGCTCAATCTTCAGCCCGCGGTCTTCCCAGGCGTAGGTGGAGCCCTTCTGCCAATCCGAGGCCATCGCGTGGCCCATATAGCGGTTTGAGAACACGGGATCGGTGATGGCCTGCCACAGCCTTTCGGGCGTGGTCCGGATGTAGGTCGTGTAGACGAATTCGGTGCTGCTGCTCATTGGTTCGGCCTCCAGTGCGATTTTCAGATCGGCGAGTGTCTGCACCCGCGCACGGTCGTATTGATTGATCCAACGGTCGGCGATGGCATTGATCGGCTCGGCATTGAGGTAGTGCAGCTTTTCTCGCCCGCGCCACACCGTCGTGACCAGGTTGGCCGCCTCCAGCACAGCGAGGTGCTTGCTGACCGACTGCCGCGCCATCGACAGCTCCGCGCATAGGTCGCGCAGAGTCTGCCCGGTGCGTGCGTTGAGGCTGTCGAGCAGCAGACGCCGGCTGGGGTCGGCCAGCGCCTTGAATACCTCGTCTATCTCTGTCATATCCGTTTATGCAGCTACCTGGCTGCATTTCCACCATAGGCAGCCGCACGGCTGCATGTCAATGGTCAGGCGCGTTCGCGGCGTCCAAACTTGTCGGACCCTTCTGTTTTGATGGGGTTATGTCCTCGACCGCAGCGCCAGACTCGCCGGTGGTGCGTCCGGTGGATCGTCTGGAGGTGTTGTTCGGCGAGTTGGGTGAGTTGATGGGTCAGCGCAACGCCATCGATGGGCGCATCGTGGACATTGTGGCCGAGCTGGACCACGACAATTTGGTGGGCATCACCGGGGCCCGCTCGCTTGCGGCGTTGGTGGCGTGGAAGACCGGTAGCTCGGCCAGAAACGCCGCGAAGGTCGCCACCATCGCCCACCGGCTGCCGCAGTTCCCGCGCTGCGCGCAAGGGATGCGTGAAGGATGGCTATCGCTGGATCAGGTGGGCATCATCGCTGAGAAAGCCGGCGAGGGATCTGATGAGCATTACGCGGGCCTGGCCCGGTGCGCGACCGTCAGTCAGCTGGGCACCGCGTTGAAGGCCGAACCACCGCTAGAACCCGAACCCGATCCCTGGAGCAATACCGACCCCGACCCTGACTGCGCACCCCCACCTGAGCCCGAGCGGCCGCCCTCGATCACCAAAACCCACAGCGACGAGC
>NZ_NVQE01000033.1 GCF_002591975.1 Mycobacterium neglectum | reverse complement strand
TCGTTACCTGCCGCCTCGCAGCCATATCGATCTTGCCTTCCACATCGGGCAAGCCTTCTAGACCACGCGCTCAAAATAGGTGAGGCACCACCACCGGCCACGCGCTCAAAGTAGGTGAGGCACGTCGCGGGTTTGTCCAGCATGTACCCAGTCGAGTAATCTCTACGAGGTACCTGTCTGTGCTTTTTCGTGGACTTGGGCTGGATCGAGTTCCTCGATGGCGGGTATCACCAATAACAACTGTCCATTAAGTCCCTACGACCCAACCTGTCCGGAGCAACCCACCACATGCCAAGTCCCTCCGTCACCTCGCCGCAAGTAGCCGTCAACGACATCGGCTCGGCCGAGGACTTTCTTGCCGCCATCGACAAAACAATCAAATACTTCAACGATGGCGACATCGTCGAGGGAACCATCGTCAAGGTTGACCGTGACGAAGTCCTGCTCGACATCGGTTACAAGACTGAAGGCGTCATCCCTTCCCGTGAGCTCTCCATCAAGCACGACGTCGACCCCAATGAGGTCGTATCGGTCGGCGATGAGGTTGAAGCCCTGGTCCTCACCAAGGAGGACAAGGAAGGCCGCCTGATCCTGTCCAAGAAGCGCGCTCAGTACGAGCGGGCCTGGGGCACCATCGAAGAGCTCAAGGAGAAGGACGAGGCCGTCAAGGGCACCGTCATCGAGGTCGTCAAGGGCGGCCTGATCCTCGACATCGGCCTGCGCGGCTTCCTGCCCGCGTCGCTGGTCGAGATGCGTCGGGTCCGCGATCTGCAGCCGTACATCGGCAAGGAGATCGAGGCCAAGATCATCGAGCTCGACAAGAACCGCAACAACGTGGTGCTCAGCCGCCGCGCCTGGCTGGAGCAGACCCAGTCCGAGGTGCGCAGCGAGTTCCTCAACCAGCTGCAGAAGGGCGCTATCCGCAAGGGTGTCGTGTCCTCGATCGTCAACTTCGGCGCCTTCGTCGATCTCGGCGGTGTCGACGGCCTGGTGCACGTTTCGGAGCTGTCCTGGAAGCACATCGACCATCCGTCCGAGGTCGTGCAGGTCGGCGACGAGGTCACGGTCGAGGTGCTCGACGTCGACATGGACCGCGAGCGGGTTTCGCTGTCGCTCAAGGCGACTCAGGAAGATCCGTGGCGCCACTTCGCCCGCACCCACGCCATCGGCCAGATCGTGCCGGGCAAGGTCACCAAGCTGGTGCCGTTCGGTGCGTTCGTTCGCGTCGAGGAGGGCATCGAGGGTCTGGTGCACATCTCCGAGCTGTCCGAGCGCCACGTCGAGGTCCCGGACCAGGTGGTCCAGGTCGGCGACGACGCGATGGTCAAGGTCATCGACATCGACCTGGAGCGTCGCCGCATATCGCTGAGCCTCAAGCAGGCCAACGAGGACTACACCGAGGAGTTCGACCCGTCGAAGTACGGCATGGCCGACAGCTACGACGAGCAGGGCAACTACATCTTCCCCGAGGGCTTCGACGCCGAGACCAACGAATGGCTCGAAGGTTTCGAGAAGCAGCGTGAGGAGTGGGAGTCCCGCTACGCCGAGGCGGAGCGTCGTCACAAGATGCACACCGCGCAGATGGAGAAGTTCGCCGCGGCCGAAGCAGCAGCCGCTGCCGAGCCCGCGCGTTCGTCCAACGGTTCGTCGCGCTCTGACGAGCCGGCCTCCGCCGGCGGTTCGCTTGCGAGCGACGCCCAGCTCGCGGCTCTGCGCGAGAAGCTCGCCGGTAACGCCTAGCAGTTCAGCTCGAAGGGACGCCTCGACTCGAAAGGGTCGGGGCGTTCTTTTTCGTCTCCCTCAGATGCATGTATCGCTTTTTGACAATGATTTTCATTAGCGGGTTGGATCGTCGCCATGACGATGAGGCGAGCATTAGCGATCCTGTCCGTGACGGTCCTGGCTGCGGGATGCGGTACGCCAGGCGATCCTGAAGGAAACCAAGACTCGCCACCCACCACGGCGCCGACCGCGGCGGCGCCCACCGAACAGTCGTCAGCCACCCCTCGGCTCGCGCTGAGCTATGACGGCGGCGTGCTGATCCTCGATGCCGAGACGCTCGACGAGGTCGCCGACATCCCGGTCGAGGGTTTCGTGCGGTTGAACTCCGCCGCCAATGGCCGCCACGTCCTCGTATCGCAGTCAAACGGCTTCACCGTGCTGGACATGGGCACCTGGACCGGCGGGCACGGCGATCACAACCACTACTACACCGCCGATCCCCAGCTGACCGATATCCGGTTCGGCGGCGCAGAACCCGGCCACGTCGTCGCCCACGACGATCGGCTGACGCTGTTCAGCGACGGCACCGGTGCTGTCGATGTGGTCGATCCCAGCGGCTTGTTGGTCGGCGAAGGCGACGTGTGGCATGCCGCTGTGCGGGCTCCGCACCACGGTGTCGCGGTCGCGCGGGCCGATCGCAGCATCGTCGTCAGTGTCGGCGACGAGGAGACGCGCTCCGGCGTCGAGATCCTCGACTCGACCGGAAAGCAGATCGTGAGCAACGACCAGTGCCCCGGACTGCACGGCGAGGCCGCCGCGGCCGGCGGTGTGTTGACCTTCGGGTGCGAGGACGGCATCGTCCTGGTGCGGGGCAACGAGATTCGCAAGGTCGAAAGCCCGGACCCCTACGGCCGGATCGGCAACCAGTCCGGCGGCGAGGCCTCGCCCATAGTGCTTGGCGACTACAAGACCGACCCCAACGCAGAACATGAACGGCCACAACAGTTCTCGTTGACCGATACCGCGACAGGCGCCATCCGGATCGTTCCGCTGAACGCCAGTTACAGCTTCCGATCACTGGAACGTGGCCCCGCCGGGGAAGCCGTGATCCTCGGTACCGACGGAGCACTGCATGTTTTCGACCCGGTCACTGCCGAGCGCGTCGGTCATCACCCGGTGATCGGCGCATGGACCGAGCCCGACGAATGGCAGTCGCCGATGCCGAATCTGCATGTCCAGTCCGGGATCGCCTATGTCAGTGACCCGAACGCGCGCCGCTTGGTCGCCGTGAACCTCGGCGAGAGCGGTCCTGCGGGGTCGGTGGTGGCCGAAACAGCACTGGATCATCCGACGATCGAGCTGACCGGTGTCGAAGGATGAGGGCCTGACACACTGGTGCGGTGCTGCGCATAGGCCTGTCCGGCGGTATCGGTGCCGGAAAGTCGACGGTGTCCTCGACGTTCAGTGAGCTCGGAGGGATCGTCGTCGACGGCGACGTGATCGCCCGAGAGGTGGTCGAACCGGGCACCGAGGGGCTGGGCAAGCTCGTCGATGCGTTCGGCAACGACATCCTGCACGATGACGGCTCGTTGAATCGGCCCGCCTTGGCGGCCATCGCCTTCAGCGATGACGAGAAGCGCAAGATCCTCAATGGGATCGTGCATCCACTGGTGGCGCATCGCCGATCTGAGTTGATCGCGGCTGCGGCCGACGATGCCGTGATCGTCGAGGACATCCCGCTGCTCGTGGAATCCGGCATGGCGCCGATGTTTCCGTTGGTGGTGATCGTGCATGCCGACGAGGACCTACGGGTGAAGCGGCTGATCGAGTACCGCGGCTTCACCGAGGAGGACGCCCGCGCCCGAATCGCCGCCCAGGCCACCGAGGAGCAGCGCCGCGCCGTCGCCGATGTGTGGCTCGACAACTCAGGCAGCGCGGGGGCGTTGATCGAGCAGGCCCGCGAGTTGTGGCTTCAGCGGATCGTGCCGTTCGCGCACAACCTCGACAACGGTCAACCCGCCCGCTCCGCGCCGGTTCTGGTGCCCAGCGACCCGTCGTGGCCGGATCAAGGCCGTCGGATCGCGGCGCGCCTGGCCACCGCGTGTGGGCATCGGGCTGTCCGCGTCGACCACATCGGATCCACGGCCGTTGCCGGGGTGGACGCCAAGGACGTGATCGACATGCAGGTGACGGTTGCCTCGCTGGAACTGGCCGACGAACTGGCCGATGCGTTGACCTCCGCGGGATACGTGCGCAGGCCGATCACCGCCGACGTCGGCAAGCCCGATGCCCGCAGCACTGTCGCGGCGTTCGACCACACAAACGATGAGTCTTTGTGGCACAAGCGCCTTCACTGCTCAGCCGATCCTGGCAGGCCGACGAATGTCCATATCAGGGTCGACGGTTGGCCCGGCCAGCAGTTCGCCCTGCTGTTCGTCGACTGGCTGCGTGCCAATCCATCGGTGCAGGCCGACTACCTCGCGCTCAAGCGGCGGATCGCGGCGCAGGCGCACGCCGACACCGGCGCCTACGCCGATGCCAAGGAGCCGTGGTTTCTCGACGCCTACCGGCGGGCCTGGAAATGGGCGGACACCACCGGTTGGCGTCCGTAGCGATCAGCGATCTCCCAAAAAGTGTCCAGTAGACCGATGTCTGTGACTCCTACCTGTAGCGGCGGCCCGGCCGGGCCTCCACCTACCAGAGGAGTACGGCATGTTCAATGCCATTGCACGAGAGGCAAAGACCGTTCTGACCGCCGTAGCTGTCGGCGTCATCGCTGTAGGTTTCGCATTCGGCACCGCCAGCCCCGCGGATGCCGAGCCGAAGAAGTTCAATCAATCGGAGGACAGCCTGAAGATGATGTGTGACCGCTACGGCGGCACATTCAGCGGTTCGGGCAAATTTTCGGGGGCGATGTGTTCGTGGAAAGACGGGTCCGACACCATCTGCGACAAGAAACAGGAATGTCAGATCATTGAACCGGTCAATATGCAACGCGACCCGGGTATGCCAGTGCTGCAGCCCGCGGGCCCGTTGCAGGCGATCGGTTAGGCCGCAGGCGCTGGGGCGTTCGGGTCAGCAGGCACGGCGTTGGGATCTTCGGGTCCGACAGCCTGGTCCGGGACTCCGGCGACCGGGATGTCCAGCGGCGCACCGCACTGCAGCGTGCCGTATAGCGGATCGTCTTTGACGCGGAAGAACCTCGGTGCGATGAACTGGTCGGCCTGAGCGACGATCTGGTCGTCGACCAGAATCTCGCAGTGCAGGTTCGATCCGTACGGCCATCCGATGGACAGCTGCATCCCGGCCAGCTTGGGATCTGCCAGAACCGCGTTGACCTCGAATGTCGCGCCGGGAAGCATCGTCGGCGTGGCGCTGTTGACGTTCGCATCATCCATCTTGTACGCGACCACCGCGTCACGGGAGGTGCCGTCAGCGCGCGCCCGGTAGATGACGTTGTGGAGCACCTCGGGGGCGGCGGCAACGGGTATGGGCTGCGGTTCGGTCTCGGTGCCGGGTTGAGCGAGCGCGGTCGCCGGCGAGCCCAGCATGCCCATACCGACTGCGGCGACAGCGGCAAGTGCCGACCATCGGCGCTTCGGAGAACTCATGACAGCCGACTTTACCGGCTGGGTCCGCGTCGGAGCCATGTCGTTGACCTGCGCTGTTGTGGTCATCACAACGAAAATCGATCAAGATCGGCCAGGTGTTACGAAATATCGCGCCAGGTCAGGGTTATGCCGTGGCCCGCGAGCCAGCGGTCGAGGTCGTAGTCATTCCTGGCGAGCCCGTCCATGGTCGATACCGCCGTATGAACTGCCTGTTCAGCGGCTTCCGGCGAGAGCAGGCGGTGCCTGACCGCGGTGAGCAGCTCATCGACATCGGCCAACTCGACCCCGGTACCCGTCCGCAGCACCAGATCGAGGTAGTGGTCCTCGGCGTGCCACACCGCGTCACTCGGCGTGAATTGGCCGACGTCGAGATAGAAGTCCTGGTCGCGTACGTGACCAGGGTTGAAATGGAAGACGGTGGTCCGCAGTCTCAAGGTCGGCAGCAGCCACGATTCGAGGTAGTGGAACTGTGCCCGGCCGGGGGTGGGGCGGGCCATGTACAGACCCCACGGTTGGACGGTGTATTCGTCCACGGCACGCACGATGCCCTTGAGATCGGTGTTGGTGCGGGCCAACAGGTCGAACGTCTCATGCTTGGGAGGATGGATAGGTCAACAATAGGACGAGCTGAATTGCCGGCACCGCCGGCGGCGCCGACGGGAATGAAGTTGTCGGAGTCCGCGCTTACCCTGGTGAATCATGGCCTTCGCAACCGAACATCCCGTGCTGGCGGTCTCGGAATACCGCCCCGTCGACTCCATCGTGCGCGCCGGCGGCAAGTTCGAGGTCGTCAGCGAGCACCAGCCGGCGGGCGATCAGCCGACGGCGATCCGTGAGCTCGAGCGCCGGATCGAGGCGGGGGAGCGCGACGTGGTGCTCCTCGGCGCTACCGGTACCGGTAAGTCGGCGACGACGGCGTGGCTCATCGAGCGGCTTCAGCGCCCCACCCTGGTGATGGCACCCAACAAGACACTGGCCGCACAGCTCGCCAACGAGCTACGGGAAATGTTGCCGCACAACGCTGTTGAGTACTTCGTCTCGTACTACGACTATTACCAGCCAGAGGCGTACATCGCGCAGACGGATACGTACATCGAGAAGGACAGCTCGATCAACGACGACGTGGAGCGGTTGCGGCACTCGGCGACATCGAGTCTGCTGTCGCGTCGCGATGTGGTCGTGGTCGCCTCGGTGTCGTGCATCTACGGTCTTGGCACTCCGCAGTCCTATCTGGACCGGTCGGTGGAGCTGCAGGTCGGTCAAGAGGTTCCGCGTGACGCGCTGCTGCGCCTGCTGGTCGACGTGCAGTACACCCGCAACGACATGGCGTTCACCAGGGGCTCGTTCCGGGTCAGGGGCGACACCGTCGAGATCATCCCGTCGTATGAGGAATTGGCGGTGCGCATCGAGTTCTTCGGCGACGAGGTCGAGTCGTTGTACTACATGCACCCGTTGACCGGAGATGTCGTGCGCCAGGTCGACTCACTGCGCGTCTTTCCGGCCACGCACTACGTGGCAGGCCCGGAGCGCATGGCGCATGCGATCTCCACCATCGAGCAGGAACTCGAGGAGCGGTTGGCCGAACTGGAGGGCCAGGGCAAGCTTCTCGAGGCCCAGCGGCTGCGGATGCGCACCAACTACGACGTCGAGATGATGCGCCAGGTGGGCTTCTGTTCGGGCATCGAGAACTACTCGCGCCACATCGACGCTCGGCCGGCGGGTTCGGCGCCTGCCACGCTGCTGGATTACTTTCCCGAGGACTTCCTGCTGGTCATCGACGAGTCGCACGTGACAGTGCCACAGATCGGTGGCATGTACGAGGGCGACATGTCCCGCAAGCGCAACCTGGTCGACTTCGGCTTCCGGCTGCCGTCGGCGGTGGACAACAGACCGCTCACGTGGGAAGAGTTCGCGGACCGGATCGGGCAGACGGTGTATCTGTCGGCCACCCCCGGACCGTACGAGCTGAGCCAGACCGGCGGTGAATTCGTCGAACAGGTGATCAGGCCGACCGGCCTCGTCGACCCCCAGGTCGTGCTGAAGCCGACGAAGGGCCAGATCGACGATCTGATCGGCGAGATCCGCAAGCGCACCGAGCGTGACGAGCGCGTACTCGTCACCACGCTTACCAAGAAGATGGCCGAGGACCTGACCGACTATCTGCTCGAGATGGGGATCCGGGTTAGGTATCTGCACTCGGAAGTCGACACATTGCGCCGTGTCGAGTTGTTGCGACAATTGCGGCTCGGCGACTACGACGTGCTGGTCGGCATCAACCTCCTGCGGGAGGGTCTCGACCTGCCGGAGGTCTCGCTGGTGTCGATCCTCGACGCCGACAAGGAGGGCTTCCTGCGGTCGACCCGCAGCTTGATCCAGACCATCGGCCGCGCCGCCCGCAACGTGTCCGGCGAGGTGCACATGTACGCCGACAAGATCACCGACTCGATGCGCGAGGCGATCGACGAGACCGATCGCCGCCGGGCCAAGCAGGTCGCGTACAACACCGAACACGGCATCGACCCGCAGCCGTTGCGCAAGAAGATCGCCGACATCCTCGACCAGGTCTACCGCGAGGCTGACGATGTCGAGATCGGCGGCTCGGGCCGCAACGCGTCGCGCGGCCGTCGCGCTCAGGGCGAGCCGGGCCGTGCTGTCAGCGCCGGCATCATCGAGGGCCGTGACACGTCGAACATGCCGCGCGCGGAGTTGGCCGACCTGATCAGGGATCTGACCGAGCAGATGATGAGCGCGGCACGGGATCTGCAGTTCGAGTTGGCGGCCCGGATCCGCGACGAGATTCACGACCTGAAGAAGGAACTGCGCGGTATGGATGCCGCGGGCTTGAAGTAGTCGGCATCTCGCGAAGTTAGCCAGATTGCGAAATGGCTGATGCTCTTGGCGGATTTTCGATGGCAACTATGTAATGTGACGGCAGCGAAAATTACTCTTCGATTTGCTGTCTCCGCGTCTAGCTATCGAAACCAGTGCTTCGCGCCTTATTGGAGACAGCTGCGAGGAGTTCGCCATGTTCACACTTGCCCGTTCGGTTGTGGTCACCGGCATTGCGTTGACCGGTGCTTCCTTCTGGATTGCGCAGGGTTCGGACCTTCCGGTCGAGTCCCCACCGTCCTATGTGTCTGCGAATGTGTATTTGGTCGATATGTCGTCGCCGATCACCGATTGCGCGCTCCCGGCGTGTCCGTCTCCGGGGCTCGGGGCTGCGGCAGCCAGTTCCGCGGCGGTGTCCGGTGATCCGTTCGGCGCGTTTCTGTCGGTGTTCATCAGTAATGGCACGGCCGAACATCCCGACGCGGGACTGTTCTTCGGCAATGGTTGGAGCGCTGCGGCCGATTGCGTCGGCGCCTGCAATGGTGGCAACGGCGGATTCTTCTTCGGCAATGGCGGTGCCGGTGCCAATGGCGGACGCGGTGGCAACGCGGGACTCATCGGCAATGGCGGCGACGGCAGCCACGCCGTGGCGGCGGGCACCGCCGGCGGCGCCGGTGGCAACGGTGGTCTGCTCATCGGCAGCGGCGGAGCGGGCGGTAACGGCGCGGCAGGGGCTGCCGGTAGCGCCGGTGGCGCCGGCGCGGACGGCGTTGAGGGCGGCGCCGGTGGGGCCGGCGGCAATGGCGGCTCCGGCGGGCTGTTTTTCGGCGCCGGTGGGCTTGGTGGATCTGGTGGAACCGGCGGCGTGGGAGGCGACGGTGGGGCCGGCGCTGATTCCTTGGCGGCGACTGTTGCGGGAGCCCGTGGCGATGACGGTCAGGCCGGTGGCGCCGGTGGTGCCGGTGGTCTGGGCGGCGACGCCGGCGCTGGTGGTGCCGCCGGATGGTTTGGAACTGCAGGGGCGGCCGGGGTGAACGGTGATGGCGGTGCGGGCGGAAATGGCGCGGCGGGCGGTGACGGTGGCGATGGCGCCGATGGGGCTGACGGCGGTAACGGGGCGAACGCCACTGTCGCCGGCGGTGACGGGGTCGACGGTGACAACGGTCAGGCAGGCGGGGCTGGCGGCGATGGCGGCGCCGGCGGCTCAGCGGGCAGCGGTGGTGCGGCCGGGTCAGGTGGCTCCGGTGGTGTGGCCGGTGCCGGCGGCCAAGCCGGCACGATGGGTGACGGTGGCGACGGCGGCAACGGCGGTAAAGGCGGCGTGGGGGGCGACGGCATGGCCGGCGGTGATGCATCGGCGGCGACTGTTGCGGGAGCCCGTGGCGATGACGGTCAGGCCGGTGGCGACGGCGGTGCCGGTGGTGTTGGCGGCGACGCCGGCGCCGGTGGCGCCTCCGGAGGGTTGGGAACCCCAGGGGCGGCCGGGCTGAACGGCGATGGCGGTGCGGGCGGAGACGGCGCCGCGGGCGGTGACGGTGGCGATGGCGCCGATGGGGCGGACGGCGGTAACGGGGCGAACGCCACTGTCGCCGGCGGTCACGGCGGCGATGGTGGCGATGGTCAGACCGGCGGCAACGGCGGCGACGGCGGCGCCGGCGGCTCAGCGGGCGGCGGTGGCGCGGCGGGGTCCGGCGGCACCGGTGGTGTGGACGGAGGCCGCGGCGAAGACGGCTCCCAGGGTGACGGCGGTGACGGCGGCGATGGCGGCGACGGCGGCAACGGTGGCAACGGTGCCGACGGCGCCGACGTCACTGACGATACGGCGAACATCACCGGCGGTACTGGAGGCAATGGCGGCGACGTCGGGACCGGTGCCGACGGCGGCGCTGGCGGGGCGGGAACGAACCCCGGAACCTCGGGCGTCGGCGGCAGTGATGGCACCATCGCGGGCGACGGCGGCGACGGCGGCGACGCCACCGTCTACCTCGGGACTCCCGTTGGCGGTAGCGGCGGCAACGGCGGTGACAGTACGAGCGGCACCGGCGGCGCCGGGGGTGACGGCGGCGATGCCACCGTGACCTACCTGGGATACCCCATTGGCGGTAGCGGCGGTACCGGCGGCTCCAGCGTCACTGGCGACGGCGGCCCCGGTGGCAATGGCGGTAGCGGAACGATCAGCGGGCCCGGCTCCGCAGGACATCCGGCGGGTGGCACCGGTGGTACCGGCGGCTCGACCGGCAGCGGCACTGGTGGCGCCGGCGGTGCCGGTGGTGACGCGGGGGCGTCGGACGGTGGGTACAGCGGAAACACCTCCGGCGGTAATGGAGGCGCCGGCGGCACCAGCCAGACCGGCACCGGCGGGGACGGCGGCGACGGCGGCAGCCCGGGCGGGGCACCAGGAAGCCCTGGCTGATCTGGACGTCGCGCGCCCCGGTGCTTGCGCGGTAATCAGCCGCGGAGGTGGGCGTCGAAGAAGCGGATGGCCGCGTCGGCGATTTCGCCGTGGATCGCCGCTCGGTCAACGCCTGGCGCGTCGATGCAGCCCTCCGGGAGTTCGTCGCGACCGATCTGGTTGCACTCGTTGACGAAGATCTCGTGGTCGACGTCTCCCGGTATCACGTTGAGCTCGGAACCGGGAATGTTGGCCGCGGCGAATTCGGCGTTCTCGTCGGGCGGGGTCTGGGTATCGCGCGCGCCGACGATCAGGTAGGTCGGGAGCTTGAGGTCATGCAAACCGGCCTCGTCCATGCCGAACGCCTCGATGATCCCCGGCGCCATTGAAAAGACGGCCTTGATCCGCGGATCGGCGACATCGAGTGCGGGGGCGGCATCGAGCGGTAACTGATCGCGCAGGTGCTGGGGCACCATCTGGTTGTTCTTCCAGCCACGCTGGAAGCTGAGGTATTTCTCCGCGTTGACACGCGCCCCGCCGAGCCACAGTGCCGTGAACCCGCCCTGAGAATGCCCGGCCACCCCGATTCTCCTGCTGTCGATCAGAGGTCCCCAGAACGCGTCGTCGACAAGGAAATTCGTTGCCAGCGACAGATCGCGAGGCCGCTGCCACAACTTGTTGGCGAGGTAGATGATTGACGAGTCGTAGGTGTTGGCACGGTAGTGGTCCAAGGCGGCGACGATATAGCCGCGGCTGGCCAGCTGCTGCGCGAACCATGCGTAGTACAGACCGTTGCTGCCCCGCCCGTGGGAAAAGAGAACCAGCGGCCGTCGCTTGCCGTCCGCCGCCGGGGCGAGGTCGGGATACGCGGACACCTCGGTGAAGAACGGCATCGAGAACGGCTCCGCGTCGGGAGGAGCGGCCACGGCGGGGTAGAAGACGTTCATGGCCAGATGGCGGTCGCCGGTATCGGTGAATTCGACCTGCCGCAGCCCGACGGTGTAGACGGCCTCGACTTCGACGGCATCGGGCGTTTCCGGGGCCTCGCCGCTCTCACTGCAGGCTGTCAACAGGACGGCGATCACGGCACATGCCAAAGGGCGCAACACAGCTTGCAACCTACGTGAAATTACTTGACCTCAATAGCGGTTGAGCTCTTAGCGTGAGCGGCGTGACCGTAACCGCAACGACTGCCACCGGTGGCTGGCGTGAGCTGTTGGGCCCGAAGTACCTCGGAGCCTCGGCAGTATTGGCCGGCGGCGTTGCGCTGTACGCCACCAACGAGTTCCTCACCATCAGCCTGCTGCCGAGCACGGTCGCCGATATCGGCGGCCAGCGCCTCTACGCCTGGGTCACCACGGTGTACCTCGTCACGTCGGTGGTGGCGGCGACCACCGTCAGCTCTGTGCTGGCGCGAATAGGGCCGCGGTGGGCGTACCTTTCCGGTCTTGCGGTGTTCGCCGTGGGCAGCCTGTTGTGCGCGCTGGCGCCGACGATGGAGCTGCTGTTGGTCGGCCGCGTGGTCCAGGGCTCGGCGGGCGGGCTACTCGCGGGGCTTGGCTATGCGGTGATCAATTCCACGCTGCCCCAGTCACTCTGGACCAAGGCGTCGGCCCTCGTCTCGGCGATGTGGGGTGTCGGCACCCTACTCGGGCCTGCGGCCGGCGGCCTGTTCGCGCAATACGGTTCATGGCGGTGGGCATTCGGCGTGCTCGTCGTATTGGCCGCGGCAATCGCTGTGCTGGTGCCGTTCGCGCTACCCGGCAGGACAGATGTCCCACCGCGCGACCCGATCCCGGTGTGGTCGCTGCTGCTGCTCGGTGCGGCGGCGCTTTCGGTCAGCGTCGCGGGGGTTCCGCGAAACGTGGTGTGGACCATCGCTCTGGTCGCGGTGGGTGCGGTTCTGGTGGGTGTGTTCCTGATGGTCGATCGCCGTGCGAGCGCGGCGGTGTTGCCTGCGACGGCTTTTCGACCCGGCCCGCTCAAGTGGATCTATCTCACCCTCGGCATGCTGATGGCCGCGACGATGGTCGACCTGTACGTGCCGTTCTTCGGCCAGCGGCTCGCGCACCTCACACCCGTGGCGGCCGGCTTCCTCGGCGTGGCACTGGCGATCGGATGGACGATGAGCGAGATCGCGAGCGCATCGGTGACCAGGACCAAGGTGGTTGTCCGGATCGTCGCCGTTGCGCCGCTGGTGATCGCCGCAGGTCTGACGCTGGCGGCGGTCAGTCAGTTCGAGGATGCGTCGGGCCGGGTAATCGCGATCTGGGTGGCGGCGCTGGCACTGACGGGTGTGGGAGTCGGCATGGCGTGGCCACATCTGTCGGCGTGGGCGATGGGCTCGGTCGACGATGCGAGTGAGGGTGGCCGCGCGGCGGCCGCGATCAACACCGTGCAGCTGATCTTCGGAGCTTTCGGGGCCGGGCTGGCGGGCATCGTGGTCAACGCCACCGATCGCGGGGATGCGACGGCCGCGCGTGCGATGTTCGCAACGTTCGCCGTGCTGGCGGCGGTCGGCCTCGTTGCGTCTACGAGAAGTGGTAGTCGGACAAGTCGATCGACACCATGAGCTGGTCGAACATCGGTCGGCCGTCGCCACCGCACCGATAGGCCCGTCGTGTGGTCGGCATCATGATGCCGTCGGCTTCGACGTAGTCCGAAATATATTGAATTGCCGAGAAACTGCCCGCGATGTCCACGCGGTAGTCGTGGCGCGCGAGCAGCAGGTCGGGCCCGAAGTAGAACTCCTGCAGTGCGCTGTGGCTGAAGAAGCCGGCGGGAATCGTGAACTGCAGGCCGGTCAGTGTTCGTCCGTCGTCGTCAATCGGGTCGAGCTCGCGCACCACAAACCCCGGCAGCGACAACAGGAACGGGCTCGTCAGGTACGTCCATAGTGCGTAGCCGTTGAAGTAGGCCCGCTGCAACGGATTCCACGGAGTGTGCAGGTCGTCGCCTTCGAATGACGCCTCTGGGTCCATCAGCTCGGCGACCACCGCTCCGTCGAGCTTTTCGATCGCTATCCGGTCAGGTGTGAAATCGGTCTTCTGGTCGTCGGCGCCGAAGGGGCGTACCGAACCCCATTCACGTTGCAGCGTCACGGCCATCCGGCGAGGTGTCGGATCCTGCGGCTGGCCCTTCATCTCGAACATCAGTCCGCCGCTGACGATCGTCGCCTCGACGCGGGTGAATTGCCGCCAGTTGTCCAGTCCGCCATGCGCGTCGAGCACCCTGGCCAGCAGGTCCGCCATGTGCGTCACAGTACGGGCAGTAGCCGCCTCAGGATAGTGGCCGATGTGGCCGATGCCTGTTCGACGAACGCGGTGAAGTCGAAGAGCGCATTTCCGCCCGCGAGGTCGGACAGGGCGCGGATGACCAACCAGGGCAGGCCGAAGGCCTCGCAGACCTGTGCGACCGCACCGCCCTCCATCTCGATCGCCGTGCCGTCCAGTTCCGATAGCAGCCGCGCGCGGGTGGAGTCGCAGTTCAGGTACTGATCGCCGGTAAGGACTGTGCCATAGACGAGTTGACCCGGAAGGGGCATGCCTTCCAGTCGGTCCTTGACCCTGGCGAGCAGTTCGGGGTCAACCGGGTAACCGAGTCGATCGGTGGGGTTGATGATCGGCGCGTGGCCCGGCTGGTAGGTGCGTACCCTCTCGTTCTCGAGGACACCGGCGTCGTGCTGGACGATCCGGTCGGCCACAACGACGTCGCCGATCGACAGCGCCGGATCAAGTCCGCCCGCCACGCCGGAGAAAACGATTGTGCGGCAACCGAACCGATCAGCCAGCAGTGTCGCGACGATGGCGGCGTTGACCTTGCCCATCCCGGATCCGGCGAGCACCACGTCGTGGCCGTCGAGAACACCGGTGACGAATCGGGTATGCGCCACCGCATCGGTGTGAGTCTCGGCGAGGGCACTCTGCAGTGTGGCGAGCTCCTGCGGGATGGCGCAGATCAGTCCGATGGTCACAAGACATTATGCGGCGGTTCAGTCGGGGTCGTCGTCGAGCTGGTGGATTCCGATCACGCCGTCGATACCCGCCAGCACCATCGGTGCGTTCACGATCCCCTTGCCGCCGAGCGTCAACAACACACCGGCCTGTCCTGCGCCCGTGGCCAGTTCCGCGGTGTCGTTCGCGATATCGGTGAGTTGCCATTGGCGCCGTTCGCATGCCTGCAGAAGGCGTGTCATCACGCCCTGGCCTTGCAGGTAGCTGACGTGCATGGTGACCGATCCGCTCAACCGGGATGTGAGCCACCGTGCCAGCGGAATGAACCCAACGACGACGAGGAAGTGCATCGCCGTCACGGTGACGGCGAGCAGCAGCAGACCGGACCCCGCGGCCATGCCGATGGCCGCGGACTCCCACACCGCGGCCGCCGTGGTCAGTCCGTGGACCGAGCCGCGCCGGAAGATGATGATGCCCGCTCCGAGAAACCCGATACCCGTGACGATCTGAGCGGCGACCCGCGAGGGGTCGACGACGACGAGCCCATCCTGCAGGACGTCGTTGAAGCCGTACTTGCTGACCAGCAGGATCAGCGCCGCGGCGGTGCCGACGATCGTCTGGGTTCTTACCCCGGCGCTCTTACCCTGGAGCTCGCGCTCGAGGCCGATCAGCGCGGTGAGCCCGAACGCGACGAACAGCTCGATGATCTGGCGGGTGCCCTGTCCAGGTCCGCCGAAGAACGGCGGATCCGCAGCCAACAAGACGTCCATGCGGACAAATTAACCCTCGGACCAGCGCGCTGACGCTCGGCGCGCCGTCGTTCGCATCACTCGCGCGCATGCCCGCCTAGGATCTTGGGCGTGGCCAAACTGGAGCTGTCCCGCGACCTGTCGTTGAGCCCCGAGGATGCGTGGACACACGTTTCGGATCTGTCAACGCTCGGCGACTGGCTGCAGATGCACGAGGGCTGGCGCAGTGAGTTGCCGTCAGAACTGACGGTGGGAACGACGATCGTCGGCGTGGCCGGGGCGAAGGGGATGCGCAACCGCGTCACGTGGACCATCCGTGAGCTGGATCCGCCGCGGCTGATCGGCATCACCGGTGACGGTGTCGGCGGGACGAAGTACGCGCTGAAGATGACCGTGAAGCCGAAGAAGGAGGGATGCTCCTTCACGTTGAAACTCGAACTGGGCGGTGCGCCGCTGTTCGGGCCGATCGGGGCCGTCGCCGCACGGACGGTGAAGGGTGACATCGAACGCTCGATCCGCACGTTCGAGTCGTTGTACGCCTGAGCGTCCGGAACTTTGCGGTGGGCATGACGAGCTGACCTCACCCGCAAACCAATTGAGTCAATACTCCTGCAGCAGAACCCCGTTCAGCGCACTCGACGGCGCTCCACGGTTCGCTTTGCTGAATCTTTCGGCGGGTGCATACCGCGGGGCCGACCCCACGGCCGACTGATCATCGGGCTAAAGTTGGGTCGGGTCGGATAGCTGATTTTGCAGAGGTTTGATCGTGAATATGAAGAAGTTTGGCGCGGTTGTGGCGTTCGTGGGGGCACTGGGCTTCACGACCGCTGGGCTGAGCGCGGGTGTCGCCAGTGCCGAACCGGCAGTGGCGAATTCGCCGGGTGTGACGTGGAAGCTGGACAAGCCGCGCTGGCATGACCGGCATGATCACGACCGCGACTGGCGTGAAGCCAGGTGGGACGGACCGCGATACTACGGGCCATGCGGGTGGGTGCCACCGAACGTGTCCGGGTGGGTGCCGCCGGCCGTCTGCTAGCGGCGCAGCGCGTCGAAAATCTCGCGGTAGTGCAGATGCGCGACGAAGTGTCCGCCGTCGCGAATGTTCAACGTGGCATTCGGGATTCGTGACGCGAGCCGGTGCGGCCAGCTCGCGTCGACCAATTGGTCATCGGCGCCTGCCCAGACGTCGACGGGAACGTCGAGGTCTTCGGGGGCAAAGCCCCACGGACGCATCCACGCGCGGTACTCCTCGACGGCACCCGCCGGCTGGCGCATCGCTTCGCGGGACATCCGCGCGAACGTGCGGAATCCTTCGCCGCGGATCACGGCGGCATCGGCCGGCCCCAGGTCGCGGGCGGCGAGACGGCCGTACGTCACCGGGGCGAGTCGTGGCGCAAGTCCCATCATGTGGAACCACTGCTGCGCCAGCCACGGTGCACGCTCGGACATGCGGGTGAAGTACCGATCCATCGCGGGCAGCTGATCGAACACCCCGGATTCGGTCAGCGGAAGCGCCCCGGCGACGACCGCCACCCGTGTCACCCGGTGGCCAAGGGCGTGCCCCACCGCCGCCGCGTACTGTCCGCCCATCGACCAGCCCATCACGGCGAACCGCTCGACCCCGATCCGGTCGAGCAACTCCTCGACATCGTGGGCCCAGCGCAATGTCGTGCGCCCGGGATCGGGATCTGAGCGCCCGACGCCGGGCCGGTCGGGTGAGATCAGCCGAACGCCGGCCACGGCCGCGACCTCGTCGGCCGCTGCGACATCGAGACGACAGGCCAACCCACCGTGCGCGTTGACGATCACAAAGCCGTTCGGAGCTCCGTATTCGGCGTAGGCCATCGATCGGCCGTCCCGCAACCTGACGAGATGGTCAACCGTGACCTCCATGCACCCGATGATGTCCTACGAGGACAGCAGCCCGGCCGCTAATCGCAGATCCGAGACCAGCGCGTCGAAGGCCTCGTCGCGGTCCTCCGGGCGTCCGCGCAGCACGGATGAGGGGTGTGCGGTCACGACAATCTGTGGATCGAACGTGAGATCGTCGCACTCCGGCAGGTGCAGCACCTCGCCGCGATGAGCCGTGATCCGAAATGCGCTGCCCATCATCGACTTTGCCGCCGTGGCGCCGAGGAGCATCACCACATCCGGCTGTACGGCCATCAACTCGGCGAACAGCCATGGCAGACAGGCCACCACTTCGGTGCGACTGGGCGTCTTGTGGATGCGGCGCTTGCCGCGCTCCGGAAGTGTGAACTTGAAATGTTTCACCGCGTTGGTGACGTACACGCGGTCTCTGTCCACATGTGCCGCCAAGAGCGCTTTGTCGAGCAGCCTGCCTGCAGGCCCGACGAACGGTGCGCCCGCCTTGTCCTCGTGATCGCCGGGTTGTTCGCCGACCAACACGAGACCGGCTGTGGCCGAACCCGCGCCGAGCACCGCCTGAGTCGCGTCCAGGTACAGGTCGCAGCCCTTACAGCTGTGTGCGGCCGCCGCGAGTTCGTCGATATCCAGGGTGTCCGGGACGAATTCGGCCGCGGATTGCGCTGCCATGGCACGCGATTACCCGGCAACCGGTACCGCTACCCCAAACCTGTCCACCTGCGATTCCGACCAGGGCATGTAGGCGGGGTCACGTCGGAAGGACTTCAGTGATGTTGATAGAGCAAGAACGGCGAAAGACCAGGCTGATGCCATTCATGTGTGGTGATTCGCACCCATGTTCGCCGGAGAACGGGTTACTGTCTCGGGTGGCGCTGCAACCTACATTGGGAGGGCACGAATGAGCGGCTACACGACCATCTTGGTCGGCACGGACGGTTCGGATTCGTCGCTGCGCGCGGTGGAGAAAGCCGGCCAGATCGCCGCCGGGTCCGGCGCGACGGTGATCGTCGCGACGGCGTACTTCCCCCAGAGCGAAGATCAGCGCGCAGCCGACGTCCTCAAGGACGAGGGCTACAAGATGGCGGGCAACGCCCCTATCTACGCGATTCTGCGTGAGGCCAAGGAACGTGCGCAGCAGGCGGGCGCCAAGAAGGTTGAGGAGAAGGCGATCGTCGGCGCACCCGTCGACGCCCTGGTCGACCTCGCTGAGGAGGTCAAGGCGGACCTTCTCGTGGTCGGCAACGTAGGCCTGTCCACGATCGCGAGCCGCCTGCTCGGCTCCGTACCCGCCAACGTCGCGCGCCGGTCCAAGACCGACGTCCTGATTGTGCACACCACGCCGTAAGGACCAACAGCGACAACAGGATCGGCCAATCGCCGAGCCGGTCGTAGACGGTGACGCGAGACGCCAGCGGCACATCGATCACCAGCACACCTTCGTCCGACGCGGGCAGCCGGCCGAGTTCGCGACCGCGGGCGTCGAACGCCGAACTGACACCTGATGTCCCGGCGTGCACAGCGGGATGGCCGGTCTCGGCGGCGTGGACCGCGGCCATGCTCGCCAATTGTGGTTGCGCCCAGCTGCCTTGATAGCTCGACGTCGAACTCTGGTACGCCAGCATCTCGGCCCCAAGGCGCACCACGCGCCGCGGCAGATCCGAGAACGTGGTCTCGAAGCTGATCAGCGGTCCGATGGCCAGGGATCCCGTGTTCAGCACGACCGGTCCTTCCCCGCGTCGGCGGTCCTCGCCGGCCGCCTTGGTGTGACGCGTGGCCCAACCCAGCAGCGGCCGCAGCGGCACGTACTCGCCGAACGGCACCAGCCGCGTCTTCGCATACGAGCCGCGTGGCCCGTCGGCGCCGATGAGTACCGACGATTTGTAGATCCCGCCGTTGCGGGCCGGTGCGTCGACATTGACCAACACGTCCGCCCCGACCCGTCGGCGCAATTCGACCAGGCGAGCCAGCGCGTCCGGATGGTCCGCCAGATCGACGCCCACGCTGCTCTCACCCCACACCACGAGGTCGATCCCTTCGCCCGCCAAACCTTCGGTGAGAGATTCGCTGGCCCGCTGACGCGCCGCCGCGTCGTCGATGTCGCCGGGCTGAACCAGCGCCACGCGCACCGATGATCCCGGCACGGGTGCCGGACCCCACCAGAACCACACCGGACCGAGGACCGCGAGGACGACCGCCGGCGCCACCGCGCGCCACGAGCGCAACAGGATCGCCCCGACCAACGCAGTGTTGACGGCGACCACCAGGAAGCCGACGAGCCAGACGCCGCCCACCGAGGCGGGCGCAAGCGTCGCCGGCTGATTCCATTGCGAGCCGCCGAGCAGCGCCCACGGTCCGCCGAGGCGGTGCCACGAGCGCACGCCCTCGGCGAGCACCCAGGCCGAAGGGAGTACGGCGACCGCGATGAGGATCTGGCGGGCCGTCGGCTTGCCGGCGAGCAGTCGATGTGCCGCCCACCCCCATGGAAACCAGAGCACGCCGATGCCGACCGCGAACACGGCCAGCAGCGGTCCGCTACTCGGAAACAGCCAATATTGGTTCGCCAGCAGGAAACCGGCCATACCCATCCAGGCACGTCCGCCACCCTGCGCCGCGGTCGGCGCCGCGCGGACCACGAACAGCAGTGGAATGAGCCCGACCCACGCCAGCCACCACCACGAGGGAGCGGGAAAGGCCAGAGCAGGCAGGGCGCCGGCGACCAGTGCCGCCGCGGCCCCGCGAATCAGCTCAGCTGGCTGAGGCCTTGGCAATGCTTGCGATCGCTTGATCCAACGTGGCGTTGAATTCCTCGTCGCTCTGCTGTGCCGTCAGCCCCTCGGTCAGCGCACGCGAGAAGCTCGCGATGACGCCGGTGTTGCGGGCCAGTTTCTCGCAGGCCTCGTCGCGGGCGTAACCGCCGGACAGGGCCACCACCCGCAGCACCTTCGGGTGATCGACGAGTTCTTTGTAAAGGTTGTCGGTGTCGGGCAGTGTCAGCTTGAGCATGACCTTCTGGTCGTCGCCGAGCGCGTTGACCCCGGCCAGCAACGCGGCGTTGAGCTGGTCCTCGGCCTCCGCCTTCTTGGGGCTCTTGATGTCGACTTCGGGCTCGATGATCGGCACCAGACCCTTCGCGAGGACCTGCTGACCCACCTCGAACTGCTGGGCGACGACGGCGTCGAGGCCCGAACCCGGCAACTTGATGACCGAGCGCTCTTTGGTGCCGAAGACGCCGTTGGCCACTGCCCGGTCGAGGAGATCGTCGAGCCCCGGCATCGGCTTCATGGTCTGCGAGCCGTCCTGTTCGTCGTTCAGACCCTTGTCGATCTTGAGGAACGGAACGATGTTCTTGACGTTCCACAGGTAGTCGGCGGTCGGGCGGCCCTCGACCTGGCGGTCCATCGTCATCTCGAACAGGATCGCGCCCATGATGCGGTCGCCGTTGAAGGCCGGGCTGGTGATGATGCGGGTCCGCATCTCGTGCACCAGGTCGAACATCTGCTCGTCGCCGGAGTAGGCGTCCTCGGAAATGCCGTAGAGCTTCAGCGCCTTGGGAGTGCTGCCGCCGCTCTGGTCAAGTGCGGCGATGAAACCGGCACCGCTTTGAGCCTTCTTCAACTGATCCTGGTTCACCCGATCTCCTGCAGTCTCCTCGACGAGTTCTGCGCATCAGCGTAGGACAGCGGATTCACAGCGTGGCCGGGCCCTCACCAACCGCGTTGCTTCCACTCGCCGAGGTGTGGGCGCTCGGTGCCAAGCGTCGTGTCATCGCCGTGGCCCGGGTAGACGACCGTCGAGTCGCCGTAGACGTCGAAGACCTTGCTGGTCACGTCGGTGAGCAGCTTCTCGAAGTCGCCCTCCTGCCACGTCTTGCCGACGCCGCCGGGAAACAGGCAGTCGCCGGTGAACAGGTGGGTTTTGTCGTCGGCGCCGACGAGCGCCAGCGCCACCGATCCGGGGGTGTGACCCTGAAGGTGGATGACGTCGAAGGTCAGGTCACCGATCTTCACGGTGTCGCCCTGAGCGAGGATCCGATCTGGCGTGACCGGCAGTGCCTCGGCGTCGAGTTGATGCGCCGCTGTCGGTGCGCCGGTGGACTTGGCGACCTGTTCGAGGGCCTGCACGTGATCGAAGTGCTGGTGGCTGGTGACGATCAGCGACAATTTCGGCGCGAAGCGCTCGATCAGTTCGAGCAGAATCTCGGGGTCGTTGGCCGCGTCGATGAGTAGCGCCTCGCCGGTCTGGGAACACGTCACCAGGTACGCGTTGTTATCCATCGGGCCCACTGAAACCTTGACGATCGACGCACCAGGAAGGGTGCGGCGGGCGGCGGTCTGCGCTTCGGTGTGGCCGGTGTAGTTGTCGTCGACGACGGTCATGTCCTCACGGTATCTGGCTTGCCTGGGGAGTTGTCGGTGGCGGCACATAGCATGGGTTTCAACTATGTCTTCGGAGGTCTTCGTCGTTGAAAGAGAGCGCGTGTGGCTGATCGCCTGATTGTCAAGGGTGCGCGCGAACACAACCTGCAAAGCGTCGATCTCGACCTGCCTCGCGACGCCCTGATCGTCTTCACCGGCCTGTCCGGTTCGGGCAAGTCGTCGCTGGCCTTCGACACGATTTTCGCGGAGGGCCAGCGCCGCTACGTCGAGTCGCTGTCCGCGTACGCGCGCCAGTTCCTCGGCCAGATGGACAAGCCCGACGTCGACTTCATCGAGGGCCTTTCGCCTGCGGTGTCCATCGACCAGAAGTCGACCAACCGCAACCCTCGGTCGACTGTGGGCACCATCACCGAGGTGTACGACTACCTGCGTCTGCTCTACGCCCGCGCCGGAACCCCGCACTGCCCGGTGTGCGGTGAGCGCATCGCTCGCCAGACGCCGCAGCAGATCGTCGACCAGGTCCTCGCGATGGACGAGGGTCTGCGCTTCCAGGTGCTCGCACCGGTGGTGCGCACCCGCAAGGGCGAGTTCGTCGACCTGTTCGACAAGCTGAACACGCAGGGCTACAGCCGGGTGCGCGTCGACGGCGTGGTGTATCCGCTGACCGAGCCGCCCACGCTGAAGAAGCAGGAGAAACACGACATCGAGGTCGTCGTCGACCGGTTGACGGTCAAGTCCACCGCCAAGCAGCGGCTGACCGACTCGGTGGAGACGGCCCTGAATCTGGCCGACGGCATCGTCGTGCTGGAGTTCGTCGACCGCGAGGACGACCACCCGCACCGCGAGCAGCGGTTCTCCGAGAAGCTGGCATGCCCCAACGGGCACCCGCTCGCCGTCGACGACCTCGAGCCGCGGTCGTTCTCCTTCAACTCGCCATACGGTGCCTGCCCGGAATGCGTCGGCCTGGGCATTCGCAAGGAGGTCGACCCCGAACTCGTCATCCCGGACCCGGACCTGACGCTCGCCGAAGGCGCCATCGCGCCGTGGTCCATGGGGCAGACCGCCGAGTACTTCACCCGGATGTTGTCGGGGCTCGGCGACGCGCTCGGGTTCGACGTGGACACACCGTGGAAGAAGTTGCCCGCGAAGGCGCGCAAGGCCATTCTCGAAGGCTGCGACGAGCAGGTGCACGTGCGGTACAAGAACCGCTACGGCCGAACCCGTTCGTACTACGCCGATTTCGAGGGCGTGATGGCGTTCCTGCAGCGTCGCATGGAGCAGACCGACTCCGAGCAGATGAAAGAGCGCTACGAGGGATTCATGCGTGACGTGCCGTGCCCCGAGTGCGAGGGCACCAGGCTCAAGCCCGAGATCCTGGCGGTGACGATGACGGCGGGGGAGTACGGCGCCAAGTCGATCGCCGAGGTGGCCGAACTGTCGATCGCCGATTGCTCGCAGTTCCTCAACGCGTTGACCCTCGGATCGCGCGAACAGGCCATCGCCGGCCAGGTGCTCAAGGAGATCCAGTCGCGGCTCGGGTTCCTGCTCGACGTCGGACTCGACTATCTGTCGTTGTCGCGGGCGGCAGGCACGCTGTCCGGCGGTGAGGCGCAACGCATTCGGTTGGCCACCCAGATCGGCTCCGGGCTCGTCGGGGTGCTCTACGTACTCGACGAACCATCGATCGGACTACATCAGCGCGACAACAGGCGGCTCATCGAAACGCTGATCCGGTTGCGGGACCTCGGCAATACGCTGATCGTCGTCGAGCACGACCTCGACACCATCGCCCACGCCGACTGGGTTGTCGACATCGGGCCTGCGGCAGGCGAGCACGGCGGTCAGATCGTCCACAGCGGTACGTACGAAGACCTGCTGACCAACACGAATTCGATTACCGGCGCCTATCTTTCGGGCAAAGAGGAGATCGAGGTCCCCGCCATCCGGCGGCCGACCGACCGCAAGCGGCAGTTGACCGTGGTCGGCGCGCGCGAGCACAACCTGCGCGAGATCGACGTGGCGTTCCCGCTCGGCGTGCTGACGTCGGTCACCGGCGTCTCCGGCTCGGGCAAGTCGACGCTGGTCAACGACATCCTGGCGTCGGTGCTGGCCAACAAGCTCAACGGCGCCCGACAGGTGCCTGGCCGGCACACCCGCGTGACGGGTCTGGACAAGCTGGACAAGCTCGTCCGCGTCGACCAGTCGCCGATCGGCCGGACGCCGCGGTCCAACCCGGCCACCTATACCGGCGTCTTCGACAAGATCCGCACGCTGTTCGCGGCCACGACGGAGGCGAAAGTCCGCGGCTACCAGCCGGGCCGGTTCTCGTTCAACGTCAAAGGTGGCCGCTGCGAAGCCTGCTCGGGTGACGGCACCATCAAGATCGAGATGAATTTCCTGCCGGACGTGTACGTGCCGTGTGAGGTGTGCCAGGGCGCCCGCTACAACCGCGAGACCCTCGAGGTGCATTACAAGGGCAAGACCATCGCCGAGGTTCTCGACATGTCGATCGAGGAAGCGGCGGAGTTCTTCAAGCCGATCACGTCGATCCATCGTTACCTGGCGACGCTGGTCGATGTCGGACTCGGCTACGTCCGGCTCGGGCAGCCGGCGCCGACGCTCTCCGGCGGCGAGGCGCAGCGCGTCAAGCTCGCGTCCGAACTGCAGAAGCGGTCGACCGGCCGCACCATCTACATCCTCGACGAGCCGACCACGGGGCTGCATTTCGAAGACATTCGCAAGCTGCTCGCCGTCATCAATGGCCTTGTCGACAAAGGCAATACGGTCATCGTGATCGAGCACAACCTCGATGTGATCAAGACCTCCGACTGGATCGTCGACATGGGCCCCGAGGGCGGAGCGGGCGGCGGCGCGGTGGTCGCGGCGGGCACCCCCGAGGACGTCGCCGTCAACACCGACAGCTACACGGGCCACTTCCTGGCCGAGTCGCTGGGTGTCTCGCGGCCGAAGCCGAAGGTGCGCAAGCGCCGCAAGGTCAGCGCCTGATACCTGCTGGCAGGTATTGAGAATTCCGGTTTTACGCCCCGCTTCTGGACCTAGCTGTGGAGACATCGCGCGGCGTTCTGGGTGACCCTTGTCACATAGATAACCGAGGCCAGCCGTCAAGGAGTCCTCATGACTTTCATCATCGCGACATGTGCAGCAGTCGTCACCGCGTTCGTCGTCGACTGGGGTCAACGTCAGTGCGAGATCTGGGCGTTGACACGAGATAAGGACCTGTGATGGTCCTCGACGTAAACGCCAAGCGGGCCTGGGGAGTGATCGCCGCGAGCGTGCTCGCCTACGAACTCGCATGCAAGGAGGGCGAACTCCTCAGTGAGGGCGTCGACGACTGGGTTGCGGCGAAGCCGATCCTGACCAGGACTGTGATTGCCGCGCTGGCTGTGCACCTCGGCAATGCCGTCCCGCCACGCTTCGACCCGGTATCGCTCGGGTTTCACGGGATTCGTAAGGGCTCGAGGTATCTGGCCGCGCGGCCGCACTCAGTTCTGGGCGCGTGACAGCGGCGACGGGAATCGCGGGCTGACCCGAACGCCTGCCAGCCATTCGGTCAGCTCGTCGGCGCGCCGTTGCAGGGCCTTCTCTATTGTGCGGCCGACGTCCTCGAGCAATCGCAGTTCGACCCGGCCGTCGGCATCCTGGCCCCACGCGCCGACGATGCGACCGTCACACCACGCGGTCGGGCCGCCGTTGCCGTTCGTGTCGAACACTTGACTGCGGTGCCCGCCGAGATACCAGTCGCGGTCGAACCATCCCATCGTCGTGACGTCGAGGCCGGGCAGCAACGCACACCACGGTTCGGCGTCGGGTTCGACCTCCAAATCGTCGGGCAGCACGAAACCCGGTGTGCCATCGAGATCCACCTCGACGGCTTCGAGGTCGACCAGCGCCTGACGCGCCCACGTCAGTGTGTTGCCGAACCACCACTTGATGTCGGTGACTGTCGCCGGCCCGAAGGCACGCAGCCACCGTCGCACCAATGCGGTGCGCGCAAGCTCTGCGGGTACGGCGTCGGGGGTCGACGGGAGCCAGTCCACCATCGACGTCCACCGCGGCCGCGAGACGGTCCAGCCTCCGTCGTTGGGCCCCCGGACGATGTCGCCGCGGACCGAAAGCACGGTCAGAATTCTTGGTGCCAGCGGTGTTTCGCCGCCCCACCGCTTGCCCGGCGCTGGGTCATGCTGTCCAGCCAGCTCCGGGAGCGCCGCCCGCAAGTCCCTGGCGGTGGTCGGACCGTGCTTGCCGAGATGGGTGAGTACTGCGGCCGATGCGGTATCCAGCCACGCATCGCCGTCGACGCAGACGCCGGACTTCTGGGCATCGGCGACGACCTTTCGGCGCTCGTTGCCCGCCACCCTGTCGCTGGCGCCGGCTTGTACAGCCGCCAGGTCCTCGGCGCGGATCACCCACAGCGTCCGCCTCATTGCCAAGTGCTTCACCAGCGTCCGGCGTTGGTACAACGCGGTGTCCAGATCGGTGAGGGTGAAGCCGGGCACCCGCGCCCACAGCGATAGATACGGCGTGGCCGGGTCGGTGGCGTGCAGACCGACGACATCGCCTGCAACGTCGGCCGCGGAATGCGCGTTGGCGTTGAGAAAGTGCCGGCGAGCGAGCCTGGCCCGCCGCTCGGCAACCGTGAATGACCGCATCACCTGCGAACGCTACCTGCGGATACCGACAGAGTTTGGGATCGGTAGCCGCACCCGCCGCCTTGACTGACATCACGACGACGCCAGTGGGGCGGCGTAAAACGAAGGGAAGATCGATGAATCGAGTTGTCACGGGTGTGGTCGGGCTGGCTCTCGGCGCGGCTGTGCTGGTGGGCTGTTCCGACGACAAGAAGTCAGAGGCCGCGCCAAGCCAGCCTCAGGCGAGCACGGGTGGTTCAACCGAGGTCAAGGTCGCCGGCAGTGACCTGTCCGGTCTGGATCTCAACTCGGTGACCTGCGTCAAGCAGGGCGGCAAGATCAACGTCGCCAGCGCGGCCATCAACGGCCAGGCCGGGCTCGCCGTCGTCATGACCGACGAGGCCACCCCGACCGTCGAGTCGCTCGGCATGTCGGTGGACGGCAGCGCGCTCGCCGTCACCAACATGATGGGCGCCAAGACCGGCTCTGCAGAGGTGAAGGTCGACGGAAGCAGCTACACCATCACCGGTGAGGCTGTCGGCGCCGACATGGCGAATCCGATGGCGGGCATGATCACCAAGCCGTTCACGATCAAGGTGAACTGCACCTGATCGGCCGCATACCGGAAGCGGTGGACGTACCCTCCACGTCCGCCGCTTCCTATGATTCAGAAATGACCATCCTGGCCGACCTCGAGCGGGCACGCCATCTGGTGTTCGCCGCCAACGAGGACGCGGCCAAGGATCTGCTGCTCTCGCTCGTTCCCGCAATCGAGACAGCCGACCGCGACGACTGGCTCTTGGAGGTTTACGCCCAACTGGGCCAGCTTTACCTCGTTCGCACCGCCTATGACGGTACCGACGAGTCCGTCCGCCGGATCCGCGAATGCCTGGCCACCTACGGCGAGATCCGGGCGGGTAGGCGGCCCGATCTGGCGCCGCAGGTGACGATGTCCGACGCCGAGGTCGACCACATGATCTGCCGGTACTCCCGTCGGGCACAGTTCCTCCAGACGGGCCTGGCTGCGGCGCACGGCGAACACGAAGCGGCCGAGGCCGCGCTGCTGGTGCTGATGGATGACACCACCGACTACCCGGATCTCGCGGACGAGCACGGGCGTTTCATCACCTTCGCGCGCATTCTGTGCGCCAATGCCCTGTGCGACGACGATCTGCATGTGCAGTCGGTTCACTTGTGGGAGAACGTGATCGATACGATCGACGGAACGCGCGGCGGCGATGAGTTCGACGACTACCTACTCGTGTTCGGTGCGACGTCCTACGGCCGGTTCTGTATCGAAACGGGACGGCTGCCTCAGGCCGAACCTTGGCTGCGACGGGCGGGTGCCCGCGCCGAAGCCCGCGGCTGGGCGTTGGGCACGGCGAGAACGAAATTCGAACGTGCGACGGCAGCCTGGGCGGTGGGCGACCGGGCGCAGGCACAAGATCTTGCGCATGAGTCCTATCCGGCGATCGCCGAGGGCATGCGGGCGCACGACGTGTCGCGATGCTGGCTGTACTTCGGCCTGATCGCCCTCTCGATCGACAAGCTCGACGACGCCGACGAGCGTTTCGGCCACGCTGAGCGGCACTGGCGTGAAATCGAGAAGCCGCTCCATATCCATCGCATCCTGTTGCAGCGCAGCTGGGTTGACATCTTTCGGGGCGACTTCGACGCCGCGCGTCGGCGCACGGAAGAGGCGCAGGAGCTCCTCGATTCGTGGCCGCGACACAGCTGGCTGCAATACGCCCGCCTGCATGACCACATCGGCAGCATCTGGCGCGCCGACGCATTGGCCGACCCGCAGAACGCGGCGGTCAAACTCGAGAAGGCCGCCGAATTGAAGGTGCCCGCTGCACTTGCCGTCGACTCGGTACGGCATGCGATCGCCGATGCCGACGCCAGAATGCGCTGGGCCACCCATGTGTCCGCCCGCATGTTGGCGGGCGCGTTTGCCGTCGCCTGGGAATCGGGAAACACCGAACTCGTCAGCGAACTGGTCGAGTACCACAGTGCGCGCGGCACATTCAGTGCGGAGCCGGACTCCGAGACCGTCGAGCTGACGGGCACCGCCACTGCCACGGTGCCGCTGGAGACCACCGACGAGTACGCGTTGGTCGCGGCGGGTGAGTCGTCGTCGAATGGAAGTGCGGGGCTGACGCGGCTTGGTCCGTTGCCGCCGCTGCAGATGGACCCGAACTCGGCTCCCATCCTGACGCGCTATCGCACCCTGGCGGCGGAACGGTACGGCCGCGACGTGACCGCACGTGGCCCCACATGGGCGACGTGGCCGTGACGGACGCCGAATCCGAGGCCGAAACAGCCACCCTGGTACTGCGATTCGCCGATGTCGGCATCGCCACGTACGTCAGCCTGCGCCTGGTCGGGGAGCCAGCCAAGACCGTGACGTGGGTGATCGAGGAGGCGGCGCTGCGCGCTGCGCTGGACGAGTTGACCGGAGCGCTGCCTGATCCGATTGACGGCGAGAATCGGCGTGACGCGCTCGAGCGTGCGATCACCAAGGGCGCGTTCGCCTCACCGGCAACGGAATTGGCGATTGCGCGCACTCTCGGAACGCACCTGATCGCACCCGACGCCTGGCATTTGCTTGTCGACTCGGCCTCTTCGCCGAGGGCAGCGTTGTTCGTATCGCCGAGCGCGCGGCTGGCGCGGGTGCCGTGGGGCCTCATTGCGATGCCCGGCGACGATGGCCACCGACTCATCGAGCTGGTCGACGTACTGATGGCGGCTCCACCGAACATCGTCCATTCACCGCGCGAACCCGCCGGCTGGGGCGGTCGGCGGGCCAGGCCGCCGCTGCTGGTTCTTGATCCCCGGGTGCCGGGTCAGCGGCCGGACTCAGCGCTCGGGTCCGTGCTCGGACGCCCGTCGTCGGATACGCCGTTGGCCAAGCACTTCGGCGAACTGATGGGTGTCCGGGACGTGCTACCCGACGTCGCGACTTCCGTCGACCTGTTCCGGCGCGCCGACGCCGATCGGGCCTGGCTGAAAGAGCTGCTGGCGCAGGCTCCAAGCCGTCTGCTCTACGTCGGCCACGCCACCGCAGCGGACGGCGACGTCGGCCATGCCGACCGGGCCGCACTGCACCTGGCTGACGACCGACCGCTCACCGCATCGGATCTGATGTCACTGAGGCTGCCGTTGCCTCCCCGGGTCGGCCTGCTGGCCTGTGCATCCGGTGGCGACTACCGATTCGACGAAGCGACCGGACTGGTGGCCGCGATGATTCTCGGGGGTGCTGAGTTGGTGACGGCCACCCTGTGGTCGCTTCCCACCGCTGCCGGCTATCGCTTGTTCGCGTCGACGAACGCGGACGTCGATCCGATGGCAGACGCGATCCGTGCCGTGGACCGCGCACACGAAGCCGGCGATGCCGGACGCGCGGTGAACGGCTGGCAGCGGGAACAGATGCGACGGTTCAGCGACGGCGATCTCACCGCAAGCCCGCTCTATTGGGCCGCGCTGGCGACCTTCGCCGTCGACGGTGCCCGGTGATCAGCGTGGCGACACACAGACGGCGACCGCGGACTCGTCGCTGGATCGGTAATACGTGTCGATGATGCTGCCGGGGGTCACCTTCGTGATCGCCGACTCGGGGATCAGGGCCTTCTCATGAGCCGCGAACTGTCCGCCGCACGGCCGATGCACCATCACGTCGAGTTCGACCTCGCGAAAATCCTCACGGAAATGCCCGGTGGTTCGCATGCCGGTGACCACGGCGCGGGATTTGGTGCCATGCCGGATCAGGTCAATCTGACTATCGGTGACCAGGCCTTTCCCGACCAGCATCCGGTCGAACTCGGCCCGGATGGTCACCATGTCGTCGTCGGTGGCGAGCCGCTCATCGGCTTCGTCGGCGTCAGCGTCGGTAGGGGCGGCAACAGTGCTGTCGCGGTCGGGAATCAGGTAGGCAAAGGACGTGGCGACGAGTAGAAACATGACGAAAGCGATCGAATACGCGCTGGACATGTCACCAGGGTCGGACGCCCCGTCGGCTACCGAACCCAACTTTTCCCCGATGCCCGCCTCCTATCCTGTTCCTATGAGCACCGCCGAGACGGCCGTCGCCGTCGCACATCCGCGCCGGGCGGTGATCGACCGCGCTTGGCGGGCAATCGGGCCAGGAGTCGAGGTGCTCAGCGGTGACGACGGTGGCCCACTGCGGCGCACCGTGAAGCGGATCCTCGACCCGTTGGTGCTGCGCTTGCGCTCTAACACGCAGTTCTCGGCACCGTTTGTGGCGGCCGAAGTGGCCGAAGCCATGCATGAGGTGATCGTCGGCCGAGCCGCCGAGTTACGCTCGGCGGCAGCGTGGTTCGAGCTGCTCAAACGTGAGCGTCGCCGGCTCCGGATCACCAGCGGGAACGCCCAGGAGCTGTACTTTCCGGTCTGTTTCGAGCTTGCCGTCACGAAAGGTCCACCGGCCCAGCCCGATTCCGGTGCGGCCGAATCGGTCCTGCGTGATATCCACGCCGACCGTGACCGTACCGCGATCGAGGCGCTGAACACTTATTCGTCCGACCACGTCGTCATCGCGGAACTGTCGGAGCAGCTTCGGTCCAGCTGGAGCGATGTTCGGGCCGGAACCGAGATCACCCGCCCGTTCCTATCGGGGCTGACCACCGTGCTCGGCCCGGCCGACTCGCACAGCCAAGCCGCGGCGCGACAGCGGGTGTGGCATGCGCTGATCGCCGATGTGACGCCGTACAACCTCGGGGCCGCGGCGCATCATGACGGCACGCAGCTGCCGTGGTCGATCGTGCGCCTGGGGCTCAGTTCCGCTGAACCGCAGAATCCGCCGGCGGTCATTGGCGGCACCGACAACGAGCGACCGCTCAATCGATCGGTGATCGACCGAGTGCGCGCGACACTGCGCCGCGCGATGGATCGCGAAGAACTGCCCGATGTCCCGATGCTGTGCGAGGAAGAGGTCGACCGGTGCTGCGCACCGTGGGGGCTGATGGCCGAGGACAAACAGGCGACTCTCGTCGCCGGGATCGAGGTCGCCGTCGACCTGGCTCCGCTATCCGCTACCGCGACGACCCGCTACGACTTGGCCCGTCAGATCCAGGCGCGGCTGCGCAAGGAGGCGTATGTGCTGCACGCGCGTCGCTACCTCGCCGATGGCGGCCCCGTCCATCCTCGTCAGCAGCAGGTGATCGACGATCTTGCGGCTTTCGCCCGGCCGTATCTGAGCCGCCTGTGGGCGCGTCTGCACGGGCGCGACGTATGGCAGGAACCGTGCTCCGATGTGGATGACGTCCGCGCGCTGCTAGAGGGCGTCGCGCGCTCGGTGAGCCTCGATCACCGGCAGCGCATCAAGACGATGCTGGAACTGCAGGTAGCGGGATGAAGTTGAGGTCAGATTCCGGGCTATGGAGTACGGGCCCCTTCGTTGCGCCCTCGCCGCTGCTGGCCGTGCTCGAGATCAGCGGTGCGGTGCTGTCGTGGACCATCGACGATCGTGGTGCCGATCCCCAGATCACGTTCACCGATCCGTCCAGGGCGGACTGGCTCTGGCGGGTGCTCGGCGAGGCCGGACACCGTGCGGTCGCGTCCACGGTCGATCATGCTCCACCTGATGAGGCTCACGCCGTCGACCTGACCGGCGTCGATGTGCTTCCCGGATCGCTGGACGGGTTGCGACGGTTGGCCTTCGGGCATTGGCTCCGGCGGTGGTGGCCGGCGAGTGACCGAGACGGGATCGCGACGCTCGACGCGGCATTGTTGGATGCGGAGATCGCGATCCTCACCGCCGCTGCCGAGGACTTCTTCACCGACGACACCTTCGACTCCGACGCGGCCGAAGTGCTGAGGCCGCATGTCGCCGCACTCAACGCCCATGTCCAAGAGGGTGATCCGCGCATCATCGAGCTTGTCGAGAAATGTACCGATCTTGCTGACGAGGTGGGCATCGTCTTCGACACGCCGGCACAAGCGGTCCGCCGCGACGACTTCGCGCTGGCCGCGGGTGGCGATATCGGTCGAACCACCGCGACGACTGTTGCGACGGGTGTCGGTTCGATCCAGTGGTCGGCCGTTCCTTCCGGAATCTTCGATGCCGCAGAGGACACCGTCGACTGGAGGGTCGAGTCCGTCGACGAGGCGGTGACAGCGATTGTGCGAGTCGCATTGTCGGGGATGGGTTCACCCAACGGCATCTCCGTTCGGCTGCGCTCGGGTCCGTTCA
This sequence comes from Mycobacterium neglectum, assembly GCF_002591975.1. GTDB lineage: Bacteria > Actinomycetota > Actinomycetes > Mycobacteriales > Mycobacteriaceae > Mycobacterium > Mycobacterium neglectum. The sequence continues at coordinate 36,614 of NZ_NVQE01000033.1, read as the reverse complement.
GGGGCGAGGGCGTGCTCGGTGCCGACGGGCGAGCGACTTTCCCCGTCGTCGATGCCGATCAGCAACCCATATCGGAATCGACTGCGTGGGGACATGATTGGCGCACATCCACGCTGACTATCGGCGCGGAGGCCGGTGAGTCTGCGCAGATTCGTGATCGCATCCGGGATTTCGCGCGATCGCGGCTGGCCTCGCCGCCGGCCGACGCCTATCTGGCCGAGGTCCTGGCCGCCGAATCCGACTACTGAGACTCGGGCTTGCGCATCGACTCGCGAATCTGCGCCAGCCGTTCGGCGGCGGCACGCTGCCGGGCTTCGTACTGCTCCTCGACTGTGCGGCCTTCCGGCGTTTCGGCATCGAGTTCCGCAGCGCCGATCGCCGTGCCGTAGCGGGTTTCGATCTTCTCGCGCACCGAATCGAACGTCGGGACACCGCCCGCGGTGTAGCCCGTGTCGGCCGGTTCGGGTGGCGCCGCCGTCGGCGTAGGATCCTCAACCAATTCCGCTTCGACGACAGGTTCGACGGTTGCTTCCGGCTCCTTGGCGGGTTCGTCCGGCATGTCGTCCACGCTACCCGCTACTTCGCGGCCACCTGAACGATCGGCGGTGGCGGCGGTGGTGTGGGCAACGGCGTCGGCGGAACCCGCGGTGTACGGAGTCGACCTGCCATCCAGGGCAGCGCGGACGCGAAGGACTGTGACGCGAAAGTCCAGTCATGCATACCTGGTGCAGTGACGACGGCACAGCTGATCCCGTTCGCGTTGCCGAGGCCGCACAGTGAGTTCGCGGCCGAACTCTGCTCCGGAGACGCTGCGCTGTTGACGGCGAACCAGCCGGCGACACCGCTGTAGGCGCCGTGGCGGGTGATGACGTTGGTGGGATCGAACGACGCATAGGCCGCGACATTGCCGCCGAACAGCCGTGAGATGGTCTCGTCCTTCGTGCCCGAGTTAGGGGCGCTGTCACCCGCGATGTCCTCGAAGGCGCTGAACATATCGGGATGCATCACAGCGAGGTCGACGGCGCAGGTACCACCCATCGAGAAGCCCACGACACCCCAGTTCTCTCGGTGTGCACTCACTCCGAACTTCGAAACCATGAACGGCACAACATCTTTGGTGAGGTGATCGGCGCTGTTGCCGCGACTGCCGTTGACGCATTCGGTGTCGTTGTTGAACGTGCCACCCGCGTCGACGAATACGAGCACCGGCGCATTGCCGCCATGGGCGGCCGCGAAGTTGTCCGCGATGGCGACCGCGTTGCCGATCCGGACCCAGTCGGCGGGCGTGTTGAACTCCCCACCGACCATCATGATCGTCGGCATCGGCGGCGGTGGGTCGGTCGCATACCAGGCGGGTGGCAGGTAGACGAGTTCCTCGCGATGTTTGAAGCCCGAGGCCGAGTCGCCGATCTGCACGGGCACCACCGTGCCTTTCGCGGGAACCTGGTGGCGGTGCTGCAACGCCAACACCGTCACCTGATCTGTCTGATCGGGCAGCGGGCCTGCGGTGAACTGATTCCACGCGGTCTGGACGCTTGGGAAGTAGCCGGTCCACAGGTTCAGCGCCAAACCGGCAGACAACAGGCACAGTGGCACCGCCGAGGCCGCCAGCAGCCGCCGCGGCCATGTCGACCCACGCCAGCCGGCGACCAGCACGCCCGCTGCGGTGCCCGTCAGCCCGATCCAGACCCAGAGCCCGTGGGGCGCCGGGTTTCCCGCGAGACCTTCCGATTCGACGTACCAGTACGCCGCGGCGGTCAGCGCGATTCCGCACAGCGCGGCCCACGGCACCCAGACGTATCGCCAGCGCTGGATGCCCCAGCAGACCGCCGCCACCAGCGCGATGCCGGCCAGGATCTGGACCGTGATGGGAATCCAGCCGTGCAGCAGGGACAGGTGATGGCGCAGCATCTCGCGAAGCGTCACGGCCACAAGAGTGACCGCGGATGCTTGGGGCACGCTGTGAAGAAGCTGCTAACGCGGTTTGGCCAGGGGGAAGGGCAGCGTCTCGCGGATGCTGCGGCCGGTGATCAGCATGACGACGCGGTCAACGCCCATGCCGAGGCCACCCGTCGGGGGCATCGCGTACTCCATGGCCTGCAGGAAGTCCTCGTCGAGTTCCATGGCTTCCGGATCGCCGCCCGCCGCAAGCATCGACTGTTCCTGCAGCCGCCGGCGCTGCTCGACGGGATCGGTCAATTCGCTGTAGGCCGTCCCCAGTTCGACGCCCCACGCAACCAGGTCCCAGCGCTCGGCGATACCCGGGATGCTGCGGTGCGGTCTCGTCAGCGGTGACACCGACGTGGGGAAGTCCTTGTAGAACGTCGGCGCCTCGGTGCGGTCCTCGACCAGATGCTCGTACAGTTCGAGCACCACCGCACCGGTGTCCCAGTGCGTGAGGTAAGGAATCTTCGCCCCGTCACACAGCCGCCGCAGCGTCGTCAGGTCCGTCTCGGGACCGATCTCTTCGCCCAGCGCCTCCGACACCGCCTGGTGCACGGTCTTGACCGTCCACGCGCCCGAGATGTCGACGGGCTCCAGCGTGCCGTCGTCGCGGGGACGCATGAACACGTGCTCCCCGTTGGCGGCTTGCGCGGCGTTCTGGATCAGCTCCCGGCAGCCGTCGATCCACACGTTGTAGTCCGCATGGGCCTGATAGGCCTCCAGCAGCGTGAACTCGGGGTTGTGGCTGAAGTCGACGCCCTCGTTGCGAAATGCCCTGCCCAGCTCGAAGACCCGCTCGACACCGCCGACGCACAGGCGCTTGAGGTACAGCTCCGGCGCGATCCGCAGGTACAGGTCGAGGTCATAGGCGTTGATGTGGGTCAGGAACGGCCTGGCGTTGGCGCCGCCGTGGATCTGCTGCAGAATCGGCGTCTCGACCTCCAGAAATCCTTTGTGGAACAGGGTTTCGCGGATCGCATGCAGAACACCGCTGCGGGCCCGGATCAGATCGCGGGCCTCGGAGTTGATCGCCAGGTCGACATATCGGGCGCGTACCCGCGCCTCCTGATCGGTCAGTCCCTTCCACTTGTCCGGCAGCGGGCGCAGGCATTTGCCGATCATCCGCCAGCTGAGCACGATCAGCGACCGGGTGCCCTTCTTGCTGAATCCCATGGTCCCGGACACTGCGATCAGGTCGCCCAGATCGATAGCATGCGTGAAATCCACCGTCGTGCCCTCTTCGAGCAGCGAATTGTCCAGCAGCAGTTGAACTTCCCCGGACCAGTCGCGCAGCTGCGCGAACAGCACGCCACCGTAATCGCGGATGCGCAGTACCCGCCCGGCCACGGTCACCGTGCCCGCGCCCTCCGATTCGACCGCGGCAAGGATGGTGTGGCTGGGTTCTTCGCCGACGGGGTAGGCGTCGATTCCGCTGTCCTGCAACGTCTTGAGCTTGGCCATTCGGACCCGGACCTGTTCGGGTAGCCGAGAACGTTCCTCCTCGTCCAGCCCCACCGCAAGTTCGTCGACATCAGGGGCGGTGCCGTCTGGGTGCAACAGGCCGCGATCGACGATGCTCTGCGGCACCGCGGTGTGATGTCCGGTGTGCGGCTGGGAGTGCCTGCGGGAGAACGGCAGCACCAGGAAGCCTTCTGCGATCACCGACGCCACCCCGACGCGGGGGACCAGGCGGGCGTCCTCGTAGCACGCGTAGCGCGGGACCCACTCGGGCTGGTACTTCATGTTCGAGCGGTACAGCGTCTCCAGCTGCCACCAGCGGGAGAAGAACACCAGAAGGGCGCGCCACAGCCGCGCGACCGGACCGGCGCCGAGCTGAGCCCCTTGTTCGAACGCGGAGCGAAACATCGCGAAGTTCAGCGAAACACGGCTCACGCCAATGCCTTCGGCCTGCAGGCACAGCTCGCTGACCATCAGCTCGATGGTGCCGTTGGGGGATTGCGGGGAGCGGCGCATCAGATCCAGCGACGCTCCGTTGGCACCCCACGGCACCAGAGAGAGCATCGCGACGACCTGGTCGCCGCCGGCACCGGGCTGAATGGCTTCGACCAGCAGGCAGTCGCCGTCGGCCGGGTCGCCCAGTCGGCCCAGTGCCATGGAGAAGCCGCGCTCGTCGTCGGTGTCGCGCCAGGTATCGGCTCGTTCGACCACCTTGGCCATCTCGTCAGGGTCGAGATCGCGGTGCCTGCGGATCCGCACCACGGCACCCGCGCGTCGCGCCCGGGTCACCGCCTGCCGCACTGCGCGCATGTCCGGGCCCGATAATCGGAAATTGTCGGGGTACAGGATCGCCTCGTCGCCGAGCTGCAAGGCGTTGAGGCCGGCCGCGCGGAATGCCTCGGCCGCAGTCGAACTCGCGCCCATCACCCCTGGCGCCCAGCCGTAGGCCTGGCATAGCAACAGCCACGCTTCGATGGCTTGCGGCCAGGCCTTGGGATCACCGACCGGATCGCCGCTGGCGAGGCAGACACCGACCTCGACGCGGTAGGTGATGGCGGCGCGGCCGGTCGGCGCGAACACCACCGACTTGTCGCGACGCGTCGCGAAGTAGCCCAACGAGTCGTTTTTGCCGTACAACTCGAGCAGCCCCCGGATCGCCGACTCGTCTTCACCGGTGAGCGCATTCTCCGCGCGTTGGGACTGGAACAACACGATCGCCGCCACCATCAGTGCCAGCGCGCCGAAGAGGCCGAGCAGCGCATTGATGAACACGTGGGGGTGACCGGTGAACGAGTCGGCGCTGGCGCCCGCAAAAGCGCCCACCCGGTTCAGTGCGTAGAAGAAGCGGTCCTCGCGGGCCAAGCTCCCCGGGAAGAGCTCGATCAGGCCCCATCCGATCAGGGTGCCGACGAACAGCCCGGCGACAAGGGTTGCCGCCGCTTTGATCAGCGCGCCGCGGCGTACTTTGGCCCAGAACTCCTTGCGCGCCAACATCAGGAATGCGATGGCGGCGACGTGGAAGGCCAGGCCGATGATCTCGCCGCTTTCGCGCAGCCACGATTCCTCACCGGAGACGATGTCCCCGACGTTCCAGCCGGCCGCCGCGACCATGTATCCGACGAGGATCCACCACGCGATGCTCTTACGCGCTGCCAGCGCGGCGGCCAGCAGTACCAGCACAAACGCCCACGCGAAGCTGGTGTCGGGGAAGTTGAAGATGTAGTCGTTGACGAACTCGCGGGGCACCTTGATCAGCGATCGGAACAACGGCGAGACGCTCGCAACGAGCGACAGCGTGGCGATGATGCCGACCGTCCAGCCGGCCGCGGCAGGCACCCACCTGAACGCGGAGTTGCGGCGGGCGTTGGCGATGTTCGCTGAGCCGGCCGGGCTAGTGATGGTCATAAGGCGCGAGGATATTCGCTCGGCCGGTCAAATTGGTGTGAGTAGCTACCAGACAGGGCCGGTGTATTTCTCCCCGGGACCGTGACCCGGTTCCTCCGGTGCGGCGCTGGCCTCGCGGAATGCGAGCTGCAGGCTCTTCAACCCATCGCGGACCGGTCCGGCGTGCGGTCCGAGGTACTCGGCGGAGGCCGTAACCAAACCCGCGAGCGCCGTGATCAGCCGGCGCGCCTCGTCGAGATCGCGGTGCGGGCTGTCGTCGGGATCCTCAGCCGACAGCCCGAGCTTCTCGGCCGCGGCACTCATCAACATGACCGCCGACCTGGTGATCACCTCGACGGCGGGGATATCGGCCAGCTCGCGGGTCGGCAGCTCGGCCGCCGGTTCGGGCGATGCGGGATCCTGGGTCATCCCTGATAGGATGGCATGCGCGACCGTCCCGGCGTACGCCAGGGACAGCAAGTGGAGTCCCACTCCCACCGCTGACCATACCGGTCCAGCGGTCCGGTCACAGGCATCCGATGCCTGTCCTGGTCGGCTATGGGCCCTGCTTTGAGCAGGGCTTTTCTGTTCCTTGAACAGAGGCTGATGGGTGGGGTTCCTAGACGACAACATAGGAGGCCCCATCAGCACTGAGACCCGCGTCAACGAGCGCATTCGCGTACCTGAAGTCCGTCTGATCGGACCGGGCGGCGAGCAAGTAGGCATTGTGCGCATCGAAGACGCTCTCCGCGTCGCCGCGGATGCCGATCTCGACCTTGTCGAAGTAGCCCCAGACGCCAAACCCCCGGTTTGCAAGATCATGGACTACGGCAAGTTCAAATACGAGACGGCGCAGAAGGCGCGCGAGTCTCGCAAGAACCAGCAGCAGACCGTCGTCAAGGAACAGAAGCTCCGACCCAAGATCGACCCGCACGACTACGAGACCAAAAAGGGCCACGTCGTCCGCTTCCTGCAAGCAGGGTCGAAGGTCAAGGTGACCATCATGTTCCGCGGACGCGAGCAGTCGAGGCCCGAGCTGGGCTATCGACTCCTGCAGCGGCTGGGCGCCGACGTCGCCGATTACGGCTTCGTCGAGACGTCGGCCAAGCAGGACGGTCGCAACATGACGATGGTGCTGGCACCGCACCGCGGCGCGAAGACTCGTGCCAAGGCGGCGCACGATGCCGACGCTCCGGCCGCGCAACGCGCGCAGCCCGCCGAGAGCGCACCGACCGAAACACCACAGAACTGAACTGAGGACACATGCCAAAGGCGAAGACCCATAGCGGCGCTTCCAAGCGGTTCCGGGCCACCGGGACCGGAAAGATCGTGCGCCAGAAGGCCAACAAGCGGCACTTGCTCGAGCACAAGCCGAGCAAGCGCACCCGTCGGCTGGACGGCCGCACCGAGGTGGCGGCCAACGACGTCAAGCGCGTCAAGAAACTGCTGAACGGCTGACAGCCCCAGACCCCGGTCCGGACCTGAACGGACCTGAACGAAGAGGAATACCCCCATGGCACGCGTGAAGCGCGCAGTGAATGCGCAAAAGAAGCGGCGCACAGTACTCAAAGCATCCAAGGGCTACCGCGGTCAGCGGTCGCGGCTGTATCGCAAAGCCAAAGAGCAGCAGCTGCATTCGTTGACCTATGCCTACCGCGATCGCAAGGCTCGTAAGGGCGATTTCCGCAAGCTGTGGATCTCGCGGATCAATGCGGCTGGCCGCGCCAACGGCATCACCTACAACCGCCTTATCCAGGGTCTCAAGCTGGCCGGTGTCGAGGTGGATCGCAAGAACCTCGCCGAGATCGCCGTCAGTGACCCCGCCGCGTTCACCGCGTTGGTCGAGGTTGCCAAGGGCGCGTTGCCCAGTGATGTGAACGCACCGTCGGGCGAGGCTGCCTGACGCTCACCGAACGCGCAGACCGGGTGGCAGCAGCGATCAAGCTGCACCGCCACGTCGGACGACGCCGCGCCGCACGCTTTCTCGCCGAGGGGCCCAACCTCGTCGAGGCCGCGTTGCGGCGCGGACTCGTTTCCGAGGTCTTCGTCACCGAAGCCGCGCAGGACCGATTCGGTTCGCTGCTGGCCGGTACACAGGTGCACCTGGTGACTGAGCGTGCCGCAAAGGCATTGTCGGAGACGGTGACTCCGGTTGGCCTGATCGCGGTGTGCTCGGTGCCCGAGACCTCGCTTGACGACGTGCTCGCCGATTCGCCACGGCTGCTTGCGGTCGCGGCGGAGATCTCCGAGCCCGGCAACGCCGGAACCCTGATACGTGTCGCCGATGCGATGGGCGCCGACGCCGTTGTGCTCGTCGGCCACAGTGTCGATCCGTACAACGGCAAGTGCCTGCGCGCCTCGGCGGGAAGCATCTTCTCGATCCCCGTCGTTTCCGAGGTGGATGCCGCTGCGGCGGTTTCGGCGATCAGCGCGGCCGGTCTCGCGGTTCTGGCCACCGCCGTCGACGGCGAAATAATGCTGGACGAAACGGATTTGGCCGTCCCGACGGCATGGCTGTTCGGACCGGAGGCGCACGGCTTGGCGGCCGAACTGGCAGCCGCCGCGACCCATCGGGTGCGGATTCCGATGCCGGGCAACGCCGAAAGCCTCAACGTGGCATCGGCGGCGGCGATTTGCCTATATCAAAGCGCCATGGCGCACCGCGGCTAGTTGGCTTTTAGCAGCTGCTCGGAGATCTGAACCATCAGCTTGCGCGGAGTGATGCGGTATCCGGTGGCAAGCAGAGCGTTCCGCCAACCCGAGACGACGGTCGGAGTGGACTTGTCCAGTGCCGCCAGCGCGGTATCGACCACTTGTTTGGGCGTCTGCCTGCCGTCGGTGAGGAACTCTTCCCCGGTTCGTGAGAAGAACTCCGTCTCGGTGGCGCCCGGGCACAGCGCGAGCACCCGCACCCCCGTCCCCTTGCACTCCTGCCAGAGCGCCTCGGTGAACGACAGCACGAATGCCTTCGTGGCGCCGTAGACCGCCATGCCGGGTGTCGGCTGAAATGCCGCGGTCGACGCGACGTTGATGACCACGCCGCGACCGGCCGCCGTCATGGCGGGCAGATAGCACGCCGTCAGGTCGACCAGGGTGCCGCAGTTCAGCTGGATCTGGGCGGAATTCGCGGCCGCGTCCTGCCCAACGAACTTGCCGTGCAGGCCGACGCCGGCGTTGTTCACGAGAATGTCGATCGTCCTGCCGAGGTCACTGACTTTCGACGCCAGGTCGGGGCCGGACCCCGGTTCGGCGAGATCGGCGGCGATCACGTCGACCGTGAGGTCGGGATGCCGCTCGGTCAGCGTTTTGCGCAGCTCAGCGAGTTTCTCGGCGCGACGTGCGACCAGCACGAGGTTCACCCCGCGCTTCGCGAATTGAACGGCGAACTCCTCGCCGATTCCTCCGCTGGCTCCGGTGATCAGTGCTGTCTGGTTCTTCAGGTCCACGCGATCAGGCTAGTCGGCATACTGACATCCGCCGAGTGGCCAGTTATCTGACGGATCCCGCCCGGAATCGTCGACTAACTGGCCACTCGACGAAAGCTGACATGTCGTACCTCCGTGCCATTCTCTGCCCATGACCGACTCGCTCGAGGTGAGGGGTTCCGACCTTCGGTACCTGCTCACCGCGTACCTGTTCGACCACGGGCCTTCCACCATCGCCGAACTGATCGACGCGCTGACGTACCACGGCTTTCACACCGCGGGAGGTACGTCCAAGGCGGTGTCGGACGCGCTTCGCTGGGAGATCGGCCGCGGTCGGGTGCTCCGGCTTCGGCGCGGCCGTTACTGCCCCGCATCGATGCCGCGCGCGACCGAGCACCGTATCCACCTGCGCGTGCTTGCTCTACACGACCAAGTCGCTGAGATATCCCGCAGAGCCGGGCAACCGGGTGAGCCGGCCGCCTAGTTGCCGTTGAGCAGACCCGCAGCGACGTGGGTGATCTGAATCTCGTTGCTGCCGGCGTAGATCATCAACGACTTGGCGTCGCGGGCCAACTGCTCGACGCGATACTCGGTCATGTATCCGTTGCCGCCGAACACCTGCACGGCCTCCATCGCGACATCGGTGGCGGCCTGCGAGCAATACCATTTGATCGCCGATGCCTCAGACAGCGAGATCGTCTTACCCTTCTCGGCGGACTCGATCACGCGAAACAGGATGTTGCGCACATTCATCCGGGCGACTTCCATGTTCGCCAGCTTCAGCTGGATCAGCTGGAACTGACCGATCTCCTTACCCCACAGCTTTCGGGTCTTCGCATATTCGACGCACAGCCGCAGGCATTCCTCGATGACGCCCAGCGACATTGCCGCAACGCCGATGCGTTCTGCCGAGAAGTTGGACCGCGCGCTGGCGCGCCCGTCGGATGCCGAGTCGGTGGGGTCTCCTTCGGTCTCGCCGAGCAGCCGGTCACGCCCGAGTCGAACGTTGTTGAAGAACAGTTCGCCGGTACGAGAGCTGTGAATTCCCATCTTGCGGAATGGTTTTGACTGAACGAAACCGTCCATGCCGCGATCGAGCACAAACGTCAGCACCTTGCGGTCACGCTTGTCGGCGCCATCGCGTTCGTCGAGCTTGGCGTATACCACCACGACGTCGGCATCGGGGCCGTTGGTGATGAACGTCTTCTGGCCGTTGAGGATGTAGTCGTCACCGTCGCGCACGACATAGGACTTCATGCCGCCGAAAGCATCCGAGCCCGAATCGGGTTCGGTGATCGCCCACGCGCCGATCTTGTCGTAGGTGACCAGATCCGGCAGCCAGCGCTCCTGTTGGGCGAGCGTGCCGCGGCCCATGATGGTCGGCACCGTCAGCCCGAGGCTGACGCCCATGCCTGCGACGATCCCCATATTGACTCGGCACAACTCGCTGACCACGACGTATCCCATGCTGCCCGAACCGCCGAAGCCGCCGCCGGATGGTTCATCCTCGGAGGACGAGGCGCGACCATCGCGCAGGCGGGCGAGCCGCTTGTTGAGGGATTCGCGGGACATCTCGGCGATACCGAACGTCGTGAACAGCTTGCGGATGATGGGGTAGGGCTCCATCTCGCCGCTTTCGAGATCGTCGACATGGGGCCGAATCTCTTTGTCCACGAACTCTCGTACGGCATCGCGCACGGCAAGATCAACGTCTGTCCATTCCAACATGCGCTCTAGGCTGCCTTACCCGGCTTTCCCCCACGACCCCGGGCCGGTCGACGCAACCCCGTCAACGAGAACGTGGTGTGCACCAAAGACCCGGCTCGGTCGAGCAGTGACTTGCGCGGCGGCACATAGTGCATCGGCATGTCGTGGCGATCACGCGGCGGCGCCATGAACGCGGGCGCCTCGACCAACGGCCCGTCCTCGGGGAGCCTGCCCTGTGCCCGGCGGTAGGCGGAAAGCGCACGCGGATGCAGCCTGATCTCTTCGGGCACCGCCACGAATGCCAACTCGACGAGCTTTCCGAAGACCCGCAGTAGAACCTCGTCGCCCGGCGTCCACCGCATTCCGGCCTTCTCGCGCACCGCCGGGTCGAACAAGCCCGCGGCTATCCATCGCTGCGCGCCGACCATCGGCTTGAAGAGCTGATCCCAGATCGGCGTCGGCATCAGCACGAACCACGGCTTGGGGATGCGGATCGTGAAGATGTCGAGCGTCGCGCGGTTGATCTCCAACTCGTCGCGGCACTTCGCGTCCCAGTACTCGCAGAACTCTTCCCAGGTTTCCGGAACCGGACGCATGCTCATGCCGTACATCCGGTACCACTGCACGTGCTCGTCGAACAGTTGGCGCTTCTCGGCATCGGTGAGGCCGCCGCAGAAGTATTCGGCGGTCTTGATGATCAACATGAAGAACGTTGCGTGCGCCCAGTAGAACGTCTCGGGATTCAGTGCGTGGTAGCGCCGGCCTTCGGCGTCAACGCCCTTGATCGTGTTGTGGTAGCTCTTGATCTGCTGACCGGTGTGCGCGGCGCGGTCACCGTCGTAGACGACACCCATGATGGGGTAGACCGAACGCGCGACGCGCTGCAGCGGCTCGCGCAACAGGATCGAGTGATCTTCGACGCCGGCGCCGAGTTCGGGATACATGTTCTGGATCGCCCCGATCCAGACACCGAGCATGCCGGTCGCAGGTCGCCGAAGTACTTCCACGTCAGGGAATCGGGGCCCAGCGGATCGGCGTCCTGGTCGATACGCCGTTTCGCATCGTTCGATGTCGATCTCAGGGTCATTGGTTCCTCGCTCAACCCGCAGTCAGACCATCACGATAGTGTTGACAACGCGCGTTGTCTACGATTTGCCGGGGCGTGGCGGCACAGTGTTATTCAGCCTCCACATGCCCTCCACTCGGCTGTGACCAGCCGGTTTGTCGGCCAGATCAACGCTCAAACTAGGCTTGCGCCTGTGGATGAGGTCGAGTCGATCGACGAACGATCCGGCAGACAGTCATCCGGGCCCGTGTCATGGCTGAAGAGCACTAATCACAGCCCGTCGGTCATCTCTTTCTTGCGCCGCGCACGACGCGCGCTCCCCGGTGATCCCGAGTTCGGCGATCCGCTGTCGGCGTCGGGGGTCGGAGGCCCCAGCGCGGCCGCACGCGCCGCCGATCGACTGCTGGAACGCGAAGCCGCCTCGCGCGAAGTCAGCCTCGGAGCTCTGCAGGTATGGCAGGCGCTGACCGAGCGGGTGTCCGGCAAGCCCGCATACCGGGAGGCGACGATCGTGTTCACCGACCTGGTCGGCTTCTCGTCGTGGTCGCTGAGTGCAGGCGACGATGCCACCCTCAAACTTCTTCGCCGCGTCTCCCAAGTTGTCGAGCCGCCGCTGTTGGAGGCGGGCGGCCAGATCGTCAAGCGCATGGGTGACGGCATCATGGCGGTGTTCTCCCAGCCGACGACGGCGGTGGCGGCCGCGATCAAGGCGCGGGAAGCGGTGAAATCCCTTGACGTGGATGGCTACACGCCGCGCATGCGGGTCGGTATCCACACCGGCAGGCCCCAGCGGATTGGTTCGGACTGGCTGGGCATCGATGTGAATATCGCGGCGCGCGTGATGGGCCGGGCGACCAGGGGCGAGCTGGTGGTGTCCGAGGCGACGTTGGACGGTATCGCCGAAGAAGACTTCGAATTGCTCGGCGTGGAGGCCAAACGGCTTCGCAAGCAGGTCTTTGCCACCAAGCAGGACGGCGTGCCAGCCGATTTCGTGATGTACCGGTTGAAATCTCGCAGGCCGCCGCCGGGTGACGCCGACACCGACGGCCACCCGTCGGGGGAGTAGGCCCGAGCCACGCTTTATGATCGCCGGGTGGCTGATCAGCCAATTGACCTATCCGAAGAAGCGCTGACCGAGGCTGTCAGCGCGGCTCGGCGTGCCTTCGACGCGGCAGATGACCTCGAGTCACTGGCCCGCGCCAAGACCGAGCACCTCGGCGATCGCTCGCCCATCGCGCTCGCTCGACAGGCGCTCGGGTCACTGCCCAAGAGCGATCGCGCCGACGCGGGCAAGCGGGTCAACGTGGTACGCGCCGCGGCGCAGCAGGCCTACGACGAGCGGCTCGCGGTACTGCGCGCCGAACGCGACGCCGAAGTGCTGATCGCCGAGCGAATCGACGTGACGCTGCCGTCGACCCGTCAGCCCGTCGGCGCCCGCCATCCGATCACGATCCTGGCCGAGCATGTCGCCGACACGTTCGTCGCGATGGGCTGGGAGCTCGCCGAGGGACCCGAGGTCGAGACCGAGCAGTTCAACTTCGACGCACTGAACTTCCCGCCGGACCATCCGGCGCGCAGTGAGCAGGACACCTTCTACGTCGCCCCTATGCCGTCTCCCGACGCTTCGCTCGCCCAGGAAGGGTCCCGGCAGGTGTTGCGCACCCACACCTCGCCGGTGCAGATCCGTGCGCTGCTGGAGCGCGACCTCCCCGTCTACATCATTTCGATCGGCCGCACCTTCCGCACCGACGAACTGGACTCCACCCACACCCCGGTCTTCCATCAGGTGGAGGGGCTGGCCGTCGACAAGGGCCTGACCATGGCCCACCTGCGCGGAACTCTGGACGCGTTCGCCCGCTCCGAATTCGGGCCGGCGGGTCGCACCCGATTCCGTCCGCACTTTTTCCCGTTCACCGAACCCTCGGCCGAGGTCGATATCTGGTTCGAGAACAAGAAGGGCGGCCCGGGCTGGGTCGAATGGGGTGGCTGCGGAATGGTGAACCCGAATGTGTTGCGCGCGTGCGGTATCGATCCCGAGGTGTACTCCGGGTTTGCGTTTGGAATGGGATTGGAGCGCACTCTGCAGTTCCGCAACGGCATTCCCGACATGCGCGACATGGTCGAGGGCGATGTCCGGTTCTCGCTGCCGTTCGGGGTGGGAGCCTGATGCGCCTGCCCTACAGCTGGCTGCGCGAAGTCGTTCAGGCCGGTGCTCCGGGCTGGGAACCCTCAGCCGATGAACTCGAGCAGACCCTGATCCGCATCGGTCACGAGGTCGAAGAAGTCATCCCCGTCGGACCCGTCACCGGCCCCCTGAGCGTCGGCCGGGTTGCCGAGATCGAGGAGCTGACCGAGTTCAAGAAGCCCATCCGCGCGGTCAAGGTCGATGTCGGGGAACCCGAGCTCCGTGACATCGTCTGCGGAGCAACCAACTTCGCTGTCGGTGACCTTGTCGTGGTGGCGCTGCCCGGTTCGGTGCTGCCGGGCGACTTCGCCATCGCCACGCGCAAGACATATGGCCGCACCAGCGACGGCATGATCTGTTCGACCGCGGAACTCAACCTCGGCACCGACCATTCCGGCATCCTGGTGCTGCCGCCGGGGACCGCGGAACCGGGTACGCCTGCCGCCGAGTTGCTCGGCCTCGACGACATCGTGTTCAACCTGGCGATCACGCCGGACCGCGGCTACTGCCTCTCGGTGCGCGGCATGGCCCGCGAGATCGCCAACGCGTATGACCTCGACTACGTCGACCCCGCCGACGTCGCGCCCTTGCCCGCCGAGGGCGAGGCACTCCCGGTGGCGATCGATCCCGGCACCGGGGTCCTGCGCTTCGGGCTGCGTCCCGTCACCGGCATCGATCCAAAAGCGGTGTCGCCGTGGTGGTTGCAACGCCGGTTGCTGCTGTCGGGCATCCGGGCCATCTCACCGGCCGTCGACGTGACCAACTACGTGATGCTGGAGATCGGGCATCCGATGCACGCACACGATCGCAGCCTGATCACCGGCGGCTTCCGGGTGCGGTTCGCCGAACCAGGGGAGACCGTGGTCACCCTCGACGACATCGAGCGCCGCCTCGATCCAGCCGATGTCCTCATTGTCGACGACGTCGCCACCGCGGCGATCGGTGGTGTGATGGGCGCGGGCACCACCGAGGTTCGCGACAGTACCACCGATGTGTTGCTCGAGGCCGCGGTCTGGGATCCCGCTGCCGTATCGCGCACGCAGCGGCGCCTGCATCTGGCCAGCGAGGCGGGCCGCCGCTACGAACGTACCGTCGATCCGGCGATATCCGTCGCGGCGCTCGATCGCTGCAGCGCGCTCTTGGCTGAGATTGCCGGCGGTACAGTAGAACCCACGCTGACGGACTGGCGCGGCGATCCGCCCCGCGATGACTGGTCGCACGCACCGGTCAGCATGGCGATCGATCTGCCCGATCGGACGGCAGGCGTCGACTACGCGAAGGGCACCACCGAGAAACGCCTCACCCAGATCGGCGCCGACGTCGTCGTGACCGACGGTCAGGTGAGCGCGACGCCGCCGAGTTGGCGCCCCGACCTTCGTCAACCCGCGGATCTCGTCGAAGAGGTATTGCGACTCGAAGGTCTCGAGGTCATCCCATCGGTACTGCCGCTCGCCCCTCCAGGCCGCGGCCTGAGCCCGACGCAGAAGCGGCGGCGCGCGGTCGGAAAGTCCCTGGCGCTCAACGGCTACGTGGAGATCCTGCCAACGCCGTTCCTGCCCGCGGGGGTCTTCGACCAGTGGGGGCTGCCGGCCGACGACGAGCGGCGATCCACGACGACCGTGATGAATCCGTTGGAGGCCGACCGGCCCCAACTGGCCACCACGCTGCTGCCGGGACTGCTGGAAGCCTTGGGGCGCAACGTGTCCCGCGGAGCCGTCGACACCGCGTTGTTCGCGATCGCCCAAGTGGTCGAGCCGACGACGGAAACCCGCGCGGTGGAACGCATTCCGACCGACCGGCGGCCCACCACAGATGAGATCGCGACGCTCGATGCGTCGCTGCCGCATCAGCCGCAGCATGTCGGCGCGGTACTGACCGGTCTGGCGGAACCCGCGGGCCCGTGGGGTAGGGGCAGGCCCGTCCAAGCGAGCGACGCATTCGAGGCGGTCCGCGTCATCGGCCGCGCCACAGGTGTTGAGCTGACGCTGCGGCCCGCACAGCACCTGCCGTGGCATCCCGGCCGGTGCGCCGAGGTGGCTGTCGGCGACACCGTCGTCGGACATGCGGGCCAGCTGCACCCCGCCGTCGTCGAGCGCTCCGGTCTGCCCCCGGGCACGTGCGCCGTCGAACTGAACCTCGACGCCATCCCGCTCACCGAGGCGTTTCCCGCGCCCGCGGTGTCGCCTTTCCCCGCGGTGTTCCAGGACATCGCGCTGATCGTCGGCGATGACGTCGCAGCGCAGGACGTGGTCGACGCGGTCCGTGAGGGCGCGGGCGATCTGCTCGAGGACGTGCGGTTGTTCGACGTCTACACCGGGCCGCAGATCGGCGAGGGGCGTAAATCGCTGGCGCTGGCGCTGCGGTTCCGGGCCACCGACCGCACGCTCACCGAGGATGAGGCCAGTGCCGCCCGAGACGCGGCCGTTCAGGCGGCGGCCGATCGCGTTGGGGCCGAGCAGCGGCGTTGACCACTTCGTCCGAGCGGGGAATGACGCCGGCCGACTGGCCTGCCATCCTCGCGGTGTTCGCGATGGTGATCGCCTTCACCTACACCGACGATCTGGTCGAATTTGTCCTGGCGGTCACCGATATAGGCATCGACACAGGCCAGTTGATCGTGGCCGGGCTGGACCTCGTGCTGGTCGCCGCTACCGCGCGGCTCAAATGGCGCATCGCGGCGCGCCGCGACGGTCAACTGTCGTTGCGCAATTTCCTGTCCCAGTTGCTGCGCAGTTGGTGGTTGGTTGGCGCGACGCTCGTGGTCGTACTGCACATGTTCGTGATCGGCCTGTCCGACAATCTCGGCCAGGGGGGCTGGCTTTGGACGAGCCTGCCTGTCTCGCTGTTGTTCGTGGTCGCGATGGGTCTGGTACTCGTATCGACGCTCGACTCCGGTCCGACCTTCGGCGCTGGTGCATGGTCACGGAACGGCTGGATCCTTCCGTTGATCATCGGCACATTCGTCGTGCAGATTGCCTCGGCACTCTGGTACCCGGCTATCTACGCCATCAATTCATGCGACAACCAGATCTCCACCGACTTCTTCGCCCAGATGGTCCAGGTCATCCCAATGCTGCTGATCACACTCGGCATCGAGCTGAGTTTTGTCCGGCGGGCCGGGTCGGTCCGCGACCTCGGCCAACGGGCCGCGCCGATCCTTACCGTGGTAATGCTTTGTGTTGCAGAAGGATTGGCCTTCTCGATGCTTGTCAAGGCTGACGTGACACACTGCAGTCTTGCGTCGGTCTGGCATGAGTACATCGCCTTCGTCGTTGCGGTCCAGGCGACTGCAATCGCGCTCGCAACCCTTGTCTGGTTGCTCTTGACTGAAGCGAAGGAATCCGACGGAGGGGTGTGACCTGCCTGCCGGTGTCGTCGGCCGCCGACCGCACGCTCACCGAGAATGAGGCGAGCGGCGCCCGGAGTCGGACGGCGGCACACCGTAGGTCCCATTGAGCTGGTCCTGAAACAGCGGCAGTCGAGGTGGTGCGAAGGTCAAGAAGGCCAGCGCGATGCCCGGTGCCAACAGCAACACCAGTCCGATTGTGGTGTCGAGGTTGATGCGCCCCACCAGGACGTAACTCAGCAGTTGACCGGCCGCGACTGCGATGACAAAGATGATTCCGTCGGCGACGAGACGACCCGTGTTCGCCGGGTCCGGGGCCGCCCGAACCGTCAGGTAGAAGAGTCCAAACATCAGCGCGGCCGTGACGAGGAAACCCGCAGCGGTGGCCGAAAGCAGGCTCGCAGGCGGATCGAGCAAAGTGAACGCCACCCAGATGTAGAGCATCAACGGCCAATAGGCCATTTTCAGGTGCTCCCAGACACTCTCATTCACCGGCGTGAACACCGCCAAGATCCGACGCCGCCCCGACCAGCCATAGGCGAAGTGCAGAAATGTGCCGGCCAGCACGATGGCTGGAATACTGACCAGCGTCCAGGGGAGCAAGTTGGCGTGCACTCCGCCAAGCGTAGAAGTCGACCGATAATGAGTTTGCAACTGAATGCATAACCATGCAGAATCGCCTGCATGACTTCTGTGGCAGTGGCCGGTGCCAGCGGATACGCCGGCGGAGAGATTCTGCGGTTGCTGCTGGGCCACCCCGCATATACCGACGGACGGCTGACGATCGGCGCGCTCACCGCGGCCGCCAGTGCGGGCACGCTGCTGGGTGAACACCATCCCCATCTGCTGCCGCTGGCCAACCGGGCGCTGGCTGCCACCGATGTCGACACTCTGCAGGGCCACGACGTGGTCTTTCTGGCCCTTCCGCACGGTCATTCCGCGGCCCTCGCCGATCAACTGGGCGCAGACACCGTCATCGTCGACTGCGGTGCCGACTTCCGCCTCACCGACTCGGGCGCATGGGAACGCTTCTACGGGTCGTCACACGCGGGCAGTTGGCCGTACGGGCTGCCCGAGCTGCCGGGTGCGCGCGACCGGCTGCGTGGTGCCACCCGCATCGCCGTCCCCGGCTGCTATCCGACCGCGGCCCTGTTGGCGCTGTGGCCCGCGATCGCCGAAGAGCTCATCGAGCCTGCAGTCACCGTCGTCGCGGTCAGTGGGACGTCTGGCGCCGGACGCGCTGCGAAGACCGACCTGCTCGGCTCGGAGGTCATCGGGTCGGCGCGGGCGTACAACGTCGGCGGCAAGCACCGGCATACTCCTGAGATCGCGCAGGGCTTGAAGGCCGTCACCGACAAGGACGTCACCGTGTCGTTCACCCCGGTGCTGATCCCGACGTCCCGCGGCATCCTGGCCACCTGCACCGCGAGGACCACCGCGCCGCTGTCGCAGATCCGTGCCGTCTACGAGAAGGCCTATGACGCCGAACCTTTCATTTTTCTGCTACCCGAAGACCAGCTCCCCAAGACCGGCGCGGTGATCGGAAGCAACGCCGCTCAACTCGCGGTCGCCGTCGACGAGGATGCTTCAACCTTCATCGGAATCGCCGCGATCGACAATCTCGTCAAGGGCACCGGCGGGGCAGCGGTGCAGTCGATGAATCTCGCGCTGGGCTGGCCGGAGACCGAAGGGCTCTCGATCGTGGGGGTGGCACCGTGACCGAATCCCATGTCGCCACACGGCTGATCCGCACCCAGGGTGTCACCGCGCCCGCCGGGTTCCGGGCCACCGGAATCGCTGCGGGCATCAAGGCTTCCGGCGCACTCGACCTCGCGCTGGTGTTCAACGAGGGTCCCGACC
The DNA here is from genome assembly GCF_002591975.1 of Mycobacterium neglectum. GTDB lineage: Bacteria > Actinomycetota > Actinomycetes > Mycobacteriales > Mycobacteriaceae > Mycobacterium > Mycobacterium neglectum. The sequence goes on along the minus strand of NZ_NVQE01000033.1, from coordinate 17,739 downwards.
ACGCCGCCGCGGCCGTGTTCACCCGCAACAAGATCAAGGCCGCGCCGGTGTTGTGGTCGCAGCAGGTGCTCACCACCGGACGTCTACGCGCGGTCGTGCTCAACTCCGGCGGTGCCAACGCCTGCACCGGGCCGTTGGGCTTTCAGGACACGCACGCCACCGCAGAGGCCGTCGCCGCGGCGCTGTCCGACTGGGGCACCGAGACCGGGGCGATCGAGGTCGCCGTGTGCTCCACCGGGCTCATCGGTGACCGACTGCCGATGGACAAGGTGCGCTCAGGTGTCACCGAGATCGTCCACGAGATGGCCGGTGGGCTGAGCGGTGGCGAAGAGGCAGCACGGGCCATCATGACCACCGACACCGTGCCGAAACAGGTTGCGCTGCATCACAGTGACAACTGGACGGTGGGTGGCATGGCCAAGGGTGCGGGGATGCTGGCGCCGTCGCTGGCGACCATGTTGTGCGTCATCACCACCGATGCCGTCGCCAGTTCGGATGCCCTGGACCAGGCGCTGCGCAAGGCAGCCGCGATGACATTCGACCGGCTCGATGTCGACGGTAGCTGTTCCACCAACGACACCGTGTTACTGATGGCGTCGGGTGCGAGCGAGATCGCACCGAGCCAAAGCGATCTCGACGATGCGGTGCTGCAGGTCTGCGACGACCTGTGCGCGCAGCTGCAGGCCGACGCCGAGGGCGTCACCAAACGTGTCGTCGTCACGGTGACGGGAGCCGCATCCGAGGAGGACGCGCTCACCGCGGCCCGGGTCGTGGCCCGCGACAGCCTCGTCAAGACCGCGCTGTTCGGCTCCGATCCCAACTGGGGACGCGTGCTGGCCGCGGTGGGTATGGCACCGATCGCGTTGGAACCCGACCGAATCAGCGTGTTGTTCAACGGATCTGCAGTGTTCGTGGACGGCGCCGGCGCATCAGGTGCCCGAGACGTGGATCTGTCCGGCGAGGATATCGACGTCACCATCGACCTGGGTATCGGCAACGACCAGGCGTCGATCCGGACGACCGACCTTTCCCACGCCTACGTCGAAGAGAACTCGGCGTACAGCTCATGACACTCGTGACGCCGCTCAAGGCGCAGGTACTCGCCGCGGCCCTGCCGTGGCTGAAACAGCTGCACGACAAGATCGTGGTGGTGAAGTACGGCGGCAACGCGATGTCCGACGACACCCTCAAGGCCGCGTTCGCCGCCGACATGGTGTTCCTGCGCAACTGCGGTATCCACCCCGTCGTCGTGCACGGCGGCGGCCCGCAGATCAGTGCGATGCTCAAAAGACTCGGCATCGCAGGCGATTTCAAGGGCGGCTTCCGCGTCACGACGCCCGAGGTACTCGACGTGGCCCGGATGGTGCTTTTCGGACAGGTCGGCCGCGAACTGGTCAACCTGATCAACGCGCACGGCCCGTACGCCGTCGGCGTCACGGGAGAGGACGCGCACCTGTTCACCGCCATCCGACGCGACGTGACCGTCGACGGGGTCGCGACCGATATCGGCCTGGTCGGTGACGTCGAGCGCGTGGACGCGGATTCGCTGCTCGATCTCATTGATGCCGGCCGTATCCCGGTGGTATCGACCATCGCACCCGACGTCGACGGTGTGGTGCACAACATCAACGCCGACACCGCGGCGGCCGCGCTGGCGGAGGCGCTGGGCGCTGAGAAGCTGGTGATGCTCACCGATGTGGAAGGTCTCTACACCGATTGGCCGGACCGCAGTTCGTTGGTCAGCGAGATCGACGCCGCCGCACTGACTCAGCTGCTGCCCAAGCTGGAAACCGGCATGGTGCCCAAGATCGAGGCCTGCCTGCGCGCGGTGTCGGGAGGTGTGCCGAGCGCACATGTCATCGACGGACGCGTCGAACACTGTGTATTGGCCGAATTGTTCACTGACGAGGGGACGGGGACGAAGGTGGTCAGCGCATGAGTTCCGGCGGGCAGGAGCGATGGGGGCACCTCCCGCGCGAAGCGCAGGGGGACGACCGGGGAATGACCTTGGCGCAGCGTTGGGAAGCCGTGATGATGGACAACTACGGCACCCCGCCACTCGCACTGGTCAGCGGTGACGGTGCCGTGGTGACCGACGTCGACGGCAAGTCGTATGTCGATCTGGTGGGCGGTATCGCGGTCAACGTCCTCGGCCATCGTCACCCCGCTGTCATCGAAGCCGTCACCCGCCAGCTCAACACGCTTGGCCATACGTCGAACCTGTACGCCACGGAGCCGGGCATCGCACTGGCCGAGGCACTGGTCGGTCTGCTCGGCGTCGATGGTGCGCGAGTGTTCTTCTGCAACTCGGGTGCGGAAGCAAACGAGGTCGCGTTCAAAATCACGCGGCTGACCGGGCGCACGAAACTCGTTGCGGCCCAGAATGCATTCCACGGTCGCACGATGGGATCGCTGGCCTTGACCGGTCAGCCGTCGAAGCAGGAGCCGTTCGCCCCACTGCCCGGCGACGTCACGCATGTCCCGTACGGCGACGTCGAGGCGCTGAAAGCCGCGGTCGATGACCAGACCGCGGCGGTGTTCCTGGAGCCGATCATGGGGGAGGGCGGTGTGGTGACGCCGCCCGCGGGCTACCTGGTGGCGGCCCGCGAGATCACCGCGGAGCGCGGCGCACTGCTGGTGCTCGACGAGGTGCAGACCGGAATGGGCCGCACCGGAGCGTTTTTCGCCCATCAGCACGACGGCATCACGCCCGACGTCGTCACCCTGGCCAAAGGACTCGGCGGCGGGCTGCCCATCGGTGCCTGCATCGCGACCGGTGAAGCGGCCGGCCTGTTGACTCCCGGCCTGCACGGCAGCACCTTCGGCGGCAATCCCGTCTGCACGGCCGCGGCGCTCGCGGTGTTGCGGGTGCTGGCCGACGACGGCCTCGTCGGCCATGCCGGCGTTCTCGGCAAGACGCTGCACCACGGCATCGAGTCACTGGGGCATCCGCTTGTCTCTCACGTCCGCGGTCGCGGACTCATGCTCGGCGTCGTCCTCACCTCCGATGTGGCCAAGTCGGTCGAGCTCGCCGCACGCGACGCCGGGTTCCTCGTCAACGCCCCGGCTCCGAACGTGATTCGCCTTGTCCCGCCGTTGATCCTCACCGACGGGCAGGTCGACGACTTCCTCGGTGCGCTTCCCGGCGTGCTCGACACTGCTGCCGGAGGCGGCGATTCAACAGGAGGGGCCGACTCATGACACGTCACTTCCTGCGCGACGATGACCTCACCCCGGATGAGCAGGCCGAGGTGCTGGCGTTGGCCGCGGAGCTGAAGAAGGCACCGTTCAGCCGCCGTCCACTCGACGGTCCACGTGGCGTCGCGGTGATCTTCGACAAGAACTCGACGCGCACGCGGTTCTCGTTCGAGATGGGCATCGCCCAACTCGGTGGGCACGCGGTCGTGGTCGACGGGCGCAGCACGCAGCTCGGTCGCGACGAAACGCTGGAGGACACCGGGCGGGTCCTGTCGCGGTACGTCGAGGCGATCGTCTGGCGGACGTTCGGGCAGGATCGGTTGACCGCCATGGCTTCCGGGGCGACCGTGCCGATCGTCAACGCACTTTCCGACGAGTTCCACCCCTGCCAGGTGCTGGCCGATCTGCAAACGCTCGACGAGCGCGTCGGCACCTTGAACGGCCTCCGGCTGACGTACCTCGGCGACGGCGCCAACAACATGGCGCACTCGTTGATGTTGGGCGGGGTCACCGCAGGCGTCCATGTCACGGTCGCCGCCCCTGCCGGTTTCGAGCCCGACCCGCGGTTTGTAACGGCCGCTGAACAACGTGCCTCCGACACCGGCGCGACGGTGACGGTGACGACCGACGCGCAGGCTGCCGTTGACGGCGCCGACGTGCTCGTCACCGACACGTGGACGTCGATGGGTCAGGAGAATGACGGGCTGGACCGGGTGGGACCCTTCAAACCGTTCCAGATCAACACGAGCCTCGTTGATCGCGCGCAGCCGAATGTTATTGTTCTGCACTGTCTTCCGGCGCACCGAGGAGATGAGATCACCGATGACGTGATCGACGGGGTACACAGCGCGGTGTGGGACGAGGCCGAGAATCGGCTGCACGCGCAGAAGGCGCTGCTGGTGTGGTTGTTGGAGCGATCGGCATGACAAGCGCCGCTACGCGCGCGGGTCGGCAGGCGCGCATCGTGTCGATCCTGTCGTCGCAATCGATCCACAGCCAGGGCGAGCTGGCCACGATGCTCGCCGACGAGGGCATCGACGTCACCCAGGCGACGCTGTCGCGCGACCTCGAGGAACTCGGCGCGGTCAAGCTGCGCGGCGCCGACGGCGGCGTCGGCGTGTACGTCGTCCCCGAAGACGGCAGCCCGGTACGTGGCGTCTCCGGTGGCACCGAGCGGATGTCGCGGCTACTGGCCGAACTTCTGGTCTCGACCGACGCCAGCGCCAACCTCGCGGTATTGCGGACACCGCCGGGAGCCGCGCATTACCTTGCCAGCGCGATGGACCGCGCTGCACTGCCGTATGTGGTCGGCACGGTCGCCGGCGACGACACCATCCTGGTGATCGCCCGCGAGCCGATGACAGGTGCCGAACTGGCGGCGAAACTCGAAAGCATCCAACAAAAGGAGATTGAGTAATGTCCGAGCGCGTCATTTTGGCGTATTCCGGCGGTCTGGACACCTCGGTAGCCATCAGCTGGATCGGCAAGGAGACCGGCCAAGAGGTGGTCGCGGTCGCCATCGATCTCGGGCAGGGTGGCGAGGACATGGAGGTCGTCCGCCAGCGGGCCATCGACTGCGGTGCGGTCGAGGCGGTCGTCGTCGACGCCAAGGATGAGTTCGCCGAGCAGTACTGCCTTCCCGCCATTCAGTCCAATGCGCTGTACATGGATCGCTACCCGCTGGTGTCGGCACTGAGCCGGCCCCTCATCGTCAAGCATCTGGTGTCGGCCGCGCGGGAGCACGGTGGCGGCATCGTCGCGCACGGCTGCACCGGCAAGGGCAACGACCAGGTGCGTTTCGAGGTGGGATTCGCCTCGCTGGCACCGGATCTCGAGGTGCTCGCGCCGGTCCGCGACTACGCCTGGACGCGAGAGAAGGCCATCGCGTTCGCCGAGGAGAATTCGATCCCGATCAACGTCACGAAACGGTCCCCGTTCTCCATCGACCAGAACGTGTGGGGCCGCGCGGTCGAGACCGGGTTCCTCGAGCACCTGTGGAATGCGCCGACCAAGGACGTCTACGACTACACCGAGGATCCGACCGTCAACTGGAATACGCCCGACGAGGTCATCGTCGGATTCGAACGCGGCGTTCCGGTATCGATAGATGGACGCTCGACGTCCGTTTTGGAGGCCATCGAGGAACTCAACCGTCGCGCCGGCGAACAGGGCGTCGGCCGCCTCGACGTCGTCGAGGACCGGCTCGTCGGAATCAAGAGTCGCGAGATCTACGAAGCTCCGGGCGCCATGGTGCTCATCACCGCGCACACCGAACTCGAACATGTGACGCTGGAGCGCGAACTCGGACGGTTCAAGCGTGGCACCGACCAGAAGTGGGGCGAGCTGGTGTACGACGGCCTCTGGTACTCGCCGTTGAAGGCGGCCCTGGAGTCGTTCGTCGCCAAGACTCAGGAGCATGTGTCGGGCGAGATCCGAATGGTGCTGCACGGCGGGCACATTGCGGTCAACGGCCGACGCAGTGCCGAGTCGCTGTACGACTTCAACCTGGCGACCTACGACGAGGGCGACACCTTCGACCAGTCGTCGGCGAAGGGGTTCGTGCACGTGCATGGCCTTTCGTCGAAGATCTCCGCGCAGCGGGACCTCGCCAAATGACCGACCACTGCACCGCTCGCGGGAAAGTGAAAGTGCCCCAGTGAGCACCAACGAAGGCTCGCTGTGGGGCGGCCGGTTCGCCGACGGCCCGTCGGATGCGCTTGCCGCGCTGAGCAAGTCGACCCACTTCGACTGGGTGCTCGCACCATATGACGTCGCCGCGTCAAAGGCGCACGCACGAGTGCTCTTTCGGGCGGGGCTGCTCACCGATGAGCAGCGTGATGGTCTTCTGGTCGGCCTGGACAACCTGGCCTCCGATGTCGCCGACGGCAGTTTTGCACCGCTGGTGACTGACGAGGACGTCCACGGTGCGCTGGAGCGTGGCCTGATCGACCGCGTGGGGGAGGATCTCGGTGGTCGGCTGCGGGCGGGTCGGTCTCGAAATGATCAGGTGGCCACCCAGTTCCGGATGTGGCTGCGTGACGCGATCAGGCGGGTCGCCGACGGAGCACTCGAGGTGGTGTCCGCGCTGGCAACGCAGGCCGCGGCTCATCCGACGGCGATCATGCCCGGCAAGACGCATCTTCAGTCGGCACAGCCGATTCTGCTGGCGCATCACCTGCTCGCCCACGCGCATCCGCTGCTCCGTGATGTCGAGCGATTTGCTGACTTCGACAAGCGAGCCGCGTTGTCGCCGTATGGTTCCGGGGCACTGGCAGGGTCGTCACTTGGGCTCGATCCCGAGGCGATCGCCGAGGAACTCGGTTTCGACGCGGCAGCCGATAACTCCGTCGATGCCACCGCCTCGCGTGACTTCGCCGCCGAGGCGGCGTTCATTTTCTCCATGATCGGCGTCGACCTGTCGCGACTAGCTGAGGACATCATTCTTTGGAGCACAACCGAATTCGGATATGTGACTCTGCACGACTCCTGGTCGACCGGCAGCTCGATCATGCCGCAGAAGAAGAACCCCGACATCGCCGAGTTGGCGCGCGGCAAGTCGGGCCGGCTGATCGGCAATCTCACCGGACTGCTTGCCACGCTCAAGGCGCAGCCGCTGGCGTACAACCGGGATCTGCAGGAGGACAAGGAGCCGGTATTCGACTCTGTTCTTCAGCTGGAACTACTGCTGCCCGCGATGGCGGGTCTGGTCGCGACGTTGCGTTTTGACGTCGACCGGATGGCTGAACTGGCCCCGCTGGGCTACACATTGGCCACCGACGTTGCCGAGTGGCTGGTCCGAAGGGGCGTGCCTTTCCGGGTGGCGCACGAAGCCGCGGGCGCCGCAGTGCGTGCTGCGGAGGCCCGCGGCGTCGGCCTCGAAGACCTCGAGGACGCCGAGCTGGCGACAATTCACCCGGAGCTGACGCCTCAGGTGCGCGACGTACTCACTATCGATGGATCGGTGAACTCTCGCGATGCCAGGGGAGGGACCGCGCCGATCCAGGTGGCCAAACAGCTCGGCGTCGTCCGCGACACGGCCGATCGGCTGAGGCTGCGTCTGCGGCGATAGCGTCGACTCCCCGGGTGATTTGTGTGCGATCACGCGCGCTCAGCGCACGAAAGCGCAGACAAATCACACTAATCCTCAGCGGCGGCTAGCCATGCCTCTTCGAGAGATTCCTTGCGCGTCAGCATTTCCTGCAATTCGGCGTTGAGCTCGCCCGCGCGCACATGATCGGCGGCCGCGTCGGCCATCGAGTCGTGCAGCACGGCGATCTGCTTGTCCAGCTTGGCGAGTTGACCCTCGATACGCGCCATCTCCTTGCCCGCCCGCCGTTCCCGCGCAGAGGCCGACTCACCGCGCTGCGGTTCGATCCGCGCCGGTTCGGGTGCGGCTGCTGCCGCCCGGTCCGACAGGTACTGCTCGACACCGCCCGGCAGCATGTCGCATCGCCCACCGCCGGTGAGCGCGTAGGTGACATCGGAGACCCGCTCCAGGAAATACCTGTCGTGGGTGACGACGATCAGCGTGCCCGGCCAGCCGTCGAGGTAATCCTCGATCACCGTGAGGGTGTCGATGTCCAGATCGTTGGTCGGCTCGTCGAGCAGCAGCACATTGGGCTCGTCGAGTAGCAGTCGCAGGAACTGGAATCGCCGTCGCTCACCGCCGGACAGGTCCGCCAGCCGCGTCGTCAACTTGTCTCCGGTGAACCCGAAGTCCTCGAGCAGAGTCGACGTGCTGACCTCTCGGCCACCCGCCAACTCCGTGATCCGACGCGCCCTCTCGACGGCATCGAGGACGCGGTCGGTGGGGTCCAGCTCGACCAGCGCCTGACTCAGGTGGCCGATCTTCAGCGTCTTTCCCTGTTTGAACGTTCCGGCGACGGGTTTCAGCTCGCCGGCCAGCAGCTTCAGAACGCTCGTCTTGCCGGTGCCGTTGACGCCGACGAGGCCGATGCGATCACCGGGGCCGATCGACCAGTCCAGCTTGTCGAGAATGACTTTCTCGCCGGCTTCAAGGCGCAGGCGATGGAGATCGAAGACGTCCTTGCCCAGCCTTGCCGTCGCGAAGCGTTGGAGGGCAAGGGAATCCCGCGGTTCGGGCTCGTTGGCGATCAGGTCGTTGGCGGCCTGGATCCGGAACTTCGGCTTCGATGTCCGCGCCGGCGGTCCCCGTCGCAGCCATGCCAGTTCCTTGCGCATCAGATTGCGCCTGCGAGCCTCGGTTCCTGCGGCTACCCGCATCCGTTCCGCGCGGGCCAGGACATACGCCGCGTATCCACCGTCGTAGGCGTCGACGGCGCCGTCGTGTACTTCCCATGTCTTGGTGCCGACCGCGTCGAGGAACCAGCGATCGTGGCTGACGACCACGAGCGCCTTGGCCCGCTGCTGTGCTAGGTGGCGGGCCAACCAGCCGATCACCTCGACGTCGAGATGGTTGGTCGGCTCGTCGAGCACCAGCGCGTCGTGACCGGCGAGCAGCACCGCAGCGAGCGCGACGCGACGCCGCTCACCGCCGCTCAGGTTGCTCACCTCACGATCAAGCGAAACCTCGGTCAGCAGGTTCTCCACTACGGACCGCGTGTCTGCCTCCGCTGCCCAGATGTGGTCGGCACGGCCTCCGACGATCACGTCACGCACCGTGGCGTCCGCGGCGAAGTCATCGGCCTGGTGCAGATAACCCACCGACAGCCCCGAGGTGTGGGTCACCCGGCCGGAGTCCGGCGCGCGGGTGCCGGTCAGCATTTGCAGCAGAGTGGTTTTGCCGTCGCCGTTGCGCCCGACGACCCCGATCGCGTCGCCCTCGTCGACCCCGAGGCTGACGGCGTCGAGCAGTGTGCGGGTGCCGTATGCGACGCTCGCGCGCTCCACATTGATCAGATTCGCCATCGCGCCTGATGATAGGTGGCTCGCCACGCGCCCAGCGGTCGCGCCAGTGCACCCCGGCGATCGTGGCGGTCGGCAAGCAGAGCTATGCCATGATCAAGACAGCAATCGGGGGATTGGCAGCTAGGGGAGTGTGCGTTGGTGGACCTATCGGGACTGACCAGGCCAATGGAGCGGTTGGTGGCCACCGCGCAGAACGGCCTGGAAGTGCTGCGCTACGGCGGCCTGGAGACCGGTGCCGTACCGTCACCGTTCCAGCTCATCCAGAGCGTGCCGATGTACCGACTGCGGCGTTATTTCCCGCCTGATGCCAGGCCGGGAGCAAAGCAGCCCGGGCCGCCGGTGCTGATGGTGCATCCCATGATGATGTCGGCCGATATGTGGGACGTCACCCGAGACGAAGGCGCCGTCGGCATCCTGCACAAGGCCGGAATCGACCCGTGGGTCATCGACTTCGGCTCACCCGACAAGGTCGAGGGCGGCATGGACCGCAACCTCGCCGACCACGTCGTTGCGCTGAGTGAAGCGATCGACACCGTGAAAGAGGTCACCGGCCGCGACGTCCATCTGACCGGTTACTCCCAGGGCGGCATGTTCGCCTATCAGACCGCGGCATACCGGCGATCCAAGGACCTGGCGAGCATCGTCGCGTTCGGCTCACCCGTCGACACCCTGGCCGCGCTGCCGATGAACCTGCCGGCCAGCCTTGCGCCCGCCGCCGCGGACTTCATGGCCGATCACGTGTTCAGTCGCATGGACATTCCGGGCTGGTTGGCGCGCACCGGTTTCCAGATGCTCGACCCGATCAAGACCGCACAGTCACGCTTTGACTTCTTGCGGCAGCTACACGACCGGGAGGCGCTGCTGCCCCGCGAACAGCAGCGGCGGTTCCTGCAATCCGAAGGCTGGATCGCGTGGTCGGGTCCTGCGATCGCCGAACTGCTCAAGCAGTTCATCGCGCACAACCGCATGATGAGCGGTGGGTTCTCCATCCACGGCGACCTCGTGACGCTGTCCGACATCGACTGCCCGGTGCTGGCCGTCATCGGTGAGGTGGACGACATCGGTCAGCCGGCGTCGGTCCGAGGCATCAAACGCGCGGCACCGAAGGCCGATGTCTACGAATTCCTGATCCGTGCAGGGCATTTCGGCCTGGTGGTGGGATCCAAGGCATCGACGCAGACCTGGCCGGCCGTCGCACAGTGGGTCAAGTGGATCGACAGCACCGGCGATATGCCCGACGGTGTGTCGCCGATGCCGCTCCAGCCAGAGGAAGCCAGCGAGACCGGTGTTTCGCTCAGTTCGCGCGTGGCCCACAGCACCACCGCCGCCACCGAGATGGTGTTCAGCCTGGCCCGGTCGGCCGGAGACGCGCTCGTCGCGGCCAACAAATCTGCCCGCGCGTTGGTTGTCGAGACGTATCGCACCCTGCCCCGCCTTGCCCGGCTCGGTCAGATCAACGACCACACCCGGATCTCGCTCGGCCGGCTCATGTCAGAACAGGCCCGCGATCTCCCCAACGGTGAGGCCCTGCTGTTCGACGGTCGCGTCCACACCTACGAGGCGGTGGATCGCCGCGTCAACAATGTCGTCCGCGGCCTGATCGAGGTCGGCGTTCGCCAAGGCGCGCACGTCGGGGTGCTGATGGAGACCCGCCCCAGCGCGCTCGTCGCGATCGCCGCGCTGTCGCGTCTCGGCGCGGTGGCGGTGCTGATGCCGCCGGACGCGGACCTGGTAGCCGCAGCCCGGCTGGGAGCGGTGTCCGAAATCATCGCCGATCCGAGCCACCTCGATGCGGCGCGCAAGCTGGAAATGCGCGTTCTGGTGCTCGGCGGCGGTGAGTCGCGCGACCTGGACCTGCCCCAACACGGTCAAGTCATCGACATGGAGAAGATCGACCCCGACGTCGTCGATCTTCCCGGCTGGTACCGAGCCAACCCGGGACTCGCCCGCGACCTGGCATTCATCGGCTTCACCTCGATCGGTGGGGACCTTGTCGCCCGGCAGATCACCAACCATCGCTGGGCGTTGTCGGCGTTCGGCACCGCATCGGCCGCCAACCTGGGGCGCGGCGACACGGTGTACTGCCTGACCCCGCTGCACCACCAATCCGGACTCCTGGTTGCACTGGGCGGCGCGGTGGTCGGCGGGTCTCGCATCGCGCTGTCTCGGGGCCTGCGGCCGGACCGGTTCCTGCAGGAAATCCGCCAGTACGGCGTGACCGTCGTCTCGTACACATGGGCGATGCTGCGTGACGTCATCGACGACCCGTCGTTCTCGCTCACGGGCGGTCACCCGGTCCGGCTGTTCATCGGCTCCGGCATGCCGACCGGCCTGTGGAAACGCGTCGTCGAGGTGTTCGCACCCGCCAACGTTGTCGAATTCTTCGCGACGACCGACGGGCAGGCGGTGCTGGCGAACGTGTCGGGGGCCAAGGTCGGCAGCAAGGGCAGGCCACTGCCGGGCAGCGGCGAGATCGCGTTGGCGGCCTACGACCCCGAGGACGACCTGATTCTCGAGGATGAACGTGGTTTCGTGCGCCGCGCCGAGGCCAATGAAGTGGGGGTATTGCTCGCCCATCCACGCGGGCCGGTCGACCCGACGGCGTCGGTCAAGCGCGGCGTCTTCGCGCCCGCGGATACCTGGGTGTCCAGCGAATACCTCTTCCGGCGCGACGACGACGGCGACTTCTGGCTGGTGGACAACCGCGGGGGGCTCATCCACTCGCCGGGCGGCATCGTCTACTCCTCGACGGTGAACGACGCCGTCAGCCACCTCGACGCGGTGGATCTCGCGGTCACCTACGGGGTGGATGTCGACGGCCAGCGCCTGGCCGTGACGGCGCTCGCGTTGCGGCCCGGCGGCACCATCGCGTCGGCGGATCTGTCCGAAGCGCTGGCCGATCTGCCGGTGGGCAGTCCGCCCGACATCGTGCATGTGGTGCCCGAGATGGCCCTCAGTGCGTCGTTCCGGCCCAACGTCGGTCTGCTTCGCGACGCCGGGGTGCCCAAACCGTCGCGTAACGCCTGGTACCTCGATGCCGATACGAATCGGTACAAGCGTTTGACCGTCGCGGTTCGCGCCGAGATCGCTGGTGGGTGAAGTGACGACCGTGCCACGCGGTCGCCGCGCTGTTAGGCTCCCGCTGGCGGCTAGTCGCCGTCAGAGTCGGGGCATTCAATGGTTTATCGCGCTGGAGGGTTCATGACATCGCAGACCGGTAAAACTCGCGTTGACGTGCGTCGCGCCTTGATCGGCGGGGTGCTCGCCGTCGGCCTCATGTCCGGATTCGGCGCGTCGACCGCGTTTGCCCAGCCCGCAGAACCGACGGCCCCGACAACCTCCGACGGCAGCTGCACCGGCGCCGATTGCTCCAGACAGGCTGAAGCGGCCGCTGCCGCAGCGGCGGGTTGCGCGCCGGACGATACGAAGTGCGCCGCCGCGGCGAACGCCCCGAAAAGGGTGAACGCCGACCAGGTCCTCTCGGCAATCCACCAGCAGTACAACCAGGGTGACGGTGGCGGCCAGATCTCGGTGCTGATCGATGACGTGATGAAACTGCGTCAGCAGGGCTTCCGTCCGTCCAGCGGGAACGCCGAGGCACTACTCGTTGCTATGGATCGGCGCCCCAATCAGACTCCGCTGGTCGATGCACTGCGCTCGACCCTCGCCTACCAGCGCAAATTGCAGTCGCAGACGGCGATGTCCGGAGGCGGTACCGGTGGCTCAACGCCACAGGCGCCGTCGTGGGCGCCGGTACCGGGTCAGGACAACAGCCAATTCCTCCCCCCGCAGTGGGACATAAACCCGTACGACTAGGGCTCTGACACCTGATGCTGGACGAAAAACTGCTGTCCATCCTGGTCTGCCCCCAGGACCGCGGACCGCTTCTCCTGGTGGACGACGAACTCCTGTACAACCCGCGCCTCCGCCGTGCATATCGCATCGAGGACGGTGTTCCGGTCCTGCTGATCGATGAAGCCGTCACCGTGACCGACGACGCCGAACACCATCGGTTGATCAAGCGAGCATCAGGGGAATCCGGGTAGCTCGCCGGTGAGATAGCGCTGCAGGTTCGGGGCGATCGTCTCGGCGATCTGCTCGACCGGTAACGATTTGAACGGATCCAACTCGAGGATGTACCGCGCCATCACGACGCCGACCAATTGAGAGGCGACGAACTGCACGCGGATGGGTCCGCTGCCGGGCGGATCGTCCACGCGAGAGCCGACTTCCTTGGCGATGATCTCCTGCAGGAACGAGCGAACCAGCGAGATGTCATTGCCGGCCAGAATCGATCGCAAAGTGGCGATGAACCCCTTGCCCATCTCGGAATCCCACAGCGGCAGCAGAAGCAACGGAAGCGTACGACCGATTTCCTCGACGGGAATCTGTTGCAGCGGAACGATGATCTGCATCGGGTCGATCGGGATGTGGATGGCCGCAGCGAACAGTTGGGTCTTGGTGCCGTAATAGTGGTGGACCAACGCGGGATCCACGTCGGCGTCCGCGGCGATCGCGCGGATCGAGGTCTTGTCAATCCCATTGCGGGCGAACAACTCCCGCGCACTGATCAAAATGCGCTCACGGGTGTCAGACGTCCCAGCCGGTCGCCCGGGACGCTTGCGTTCTGCGTTGGTGGTCAAAGCCGTTACGGTGTCCTTCGTCGTAATGTTGCCGCGGCCAGGCAGAGCGCCACGATGGCGAACCCGATGACCACGGCGATGTCTCGCACCGCGATGAACGTCGGTTCCGCGTACGCGCCAACCTGTTGCAGCGCTTCCAGAGCGTAGCTGGCGGGCAGGATGTTGCTGATCCATTGCAGCCAATCAGGCAACACGTCGCGGGGCACGATGATGCCGCACAGCAGCAGTTGCGGAGCGATCACCAGCGGCATGAACTGCACCGCCTGAAACTCGGTGCGGGCGAATGCACTACACAACAAGCCGAGTCCGACACCGAGGACGGCGTTAATGATCGCGATGGCGAACACCAGAATCGGGCTGCCTGCGGTGTCGAGGCCGAGGAACCAGAACGACACGATGCAGGCCAGCGTCGCCTGCGCGGCGGCGGCGATCGAGAATGCGGTGCCGTAGGCGGCAAGCAGGTCCAGGCGGCGCAGGGGAGTCGTCAGAATCCGTTCCAGTGTCCCCGAAACCCGTTCCCGCTGCATGGTGATCGACGTGATCAGGAACATCACGATGAGCGGGAAGACGCCGAGCATGATCAGACATGCGTTGTTGAAAGGCGATGGAGCTCCCGGAGGGTGTGGCGCGTTTTGAAACATGAAGTACATCAGGGTGATGATGAGGCTCGGAACGACCAGGATCATCGCCACGCTGCGGTGGTCGGCGGCAAGCTGACGCAGGATTCGCGTCGTCGTGGCCAGGTAGGCCTGCGGACTCAGCGGGCTTCGGTTTTTCAGGCTGCGGTGCTGTGCCGGATGACGGACAGGAACGCTTCCTCCAGTGACTGACATCCGGTGTCCTCTCGTAGCTTCGTGGGTGTGGTGTGCGCGAGGAGGTGGCCCTCGCGCATCAGCAGCAGGTCGCCGCAGTTATCGGCTTCGTCCATGACGTGGCTCGACACCAGCAGCGTCGTCCCGCGTGCGGCCAATTGATGAAACTTTTCCCAAAGATCTACGCGCAGTAAGGGATCGAGGCCGACCGTCGGCTCGTCGAGCACCAGCACGTCGGGATGCGACACCAGCGCGCAGGCCAGTGAGGCGCGAGTGCGTTGGCCGCCGGAAAGATTGCCGCACAACGCCGTTTGGTGGTCGTCGAGGCCGACGGTGGCGACCGCTTCGTTGGCGTCCGCGGCGTCTGCGCCGGTCAATGCCGCAAAGTACCGGACGTTGTCGATGACCCTGAGGTCGTCGTAGATCGTCGGATTCTGGGTGACGTAGCCGACCCGGTGTCGTAGGTCGGCCGAGCCCGCCGGGTGTCCCAGCACCATCACGGTCCCCTCCGCGATGATCTGCGTCCCGACGACGCTGCGCATCAGGGTGGTCTTGCCGCATCCGGACGGGCCGAGCAGTCCGGTGATCGTGCCCCGCGCAATCTGCACCGAGATGCCGTCCAGGGCGACTCGGTTGCCCCGGACAACCCGAAGATTGTCGACGTCGATCGCGACGTCGGCGGCATTGCCCAGTAATTCATCGTGTGATGAACTCATCATGCGATGAATAATGCTCCCCGCTGGTGGCGGTGTCAAGGAGGCGGGCAGAATCGCTGCGGTGAGTGCGCGCCGGTTGTCCGTGGATCCGCTGAGCGCAGCGTGGCGACTCCTGGGAGCGACGCTGGTCGGTCGCGGTGTGAGCGCGATGATCGTGGAGGTCGAGGCATACGGCGGGCCGGAGGGCCAACCCTGGCCCGACGCGGCGGCGCATTCGTATCGCGGCATCGGAGGGCGCAACGCTGTGATGTTCGGTCCGGCCGGACGGCTCTACACGTACCGCAGCCACGGAATACACGTCTGCGCGAACGTCGTGTGCGCCACCGACGATGTGGCGGGTGCCGTATTGCTGCGGGCGGTGGCCATCGAATCCGGGCTGGATGTCGCCCAGGGTCGCCGCGGCGACGCGGTCCGGGCTGCGGCGCTGGGCCGGGGCCCCGGTAATCTGTGCTCAGCCATGGGAATCACCATGGAGGACAATGGGATTGATCTGTTCGATGCGAAGAGTCCAATCCAGGTGCTGCTTGGAGAGAAGCACGAGGGCGTCGCCGGTCCACGGGTCGGCGTCAGCAAGGCGGCCGATCGCCCCTGGCGGATGTGGCTGGCCGGGCGTCCCGAGGTGTCGCTCTATCGCCGCAGCCCACGGGCACCGGCTCCGGGCGAAAGCGACTAGTGCGAGAAGATCGGTGCTGTGACTTCTACGGGCGCATCCATCCTCGATGAGCTGGAGTGGCGGGGACTGATCGCGCAGTCCACCGACCGCGACGCACTGGCGGCGGCCTTGGTCGCGGGCCCCACCACCGTCTACTCGGGGTTCGACCCGACGGCGCCGAGCCTTCATGCCGGTCACCTCATCCCGCTTCTGACGTTGACACGGTTTCAGCGGGCCGGCCATCGGCCGATCGTGTTGGCGGGCGGAGCGACCGGCATGATCGGCGATCCGCGCGACGTCGGCGAGCGCACGCTGAACAACGCCGACACCGTCGCCGAGTGGGCCGACCGGATCCGTGGCCAGCTGGAGCGATTCGTCGAGTTCGACGAATCGCCCGCCGGAGCCGTGGTGGAGAACAACCTGACCTGGACCTCGGAGATGCGCGCAATCGAATTCCTTCGCGATGTCGGAAAGCACTTCTCGGTCAATGTGATGCTCGACCGGGACACCGTGCGGCGTCGCCTCGAGGGTGACGGCATCTCCTACACCGAATTCAGCTACATGCTGTTGCAGGCCAACGATTACGTGGAGCTGCATCAGCGCTACGGATGTGGACTGCAGATCGGCGGGTCCGACCAGTGGGGGAACATCATCGCCGGCGTCCGGCTGGTCCGGCAGAAGACGGGTGCGACGGTGCACGCACTGACGACTCCGCTGGTCACGGATTCCGAAGGTCAGAAGTTCGGTAAGTCGACCGGGGGCGGCAGCCTCTGGCTCGACCCCGACATGACGAGTCCGTACGCCTGGTACCAGTACTTCGTGAACACCGCCGACGCCGACGTGGTCCGCTATCTGCGATGGTTCACGTTCCTTTCACCGGACGAGTTGGCGGAGTTGGAAGACGCGACCGCGAATCGTCCGCACGAACGCGCAGGTCAGCGCCGACTGGCACGCGAACTCACCAATCTCGTACATGGGGAGGCGGCGACGCAGTCGGTCGAGCACGCCAGTCAGGCGCTGTTCGGCCGCGGCGAGCTCAACCAGCTGGATGAGCGGACGTTGGCCGCCGCGCTCGGTGAGGCGTCGGTCACTGACCTCACGCCCGGCGGACCCGATGCGATCACCGATTTGCTGGTGGCCAGCGGCTTGTCGGCGAGCAAGGGCGCGGCCCGCCGGACGATCGGCGAAGGCGGTGCGTACGTGAACAATGTCCGCATCGAAAGCGAGGACTGGGTGCCTGGGCCCTCGGACTTCCTGCATGGTCGCTGGTTGGTGCTGCGCAGGGGCAAGCGGAATATCGCGGGGGTCCAACGAGTTGGATAATCCGTCGGGCCGTCACGGCCTGGCCAGAAACTGACGTCGCAACCCGGGAACAAAGTCTGCGGGTGGCGCGTTGGACCCCAGGAAAGACGAGTCGACGCACTGCTGTGCGCACGATGGACGCGGACTCGAAGACACGCCCCATCAGCCCATTTGACTCCTAGTTTTCCCTCTTGTAACTTGTTGATTCGTCGCTGCGACGCGGGCCAAGCCCGGTGAGCGCGGCGGCTCCCAGAGGGAAGTCCCACTTCGGTGGGTTCCTGAACGTCCGCACTACGAGTACGCGGCTTTTCGCCGCGGGCTGGTTGCGCGGTCGTGCGGGTGTGTTGTTTGAGAACTCAATAGTGTGTTTGGTGGTTTTTGTTTGTTGTTTTTTTGTCTGCCTCTTTTTCCCGTTTAGGGGTGGATGTTTTTTGATGCCAGTTTTTGGTGTCTTTTGTTGGATTGGATTTTTCTGATTCGAATTCCACCTGGCTTTTGGGTTGGGTTGTTTTTGTTTGGAGAGTTTG
>NZ_NVQE01000032.1 GCF_002591975.1 Mycobacterium neglectum | reverse complement strand
GATGACCGACCAGCGCCTGGGCATCCAACAGTTCCCGATCAGCGCGCTCCATGCCCTGCATCAACTCATCATCCCAGCTCAACGCCCATTTCATAGAAGGCACGCCGATTATTCAGCGCCCTCCTAGAGGCGTCAGCCCCAGGCGTGCACGGTGTTCTGGGCAGGCTCCAGGCCCTGTGAGACCAGCAGTTCGGTGGCGTCGGCGGCCTGCTCGCAGATCGTCGGCACGTCTTTCCACTCGGTGGAGGTGAAGGTGCCGAGCACGAACGCTGCGCCCTCCATCCGGCCGGGCGGACGACCGATCCCGATACGGACCCGCGCAAAGTCGTTGGTGCCCAGCGCAGACCCCACCGACCGCAGACCATTGTGGCCGGCGACGCCGCCGCCGGTCTTCAGCCGGATGCGCCCGAAGTCGATGTCGAGCTCATCGTGGATGACGACGATGTCCGCAGGCGCCACTGAATAGAACTTGGCCAGCGGCGCGACCTGCCGCCCGGACTCGTTCATGTAGCAACGCGGTTTGGCGAGCACCACCGATCGGCCGGCGAGTTGACCGGTGACGACTTCGGCCCCCGACTTCTTGTGCACCTTGAAGCCCGAGCCGATGCGGTCGGCCAGGATGTCGGCGACGAGGAAGCCGATATTGTGCCGGGTCGTGGCGTACTGCGGACCAGGGTTGCCGAGGCCGACCACGAGTTGGGGCTCGGCCATGCCCAGCTACTCGGATTCCGCGGCGGGTGCCTCTTCGCCGGCTTCGCCTTCGCCCTCGGCTGCTTCGCCTTCGGCGGCTTCGCCCTGGGCCTCGCCCTCGGCGGCCTCGCCGGCACCCTCGGCCTCGAGGTCTTCCTCGGTCGGGGCGGCGACAACGTTGACTACCAGCGTCTCGGGGTCCGAGATCAGGGACACGCCATCAGGCAGCGGGATTGAACTGGCGGTGAACTGCGTGCCGATTTCGGCGCCCTCGATGGACACCGTGAGGTTTTCAGGAATCGACTGCACGTCGGCCTCGATGGTGATGGTGTTCGCGTCCTGGGCGACCAGGGTGCCCGGGGCCGCGTCGCCTTCGACGAGAACGTTGACCTCGACGGTGACCTTCTCGCCGCGGCGCACGACCAGCAGGTCGGCGTGGGTGATGTTGCGGCGGATCGGATGGATCACGAGTGACTTGGTGAGCGCCAGCTGCTCCTTACCCTCGATGTCGAGGGTCAGCACCGCGTTGGTGCCTGCGTGGCGCAGCACGGCCGAGAAGGCATGGGCATCCAGCTCGAGATGCTGGGGATCGCTGCCGTGGCCGTAAAGGACCGTCGGCACCCTGCCGTTGCGGCGGGCGCGGCGTGACGCACCCTTGCCGGTTTCCGTGCGGACCGCTGCGGCGATGTTGTTCGGCGCGTTCTTTGCCATCGGGTTCAGCTCCTGTGTCGTGTGTCGAGCACGGCCAGGGCGCAACCTCTGAGATCGGTTCGCGTCGATAACGGTGGCTTGCTGGATTCCCAGCCACCCTCGCCGTGATTAGCAGCCAGAATAGTCGGAGCTGCTGCTCAACCCCAAATCAGAGCCCGAACTTGGTGTCCGTGAGCTGCTCGGACAGCTCCCACAGACCGGCGGCCTTCGCTGCATCGCGAGCCAGCGGACTGCGCAGCGGGGTGCGGCCGGTCGGTCCCCACATCGCGAACTGCGGCCCGATGAACGAATCGCCCGGGAGGTCTTTCGCCACCGCATACAGCGTCTGACGGGCGCCGAAGTCGGCGTTGGTGGCGAGCTTGTTCCCGAACGTCATCAACGTATCGCCCACCTTGCGGCCGGTGTGGCCCTGCAGGTTGGTCGCCGAGTAACCGGGGTGGGCGGCATGCGCCTTCAGTGGTGATCCCGCTGCGTTCAATCGCCGCTGCAACTCGCTGGTGAACAGGAGGTTGGCCAGCTTGGATTGTCCGTAGGCTCGCCATGGCGAATACGGGCGTGCCTTCCAGTTCAGATCGTTGAGGTTGATCTGGCCGATGAGATGCATCCCGGAGGACACCGTCACCACCCGGTCGGTGATCTTTCCCAACAGCATGTTCGTCAACGCGAAATGGCCGAGATGGTTGGTGCCGATCTGGCTCTCGAAGCCGTCGACGGTCAGCGCGTAGGGGACCGCCATGATGCCGGCGTTGTTGACCAGCACGTCGACGCTGTCGACCCCGTCGGCGAAGGTGCGCACCGACGCGAGGTCCTGCAGGTCGAGTTTGCGGACCTCGACGTCACCCGAGATGGACGCGGCGGCCTCGTCGCCCTTGGCGGTGTTGCGCACCGCGAGGATCGTCTTCGCGCCGGCCCGGGCCAGTTCCCGGGCAGTGATCAGGCCAAGTCCGCTGTTGGCTCCGGTCACGATGACGGTCCGTCCGGCGAAAGAGGGCAGGTCGGCGGCGGTCCATTGAGTCATGGCGCCCACCCTAGTGACGATTCGCCGAAATGGAATTCCAGCAGCGAACTTTCGCTGCTGGAATGCAATTTCGCGCAAGAATCAGCGAGGCGGGGGCGCCTTGGGTACCGCGACGTTGAAGCCCCTGATGATTGCCTCGATATCGGGCGCCTCCTCGGCGGCCTTGTCCGCGTAGCCCGTCACCGTGAACTGGATGAGGTACCGCTGGTTGGCCGGCGGCGCTCCGGTCGCGATGACGATGCGGTTGTAGCTGTGCATGCGGGCGCCGTTGAGGTCGTAGCTGCCCTCGATCATGGCCGAAGGGAAACCCCTGAAGTTGTCCATCGAGGCGTTGAGGCGCTTGAAGTTCTCCGACATTTCGGCGTCGACATAACCGTGCCCGATGGCCTCATCGACATCGAAGTCACCGTTGAGCTTGAACACGATCACCATTGCGGTCGGATAGGTGGTGCCCTTGGCGATCATGCGGGTGCCCGGCGACAGATTCGAGTTGACGAAGGGCTTCCAGCCTGGCGGCGTCGGATACGTCACCGTGAGGTCGGTGAGCTTGTCCGCCGGGATGGGTTCACCGACGACGCCCTTCTGCTCCAGGTACGTCGCGATGGGTACCGGCGGCTCACTGCCCGGCTCGGTGGTGGTCGTCGTCGTCGCTGGCGATGTCGACAAGATCGACTGGTAGTCAGGCGGTTCCTGCGCGCAACCCGATGCGGCGAAGACCGCCAGCGCGGCGGCTACCACGCACCGGCGAACCCTCACAGAATCTCGCGCACCGCGTCGATCGGCCGGGCCAGCCGGGTTCCCTTCGGTGTCACGACGAATGGCCGCTCGATGAGAATCGGATGTTCGGCCATGGCGTCGAGCAATTCGTCATCGCCGGCATCGGCCAGTTTCAGTTCGCCGTACAGCGATTCGCGTTTGCGCACGGCGGTGCGCACATCGATACCCGCATCTTTGATCATCTTCGCGAGTTCGGCACGGGTCGGCGGTGTCTTGAGGTACTGAATGACTGTCGGCTCGATACCGTTGTCCCGCAAAAGTTCCAGCGTCTTGCGGGAGGTGCTGCACTTCGGGTTGTGATAGATGGTTCCGTCTGGCACTACGCGGACCCGTCGAAAAGGCTGGTGACAGAACCGTTGTCGAACACGGCGCGAATGGTGTTGGCCAGTAGTGGCGCAATCGACAGCACTGTCAACTGAGGGAAGCGCTTCTCTTCGTCGATCGGCAGCGTGTTGGTGACGATGACCTCCCGTGCACCGCAGTCGGCGAGCCGCTGCGCCGCGGGATCCGAGAGCACGCCGTGGGTGGCGGCGATGATGACGTCGCTGGCACCGTCGGCGCGCAGGAGATTGACAGCGCCGGCGATGGTGCCGCCGGTGTCGATCATGTCGTCGGTGAGGATGCAGGTCTTGCCCTTCACATCGCCGACGACACGGTTGGACTTCACCTGGTTGGGCACCAGCGGGTCCCGGGTCTTGTGGATGAAGGCCAGCGGCACGCCACCTAGTGCGTCGGCCCATTTCTCGGCTACCCGCACGCGGCCAGAGTCGGGGGAGACCACGACCATGTCGTGGTCGGCGTAATTCTCGGCGATATGGCCGGTCAGCAGTTTCTGCGCCCGCATGTGGTCGACGGGACCGTCGAAGAAGCCCTGGATCTGATCGGTGTGCAGATCGACGGTCAGGATCCGGTTCGCGCCCGCCGTCTTGAGCAGGTCGGCGACCAGGCGCGCGGAGATGGGCTCGCGACCACGGTGCTTCTTGTCCTGGCGGGCGTACGGGTAGAACGGCAGGATCGCCGTGATGCGCTTGGCGCTACCCCGTTTGAGCGCATCGATCATGAGCAGCTGTTCCATCAGCCACTGGTTGAGCGGCGCGGGGTGGGACTGCAGCACGAACGCGTCGCAGCCGCGGACCGACTCGTCGAAGCGGACGAAGATCTCGCCGTTGGCGAAGTCGCGAGCAGTCTGCGCGGTCACCGGGACGTCGAGCTCTTTGGCGACCTGCTCAGCCAGTTCGGGGTGCGCGCGACCCGAGAACAGCATCAGATTTTTGCGGTTGTCGGTCCACTCGGTGCCCACGGTGCCCTCATTACTTGGGGATCGATATCGGCTCAATCGTACGGGTTGCCAGATCACCAACACCTGGCAACCGGCTCACGGCTTTGCGGGGTCGTCCGAGTCGGTTTCTTCGCCGGAGGCCCGGCGTGCGGCCCTGTCTGCTGCCGATCCGGGCCGCTTGCGCGATACCCAGCCCTCGACGTTTCGCTGGGGTCCGGCCGATACGGCCAGCGCTCCGGGGGGCACGTCCTCGCGCACCACGGTGCCCGCGCCGGTGTAGGCGCCGTCGCCGATGCTGACCGGCGCGACGAACATCGTGTCGGATCCGGTGCGCACATGGGAGCCGATCGTGGTCCGGCTCTTCGTCTCACCGTCGTAGTTGACGAACACGCTGGACGCGCCGATATTGCTGTTCTCGCCGATGTCCGCGTCACCGACATAGGTCAGGTGCGGCACCTTCGTGCCGGCCCCGATCGTGGAGTTCTTCGTCTCGACGAAGGCGCCCAGCTTGCCCTCGGCACCCAGCACTGTGCCTGGCCGCAGGTATGCGAAGGGGCCGACGGCGGCACCGCCACCGATCGCCGACTGACTGCCGTGGGTGCGGACCACCATCGCCTCGTCGCCGACGGTGACATCGGTCAGCGTGGTGTCGGGGCCGATCTGGCAGTGTCCGCCGATGCGGGTGTTGCCCAGCAGTTGCGTGCCGGGGTAGATGACGGTGTCGCGGCCGATCGTGACGTCGACGTCGATCCACGTGGTGGCCGGGTCGGTGATCGTCACCCCGGCGCGCTGGTGTGCGGCCACGATGCGACGGTTCAGTTCGGTGCCGAGCGCGGCCAGCTGCACCCGGTCGTTGACGCCGGCGACCAGCATCGCGTCGTCGATCTGTTTGGCCCGAACCACGTGGCCGTCGGAGCGGATGATGGAGATGACGTCGGTCAGGTACTGCTCCTGCTGCGCGTTGTCCGAGCGCAGGCGGCTCAGCGCCGACCGCAACGCGGTGATGTCGAACGCATAGACGCCGGCATTGACCTCGGTGATGGCCCGTTGCGATGCGGTGGCGTCGGCCTGTTCGACGATCCCGATTACCTCGCGGTCCTGGGTGCGCAAGATGCGGCCGTAGCCGGTCGGGTCAGGCAGCGTCGTCGTCACGACCGTCGCCGCCGCGGACTCTCCGCTGTGCGTGGCGATCAGGTCGGCGAGCGTTTCGGCGTCCATCAGGGGCACATCACCCGAGGTGACCACGACGGTTCCGGTGAAGTCGGGGGGCAGCGCCGTCAGGCCGCAGCCGACGGCGTGGCCGGTGCCCAGCTGCTGGTCCTGCACCGCGACGTCGATACTGCGGCCGAGGTCGCCGGCAAGCTCCTCCACCGCGGGCACCACCTGGTCGCGATCCTTGCCGACCACCACCACAAGGTGCCGAGGCGCCGCCTTGGCGACGGCGTGCAGGGCGTGCGCGAGCATGCTGCGGCCGGCGAGCGGATGCAGCACCTTCGGGGTATCGGAACGCATCCGTGTGCCTGCGCCTGCCGCCAAAACGACGATGGCCGAATCAGTGGGCCCCTGGGTCATAGGGTTTCCCTTCCCCGCGAACGTGCGTGTCTGCGGGTGACACGCCGTCTTCCTTGGCCAGTTGCGCACTTCCCCTACTTCGTGTGGGCCCACGCTGCGAGGCAAAGTGCTCCGTCGCCAGGATTCGAACCTGAACTTTCTGAACCAAAATCAGAGGTGCTGCCGATTACACCACGACGGATCGATCAACCCGTGATGTTAGTGCAAGGGCATACCCTGAAAGCCGTGGCAGTGCCCCCGAAGCCCGACAGCCCTGACAGCAATATGCGGACGCCCCGCGCCCGAATGACCGGCGCGGAGCGACGACACCAGCTCATCGCCATCGCGCGGTCGCTGTTCGCCGAGCGCGGCTACGAGGGCACCTCGATCGAGGAGATCGCGCAGCGCGCAAACGTCTCCAAACCCGTCGTCTACGAGCATTTCGGCGGCAAGGAGGGGCTTTACGCCGTGGTGGTCGACCGCGAGATGTCGGCGCTGCTGGACCGCATCACGTCATCGCTGACGAAGATGACCAACAATCGGTCCCGTCTGCGTATCGAGCGGGTGGCGCTGGCGCTGCTGACCTATGTCGACGAGCGCACCGACGGCTTCCGCATCCTCATCCGCGATTCCCCGGCGTCGATCACGTCGGGCAGCACCTACTCGACGCTGCTCAACGAGGCCGTCAACCAAGTGTCCTCGATCCTGGCCGGGGACTTCTCCCGCCGCGGGCTGGACGCCGAGATGGCGCCGCTGTATGCGCAGGCCCTGGTCGGATCGGTCTCGATGACGGCGCAATGGTGGCTCGATGTGCGGGAGCCGAAGAAGGAAGTCGTCGCCGCGCATCTGGTCAACCTGTGCTGGAACGGCCTGATGCACCTCGAGAACGACCCGCCCCTGCTCGACGAGTAGCGGTTTCGGCGTGCCGGGTACCGCTCAGCGTGACCGAGCACGCCGAAATCGCAAGTGCCTACGATGGACTCATCATGACCGCATCGGGGATCAACCATGCCCAGACCCCGATCGCCGGGGTCGTCGACCTGGCGCTGCGGGATCCGTCTCTGCAGCAGGTCGCCAGCCGTGCCGCTGAAAAGCCCCGCGACCTCGCCCTGGTCGGACCGGCCAGTGCACGGGTGTACGTCGCATGCGCGCTCGCGACCGCAGGCCCGTTGCTCGTCGTCACCGCGACCGGTCGCGAAGCCGATGACCTGACCGCCGAACTCCAGGGTGTGTTCGGCGACGCGGTCGCACTGTTCCCCTCCTGGGAGACGCTGCCGCACGAGCGGCTGTCCCCTGGCGTCGACACCATCGGCGCGCGCATGATGCTGCTGCGCAGGCTGGCGCAACCGGACGACGGACGCCTCGGCCCACCGCTGCGAGTCGTCGTGACGACGACGCGGTCGCTGCTGCAGCCGATGGCCCCCGACCTCGCCGATATCGAGCCGGTGACGTTGACCATCGGGGCTGAGGCCGAATTCGAAAGCGTCATCGCCCGGCTCGTCGACCTCGCCTACACCCGCGTCGACATGGTCGGTAAGCGCGGGGAGTTCGCCGTGCGCGGCGGCATCCTCGACGTCTTCGCGCCGACGGCCGAGCACCCGGTGCGCATCGAGTTCTGGGGTGACGAGGTTTCGGAGCTGCGGATGTTCTCCGTCGCCGACCAGCGGACCATTCCGGAAATCGACGTCGAAGCGCTCATCGCCGTCCCGTGCCGTGAAGTGCTGCTGACCGAGGACGTCCGCGATCGCGCCGCCGCCCTGGCCGCCGAGCACCCGGTGGTCGACAACTCCGTTTCCGGCAGCATCCCGGACATGCTCGCCAAGCTGTCCGAGGGCATCCCCGTCGACGGGATGGAGGCGCTGCTGCCATTGCTGCGTCCCACCGACCTCACCACGCTGACCGCACACCTGCCATCCGGCGCACCGGTGCTGATCTGCGACCCCGAGAAGGTCCGCACCCGCGCGGCCGACTTGATCAAGACCGGCCGCGAGTTCCTGGAGGCCTCATGGTCGACGGCGGCGGTCGGCGGTGACGCGCCGATCGACCTCGAGGCGATGGGCGCGTCGGGCTTCATCGGTTTGGACGACGCCCGCAGCGCGGCCCGCGACGGCGGCCACCCGTGGTGGACGCTGAGCCAGCTGCCCGACGAGTCCGCACTCGAGATCGACATCCGGCCGGCACCGTCGGCGCGTGGCCAGCAGAGCGGTGCTTCTGCTGTCACCGAGATCTTCGCGATGTTGCGCGCCCACGTCCTCACCGGTGGGCATGCCGCCGTCGTAACGCCCGGCACCGGCACCGCGCACCGCGTCGTCGAGCAACTCCGCGAATCCGACGCGGCAGCAGTCTGTTTGGAGCCGGGCGAGGATCTGCGGGACGGGATCGTCAACGTGCTCAAGGGGCCGCTGCACGACGGCGTCGTGATCCCCGGCGCCAACCTGGTGGTGATCACCGAGACGGATCTGACGGGTAACCGGGCCGCGGCCACCGAGGGCAAGCGATTGGCCGCCAAGCGGCGCAACGTGGTCGATCCGCTGGCACTGGCCGCCGGCGATCTGGTGGTGCACGACCAGCACGGCATCGGCCGGTTCGTCGAGATGACCGAACGGGTCGTCGGCGGTGCCCGCCGCGAGTACCTGGTGCTGGAGTACGCCTCCTCGAAAAGGGGCGGCGGGTCGGACCGGCTGTACGTCCCGATGGATTCGCTGGATCAGTTGTCGCGCTACGTCGGCGGCGAGTCACCGACCTTGAGCAAGCTCGGCGGCAGCGACTGGACGAACACCAAGACGAAGGCCCGCCGGGCGGTGCGTGAGATCGCCGCCGAGCTGGTCTCGCTGTACGCCAAGCGGCAGGCCTCGGCCGGTCACGCGTTCGCCCCCGACTCCCCGTGGCAGGCCGAGATGGAGGATGCGTTCGGGTTCACCGAGACGATCGACCAGCTCACGGCCATCACCGAGGTCAAAAGCGATATGGAGAAGCCCGTTCCGATGGACCGGGTGATCTGTGGCGACGTCGGATACGGCAAGACCGAGATCGCGGTGCGCGCGGCGTTCAAGGCGGTGCAGGACGGCAAGCAGGTCGCTGTCCTCGTGCCCACGACGCTGCTGGCCGATCAGCATCTACAGACCTTCACCCAGCGGATGGCGGGGTTTCCCGTCACCGTGAAGGGCCTGTCCCGGTTCACCGACCCCGCCCAGTCGCGCGGGGTGCTCGAGGGCATGAAGGACGGCTCGGTCGACATCGTCATCGGTACCCACCGACTGCTGCAGACCGGCGTGACATGGAAGGACCTCGGCCTGGTCGTGGTCGACGAGGAGCAGCGATTCGGCGTCGAGCACAAGGAGCACATCAAGTCGATGCGCACCCACGTCGACGTGCTGACCATGAGCGCCACGCCGATTCCCCGCACGCTGGAGATGAGCCTGGCGGGTATCCGGGAGATGTCGACGATCCTCACCCCGCCCGAGGAGCGCTACCCGGTGCTGACCTACGTCGGCCCCCACGACGACAAGCAGGTAGCCGCGGCACTGCGGCGCGAGATGCTGCGTGACGGGCAGGCCTTCTACATCCACAACCGGGTGCGGTCGATAGACCAGGCCGCCACCCGGGTGAGCGCGCTCGTCCCCGAGGCCCGCGTCGCCGTCGCGCACGGGCAGATGCCCGAAGAACAGCTGGAACGCACGGTCGAGGGTTTCTGGAACCGCGAATTCGACATTCTGGTGTGCACCACCATCGTCGAAACGGGCCTCGACATCTCCAACGCCAACACGCTGATCGTGGAGCGCGCCGACACCTTCGGGTTGTCGCAACTGCATCAGCTGCGTGGCCGGGTGGGCCGCAGCCGCGAACGTGGCTACGCGTATTTCCTGTATCCGCCGGAGGTTCCGCTCACCGAGACCGCATATGACCGGCTGGCGACCATCGCGCAGAACAACGAGCTCGGCGCCGGGATGGCGGTGGCGCTGAAAGACCTCGAGATTCGCGGTGCCGGAAACGTTCTCGGTGCCGAGCAGTCCGGCCACGTCGCCGGCGTCGGCTTCGACCTGTATGTGCGCCTTGTCGGCGAAGCCGTCGAGGCCTATCGCGCCGCGGCCGACGGGAAAACGGTTCTGGCGCCTGAGGAACCGAAGGATGTGCGGATCGACCTGCCGGTCGACGCGCATCTGCCGCCGGACTACATCGGCAGCGACCGGTTGCGACTGGAGGCCTATCGCAGATTGGCTGCGGTTTCTGACGATGCCGCGGTCGATGCGGTGATCGACGAGCTCGTCGACCGGTACGGCCCGCTGCCCGAGCCCGCCAGGCGGCTGGTTGCGGTGGCACGGCTGCGATTGCTGTGCAAGCACTACGGGGTGACCGAGATGAGCACGGTGTCGGAGGCGACGCTGAAACTGTCGCCGTTGACGTTGGTCGATTCACAGCAGCTGCGTCTGAAGCGGTTGTATCCGAGCGCGGCCTATCGCGCGACGACGTCGACGGTGCAGGTGCCGATTCCCCGCGCGGGCGACGGTGTGGCGGCGCCGCGCATCCGTGATCTTGAACTCGTGCAGATGGTCGCCGACCTGCTGACGGCCCTGGACGGCAAGCCGAAGGGCAGCGTCAACATAATTTCTGATCGCGATTCGACGGTCTAAAACGCCTGCTCGCCACGGCGTTTTGTGGCTGCACACCCGCTTTGGCTCGGTCAGCACTGTTAACGCACCGAGGTGCGGATCCGACATACCCGTCGGGGGGTCAAGGTGTTGCGTTGTCGTCCATACCGCGGGCGGCGATCGTCTACCAGGCGGTTAAGCAATTCCCTAAACCGAAATCACGCGATGACCACAACCACCGGACTTTTCGGTGCGTGTCGCGGTGACGCAAGGCGAAGGAGTTGAACATGAATTTCAAGAAATTGGCAGTAACCACGACGATGACCGGTGCACTGGGACTCAGCGCGCTCGGCTTGGGCGCAGGCCTCGCGCATGCTGCGCCGAAACCGCCTCCGATTCCCGTCCCGGGCATTCCTAACGTGCCGGATGTGAACGTGCCTGCGGTGAATGTTCCTGATGTGAACGTGCCTGCGGTGAATGTTCCTGATGTGAACGTGCCTGCGGTGAATGTTCCTGATGTGAACGTGCCTGCGGTGAATGTTCCTGATGTGAACGTGCCTGCGGTCAACGTTCCCGACGTGAATCTGCCGAGTGTTAACTTCCCTGAGGTGGACAACTACTTCAGGGTGCCGGTCGGACACATTCCGCCAGGGCAGTTGAAGAAACTGCCGACGGTCAACGGGATCGTCAACCCGTTCTTCGATGAGGCGCCGGGTCACTGGGTGATCCCGGCCTGAGCCCAGAGATAGCTCACGATGGCCGCCCTGCCTTCAGGCAGGGCGGCCATCGCCGCGTCACGGCCCTGCCGGTTCTCACCAGGCGAGTCGAGTCTGACAATGTTTGTATGACCGAGATCAGCGATCTCATCAACGAGTGAGGGGGTGGAGCCCGGTGACCGTCGTTTTGGTCGACCCACGGCGCCCTTCGCTGGTGCCTGTCGAAGCGATCGACCTGCTGGCCGGAGACGTGCAGTACACCGAAGAGATGCCGGTCAGGGTGCCGTGGTCACTGCCTGCGGCCAGGCCGTGCTCGTACGACGCGTCGGAAGAAGAAGCCGCGCCGGTGCTGCTGTCGTCAGATCCCCACCACCCAGCGGTCAAGGCGCGCCTGGCGGCCGGGGACACGCTCATCAAGGCGCCGGGCGCCTCGGCGGGTGAGCGGCTCCTCGACGCCGTGGCGATGATGGACAAGTTGCGCACGGCAGGCCCGTGGGAGAGTCAGCAGACCCACGATTCGCTGCGCCGCTACCTGCTGGAGGAGACGTATGAGGTCTTCGATGCGGTGCGCAGCGGCAACGCCGACGATTTGCGTGACGAACTCGGAGACGTGTTGTTGCAGGTGCTTTTTCACGCGCGCATCGCCGAGGACGCCCCAGAACGCCCGTTCTCCATCGACGACGTCGCGGATTCGCTGATCCGAAAACTGGTGAACCGCGTGCCCGCGGTGCTGGCCGGCGAAGAGATCTCGCTGGAAGATCAGCTCGCACAATGGGAAGAGCGCAAGGCCATAGAGCGTTCGAACAAGGGTGTGCGCTCTGTCATGGACGATGTGCCGACCGGGCAGCCAGCATTGGCGTTGGCGCAGAAGGTGATTGAACGGGTCACCGGGGCAGGCATGCCCACCGACCTGATCCCGGGGTCCCTGACATCGGTCAGCGTTGCCGCCCATGTCGACAGCGAGAACGCGTTGCGTTCGTCGGTTCTGGAATTCATGGACACCGTGCGCACTGCCGAGCTCGCCGTCGCCGCGGCCCGACGCGGATCGGATGTGCCGGAGGAACTCGACGCGGCGGCACTTGGCGATATCTCGGAGGACGAGTGGCGAGCGCATTGGCCTGCGCCCGCCGAGGCTTCTGGCGAGGTCTCTAGTGGCGGGAACGGCGAGGATCTGGAAGATCAAGAGGTGGTCGTCGAATCCCGATGATCCCGGTTAACTGAGATTCGGCGGAGCAGAGGTCGGCCGCGCCTTCCCACCGTGCCCTGAGCGCGTGGGACGATGGCATGACCGAGGTTGGTTCGAGGGAGTTTGGTGTCGCGCGTGCGTTGGCTGCGAGCGGTCGCGGTAGTGGGAGCGACGGCGCTGCTCATGGCTTCTAGCTGCTCATGGCAGGTGGGCACCCCTATTCCGGAGGGTGTGCCACCTCCAGCAGGCGACCCTGTGCCCAAAATCGACACGTACGCCGACGGTCGCCCCGCCGATCAGCTGCGCCAATGGGCGGCTGAGCGCGCCCCTGAGCTGGGGATCCCCATCGCGGCCCTGGAGGCCTACGCGTACGCGGCTCGGGTGGCCGAGGTGGAGAACCCCGACTGCCATCTGGAGTGGACGACGCTCGCGGGTATCGGCGAGGTAGAGAGCCATCACGGCACGTTCCGGGGCGCGACGATCGGCGAGAACGGCGACGTCAACCCGCCGATCCGGGGTGTCCGTCTGGACGGTACCAACGGAAACCTGGAGATCTTCGACAGCGAGGGCGTCAGCCACGACGAAGAGTCGGTCCACGCCCGCGCGATGGGCCCGATGCAATTCATCCCCGACACCTGGAAGTTGTACGGCGTGGACGCCAACAACGACGGCGTCATCAGCCCGGACAACTTCGACGATGCGGCACTGTCAGCGGCGGGCTACCTGTGCTGGCGGGGCAAGGACCTGGCCACCCCGCGGGGGTGGATGGATGCCCTGCGCGCGTACAACCATTCCGACCAGTACGCGCGTACCGTGCGCGACTGGGCGACGGCGTACGCCGACGGACACCCCCTCTGAACACGCCACACAGCGGCGCAACCTCTAGGCTCAAACCCGGCAGGATCCTTTCACCGTTCATCCACTACCACGGAGGCGCAAGTGCCCATCATCGAGCAGGTCGGAGCCCGCGAGATCCTCGATTCCCGTGGCAACCCGACCGTCGAGGTCGAGGTGGCCCTGCTGGACGGCACGTTCGCCAGGGCTGCGGTGCCCTCGGGCGCATCCACCGGTGAACACGAGGCGGTCGAGCTGCGCGACGGCGGTCCACGCTACGGCGGTAAGGGCGTCACCAAGGCCGTGGAAGCCGTACTCGACGAGATCGCACCCGCCGTCATCGGGTTGAGCGCCGACGACCAGCGGCTCGTCGACCAGGCGCTGCTGGATCTCGACGGCACCCCAGACAAATCCCGCCTCGGCGCCAACGCCATCCTCGGCGTATCGCTGGCCGTGTCGAAGGCTGCAGCGGAGTCCGCGGGGCTGCCGTTGTTCCGGTATCTCGGCGGCCCCAACGCGCACATCCTTCCGGTGCCGATGATGAACATCCTCAACGGCGGCGCCCACGCCGACACCGGCGTCGACGTCCAGGAGTTCATGGTCGCCCCGATCGGTGCCCCCAGTTTCAAGGAGGCGCTGCGGTGGGGCACCGAGGTGTACCACTCGCTGAAGTCAGTGCTCAAGAAGCAGGGCCTGTCCACCGGGCTCGGCGACGAGGGCGGATTCGCTCCTGACGTCGCAGGCACCAAGGCCGCGCTGGATCTGATCCTGACGGCCATCGAGGGCGCCGGCTACAAGGCCGGATCCGACGTGGCGCTGGCCCTCGACGTTGCGGCAACCGAATTCTTCACCGACGGAACGGGTTACCAGTTCGAGAAAGAGACCCGAACCGACATGCAGATGATCGAGTTCTATGCCGGGCTCATCGATTCCTATCCGCTGGTGTCGATCGAGGATCCGCTGTCGGAGGACGACTGGGAAGGCTGGGTGGCACTCACCGCAGCGATCGGTGACCGCGTCCAGATTGTCGGCGACGACCTGTTCGTCACCAATCCCGAGCGTCTCGAGGACGGTATCGAAAGGGGCGCGGCCAACGCACTTCTGGTGAAGGTCAACCAGATCGGCACGCTCACCGAGACGTTGGATGCGGTGGCGCTGGCCCACTACAGCGGCTATCGCACGATGATGAGCCACCGAAGCGGCGAGACTGAGGACACCACGATCGCCGACCTCGCCGTCGCGGTCGGCAGCGGCCAGATCAAGACCGGCGCACCGGCCCGCAGCGAGCGTGTGGCCAAGTACAACCAGTTGTTGCGCATCGAGGAGACGCTCGGCGATGCCGCCCGGTATGCGGGCGACCTGGCATTCCCGCGCTATTCGGTGGAGACCAAATAGCCCGTGCCCGAAGCGAAGCGGCCCGATCCGAAGCGCCGATCCCCGACTTCTCGACCAGGAAAGCCGGGCAAGTCGGAGGCGTCCCGAGGCCGTCCGCGTGGCGCATCGCCCGCACGGCGCGAGCCCCGCGCGACCGAGCCGCGCCCCGCGGCGACGCCCGAGGCCGATGCTCAACCTTCTGAGCCGGAGGGTGCCGGCGATGCGATCCGGAGATCGATTGCGGAGGCCGCAGAACAGCAGTCCGAACAACGGTTCGGGTCCGCGGCGCGACGGGCGGCGATCCTGGCCGCGGTCGTATGTGTGCTGACGTTGACGATCGCCGGACCCGTGCGCACCTACTTCGGGCAGCGCACCGAGATGAAACAGCTCAAGGCGACCGAGGAACAACTGCGCACGCAGATCGCCGAGCTCGAGCAGCAGAAGATCAAGCTGGCCGACCCGGTTTTCGTCGCCGCCCAGGCGCGTGAACGTCTCGGATTCGTGATGCCCGGCGAAATTCCGTATCAGGTGCAGCTGCCTCCCGGCAGCGCGGCGCCGGCGACGCCCGGTGTCGAAACGGCCACCGCCAACCCCGACCAGCCCTGGTACACCGCACTGTGGGGCACCATCGCCGATAAGCCGTACGGAGTTGCGCCCGCACCGGCACCCGGGCCGGTGGTCCCTCCCGCGCCCGCTCCGAACAATGCGCCCGCTCCCGGTGGTTGAGCCGGCGGATCTGGAGGCGGTCGCCAAGCAACTGGGTCGCGAACCTCGCGGTGTTCTGGAGATCGTGTACCGATGCCCCGACGGTGATCCTGGCGTCGTCAAGACGGCGCCGAAGCTGCCTGACGGCACGCCGTTTCCGACGTTGTACTACCTGACGCACCCTGCGCTGACCGCCGCCGCCAGCCGGCTCGAGTCCTCCGGTTTGATGCGGGATATGACCGAGCGCCTCCAGAACGATCCGGAGCTCGCCGTCGCGTATCGCCGGGCGCACGAGTCCTACCTGGCCGAGCGTGACGCGATAGAGTCTTTGGGCACAACGTTTTCCGGTGGTGGGATGCCCGATCGGGTGAAATGCCTGCACGTGGTGATGGCGCATTCGCTGGCCAAGGGTCCCGGGGTGAACCCATTCGGCGATGAAGCGCTGGCGATACTGGCCGCCGAACCGGCGATGGCGGGAATTCTGGAACGGGAGACGTGGAGCGCATGAATAGGGTTGGCGCCATCGACTGCGGCACGAACTCGATTCGGCTGCTGATCGCCGACATCGAAGACGGCAAGGTCTCAGATGTGCAGCGCGAGATGCGGATCGTCCGGCTCGGCCAGGGGGTCGACGCGACCGGTCAATTCGCCCCCGACGCACTGGCTCGCACCCGGACGGCGCTGACCGATTACGCCGAGATGTTGCGCAGACATGAGGTGTCGACGGTGCGCATGGTCGCCACCTCCGCGACGCGCGACGCCTCCAACCGCGACGTCTTCTTCGCAATGACCGCCGAGGTTCTGGGTGCGGTGGTCCCCGGAGCGGTTGCCGAGGTGATCACCGGGACTGAGGAAGCCGAACTGTCCTTCCGCGGGGCGATCAACGAATTAGACACGGCTACCGGCCCTTTCGTTGTGGTCGATCTCGGCGGCGGGTCGACCGAAGTGGTCCTGGGGGTGCGCGACGTGGAGGCCAGCTTCTCCGCCGACATCGGGTGTGTGCGGCTCACGGAGCGCTGCCTGCACTCCGACCCGCCGGCCGCGGAAGAGGTCGCCGCGGCACGGGAGGTCGTCCGTGACGGGCTGGACCAGGCGTTCAGCGTGGTACCCGTCGAACGCGCCCGCACCTGGGTTGGCGTGGCGGGCACCATGACGACGGTGTCAGCGCTGGCGCACAAGATGACGACTTACGACCCCGAGGCAATTCACCTGTCCCGGTGCGCTTTCGGAGATCTGCTGCCTGTTTGCGATGGGCTGATTGCGATGACGCGGGCGCAACGTGCTGCCCTGGGGCCGATGCACGAGGGCCGGGTCGACGTCATCGGCGGCGGAGCGATCATCGTTGAGGAACTCGCGAATGCGCTTGGCCGCCGGGCGGGCATCGACGAACTGGTGGTCAGTGAGCACGACATACTCGACGGCATCGCGCTGTCGATCGTCTAGCCCGCGAGCGATAAGCCGAGATGTGAATCTATCGCGCCGATTGTGCGTTCCACGGTGTGTGAACGAATCATCAGAGGTGAGCGAACGGCGGCGCATCGCCGAGGTGGTGCAGCGCCTCATCAACCGGAACCCCACCCTCGACCCGGTGACGGTCGTGCGAGTGGTCCGTGAGATGCACCGCCGCTATGACGGTCGGCCGGTACGTGAGTACATCCCGCTGTTCGTCGAACGCAATGCGGTCGCCGAGCTCAATCGGCTGTCGGCAAGGCTGGATACTCGGACGGCGGCGCCGCTGGGCGCTACTGGTTAGCCCACAGCGCGGTGAACCGGCGGTCCAGCGCGGCGATCATGCGGTCCAGATCGCGGCATTCGACTTCATTGGCGCGGATATCGCGGCGTAGCTGGCTGATGGCCACCGCATCCGTCCTGGTGGACAGCCCATTCAACTTCCTGGTCTGTCTGACGAGCTCCGCGGCGATCAGAACCCGCTGATCCGCCAGCGCGCCGCGGAAGTACGCCGCCTGTAGCGAATCGGACGCCTCTTTCTCGGCGTAGTCGAAAGGCACGGTCGGAGTTGCCACGCCAGAACCGTAACCGAGGTGAGGGCCGGAGGCATCCCTACCGGACAGATCAGTGACCGACGTCGCGGTCATCAATTCGGGGCCGGGAGTTGCTGACAATTTCCCTATCGTGACGGTGCGAGGTCCGGGTGGTCGCGCTCGTTGAACCGTCGCAGCCCCTCGGCAGTCTCCGATGCGTAGATGGATCGGGCGAAGCACTCCGCCTCGATGCGCAGACCGTCCTCAAGGGATCTGCCCGCTCCGGTGCGGGCGGCCTCCAGGTCGGTGCGCAGTGCGGGCTGGGGCAGCGCGGCGATGGTGTCGGCCAGTTCGAGCGCGCGCTGCAGGCAGGTGCCACTCGGCACCACCTGGTTGACGAGGCCGATACGTTCGGCCTCGTGGGCGTCGATGACCCGCCCGGTGATGATGAGGTCGACGGCGCGGCGATAACCAAGGATGCGGGTGAGGCGCTGGGTGCCGCCGTCGGCCAATCCGATATTCCAGCGGCGGCACGTGACGCCGAAGGTGGCGTGTTCGTCGGCGACCGCCAGGTCGGTCCAGCAGGCCCACTCCAGCCCGCCGGCGTAGGCGAGGCCGTTGACCGCCGCGATGGTGGGCTTGTAGATGTCGGTCCAGCGCGACGGGCCGAGGACGCCGTCGTCGGGGCTTGCGTCGATCGCAAGTTCGCCTGCCTGCGCGGCCTTGAGGTCGCCGCCGGCGCAGAACGCCGTGTTGCCCGCGCCGGTCAGTACGCCGACGAGTGCATCATCGTCGTTACGGAAGCGGTCCCACGCGTCGACCAGCTCTTGATGAGTCTGCGGGCCAATGGCATTCATGCGTTCCGGCCGGTTGATGGTGATGACGGTGACCCGTCCGCGCTGTTCGTAGAGCAGGTGCTCGTAGTCGGTCACGGAGCCGCCCCGGCGGCGACATCGGTCATCGGGCCAACCGGTCGTCGAGGGTTTCGTGGAAGTGGCCGATCGCGCTTTCATGCGTGCCGAACTCGACGAAGGTATTGGCTCCGGCATGAAGGCCGCGCTGGACGCCCTCGGACATGTCGTTGTCTTCGATCCCGCCTTCGTTCAGCAGATCTCGCGCCCCCTGGATGGTCTCGGGATCGGCCGAAGCGCGCTGGACCACCGCCGGGGTGACCATGGCGTAGATCGTGACGGTGGTGTGGTCGATGTCGATCGGGTCGATAGTGATCACCAGCACCTGGTTCGGGAACGTCGCGACCATGACGTTGGGGAACAGGTGGTACACGTATGTCACCCGGTGGCCGACGTCCCACGTCGATTCCGGGCGGTCGCGCAGGCGTTCGATGTTCTTGTAGGGAAACGTGATTCGGGTATTCGACCCGAAAGGTTCGACGACGTTGAGGTCGTCGTACTGAATGGGGTAGAAGGTGTCCTTGTGCGTGGTGCGGATGTGGTAGCCCTCCAGGAACTGCTCGACAAGCACCTTCCAGTTCATCGCGCGCCGCGCTGGTCGCACGGCGACCAGGCGCGTCGCGGGCAGCAGCTTGTCGCGCCACGGGCTCCCATCGGCCAGGGCGGTCAGTGCGGATTCGGCGTGTGGGCCCGGTGTCCCCAGCGGACCGATGATGATCAACCCGTCGACTTCGCGGCTGTCGACCTCAACCAGTCCGCGTGCGGGCATGTCCAGATCGGGGAACGCATCGGCGTGCGGGACATGCGACAGCGTCCCGTCGAGACGGTAGGTCCAGCCGTGATAGCGGCACACCAACGCCTGCGTACATCCCGGCCCTTCGACCAGTGACATCCCGCGGTGTCGGCAGGCGTTGCGGAATACCCGCGCCCTGCCGTCACGGCCGCGCACCGCGAACAGTGGCACGCCGAAGCTGACCCGTTCGACGTGGTCACCCGGATTGGGCAGCGCGGCGGACGGCAGGTACACGCTCCGATACGAGCGCAGCACCTCGAGTTCATCAGCGAATCGGGTTGGGTCCAAATAATTTCCGACGGGTTCGGCCCAGGCGGCGCCTTCGTCGGTGGTACCGGCGTCGATATGCGCCAGGATGCGGCGCGCGATGTCCCGATCACTCAAGAGATCGTGAGCTACCGACGCCCGTGTCGGAGTGGCCATGCTACGGAAGTATCACATCTATAGTGCTACGTGTCAATGAAATCGTGAGATAGCGATAGCATCGTGTTCGGGACCACGACGACGAGGAGAGACATGGCAACGGATTCGCCAATGCAACTGGGAATGGTCGGACTCGGCCGCATGGGTGCCAACCTGGTGCGACGGCTCATGCGTGACGGGCACCGCTGCGTGGTCTACGACATGAACGCCGATGCGGTCTCCGGGCTTGCCGGCGAGGGCGCAACGGGCGCGGATTCCCTGAGCGATTTCGTCCAGAAACTCGAGAAGCCGCGTGCGGTGTGGCTGATGCTTCCCGCGGCAGTGGTGGACTCCACGCTGGAGCAGCTGGTCGACCTGCTCGAACCCGGCGACGCGGTGATCGACGGCGGCAACTCCTACTACCGCGACGACATCACCCGCGCCAAGAGCCTGCTGACGAAGAACATCCACTACGTCGACTGCGGAACCAGCGGCGGGGTGTGGGGGCTCGAGCGCGGCTACAGCCTGATGATCGGCGGCGAAAAAGAGGTCGTCTCGCGGCTGGATCCGATCTTCAAGACGATCGCGCCGGGGGAGGGCTGCGCCGAGGCCACCCCGGGTCGCACCCGCACCGACGGCACCGCCCAGAACGGCTATTTGCACTGCGGACCAAGCGGCGCAGGGCATTTCGTGAAGATGGTGCACAACGGTGTCGAGTACGGGATGATGGCCGCCATTGCCGAGGGCCTGAGCATCATCAAGCACGCCGATGCAGGCAAGGTCAACCGAACGGTCGACGCGGAGACCACACCACTGCGCGACGCGTGGGCCTATCAGTACACGATCGACGTGGGCGAGGTCGCGGAGGTCTGGCGGCGCGGATCGGTGGTCGGCTCGTGGCTGGTCGATCTCACCGCCGACGCGCTGGCTCGATCGCCCGAGCTCGATGACTTCACCGGCCGGGTGTCGGATTCCGGGGAGGGCCGCTGGACGGTGCTGGCCGCCGTGGACGAGGGAGTTCCCGCGCCGGTCATCACCACGTCGCTCTTCGAGCGGTTCTCCTCGAGAGAGCTCGGCGAGTACACCGACAAACTCTTGTCGGCGATGCGCAGCGAGTTCGGCGGCCACGCCGAAAAGAAGGCTTAGCATCGTGACGACCCCGGCGACCACGCCCGCGGACGTGTTGGTGGTCTTCGGCATCACCGGAGACCTCGCCAGGAAGATGACCTTTCGTTCCCTGTATCGGCTCGAGCGCCGCAAGATGCTGGACTGCCCGATCGTCGGTGTCGCGCTTGATGATTGGTCCGAAGCGACGCTGCACGACCATGCGCGAAGTTCGATCGAGACCGCAGGCGAAACAATCGACGAAGACGTGTTCGCGCGTTTCGCGCAACGCCTGTCGATGGTGTCCGGCGACTTCGGCGACGCGAGTACCTATGAAAGGGTGGCCCGGGCGATCAAGGGCAAGCACACGCCTGTCTTCTACCTCGAGATCCCGCCATCGCTGTTCGGCATGGTTGTCGACGGCTTGGCGCACGCCAACCTCATCAGTCGCGCCCGCGTGGTGGTGGAAAAGCCGTTCGGACATGACCTTGAATCAGCCCGTGCGCTGAACGCGCAACTGAGCAGCGTGCTCGAGGAATGGCAGATCTATCGCATCGACCACTTCCTCGGCAAGGAACCGGCGATGGACATCATGTTCCTGCGGTTCGCCAACTCGATTTTCGAGCCGCTGTGGAATCGTGACCGCATCCAGTGCGTGCAGATCACCATGGCCGAGAACTTCGGTGTGGAGGATCGCGGCAGTTTCTATGACCCTGTCGGTGCGCTGCGCGACGTGGTGCAGAACCACCTGCTGCAGCTGATCGGGCTGTTCGCTGCCGAGCCGCCGAGTTGTGCGGGTGCCGACGGGCTCCGCGACAAGCGAGTCGAGGTGTTCCGGGCGATCCCGTCGATCGATCCCGCGCACTACCTCCGGGGCCAGTACGACGGATACCGGTCCATCAAGGGAGTGCGGCCGGATTCCCAAACGGAGACGTTCGCAGCCTTGCGGCTCGAGATCGACAACTGGCGATGGGCCGGCGTGCCCTTCTTCATTCGGGCAGGCAAGGCACTTCCGGTACGGGCCACCGAGATTCGGGTGTTCTTCAAGCGTCCGCCCAAGCTGGCGGTCATGCCGGAGCGGCCCGATCCCAACCAACTCGTGCTGCGTATCGACCCGAACCCGGGCACCGATCTGATCGTTCAGGCCAAGGAGCCCGGCGCGAACACCACCCGATGCGTCGATCTGTCGCTGACGTTCGCCAAGGAACTCGGCGAGGCACCCGAACCTTACGAGCGGCTGCTCAGCGACGCGATGCGCGGTGACTCCGCCCAGTTCGCGCGCGAGGACGGTGTCGAGGAGACGTGGCGCATCGTGCAGCCGCTGATCGCAGCGCCCCCCGAACTGCAAACCTACGAGGTCGGATCGTGGGGGCCGGCCGCGGCGTCCAAACTCGTTGCCGGTTACCCGAGTTGGCATGAGCCCTGGCTGGAGTCATAGGGTGCCCACAGTCAGCGGGCATCAGTCTCGTGCCCGTGTCGCCGACCTGATCGGCGACCGCTCGCTGAGTGCGCGGTCTGTACTCGCGACGGCGCTGTTAGGCGCCGACGAACCGCACCTCACGGTGGGCGAGCTCGTCGGGATCGCCTCGCTGTTCGGCATCAGCGACGGCGCCGCCCGCACCTGCTTGTGGCGCATGGTTTCGGCCGGGGAACTGGTTGGTGACGACGGAATCTATGCGCTGGCGGGGTCGTTGCTCGAACGCAGGCAACGCGTCGACGAGGCCGCCCGGTTCGACGACACCGCGTTTCCGTGGGACGGCACATGGGAATTGGCGGTCGTCTCGCTGGATCGCCGTTCAGCGGCCGATCGGCTCGCGCTGCGCAAGGCCGCGACGGGGTTGCACCTCGCCGAGCTGCGTGAGGGTGTCTGGATCCGGCCGGACAACCTGAACCCCAACCGTTTGCCGACGCTGCGGGCCGTGCTGGACCGTCAGTGCGTGCACTTCCACGGCGCCGCCACCGACGCGCCTCCCGAGACTGTCCGATCTCTTTTCAACCTTGATGATTGGGCATCCGACGCACGACGGCTCACCGTGGCCATGCGTGACGAGCGCGGCATCGACGCGGTCGACGCGGACGACTTCATCTATTTGTTCGCGCTGTCCATCACAGTCGTCCGGCATCTCCAACTCGACCC
Source organism: Mycobacterium neglectum (assembly GCF_002591975.1). Lineage (GTDB taxonomy): Bacteria > Actinomycetota > Actinomycetes > Mycobacteriales > Mycobacteriaceae > Mycobacterium > Mycobacterium neglectum. Next base: position 46,543 of record NZ_NVQE01000032.1, on the reverse strand, counting down.
ACTGCTGCCGCCAACGCTCGAACCCGAGGACTGGCCGGGCCACGAACTGCGCAGCACCTACCGTCGGTTCGACGAGGCCTTCAAACGCCAATTGGCAAGCAGACGCTAGATCACATTCATTCTGCGGTGACGCCGTGGATCGTCCACATTTTCGGGCCTGTGCGCAGAGTCAATCCCGAAGAACGGGTTTCAGCGCTTCGAGCACCGCCGGATCCTCGATGGTCGACGGCACCGGCTCATCCGTGCCGTGGGCGATGCCGCGCATCGTCTTCCGCAGGATCTTGCCGGACCGTGTCTTCGGCAGCGCAGGCACGACGTCGACGAGTCTCAGACAAGCCACGGCACCGATCTCGTCGCGCACCAGCTGAACGAGTTCATCGGCCAGTCCCTCGGCGGATGCACCGGACTTGAGTACGACCAAACCGCGCGGCACCTGTCCCTTGATCTCGTCGGCGATGCCGATTACCGCGCACTCGGCGACGGCGGGATGCGTGGCCAGCACTGCTTCGATGGATCCAGTCGAAAGCCGGTGTCCCGCAACGTTGATGACGTCGTCGATGCGGCCCATCACGTACAGGTAGCCGTCCTCGTCGAGGTAACCGCCGTCCCCGGTGAGGTAGTAGCCGGGATGTTCGCAGAGATACGAGGCTTCGTACCGGTCGTCGTCGCCCCACAGCGTCGGCAGGGTGCCCGGAGGCAGTGGCAACGCGATGCAGATCGCGCCTTCCTCACCCGGCTCGCACGCGGAGCCGTCGACGTGCACGATGCGGACGTCGTAACCGGGCATCGGCACAGTTGGCGATCCCGCCTTGATCGGCAACTGCTCCATCCCCATCGGGTTGGCGGCGATGGCCCAGCCAGTCTCGGTCTGCCACCAGTGGTCGACGACAGGGATGCCCAGCTTCTCCGAAGCCCATGCATAGGTGTCGGGATCGAGTCGCTCGCCGGCCTGAAACAGGTACTTCATTCCTGACAGGTCGTAGCGGCCGATGTAGGCGCCGTCGGGATCTTCTTTGCGGATCGCCCGCAGCGCAGTCGGCGCCGAAAACAGCGCCTTAACACCGTGTTCCGACGCTACGCGCCAGAATGCGCCGGGATCAGGTGTACCGATCGGCTTGCCCTCGTAAAGCACTGTGGTCGCCCCGGCGAAGAGCGGCGCGTAGACGATGTAGGAGTGACCGACCACCCATCCGACGTCGGACGCGGCCCAGAACACCTCGCCGGGGGCAATGTCGTAGACGTGGCGCATGCTCCACAGCAATGCGACCGCGTGGCCGCCGTTGTCGCGCACGATTCCCTTCGGTTTGCCCGTCGTGCCCGAGGTGTAGAGCACGTAGAGCGGGTCGGTGGCCGCCACGGGCACCGGGTCGACGGGTTCGGCGTCGCTCATGAGTTCGTGCCAGTCCAGGTCGCGTCCGCCGACCAACTGACAGGGCCGCTGTTCGCGCTGCAGGATCACGCATGCGGGGGCGGGATGCTCGGCGATGTCCAGCGCGGCGTCGAGCATCGGTTTGTAGTCGACGGTCCGTGTCGGCTCGATCCCGCACGATGCCGTCACGACGACGCTCGGGCGGGCGTCGTCGATGCGGGCCGCGAGTTCGTGAGCGGCGAATCCGCCGAACACCACCGAGTGGATGGCACCTAGTCGCGCGCAGGCCAGCATCGCGATCACGGCCTCGGGCACCATCGGCATGTAGATCACCACGCGATCGCCCTTGTCGACGCCCAGGCCGCGCAGGGCGCCGGCGAAGCGTGCCGTCTCGTCGAGCAGTTCGCGATAGGTGTAGGTGCGCGCCGACCCGGTGACGGGGGAGTCGTAGATCAGCGCCGCCTGGTCGCCGCGGCCGCCCTCGACGTGACGGTCCAGCGCGTTGGCGCACGTATTCATCTCAGCGTCGGGGAACCACCGGTAGAACGGCGGATTGGAGTCGTCGAGGATCTGTTGCGGCTCACGAGTCCACGTCACGGCCTTGGCGGCGTCCGCCCAGAAGGCCGCTGGATCGGAGATGCTGGCGTTGAAGAGTTCGCGATACCCGCCCATACCCCGCACCGTAGCGCGCGGCGACTTCTCTATAGTCCGAAACATGACCACTCAACCGCCCCCGATCGAGGGTGTGCGCCGGTCGTTCGTCGACGCCAACGGCGTCCGTTTCCACGTCACCGAGGCCGGACCACCGGACGGTCGTCCCGTCGTCGCGCTGCACGGCTGGCCGGAACACCACTATCTGTGGCGCGACCTGCTGGCCGATCCGCCGCCCGGCATGCGAATCATCGCACCCGACCTGCCCGGATACGGCTGGTCGGGTCCGCCGCTGCACCGCTGGGCCAAGGACGACATCGCCACCGACGTTCAGGCCCTACTCGACGTGCTCGCGCTCGACCGCGTCCTGCTGGTGGCGCACGACTGGGGAGCGTATGCCGGCTATCGAATGGTGCTGCGAACCCCGGAGCGCTTCGACGGCTTCCTGGCGATGAACATCAACCATCCGTGGCAGACGCCGGGCACCGTGCTGCCGCACTTGCACAAGCTCGCCTACCAGGTGCCGCTGGCGGCGTTCGGCATGTTCGTCCACCGGCGTACGAAGTTCATCGAGAAGGTGATCTTCGGCGTCGGGTCCGATCTGACTCCCGAGGACGCGCGACTGTTCGCCGACCGGTTCCGAGACCCGGTGTGCGCACGCGCAGGCAGGGATACCTATCGCACTTTCCTGACCCGCGAATTGCCCTCTGCCGCGAGGAATCCCGAGACGCGACGTGCGACGGTACCCATCCGCGTGCTGTTCGGAACTCGCGACCGCGCTGTTGGCGTGGCCATGGTGTCGCCGGAAACGGCAAACGCCGACGACTACACCTTGGAGACCGTCGATGCCAGCCATTTCGTCGTCGACGAACGGCCCGATCTTGTGCGCAAGAAGTTGATCGCGCTGGCAGCGGAGACTGCGGAGCGTCGCACCCAACTAGAGTGAGCCCCGTGGCCGATCGCGATCGCGACGAGTTCGGCATCGCGCGCAGCAGCCGACCGCGCGACGCGCTGGGGCGTCCGCTACCGCACGGCAGCCAGGGCGTCGCGCGTATCCCTGACGATCTGGATCTGCCCCCGGCGGACTCGCTGAGCTATGCGCAGGACTTGCTGGACCGTGGGCTCGCGTTCAATGCCCATGAGGTGCTGGAGGCGGCCTGGAAGAACGCACCCGATGACGAGCGCGGGATGTGGCAGGGGCTGGCACAGCTCGCAGTCGGTATCACTCACGTTCAGCGCGGGAACACCGCGGGAGCGGCGGGCGTCTTGGCGAGGGCCGCCGACCACCTCGACGACGTGGACCGCCCCGGGCGTCACGGCATCGATGTCGAAGGGCTGAGCAGGTTTGCCCGGGCCCTCATCGGTGATCTTGAGCGTGACATCGGCATCGACGCCGGCCGATTGCGGCCACGACTTACAAGAACCAAGTAGTCAGCGTCGCTGTTTGAGCATGTTGACCGCCTGTTCGGCGACTGAGCTCAAGACGCGCCGCTCGCGGGCGGTCAATGTCCTGCCTGCCAACAGCATCCAGAACCCCTCGTCACCGACATCGATCGCGGTGTCGGCACTGTCGACGCTGGTGCAGGGATCCTTGCCGACCGACGCGACGACTTCACCGGTCCGCTCGTCGCTGCGCACCGCCAACATGCTCACGGCGCGTTGGGAATACGCTTCCCGAATCCGCTCGAGCAGCGTGTCGAGATCGGCGTCGCGCAGCACGGAGTCGGCGAACAAGGCGAGCAGCTCGGCTTCCTGAGATGACCGTCGCGCCTCGGCGGCGCGGTAGGCCACACGGTCGACCAGTACCGCCACCGCCACCGCGACCAGAAGCAGAACGACGATCGTGACCGCGCTGTCCGGATCGTCGATCGTCAACGTGAACGGCGGTGTCACCAGGAAGTAGTTCAGCAGCAGTCCGGAGAGCACCGCGGACAACACGGCCGGCGCAATGCCGCCAAGCAGCGCGACGACCAGTACGCCGGTGAAGAACAGCGTGCTCTGACCGCCGATGCCCAACGTCTCTTCGGGTAGGGACATCGTTACCGCGAGGATCGCGATCGGGATCGCCAGTGCGGCCAGCCAGGACACCACGCGACGCCGTCCACGTGACAGCGTCGCCAGGGGAATGCCCCTGCGCGCCTCCGGATGGGTCACCATGTGCACGTCGATCGAGCCGGACTGTTGTACGACGTTCGCGCCGATTCCTTCGTCGAAGATCCGCGCCCACCGGGAGCGTCGAGAGGTGCCGAGGACCAACTGCGTGGCGTTGGCGGCACGGGCGAAATCGAGCAACGTGGTGGCCACGTCGTCGCCGACGACGGTGTGCATCGTCGCGCCCAGACTGGTGGCGACGGCGCGGACCGCGCTCTTCTGTTGCGACGAGATGCTGGTCAGCCCGTCGCCCTGGATGACGTGGACGACCTTGAGTTCGGCACCGGACCTCGACGCGATCCGCGACGCCCTGCGAACCAGCGTCTCCGACTCATCGCCACCGGTGACGCCTACGACCACCCGCTCACGGGTCTCCCAGGTGTCGGTGATGTTCTTGTCGGCGCGGTATTTGGCCAGCGCGGCGTCCACCTGGTCGGCAAGCCACAGCAGCGCCAATTGCCGCAGTGCGGTGAGGTTTCCGGGTCGGAAATAGTTGGACAGTGCGGCATCGACACGCTCGGGCGGGTACACGTTGCCGTGAGCGAGCCTGCGCCGCAGGGCCTCCGGCGTGATGTCGACCAGCTCGATCTGGTCGGCGGCGCGGACGACCTCGTCGGGGATCCGCTCCTTCTGTTCGACTCCCGTGATCTGGGTGACGACGTCGTTGAGGCTCTCCAGGTGCTGCACGTTCACGGTGGTGATGACCGTGATGCCCGCGTTGAGAAACTCATCGACGTCCTGCCATCGAGTGGCGTTCCTGCTGCCCGGGGTGTTGGTGTGGGCGAAGTCGTCGATGAGTACCACCTGGGGCCGGCGGGCCAGTACCGCCTCGACGTCGAGCTCTGGATAGCGGTTGCCCTGACACTCGACGAAGCGTGGCGGGATCACCTCGATGCCTGCGAGTTGCTGGGCCGTTCTGCGGCGTCCATGGGTTTCGATCACCGCGGCCACCACGTCGGTTCCGCGCTCCATCCGCCGGTGTGCCTCGGCCAGCATCGAGTAGGTCTTGCCGACCCCGGGGGCGGCACCCAGGTAAACGCGCAGGTCGCCTCGTTTGCGACCGAGGATGCTCACCCCTCCATCATCCATGGTGAGGCCAGCGTGTGGTGAAAACCGTGCGTTGCGGCCTCGTTTTACTGCTGGGCGCGATCCTTCTCGGCCGGATCCGTCGAAGACGGTGACCGCATGTCGCGAATATTGAGGTATCGGATCGTCGCGAAGAAGGCCGCCACGCTGCCCATCATCGAGATCACCTGAATCATGTCACTCACAGTGACCCACCTCGGCGATTCGACCAGCCAATGCAATCTGCATACCTCCAGCTGTACTCCGCCTGCGTCGGCGAATCATCAAGCCATACGCCATATTTACGCCCATCTTGGACTTCTTGACGGCGAACTGACGCCCGACGGGACCGCGGTCGGCAGTTATTGCTGGAAGCGGTAGCCCATTCCGGCCTCGGTGAGCAGATGCACCGGATGCGACGGATCGTCCTCGAGCTTGCGCCGCAGTTGCGCCAAGTACACCCGCAGATAGTGCGTTTCCTTGGCGTAGGCGGGCCCCCACACCTCTTTGAGCAGTTCCTCGCGGCCGACGAGCTTCCCGCGGTTGCGCACCAGCATCTCCAGCATGCCCCACTCGGTGGGGGTCAGATGCACCTCGGTGCCGTTCTTGGTCACCTTCTTGGCCGCCAGGTCGACGGTGAACGACGACGTCTCGATGACGGGCTCGTCGGTGTCCGATGCCGCTGCGGCCCGGCGCACCGCCGCGCGTAGCCGGGCCAGGAACTCGTCCATGCCAAAGGGTTTGGTGACGTAGTCGTCGGCGCCGGCGTCCAGCGCCTCGACCTTGTCGGAGGAGTCGGTGCGCGCCGACAGCACGATCACGGGCGCGGTCAGCCAGCCGCGCAACCCGCCGAGCACGTCGATCCCGGACATGTCGGGCAGGCCGAGGTCCAACACGATGACGTCGGGGCGGTGGTCGGCGGCCTTCCGCAGCGCCTCCTCGCCGGTGGCCGCGGTGTCGACGTCGTAGCCGCGTACGGACAGGTTGATCCGCAATGCGCGAAGGATCTGCGGTTCGTCGTCGATCACGAGCACCCGCGTCTTCTGGGGTGTCATGATGCCGCCGCCAGGTCCATCTCGACGGTGAGCCCGCCGCCAGGGGTGTCGGTCGTCGAGATCGTGCCCCCCATCGCCTCGACAAAACCGCGGGCAACCGAAAGGCCAAGGCCGACACCGATGCTGTTGTTCTGATCGCCGAGCCGCTGAAACGGTGCGAACACTTGCGATTCGGTGCCGCGCGGGATACCCGGACCTTCGTCGACGACGGCGATCAGCACCCGGTCGCCGACTTGGCCCGCCGTCACCCGTATCGGGCTGACGCCGGCATACCGAAGCGCGTTGTCGATGAGGTTGGCCAACACCCGCTCCAATAGTCCGCCGTCGGCCATGGCGACGGTATCGGCCACGTCGACCTTCACGCGGTCCAGCCCTTGTCGGCGAAAACCGGTTACTCCCTTACTGATACCGAGAAGTGCCCGCTGCACCGTCTCCTCCAGATACACCCTGCGCAGTTCGGGCTTGAGCACCCCGGCGGCCAACCGCGAAGAGTCAAGCAGATTCCCCACCAAGGCGGTCAGCTGATCGATCGACTCCTCGATGGTCGCCAACAGCTCGGAAGTATCCTCGGCGGAGAAGTCGACGTCGTCGCTGCGCAGGCTCGACACCGCGGCCTTGGCAGCCGCCAAGGGGGTTCGCAGATCGTGGCTGACCGCAGACAACAGTGAGCGACGCAGGTCGTCGGCCTTCGCGATGGCTTCGGCCCTGCCCGCCTCCTCGGTGAGTTCGCGTTGCTTCACGAGTCCCGCAGCCTGCGCGGCGACGGCGCTCAGCACCCTGCGATCGCGGGCGGCCAGCTTGCGCCCGGCCATCAGCAACCAGAACTCGTCGTCACCGACTTCGATTGCGGTATCCGCGGAATCGACGTCGACGCACGGATTGTCGCCGACACAGGCGACGACGCCGACATTCGCGCGCATCAAGCTCACGGCTTGTTGAGCATACGTCTCGCGGACTCGCTCCAGCAGCGTGTCGAGGTCCGCTCCGCGTAGCACCGAACCCGAGAACAGCGCGAGCAGTTCGGCTTCCTGCGAGGCCCGTCGGGCCTCCCGAGTACGTTTCGTCGCGTTGTCGACCAGCACCGCGACCGCAACCGCAACCGCTAACAGCACCACGCTGGTGATCGCGTTGTCGGGCCGGGCGATGTCGAGTGTGTAGCGCGGTTCGATGAGGAAGTAGTTGAGCAGCAGCCCGGATAGCACTGCGGAAACCGCGGCGGGCGCAACGCCTCCCAGCAACGCAACGAGCAACACACCGACAAAGAACATCGCGCTCTCGCCGCCGACGTCGAGGAACGGGTCGAGCACGAATACCAGGAATGCGCAGACCGCGGACGGAATGAGTACTGCCGCAAGCCACGACGCGAAATGGTGCTGGCGCGGAGAGGTCCGCGACCACAATGACTCCTTGCGTGCTTCGGGGTGAGTGACCATGTGGACGTCGATCGAGCCGGACTGCTGCACCACGGAGGCGCCGATACCCTCGTCGAACATCCGTGCCCACCGTGACCGCCGTGACGTTCCGAGCACCAGCTGGGTGGCGTTCTCGTCTCGGGCGAAATCCAGTAGTGCGCTTGGCACGTCGTCACCGACGACGGTGTGCAAGGTGGCGCCGAGGCTCACCGCCAGCTCTCGCACCGAGCCCATCTGCGGCGCCGAGACGCCCGATAACCCATCACCACGAACAACGTGCACGACCATCAGCTCGGCACTCGACTTCGATGCGATGCGAGATGCCCTGCGCATCAGGGTCTCCGACTCAGCGCCACCGGTGACCGCGACGACGACGCGCTCGCGGGCTTCCCAGGTGGCGGTGATCTGGTTGTCTTCGCGGTACTTCTCCAGCGCAGCGTCGACCTGGTCGGCCAGCCAAAGCAGGGCGAGTTCGCGCAGGGCCGTCAGATTGCCTCTGCGGAAGTAGTTGGACAGCGCCGCGTCGACACGCTCGGGCGCATAGACGTTTCCGTGAGCGAGTCTGCGCCGCAGGGCTTCCGGGGTGATGTCGACGAGCTCGATCTGATCGGCGGCCCGCACGATCTCGTCGGGCACCTTTTCCTGCTGCTCGATGCCGGTGATCTGGGCGACGACGTCGTTGAGGCTCTCCAGGTGCTGGACGTTGACCGTGGAGATGACGGTGATCCCGGCGTCGAGCAGTTCCTCGATATCCTGCCACCGCTTGGGGTTCTTGCTGCCCGGGGTGTTGGTGTGCGCCAGTTCGTCGACGAGGACGACCTGCGGAGCGCGCCGCAATACCGCCTCGACGTCGAGTTCGGCGAACTGCTTGCCGCGGTACTCGATGAGCTTCGGTGGCACGGTTTCGATGCCGTCGATCAGGTCGGCGGTCTTCTTGCGGCCGTGGGTCTCCACCACCGCAGCGACCACGTCGGTCCCGCGCTCCAGCCGGCGATGCGCTTCGCCGAGCATCGCGAAGGTCTTGCCGACACCGGGCGCGGCGCCCAGGTAGATGCGCAGCTCACCGCGCTTCTTCTGGGAGCCGGGCCGGTCGGTCACCGACGGATCGGCTGTGCTCACCTGTTCATCATCCACCCGACGTCCTAGCGGCGACTTAGACACCACGGTCGTGGTCTGGCACGGTTCGACGCCAAATGCAGCCGTGGTGTCGAAATCCGACATAGCGCCACCGGGCTCACTGCGCCCGGTCGAGTGCGAGGTTGAGTTCCACCACGTTGACAGTCGGCTCACCGAAGAACCCGAGGAACCGGCCGTCGGTGTGGGCGGCGACCGCGTGCTGGACCTCGGCACGGCTGACGCCGCGGGCCTTGGCGACCCTGTTCACCTGAATGTCTGCGTACGCGATCGAGATGTGCGGGTCGAGGCCGCTTCCGCTGGCGGTCACCGCATCGGCGGGCACCGCCGGATCCGCGGGGGCACTGCCGCGGATCGGCACGATCTGACCGATGCTGTACGCATCTCCTTCCGGGCCCGGCTGCCTACATTCGACGCGCACGCCTTCGTAGGTGTCGAGGAGCGGTGCCTGGGTGGTGCCACACGGCTCGTTGACGCTGATCACCCGCGTCGGGTTGACGACGTTGCCGCGCGCATCGCGCGGGCCGATCACCGACAGCACCGCGCCGACACCGCCACCCGTGCAGAACGGCCTCGTGCCGTCGACGCCTTCGAGATCGCCGACGGCCGCACTGCGTTCACAGACGAGAGTCAGCAGGCTCGACTTGTCGGGTGTGTCGACGATGCTCTCCGGCCCGAGGTTGCTTGCGCTGGTGGCCATCGGGTCATATCCGTCGCCGGCCGCCGACGGTCGGCTCTGAAAGTACTGCGGCAGCGGGTTGCCGTCGGCGTCGGTGAACGCCTGGCCGATCAGGCTGCTGCCCAACAGCTTTCCGTCGACCTCGATGAGCGAGCCGTTGGCTTTGTCGTTGGGGCCGGGAATCTGGGCCACCAGCCAGATGACCACGGGGTAGGCGAGGCCGAGGATGACGGTGAGCACCAGCAGCGCGCGCAGCGCCGCCCAGTGTTGACGAACGAGATTGGCGAAGTTCATGTCACATTCCGGGGAAGAGTTGGACGATCAGATCGATCAGTTTGATGCCGATGAACGGGACGATGATCCCGCCGAGGCCATAGATGTAGAGATTGCGGCTCAACAGCTTTGACGCACTGGCGGGTGTGTACCGAACACCCCGCAACGACAGCGGGATCAGCGCGATGATGACGAGCGCGTTGAAGATCACCGCCGACAGGATCGCCGACTGGGGGCTGTGCAGCCGCATGATGTTCAGCAGATCCAGGCCGGGGAAGATGGCTACGAACAGCGCGGGGATGATCGCGAAGTACTTGGCGATGTCGTTGGCGATCGAGAAGGTCGTCAACGCACCCCTGGTGATGAGCAGCTGCTTGCCGATCTCGACGATTTCGATGAGCTTGGTCGGGTCGGAATCCAGGTCGACCATGTTGCCGGCCTCTTTGGCCGCCGAGGTGCCGGTGTTCATCGCGACGCCGACGTCGGCCTGCGCGAGCGCGGGCGCGTCGTTGGTGCCGTCACCGGTCATCGCGACGAGCTTGCCGCCGGCCTGCTCCTTCTTGATCAGCGCCATCTTGTCTTCCGGCGTGGCCTCGGCGAGGAAGTCGTCGACGCCGGCCTCGTCGGCGATCGCCTTGGCGGTCAACGGGTTGTCGCCGGTGATCATCACCGTGCGGATGCCCATGCGGCGCATCTCGTCGAAGCGTTCCCGCATGCCTTGTTTGACGACGTCTTTGAGGTGGATGACACCGAGCACCTCAGCGTGGCCGTCGTGAACCTGCCCGACGACCAGTGGAGTGCCGCCAGCCGCGGAGATGCCGTCGACGAGATCGCCGAGTTGGGTCGGCACGATGCCGCCTTCGTTGCGCACCCAGTCGGCCACCGTGCTCGCCGCGCCCTTGCGTAGCTTCTGGCCGTTCAGGTCGACACCGGACATCCTTGTGGTCGCACTGAATTCGATCCAATGGGCAGTGTCGAGCTCACCCGGTGTGCGGGCCCGCAGCCCGTATTCACGCTTGGCGAACACGACAATCGACCGGCCTTCTGGGGTTTCGTCGGCGAGGCTGGACAATTGCGCGGCATCGGCAAGCGCTTCGTCCGTCACCCCGGCGAGCGGCACGAAGGCGGCAGCCTGGCGGTTACCCAACGTGATGGTCCCGGTCTTGTCGAGCAGCAGCGTGTTCACATCGCCGGCGGCCTCGACCGCGCGTCCCGACATGGCGAGCACATTGCGCTGTACGAGGCGGTCCATGCCGGCGATGCCGATGGCCGACAACAACGCGCCGATGGTGGTCGGAATGAGGCACACCACCAGGGCCACCATGACGATGCCGCTGATCCCGTTTCCGTTGAGTGCCAACGTGTCCAGGACGCCTGGATTGTTCGCCTTCGAGTAGATTGCCAATGGCTGCAGGGTCGCAACGGCGAACACGAAGATGATCGTCAGCGAGGCCAGCAGGATGTTCAGCGCGATCTCGTTCGGCGTCTTCTGCCGGTTGGCGCCCTCGACGAGAGCGATCATCCGGTCGATGAAGCTCTCACCCTGATTCTGAGTGATCTTGACGACGATGCGGTCCGACAACACGGTGGTGCCGCCGGTGACCGCCGAGCGGTCGCCACCGGACTCGCGGATGACGGGTGCCGACTCGCCGGTGATCGCCGACTCATCGACCGAGGCAATACCTTCCACGACGTCGCCGTCGCCCGGGATGGGCTGGCCCGCCTCGACGACCACGATGTCGCCGCGTTGCAACAGCGGTGCGGCGACCTCTTCTTCGCGGCCGGGGGTGTCAGGTGTCCAGCCGACGAGTCGACGCGCCATCGTGGCTGTCTTGGTCTTGCGCAGCGACTCGGCCTGCGCCTTGCCGCGGCCCTCGGCCACGGCTTCGGCCAGGTTGGCGAAGATGACCGTGAGCCAGAGCCACATCACGATCAGCCAGGCGAACCACGATGGCTCGGTGATCGCGAGGACCGTGCTCCATACCGCGCCGATCTCGACGATGAACATGACGGGATTGCGCCAAAGGGCGCGCGGGTCTAGCTTGCGCAGGGCGTCGGGCATCGACTTCCACAGCATCTTCGGATCGAGCAACCCGCCCTGAACGCGTGTGGGCGCGTTTGCTTTCGGCTGTGTAGGCGCAGCGGTGTCGATGGTCACGGACATTTCAGTGGATTCCTTCTGCGAGAGGCCCCAGCGCGAGCACTGGGAGGAAGGTCAGGGCGACCAGGATCACCGTCACGCCGGCGACCATTCCGACGAACTGGGGCCGGTACGTCGGCAGGGTGCCGACGGAATCGGGTGTCTTGCCCTGTTTGGCCAGCGAGCCCGCGAGCGCGAGCACGAAGATGATCGGCAGGAAACGGCCGAACAGCATGGCCAAACCGAGGGCGGTGTTGTACCACTCGGTGTTGACCGAGATGCCTGCGAACGCCGACCCGTTGTTGTTGGCGGCGGAGGTGAATGCGTAGAGCACCTCCGAAAGCCCGTGCGGCCCGGTGTTGAGCATGCCGGCCCGTTGCCCCGGCATCGCCATAGCGACGGCGGTGCCCGTCAGCACGATCAGCGGAGTGATGAGGAAATACGTTGCCGCGAGCTTGATCTCACGCGGTGTGATCTTCTTCCCGAGGTATTCAGGCGTTCGGCCGACCATCAGGCCCGCGACGAACACGGTGATGATCGCCAGCACCAACATGCCGTAGAGGCCGGAACCCACACCGCCAGGGGCGACCTCGCCGAGCTGCATGTTGAACATTGCCATCATGCCGCCGAGGCTGGTGTAGGAGTCGTGGAACGAGTCGACCGCGCCCGTCGACGTCAACGTCGTCATGCTGGCAAAGACCGCCGAGTCGGGTACGCCGAACCTCTGTTCCACACCTTCCATTGCCGAACCAACTGCGGTAGGCACGGTTCCGTGTGCCTGCACCTGGAAGGTCATCATCAGCGTCACGCTGATCAGCGCGATCAAAGACATGACCGCCACGATCGCGTAACCCTGCTTGCGGCTGTCGACCATGCGGCCGAACGTGCGTGGCAGCGAGAACGCGATGCAGGACAGCAGGAAGATCTCGACCCAGTTGGTCCACGAGGTCGGGTTCTCGAACGGATGCGCGGAGTTGACGTTGAAGAACCCGCCGCCGTTGGTACCGAGCTCCTTGATGACCTCCTGGCTGGCGACCGGCCCACCGGGAATGGTCTGCTGACCACCGGCCAGCGTGGTGGCGACCTGCGTATGCAGGTCGAAGTTCTGGACGACGCCGCCGATAATGAGGATGATCGCGCCGATCACCGCGAGTGGCAACAGGATTCGGATGATGCCGCGAACGAGGTCGACCCAGAAGTTGCCGAGCTCTGTGGTGTTGCGCCGGGCGAGAGCACGTACGAACGCCATGGCCACAGCGATGCCGACGGCCGCGGAGGCGAAGTTCTGTACGGCCAGGCCGGCCATCTGCACCAGGTGGCCCTGGGTGGACTCACCGGAATAGGCCTGCCAGTTGGTGTTGGTCACGAAGCTGACCGCGGTGTTCCAGGCCAGCGCCGGGGTCATCTGGGTGCCCGGATCGTTGAGGTGCAGCGGCAGCTTGCCCTGCACCAGTTGGAGGATGAACAGGAACAGGAGGCTGATCGCCGAGAACGCCAGCAGGCTGCGGGCGTAGGAACCCCAGGTCTGCTCCGCCTTGGGGTCGGCACCGATCAGGCGATAGACGACGCGCTCGCCGCGCAGGTGCCGTTCTGAGGAATAGACCCGGTACATGTAGTCGCCCAACGGCACGTGGACGACCGCGAGGCCGATGATCAGGGAGACGAGGAATCCGATCCCGGCGGTGGTGGTACTCACCTAGAACCTCTCCGGGAAGAGCAGGGCGGCGAAGAGGAACACCGCGATGAGGATCGCGAGTACCAGGCCGACGATGTTGACGATCACAGCCGCTCGACCAACTTCTGAATCAGGCCGAGGACGGCGAAGACCGCCACCGTCAGCACGATGTACACCAGGACGGACATGGCACTCCGGGTCGTTTACGGGGCGCCGGATTTCGGCGACCTATAGAAGGATCACCGCAGCTCAAGGCATCAGTACCGGCCTTAACGGTTTCTTGACGGCGGCGCGGCCTTCCTTTACGGATTCCGCCGGCGAACGTCTAGCGGGCGCGCCCGAACCGTCGCTTGGCCTTCTTCGTTGGCTCGTAGGAGTCCTGAATCCAGGCGTCCCACGTCGCTTCGGAGTCCCCTTGGACGGGGTTGTTGCTGACATGCCAGCCGAGGGCTTCGACTTCCGTTGTCGACCAACGAATTAGCGTGCCATCGCCACCGATCTCCTGCGCGAGAAGCACGCGCTCGTCGGATTCCAGCCGGTCGCTGAATGCCTGCATGGTGGTTTTCAGGCGGAAGTAGGGGACGGCATCGTCAAACTCCCGGCAGAGTGTCGCGAGTTCTCGTCGCGCGTGGTCGAGCAGCGTCGTCGGCTCAGCGGCCGGTTCGTCCGGCTCCACCTGCACCGCGGACAACTCTGGCTCGGGATGCTTGGCCCGGAGCGCCTCGAGTTCGGCGGTGGCTGCCAAGGCTTGTTCGCGCCACCATTCGAGGTGGTACAGAACTAGCTTCTCTTCGCACACGGGGCAGACCGCGTCTACCTGGGTCAGCGGGGTCGCAGCCTCGAGCACCGCTCCGCAGAGGGCATGATTCTCGCGACGTTCGAGGTAGTCCGAGTGGTGCGCCACCGAAGCGGATGTCTCCCGGATATAGCTGTGGGGCGGCTCCACTAGGCGAACATAGCCGACCGCACGGGTGGGCCGCGTAAAGATTGGGCTGTTGTTCAGTCAAGAGACCGCTCGGACACTGCCTGTCCACAGGTTCACCCGGGACCCTCGACGAGATGACGCACTCAATGGACCTGCTGACGCGCTCTGACCATGCCCCGGGACCGAGTGCCGCGGCGCCGCTGGTCGACGAAGATGTCGTCCTACGGCGCTGCGCGCAGTATCGCGACGGTTTCAAGGGCGTCGCGGTCAGCTACCCGGCCGCGTTGCTTCGCCACACCACCGTCAGGAACTGGATACGACGCCAACGGTCGGCCGTCGATGTCACCACCGGGCCGGAGCTCGCCCAGGCGGTCCTGGCGGGAACGGACCCAGGACGGATCGTCGTGCATTCACGAGAGGGCCTCGGCGAGCTGACCCGCCGGGCCGTCAGCATCGAAGTGGCCCGGTTTGTGGTGAGCTCGAGCCGGCACGCTTCGCGGCTCGCCGCGCACACGCGGACGCGGCAGCGGATTCTCGTCGACGCGTCCGCAGACGATGTGAGCGGTGTGGCGTCGGACGTGTTGGCGCACAAGAACCTTGACCTTGTCGGGCTCCATTGTGGACTGGAGACTGGCGATGTCGTGGGCGCGTTGGTGCTGAGCCGCGCAATCGGCGAGATGTCCTGGATTCGCCGCCGGCACGGCGTCTTGGTGACACAGATCAGCTTGGCCGGCTTGGATGTCGGTCAGCATTGTGAGCGGTGGGTCCTTCGCCGCATTGCCGGTGCGATATCCGAAGTGATCGACGATGCCTGCGCGCGGCATCGCTTCCCACGGCCGGCGCTCACGCTGGCGCCCTCGCGTGGCGCGCTTCTGCTGGGCGGTAGCCGAGATCCTTAACGTTGGGACGATGGCAGTACGCAGCTTGACGTACCGCTGTTCGACCTGAGCGGCGAGGGCGCCTGCGCAGACTGGAACACCGTCAGAGGTCCGTGCCACCTGACCGGCGATGCAGATCGTGGCTACGACGGGTTCTGCGCCAGGCTACGGTCGGTATTCCGTCGGTCAAACAGGACCCGCCGAGACGGTGGGGACGGTGGGACTCGAACCCACAAATGTCAGGCGTTTTAAGCGCCCCGCCGATGCCAATTAGGCTACGTCCCCTTCTAGGCGATCGAGTCTAGTGCGGAGGCACAGCCCTTGTTCTTGCCTCTGAAGGTCGGTGTAAGCGCATGGCAGTTGGGGCACAGCAGTCGAAGGTTTTCCAGCGCGTTGTTCTGATGGTTGCCGTCTTTGTGATCCAACTCCAGAGGGATCGGCTGGTCCATCCAGCTATCGAGCTTGCAGCCGGAGCAGCTCCGCTCGAAAATGCCTTCGTTGATGAGGCGCCGGCGCAACCGATCAGACTGAATCGGAGACGTGTTCGATAGGAAGGCCTCGATCGGTCGTAGGCGGTGCGAGACCCTCTTGCCCTTCGCCCAGGACTGCCCGGCGAAGTGGGATGTATCGAGACCGAGTCGCTCGACGGCTCGGCGGAGGACACGGTAGTTGCCGCCCTCCGGCACGACACCCAGCAGCTTGCGCGCGCCGGCAAAGGAAACGGACTGCCTCACCGCCTCCCGATACTGCTCATCGCGGATCTTGTAGCGTCTCATTCGATTTGATTCGGGCGTTTGGGCCAAGAACCTTGTCTCCCGATTTTTTCCTCACCACGCTGAACACATCATGTCGGTCAGATCCGACTACGGGGGAAGTTAGCTCAGCGCACCGACAGGCGGATTTCGTCCATAGAAGTCGCGTCCGCCTTGTTTAGGAGTCTTCGAATTAGACGAGGGCAAGATCAGGGCGCTTTCGCGACTATTACGTTCTTAAAATCCGCCAAGTCTGGGTTCGAGTCCCAGTGGGGGCACGGGGAGAGGTCTTCGTAGCGGATAGCGTCACCGGCGTGACCGAGTGTCCGACTCAGAAAGGGTACTGAGAGACGGTTCTGGCATCCGCTTCCAGTGCGGCGTTCCCGACGAAGACGTTGTCGTAGCCGTCGAGCTTGGTCAACGACTCGTAGCCGGGCACGTTCAGATTGGTGCCTGCCTCGATCGGTTGTCCCTGTGCGAGCATCAGCGCGATCTGAAGCGCCGCTTCGCCTGCCATCGCCGGATCCCAGAAGAAGATCCTGTCGATCGCTCCGTCGGCGAGGTACTCGGCTGCCACAGCGGGTACCGCCGTACCCATCACGCAGATCTCGTTCGCCAACCCCGCCTCCCGCACGGCACGTGCGATGCCCGGTGTATCGGTGCTGCCCGACCCCTGAAAGCCCTTGATATTCGGGTACTTCGACAGAATCGCCTTGGCGTTCTCGTAGGCGGTCTGCTCGTTGTTGAAGCTTTCGATCGGGCCCTCTACGCGGGTCATGCCGGGGAACTCGGCGACCTGCATGTCGTATGCGGCGTCCACCCACTGCATGTGGGTCCTCGCTGCCAGGCTCTGGACGAACTGGACGTAGCTTCCCTGCCCACCCATGCATTGGGCGAGGCTCTGGACGATCTGCCTGCCGAAGGCTGCGTTGTCGAAGGCCTCGATGTCGATGTCGACGTTCTGGATTCCGGTGGCTTCGTGCGAGACCACTTTGATGCCTTGGGCGCGGGCTTGACCCAGGACGTCCTCCAGCGACTCCGGTGAGTTGGGTACCACGGTGATGGCGGTCGGGCGACGCAGGATCAGGTCCGCCACGATCTGAACCTGCTTCTCCGGGCTGGTGTCGTCGCCGCCCTCCTGGCTGGTCTGGACGCCGGTGCGCTTCGCGAAGTTCTGGTCGCCCACGGCCATCCGATTGAACCAGGGGATTCCTTCGATCTTGACGACGTTCACCATCGTCATGTCCTTCGGGTCCGGAGACGCGACGGCGACGCTGGTCGGCCCGGCAATCAGCGTCACGGTCACGCCTACCGCGCTGAGAACGGCAGTTCGCCTGCGTCGCATCGATGACTCCATTCCATGGGCCGTGCGGGACTGAGAATCAAGACTCGTCTACTTGGCCCCGGTAAGGAGGGGATTGGGCCATCTTCCGGTTTGAGTCGCCGTCTTTCACCCGACCCGCGGCGGATCGAGAGGTCACTGACCAGAGAGACGGCCCCCCGGTTACGGCTATCCCAAGTGCTCGTCGAACTGCGTGCGCGCGACGAGTGTGGCCACCCGTTCGGCTATCCGGGGCTGCTGCTCCGACATCATGCGTGGCAGCGCGTCGGCCGTCACCGGCGGGCTGAAGTGGAAGCCCTGCGCGACGTCGCAGCCGTAGCTGGCGAGCAGGTCCGCGGTCACCGCATCTTCGACGCCCTCGGCCACGCACACGATGCCCAGTTCTCGTGTCAACTCCACGACTTTGCGGACGATGATCGCCGCGCGCGGGTCAGTTGAGATCGGTGCGATCAGTTGCTTGTCCAGTTTGAGCTCGTCGATGGGCAGCTGGCGTAGGTAGTCCAAAGCAGAATAGCCGCTTCCAAAGTCATCGATGGCGACTTGAATACCGAAGTCATGCAACCGAATCAGGACCTCACGCGCTAACTCCGGGTTGCTCAGCACCAGGTCCTCGGTGATCTCCACGGTGACGCGATCGAATGGGAGATGGCGGTCGGCCATCACCCCGGCGATCATCGACGCCAGGCTATGGTTGCCCAGCGACGGCGGAAACACGTTGATGGCGAACGGAACTGCGAATCCAAGCTCGTGCCACGCGGCGGCGTCGTCGGCCGCCCGGTACAGCACCAGCTCGGTCAATGGCCCCATCAAGCCGTTCTGTCGTGCCATCGGCAGGAACTGATCCGGCAACAGCTTGCCCAACCGCGGGTGCGGCCAGCGCACCAAAACCTCAACTCCAATGAGTCGCCTGGTGGCCAAGTGATACTTCGGCTGGTACTCGGTCGACAGCGCGCCTTCGTCGATGGCCGTGCGCAATTCACTCAGGAACCGCATGCCGCTCACGCGTACGTCTTGACCGCCAGAGCTGCACATCGGTCCGACCTCGTCGGCGTCGACCAGCTTCATGTCCGCGGTGAACATCGCGACTCCACCCGTGCGTGCCCGCTTGACCGAATACATCGCCACGTCGGCGTGCTTGAGCAGTTCCTCCGACGTCAAGCCTGCGCTAACGGTCCGGTTCAACTCGGCGAGTCCGGCGCTTGGTCGCACGTCGATCGGCTGGTCGTCCACCACAAATTCCGTGTCGAACGCCTCCAAGATCCGTTCGGCCGCAGTCAAGGCCGGCTCGGCCCCGCCTTCGAGCAGGACGGCGAACTCGTCGCCGCCGAGCCGCGCCACCGTGTCGCCGGTACGCACGCTGCGCCGTAACCGGTCCGCGACCTCGATCAGCACTGCGTCGCCCGCGTGGTGGCCCAGGCTGTCGTTGACGAGTTTGAAGTCGTCCAGATCCAGCGACAGCACGGCGACGTCGCGACCGTCGCGGGCATGCATCGCCACCGCATGAGCCAGCCGGTCTCCGAACAGAACTCGGTTGGCCAATGACGTCAACGGATCGCGCAGCGCCTGATCGGTGACCGCCGCCACCAGCCGCCGATTTTCGGAGACGAACAGCACCTGCCGTACCAACACCGTCGCCATCAACAGCACCAACGCCGCAAGTATCGGGCCGGTGTTCTCGCCACCGAACAGGTACCACACGCTCGGGATCACCGCGACGAGCAGCGGCACGTACGGCACCCACACCGCCACATGCATTGCCTCGCGCGGATCGACGATTCGCCACGGCGCCCGAGCGGCCACCAGCGCGGCCGCCGCCATCAACGCCAACCCGGTCGCCCACAGGATGTCGATGAAGTTGCCGCTCAGGTACGTGCCGTTGACGCTCAGGTAGAGAAACACGCTGTCGGCGATCGCAACTGCCGCGATGCCGCCTGCCAGCAGGCTGATCGTCAGCCGTTGGCCCGGCCCGGCCCGCAACAGCATCAGGCCCGCCATCGTGAACAACGCCAAGTCGGCCAGCGGATAGAACAAGGACAGCCCGAACGAGAAGGGATCGGTTCCGCCCGCCGCTATGACGGCGTCCAGACCCGACACCCAGGCCAGCGCGAAGAGCGACACCGCCAATAGCAGCCCGTCGAGGAATAACCGGGCAAGCGTGGCGCCCGCGTTGCCGGTCGGCAACATCACCAGCACGAAGAGCGTGCAGACGTAGAACAACAGGTAGCCGACGTCGGCCAGTGACGGGAACGGCACCTCCACGTCGAGGCCCAATTCGTAGGTCGCCCAGATCGCGTCGCCGACCAACCAGCTGGCCAACCCAGCTGCCATCGCCACCCACGCCGTGCGCTGCCGGCCCGAGGTGGACGCGATGGCCAGCACGACGCAGGCGACGGCCAACGCTTCGACCCCCAGGGAGCCCAGATCGCTCACCACGATGAGCACGCCAGGGCCACCCCAGCCGAACGCGAGCCACAACGCGTAGGCGAGGAGGTAAGTCATGCCGATCCAGGCGATCAGTGGAGCCCTCGGTCGACTCACGTAAACCCCCAGGTAGCGGACTCGCCAACGGTAGTAGTGGTGAGCCAATCACACTGATAGGGCCGATTTGCCAAGACCGGCAAAACCGCTGCCGACTGGCTGGTGCTGGATGTGCTGGGCATGCAGCCCGCGGGCGGCCCCGCAGCCGGATATCACGCAGCAGCGATATCGGAAAACGCTGCCGTGGCGCCTCGGTGTGCCAGCACTTGATTTGCCCAAACAGCAAGCATACTTGCCGCAACTGGGCCGCCACTTGCACCATCGTGGCGTGACCACATCATCGAACCCGTTCGACGATCCTTCCCACGTGGCGATGTATGCGAAGCGCGCCGGGCAGCTGGTACCCGCCCTCGCCGACGTCCATCGCCTGGTCGGCGTCCTCATCGACGAACTCGCGCCGCCAGACGCCAGGGTTCTGGTGCTGGGGGCCGGGGGAGGGCTAGAGACAAAGGCACTCGCCGTGGCTCATTCCGGATGGAGCTTCGCTGCCGTCGATCCCTCCGCGGCCATGCTGGATCTCGCAGTGACGACCCTGGGGCCAGATATGGCGCGGGTGTCGATGCACAACGGATATATCGACGACGCACCACCTGGCCCGTTCAGCGCTGCGACCAGTCTGCTGACACTGCACTTTCTGCCGGAGGAAGAACGATTGCGTACGGTCGGCGAGGTGCGGCGCCGACTAGTGCCGGGGGCGCCGTTCGTCGTGATGCATCTGAGCATCGTGCAGCGCGATGATTCTGAACGACGGACGTGGATAGACCGACACGTGGCGTTCCTCGTCGCCTCGGGCCTTGATCCCACCGATGTCCAGAAGGCGCGCGCTGCAATTGAATCGGGCGTTCCCGTACTGTCACCCGACCAAGACCGCGCCATTCTAAGGCAGGCCGGTTTCACCGGCGTCACGGAGTTCTTCTCGGCGTTCAACTTCCGCGGGTGGGTTGGTTACGCACCGTCGTGATCACCGACGGCGACTCCTACCGATGAAAGACGCCCACCACCAAAAGGAGCACCCGCACCCGACTCAGGCCACGGATACGGTGCGTCTGCTCTGGGTGACGTTGCGCTGCGACCTCACCAGCGCGTCGAAACGCACATACCCGTCCACGAGGTCTGCCGCGGGGGCGGCCCGTCTGCGGCGCTCGAGTCCCTGCTCAGCGAGGCGCTCGACGAAGTGCGCGACGATCCAGCCCGCACCGCACAAGGCCAACGCAATACCGAATTGCAGTGGCGTCCCGACAAGCATCGCCACCAAAGCGAATGTGCCCGATGCAAATGCGACTGCGACCGCACTTGCATGGGCTACGGCGAAACCATGTCGCCGAGCGTCACGAGGTTCAATAGTTGTCATAGCCGTTTCCTCCGGTGGTATTGGTTCCCCGAATTCGGCAGTGCCAAACAACATCGATGTAATTCGGCGATTCCAGGCGCCCGTGAGTAGGTCGTGCACCCTCACGTAACGACGCCTAACGTCGAGGGCAGCCGTTCGTCAAAATGCGTTCAGGAGGCAATGCGTGCCCTCGGAGATTCAGCACAGGTATGTCGTGATCGGAGCCGGGGCGATCGGGGGCTGCATCGGAGGTGTGTTGGCTCGCGCCAATGCTCCTGTCCTCCTCGTGGCCCGCGGTCGCAACGCCGAAGTACTTGCGGCCGAGGGGTTGACCATG
Organism: Mycobacterium neglectum; assembly: GCF_002591975.1. Classification (GTDB taxonomy): domain Bacteria; phylum Actinomycetota; class Actinomycetes; order Mycobacteriales; family Mycobacteriaceae; genus Mycobacterium; species Mycobacterium neglectum. The sequence continues at coordinate 24,837 of NZ_NVQE01000032.1, read as the reverse complement.
CATACGCCGGATGGACCCTTTCACGTGTCGGTTGCCGTCGCCTCGATCGAGGAGGTGCGGTTGACCCACGCCGACGTATTGGTCTTTGCGACGAAGACGCAGCAGTTGGATGCCGCGCTGCGTGAATGGGTCGACCGGCCGGTCGTCGCTGCGGACGGCACCGTCGCCACCGCGGGGGAATGCCTGCCAGTGCTGACCGCCCTCAATGGTGTTGCCGCAGAGGAGCTCGCGCTGCGCTACTTCGCCCGCGTCTACGGAGTCTGTGTCTGGTGTCCGGCCGCGCACATAGAGCCAGGCGAGGTGATCGTGCGTTCCTGGCCGGTTGTCGGCCAGTTCCACATCTCGCGCTGGCCTGCTTCCATCGGTACGGCGCAGGACACCGACTTCCTCGCAGCACTGCAGACATCGTGGTCCCGGGCGGGCATCATCGTAAGGCTGCCTGAGGACGTCGCTCCATGGAAGTACAACAAGCTCCTACTCAATCTCAGCAACGTCATCGGCGCGTTGGCCCAGCCGGGAGCCGACGTGGATTGGCTGCGTGACGCCGTGATTCGCGAGGGCGAGGACGTATTGCGATGCCTGAGAATAGAATTCGTGCCATTCGAGACGTCCACTGCCGCACGTGTCGACGGTCCGACGCCACGGACGGTACCCGGATTCAGGAGTGCACCAGGAGATTCCACCTCGCAGTCCCTGCGTCGTCGTACCGGCAATGTCGAGACCGACTACCTCAACGGTGAGATCGTGCGAATGGCTCATCGTGCGGGAACCTCGGCTCCGGTGAATGCCGCCCTGACTCGGGCGGCTCGTGCTGCGGCCAGGGGCGGCATGAGTCCAGGTGGTTACACCGCCCAACAGCTGTCCGATTTGGTCAATCGCGTGGAATAGCGATGTGGCCACTGGTGGACGCGGCACTTACGCGAACTTTATCGGTCCTTTAATAATTGGCTGTTCTCTGTGTATTCAATGGCTCGACCGGCGTAGTGCGGCGCACCGTGTCAGCATTAAGCCATGGGGGCTTTTCGAACCGTTGGTGTGATCGGCGCTGCAGTGGCCGCAACCGCGCTGTTGCAGGGCGCTGCCATGCCGGCTGCACACGCGGCACCATGTCCCGACGCCGAGGTGATATTTGCGCGAGGCACGACCGAGCTACCCGGCGTCGGCCCGACCGGAGATGCGTTCGTCAACTCGTTGCGCTCACAGGTCGGCGCAAAGTCGGTTGAGGTGTATCCGGTGAATTACCCCGCCACCACGGACTTTCACACCGCTGTCGACGGAATCAGCGATGCCCGCGCCCGCATCCTCGCCACGGCTGCCTCCTGTCCTGACACCAAGATGGTGCTCGGTGGATTCTCGCAGGGCGCAGCGGTCATGGGATTCGTGACGGCCAGTGCTGTACCAGAAGGCGTTTCGGCTTCAGACGTGCCCGCCCCGATGCCTCCCGAGGTCGCCGACAAAGTCGCAGCTGTTGCGCTGTTCGGGAAGCCGTCAGCGCGCTTCATGCGTGCAATCAACGACCCGCAGATCGTGATCGGCCCGAGCTACGTGGACAAGACCATCGACCTGTGCGTCGACGACGACCTGGTTTGCGACCCCGACGGTAGGAGCTTCGGTGTGCACAGTCGCTACCCCGAGGTCGGGATGGCGAACCAGGGCGCGGCGCTGGCTGCGCAGAAGCTACAGGCGCTTTGGGTGGCGGATACGCAACCCGATGCGCCGGCTACGTCGGCTCCGGCCCGGCCCCCGGCACCTGCACTGCTGTCTGTGCCCGGCACAGGCGAAACGCCGCCGTCGCATGGCGGGGGTCCGACGCCCCGCTCGCCGGGTCCCGCTCCGGCGACACCCGCGCTACCCGGCCCGGCGCCGTTCGCACCGTAGCCCCTGCTCCCCCAGGATTGGGCGTCAAGGTAATACGTGGCCCAGACACGACCGTGGACCGGTGACCCGGTCTGGCTCGCCGACGTATTACGGGCCGAGGGTGTCAGGCTTGTCGAATTCCCCGGGTGGCGGAACCGCGGCCACGGGGATTTCAAGGACATCCGCGGGGTGATGGTGCATCACACCGGATCGGACAACGCCAGCGCCGCCTCCATCGCCGAGGGCAGGCCCGATCTGGCCGGCCCGCTGTCGCAGCTGCATATCGCGAGGGATGGCACCGTGACCGTGGTGGCGGTAGGGGTCGCCTGGCATGCCGGCATCGGCATGTATCCGTGGCTGCCGACCAATATGGCCAACTGGCACATGATCGGAATCGAATGCGCCAACAGCGGAACAAGCCCGACAGCGCGACACCGTAGAAACTGGCCCGCTGCGCAGTATGACGCGCTCGTTCGAAGCTGCGCCGCGATCAATCACCGCCTCGCGCAGAACGCCAGTCGCACGATCGGGCACAAGGAGTATGCGGGCCGCGCGCAAGGCAAATGGGATCCGGGTGCCATCGACATGGACATCTTGCGCATCGACATTCAAGCCCGTATCGGCGTCATTGCCGACCCGGCGCCGACACCGAGACCGCCGGTACCTGTCGGTCAGTTCGCCGATGTGCTGCTCTTCCACGGCTCTACGGGATCCCAGGTCGCACAGCTGCAGCGCCGGCTCAAGTACGGCTACAGGCCGTATGCCGGAGATCTGGTCATCGACGGGATATACGGAAGTCAAACCGAGGCCGCGGTCAGGGAATTTCAGCGACGTAGCCGGGGTCTGAAGGTCGACGGCATCGTCGGCCCCGCCACCGCTGCCGCCTTGAACCTGGCGGCGGTGTCACCCCCAGAGCCGTTACCGACGGCCGACTTTGACGCCGACTGAATCGCAACGACGGCGATCTAGAAGATCGAGGTCGTCGGACCGCCATCGGTCGCCCGACGAGGAGTAGCTAAGGCGACGGCCCAGATTCGGCATTCACTTGTGACTGCTACTGTGCATCGAAATGTCGAGGTGAGGAGGGCCGATGGCTGATGTGCTGGCCGGCATTCGGCAGAAGTTGCAGCAGCTGAGCGAGTCGGCGCGCGCGGCGAAACGGCTCGTCGACACCGGAATCATCGATCTGAAGGACCTTGGTTCGGGCGTTCAGACCGCCAAGCTCGCGGGCGTCTACGGCCCGCAGGCCACGATGGCGATCCAGGGTGGTCGCAAGTATGCGACCCTGCCCGCGGTCGTCGACGAGCGTGGGACGTTGACCTACAAGCAAGTTGATGACCAGTCGTGGGCGTTGGCGCACGGCTTGCAGAAACTGGGTATCTCCGCGGGCTCGGTGGTCGGCGTGCTGTGCCGCGACCACCGCGGTCTTGTCATCACCATGGCCGCGTGCGGCAAGCTCGGCGCCCGGATGGTCTTGATGAACACCGGTTTCGCCAAACCCCAGTTCGCCGAGGTGTGCGAGCGCGAGAACGTGACCGTCGTCCTGCACGACAGTGAGTTCCTCGGCCTGCTCGACGCACTGCCCGCCAACCTGCCGCGTGTGCTCACGTGGGTCGACGACGGCGCAGACTTGCCCCCCGGCGCGCAGACCCTTGACGACATCATCGCGACGAACTCCACCGAGCCGCTGGCCCCGCCGAGCAAAGCGGGCGGGTCAGTCATCCTCACCAGCGGCACGACCGGCCTCCCCAAGGGTGCGCCGCGAGACACGGTGTCCCCCCTTGCCACGGCACAGATCGTCGACCGAATCCCGTTCCCGCGCAAGGGAACCATGGTCATCGTGTCGCCCATCTTCCACAGCACCGGGTGGGCCACCTACACCGTCGGCGCCGCATTGGGCAACAAGGTGGTGACGGCCAGACGGTTCAAGGCGGAGAACACGTTGAAGCTCATGGCCGACCACAAGGCCGACATGCTGGTCGCGGTTCCGACGATGCTGCACCGCATGGTCGAACTTCCGCCCGACGTGATCGCCAAGTACGACACGTCGTCGCTGAAGGTGATCCTGATCGCCGGATCGGCCCTGAGCCCGGACCTGTCGAACCGGGTGCAGGACACCTTCGGTGATGTTTTGTACAACATGTACGGCTCCACCGAATGCGCCATCGCGACCGTCGCTACGCCTACTGAACTGCGGGCCGCGCCCGGCACCGCCGGCCGTGCTCCGGTGACCTGCGAGGTGGTGCTGTACGACGAGCACGATCAACGGGTTCACGGTGTGAACCGTCGCGGTCGGATCTTCATCCGCAACGGCGCACCGTTTTCCGGATACACCGATGGCCGCAACAAGCAGATCGTGGACGGCTACATGTCCAGCGGCGACATGGGGCATTTCGACGAGAACGGGCTGCTGTTCGTGGACGGCCGCGACGACGACATGATCGTGTCCGGCGGCGAGAACGTGTTCCCGCAGGAAGTGGAGAATCTGCTCGAAGAGCGCGATGATGTCGCCGAGGTGGCTGTGGTCGGTGTGGATGACGTCGAGTTCGGAAAGCGGTTGCGCGCCTTCGTTGTTTCCGAGCCGGGCGTGGCACTGGACGCGGCCGAGGTCAAGCAGTTCGTGAAGGACAACCTGGCGCGACACAAGGTGCCTCGCGATGTGGTCTTCATCGACGAGCTACCCCGAAACGCCACCGGAAAGCTACTGCGCCGGGTCCTCGTCGAAATGGATGTCGACGCCTGAGTTCTTGCCTGGCGGATAGGAAAGTCTTCCTCGGGCGGAGGTGGAATCTGACTCGCCGGGGATTACGTCATCGCGACGTAGCCGCGACTATTTCCTTGAGACAGGTTCGACCTCCAAATAGCGACAAACCAACGGGAGACCACCATGAGGACCCTTAATCTTGCACTACTAGTCAGCGCGTCCGCCATCGCGATCGGCCTGGGAACTGCCTCCGGAGTGGCGTCAGCCGACGAAGCGGCTGTGGCTGACACTCCTTCGTCAGCGACGGCCCCGCCCGCAGAACGCGCCGATCAGCGGCCCCAGCCGGCTCCTGCTCCTGCGCCCGGCGAGAGGCCCGCTGGTTTCGGTTTCGGTGCGCAGACGATCATGACGGCGACGAACCACTTCACGACCGGGTGAACTTCAGCAGCACAACGCTATCCGGAAGCCGCCGCGCAGCGGTCTCGTAGTTACAGCTGCGATGCGACGTACGCTGGTGGGTGTCGACCAGGAGACTGCAGATTGCTGCCCTGCTCTTCGCGGTGCTCGCTCTCATCGCGGGAGCACTTCAGCTCGCCGCGTTTGTCGTGACTGAGAATGGGCCACGCCATCTCGTGCTCGCGATCTTCGCGCTCGGTGTTGGCCTCAGCGTATTGATCGCATTATGGCGAGCTCGCAAGTGATTTCAGCGCGCACGACCGGCGTGCGGACGCTTGACCTATTCCGAATTCCCATCGCTGGATGGATCGTCGTCGCCGCCCGCCCCACCGCCGGTCGCGGCCCTCGTTATGTTCCTGGTGGCGTCGCTGACGCCCTTGGTGAAATCGCCGATGGAGTCGCGAATGTTTTCACGGGTACCGGAAATCGCCCGCCGAATCGAGCTGGGGCCAGACGATCCGATATTGGCGCCGGGTTCGTCGCTGCTGGTCGACGGATTGACGCTGCCTCGCCCCAACCTCAACCGAGGACGTGGGGTGTCCGCGATGTCATCCGCCGTGAGGGTGGCCGGTGTCTCGGCGAGCGCGCCATCTCCGTTGGTGCCACCCTGCGGCGGGGTGGGCGATGCGGGCGGCGTATCAGTGCTGACGGTCATGCTCGCGGCATTCTGATCGGGTACTGCGGTCGCGGCGAGCGGAGTCGCCGAACCCAGATTACGCAGACCTGCGCTGCCCCCGGCGGCATCGATCGCGGCCAGCACGTCGCCCGCATCATTCAAAGGTCCCAGATCGGTGAGACTGCTCAAATTGATTGACCCGCCGAGTTGTTCGAGGAGATCGACGACGAGGCCGAGCGGATTGTCGCGGTACGAGGGCGGCGGATTGTTGAGTCCCGGAATGCCGCCGTAGAAGAACGCGTCCTGGGTTCCGCCGACCAACGCCTTGGCGAGGTCCGCCGGTACTGCTTCCCATTTGACGTTCTCCGGGAAGCTGAAGAATGGCATGGCTTCTCCGCCGTTGCCACCGAAGTTGTCGCTGAAGTCGCGCTGGTAGTCATCACGGAAGTCGTTCGGGTCGGCACCGTACTGAACGACGTTGGTGTAGCCGAGATTTCCCAACATGCTGATGGCAGGCTCAACGGCATCGGCGAACGGGTTGGTGATCGTCTGCCCAGTCAGGACGCTCAAAAGGTCGGTCGGATAACGAGAAGGCTCGAGCATGGGCTGCGCGCCGTTCTCGATCGTGAAGTACTGATTGAGTGCCTCGTACCTGTCCTCCGACTCCGGGCCGTTGGGGATCTCGATATCGATTCCCGGGAACGTGTCACCCAGCAGGCTGGTGAGGACCGGGTCCAGTGTGAGGATCGACTCTGCCCTCGACAGGTCGATGTTCGGGAGCGCGCCGGGAAGGTCGACGGTGAGGCCGTCGCCGATGAGCGCGGAGCCGAAGTTGCCGACCATGTTGGCTACCAGCGGATTAAGAGTTTGTAGTCCGACCCCGCTGAGATCGGAACCGCGCACGATGTACGTCGGGAAGGCCAGCGCCGACGCGTTGTTGAGCAACGTGACAGGGTTCGGCCACGCCGCGAAGTCGGATATCGGGTGGTTCTGCAATCCGACATCGACCTTGACCGGAACCAGCACGGCGTTTCCGTCCGTCTGGACCTCGAAATCATTGGTGGCAGTGTCGATTCCAAGTATGGCGAAGAGTGACGCGAACCTGGCGGCGACACCGCCGTCATTGCGACCGGGGTTCAGCACCAACAGCATGGGCACGATCGTGACGCTTGACCCCGACGGGGCATTGGGCCCCGTGCCGCCCGGTTGATTGGGAAGCTCGTCTTCGACCTGCGGGTAGGCCATGCCGGTGGCCAGCGCGCCGAGGCCGAACGCAAGGACCACCGGAATGCGCAAACTGACCAGATCGAGGTCAAGGCTTCCCGTAATCGTTTTCGGCGGACAGATTCTCGTGTCTGTGCAGCTTGGGATGTATGCCGGGTTGGGGACCGTGACGGGGATATCTATGTCGCCGCCCGGCAGATAGGGCGTGCCGTTGATCTCGTCGGCGATCCTCGACGGCAGTGCCGGAACCCAGAATGGGTCGTCGCCGAAGATGCTCAGCAGGCCGAACGGCGACCCGGTCGTGATGATGTTGACCCCAGGGATATCCGGGATCGACTCGGCCGACGAGGTCAAACCGAAGACGTCGAGTTGGTCGTCGAGCAAGGCGGCCGATGCCGGCGAGGCCAGGCTCAGCGTCATTGCCGTCACGGTCACAGCTGCGCCCCCTGCCACCGACGCTTTCTTGACGAGTTTGTGATCCCGTTTCGATCTGTGCTTGGCCATTGCCCACGTCCCTCGTCAGATCCTGCACAGCAAAGTGCTCGGAACGTAACAGCCAGATGTGCCTTTCGGCAAACTTTTCTGTGCTATTTCAGATCTTCGACGCAAGCGTCAATTAGTGGACTTATTGACATTGCTGTCAGGGCTAGGAATGGTCTCCCAGTTCTGGGACTAACCGATTACGCTGGATATATCAGCGAGAACCGGGGGATGGCTGAGGAAGAAACGAAATAGCTGTCAGAGCACCGTGGTTGACGCTTCCACTTTTCCGAGTAAGCGTACGCTTCTCCCTCCGCTAACCTCGCGCCGAGGTCTGACGCGCGTTGGCGGGACTTGCACAAGAAGGACGCGGCAGGCTAAGTCGACTGATAGAAGTTAGTGGTGCCCAGCGTCGCCGCCGATGACCCGAAGTTCGGATTGATTCTGGCGCTCACCATCAATGGCCTGGCGGTCAGCGAGTACCCCGAAATGGTCCGGGTGTCCAACCTCGCCGAAGGCTACGGCTTCGAATCGATCTGGCTGTGCGACCACTTCCTGACCACGAGCCCAGAAGATTATGTTCACGACGCAGGCATCACGTCCGCAGGAGGCGTGCCGCAGGGCACACGAGGCGTGCCCTCGGCATCGATGCCCCTCCTGGAAGGGTGGACGGCACTCGCGGCGCTGGCTCGCGACACGACGCGCATCCGCCTGGGCACCAGCGTGCTGTGCAACTCCTACCGCCACCCCGCGGTGCTGGCCAAGATGGCAGCCACGCTGGATGTCATCTCCGAGGGACGACTCGATCTGGGTCTGGGCGCCGGCTGGTTCAAGCGTGAATTCGAGGCGTACGGCATTCCGTTCCCGCCGGCAGGCGAACGGGTCGCCGCGCTTGGCGAGGCTCTCGACGTCATGAAAACCATTTGGACAGAGCCAAATCCCGTGTACGCGGGCCGGTTCTACACACTGGACGGTGCCATCTGCGACCCGCCGCCGGTGCAGAAGCCCCATCCGCCGCTGTGGGTGGGCGGCGAAGGGGACCGCGTACAGCGGATCGCGGCCCACTCCGCTCAGGGCATCAACATTCGCTGGTGGCCACCCGAGAGGGTGGGCCAGCGAAGGGAGTATCTGGACGACGCATGCGCCGAGGTGGGGCGCGACCCCGCCACCCTGAGACTCTCCGTGACGACGTTGCTTGCGCCGACCGAATCCGCCGAGCAGGAGGCGCGGGTCCGGCAAGAATTCGCCTCCATACCCGAAACCGGACTCATGGTCGGTTCACCGCAGGAATGCATCGCGCGAATCAACGCTTACCGCGAGGCCGGAATCGACACGTTCCTGTTCACGATCCCCGACGTCGCGAGTTCGGATTACATCCACACCGCCGCTGAGGAAATCCTCAGCGAGTTCAAGGCTTAGCGCGTGCTCGGCCCGCGACGGTGCGCACGGTCGGGAATATCCGTGGCGCCACAGTGTTGAAGCGCTTCGTGACAGAGCAAGCGAAGCTGAGCCCCACCGACTGGGTCCGCGAGCAGACCGAGCGCATCCTGGAACAGGGCACCACCGACGGCGTCGAGGTTCTCGACCGCCCGATCGTCCTGTTCACCACGACCGGCGCCAAGTCCGGCGCGAAGCGCCTTGTGCCGCTGATGCGCGTCGAAGAAGGCGGCCGATACGCCATGGTCGCGTCAAAGGGCGGCGATCCGAAGCACCCGTTCTGGTACTTCAACGTGAAGGCGAACCCCGAGGTGACGGTCCAGGACGGCGACAAGGTCGCCACCATGACCGCACGCGAGGTCGACGGCGCTGAGCGTGAGCATTGGTGGAAGCTGGCCGTGGAGGCCTATCCGCCCTACGCCGAGTATCAGACGAAGACGTCGCGGCTGATCCCGGTTTTCGTCGTCGAGTAGCGCCGACTACGGCGCCATCGCGCTGAGGTTGTCGGCCACCTCGCTCTGCCAAATGTCGTTGGCGTGCGTGGTGTCCACCTCGATCTCGAAGCGATCGGTCATGTCGGACGTGACATCGGCCAGGTCGACGTAGAACTGTTCGTACCACCGCCGGTGCTGGTACACCGCACCGTCTTCCTCGGTCAGCAGCGGATTCTCGATGCGCGTCTTGTGCTTCCAGATCTCGACGTCCTCGAGGAAGCCTTCACCGAATGAACGGCTCATTGCCGCAGCAAGTTTCGTGGCCTTGTCGGCGGGCAATCCAGGCACTGCCTGCACGGCGACGCCCCACTGCAGCACGAACGAATCGTGGGTCACCGGATAGTGGCAGTTGATGAGTGCCACCTCGATGGTGAAGTCGGGTGCCACATCGTTGTGCAGCCAATTGATCATGTACGCGGGGCCGAAGTACGTCGCCTCTGAGCGGAGTTTGGTTCCCTCCCAGAGCTTCTCGTAGTTCTTGGTGAAGTCGGGACGGGCCTTGGACTCCATGAACTGCGAGGCGGTGTGACCTTCGATGACGTTCTTGAAGTATGTGGGGTAGGCGTGGTGGATGTAGAAGAAGTGCGCCATGTCGACGTTGTTGTCGACGATCTCGCGGCAATGCGATCCCTCGATGTGAATCGAGTTCCATGACCACGGTGACCACTGGCCCTCGTCGTACCCGTCGATCGTGGGCGGGAACAACTCGGCAGGCGGTTGCGAGCCCTCCGGGTCATGCCAGACCAGCAGCTGGCCGTTGACCTCGCCCGTCAGCCAGCGCCGGGTCCGCGCCAGCCGTGGCGTGCGCTTGGCGTAGGGCACCAGCGAGCACTTGCCGGTCGATCCCTGCCAGCGCCAGTCGTGGAATGGGCACGCCACCGAATCGCCCTTGATCGTCCCCTGGGAGAGGTCGCCGCCCATGTGTCGGCAGTAGCCGTCGAGTACGTGCAGGTCGCCCTTCGAGTCAGCGAATACGACGAGTCGAGTTCCGAAAGCGTTGACGGCGTGGGGCTTTCCATCCCGAAAGTCCTCGGCCAGGCCGACGCAGTGCCACCCACGGGCGAAACGCTGCATGGGCTTGCCCATGTCGATCTCGCGAATCTCGTGCGCGCTTGTCATCGAGTCACCTCTCCTGGGGCTGCAGGCCACACCAATTTAAGCATATTCGCTTAATCGAAGCCAGTTTCCTATCATCGTTCGGGTGAACCGTGGTGAAAGAGCCAGGTCCGACATTCTGGACGCGGCCGAACGGCTGATCGCCGAGCGCGGCATCCAGGTGCCACTTCGCGACATCGCGGTTGCGGCGGGCCAGCGCAACAACTCCGCGGTCAACTACCACTTCCGGAATCGCCAGGACCTCATCGACGCCATCGTTCGGCGCCGGCTCGAGCCGATGGAACACGAGCGTGCGCAGATGGTGGAGGTCCTCATGGGCGCCCGAGACGAGAACCGAGACGACATCCGCGCATGGTTGCGGATCATGGTGCTGCCTTTCACTGCCGTCTGCAGTCCCCACTACGCGCGCTTTCTTCAGGCTGCATCGCTGTACCTGCGCGCGGATGTCGGCGAATCCCAGGGATCGGTGTGGCCGCAGGTGCTCGAGCGGTTGGCCAAGGCCATCCCGACCGTTGATCGTCAGGCGCGTGCGCGGCGGGTCAAGGCCGTCGCCACCACGATGTTCGCGCTGCTGGCCGAGCGTGAGCGTTCGGCGCAGGCCGGTGAGGATGCCGGGTCCGCCGAGGAGATCGTCTCCATGCTGGCCGCGATGCTGACCGCGCCCATGTTGGCGGACGCTGACCGCTGACGGCGTTGTCGAAGTTGGCGCAGGTGCGGAGGCCTCGTCGGGTAAGGCCCCCGCACTTGCTGACAAGAGGTTGGCGGACGGTTCTTGGAAGTTTCTTGGAGCCTTACCGCGGCTTTGTGGTGGTCGGCGTGGGCGGTGCGGTGATGTCGGGTGGCTGCACCGCATCACCCATCGCGTAGACATTCTCCGGGCTGATGATCTCGGTGATGGCCTTGGCCACCAGCGTGCTCGGCTCCTGACCCTCGAACGCGATATCGGTATTGATGAAAATGACCATCGCCGTTTCCTTTTCCGGAAGGTAGACCGAGACGGTCTGGTAGCCGGGCAGGCTCCCGTTGTGTCCGATCCAGCCGCCGAGGTTGAAGAGTCCCACGCCGTACCCGTCATCGGCCGGCATGCCGGGAGTCGTGACCGTCTGCAGCCGCTCCGCCTGCATCTCCGGTGTCAGGAGCTTTCCGGTCGCCAGCGCGGGCGCCCAGATCTGCATGTCCTCGAGGGTGGAGATCATCGCGCCCGCGGCCCACGCCCATGATGGGTTCCAGTCGGTGGCCGTCACTTCGGAATTGTCGGGGTCCTGCGTGGTGTAGCCCACTGCATGAGGGTCCGGGAACGCGTTCGTCGTCGGAAAGCTGGTGTGGCTCATGCCTAATGGGGTCGTGATGTGGTCACGAATGTAATCCGGCAGCGACTGGCCGCTGACCTTCTCCACGACCAGTCCCAACAGCACGGTGTTGGTGTTGCAGTACAGGAATCCCTCGCCGGGCTGGAACTTCATGGGTTCGGCGAACGCAAAGTCGAGGAGTTGCTGCGGGGTGAAGTTCCGGAACGGGTCAGCAAAAAATGCCTGCTGGAAGCCGTCGGTATCGGTGTAGTTGGCCAGTCCGCTCTGCATCCGGGCCAACTGCCTCAGCGTGATCGTGTCACCCTCGGGAACACCGTCGATGAATTTGGCGATGGGATCGTCGAGCGCGAGCTTGCCCTGATCGGCCAACTGCAGTAGGCCCGTGATGGTGAATGTCTTTGTCTGGCTGCCGATTCGGTGGTAGAAGTCGGTACTCATCTGGGTGCCGCCTGCCTGGTCGGCGACGCCGGGCGTCCGCACGTAATGCCCGTCCGGACCCCAAATCCCGATGATCGCGCCGGGGATTCCAGCTTGGTCCATCGCCTTGTCGACGGCCTCATCTAGCCGCTGGGCGACGCCGGCGTCCATCTCCTTGGTGGCCGGCGCGCCCGACGCTTCGGTGCCGGCGGTGGGCGACGTGGCCTCGGGCGTCGAACCTTGGCCGCAGCCGGAGACGAACATCAGTGCCGTCGCCATCGCGAGAACACCACACCGTTTCAAAGCCATTGCCGTCACGCGTGGTCCCATCGTCGAAGTGCCCGTCAGCCGAGCCTCACGATATGCGGCGCGCAACGTCCGCGGCGTGACAACGATGCGGGTCCCGATCTGAGAGACTGAATTTTCTGTCGATGCGGTCCAGCGCTGAAGGGAGATTCTCGGTCGTGCACATGCGCGGATCGGTTCTCATCTGCGTGACCGCCACAGTGGCGGGTGTGGCGATCGGCTTCATCGGCGGCGCCTTTCGCTGGTGTCTGGAGACAGCGGACAGGTTGCGGATTGACCTCGTCGACTGGGCGCATGCGCTGCCCGGGCCGGGGTGGTTGGTGCCGATAACAGCCGCCGCGATCGGTGCGGCGCTCGCCGCGCTGATCGTGCGGTGGGTACCCCTGGCGGCCGGCAGCGGGATCCAGCATGTGGAGGCCGTCTACCGGGGTGAAGCCCATCCGCCGCTGCTGCTGCTGCTTCCTGCGAAATTCGTAGGTGGGGTGTTGTCGATCGGTGCCGGGCTCGTACTGGGCCGCGAAGGTCCGACTGTTCACATGGGCGCGGCGATCGGAGCCGAAACGGCACGGTGGGCCCGGCTTTCGGATTCCGACGTCAGGATGATGCAGACCGCCGTGGGCGGGGCCGGCCTGGCGGTCGCGTTCAACGCACCGATCGGGGGCACATTGTTCGCGCTCGAAGAGGTGACGAAATCATTCCGGCTACAAACGGTGCTGGCGACATTGTTCGCGGCGGCCACAGCGGTCGGTTGCATGCGGCTTCTCCTTGGGAATGAGCCGGACTTTCGGGTCGACGAAATCGCGGCGCCGGCTCTTGCGTGGCTTCCGCTCTTCGTGGTCTTCGGTCTGCTCACCGGATGTCTGGGTGCGGTGTACAACCGGCTGCTGCTGTGGTTCATCGACCGTGTAGGAGGGATCCGGCGGATCCCGGCAATCGCCAAGGCGGCGGCGATCGGCGCCACCATCGGGCTGGCGATGTTCATCTATCCGGACGCGGTGGGCGGCGGCGACACGCTGACGCAATTGATTCTCAGCGGGCAGGAGTTCGTCCTCCCAGTCGTCGCCGCAGTGCTGCTGGTGCGATTTGTCGCCGGTCCGCTGTCGTATTCGGCGGCCGTGCCGGGCGGACTGTTCGCGCCACTGCTGGCGGTCGGTGCGCTGTGGGGGCTGCTGTTTGCCGGCGTCTTCGGCGCAGTGTGGCCTGGCGACGTGAGGTTTCTGGCCGTCCCGATGGCACTGGTCGGCATGGCATCGTTCTTCGGTGCGACAGTGCGGGCTCCCGTGACCGCCATCGTCCTCGTCATCGAGATGACCGCGACGACGGCGGTGGGCATCCCGATGATCGCCGGCACTGCCGCAGCGGTGCTCGTCGCCGAGCTCACGAAATCACCGCCGATTTACGACTCGCTGCGAGAACGGATGTCGCCCGATTTGCGGCGCCGATCCAGCGGCCCAGGGGATAGTGTCGGTGATCGTGGTTGATTACGTTCAGCGCACGATCGACCTAGCCCGAACCAACGTCACCGCGGGCGGCCGCCCCTTCGCGACCGTCATCGTCAGGGACGGCGAGATCCTCGCCGAGAGCCCGAATCTGGTGGCGCAGAGTCACGACCCGACCGCGCACGCCGAGATCCTGGCCATCCGTGAGGCGTGCGTGCGGTTGGGCACCGAACATCTTCTCGGCGCCACCATCTACGTGCTGGCGCATCCGTGCCCGATGTGCCTCGGCGCGCTGTACTACTGCTCGCCGGACGAGGTCGTCTTCCTGACCACTCGTGACGCCTATGAGCCGCACTATGTCGACGACCGCAAGTACTTCGAACTCGACACCTTCTATCAGGAGTTCGCCAAATCGGCCGAGCAGCGTCGTCTGCCCATGCGCTACGAGCCGCGGGAGGACGCTGTCGACGTGTACCGGCTGTGGCAGGACCGCAACGGCGGCGACCGTCGCGTGTCAGACGCACCGCGATTTGACGCTTAGGTCAACAAACCTGCCGAGTTTCCTCGTCGTTCCTTGTCCTGATCCGCTGCGGCGCTCCCGGGGTTGGCTGCAGCTCCATCGTGCGGCGACGCAATCGCTGCGTAACCGCGCAGTACGGCCTGACACGGTAACGAGCAGGCAAGTTGCGGGACCTACCCGCATGTCCTATATCCTGTTGCCCTGACCAGGACAAGCAGTGTGCCCCGATGCGTCGGTGTAATTCTGTCGCTACCCTGTCGCGCGGGTTCAGACTGCAGCCTCGTGAGATCAGCGCTGACCGATATGCCGGTCGCTTAACAAGAGGTGAGGCTTGGACGAGCAGCTTTGCACTGAGAAGTGGGTTGAACGTGTCGCGATTGTCGCCGCGTCCGGAGAACTCGACATGCTCACGGCACCCCAATTGAGGGACGCCGTCCAGTCCGCGTTGAGCAAGAACCCCACCGGACTGATCGTCGACCTCACCAGCGTCGACTTCCTGGGATCGGCAGGCATGCAGGTGCTGATGGAGGCCCACAACCAGACGGGCGGCACGGAGACCCGGTTCGCCGTGGTCGCCGAGGGTTCGGCCACGAGTCGGCCACTGAAGATCACCGGCATCGCGGACCTGATCGACCTGTTCTCCGCGCTGGACGATGCTGTGGACAATTTCACTGCGTGACAGCGGGTCCGGCGGGGTATCCGTTCGGCATCATGACCGATTCGAACTCCTCCCCGAGCGCTGCGGGCGCTGAATTCGCCCGTACCGAGTCCGCGGATGCGCTCTCTGTGGCCAGGTTGAGGCACGATCTCGCCGATTGGCTGCGCACACATCTCACGCTGGATCGAGACCGGCTCAACGACGTCCTGCTGGTGGCGAACGAAGCGCTGACGAACTCCGCCGAATACGCCTACCGCGGCCGCGAGGGAACGATGACGCTGGACGTCCACTACGACGGCGCCGAAGGCAGTCTGTTGGTCGATGTGTCCGACCGAGGGACATGGCGCCACGTGGACCCTGCTGCCCAGCCGAACACTCGGGGTCGGGGCCTGCCCTTGATGCGCGCCCTGTCTGATCGAATGTCGATCTCGTGGACGTCAGACGGTACCTCTGTGCAGATGCGGTTCGACAATTGCGCAGCCGATGTCCGTGCAGACGCTATGGCGTCCGTGTGATGCGGCGGCTCAGCGAACACCGCGCCCGCCATTCGAGGGCTTTACGGGCTGAATCACGCTGAGCGCAGGCGGCGAAAATCGGTGTTGTTGCGATCCGAAGTGAGTTTGCTGCCGTGTCGGCATGTGATTTACCGCTCAATTTCGATCAGAAACCTAAGACATCGTTACTCGTGCGAAGTATCGGAGCGCCCATATTGAGGTTGCTCATGCGTCATACACACAGTTCAGCGATCTGGGAGCAATTGCTCACCATTTATAACGACTGCATAACGAATTCTTTTCTAAGCGGCCCCTGAGAGGTTGCCGTGCATTGTCTTCGATCGACGTTTGCGTCACCGCGGAGCACCGATTTTCGTCGCTAGAATCGACACAGATCGCGCTCAGACGAGCGCAGGTAGACGTGGAATCTAGAGCCGGCGAACGCCAAACCGGCGGAGGTACCGATGAAAATGGCTAACTTTTTGATGCGCAAGAACACTGCTGTGGCAGAAGTGACCGACGGGACGCACCTGAGTGCGGACGTCACCCGGGTGGATGCCGTCGATGTGGCGCGTGGCGCCATTGGAGACATCGCTGCCACCGACGACGGGATGCTCGTGGTCACCAACTACAGCGACGACACCGTTTCGCTGCTGCGCGCCGACACGCTGGCCGTAACGGGCGTTGTTGCGGTCCCGGGCGAGCCATTCGCGGTCGCTGTCGCTGACGGCCGCGCCTACGTCAGCACCTCGTCATCGAGTTCTGACGCCGTTTCGGTGATCGACACCGTCACGCAGACGGTCGTCGCCACCTACTCGTTGGCGTTCAGCGTGACGGCGATGGCCGCCAGCCCGGACGGCAAGCGCGTGTACGTGGGCCGGACCGGAGACGGCTACGCGGATGTCGTCGTCATCGATACGACGGCCGAGCGCGTGGGCACCATCGATATCGCCACCGGCGCGGGAATCGGCATCGATGCCGTGCGGGTTGACCCGACCGGTAGGCGGCTGTACGTCGCGACCACCGATGCTCGGGGCAGTGCGCTCGTTGTCGTCGATGTCGAGACCGCGAGGGTTCAGCGCACGGTGTCGGTCGGTTCTCCGATCCGCGACATCGCTGTGGCCGACGACGTCGCCTACGTCCTCACCTCCGATCGAACCAGCGGTGGCGCAGTCAAGGTGGTCGACCTGTCCAAGGGCCGGATCACCGGCACCGCCGAACTCGGGATCGGCGCTCCGACTCAGATGAGCGTCAGCGCGGACAAGACGCGTGCGTACATCGTCGACTACGACAACGTCACGGTGCTGTGCACCCTCACGCTGAAGATTGTCAACAGGGTGCAGGTCGACGCTCGGCCATCTTGTGTCGCAGTCGATTCCGACGCGGGCCGGCTCTACGTGGCCGACTATGCGGGCGGGGTGACGCAATTGTCCGTCGAGTCGGCAAAGCCGCTGCTGTACTCGCAGTTCGTGGCGACCAATCCGATCTACGTGCCCCAGGCTGTTGAATTGGAGCCGGCAGCGGTATAGGCCACGCGGTGAGAACTCAGCGCCACTGGTAGCGGGTCTTGGGGCGGCCCGCCTTGCCGTAGTCCGTGTGACGAGTGACCGTGCCCTCATCGGCGAGACGTTCGAGATATCGCCACGCGGTCACCCGTGACACGCCCACCTGCTTGGCCACTGCGTCGGCCGTGACGCCCTCATCGGAATCGCGCACTGCGCGCGCGATTTCGTCATTGGTGCCCTGCGCGGCACCCTTGGGTGCCACGGCCTTGTCACTCACCCGCAGTTCGGCCAGCGCGCGGTCCACCTCCGCTTGGCTGGCGGCATCGGTGCCCGCGGGCAGGGCTTCGCGGTAGCGACGGTAGCGATCCAGCCGATCGCGGAATGCTGCGAAGGTGAATGGCTTCAACAGATACGCCAACGCGCCATGGCCCACCGCCGCGCGGACCATCTGCAAGTCGCGCTCGGAGGTGATCGCGATGATGTCCGGGATCGGCCGTAGACCGGACAACCCCGATGCCAGAGCGATCCCGCTGGCATCGGGCAGGCCGATGTCGAGTAAGACCAGATCGATCGGCGCGTCAGTGGTGGCGGCCTCCGCGGCGGCCCGCATGGCATCGCGGGCGGTGTGCGCGATGCCGGCCACCGAGAAGCCCTCGAGCCGGCCAAGGTATGTCTGGTGTGCCTCGGCGATCAGCGGTTCGTCCTCGACGATCAGCACGTTGATCATGAGCCGGCTCGAACCGTCACGGTCACGACAGACCCGTACGAGATGTCGGTGGTGAGAATACCGTTGTGGCGCTTGATGACCTGGCTGACCAACGCCAGTCCGAGGCCGTGATGATCAGAGTCGCCCTTCGTGGAATACCCACGCTGCATCGCTTTCTCGAAAGTGGCGGGGTCCATGCCCGGTCCGCTGTCGGCGACGCGCAACGTCAGCGTGTCGTCCACCATCTGCACGGTGACTTCCACCCACGGATCGTTGCGGTCGCAGGCATCCATCGCGTTGTCGATGAGATTGCCGAGCACGGTGACCATTTCCTGCCCGGTCAGTGGCACGTCGTCTGAGTTCGACGGCAGGTGGGTGTCTTCGGTGACAGTCAGCTCGATGCCGCGTTCGTCGGCCTGCGCGGCCTTGCCGAGCAGCAGTGCGACCAGCGCGGGCTCGCCGACCGCACCGGACAGTCTGTCGACGAGCTGCTGGGAGAGGGCGAGCTCCTCGGTGGCGAACTGCACCGCGTCCTCGGGCCGGCCCATCTCGACCATGGTGATGATCGTGTGCAGCTTGTTGGCGGCCTCGTGGGCCTGCGACCGAAGGGTGTCGGTGAGCACCTTGAGCGAGCCGAGTTCACCTAGTGCACCCTGCAATTCGGTGCGATCGCGGATCGTGACGACCTCTGAGGTGCGCGCGTCGGCGACGGGGGATCGGTTCACCACCAGGACACGGTCGGCGGTCACATGCACCTCGTCGCGGGCACCGGGGTTGAACGTCCGCAGGAATTCGGGCAGCTCGGTGCGGTCGACCGGGCCCGGCGGGAGTGCGAGCAGACGGCGCGCCTCATCATTGACGAGGGCGACGCCGTTGCGGTCCACCACGATCAGTCCCTCCGACACCGAGTGCAGGATCGCGTCGTGGTGCTCGTACATCACCCGCAGCTCGTCGGGCCGCAGCCCGTGTGTCTGCCGCAGCAGCCGTCGGCGGATCAGCCAGACACCGGCCAGTGAAACAGCCAGTGCTGCCGCGCCCACCGCGGCGATGGCCGGCCACTGTGAGCGCCATCGATCGGCCAGGTTGTCCTGCAGGATGCCCGCCGATACCAGGCCGACGATCGTTCCCGATTCGTTGCGTACCGGCGCGACCGCACGAATCGAGGGGCCCAGGGTGCCGGTGTAGACCTCGCTGATCGTCTCGCCGCGGAGAGCGGGCTCGATGGTGCCGATGTACTGGCCGCCGATCTGGGTCGGATCGGTATGGGTGAACCTGATCCGGTCGGGCGACATGATGGTGATGAACGCGATGTCGGTGTGCCTGCGGACCGCTTCGGTCACCGGCTGCAGAATGTCGGTGGCCCTGCCGGATTCAATGGCTTCCGCCGTCGAGGGAGAATCGGCGAGTGAGGTGGCGATGCCGACGACCTGCTGACGAGCCGCTTCGTCGGCGTCGCGCCGGGCATCGAGCAATGCCAGCGCGCTGCCAGCCAGTACCACCACTGCGACGACCAGGATTTGCAGTGCGATCGCCTGAGTCGCCAGGGAGCGGGGCCACAGGCGGGTCAAGCGCCCAGTTCCTCGGCGGCGATGGCGAATATGTCGTCTCCCTCGCCGATGGCGATGAAGTGACCGGCGCCGTTGACGGGATGCCACACCGCACCCGGCATCGCGTCGGCGACGGCCTTGTTGATGGGGTCCGGAACCAGCTTGTCGTCCAGTCCTTGCCATATGTGGACGGGCCGCTCGATGTTTGCGACGTCGAAAGCCCAACGCCGGTAGAGCAGTTCGGCGTCGCGGACCAATCCGTCGGAGCCGTGGGCGAAGCATTCGGCGCAGGTTTCGCCGAATCCCCTTGCAACCTCGGGGTGAAGCAGGATCTGCCGGTCGTAATCGTTGACGCTGCCACGCACCTGTTTGACGAAGGATGTGGGGAAGCGTTTGGCCATGAAGCCGAGGGTGGCGTACATCAGCCGGAACGCCGGTGTGAAACGCAGGGAGAGGGTTCCGCCGAGCGCGTCGATCTTCGAAAGATATTGCGCCGCTGAGTTGTCGCCGAATGCGCCGTAACTGCCCGGCGCGATGCTGCTGACGTGACGCAGTCGGTCCGGGTCGATGTATGCGGCTGCGGCGAGCGCCCACGGCCCGCCCTCCGACCAGCCGGTCACTCCGAACTCCCGGTAACCCAGTGCGTCGGCAACGGCAACGATGTCGTCAGCCCAGCCCGAGTAGGTGCGGGTCTTTTGCGGGCTGGATCGACCCTGGCCGGGCCGGTCGACGCCCACTAACCGTATCCGGTTCTTGACCGCCGACTCGGTGAGCAGTCGCGCCTCGAGCCTGCTGCTCGGGCCGCCGTGATTGTAGATGACGAGTGGGCCGTCGGGATCGCCGACTTCCAGATATGCCAGGTGCCGGCCGTCTGCGGTCGCGACGCGAGCCACCCGGTCGTCGGCCATGTTCGTGAACATACCGAACTAAATGCACTAAAGCGTGACCTGCCTCACGTCCTCCTCGACGCTACCTACAGATCACTTTCGTCGACCTGGAGGAAGCCATGACCGTCGTTGACCACCAGCCACCGGCAGCCGAACCGCCGGACAAGCCCCGCAAGCGCGACCGTACCCACTGGCTCTACATCGCCGTCATCATCGCGGTGTTCGCAGGCGTCGCGGTCGGCATCGGAGCCCCCGAGGTAGGCAAGAGCGTCGGCGTACTGGGGACGATGTTCGTCGACCTGATCAAGATGATGATCGCGCCGGTCATCTTCTGCACGATCGTGCTTGGCATCGGATCGGTCCGCAAGGCCGCAACCGTCGGCAAGGTCGGCGGCCTGGCATTCGTCTACTTCCTCGTCATGTCCACCTTCGCGCTCGCCATCGGCCTGGTGGTCGGCAACATCCTGCATCCCGGCACCGGCATGAACCTGACCGAGAGCGCTGCGGGCAAGGGTGCCGAGCTAGCCGAAACCGCCCACGAGGCAGGCGGTCTCATGGACTTCGTCCGGGGCATTATTCCGGAGACGCTGTTCGCGTCGCTGACCGCGGGCAGCGTGCTGCAGGCGTTGTTCGTCGCGTTGCTCGTCGGGTTCGCGCTGCAGGCCATGGGCACGTCCGGTGAGCCGATCCTGCGCGCGATCGAGCACCTGCAGAAGCTCGTGTTCAAGGTCCTCGTGATGATCCTGTGGTTGGCCCCGATCGGTGCGTTCGGCGCTATCGCCAACGTCGTCGGCCAGACCGGGTGGACTGCGGTGACTCAACTGCTCGGTTTGATGCTCGGCTTCTATGTGACCTGCCTGCTGTTCGTCTTCGGCGTGCTTGGCACGATCCTGCGCGTGGTCTCCGGGGTGTCGATCTTCAAGCTGGTGCGCTACCTGGCGCGTGAATACCTGCTCATCGTGTCGACTTCGTCGTCGGAATCCGCACTGCCCCGCCTGATCGCGAAGATGGAGCACCTCGGCGTCGACCGCAGCACCGTTGGCGTCGTCGTGCCGACCGGATACTCGTTCAACCTGGACGGCACCGCGATCTACCTGACCATGGCGTCGTTGTTCATCGCAGGTGCGCTCGGCGACCCGCTGTCGCTGCCGGAGCAGATCGGCCTGCTGGTGTTCATGATCGTCGCATCCAAGGGCGCCGCAGGTGTCACCGGCGCGGGCCTGGCCACGCTGGCCGGCGGCCTGCAGAGCCACCGTCCTGATCTGCTCGACGGCGTCGGACTGATCGTCGGCATCGACCGGTTCATGTCCGAGGCTCGCGCGCTGACCAACTTCTCCGGAAACGCGGTCGCGACGGTCCTCGTCGGCTCGTGGACGAAGACCATCGACCGTGAGCGAGTGGACACCGTCCTGCGGGGCGACGATCCGTTCGACGAGTTGACGATGGTCGACGACGATCACGCGTCACGCGCGGAGCGGGCGCCTCTACCTGCATAGCCAGCGGATTCGGCGCGCTTATCCCCCTCGGCGGTGGGTAAGCGCGCCGAATTCGAAATTGCTTTGAACCTCTGGCGGCAGTGTCCCGTCGTACCGCGTGAAGGCCACTGGGGCCTACACGAAAACGAAGGGAGGCGCGGTCATGCGCGCAACACTTTTGATCCTGATCGGAATTGCCGCTGCGGCATGCGGACTTATCATCCTGCCGGCCGCTATTGCGTCGGCCCAGCAGTCCGCACAGCTGACCATCGCGACGCTCGAGGCGCAGGGATTCGATGTGAAGGTCAACCGGTTCGGCAGCGCACCGCTGGACGAGTGCGTCGTCACGGACATTCGAAATGCCAGGGACCGAACTGAATTGGTGCGCCGTGGCGATGACCTGATCCAGGTGGTCACCCAGCGCAACATCACCGTCACCGCCGATTGCTCACGGCGCTGATCTGCGATTTCGGTGCGCACACGATCGCTCAGCGACTGTTTGCGCACCGAAATCGCAACGGTGTCAGCGTTCGGCGCGCTGGTAAGCGGTCACTACTGCCGCGCCGCCCAAGCCGATGTTGTGTTGGAGTGCGGCGGTGACGTTATCCACCTGGCGCCTGTCGGCAGTGCCCCGCAATTGCCACGTCAGCTCAGCGCACTGCGCCAAACCTGTGGCACCCAGGGGATGGCCCTTGGAGATCAGCCCGCCCGACGGGTTGACGACCCAACGTCCTCCGTAGGTGGTGTCGTTGTTGTCGATCAGCTTGGGTGCCTCACCCGCACCGCACAGGCCCAGCGCCTCATACAGCAGCAGCTCATTGGCCGAGAAGCAGTCGTGCAGCTCGATCACCTGGAAGTCCGAAGGGCCGAGGCCTGACTGGTCGTAAACCTGCTGCGAGGCTTGCACATTCATGTCGTAGCCGATGACGTTCTTGGCGGTGCCATCGAACGTGGAGTCGAAATCGGTGGTCATCGCCTGACCGACGATCTCGACGGCCTGCGCGGCCAGTCCGTGCTTGTCGACGAACGCCTCGCTGGCCAGAATCGCGGCGCCCGAGCCATCCGACGTCGGTGAGCACTGCAGCTTGGTCACCGGGTCGGAGATCATCTTTGCCGCCAGGATGTCGTCGAGGGTGTACTCCTCCTGGAACTGAGCGTAAGGGTTGTTGACCGAGTGCTTGTGGTTCTTGTATCCAATCTTCGCGAAATGCTCTGCGGTGGTGCCGTATTCGCGCATGTGCTCGCGGCCGGCCGCGGCGAACATCCACGGCGCCACCGGGAACGCGAACTCGTCGATCTCGGCGAGCGCCTTGATGTGACGTCCAAGGGGTGACTCGCGATCCTCGGCGCCACCCTGCAGCGAACCGGGCTGCATCTTCTCGAAGCCGAGTGCGATGGTGCAGTCGGCCAGTCCGCCGCGAATCGTCTGCGCGGCAAGGAACAACGCCGTGGAACCCGTCGAACAGTTGTTGTTCACGTTGACGATCGGGATGCCCGTCATGCCCAGTTCGTAGAGGGCGCGGTTGCCCGACGTCGAGTCGCCCGAGCAGTATCCGACATAGCCCTGTTGAACTTCGGAGAAGTCCACGCCGGCGTCCTCGAGCGCCTTGGTGCCCGACTCGCGGGCCATGTCCGGATAGTCCCAGCCCTCTCGACGACCCGGCTTCTCGAATTTCGTCATCCCGACGCCGACGACGAACACCTTATTTTTCCCGGCAGTTCCCATGCCCTTTAGTCCCTTCGCTTTTCCTGCAAGGACAGAAACACAAAGCGGCCGGACTGTCTAGCCCGCCTATCGGAAAAGGGGGCGCGGGGACCCACGCCGCCACAGCGGGGTCCCCGCGCAGGCAGGGGGTTATGCGAAGAGCGGTTGGTGCTCGGGGCAAAAGTTGGCGACCGAGGAGACGACGAACGTCGCGGCTTGGTCAGTGGTCAGATCGGTCGCGTCCAGCAGCTCCATGCCGAGATCGACCGGGTCGACGCCGTCGTCGAGGGCGAAGCACACGTCGTAGGCGATGGAGATTGCCTCGGTTTCGCTGTCATAGGCGATGCCCTCGGAGCTGATGTCGGTCAGGAAGTTGTCGTCAGCCGAACTCATCGCGCCTGCGGTACCTGCGGTGGTGAATGCGGCCAGCCCGAGCGCGCCCGCGACGAGCGCGGTGCCTGCGAACTTGGTGACTCCGTTGCGCGTGAACATGTGGACTCCCGTATGTCGACTGGTTCCGGTTGGTTTCCGGCTCGACATCAGAATCGAACAGCGCCCTTGATGGATCCTTGACAGATTCTTGGTGCAGACGCCCTTCGGGAATTCGCCAGGTCAGCGGGTCAGGCGAACTTCAGCCACCAGGCGTGCAGACCCTCGATATCGGGACCCTGCGCGTCGCCGATCAGAAGGTTCGAGTTGAAGGTCCACGTCACGTCCTGGTTGCCGTTGAAGAGGCCGCAGGCGATCCTGCCCTCGACCTTGTCAGGCGTTTCGGTGAAATGCCACGTCGTCGGCGAATCGGCGTTGGCGTTCGGGCATGGAAACAATTCCGAGTTCGCCGCGACCGAGTCGTCGAAGGCCCTGTCGAGGGCCGCCTGGTCGGCGAACAGCGAATACCTGGCGTTCTCGGGGCCGCCCTCCGGTGACGCCGGGCCGCAGTCGACCGTGGCCAGGGCGCCGGTGGCCGGCGGGCTCGACGGCGTACACACGCCGTCGTCATAGCCGCGCGGCAAGATCGACAGGAGCTTGGCCTCGAACGAGTCCGGGTTCGCCGTCGGTGGCGGCGTCCGCGGGGTCCGCGGCGTGGTGGTTGTGGTCGTGGTCGTGGTCGTGGAGGTGTCATCCATGCCCAGTGGCTTCTCATCGTCGGGCTTGGCGATCAACCAGATGCCCAGGCCTCCGAGGATCAACGCGAGTACCGCGCCGACGGCCGCAATCGGAATCCACGGGACCTTCGCGCCCCCTGACGGGGGCGTCTGGGGCGGACCGGGCGGCGGCGTCGTCGACCACATCGGCCCGCTCGGCGGCCCGGCCGGCGGCGGAGGACCCGTATGGAACGCCGCGGGCCGTGGGGCAGATGGCGGCGGCGGGGGTTGTGTCCCGTAGCTGTCCCCTATACACATCTGACGCTGCCGACGATACTCCGTTGCGAGGTCCCGGTGTGCGCCAGAGCTGTCAAGCACCAGAAAAGACCTAGTCCACTA
>NZ_NVQE01000031.1 GCF_002591975.1 Mycobacterium neglectum | reverse complement strand
TTCAGCGGCAACCGACTCGTCCGCGCATTCACCGCCGACCCCACCCGATACCACCAACGCGCCGAGACAAACACCCGTACCTACCGCACCCGCGAACCCAAACCGGCACCATGAGTGTCAGCGATGTCCCGAGACATAAGTGTCAGCGATGTCCCGAGACACCACACGACCGCGAGGGTTGATGCGCGCGCCGAATTCGCGGGGTCAGGACCGGGTCAGCTCCGCGTACCGGTTGACGTGATAGTCCGTTGATCCGAACTCGAACTGGACTGCGGTCAGTCGCTTGAAATAGTGCCCGATGGCGAGTTCCTCTGTCATCCCCATGCCTCCGTGCAACTGCACCGCCTGCTGGCCGACGAAGCGGGCGGCCCGCCCGATCGTGGCCTTGGCCGCCGACACCGCCCGCGCTCGTACCGCGGGTTCGGCCTCGATGTTGAGGACAGCGAGATACACGGCGGCGACGGCCTGCTCGACCTCCATGTACATGTCGACCATCCGATGCTGCAGCACCTGAAAGCTGCCGATGGGCTGCCCGAACTGGTGACGCTGCTTGGCGTATTCGACGGTATCGGCCAACACCTTTCGCATGCAGCCGACCGCCTCGGAACAGACCGCCACCGCGCCTTCGTCACGTGCCGCCGCGATCGACGGCCACGCCTGGCCTTCCTGTCCCAGCAGCGCGTCGCCCGGCAGCCGCAGCCCGTCGAAGACGATATCGGCGCCACGGCGGTCGTCGACGGTGCGGTAGGCGTGCATGTCGATGCCCGGTGCAGGGGCGGCGAGATCGACGACGAATAGCGAGATTCCGTTATCGGTGCATGCGGTCACCAGAAGATGGGTCGCCAACGGCGCGCTCATCGCGACGATCTTCGACCCTCGTAGGGTCCACCCGTCGCCGTCGCGCTCGGCGGTCGTCGATATGTCCTGCCAATGCTCGCCCGACGATGCCTCCGCCGCGGCCAGCGCGACGACCGCGGTGCCCTCGACGATCTTCTCCAGCAGTGACGTCGCGACCGGGCCGCCGGCCCGGTGCAACAGGCCGCCTGCCACCACGACAGTGTCCACGTAGGGTTCCACCGCCAGCGCATGCCCGAGCGCCTCTGCGATCACCATGACCTCGACGGGACCGCCACCGATCCCACCGACGTTCTCGGGCAAGGCGGCGCCCAAGATGCCGAGTTCATTCGCGAAGCCGCGCCAGATGTCGGGTTGCCAGCCGGGGCCGGTCTTGGCTGCCGCCCGGCTCTTTTCGAGGTCGTATCGGGTCGACAGGAACTTGCCCAGCCCGTCGCGCAGCAGTTCCTGTTCCTTGCTCAAGTTGAAGTCCATCGCTTGCCCTTTACAGTCCGAGAGCCGCTTTGGCCAGAATGTTGCGCTGGATTTCATTGCTGCCGGCATAGATCGAGCCGGCGCGATCGTTGAAGTAGCGCAGCGGCGCGACGGCCTGCCATTCTTCACCGCTGATGTAGTCGTCGGTCGGCGGCTCGTATTCGGTCACCGGTCCGCCAGGGCACGTCGCGTGCGGTTGATAGACCCGCCCGCGCGGACCGGCGGCCTCCATCGCCAGCTCGGTCAGCGCCTGGCTCAACTCGGTGGCGATCACCTTGAGCATCGACGACGCCACACCCGGATTCTTGCCCGCGGCGACGGCGGCGAGTACCCGGTATTCGAGAATCTCCAGAACCTCGGTGCGGATGCGGGCGTCGGCCAGCTTTCGTGCGAACGCGGAGTCATCGAGCAGGCGACCGCCGGCGGGGCCGGGCTGATCGGCGGCGACGGTGGCGATCTCGTCGGCCATCACTTGCAGGGCAGGCGATGACGCGCCGCCGCCGCGCTCGAACTCCAGCAGATACTTGGCGACGGTCCAGCCGTCGTCGATCTTGCCGAGAACATTCGATTTGGGGACCCGCACCTCATCGAAGAACACCTGGTTCTGCACCTCCTCGCCCGACGTCATGACCAGCGGGCGGATCTGGATGCCCGGCGTTGTCATGTCGATCAGGACGAACGTGATGCCCTGCTGCTTCTTCTGAGTCTTCGATGTGCGCACCAGGGCGAACATCCAGTTCGCCTCGCCGGCGTGGGTCGTCCAGATCTTGCTCCCGGTACATATGAGGTCGCCGGTCGATTCGTCCATGACCGCGGCCATCGACAGCGCCGCGAGGTCGGAGCCGGCCTCCGGCTCGGAGTAGCCCTGGCAGAAGAACACCTCGCCGGTGAGGATGCGGGGCAGGAAGAACTTTTTCTGCTCGTCGGTGCCGAACTTGACCAGCGCGTGGGCGACCATGCGGATGCCCATCGGTGACAACGACGGCGCTCCGGCCAGTTGGGACTCGCGGCTGAAGATGTAGTGCTGGGTCAGGCTCCACTCGCAGCCGCCGTGCTCAACCGGCCAGGCCGGCGCGGCCCAGCCTCGTTCGTGAAGGATCCGCTGCCACTCCATACTCGCCTCGTGATCGGCGTAGACGCTGGTCATGAGTCGGCCTGCTCTTCGCAGTTCCGGTGTCAGCTTGTCGTCCAGAAAGTCGCGCACCTCGTTGCGAAACGCCACATCGGCCGCCGACCACGTGAGGTCCATGGTTGATCCCCTGTCTGCAGAACGCTACGGACAGAGTAAACCTAGTTAGTTAGGTGAGGTGCACGAGGTCGACGGCCCGCCTTGTTTCAGGGCGAAAGGAAGTGCGTGGTGGCGCGGTACACCTTGGCTTTGTACATCGCGGCGTCGGCATCACGAAGAACCTCGGCGGCGTCACGGTGATCATCAGGCGCGACCTCGGTCACGCCGATGCTGGCGGTGAGGTTGCATGAGATTCCGGCGACATCGAGCGGCGCGGCCAGAGCGACATGCAGTCGTTCGGTGAGACGCTCCAGTGCTGCGTAGTCGGCATTGCCGAAAAGCAGCGCAACGAATTCGTCGCCGCCGTGGCGGGCGATCAAGTCCTCGGACCGCAGGGTGGCTCGCAGTCGCTCGGCGGCAGTCTTGATCACGGCATCGCCGGCG
Source organism: Mycobacterium neglectum (assembly GCF_002591975.1). Classification (GTDB taxonomy): domain Bacteria; phylum Actinomycetota; class Actinomycetes; order Mycobacteriales; family Mycobacteriaceae; genus Mycobacterium; species Mycobacterium neglectum. Next base: position 66,850 of record NZ_NVQE01000031.1, on the reverse strand, counting down.
TGATGTCCGAATGCATCGTTGACGGTCTTGATGTTGTCGAGGTCGATGAACATCACCGCCGCCAGCGTCGGCGGGTCGGCCTGTAGAGCTTGGGTTGCCTGCGCCTCGGCATACGCCCGATTCGGGAGTCCGGTCAGCGAGTCGTGGTGAGCTTGGTGGCTGAGCTGAAGTTGGGCATCGCGCTCGTCGGTGACGTCGGTGAATGACGCGAGCAGCGCCTGCTCCCCGGTTTCGGCCGGGTCGAGGAGGCGGCTGCTGACCGAAAGCCAGCGTCGCACGCCGTCGGACCGGTCGAAGCCCACGATCAGATGTCGAGGGACGACTGCGGTGGTCAGTGAGCTCACAAACACCCGGTGCCAGTCATCGAGCCAGTTGCCATCGACGTCGTAGAGAGGGAACGCGGTGGAAAGATCGTCGTGCGTCTGCAACTTGCCGCTGGACGGTAAGCCCAGGATGCGGCGAGCCGCGGGATTGATCCACTCGGGCTGACCTTCGGCATCAAGCACGACGACCCCCTCGACGAGGGAGTCCACAACGGTCTGGAATCGTCGTTCGGCGCGTCGCAGGGCTGTCTGGTCAGAGCAGATGAGGACGTATCCGTTTTCCATCGGGGCGGCGGACACCCTCATGATGAGCGCTCTTCCGTCGGCGGCTCGATGGATCGCGTGGGCGACGCCGCCGTCAGCGACGACTTCCCCCGGATCGACGGCGGCGCCGACAGCCTCGGTGATCGGGAGGGTCAACGCGTGCGCCGCGGGCCGCCCATATATCGCTTCCGCTGCCGGATTCCAACTGGTGACCGTGCCAGCTAACGTCGTCGCGATGATTGCGTCTGTGGCATGCGTCACAAGTGCGGCCTGATAGCGCAGAGTTGCCTCGGCCGCTTTCTGCATCGTCAAATCGCGGAAGATGACCTGATACGCCGGTTTGCCGTCCCAGCTCGTCAACACCGAGACGACCTCGGTGTCGACCGGGCTGCCGTCTAGGCGCAGCATGACCGCCTCCGCAGCGTCGGAGGCGTCACCTTCCTGTTGTAGGCCGGCAATGCGGGTCAGCATCGGTGCGATGGAGTCGGGATGGACGAAGTCGGTGATCATCCGGCCTACCAGGTCTTCCGCGCTCTGAGCGGCGATTCCCCTGAGGCCGGCGGGATTCACGTAGACCACGCGTCCGTCGGCGTGGACGCACATCGGGTCGGGGCTGTGCTCCAGCAATTGCCGGAATCGCTGTTCGACCGGATCGAGCGGGAGGGCAGGGGCGTTGCTCGTGCTCGCGTCGTCGGCGCCGAGGACCATCAACGGGCCTTCGATGCAGTGTTTGCTGGCGTTTTGCGCAGCTTCATTTCGAGCGTCGTCACTAGTTCCACTGTCCCACGTGTGACATTTTGCCTGGTCAACTACCGCCAGATAAGCGTTAATTAAACGAGAACTTTCTCAGCAACGTCCAAAAATAGGAAGGCGACAATCATGTCAGGACCGATGACCATCACCGGGATCGGCGCAGTTACGGGATACGGCTGGGGCGCGGACCCGCTGTGGAACGGGCTGCTCAGCGGCAAGCCCGCCGCGAAATTGGTCGGCGGATTCGGCTCGAGCGGCGATGAGGACGCGTGGGTGGCGCAGATCGCCGACGAGGGCAACCCGTTCGACGGGCTCAGCAGGTTCTCTCGCGCCATGCGCGGGGCGGCACGCGAAGCCGTGACCGACGCGGGCGAGCGTGGCTGGGTGCCCGGCCGCCGGGTCGGACTGCTCCATGCCGTGGTGATCTCTGAAGTCGAGGGCTGGCGCGACTTCTATCTCAAGGACGCGGCGCACCGAAGGATTCGTGACTACCTGACCTTGATGCCGTCCACGCCGGTATCGATGCTGATGCAGGAATACGGCTTTCACGGGCCTGCGATGAATGTCTCGGCCATGTGCTCGTCGGGCAACGCCGGGCTGATCACCGCGAAGATGTGGCTGGACAGCGGGTTCGTGGACGACGTGGTGTTCGTTTCCACGGATTTGTCACTGACACCGGAGAACGTGGAGCACTTCGTCCGCCTCGGCGTCGGCGTGGTCGATGTCGAACCGCTTGAGGGTTGCCGACCATTTCAAGAGGGCAGCCGAGGGTTCCCGGCGGGTGAAGCGGCCGTCGCGTTCGTACTGTCACAACGCGCCGAGCGGCCCTACGTTCAAATGCTCGGTGGCGATATGACCCACGACGCCCACCACCTGACGTCGGTGGACCCCGCCCGCACACACATCGACGAGTGCGTCCGTAACGCGCTGAGTGCCGCGAATACCTCCACCGACGAGATCGCCTACCTCAACGCGCACGGACCCGGGACGCAGCAGTGCGACACAGCGGAGGCCGAGCTCGTCGACGAGGTATTGCACGGCAAGCCGGGCATCTACTCCATCAAGCAGATGGTCGGACACTGCCAGGGTGCCGCCGCAGCCGTCGAGCTAGCCGCCGCCGCACTCGGCTATGCACACGGAACCGTGCCCGCACCGCCAACTGTCGCCCCCGGGCATCCGCGGTTACTGGACGGGCCCACACCGCTCAAACCCGGCGGGCTGACGTTGAAGACGTCACTTGGGATGGGCGGACACAACTCCGCGGTGGTACTGGCGCCGGCAGCGTAGGCGCACCGTCTATCACCAAAGCGGACCCCGTGATTGCCCGTACGCCGCCGCCCTCGCAGCGCGTACGGGCAATCCGGGTGAAGCGTGCCCAAACGCCGAGAGTTGTCCGGGCCATTAGCCGACAGGGAGAACATTGAGTCATCGGCTTTCCGGGCGTCGCGATGAGCGGCGGCCGGCGAGAAACGGTTTCGGCCAAACGGCTGCGCCACCACCGTCCCGGCGATGGTCGGTCCTGGCCGTCATCGGGGCGGCGCAGCTGATGGTGGTCCTGGACATCACCATCGTGAACATCGCGCTGCCGTCGGCTCAAGACGAACTCGGATTCGACATCGCGAGCCGGCAGTGGGTGATCACGGCCTACTCGTTGGCGTTCGGCAGCCTGCTGCTGCTCGGGGGCCGGTTGTCTGATCGGGTGGGCGTACGTCGCACCCTCGTCATCGGACTGATTGGCTTCGCGGCAGCGTCTGCTCTTGGCGGCGCCGCCGGCGGGTTCGCGATCCTGATTGCGGCCCGGGCCGCCCAGGGCGTCTTCGCCGCCATCCTTGCCCCGGCCGCGCTGTCCACCCTCAACATCACGTTCACCGATCCCGACGGTCGTGCAAGGGCGTTCGCCGTCTTCTCGGCAATCGCGGCCAGCGGTGCGGTGATCGGTCTGCTACTCGGCGGCGCCGTCACGGAGTGGTTGTCGTGGCGATGGTGCCTCTACATCAACATGGCGTTGGCGTTACCCGCCGCGCTCGGTGCACTCCTCGTCGTGAGAGCGGCTCCGACGCAGAGCAAGGTCGGGCTCGACTGGCCAGGTGCCATTACCGGGAGCGGAGGGCTGTTCTGTCTGGTCTACGGACTGTCGAACGCGGAGTCCGATGGCTGGAGCGCGCCTCTGACCGTCGTCATGCTTGCCGCGTCGACGGTTCTGCTCGGCGCTTTTCTCGTCGTCGAAATGCGGGTGCCGGCACCGCTGTTGCCTCTTCAGATCGTCGCGGATCGCAACCGCGGCGGGGCATACCTGACGATTGCCGTCACGTTCTGCGCGATGTTCGCCGCATTCCTCTTCCTCACCTACTTCATGCAGCGTGACCTGCTCTACAGCCCACTGGCCACCGGGGTGGCGTTCCTTCCGATGGCCGCAGGTATCGGGCTGGCCGCCGCGTTGGCGAACACGGTGTTGATGCGCCGCGTCGGCCCGCGGCCGATCATCCCGACGGGCATGGTGGTGGCCGCGGCAGGTATGGCATGGCTCGGTCGACTCGGTGTGGACGCCACCTATACCCGGGACATCCTCGGGCCGATCGTCTTACTGGGTGTGGGTATGGGGTTGGCGTTTTCTCCCGCGGTGGCTACCGCGACGAGCGGGGTCGCCACCCGGGATGCCGGCGTCGCCTCGGCGATGGTCAACACCAGCCAGCAGATCGGCGGAACAGTCGGCACGGCGGCCCTCTCGACAATCTTCACCACGGCGCTGGCCCGCTACATCGACAACCACTCACCGCCTACGCCGGCTGTCGCCGAGGCTGGAGCCATCCACGGGTACACCGTTGCGTTCCACATCGCAGGAGCCCTGTTCCTCACCGGAGCAATTCTGACCGCGGTGATCCTGCGCAGCGGTCGGCTACAGATTGAGGCTACGCATGCCTGAACGCGTTACTAGCAACCATGCGTTCCTGCATTCGCTAGGCGACTGGGGTGGCACTTCCACGGTGGAATCGCAATCAGGCAACGTGCCGACTTTGGGCCGGTTCGTAACGTCGGCGACGAGTCCCCTGGCGGTGTCTTCGTCCCGTCGCACACCGCGTGACATGGCGTTAATATTGGCCGATGCCCAGGTCCCAGGTGTCACCGTGAGAGGTGCCCGATGAGGACAGAGCGACGCAAAGAACGCAATCGCGATCATTACTATTGGTTGACAGCGTTTCTCGCGGCGCGGGGCGCGCAAACGCGGACGTGCCGTGCGGTCGCGGCGTTCATAGCTTTCTGCGGGGTCATTCCCTTCGCATTGGCCTTTGGCTCCGACACTGCGCACGGCCCATGGGACCGATGGGTCGCGGTGGTCGGTGGGGTGGCCGCTTTCGTAATGGCCGCGGTCTGGCTGCGGGGCCGTTGGCCCAGTCGGATCGCGTCGGAACTCTGTGTCGTCGTCGGGTCCGTTTACACCGCGATCGCCACCTTGATTCAAGGCGATCCTGTCGTCGGGCTTTTGGGATCGACAGCGTTCGCAATCGTGGGCGGATTCATCGCGCTGTTCCATTCGATGCGGTTGCTGATGTTCATGTGGGTGGTCGGCGGCGCGACAATCTTGGTTTTAGCGGTGCGGATAGCCCAGACCTATCCTGCGTTGGCGGTGTGCGGCGCACTACTTGTCGCACTGGTGAACGCATTCGTGGTGTTCGCGTGTCGGACGCTGCTGCGATCGATCAACAATGAGTTGATGTTCGAGGACGTCGAACCGCTCACGAGCCTGCTGACCCGGGATGCATTCGCCGAGAAGGTCGCGACGCTGATGAGTTCGCGGGGTCGTGGTGGTGACCGTTACCTGATGGTGGCCGTCGTCAATCTCGACAGCTTCTCGCTCCTGCAGGATATGGCCGGCGTGACTGCCGCCAACCGTGCGCGAGTGGCCGTCGGCCAGGGCTTGCGTGAGACGGTCCGCCGCGTCGCGGTGCTTGCCCACGTCGAGGACGCCGAGTTCTACATCGCCGATGTACTCACCAGCGATGATCCGTCGCCATTCGTGGAACGGGTGCGAGCCACGGTTGCATCGTCGCCCAGCCGATTGACCGCCAGCATCGGCGTGGTGAGCACTCCGCTGAGCCCGCTGGCGGGACAACCCCCGTACGACGTCCTGAACGAGGTCCTCGATATCGCCACCGCGGCGATGCGGGAGGCCCGCCTCTCGGGCGGAAACAAGGTGCATCAGGTCCTGTCGCCTCCGCTCACAGTGCTGGATCGGCCCGCCGGCGGATACTGGGCAGACGAAGAGTCAGCCTGAGATTCCCTGTCCACTCCGCGCTTTCGGACCGGCCGGTATGACACTCTGATGTAGATGGCCAGGGAATATCCGACCGCAGGTCGGGGGGATCTGCCGGCCAAGGACATCGGCAGGCTGTTGTTGCGCTGCGACGACCGGCCGGGCCTCGTTGCGGCGGTCAGCGCGTTCCTGGCGGGCGCCGGGGCGAACATCGTGTCGCTGGATCAGCACGCGACCGAGCAGTCCGGTGGCACCTTCATGCAGCGCACCATCTTTCACCTACCGGGTCTGACGGCTGTGCGCGACGGGCTCGAGCAGCAGTTCGCCGAGCACGTGGCGGCGAAGTTCGACATGGACTTCCGGCTCACCGAAGCGTCCAAGCCGAAACGCGTCGCGATCATGGCCTCCACGGAGGACCACTGCCTACTCGACCTGCTCTGGCGCAACCGGCGCGGTGAGATCGAGATGTCCGTGGCGATGGTGATCTCGAACCACCCGGATCTTGCCGACCAGGTGCGGCCCTTCTCCGTGCCGTTCATTCACGTACCGGCGACCAAGGACATTCGCGAGGACGCCGAGCACCGTCAGCTCGAGTTGTTACGCGGCAACGTCGATCTGGTGGTGCTGGCCCGATACATGCAGATCCTCACTCCGCGGTTCCTCGGTGAGGTCGGCTGCCCGATCATCAACATCCACCACTCGTTTCTGCCGGCTTTCATCGGGGCGGCACCGTATCGGCGCGCCAAGGAGCGCGGCGTCAAACTCGTCGGTGCGACGGCGCACTACGTCACCGAAGATCTCGATGAGGGACCGATCATCGAGCAGGATGTGGTGCGGGTCGACCATCGGCAGGATGTCGGAGACCTGGTGCGGCTCGGTTCGGATGTGGAACGCCTCGTTTTGTCGCGTGCGGTGTTGTGGCACTGTGAGGACCGGATCATCCGGTACGGCAATCAGACAGTGATCTTCTAGAAGGAGCGACAGTGAAAACGTTTAGCGGGCTCGACGAGTTGGTCGCGGCGCAGGGCAGCCAACTCGGTCCGACGGAATGGCTCGAGGTCACCCAGGACCGCGTCAATGTTTTCGCCGACGCCACCGACGATCACCAGTGGATTCACGTCAATCCCGAACGTGCGGCCGGCGGCCCTTTCGGCGGCACGATCGCTCATGGATTGCTGACGCTGTCACTACTGCCGCATTTCATGCACCAGCTGTACACGGTCGAGAACATCGCGATGGCAATCAACTACGGCTACAACAAGGTCCGCTTCATCACGCCGGTCAAAGTGGGCGCCAAGATCCGTGCACGTGCCGAGATCACGAAGGTCGATCAGCTCGATGGCGGCGCGCAGGCGACGATGACGACGACCGTTGAGATCGACGGCTCGGAAAAGCCCGCCGCCGTGGCGGAGTCGATCGTCCGCTTCCTCGGCTAGTCACCTTTCTGCGCTCGCGGTGAAGGGGTTCCTCAGAAGTGGGTTGAGCCCTGGTCTACCGATATCGCCTGCGCGGTCACCATTTTCGATTCGTCGCTGGCCAACCAGCAGACCGCGTCGGCGATGTCCTCGGGTTGTGCCACCCAGGTCGGCAGAAAAGGCGTCAGCACGTTCAGCAGGGCGTGGTTGCCGTCGACTTCGGCCGCCTTGGCGATGCCTTCGACCATCTCGGGGGAGCCCATCGCGGTGACCACGGGGCCGGGGTGCACGCTGTTGACTCGGATCGAATGCGTGCCGAGTTCGGCGGCGAATGCCCGGGCCATCCCGGTGACAGCGTGCTTGCTGGCCGTGTAGTGAATCATGAACGGCTGCAACTTGACTCCGGCGGCAGAGCTGATCAGGATGATCGACCCGCCACGGCCGCCGTCGACGATGTGCTGAGCACCGGCCATCACGGTGTTCCAGGTGCCGGTCAGATTGACGTCGACGACGTCCCGAAACTCCTCCGGGGTGATGGCGTTCCAGGCGTGGGGAGCGGTGATGCCCGCGTTGGCGACGATGATGTCGAGACGGCCGAACTCGGCGACGCCGTCGTCGACGACCTTTTTCAGCCCCTCGTGGTCGCGGGTGTCAACCGCTGAGGACAGGACCCTGCGTCCGGTGGCCTCGACCAGTCGCACCGTCTCCTTCAGGTCCTCCGGCGTCGCCGATGGATAGGGGACACACGCAGGCAGTGGACCCGCGATGTCGACGGCGATGACGTCGGCGCCCTCGGAGGCCATGCGGACCGCATGCGCGCGGCCCTGACCTCGTGCTGCTCCGGTGATGAATGCGACTCTGCCGGTGAGTCTTCCGCTCATTTGCTCTCCCGTTGTGCCGTTTTGACGAGGTTCGCCCCGATGATGAGTCGCTGAATCTCGCTGGTGCCCTCGTAAAGCCGCAGCAGACGGACGTCGCGGTAGATGCGCTCGACCGGCACTTCGCGCATGTACCCGCTGCCGCCGTGGATCTGTACCGCGAGATCGGCTACCTGACCGACCATTTCGGTGCAGAACAGCTTCGCCGCGGACGGCGCGATGCGGCGGTCCTCCTCGCTGACCCACGCCCTGGCTGTCTCACGCACCAGTGCCCGACCGGCGAGCACGCCGGTTTGTTGATCGGCGATCATCGCCTGCACCAGCTGGAAGTTCCCGATCGGTGTGCCGCCTTGAGTGGCCGTGGCCGCATAGGCGACGGACTCGTCGAGCGCGCGCTGGGCGGTGCCGACGGCGAGCGCCGCGATGTGGACGCGGCCCCGCGCCAACGAGATCATCGCCGCCCGATATCCGATGTCTTCACTGCCGCCGATGAGCGCGGTTGCCGGCACGCGAACATCGTCGAAACTGACGTCGGAGGTCCACGCACCTTCCTGGCCCATCTTGGCGTCCTTGGCGCCGACCACCACGCCCGCGGCGTCGGCCGGTACCAGGAACACCGCAATGCCCGCGCCTTCGTCGTCGGCAGGGCGGGTGCGGGCGAAGACGATGAACAGGTCGGCCATCGGTGCGTTGGTGATGAATCGCTTCTGGCCGTTGATGATCCAGTGATCCCCATCCCGGACGGCTTTGGTCCGCAGCCCGGAAGGGTTCGATCCGGCGCCCGGCTCGGTCAGGGCGAAGGAGGCGACGACGTCGCCGACGGCCATGGGTTCAAGCCAGCGCGCCTTCTGCTCGTCGGTGCCGAACCCGACGAGCACCTGTCCGGCGATGCCGTTGTTGGTGCCGAACATCGACCGCAGCGCCAGCGAGGTGTATCCGAGTTCCATCGCGAGTTCGACGTCCTGGGCGAGATCGAGGCCGAGCCCACCCCACTCCTGGGGGATTGCGTAGCCGAACAGTCCCATCTTCTTGACCTGCTCGCGCAAGTCGTCGGGCACCCGGTCGCTGGCGAGGATCTCCTGCTCGCGAGGGACGACGGCGGTGCGCACGAAGTGGCGTGTCTGCGCGAGGATCTCCTGGAAATCCTCATCGCTGACTTCGGTGATCGTCATCTGGGGACGCTCCTCTCCGGCGAGTGGGCCCATGAACGGAGGAATCATATATGAAATATGATGTCCGTCTGCGGGGGCCCCAACGGGGCTCCGAAACAGCAAGAGGAGTGATCAGGTGTCAATGCTGACCGGTCGGACCGCCGTCGTCACCGGAGGGGCGCAGGGCCTCGGGTACGCGATCGCGGAACAGTTCATCGCCGAGGGCGCGCGTGTGGTGCTCGGCGACCTGGACCTCGGAGCGACGGAGGCCGCGGCCAAGCAACTCGGGGGCGAGCAGGTGGCGCTCGCCGTGCGCTGCGATGTGACGAAATCCGATGAGGTCGACGCACTTGTCGCGGCCGCCGTCGAACGGTTCGGTGGTCTCGACATCATGGTCAACAACGCCGGGATCACCCGCGATGCGACGCTGCGCAAGATGACCGAGGAGCAGTTCGACCAGGTGATCGCCGTGCATCTGAAGGGCACGTGGAACGGCACCAAGGCCGCGGCCGCGATCATGCGCGAAAACAAGCGCGGAGCGATCGTCAACATGTCGTCGATCTCCGGGAAGGTCGGTCTGATCGGTCAGACCAACTACTCGGCGGCCAAGGCGGGCATCGTCGGGATGACGAAGGCCGCGGCCAAGGAACTCGCCCATCTCGGTGTGCGGGTCAACGCCATCCAGCCGGGACTGATCAGATCCGCAATGACTGAGGCTATGCCCCAACATATTTGGGATCAGAAGCTGGCCGAGGTGCCGATGGGTCGTGCAGGCGAACCGGCCGAGGTGGCCAAGGTGGCATTGTTCCTCGCCAGCGACCTGTCGTCGTACATGACCGGCACGGTGCTCGAAGTCACCGGGGGGAGGCACGTATGACTCGCGAGGCCGTTATCTGTGAACCGGTACGCACACCGATCGGCCGCTACGGCGGCATGTTCAAATCGCTGACCGCGGTGGACCTGGGTGTCGCGGCACTCACGGGGTTGCTCGAACGCACCGGGATCGAACCTGGCGCAGTGCAAGACGTCATTCTCGGGCACTGCTATCCGAGCAGTGAGGCACCGGCGATCGGTCGCGTCGTCGCGCTCGACTCCGGCCTCCCCGTCACGGTGCCCGGTATGCAGGTCGACCGCAGGTGCGGCTCGGGTCTGCAGGCCGTGATCCAGGCCTGTCTACAGGTTGCCAACGGCGACAACGATCTCGTCGTTGCCGGCGGTGCCGAGAGCATGAGCAACGTCACCTTTTACTCGACGGATATGCGGTGGGGCGGAGCCCGATCCGGCGTCCAGGTGCACGACGCACTGGCGCGTGGGCGCACCACCGCGGGCGGGCGCCACTACCCGGTGCCCGGCGGAATGCTCGAGACGGCCGAGAACCTGCGCAAGCAGTACGCGATCTCCAGGCAGGAGCAGGACGAGTTGGCGGTGACGTCGCATCAGCGGGCCGTTGCCGCGCAGAAGGACGGCGTTCTCGCCGAGGAGATCATTCCCGTGACCGTCCGCACCCGCCAGGGTGAGGAACTGATCGACACCGACGAACATCCTCGTGCCGACACCACGGTGGAGTCACTCGCCAAGCTGAAACCTGTTCTGCTGAAGAGCGATCCCGATGCGACGGTCACGGCCGGTAATGCCAGCGGGCAGAACGACGCGGCATCCATGTGCATTGTCACCACCGCCGAGAAGGCCGACGAACTCGGTCTGACACCGCTGGTCCGGTTGGTCTCCTGGGGTTCAGCGGGTGTGGCGCCCAACGTCATGGGCATCGGGCCGGTGCCCGCGACCGAAGCTGCGCTTGTCAAGGCAGGGCTGTCGCTGGATGACATTGACCTGATCGAACTCAACGAGGCGTTCGCCGCGCAGGCGCTCGCAGTCATGCGGGCGTGGGAGTTCACTGACGCCGACCGCGACCGGACCAACGTGCACGGTTCGGGAATTTCGCTGGGTCATCCCGTTGGTGCCACCGGCGGACGGATGCTCGCGACCCTCGCGCGCGAGTTGAACCGCCGCGGGGCTCGGTACGGTTTGGAAACGATGTGCATCGGCGGCGGACAGGGTCTGGCGGCGGTTTTCGAGAGGGTGGGCGCATGACCAAACTTGCGCAGACGCTGGGACTGACCGAGTTCCAGACCGAGATCGTCGCCAACGTACGGCAGTTCGTCGACAAGGAGATCATTCCCGCCGCCCAGGAACTCGAGCACGCGGACACCTATCCGCAGGCGATCGTCGACCAGATGCGGGAGATGGGTCTGTTCGGTCTGATGATTCCCGAGGAGTACGGCGGCCTGGGGGAGTCTCTGCTCACTTATGCGCTGTGCGTCGAGGAACTCGCCCGCGGCTGGATGAGCGTCTCCGGGGTGATCAACACTCACTTCATCGTCGCGTACATGATTCGCCAGCACGGCACCGATACGCAGAAGCAGTACTACCTGCCGCGGATGGCGACCGGAGAGACGCGCGGCGCATTCTCGATGTCCGAGCCGGAACTCGGTTCCGATGTCGCCGCAATTCGCACCCGGGGCAAGCGCAATGCCGATGGGACGTACACGATCGACGGCCAGAAGATGTGGCTGACCAACGGCGGCAGCTCGACGCTGGTCGCCGCGCTGGTGCGCACCGATGAAGGTGCCGAGAAGCCGCATCGAAACCTGACCGCGTTCCTGGTCGAAAAGCCTACGGGCTTCGGTGAAGTCGTCCCGGGGCTGACGATTCCGGGCAAGATCGACAAGCTCGGCTACAAGGGGATCGACACCACCGAATTGCTTTTCGACGGGTATGTGGCGCAAGCGGGCGACATTCTCGGTGAGGCGCCGGGCCAGGGCTTCTTCCAGATGATGGACGGCATCGAGGTGGGCCGTGTCAACGTGTCCGCCAGGGCCTGTGGCGTGGGGATCCGCGCGTTCGAGCTCGCGGTGCGCTACGCGCAGCAGCGGCAGACGTTCGGCAAGCCGATCGCAGAACATCAGGCCATCGCCTTCCAGTTGGCCGAGATGGCGACCAAGGTCGAAGCGGCACATCTGATGATGGTCAACGCCGCCCGGCTGAAGGACTCCGGCGAACGCAACGATGTCGCGGCGGGAATGGCGAAGTATCTTGCGAGCGAGTTCTGCTCGGAGGTCACGCAGCAGAGCTTCAGAATCCACGGTGGGTACGGCTATTCCAAGGAATACGAGATCGAGCGGCTGATGCGCGATGCCCCGTTCCTGCTGATCGGCGAGGGAACGAGCGAGATCCAGAAGAACATCATCAGCAAGCGACTGCTCGCCGATTATCGGATCTGATCCGTGTCCGTACCCGAGATTCCGCAGGCCCTGGCCAGGACGCAACTGGCCGAAGACGTCGCGCGCATCGTGCGTAAGCGAATCTTCGACGGCACCTATGCCGCAGGCACATACGTGCGGCTGGACCAACTCGCGGTGGATCTCGGCATCAGCGTCACGCCGGTGCGTGAGGCGCTGTTCGAACTCAAGGCCGAGGGACTGCTGGCCCAGCAGCCGCACCGTGGCTTCGTGGTCCTGCCGGTGACCGGTCGCGACCTGACCGACGTGTCCGACGTGCAGGCCTACATCGGAGGTGAGCTGGCCGCACGCGCCGCGGCGAACATCAGCGACCAACAACTTCGGGAACTACAGCAGATCCAGTCCGAGCTGGAAGTGGCGTATGCCGCCGATGACGACGAACGCGCAGTGCGGCTCAACCATGAGTTCCACCGCGCAATCAACGTCGCCTCAGATTCCCCTAAACTTGCCCAGCTGATGTCGCAGATCACCCGCTACGCGCCGGAGTCGGTGTTCCCGATCATTGCCGGCTGGCCGGAGAAGTCGAACGAGCATCACCGTCGACTGTTGGAAGCGTTGGAGAAGCACGACGAAAACCTGGCTCGCACAGCGATGTCCGAGCACCTCGCAGCGGGTGCGAAGCCACTGATCGAGCACCTCACTGCCCAGGGCGTGGTCAGCTAGCCTCGAGCAGCATCTCCCGCAGGGCGGCGACATCGACCTTGCCCGTCGCCTTGCGCGGGATGGCTTCGTCGGAGTCGACGGTCAACCACACCGTCGGGACCTTGAAGGAGCTCAGCCGCTGGCGTGCCGCGGCGTGAAGGTCTTCGACAGCCTGCCCGGATATCACGACGGCGCCCACAGCTCCGGCGACCTCCGTGACGAACGCGCCGTGGACACCGTCGATGGTGCGCAGCGCGTCCTCGACCTCGCTCGGGTAAACGGTGGCGCCGCTGACCTTGAACATATCGTCGGAGCGGCCGTGGTAGAACATGAAGCCGTCGTCGTCGAGGTGGCCGAGATCGCCAGTGGGGTAGAAGCCGTCGGCGGTGAAGAGTTCGTCGTGGCTGCGGCGGCAGATCCCACGCATCATGTGGGGTCCGCGTAGCTCGATCATCCCGATGTTGCCCCGCGGGACGGGTGTACCGTCATCGGGGTCGACAATGCGAACCTCCATGCCGTCGAACGGTTTTCCGCAGCTGCCCCACGCTGATCGCGGCATGTCGGTATCGGCGGGGTAGCCGCAGTATGGCCCGAACGATTCGGTCATCCCGAACAGCCTCGCCCGCGCCCCGGGTTCGGCCCGCTGATCCGCAGGCAACAGAGCTTCCAGGCTGCCGGGACGCAGCGATGACAAATCGGCTGCCAGAGAATCGGTTTGGCGCGCCAGCGCCTCGGCTTGATCCGGCCAGCCGCGGAAAAGGGTGACCTGTTCGCGTTCGAGTAGGCGCAGCGTCGTCTCAGGTTTGGGTATCTGCTCGGTGACCAGCGTGGCCCCGGCCAGCAGTGCGGACAGCACTCCGCTGCCGAATCCGCCCACCCAGAAGAACGGCATCGGCAGGTACAGCCTGGTGTCTGGACCGATGCAACGTGCGGCCAGTCCAGACCGGACCGCACCCAGCGCATTGCCGTGCGAGTGGATGACGCCTTTGGGTGGACCACTGCTGCCCGACGTGAACATGATCGCGAGTGTGTCGCTGGGTGTGACGGTTTCGGCGACCGCATCGACAGGCGCGTTGTCGGTGGGGCGGGGGAGCCGGTCGGCCGTCCACACCTTGCGCAGCGCGGGAAGATCCACCCGATACGGCTCGAGGTCGTCGAGGTAGCGGTGGCCGCGGAACTCCTGCACGGTGATCAGGCACTGGACGGAGGCCGCGCGCAGCGCAGCGGCAAGCTCGGGCGGTTGCAGGAGCGTGCTCAGCGGCACCAGCACCGCGCCGATGCGGGTGAGTGCCACCGCGATCTGCACCCAGTGCGCACAGTTCGGCATGATCAGGCCCACCCGCGTGCCTTTGCCGACGCCGGTGGCGATGAACGCGGCGGCGAGGTCGCGGCTGGTGGCGTCGAGTTCGGCGTACGTGAGCCGGGCATCGGGGTCGATGACCATCGGCTTGCTTGCGTCGCTTGCCGCTCGAAGTCGCACCAGCCCGTCGATGGTGTCAGACATCGAAGACCTTTGTGAGACGGGATATGTCGACTTTTCCGCTGGACATCACCGGAATCTCCGCGGCCGGCACCGCGGCGAAGCGCCGCGGAATCTTGTATGACGACAGCTCGCTTTTCAGGCCTTCACGCAGCGCGTCTTCGTCGAGCTCCCTGTCCTCCGGAAGCACGATCACGGCGGCCACCAGCTGTCCGCGCTCGGGATCGGGCAGTCCGACGACGTGCGCTGTAAATCCGGCGACCTTGGCGATCGCCTTCTCCACCTCCGCAGGGGCGACGTTGGCGCCCGCGGTCTTGATCATCGCGCCGCGACGACCGATGAAGTACACGAAGCCATCGGCGTCGGTGCGGACGAGATCGCTGGTGTGAAACCAGCCGTCGGCGTCGAAGCACTCTTCCCGGCTGCGCTTGTAATAGCGCTGCATCAGAAATGGCCCGCGGACGCACAGTTCGCCGACCTCCCCGGCATCGACGCGTCCGCCGGTGTCGTCGACGACCTTGGTGTCGAATCCCGGTGCCGGCCGGCCGAACGACCCACGCCGATGCTCGGGCTGGTCGGATTCATCCTCGCTGATCGTGATGACGCTTCCGGTCTCGGTCATCCCGAGCATGGTGTGCCGCAGCTCGGGGTCCACGGGCCGCACCTCCGGCGCCATGATGGGGTACAGGTTCCCGCGGCGCATGGACGACAGATCGCGCTGCGCCAGGCTGGGGTGGCGGGCGAGATGAGCGATTCCTCCCACGAAACCGTTCGTCATGGTGGGCTTTTCGGCTTCGAGAAGGTCGAGGGTATCGCCCGGATCGACGGCGTTGGAACACACGAGCGTGGCACCGGCCAGCATCGCGGCCAGTATCGAGAACGCGATGCCACCGATCCAGAAGAACGGCGAGTTGCAGAACAATTTGTCTTCCGGGCCCAGCCCACGGATCTCGTTGAGCACGCGTTGATGGTCGAGCAGCGACGCATGTGTGTGTACGACGCCCTTCGGCGCGCTCGTTGATCCCGACGTGTACACGATCGCCAGCGGGTCGGAGGAGTCGACGTCGTCCTCCATCGCCTCCAGCAGTTCCGAGTCGACGGCGACCGGCGGCGCGGCATCGACGAAGGTCTGACGTAGCAGCGGGAGACCAGACCGATCGATCTGGGCCAGTCTCTCGCGGTAGTCGTGGCCCCGGTAGGACGCAGTGGCGAGCAGGATCTCGACGTCGGCGTGGGCGAGCTGTGTCGCGAGTTCAGGGGCGGTGGCGAACGTGGAGAAGGGAATCACGACGGCGCCGATGCGGGCTGCGGCCAGCATCGCCACGATGAAGTCCGGCCCGTTCGGGTACAGCACGCCGACGTGAGTGCCCTTCCCCGCACCGAGCGTGATCAGCCCACACGCCAACCTCGTCGAGCGTTGGTGGGCCTCGGCGTAGCTGAGCCGGTCGCCGTCGCATATCAGCAGCGGATGCTCGCCCCGGTTCTGCGCCTGTTCGCGTAGAACGTCGGCGACTGTGGTGTCAGGCATGGTCGACGGTGGTGAAGTGCTTGCGGACGGCGGTCAGATCGGCCTTGCCCGACGGGGTCCTGGGAATCTGCTCGACGATCGCGATGTCGGTGGGAATCTCGTAGCGCGCCAACCGCTTCCGCAAGTGGTCGAGAAGGATATCCACCTCGACCGCGTTCCGCAGTTCGACCATGGCCACCGGTGTCTCGCCGAGTCGCTGATCGGGCCGACCGACCACCGCCGCGCCCTGCACCGCCGGGTGGCTCTCCAACGCGCTGCGCACATCGTCGGGCATCACCTTGAAACCGCCGCGGATGATCGCCTGGTCGGCGCGGCCGAGGATCCACAGGAATCCGTCGGCGTCGATGCGCGCCATATCGGTGGTTCGCATCCAATCTCCGATCGCTCCCATTTGGCCCGGCCTCACCTCGAGCAGGCCTGGCTGGTCGTCGGCGACGGGTGCACCGTTGTCGTCGACCACACGCAGCTTTGCGCCGAGCGTGGCCCTGCCCACGCTGCCGCGCTTGGTGTGCCAGTACTTTTGGTAGTCACGCAGCGACCATCCTGCGACGCCGCCACCGAACTCCGTTGCGGCGTATGACGTCAGGACCGGAATGCCGAATTTGGCGGTGAATGCGTCGGCATCCTCGGCTGATAGCGGCGCCGTGCCTGAGGTGACGGCGCGGATGCTCTGCAAATCGTCTCGAGTCAGGTCGGAGTGCAGCACGGTGCGCAGGGCCGCGGGAACCAACGACACCGCCTGCGGTCGGTGCATGCGCACGGCGTCGGCCCACCGGTCGAGCTCGAATCGATCCAGCAGGGCGAACGAACGCGCTTCGCAGACACATTGCAGGACGCGGAACACGCCGCCGATATGCACCAGCGGGGCGTTGACGATCGCGACGCCACGGCGCGGTTCGGTCGGCGTCGGTGCGATGTCGAAGTCGGTGCCGATCACGCTGCGCGCCAGCATGTCGTAGGTCAGGTCGATTCGCTTGGGCGGACCCGTCGTCCCACTGGTCAGCATCCGCACCGCGACCCCTTCGCGGCCCGCGTCGCGGCGCTGCTCGCTCGCCGAGCTCACGTCGGGCGCATCGGCAAGGCCCGCGATCGCCACCGTGGCGGTGCGTGCCGTCGGCGTCACCAACGTCGTCATATCGTCGTTGGTGCCGATGACCATGGGCAGCTGAAGCGCCTCGATATCGCCCTTGATGCGGTCGTCGCCGCGGGACGGGTTGATGGCGACGGCCGTGCCGCCCGCCATCAGAACGCCGAGAAACGTCGCGACGTGGGACGGTGTGTTATGCAACAGGATTCCGACCTGGCGCCCAGAGGCGGTGAGCGATTCGATGCGACGGGCCAGCGCGGCGACGGCGCCCCACGTCAGCCATTCGCCGTCGTACTCGATCGCGGGCCCGTCGGGCCGCAGCTCCAGAACGCGACGGATCCGCCTACTGAGGGGATGTTCTTCCATCAGCGCAGCCTCGGAGTGGGCCTGTCGCCGGGGGAGCGGCTGGCGAGCTCGGCCTGTCCAAGCGGATTTCCCAACCTTGTGTAGATCAGATTCTGTTCCATGGCTGCGCGGTACGGCTTGTCCAGTGACTCCCAGATCGCCTTCACGGTGCCCTGGGTGGCCGTCGGCGGTTTGGCCGCGATCGCCGCCGCGATCTCGTGCGCGCGCGCCCACAGCGCCTCGCGCGCGACGACCTCCGTCACCAGCCCGATCCGAAGAGCGGTGTCGGCGCTGACCCGCTCGTCGTTGCCCATCAACGCGATTCGCAGCGTCTCACCCAGACCGACGCGGCGCATCAGCCCGACCGGCTCGAGTGCGCATACCAGGCCAGCGCTGACGTGCGAGTCGAAGAACGTCGCGTCCTCGCTGCAGATCACGACATCTGATTCATTGACGAAGTAGAAGGCTCCCGCGGTGCACATACCCTGCACGGCGCACACGACGGGCTTCCACACCTTCTGCCACTTGGGGCTCAGGTACTCGCCCGGATCCTCGTGATTCCACACGTTGTCGGGCTGACCGTAGGACGACTTGATGTCCAGGCCCGCGGAGAACGCCCGACTGCCCGCGGCGCGCACCACCACGGCATGCACCGAATCGTCGAGCTTGGCGAGCCGCCAGGCCTCGGACACCTCCTCGCACATCGCCCGGTTGAACGAGTTGAGCGAGTCCGGCCTATTCAGCGTGATCGTGGCAACGTGGTCGTCCGGGTCCACGTCAAGCGCGATTGTCTCGAAGCTGTGCGACGTCATCGGCATTGCCAATTCGGCGCGCGCTTCTCCATGAACGCCTTCGGGCCCTCGTCGGCATCCTCGGTGCGGACCACACGTTCGCGGAAGGTCTCGGCCAGAATCTCGGCTTCGTGCAGCGGCAGGTCCAGTGTTTTGTGGATAGCCAGGCGCGTGCCCCGAACTGCCAACGGCGCATTCGAGTTCACGATGTCAGCGATCTCGTGGGCGCGTTCGAGGAGTTTGTCGTGTTCGACAACCTCGCTGATCATCCCTAGCTCATATGCCCGCTGGGCACTCATCCGTTCGTGCTTGCCCATCAGCGCCATGCGGAGCGCGATGTTGCGTGGCAGCACCCGGGCCAATCGCACCATCTCCCGGCCCGCCACCAACCCGATGCTCACATGCGGATCGAAGAACGTCGCCTTTTCCGACGCGATGGCGATGTCACCGGTGGTGATCCAGTCCAGTCCTGCGCCGCAACACAACCCGTTGATGGCGGCCAGCACGGGCTTGGCCATACGACGGAACGGCGGCGTGCCCTCCTGCGGTGCCTCCCACTGGTCATAGGTGGACAGGTACGGCCGTTCGTAGACCACCCGTCCGTCTTCGGGGATCTCGCCGACATCGGCGCCCGTGCAGAACGCACGCCCTGTCCCGGTCACGATCAGAATCCAGACGTTGTCGTCGTTCTCCGCTTCGTCATACGCGGTGCGGAGTTCGGTGATCATGCGTGGGCTGAGCGCATTGAGCGCGTTCGGCCGATTCAGCGTGATGGTGGCCTTGTGCCCGTCGACCTCGTAGGTGATGTCGTCATATGACATGGCGGAGTCCTTCCGTCTGGGTCACCGGCCACCGAACTCCGGCGCACGCTTCTCGCGGAACGCCGCGAGTCCTTCTTTGAAATCCTTGGTCCGACAGGACAGCTCCAGGTTGAACAACTCCTGGTCCATTGTCTGCGGAAGCGTCGCGTGCTGCCCGTAGTGGATGGCCTGTTTGGCGAGTCCGATCGCGACAGTGGGGCCGGCGGCCAACCGCGCCAACAGTTCCGCCGCGATGTCGTCGACTTCGGAATCGTCTACGCAACGATGGATCAAACCCCAGTCCGCCGCGTCGGATCCGCTGACCTTCTCGCCCAGCAGCAGCATGCTCTTCGCCCGCGCCAACCCGACCAACCGGGGGAGCAGCCACGACGAACCCGAATCCGGGCTGAAACCGCGGTCCAGGAACGGCTCCCAGAACACCGCATCCGCACCTGCGACGGTGAAATCGGCGGCCAGCGCCAGATTGCAGCCCAGCCCGGCGGCCCAGCCGCGGACGCTGCACACGACGGGCAGGTGGATCGAGTGAACGAGTTCGATCACGCGGTGGGCGCCGTGCGGAACGCGGCGTACGAGATCGCCGGTGCGGGGACGGTCGCCGCTGTTGGCGCTGACCCAGTCGACGCCCGCGCAGAAATCGTTTCCGCCGCCGCGAATGTGGACGGCGCGAAGTGAGTCGTCGGTGGCGGCGTCGGTCAACGCATCGACGAACGCGGCCACCATCGGCGGGCTCAACGAGTTGCGCCGCGACGGCCGATCGAGCGTGACATGCAGAACGCCGTCCGCCCGGGAGGTCGTTACCGTCCCGTCGTCAGTCACCGTTGCCTCCGCCCTTCCCTCGATATACGGTTAGGCATACAGTATTGCTATCTTGTACAAGTTAGCAAGGAAAGCGTCCTGACGGAACAGTCGACAGGCGAAAGGCAACTCATGGCCGAGGGCACCCCCCGTTTCGGTGAGCAACCGCTGCCGCAAACGGTGGCCGCCGCCGGGGCCATGCGCCGGTTGACCGGGCTGCTGCTGTCACTGGAACACGAGCACCCGACCGTCGACGCCATCGTCACCCAGATCGCCGAGTGGGAACGGGAACTGGCGCCCGCTGCACCGCCCGACCTGACACCTCGCATCGGGCCGCAAAGCACCGAGACCCAACGGGTGTATCTCGATCACGCCTTCGATGTCGGGGCGTACAACCCGTGCTTTCCCGATTACACGTTCGACCATCTCGATGCCGACGCGGCGTCCGGCCGTGTCACCTTTCCCGTGGTGTACGAAGGGCCGCCGGGGCTGGTCAACGGCGGCTTCCTTGCGGTGTTCTTCGACTGCATCACCCAGCATCAGAGTTGTGCCTCGGGGCGCACCGGTAAGACCCGCTCGCTCACGGTGACGTTTCGCCGGCCCACTCCGGTCCTGGTTGAACTCGCGTTCGAAGTCGCACGTGCCGAAGCCGACGGCCGGGTCACGTCGACGGCACGGCTGTTGCTCGGCGACGAGGTGTTGTGCGTCGGCGAATTCAACACGGCGGCTTCGTCGCCCGACAAGTTGAGTGTCTTCGATTTCGGTCACCGACAGGTCAAGGGCTGATGACCAGCGTGCAGCGCATACGTCAGCCCCGGGTCGCCGAGATCGTCGCGTCCCGGCTACGCGACGAGATCTTGTCCGGGCGCATCAAGGAAGGCGACGTGCTCCCGTCGCAGGACACTCTGCTGGCCCAATTCGGAGTCAGCCCGCCCGCGCTGCGCGAGGCCATTCACATCCTCGAGACCGACGGGTTGATCTCGGTGCGTCGCGGGAACATGGGCGGTGCGGTCGTACATCCACCCTCGGCCGAACGCACCGCGCACATGATCAGCATGGTGTTGCAGACGCGGTCTGCCAAGCCCGCCGACGTGAGTGGCGCGTTGATGCATCTCGAGCCGATCTGCGCAGGCATGTGTGCCGCCCGTGAAGACCGGATGATCGAGGTTGTGCCGTATCTCGAGGCGGAGATCAAAACGCAGGCAGAGCAATTCGACGATCTTGCGCGCTACGTGCCAAACGCGCGGCGATTCCATGAGGCGCTGGTGTCCCGATGCGGAAACGAGCCGATGATTCTGCTGATCGGCTCACTGGAGCTCATCTGGTCGGCCCACGAGTCCTCGGTGTGGAGCGATGAAGGTGATCCGATGAAACAGAAGACCATGCGGGCCGCGCTTCGCGATCACCAACGGCTGCTGGACGCGATTCGTGACGGCGATGAGGCGCGTGCTGTGAAGCTGGCGCACCACCACCTGTCCGCAGCGCGGCGCAACACGCTCGCGGTCGGAGCGGACAAAACCATTGAGGCCAAACTGATTTCCAACGCCGAATGAAGGACTTTCGATGACGACCACCGACGACCGAGTGCTTTTCGACGTTGACCGCGACAAGCGCATCGCCACGATCGCGTTCAACAACCCGAGCCGGCGCAACTCCTACGATGCGGCGATGCGCGAGACCGTCGGCCGATATCTCGACCAGGTGGCCGAGGACGACGATCTGACGGTGGTGCTGCTGCGTGGCGTCGAGGGTGTGTTCAGCACGGGCGCGGACATGAACAACGCGTACGGCTGGTACGGCGATGTGGGGGCACCTCCCGCACGTAGTGCAGGGGGACGCTTGCGCGAAGAGCAGACAGACGAGACAAGGATTCGATCCAAACGTCGCCCCAGTCAACGGCGGCGCTTGACCGTCGATCGCAAGTCGTTCGGCTTCTATCACAACCTGATGGGCTACCCGAAAGTCACCGTGGGGGAGATCAGCGGCTACGCGCTCGGCGGAGGATTCGAGATGGCGTTGATGACCGACATCTCCGTGATCGGGCGCGACACCAAGATCGGTATGCCCGCCACCCGGTTCCTCGGCCCGGCGCTGGGCAGCCTACACATGTTCTTTCACCGCCTCGGTCCCGTGTTGGCACGGCGCCTCCTTCTCACCGGCGACATCATCGACGCGGGCGCGGTCGAACACCTGGGAGTGTTCACCGACACCTGCGACCCCGGTTCGGTCACCGCACGGGCGCGGTACTGGGCGGAGAAGGCCGCGAAGATGCCTGCCGACGGGGTGGTCATCGCCAAGGAAGCGTTCCGCCTCGTCGAACAGAGCCAGGCGTATGCGGGCGAGGAGGTGGCCAGCTATCTGTTCCACGCCTACGGGACAAACCTGCAGTTCGCGCCCGGTGAGTTCAACTTCGTCAAGACCCGTGCGCAGCATGGCACCAAGGAGGCGTTCCGGCTGCGCGACGAGCACTTCTACGTTCCGGAGCCGGAGTGAGCACCCTCACCTTCTGGCAACGCAACACTATCTGTTACTTTTGTAAAGTCACCTATGCCGAAACCCGAGGTTGAAAACATGTCCACACCCGTCATCGTCGGTGCAGCCAGGACGGCTATCGGCCGTTCGTTCAAGGGGACTTTGGTCAACACCCCGCCCGAGACACTGATCACCACGGTGCTGCCCGAGGTGGTTCGCCGGTCGGGTGTGGATCCCGCCGACATCGACGACATCATCTTCGCCGAATCGCACTACGGTGGCGGGGATCTGGCACGCTATGCCGCCGACGCCACTGGGCTGCACCACGTTCCGGGCCAGTCGGTGAACAGGCACTGCGCAGGCAGCCTGACCGCGATCGGCAACGCGGCCGCGCAGATCGGCTCGGGTATGGAGCGGGTACTGATCGCAGGCGGCGTGCAGTCCCTGTCGATGACCCCACTGACGAACTGGCGAATCCCCGGCCCCGAGCTGAAGTTCGAGGAGCGGTGGATGCCGCCGACGCACGTCGAGACACCCGACGCGCCGACCAAGGACATGTCGATCACCGTCGGATGGAACACCGCGCAATCGGTGGGCATCACCCGCGAGGAGATGGACGCGTGGGCCGCCAGGTCGCATGAGCGGGCCGTCGCCGCACAGGATGCGGGCAAGTTCCTCGACGAGATCATCCCGATGAAGATCCAGCAGTTCGACGGGTCAGTGGTGGATTTCAGCGTGGACGAGCATCCCCGCCGCGACACCACCGTCGAGAAGCTCGCCGGGCTCAAGGTGCTGCATCCCGAGATCGAGGGCTTCTCGATCACCGCGGGCAACAGCAGCGGTACCAATGACGCCGCTGCGGGCGTCGCCCTCGTCGAGCGCGGTTATGCCGACGCCAACAATCTTTCCGTGATGGCCACCGTGAAGGCTTGGGGCGCAGCGGGTGTCCCCGCTCGCGACTGCGGGCTGGGTGCAGTGAAGGTGATCGGCAAGGTGCTCGGCCGTGCCGGGCTGAAGCCGTCCGACGTCACGCTGTGGGAGATCAACGAAGCATTCGCCTCGGTGCCGATCGCGGCGTGCCGCGAGTACGGCATCGACGAGGAGCTGGTCAACTTCTCCGGAAGTGGATGCAGCCTGGGCCATCCCATCGCCGCCTCGGGTGCGCGCATGGTGACGACGCTGATCTACGAGTTGCAGCGGCGCGGTGGCGGCATCGGTGTCGCCGCGATGTGCGCAGGCGGTGGCCAGGGCGGCGCGGTCGTCATCGAGGTCTAAACCCCGTGCGATTTGTGGAGCCGCGGCCGCGCTGACTGCGGCTAGAACTCCGCAAATCGCTAGCGTTTGCGCGCGGGTTTCTTGGCGGTCGTGCTGTTGGCCTCGTCGATCAGCCGACCGGCGTGATCGAGGATGCACTCGAGACCAAACTCGAAGTTGTTCTCATCGGCCGCGCCGAGATGGTGACCCTTCTCGGTGACCAGAGCAAGCAGCGGCGTCGAGTCGCTGTCGATGGCCATCGCTTCGTCGATATCGCTGGGGCCTTCGTCCGTTGACCGGTTCTTCTCGCGGAGGCGTTGCAGCACCACCGAACCGCGGACGTGTACCGAAACCGCGGAGTATGTGTCGAAGGCGTCATCGGCGGACAGGCCCGCCTCCGTCAGGCTGGCGATCGCTTTCTCGACCTCCTGCACGCCGAGCCGCGCAGTACGCGGACTCAGAGCGGAGCGAATGAGAATCAAATCGCACAGAATCGGGTTGCCCAGGAATGTCTTTCGCATCGACCGCGCGTGATTACGCAGAGTCTCGCGCCAGTCCTTGGCCTCGACGTAGGGCGTGGCGAAGACGTACTGCCGCAGCGCCCGATCGGTCATGGCGTTGAGGAGATCGTCCTTCTTGCGGAAGTACCAGTAGATGCTGGTCACGCCGACGCCGAGATGCTTACCGAGCAGCGGCATGGAGAGGTTGTCGATGCCCACTTCTTCGGCGAGTTCGAAAGCACCCTTGATGATGTCGTCGGGATTTATCGATCCGCGTTCGCGCCGCGGACGTTTCTCGGCGGTCGCCTGCCTTGCCACGAACGGCACCTCCATCACAATCGACTGGTGGACTGAATGTACCGGCAATTGCCCTCTGATCTGCGTCTACGCAGGTGTGTCGCCGCTCAGCCGCTGCCGTCAACTGTACCGGTCCACCGTTTCACTTCTTTACTGTAAGCCCTATAGTAAGTGTTTCTAGCGATTGCAGCTAAAGGCGGCGAAAGGCGAAGTGTGTCGGACGAAATCCTGACGGAGCGCCAGGGGCGCGTACTCGTCATCACGATCAATCGGCCGGAAGCGCGAAACGCGGTGAACCTGGCGGTCAGCCAGGGCCTGGCCGACGCGGTCGACGAACTCGACGAGGACAAGGACCTATCGGTCGCGGTGCTGACGGGGGCAGGTGGCAATTTCTGTTCCGGCATGGACCTCAAGGCCTTCGCCGCCGGCGAGATGGTCGCGATTCCGGGTCGTGGCATCGGCTTCACCGAGCGGCCGCCGAGGAAGCCACTCATCTCAGCCGTCGAGGGCTATGCGCTAGCCGGTGGCACCGAAGTGGTGCTCGCGACGGATCTGGTGGTGGCATCGCGGACGGCGAAGTTCGGCATCCCCGAAGTGAAACGCGGACTTGTCGCCGCGGGTGGCGGGCTGCTGCGTCTACACAAACGAATCCCGTATCAGAAGGCGCTTCAGTTGGCGCTCACCGGCGAGAGCTTCACCGCCGAGCAGGCCGAGGCATGGGGATTCGTCAACGTGCTCACCGAACCGGGCGAAGCGCTTGCCGGCGCAATCGAATTGGCCGAACGCATCACAGCCAACGGGCCTCTTGCGGTGGCGACCACCAAGGAAATCCTCGTCAAGTCGGTCGGTTGGAGCGAGGACGAGATGTGGAAAAAGCAACTCGAGTACATCATTCCGATCTTCTCCTCGAACGATGCCAAGGAGGGCGCGATCGCGTTCGCAGAAAAGCGCGCGCCCAACTGGACTGGTACCTGACGGCGCGTACGCCATGGATCTGGGGTTGAGGGACGCAGCCGCGGTCGTCGTCGGAGGCGGCCGAGGCATGGGACTTGCGACTGCGCGCTGCCTCGCCGAGGACGGTGCGCGGGTGGCAGTCGTCGGCCGGACGCAGGCGGTACTCGACGACGCTGCAACGGATTTGGCGACCCGGGGAAGCCCTGATGCGCTCGGGCTCGTGGCCGACGCCTCGGACGCCGAACAGGTGCAGCGGGTTTTCGACGACCTGAGCGCACGGTGGGGTGGTGAGCTCAACATCCTCATAAACGCAGTGGGGCCAGGGTCGGTCGGCACCTTCGACGATCTCACCGACGATCAGTGGCGCGCAGCGTTCGACGACGGCGTGCTGGGGATGGTGCACTGCGTCCGTTCCGCACTACCGCTGCTCCGAAAAGCCAAGTGGGCGCGCATCGTGAACTTCTCCGCGCATTCGACGCAACGTCAGAGCGTCATTCTGCCCGCGTACACCGCCGCCAAGGCGGCACTGACGAGTATCTCCAAGAACCTTTCGCTGATGTTGGCCAAGGACGAGATCATGGTCAACGTCGTCTCACCGGGCAGCATCTCCTCGGAGGCGTTGGTCGGCTGGGCCGCATCTGTCGGAGTCGACGGCAGCGATCCGTATGCGTTGATGTCGGCCATCGACGAGCACTTCGGGCATCCGGCGCACTTACCGCGCGCGGGTCTGCCGGACGAAATGGGTCCTGTCGTAGCGTTTCTCGCTTCCCGGCGAAATTCGTACATGACCGGTGCCAATGTCAACGTCGACGGAGGCTCTGACTTCACCTGAGACTTCACCTGAGGAGGCAGCAGTGGCGACGGCCAGCGAAGCGCGGGATTGGGCCCGCAGCAATCTGCGGGGGATCGGCAACTCCCTTTACACGCCGTTCTGTGGCGTGGACGGCGATGACATCGACTGGGACGCTTACCGCACGCTGGTGCGTTACTGCGTCGGAGAACTGCGTCACCCGATGCTCTGGTGCACCAGCGGTATTGCGGAGTTCTGGTCGTTGACCATCGATGAGCGAAAGCGCCTGCTGGAGGTCGCGATTCAAGAGGGCCGGGCCGCCGATCCCAATGTCGTGGTGCAGGCCTGCACCGCTGCCATGTCGGCGAAGGACTGTCTGGATCTGACACTGCACGCACAGCAGGCGGGGGCCGACATCGTCTACATCCAGACGCCGATGATGGAAGCGCATGGGGGAGCCGGTGTTTTACGGTTCTTTCACTACATCGCCGACCGCAGCGATGTCGCGCTCGGCATGTTCAACTCGCCGTCGTCTGGATACGTGCTGACCCCTGCCGAGGGTGCGCGGATCTACGACGAGATTCCGGCGGTGTGCGCGACCAAGGAGGGCGCGTTCCGGCCCACGGCCAGCCGGCAGCTACACAACCTCGCTCCCGACCTGACGATCTGGGAATGCGAGACGATGGTCTACCGTGCCGGCTGGCTACGCGCCGGGATCGTCGGGCCCGCTCAACTGGGTACGTCCGGTTATCTCTACGAAACTCCGCAGCATCGGGTGTTGTCCGAATACTGGGAACTCGTGTGGAGCGACAAGTTGTCTGAGGCGATCGATTACGCGGAGAAGTCGGGTATCGATCAGTTCACCGTCGACATCGGTGGGTGCTTTACGTGCTATCCGGGCCGTCCGGACTATTTCACCCACTGGGGCGGGGCGTTCAAGTACGCGGCGTCGGTGCTTGGATTGCCCATCGGTTCTTACCCCCACTCGCGGCCGCCGCAGGCTGAGCTGCCACACGAGGCCAAATCCGACATCGACGCTGCGTATCGACGGTTCGGGTTGGCCGGCTGATGCCCTGCCAGACGGTTGCGGAAGGCACTACCGATAGGTGTACAGTAAGTGCAAACATCCAGTTCGACATGCCTGAGGAGGGCTGACGGGTGAGCGTTGGAGATCGCGTCGCTGACCCCTTGGACCGCAACGCCTCCGACCAGAGCGCACCCGTGCTCTACGAGGTCCTCGACACCGGCGTCGCCGTCCTGACCCTCAACCGGCCCGAGCGGATGAACGGCTGGGGCGGCGGTCTGGCCACCATGTTCTATCTGAGACTCGACGACGCAGAGGCCGACCCTGACGTCCGGGCCATCGTCGTGACCGGTAAAGGCCGAGCATTCTGCGCCGGGGCGGACATGGGCGACCTCACGTCGATCAGCGCCGCCACCGTCGATGCCGCCGCGGACACGGACGTCGGCAAGCTGGTCGGTGCGCGTCATCCGCATTTCACGGCGACGATGAGAAAACCCCTCATCGCCGCAATCAACGGTGCCTGTGCCGGTATGGGTATGACGATGGCGTTGATGTGCGACGTGCGGTTCGCTGCCGACGGCGCAAAATTCAGCACCTCGTTCGCCCGCCGAGGCCTGATCGCGGAGTACGGGATCTCCTGGATCCTGCCTCGCATCGTCGGCCAGGGCGTTGCTCTCGACCTGCTGTTGTCGGGCAGGGTGTTCCTGGCAGACGAGGCCCTGCGCCTTGGACTGGTCAAAGAAGTCGTGGCACCCGAAGAACTACTTTCCCGCGCGATCGCCTACGCCGAGGACATCGCCGCCAACTGCGCGCCGAGCTCGCTGGCGGTGATCAAGCAACAGGTGTACGCAGACACCATGCGCGATGTATTCGATGCCAGCGACGATGCCGAAAAGCTGATGCACGAATCCATGCAGCGCCCCGACTTCATCGAAGGCATCACGAGCTTCTTCGAAAAGCGTCAGCCGAACTTCCCGCCGGCCCGAGGATCAGGCCAAGGATCTTTGAAAGGACAGGAATCATGACCCTGGACTACATGGCCATAGACGTCGACAATCACTATTACGAGACGATCGACTCGTGCACCCGCCACCTGCCCAAGGAGTTCAAACGCCGCGGAGTGCAGATGCTCAACGAGGGCAAGCGCACGTTCGCCGTCATGGGTGGTGTGGTCAACCACTTCATCCCGAATCCGACGTTCGACCCGATCATCGAACCCGGTTGCCTCGACCTTCTGTTCCGCGGTGAAATCCCCGAGGGCGTGGACCCGGCTTCGCTGATGAAGGTCGACCGGCTGCCAGACCATCCCGAGTACCAGAATCGCGATGCCCGGCTGAAGGTTCTCGACAAGCAGAACCTCGAAACCGTGTTCATGCTGCCGACTTTCGCGTGCGGCGTCGAGGAAGCCCTCAAACACGACATCGAGGCCACCATGGCCACGGTGCACGCGTTCAATCTGTGGCTCGATGAAGACTGGGGTTTCGACCGTCCCGACCACCGGTTCCTGTCGGCGCCGATCATCTCGCTGGCCGATCCGGACAAGGCCGTCGAAGAGGTCGAGTTCGTCCTGTCCCGCGGCGCCAAGAACGTGTGTGTACGGCCTGCGCCGGTTCCGGGTCGTGTCAAGCCGCGTTCACTGGGAGATCCATTGCACGATCCGGTGTGGGCCCGACTGGCCGAGGCGGGCGTTCCGGTGATCTTCCACCTGTCCGACAGCGGCTATCTCGCGATCGCGGCATTGTGGGGCGGCAAGGCCACCTTCGAGGGGTTCGGTAAGAAGGATCCGCTCGATCAGGTGCTGCTCGACGACCGCGCGATTCACGACGCCATGGCATCGATGCTCGTGCATCAGGTCTTCACCAGGCATCCGAAGTTGAAGGTGGCGAGCATCGAGAACGGCTCATACTTCGTCTACCGCTTGATCAAACGGCTCAAGAAGGCCGCCAACACCGCGCCGTACCACTTCAAAGAGGACCCGGTCGAGCAGTTGAGAAACAACGTGTGGATCGCGCCGTATTACGAGGACGACGTCAAGCTGCTCGCCGCGACGATCGGCGTCGACAAGATCCTGTTCGGTTCGGACTGGCCTCACGGCGAAGGCCTGGCCGATCCGATGACCTTCACCGCCGACATCCCGCAGTTCCCGGAGTTCAGCTACGAGGACACCCGGAAGGTGATGCGCGACAACGCGCTGCAGCTGCTGGGTGCGAACGTAACGGCCTCCGCCTAGCCATGGGCGAATGGACCATCGGCGCGGTGCTGGACGCGATCGCCGAAGCCGTTCCCGACCGGCTGATGACCATCTGCGGTACGCGCCGTAGCACGTTCGGGGAGTCGGCGGAGCGGACCCGCAGACTGGCCAATTACCTTGCCGGGCAGGGGTTGGGCGCGCACCGGGAACGAGCTGACCTCGCGAACTGGGAATGTGGACAGGATCGCGTGGCACTCATCATGCACAACGACCTGTATCCCGACATGGTCATCGGGTCGCTGAAGGCGCGAACCGTACCGGTCAACGTCAACTACAACTACACCCCACGCGAGGTTGCCGAACTCCTGGACTACCTGCAGCCACGAGCGGTGATCTATCACCGCTCGTTCGGGCCCAAGTTCGCCGATGTCCTCCCGCCCGCCGCCGCGGACCTGATGATCTCGGTCGACGACGACAGTTCGGCACCGCAGTTGCCGGGGGCCATCAGTTTGGAAGATGCTCTGGCGCAGGGAGATACGGACGTCGACATTGCGACGTCACCCGACGATGTGATGATGGTGTGCACCGGCGGGACCACCGGCCGCCCCAAAGGGGTCATGTGGCGGCAGAGCGACACGTACGTGGTGTCCATGAACGGCGCCGACCACGAATCCGTCGACGAGATCCATGCCAAGCTCGGTTTCGAAGGTCAGCCGTGGTTCGCCGTGTCACCGCTGATGCATGCAGCGGGAATGTGGACGGCCTTCGCGGGGCTCCTCAACGGGCTGCCGATCGTCCTCTACGATAAGACACGCTTCGACCCATGTGCGGTACTCGAGACGGCCGAGCGTGAGAAAGTCGGCATGATGACGATGGTCGGCGACGCCTACGCGGGGCCGCTGGTCGAGGAACTGCGCAGCGGTGCTTACGACCTGTCGTCGATGTATGCGATCGGCACCGGTGGGGCGGCCACCAATCCGAAACACCAACAGGCGCTTCTGGAGTTGCTGCCGCAGATCACCTTGATCAACGGCTACGGCTCCTCGGAGACCGGGAACGTGGGCTTCGGGCGCAGCCAACACGGGGACCAGAAGGACACGTTCGTGCTCAGGGAAGGCGCGCTGGTCCTGTCCGAGGACTACGGTCGCTTCCTGCAATCGGGGGAGCAGGAGGTCGGCTTCGTCGCACGCGGCGGACGCATCCCGCTCGGCTATTTCGACGACGAGGCCGCGACCCGTAAGACGTTTCCCGTCGTTGAGGGACAGCGTGTGGTGATTTCCGGGGACCGCGGCTCGCTGGCTCCCGATGGCTCTCTCCAGTTGTTCGGTCGGGACTCGCTGGTCGTCAACACCGGCGGCGAGAAGGTCTTCGTCGAGGAAGTCGAGGAAGTGTTGCGCGCATACGCGGGTGTCGCCGATGCGCTGGTGGTCGGTCGGCCCAGTGAGCGGTGGGGTGAAGAAATCGTCGCACTGGTGGCCTTGCAGCACGACGTCAGCATCACCCCCGAAGAGCTTCATGGCCAATGCACATCGCATCTCGCGCGGTTCAAGGCGCCGAAGGAGTTCATTTTCGTCGATCAAGTACGGCGGCTCGGAAATGGCAAACCGGACTATCGCTGGGCGAAAGCGGCTGCGATGCAAGAGGCGTCGCTGACATGAGCCCGAAAGCCATCGATTGCCTGGTCAACGTCCACTTCGGTGAGACTGAGAAGCAACCCGAGTTCATGCTCAAGGTGCGCGACGACTACTTCAAGGGACCGCAGTCGCTCTACGACCAGGTCGAGCTGCCGCAGTTGCTCGAGGAAATGGACGAGCGCGGTGTCGAGAAGGCCATCCTGATGGACAACCTGACGAAGCCGTCGGTGACGGCCCGCAAGTTCGTCGACCAGCGGCCCGACAAGTTCGCACTCGCGGTGGGTGGCGTGAATCTGCTGCGGCCCATGCCGTCCCTGCGGGAACTCAGCGCCATCGTGCGCGACCTCCCGGTGGCGTACACCGCTGTAGGGCCCAGCTTTTGGGGTGACGGTCAGTACCCGCCGAGTGACGCCGTCTACTATCCGCTCTACACCAAATGCGCTGAAATCGGTCTACCGCTGTGCATCAACACCGGTCTGCCGGGTCCGCCGATCCCCGGGGAGGCGCAGAACCCCATCCACCTCGACCGGGTATGCGTGCGATTCCCCGAGCTGAAGCTCTGCATGATCCATGGGGCAGATCCGTGGTGGGACGTCGCGATCCGACTGATGATCAAATACCAGAACCTGCGCCTGATGACGTCGGCGTGGTCGCCCAAGCGGTTGCCGGACAGCCTTTTGCACTACATGCGCACCCGCGGACCCGACAAGGTCATATTCGCATCGGACTGGCCGGTTCTGAGAATGCACCGTGTGGTGCCCGAGGCGCTGGCGCTGGACCTGCCTGCCGAGGTGCTGGAGAACTACCTCTACAACAATGCACAGGATTTCTTCTTCGGGGTCCGAGAGGATCGCCGCGGACGCGAGGAGCAAGGGGAACACTGACGATGGACCGTTACGAATTGCGGAGGCTGGACTACAGCCTGTCCGAGGACCACAACGCCATACAGTCGGCGTATCGTGAGTTTTTCAAAACGCATTGCCCGATCGAAACCGTCCGCGCCGCTGAGGAATCCGGCTTCGACAAGAGTCTGTGGGAACGGCTGTGCGCCATGGGGGCAACCAGCATGGCGTTGCCCGAGTCCAGCGGAGGGGACGGCGCCACTCTCGTCGATCTGACGCTGGTGGCCGACGAACTCGGCCGCGCGCTAGCCCCGGTTCCGTGGATCGATCATGTCTGCGCGGCTCGGCTACTGGCACGGCTGGGCACGGCCGAGCCGGACGTCGTCAACGGTAAGCAGCTGATCGCGCTCGATCCCCGACAGGACAACGTCTCCGGGGTTCGCCTGATCCCGACGGGATCGATTGCCGACCACATCATCGTGCGTGACGGCGAAGACGTCGTGCGACTGACGTTCGGGACCCGACCGGTCAAGGTCGACAACATCGGCAAGCTTCCGATGGCGTGGGTCGACCCCGCCGCCGCCGACGATCGCACCGTGCTGGGCAGCGGACCCGAGGCGTTGATCGAATATCAACGGGCCCTGGATGAATGGCGGGTGCTCACTGCGGCAGCACTGGTCGGCCTCGTCGAGGAGACGATGACCATCGCCGCCGAGTTCGCCAAGTCCCGCTACACACTCGGTGTTCCGATCTCGACGTTGCAGGGCATCTCGCACCCCTTGGCCAACATCGCCATCACAGTCCAGGGTGGACGTAACCTGGCGCGGCGGGCAGCGTGGTTCCTCGACAACGAGCCCGACGAGCGTCCGGAGCTGGCGCCGTCGGCGTTCGTGTTCATGGCCGAAGAAGCGTCGAAGGCAGCGACGATGGCGGTCCACGTCCAGGGCGGCCTCGGCGTTTCGGCCGAAGCCGCGGCGACTGCCTATCTGGTGCGGGCCCGCGGATGGTCGCTGGCCGGCGGTGACCCCGGTGTCACAGCCAAATACATCGCCGAGATCGTCGCCGCACGGGAAGGCAGGTAAAGGCCGCAATGGATTTCTCACGGGTCGAACTGTCCGATGACGATCAGGCCTTCCTCGACGAGACACGCGGTTTCCTGCGCACGCACGTCACCGATGAGGTGATCCGCCGTGATCGTGAGACCGGCGACAACTTCGACGAGGGCGTACATCTGGCGCTCGGCGAAGCGGGCTACCTGGCCAAGGAGTGGAAGCCGGAATCAGAAGGCGGCTTCAATCGCCTCCGGGCTCGTATCTGGGCACTCGAGAAGCGCCGCGCCCACGTACCGTGGGTCACGTCCGGAACGACCGCCATGATTGCGCACTCGGTGGAGAAGTTCGGCTCACCCGAACTCAAAGCCGAAGTGATGCCACAGGTTTACAGCGGTCACGCCCGCCTCTGCCTGGGTTACACCGAACCGGAGGGCGGTTCCGACGTCGCCACCTGCAAGACCCGCGCCGTGCGTGACGGCGAAGGCTGGGTGATCAACGGGTCGAAGATGTTCACCACCGGTGCACACAACTGCCAGTACGTCTTCCTGATCACCAATACTGACCCCGCGGCGCCGAAGCACAAGAGCCTCACCATGTTTCTCGTTCCTCTCGATTCGCCGGGTATCGAGATCCAGGGCGTCCGCACGGTCGACGGTGACCGCACCAACATCGTCTACTACAGCGATGTACGCGTCGACGACAAGTATCGGCTCGGAGAGGTGAACGACGGCTGGACCGTGGTGCGCGAACCTCTCAACGTGGAGCACGGCGCAGTGGAGGCCGCCCAGGACGGACTGCAGGACGTGTCGATCATGATGCACCAGGCCGGATTCATGGCCACCGCGGTAGACAAGGCCGCTGCGAAGGTCGGCGAGACGGGCCCTGACGGCCGCCGCCTGATCGACGACGGCTCGGTCGCATATCGGCTCGGGCGAAGCGTCGCCCGAATGGAGGCATCACTGAGTGCGCCGAGCATCTTCGGCCGCGTCGCCCTGGCCCAGACGATGCGCGACATCTCGCCGGATCTGATGGACATCTTGGGTACGCCTGCGTTGTTGCCGATCGGTACCGACGGGGCGGCCGATGACGGTGCGGCCGAGTACGTCTACCGGTTCGCGCCGCTGGTGGGGATCTACGGCGGCACCCTCGAGGTGTTCCGAAATATGATCGCGCAGTACACGCTTGGCCTCGGGAAGCCGGCGTACGCACCCCCGGTCGCCAAGAAAGCTTCGTAGTGTGACTTCAGCGATTCGGCGTAAAGCCCTCGTCATGGGTGCGAGTGGCTTTGTCGGCTCCCATGTCACCCGCAAACTCGCTGAGCGCGGCGACGACGTTCGGGTGTATCTCCGCAAGTCCAGCAAGACAATGGCTATCGACGACCTCGACATCGAGCGGTGCTACGGCGACCTGTACGACGCGGACGCCTTGCGCGCAGCGATGGCCGACCGCGATGTCGTTTACTACTGCGTGGTGGACACCCGCTTCCACCTGCGCGACCCGGCACCCCTTTTCGAAACCAACGTCAACTGCTTGCAGCGGGTGCTCGATATCGCCACCGATAACGATCTGTATCGGTTCGTGTTCTGCAGCACCATCGGCACGATCGCCCTCGGCGAAGGCCGCCCGGCGACCGAAGACGATGCGTTCAACTGGCCGGGGGTCGGCGGGCCCTACATCGAGTCGCGCCGTCAGGCGGAGGATTTGGTCCTGCGCTATGCCCGCGAGCGGGGACTGCCCGCCGTCGCGTTGAATGTATCCAACCCGTACGGACCGCTGGACTTTCAGCCGAATCAAGGGTTGATGGTGAAATTGGCTGCCCAAGGCCAGCTTCCGGTGTGGGTCAAAGATGTGTCCACCGAGGTGGTGGGTATCGAGGACGTCGCCGACGCGTTCCTGCTCGCCGCCGAACACGGCCGGGTCGGCGAACGCTACATCATTTCCGAGACATACATGCCGATGCGGGAGTTGCTGACGACCGCGGCGGACGGAGTCGGTGCGCGACCGCCGCGCTTCGGCATTCCGCTCGCGATGATGTACGCCGCTGGCTTCGCCAGCGGAGCGGTGGCCCGGTTGCTACGACGTGATCCGGTCATCGACGTGACAGGTGTGCGGCTACTACACACCACGTCGCCCGCAGATCACAGTAAGGCGACGCGCGAACTCGGCTGGAATCCGCGCCCCGCGGCGGAGTCCATACGGAAGGCGGCACGGTTTCACGTCGACCATTCCAAGGAAGTGTCGCGCCGAGGGTGAACCACAGCTCAGGAGCGAATGAACTCCAGCAGGTCGGGATTGATCACGTCGTGGTGGGTGGTGAATGCGCCATGGGGGTAGCCGGCATACGTCTTCAACGTTCCGTTCGGCAGTAGCTTGGCCGATAGGGGCCCGGAGTCGGCGTACGGCACGATCTGGTCGTCGTCGCCGTGCATCACCAGAACCGGAATCGTGATCTTCTTCAAATCCTCGGTGAAGTCGGTCTGCGAGAACGCGACGATGCCGTCGTAATGCGCCTTGGCGCCACCCATCATTCCCTGGCGCCACCAGTTCTGGATGATCGGCTCCGACGGTTCCACACCGGGCCGGTTGAACCCGTAGAACGGACCCGATGCCAACGAGTGGTAGAACTCGGACCGGTTGGCCGCCAGTTGGGCCTGAAAGTCGTCGAACACTTCCTTGGGCAGACCGCCGGGGTTGGCGTCGGTCTGCACCATCAGCGGCGGCACTGAGCTGATGAGTACTGCCTTGGCGGCGCGGTTCTGGCCGTAGCGGGCGAGAAAGTGTGCGACTTCACCGCCGCCGGTCGAGTGCCCGATGTGCACGGCATCGTGCAGGTCCAGATGCTCGACGACCGCGGCGAGGTCGTCAGCGTAGTGGTCCATGTCGTGACCGTCGCCGACCTGAGAGGACCGGCCGTGGCCGCGACGGTCGTGGGCGATGACACGGAAGCCGTGCTGCAGGAAGAACAGCATCTGAGCGTCCCAGTCATCGGCCGACAGCGGCCATCCGTGGCTAAAGACGATCGGCTGACCCGAGCCCCAGTCCTTGAAGTAGATGTCGACGCCGTCATTCGTCGTGATGGTGGGCATGGGTCCAGCATGCCCCGTGAACCGGCGATATGTCTGGTTAAACGTGCGACAGCGCAGGCGGCTTGACCGCTTCGGGATCCGGGTTCGCGATCGGCAGACCCATGAATCGCCGCGCGTTGTCACCCATGAAGTCGTAGGTGCGCCGCTGGTCCATCCCCTCGGCGTACTTCCAGAAGCCTTTCGGTTCGGCCAGCCCCTCGGGGTGCGGATAGTCAGAGCCGAACAGCACCTTGTCCCAGCCGACGGTGTTCACGACGTCGGAGACGCAGCCCTCCCAGAACGGGCTCACCCAGATGTTGCGGCGGAAGACGTCGTGCGGGTGCTCGAGAAAATTCTGCGGCATCTTCTTGTAGAGATCGTCGAAGTCGTTGAACAACGGGAAGATCCACGAGCTGCCGTTCTCGACGCTGGCGACGCGCAACTTCGGGAAGCGGGTCAGCGTGCCGTGGCAGATCAGGGCAGCGATCATGTCCGAGATTTCGCGGTGCCCCAACACCATCCAGCGGAAGGCGCTCTGCGCCATGAAGTTCTGGGTGTACGGCGGCTCCCACTTCGCGACGTAATCGTCGAGTGGCGGATAGCTCGCGTGCAGCACGACCGGCAACCCGGCGGCCTCGACGTCACGCCAGAACGGGTCGAACTCCGGCAGTGCGGGTGACCGCCAGCCCCGGATGCCGTTGACCGGACCGGGCTTGATCAACACGACCTTGACGTCGTTGGCGAGTAGGTACTCCAGCTCACGCTGGGCGCCGTCCACCTCGGAGAGGTTGATGATGGGCGTCGAGTAGAGGCGGTTCTCATAGTTGAACGTCCACTGCTCGAGCATCCACTGGTTCAGCGCGTGGATGACCGCCAGCGACAGCTCGGGATCGTCGGCGGTCGCGTGCTCGATGAGACTTGCCAGCGTCGGGTAGTTCAACGCCTCGACGACGCCCTGACGGTCGAGTTCGGCCACGCGGTCGGCGGGGTTGCGGGTCGCGGCGGGCGCATCGATGGCCGGGCCCTGCATCTCGCGCAGGGTGAGTCCCTCGGTGTTCTCGCCCGCGAAGAACTTCTCGTGCGCACCGGGCGCGGCGACGCGCTCGAACGTCGGGTTGGGGATGAAGTCGTTGACCCTGTTGTTGATCACGATTCGCGTGTGGCGGCCGAACTGGCCGTATTGCACGGCCCGTGAGTACTTCTCGGGCAGGAACTTCGTCAGCGATTCCGGTGTCTCGTACATGTGCTGGTCGGCGTCGAAGATCGGCGCCCCGGTGAACTGAGTCATGGTTACCTCGTGAGGATTGTCGCCGCTGCGGTGCCGGGCGCACCGTAGAGCTGGGCGAAGCCGACCTTCGGCTCGCCGGGTACCTGCCGGTCGCCCGCCTCACCGCGCAGTTGGCGCACCAACTCGTGGATCTGACGCAGGCCCGATGCGCCGATGGGTTCGCCGTTGGCGATCAGCCCGCCGTCGGTGTTGATGGGCAACGCGCCACCGATCTCGGTGGCGCCATCGGCCAGCAGCTTCTCCTGATCGCCGTCGGCGCAGAACCCGCACTCGGCCATGTGGATGATCTCCGCGCCGGCATCGGTGTCCTGCAGCTGAATCACGTCGACGTCCTCCGGTGCCACACCGGCCTTTTCGAACGCGGACCTGGCGGCATAGACCGTGGGCGCGACGTCCTCGGCGACGGGTGCGAAGGTCGTGTTGACCTCGTAGGCGCCGTACCGCCGCGTCCGCACCTCGACCGCCTTCAGGTAAACGGGCTTCTTGCTGTACTTATGCGCGATGTCAGCGCGGCACATGACCACCGCCGCTGCTCCCTCGTCGGGCGCGCAGAACATGTATTGGGTGAGCGGATAGTTCAGCATCGTCGAGTTGAGAATGTCATCCTCGGCGATGGGCTTGCGGCGGAACGCATTCGGGTTCAGCGCGCCGTTACGGAAGTTCTTGGCCGCGACCTTGGCGAGCGTCTCCTGCGAGATGCCATGGTCGTGTAGATACTTGTTGGCCTTCATCCCGAAGAACTGCGTGGTGAGGTACTGGCCGTTCTCGGCGTACCAACTCGGCATCCCCACCAGCGCGGGATCCTCGGTGAATGCGCCCCGCGGGTGTTTGTCCAGACCGATCGCTATGCCGATGTCGTAGTCGCCCAGCCGAATTCCGTCGGCGCAGGCCTTGGCGGCGCTCGCGGCCGTGGCACACGCGTTGAACACATTGGTGAACGGGATTCCGGATAGCCCGACCATGCCGACGATGGCGTCGGGGTTGGCGACGGTCCAGCTGCCGCCGGTGGCCGCCTGGATGTCCTTCCATTCGACACCGGCGTCGGCGACCGCGGCGAAGATGGCGTCAACGCCCATTTCCATCGCCGACTTGCCCTCGAAGCGGCCGAACGGGTGCAGCCCGACACCGATGATGGCGACGTCGTTGGTCATGACTTGAGGCCTTTCGGTTAAGCCGGTTGGTGATCCTCCCTGGTCGGAGCAACAGCCTATCCCAACTGTAACTATTACAGTATCGTAGTCGGCGTGGCATCGGTGATCGAACACAAGCCCACGTTCTGCCGGATCTGCGAGCCGCTCTGCGGCATGATCGCGACCGTCGAGGACGGCCGTCTCACCGCGTTGCGTCCTGACAAGGAACACCCGCTGTCGGCGGGGTTCGCATGTCAGAAGGGCATCGCCTTCACCGAGGTGCAGAACGACCCCGACCGGGTGACGACCCCACTGCGGCGCGGTCCGAACGGATTCGAACCGGTCGCGTGGGATGACGCGATGTCCGATATCGCCGCACGGCTGTCGGCGGTGCTGCGTCGAGACGGTTCCGGTGGTGTCGGCTGGTATATGGGCAACCCCGGCGCGTTCAGTTACGCGCACACCTTCGCGGCACTGCTGTTCATGAAGGGCCTCGGTCGTCACGGCCACTACTTCACCGCCTCGTCGCAGGACACCAACAGCAGGCTGATCGCGAGCCAACTGCTCTACGGCGTGCCGACATCGGTGCCGATCCCGGATCTGACGCGTACCGACCTCTTGGTGATGATGGGCGCCAATCCGGTTGTCTCCCACGGCAGCTTCCTGACCGCGCCCCGGATCAAGGACCGCATGCAGGACATCGTCAAGCGTGGTGGCCGTGTGGTGGTCGTCGACCCCCGCCGCACCGAAACCGCCGTCGCGTTCGAATGGCTCGGCATCGTTCCTGACTCGGATTCCTTTCTGCTGCTCTCGCTGCTGCAGGTGATGTTCTCCGAGCGCCTTGTCGACGTCGACCGGGTGAGCCGGGTCGCCGACGGCGTGGATTGGCTGCGGATGCTGAGCGGACCGTTCACGCCGGAGGCGACAGCCGCCCAGACCGGCATAGATCCGGCGAGCGTAAGGGCGCTCGCCCGGGATCTCGTGCGCACACCGCGCGCCGCGATCTACGGACGACTCGGCACGTGCGTGGGCCGTTACGGCACGCTCACCACTTATCTCATCGATGCGGTCAACCTGGTCGCGGGAAACCTCGACGCCCCTGGCGGTTCGGTCTTCAGCTCGATGGAGACCGTCGGGCAGAGATGGCAGAACACGATGATGGGCGCTGTGATGCGGCGCTCGCGGCGGCGGAAACGGTCGCGCGTCAGCGGGATTCGCAGTGCCATTGGTTCAGAGCCTGCCGCGATGATGGCCAAGGAGATCACGACGCCGGGCGATCGCCAGATCAAGGCGATGTTCGTCTCGGCGGGCAATCCCGTCTTGTCGGTGCCGAACGGTGATGAACTCGAGGCCGCGTTCGAAACACTTGATTTGTCGGTGGCGCTTGACTTCTACGTCACCGAGACCACCGCGCGATGCGATTACATCCTGCCCGTCACCACGATGTATGAACGCGACGACTTCCCGTACACGTTCCAGGCCTTTCAGGCCACGCCGTTTCGCCAGGCCACCGAGGCGGTGGTCGCACCCGCGGGTGAGTCGCGTCCGGAGTGGGACATCGTCGACGACCTCACGCGTCGCCTCGGACGGCAGGTGCCGGCATTCGCAGCCTTCGGTGTCGCGCGAAAAGCATTGAGCACCTTCGGAACCGCTCTCACGCCGCGACTCATGATCGACGCACTCGTGCGGATGTCGCAGGGCGGTGACCGCTTCGGCCTTCGCCGCGGTGGCCTGTCGTTGCGCAGACTGACCGAACAGCACCCACACGGTGTCGTGTTGTCGCCGCATATTCGCACCGGTGTCCTGCGTGATGTGGTCGGATACCTCTCGAGGCGGATCCGGCTGGTCCATTCCGATATCAGCGACGAGGTCGCCAAGCTCTCTCAGAGCAGGCATCCCGAGGGCTACCCGCTGCGGATGATCGGCATGCGAGAGCCGCGCTCGGAGAACTCGTGGATGCACAACTCGCCGCTGTTGATGCGCGGCGAGCGTCGCCACCACGCGCTGATGCACGTCGACGACGCGGCCGAGTTGCAGATCGCCGACGGCGAAGTCGTGTCGATCAGCTCGCCGTACGGTCAGATCACCGTGCCGATCACCGCGACGAAGGACCTCGTCGCCGGTGTTGTCGCCATTCCGCACGGCTGGGGTCACAAGGGCACCGGCGGCTGGCAGCTGGCCAATCGCGCGGGCGGGGCGAACGTCAACCGACTGACCTCGAGTGAGCCCGAGGACGTCGAGTCGATGTCCGGAATGGCCTGGCTGACAGGCGTACCCGTGCGCGTCGACCGGATCTAGCCCCGCGACGGGGTAGCTCAGGCGATGGCGCCGGAGTCCTTGAGTGCCTCGATACGGTCCCAGTCCATCCCGATTTCCATGAGCACGATCTCGGTATGCTCCGACGCCTGCGGCGCCCGCGTCGTCTCCAGCGGTTCGTGGTTGAACTGGATGGGACCGCGCACGACCTTGAACGGGGCGCCGCCGTCGCTGGCCTCGACTTCCACGATCATGTCGTTGGCGATCGCCTGCTCGTCAGACGCGAGGTCGATGAGGCTCTGGAACGGAGCCCACTGCCCCTTCATGGTCTTGAGGTGCTCACGCCAGTAGTCGAAGGACTTGCTCCGAATGGATTCGGCGATCAGTGCCACACCGGCCTCGGCATTCTGGATCAGCGGCATCACGTCGGAGAAACGCGGGTCGTCGGCGAGTTCGGGCAGACCGAGATGCTCGAACGCATCGCGGATGTATCCGGTGGGG
The DNA here is from genome assembly GCF_002591975.1 of Mycobacterium neglectum. GTDB lineage: Bacteria > Actinomycetota > Actinomycetes > Mycobacteriales > Mycobacteriaceae > Mycobacterium > Mycobacterium neglectum. The sequence goes on along the minus strand of NZ_NVQE01000031.1, from coordinate 25,776 downwards.
CTGACGATGCACAGGTTGATAGTGCCGCCGTCGGACGTCAGGTAGTTGGCCATGAACGGGTTGACCGATGCCGTGGTGCCGGGCATCAGCGAGCGCATGGTCTCCCCGGTCTCCATGCCCTGAGTGACACTGGCGCCGGCCGCCCACCATGCCGTGCTCAGCAGCGAGACGTCGAGTTCGACTGCCTCCCCGGTGCGTTCGCGGTGGAACAGCGCGGCCGAAATCCCGCCCGCGATGTTCATCCCGCCGATCGAATCGCCGAATGCCGGAATGCCCTGTGGCAGAGCACCTCCGAGTTCCTCGGGGGTCAGAGCGTGGCCCACACCGCTGCGGGTCCAGAACGCGGTTCCGTCGAATCCGCCGGTATCCCGTTCGACGCCCTTGTCGCCGTATGCGCTGCCGCGCGCGTAGATGATGTTCGGATTCGCCGCGCGAATGTGCTCGACGTCGAACTTGTTCTTCTGGCGCTGCGCGGGCATGTAGTTGGTCAAGAACACGTCCGCGGTCTTGGCGATCTCGTAGAGCACCTCCTGTCCGTCGGGAGTGGACACGTCGATGCCGACGCTTCGCTTACCGCGGTTGGGATGCTCGATCAACGGGTGCCGGTTCGGGTCCAACTGGAAGCCGCCCATGTTGATGAAGCCGCGCTGGGTGTCGCCGCGCACCGGGTGTTCGACCTTGATGACGTCGGCGCCCCAATCGGCGAGGATCGCTCCGGCCGCCGGGACGAACGTGAACTGCGCAACCTCGAGGACGCGAACGCCCTCCATCACCTTGATCAACTCGACTTCTCCGTTGTTGTATTCGCCTACTGTAATAGTTACAGTTGAGCGTCCGGCATTGTTTCTGATTGTACGAGGTAGATGGTGAGCTCCATCAAAGATCCAGAAGAGCGGATAGAAACCAGCGTCGATGTCGGTACCCGGGCGGCGGCGCGCGCCGAATCCCGCATGCTGATCGACGGTCATCTGGTCGACGCGGCCTCCGGCGCCACCTTCGACAACGTCAGTCCGGCAACCGGCCTGCTGCTCGGCGCCACCGCCGCCGCCGGCCCTGACGACATGAATCGTGCCATCGCGGGTGCCCGTCGGGCCTTCGACGAGACCGACTGGCCGAACAACGGCGAGTTGCGCAAGCGGTGCCTGGCGCAATTGCAGTCGGCGATCGAGGCCGAGAAGAAAGACCTGCGTGAGGAACTGATCGCCGAGGTCGGGTGTCCAGCGATGACAACGCAGTCCGCACAGCTGGATTGGCCGCTGGCCGAATCGCTTCGCTACCCGGCGGGCTTGATCGACGACTTCGAATGGGAACGCACGCTCGACGGCGGCGGATTGTTCGGCGAGCGCAACGTCCGCACTGTCGTCAAGGAACCGGTCGGCGTCGTCGCAGCGATCACCCCGTCGAACTTCCCGATCGAGGTCATCCTCAACAAGCTCGGACCTGCGCTGGCCGCGGGCAATACGGTTCTGCTGAAACCCGATCCGAACACACCGTGGAATGCGACGCGGCTGGGCAGGCTCGTCGCCGAGCACACCGATATTCCGGCGGGTGTGCTGAATGTCGTCACGACCCCGTCGAACGATGTCGCTTCGATCCTGGGCACCGACCCGCGGGTCGACATGATTTCGTTCACCGGATCCACCGCGGTCGGCAAACTGCTGATGCGTGAGGGCGCCGACACGATGAAGCGGATGTTCCTGGAACTCGGGGGCAAGTCGGTGGCCATTGTGCTCGACGACGCCAACCCCGCCGCGATCCTGGGCGCCGCGATCGGCGTGTGCGTGCATGCCGGCCAGGCGTGTGCGGCCACCACCCGCATGCTCGTACACCGGTCGCGCTACGACGAGGCTGTCGCCACCGTCACCGCCGCATACCAGGGCGTGCCGGTCGGCGATCCGGTTCTGCCGGAAACCCTTGTCGGACCGGTGATCAGCGCCGCACAGAAGGACCGGGTACTCACGGCAGTGGATCGGGCACGAGCCGACGGCGCCGAGATCACCACAGGGGGAGGCGCGGTCGAAGGTCTGCCGGCGCACCTTGCGGGCGGGCATTACGTGCAACCCACGGTGATCGTCGGGGTCGACAACAGCGCAGCGATCGCACAGGAAGAGGTCTTCGGCCCGGTGCTCATCGTGCTGCCGTTCGACGACGACGACCACGCCGTGCGCATCGCCAACGACAGTGCCTACGGCCTCGCAGGCGCGGTCATCTCGCGATCGATGGAGCGCGGCATGAACATCGCTCGCCGCATCCGTACCGGATCTTTCGGGGTCAACGGCGGGATGTTCTACGGCGCCGACGCCCCGTTCGGCGGCTACAAGAACAGTGGCGTGGGGCGGCAGTGCGGAATCGAGGGATTTCAGCAGTACCTCGAGACAAAAACCATCGGATGCCGGATGCCCCGGCAGAAGTGATTCGGGTGCGCAAACATTCGCTGGGCGATCGTACGCGCACCCAAATCGCCTGATTACGAGGCGTCGATGAGGGTTTGTGCGTGGTCGAGGATGCTTTCGAGGATGTAGTCGTAGTCGATGTCGTCGGCGAAGCCGATGAGGCGCTTACCGTTTGAGCTGGGGGCGGGAAACGTCTCGGTCCTGTCCTGGATGCGCTCCAGCACCGCCGACCCGCGGGTGTGCACCGAGATCGCCCCGTACACGGCGACGGCCTGGTGAGCTTCCAGCCCCGCCTCGATCAGCGCCGCGACTGGCTGCTCGATCTTCTGCAAAGCTCCGCGCACCGCCCTGCCGCCGAACTGACTGCGGATGAGAACGAGATCGCACAGGATCGGATTCTCCCGGAAGTGCGCGCGCATCGTGTGCGCGTGATCGCGAAGCGACTCCCGCCAATTGGACGCGTCGATGGTCGGCACAGTGAACTCGAACCGGTCAAGTGCGAGATCGGTCATGGCGTCGAGCAGTTCGTCCTTGCGCCGGAAGTACCAGTAGATGCTGGTGACTCCGACATCCAGGTGCTTGGCCAGGACCGGCATACTCAGATTGTCGATCGACACCTGTGCGGCGACGTCGAAGGCGCCCTTGATGATTTCGTCGGCACTGATCGAACCCCGGTCCCGACGCTTGCGGGTGCCGGACTTCGCGTTGGCGCCCACAGCTCAACCGGCGGCGGCGAAGGTCACAGGAATGGCCGTGGGGGAGCGGAAGGGCTGCCCGTGAATGTAGGGGTCGTCGTCGGTGACGAGCTGGATGTCGGTCAGGCGATCCAGCAGGCATTCCACGGCGACGCGTGTCTCCATACGGGCCAGATGCAGCCCCATGCAGGTATGTTCGCCTGCGGCAAAGGATATGTGCGGCACGCGTTTGCGGTGAATGTCGAACTCCTCCGAGCGTTCCCAACGCTGCTCGTCGCGGTTGGCTGAGCCGATGCACACGTCGATGACTGCGCCCTGCGGAAGGGTGACACCCTCGAGTTCGGTCTCCTCGGTGGCGTAACGCTGCACCGTGGTCAGCGGAGTCTCGTACCGCAGGCCCTCCTCGATGGCGGGTCCGATGAGGTCGCGATCCGCCTGCACCGCGCGGAACTGCTCGGGATGGGTGAGCAGAAGGAACAGCAGGTTCCCCGACGACCGGTATGTGGTCTCCAGCCCGGCCGGCAGCAGCAGTCGCAGGAATGAGTAGATCGCTTCGTCGGTGAGTTTCTCGCCGTCGATCTCTGCGGTCACCAGGTCGCCGATGATGTCCTCGGTGGGCTTGCTCCTGCGCTGCTCGATCTGTTGCAGGAAATAGTCTTTCAGCGCCGCAGACGCCTCGAACGCCCGCTTCCACTTCACGGTGTAACTGATCAGCTCCACCGCTCGCTTGCGGAACCACGGGAGATCTTCTTCGGGTAGGCCCAACAGCTTCGAGATCACCCGGGTGGGGAACTCCAGCGTGAATTGCTTGACCAGGTCGGCGTTCCCGACGTCGATGAACTCGTCGATCAGCCCGTTGACGACGGGGCGGACGATTTCGGGTTCCCACCGTGAGAGCGATCGCGTCTTGAATGCCGCGGACACCAGATTGCGGTGCTCCCAGTGCTTCTTGCCTTCCATCGCCAGAATCGTCGGGCCGATGAACAGGCCGATGGTGCTGTCGTAAATGTGGGAGTTGAACACCTTGCCGTCACGGAACACCCGGTTGACAGCATCGAAGGAGACCGCGGCGTAGAGGTGTTCGGGGAGCATCGATTCAGGTGTCGTGGACCAGTCCATGACGCTGCCCTTGAAGACGCCGAACTGCTGCCGCCGCCGCGCGAACAGAGGGTAGGGGTCGCGTACGAGGTCAGCCGCCTCCTCGACCGTGACGTTGTGCACCGAGCTCTCCACAACTGCTCCAGCATCTCCGGGTCCGGGTCGGTCCTGCGAACTGTACTGTAAATCTTACAGTAGACTATATCAGCTGGACAGGAGGCCCAGCGGTCATCGAGTTGAGGAATCCGGCATCGACGTGAATGTCCTGGCCGGTGATCCAGCGGGCCTCCGGCGAGCCGAGGAACGCGATCACCGGAACGATGTCCTCGACGGTGGCGTGGCGGCCGACGGTAGCGCGGCACATGTCGAGGATTTCCTTGCCCATCGTCTGCTCGAAATCGGCGAGAATCGGCGTCTCGACGGGCCCCGGGCTCACCGCGTTCACCCGCACTCCGTACTTCGCCCACGCGGGTCCCGCGAGCCGCTTGGTGTACAGGATCGCCGCCTGCTTTGACGTGCTGTACACCGGATAACCCGGATCCTGCCGCTCCTGCCATTGCGCGACGGCGTCGCCTTCGGTGAGTTCGAGGAGCTCGGAAAGGATTTCGGTCCGCTGATCCCAGCCAAGCGCGGCCGTCGATGCCACGGTGACGACCGATCCGCCCTCGTTCAGCAATGGCAGCATGCCCTCGGTCATCAATCGCATGCCGAGGTAGTTGACGTTCAATACATCGGCGGCAGGTGCGGTACCCGGAATCCCCGCTACGTGGGCCAGCATGTCCCAGCCGGAGCCGATGTCGCCGAGCAGCGCGGCGATCCGTTCGGCGTCGCGAAGATCGCAGTGCCGGAATTCCGAGACCGGCGTTCGCGGCTCCCGGATGTCGACCGCAAGCACGTGGTCGCCGCGGTCGTAGAAGTATTTCGCAACGGCCGCACCGATACCCGATCCCGCGCCAACGACCACGATTCTGCTCATCTGCACCCAATCCTTCCGGCCCCGCGCTCTGCCGTCGTACCATCGAATGGCCGACAGTAGGCTCGACAGTAAACAATTCTGGTGGCTCGGACAATCACTTCGGAAACGGCGGTGCGATGGACACGGGCGCAGTTCTGCAGCGTCAACGACAGGCGTTCATCGCTGACGGGCCACCGAACGCGGCGGTGCGGCGCAACCGCATCGACCGACTACTGGCCCTGGTGCTGGACAACTCCGATGCCTTCGTCGACGCCATGGCGGCCGACTTCGGCACCCGGCCAAGGGCGGGGACGCTGTTCACCGAAGTTCTCGGCATGATCTCGGTGATCGAACACACCAGAGCCCATGTCCCGCAGTGGATGCGGACGACACAACTCATGCGCGCCGCACGGCTGTTCGGGCTTCGGGCCGAGGTGCAGCCGTCGCCCCTGGGTGTCGTCGGCATCATCGGGCCGTGGAACTTTCCGCTCAACCTGGTGGTGCTGCCCGCGACGGCGGCGTTCGCCGCAGGCAACCGCGTCATCATCAAGATGTCGGAAGTGACGCCGCGAACCGCCGACCTGATGGCCGCGACAGTCCCGAAATACTTCGACCCGACCGAACTGGCTGTGGTCACTGGCGGTGCCGACGTCGCCGCGGTGTTCTCAGCGCTGCCCTTCGATCACCTGTTCTTCACGGGCTCGCCGTCGGTAGGTGCGCTCGTGCAGCGCGCCGCGGCCGAGAACCTCGTGCCCGTGACGCTGGAGCTGGGCGGCAAGAACCCGGTTGTGGTGTCGCGCGATGCCGATCTCAAGCGGGCGGCGACGCGAATTGCCCAGGGCCGCATGATCAACGGCGGGCAGGTCTGTGTATGCCCGGATTACGTCTTCGTGCCCGATGACAGGGTGGACGCGTTCGTCAGCGTCGCCAAGGCCACGTTGCGCGGGATGTTCCCGTCGATCGTCGACAACGACGACTACTGCTCCTCGGTGAATGAGACCAACTTCGACAGGGTGGTCGGACTCATCGACGATGCGCGCGTCAAGGGCGCCACCGTCGAGGGCGTCGCCCCGTACGGTGAGTCCCTGCCGCATCGCGGATCCCGCAAAATCGCGCCCACCATCGTGCGTGGCGTCGACGAACGGATGCGCATCGCCGATGAGGAGGTCTTCGGTCCGGTACTGGTCGTGCGGCCGTATTCGGAAGTGGCCGACGCCGTCGACTACATCAACCAGCGGCCCGCACCGCTCGTCGCGTACTGGTACGGGCCCGACAACGACGACTTCCGTCATTTCGTCCGCAATACCCGCAGTGGGGGTGTTGCCCGCAATGACTTTGCCGCGCAGATGATTCCGTCCGCCGCACCGTTCGGTGGCGTCGGTCGCAGCGGAACGGGCGCCTACCATGGCAAGGCCGGATTCGATGCCTTCAGCCACTACCGCACCGTGGTGGGCACCGATCTGCCGTTCACCATCACCGGGCGCGCGGCCCCGCCGTTCAGCGGGTCGATGCAGGCAGGCTCACGGCTGGCGTTACGGATGGCACGCAACCGCACGCGTCGTCGACTCAAGCGCTCCCGCTGATCGCCTGCTCACGCGCCCAGCGGTAGTCCGCCTTGCCCGCCGGGCTGCGTTCGATGACGGGCCGGAACACCACCGCCTTGGGCAGCTTGTATCGCGCGATGGAACCCGACGCGTGGTCGATCAGTTCCTGGGCGTCGGCGCCGGCGCCCTCCAGGAGGGCCACGATCGCGACGACCTCCTGTCCCCACCGCTCGCTCGGGCGGCCGGAGACCACGACGTCGGCCACCGCGGGGTGCGATAGCAGCGCGGTTTCGACCTCCTCGACGAAAATCTTCTCCCCGCCGGAATTGATGGTCTGAGATTCGCGGCCCAGCAGTTCGATTCCGCCGTCGGCGAGGTGGCGTGCGCGGTCACCGGGAATCGAGAACCGCACGCCATCGATCACCGGAAATGTCTTGGCGGTCTTGGCCGCATCGCCTTTGTAACCCAGTGGCACAAAGCCGCGCTGGGCCAGCCATCCGATGCCGTCATGCCCGGGCTCGAGAATCGAATCGAGTTCCTCGGCCGCGACGAAGGTGTCCGGTCCCGCGTTGAACTTGCCGGTCGACACGGCGCCGGAAGAAGACATGTGATTCATCTGGATCCCGGTCTCCGAGGACCCGACGCCGTCCATGATGATCAGGCCGGGCTTGACGTCGATCAGCCGTTGTTTGGCGGTGGGGGTCAGCAGCGCGCCGCCGTTGGCCACCACGGCCATCGACGACAGGTCCGCCGACGAGCGTTCGAGTGCGTCGGCAAGCGGGCGCGCCATCGCGTCGCCGACCACCTGCACCGCAAGCACCTTCTCCCGCTCCACGGTTCGCACCACCTCGTCGGCGTCGAATCGGCTCGGTGTCTCGGAGAACACGATCGTCTGTCCGGTGGTGAGCGCGGTCATTACGCTCCACTGCGCAGCGCCGTGCATCAGCGGCGGAAGCGTGAAGATCTTGGTCCCCGGGTTCTCTTGGACGCGTTTGGCGATCTCGTCATAGGACCGGGTGAGCTCGCCGGTGGCCATGTTGCGACCGCCGAACGACGTCATGAAGATGTCGTGCTGGCGCCACAGCACGCCCTTGGGCATGCCGGTCGTGCCGCCGGTGTAGAGGACGTAGAGGTCGTCGGGGGACGGCTCGACCGGCGGCGGCTGCGACGAGCCCGAACCGACGATCGAGTCGTAGTCGACAGCACCGTGGACGAGGTCGTTGCCAGACTCGTCGGCGATCTGGATGAGGACGCGCAGGCGCGGAAGCGCTCGCTTGACGTCGGCCACGCGTGGCGCGAACGTCGCGTGATAGACCAGCGCCGTCGCACCGGAATCCTCCAGCAGGTACTGAAGCTCGGTCTTCACGTAGCGGTAGTTGACGTTGAACGGCGCGACTCTGGCCCGCCACGAACCGAGCATCGACTCGACGTACTCCGGGCCGTTGTACGCGTAGATGCCAAGCAGGTCCTGGCCCACCTCGTGACCGGCAATCTCGGAGCGCTCGGTCTTGGTGCCCAGTCCGCGTGCGTGCAGGTAGGCCGCCAGCCGGTTGGACCGCTCCACGATCTGGGCGTAGGTGTAGCGGCGGTCGCCCTGGACGATGAGGTCGCGGTCACCGATCACCGCGGCGACTGCGGCGGCGGCGCCCGGAACGGTGAACTGAGCTGCGGTGTCGGACATCGTGCCTCTCATGGCTGGTGGGGGAGCAGGCGGATCATCAGGCCGTTGGCTTCGCTGAGTACGTTGCCGTCAGAGTCTGTCATCGTCGCGGTGACGAACGCCTTCCGTCCATCAATCGAATCTATCCGACCGTGAGCGACAAGGGGTTGGTCTATCGGCGTGATCTTGCGGTAGTCGACGTGCAGGTAGGCGGTGCGACTGTTGGCCCGGCCCGCGGCCGAGACGATCATCCCGAAGTGCCAGTCGTAGAACAGCGGTATGACGCCGCCGTGCACGGCGTTGTTGCCGCCGACGTGGAAGCGGCTGAAGTGGCCCTCCATGACCACGCCATCGGGCCCGAAGTCCGTCATCGTCCACGGCGGCATCAAGGGATGGCCGAGCCCCGGCAGGTGAGGCCCGCGACCGGCGGGAGCGACACCCTGCGGCGCGCGGTGGTCTTCGAGGCGAGCGCACAGTTCTTCGATCTGGTCGGCGCCGTCGGCCCACAGCGACTCGTCCGGGTTGGTCGACACGACGATGTCCTGCAGGCGCCGCATGGCGGTCATGAACCGGCCCAGCTCGGGTCCGGCAACGACGGGTTTGATCTCGGGAAAGGCCGTGCTCTCGGCCGGGGTGTGACGGTCGGTTTCGGTCACGTCTGGTTCCACATCTCGATTAGGTCGCCGGTGGTTGTGATGGTGGCGAGCAGCGAAAGCATGTTGTCGATGATCGTGTTCGAGTAGTCGGTGGGGATACCGGCGACGGCGTCGCGTGGCAGCACGACGCGGTAGCCCTTGTTCACGGCGTCCATGCAGAGGTTGGTGATGGCCAGGTTCACCGAGACGCCGACGGCAACGATCGTCGTCACACCGAGGTTGCGCAGGACGGCGTCGAGGTCAGTACCACCCATGGGCCCGATGCCGTGCCAGCGACGCAGTACGAGATCGGTTGGTGCCGGACCCAGTTCGGGCAACAGCTCCGCGCCCGGGGTGCCCGCAGTGATGGCGATTTCGCGGCCCGAGCCGTCACCGATCGCGAAGATCTTCGCGTTGTGGTTGCCGCCGAGTCCGTCGGGTCGGCGTTGGACGAGGCAGTGGACAACCTTCACCCCTGCCGCCCTGGCGGCCGGAAGCAGTCGTTCGATGTTCGGAAGAGCCTCGCGCTGCGCTTCTTTTGCCAGGACGGCGAGTCCGGCGTTCGGTCCGACGACCGCACCCTGGCACTCCTGGGTGACGATCGCGGTGTGCGGGGGCGCAACGAGTTCAGCGAGGTCGATTCTCATACCGATGCGGGGACCTCGTAAAACTGCTGTGCCCACTTCCGCAGCGCCATATAGGGTTTCGCATCGATCTTCGCCAACGGCGGATTCTCGATGTACTCCTGATAGCGCCAGATGTCCAGGTCCTCCCACACCGTGCCCAGGAACTGCTTCTCGACTCGCTCGCGCACTTTGTCGGGCGGTACGTCAGACGTCTCGCCATCGAGCTTGGGCCACCAGATCGAATAGAACATCGTCGAGAGCCCGTCCTCGACCGGAGTGACGGCAAAGATCAGCCGGTGATTCGACGACCCCTCGAACACGCTGATCGCGCCGCCGAGCCCGAACATATGGCTGTGGATGTGCAGCGCCATCTTGTTCGGATCGTCGCTGCGTGCGTCCGGCCAGCCGGTGAGGAACTGCCACTGCTCGTCGACGATCTTCCACTCCAGGTTCACCGGGGTCACCGTGGCGCCGTGTACGTAATGGAAGTGCGAGCTGTCCGGACCGTTCTCGGCCACGATCTGCGGGTGGACCGGCTCGTTTTCGGTTCGGCGTGAAAACTCCGGGTACGGGCGGTAGTACGCCGCTGGGTCGGTCTCGAACTGAGGGAACGACGTGAAGATGTCGGGCATCTCCCACTGCGGTTCTTTGCCCTGGGGTTGGTGCCAGATGAACACGCAGCCGTTTTGCTCGTTGACGGGGTACACCCGAAGCTTGAGGGCACGGTTTGGCCGGTCCGGTTGGTACGGGATGTAGCGGTTGGTGCCGTCGGGGCCCCATCGCCAGCCATGGAACGGGCACTCGACGCAGTCGCCGACGACCTTGCCGCCGTGTCCGATGTGCGCGCCGAGATGCCTGCAGTGCGCCTGCAGCACATGGAGTTCACCGGATTCGTCGCGATAGGCGACGAGGTCGTCACCGAAGTACCGGAGCGGGCGGACCTCGCCCTGCGGAAACTCGGCCGACCAACCCGCCATGAACCAGCCGGTGACTTTCCAGGTGAACGGGACTTTCACGTCGCCTCCATACCGCCAGCGTAGTTAACGGAAGATATTACAGTAGAGGTTTCGACAGCTGCCGGTGAGACGAATGCGCGGACGATCGGCGATGCCAACGGCCACGAAACACGCTGTCTATCAGGCGATTCGACGTCGAGCTCCGCCGCTACGTCCGGGGCTTGATTTTCCGTCAACCTACGGTAGCGTAGGTTACGCAGCCGTAAGTATGGAGAGTCTCGAATGACGACAACTCAAAGTGCATTGCTCACCGAGCTGGAACCGGTGGTGGAGGCCAATCTGAACCGCCACCTCGCATCGGCGAAGCCCTGGAATCCGCACGACTACGTGCCGTGGAGCCAGGGTCGTGACTTCGCATTCCTCGGCGGCGAGGACTGGGTCCCGGAGGATTCGCCGCTGGACGACGTTGCCAGGGCGGCCATGCTCGTCAACCTCCTCACCGAGGACAACCTGCCGTCCTACCATCGCGAAATCGCCGTGCGTTTCGGGCCCGACGGACCGTGGGGTCAGTGGGTAGGTCAGTGGACGGCCGAAGAGGCGCGCCACAGCATTGCGATCCGCGACTATCTCCTCGTCACGCGCGGCATCGATCCCGTGGAGCTCGAGCGTGGCCGAATGGTGCACATGGTCGCCGGCTACGACTCGGGTGACAAGTCGATGCTCGAGGCGCTGGCCTATGTGTCGTTTCAGGAACTGGCGACCCGGATCAGCCACCGCAATACCGGCAAGGCGTCAGGCTGCCCGCTCGCCGAACAACTCCTCACCAGAGTGGCGACCGACGAGAACCTGCACATGGTCTTCTACCGGAACCTGGTCGATGCGGCGTTCGAGATCGCTCCGAACGCGACGATGACCGCCATCGCCCACGAGGTCATCAACTTCCAGATGCCGGGAAGCACGATGCCCGGCTTCGCCGAGAACGCCCTGAAGATCGCCAAGGCGGGCATCTACGACCTCCGGTCACATCTGGACGACGTCGTGCGCCCCGTGCTGCGGTTCTGGCGAGTGTTCGAACGCGACGACCTCGACGGCGACGGTGCGCGTGCGCGAGATGAACTCGCTGCCTTCCTCGATCTCGTGCAGGACAGGGCCGCGCACTACGACCGTCGTCGCGAGGAACGGCTCGCGGGAGCGGGTGCGTCCGCGGGACGCTGACCGCGGCGCGCTTGCCGACATCTGGTTGCGCCATCGACGACGCCCACGCCTGATACTGTAATCATTACAGTATCTGCCGTCGGAGTGAACACGAGGTGCCGACACGTGACCAGGCCCAGTCCCGCGCGATTCGATGCGATCGTCATCGGAGCCGGATTCTCCGGCTTGTACGCATTGCATCGGCTACGCGAACTCGGCGTGCAGACGCTGGTGCTCGAGGCGGCCGAGGACGTCGGTGGCACCTGGCTGTTCAACCGCTATCCCGGTGCCCGATGCGACATCGAGAGCATCGAGTACTCCTACAGCTTCTCCGAGGAGATCCAGCAGGAGTGGGTGTGGACGGAAACCATGCCGGCGCAGCCGGAAGTCGAGGCCTACCTCAACTTCGTCGCGGACAAACTGGACCTGCGCCGCGACATCCACTTCAATACGAAAGTCGTGGCGATGACGTTCGACGAGGTCGCCGCCGAATGGGTGGTCGAAACTCAGGACGGCGAAACGTTCATCGGATCGTTCGTGGTCGCAGCATCGGGCATCTTGTCGGTGCCGCTGGACCCCGACTTCCCCGGAATGGACACCTACACCGGCGCTTCGTTGTTCACCGGTCGCTGGCCGAAAGAGGGTTATGACCTCTCCGGCAGACGCGTCGGTGTCATCGGCACCGGCTCGACTGGCGTACAGCTGATCCCGGTCGTCGCGCAGCAGGCGGAGCACCTCACGGTGTTTCAGCGCTCGCCGGCCTACACACTGCCGTGGGAGGTTCGTGCATTCGATGACGGCGAGCTCGACGAGTTGAAGGCCAACTACGCCGAGATCCGGGCCGCGCAGCGGGCGCACATGATCGGAGCGGCGCGGCTGAGTGCCTTCTCGGTGATGTTCGAGATGATGGCCAACCCGCCGCTGAAATCCGCGTCACGTAAAGACCAACTGCGAGCCATCGAGGAGAACGGCGTGATCGGCGCGCTCAGTTGGGGCGACGTCTTCTTCGACATCGAAGCAAATCGCATGGCCGCGCAACTGTATGGCGAGGTGGTTGCCCGCATCGTGAAGGATCCCGAGACGGCAGCATCGCTTATCCCGAGCCATCCCTTCGGATGCAAGCGACCGATCATCGACCAGGGCTACTACGACACGTTCAACCGCGACAACGTCACGCTGGTCGACCTACGCAAGGCTCCCATCGTCGAAATCACATCGACTGGGATCCGCACCGAGCAGGGGCATCATGACCTCGACGTGATCATCTACGCCACCGGCTTCGACGCGATGACGGGCGCGCTCACCCGAATCAATGTCCATGGCCGCGACGGAATGTCGTTGGCCGACTTCTGGACGTCCGAAGGTCCGTACACCTACCTTGGGATCGCGGTGGCGGGATTTCCCAACCTGTTCGTCGTTCAGGCGCCCGGAAGCCCCTCGGCGGCAACCAACTTCGTCGCTGCTCTCGAGCAGCACGTCGAGTGGATCGGCGACTGCATCGCATACATGCGGGACAACGGCTACCGAAGCATCGAGGCGCTGCCAGATGCACAGCGCGAGTGGATCGAGCACACGACCGCCCTCGTGGAGCCGACGGTGTTGGCAGATCCATCATGCAACTCCTGGTACAACGGCGGCAACGTCCCCGGCAAGAAACGGATGTACATGGGCTACACGGCGGGAATCCCGGAGTACCGCAGACGGTGCGACGAAATCGCGGACGCCGGCTACACCGGCTTCAAGCTCGCATGAGGGCTTCCGAACGCGCCAGGCTCATCGGCCGCGATTTCGCCGGAGTGCTACCCCGGGCGCACGCCGCCGTGGCGAGCTCCGATGACTGGAAGCCGATGTCGCAGCGCGGAGCCCGTCAACTCGGTGAGGTGGTGCTCGACGAAATCGCCCTCTCGGGCATGACGTTGACCGCACCGCCGCCGAAACTCGAACGCACGGTGGACGCCTGCGCCGCAGCGGCCAAAGAGTTGTCGGGGCTCAGTGTGGCAGAAGCCAACTCGGAGCCGGAACCGCTGCGGATCAAGTCTATTCGGCGACGCCGGATCGGCCGCCAGGTCTACGAGCAGATGTCATTCGACCACGAGCCGCGGCTGCCGCAGTCACTTAGCAGCGAGGGGTTCGGCGGTCCCGCTACGGCGGTGGTGCACCTCTGCCGCACCGGCGACGACCAACGGCCGTGGCTGGTGTGGGTGCACGGCGCCGGTCAGGGCCAACCCATCGACATGCTGTTCTCACGGGCCCGCCGACTTCAGGACGAACTGGGCTTCAACATCGCGCTGCCGGTACAGCCCGGCCACGGTGCCCGCCGCGACGCATGGCCGTCCTATCCGGACATGGATCCGCTCAACAATGTCGCGGGCATGATGCGGGTGGTATCCGAGGTCCGGGCGGTCATCCGATGGCTGCGGCCCCAGTCCAGCGCGATCGCCATATCCGGGGTCTCCATGGGAAGCCCGGTCGCCGCGCTGGCCGCACACCTCGAAAAAGTCGACGGCGTAGCGGTTTACACGCCGATCTTCGGACTCAACGCAATGATCGCCCAGCACCTCGGCCGCTGGGGACCATCGGTGCGCGACACCATCGACCTGCTGCAGTCCGACACCGTGGCATCCGCGGCGTCGGTCGTCGATCACATGGACGTCGAGCCGACCCCGCCCCCGGCGCGCCGACTCATCGTGGGCGCCTGGAACGACCGGATGGCGATGCGCGAGCCCGCCCAGCTGTTGCACGAACGGTGGGGCGGCGAGGTGTACTGGCATCCCGGAAGCCATGTCGGACATCTCTTCGCAGGTGGGGTCCAGCAGGCCTCGGAGCGGTTCCTGCGCGGAGTCAGCGAGCGCTCGAGCCGTACTCCCGAATGAAACGGTCGCGGATGTAGGACAACTCGCGATCGAGGTCATAGCCATCGGCCAGCACGGTCCACAGGTACGCGGCGCCGAAGATGGCTGCGCTGAGGTCGCTGGTCGCACGGTCGATGTCGACGTCAGCGCGAACCGATCCATCGTCGACGCCGCGTCGCAGACCACCCTCGACCTTGTCGACGCCGCGCTGGAGCCAACGCTGAACACGTTGGCGCAGGGGCGATGTCGTCTTGACTCCCTCGAACGTGGCAACGAACATAGCGCGCAGAAAGCCCTGATCTTCGGTGAACAGTTGTCGAACTCGGTCGAAGTGGCCGACTGCCTCCTGCAGGCCGGTGGCATCAGGATTGGCCTCGGGGCTGAGTTGCTTGACATAGTCGTGCAGAAAGAAGGCGTCGAGAATCGCATCTTTACTGCCGTACCTGGCGTGGACCATGGCGCGGCTGTAACCGGCCCGACGGCCGATCTCCGCTGCTGTCGTTGCCTCCCAGCCCTTTTCGACGATCAACTCAGCCGCCGCCTCGACCAGCCGCCGACTGGAGATCTCGACTCGTTCCGGCTGCGTCAGGCCACGAGCAGGGGAGGGCACTCTTGCATATTAGACGCACGACAACTAAGTTAGTTGCATTTCGTCAAATAAGTCGCGGAGGAACTCGATGGTGAGTGCGGGCACGAGGTCGGTCCCCGACGGCATCGACGCGCTGACACTGCACTGGCTGACCTCTGAGCTCGGCTCCGACGTCACCGATGTTCGCGTCGAGCAGATCGCCATGGACAGCGGCTTCTCGTCGCTGCTCTACCGGCTGCACCTGACCGGTGATGGTCTCCCGTCGACGTTGATCGCGAAATTGCCCGCCGTGTCCGAGGCGCGCGGAGCGATGGAACTGCTCGGCGGCTACCGACGCGAACTGGCCTTCTACCGGAACGTCGCCGGACGCGCGCCGATCGCGACGCCTAGGGTCTACGCGGCACGAATGGCGCAGGACTCCGTCGACTTCATCCTGCTGCTCGAAGACCTGCAGGACTGGGAGAACGCCGACCATCTTGCGGGGCTTTCGATGGATCGGGCGCGGCTGTGCGTAGAACAGCTTGCCGGGCTCCACGCTTGGTCTGCCGACCCCGCGAATGCCTCTGCGCTCGAGGAGTTTCCGAGCATTGACACGCCGATTGCGCGCGATCTTCTGGTGCCTGCGTTCGCGCCGGGCTGGGAGGTCTATCTCGAGAAGTGCGCCGGCTCGGTTCCTGATCGTGTCGCGGACTTCGCGGAGAACTTCGCGCAACGGGCGGTGACGGCGTTGCCTGCGCTGACCGAACGCGACATGCTGCTGCACGGAGATATCCGCGCCGACAACCTGTTCTTCAACGGCGGCGAGATGAAGGTGGTCGACTTCCAGTTCGCCGCCCGCGGCTGTGGCGCGGCTGATATCGCCTACCTCGTCACGCAGGGTCTGCGTAGCGAGGCCCGCGAGGGCCACGACGAATCCCTACTGCGGGTGTACCTCGATCACCTTGCCGCGCAGGGCGTGACGGACTATTCGTTCGACGACGCGTGGCGGCACTACCGATACGCCGCGGTCTACCTGATGGTGCTGCCCGTCATCACACTCAACGGCTGGGAGGCCCTGCCCGAGCGGTCACGTGAACTGTGCCTCACGCTCACTGATCGCGCGATCGCCGCGATCGACGAGATCGACGCACTGGAGGTGTTCGAATGACCCGGTCGGCCCGTGAAGTGGTGGAGCTGTACAACCTCGTCGTCTGGAACGAGCGCAAGTTCGATCTGGCAGAGGAACTCATGGGGGACAGCGTGATACGCCATGGCGTCGGAGAGTCGACGGTGCTCACCCACGAGCAGGCCCTCGCGCGCATCGTGGACCACTGGGACATGTTCGAGACGATCCGCTTCGAGCTGAACCTGGTGGTGGCAGGTGATGACGGTGAGCACGTTGCCATCGTGTACCAGTCGCCGATGGAGCTGAAGGACGGCACGAAGACCGATGTCGGCAGCATGGAGATCTTCCGGGTGGTCGACGGCAGGATCGTCGAAGTATGGAATTGCGGCTACAAACAAGGGATCTGGCAATGACGGCGACTGAACGCGTATTGGACGAACTCGGCTACTACCTGCTCGCGGGAGCGGGCGGCGAGGGGCCGGCCGGGTTGATGGACGAGGCGCGCCGCGGTGAGGAGTTGGGCTTCGGCACGGGATTCATCTCCGAGCGCTGGAACGTCAAGGAAGCGTCGTCGTTGACCGGTGCCGCGTTGGCGGTCACCAACCGGATGCAGATCGCCACCGCCGCTACGAATCACAACACCCGCCATCCGCTGATCACCGGGTCGTACGCGACCACGATGCACCGGCTGTCGAAAGGACGTTTCACGCTGGGGATCGGCCGAGGTGTGGCGGCGATGTACGCGGCCTTCGGTGTGCCCGCTGTGACGACGGCACAGATGGAGGACTTCGCCCAGGTGATGCGCAGGCTTTGGCACGGTGAACTCGTCTTCAACCACGATGGGCCGATCGGCAAGTATCAGCTGCTCTTCCTGGATCCGGACTTCAACGAGGACATTCGGCTAGCGATCGTGGCCTTCGGTCCGCAGACGTTGGCGCTGGGCGGTCGCGAGTTCGACGACGTCATCCTGCACACCTACTTCACGCCTGAAACCCTGCAGCGCGCGGTCAAAACCGTGAAGGATGCCGCGGAGCAGGCGGGCCGCAACCCTGACGACGTCAAGGTGTGGTCGTGCTTCGCGACGGTCGGTGACCATCTACCCGAGGAACTCCGACTGAAGAAGACGGTGGCGCGACTGGCGACCTATCTGCAGGGTTACGGCGAACTCCTGATCAACACCAACGGCTGGGATCTCTCAGTGCTGCAACGCTTCAGGGATGACCAGGTGGTCCAGTCCATCGGCGGGGGCATCGACCACAAAGCCACGGCCGAGCAGATCGAGCACATCGCCACGCTCATCCCTGACGAGTGGCTGGAGCCCTCGGCGACGGGTTCGGCACAGCAATGTGTGGACCGCATCCGCAAGGAGTTCGACTACGGAGCCGACGCGGTGATCATGCACGGCGCGACGCCCGACGAACTCGAGCCGATCGTCGCCCAATACCGCGCAACGGTGTGATTTCGGTGCGCAAACAGTCGCTGAGCGATCGTTTGCGCACCGAAATCGCCACAGAGCTAAGGCGTGATGACGGTGCGGCTCACCGGTTCTGCGGCGGCCTGCCTGCTGTAGATCCCGCGCTGCAGCGCCGACAGCAGCGCGTTACGCGTCTCTTCCGGGTGGATCAGGTCGTCGAAGCCCATAGTGCCTGCCGAGCGGAACGACGCATCCAGTTCCGCTTTGCGCAGCTTGGCCTCCACGTCCTCGGCGGCGTGGGAGGCCTTGCTGAGAGCGGCAGCGCTCATCGCGCCCATCGTGGCGCCCGGGTAGGCGAATGTCGCGCTCTGGTTGTCGAAGCCCAACAGCGACATCACCATCGACCCGAAACCGTAGGCCTTGCGGAGCGTTACGTGCAGCTTCAGCGTGGTGGCCGCGGTCTGGGCGGCGAACATGCGGGCGCCGCTGCGCAGCACGCCGGTTTTCTCCGATCGGCTCCCGGGCAGCATGCCGGGGTTGTCGGCGAGGAACACGATCGGCAGATGGAACGAGTCGGCGACATTGATGAAATGTGCTGCCTTGTCGGCGGCGTCGGCGTCGATCGACCCGGCGATCACCTTCGGCTGATTGGCCACCACGGCGACGGGATGGCCGCCCAGATGGGCAAGCCCACAGATCATCGCCGGTCCGAATTTCGGTTGCACCTCGAACCAGCCACGGTCGTCGAACACCACGTCCAGTACGGCGCGCATGTCATAGACGCGCCGATTGCCTCGCGGCACGATGTCGAGCAGCTCAGGCGTCGAGCGCGGTTCGCTCGCATCGTCTGAGGGCAACGACGCGGGATACGACCACGCGCTCGGCGGGAAGTACGACAGATAACGGCGGATGTCGTCGAGGACCGCCTCGTCGTCCTCGGCGAGATTGTGGATCACTCCGCTGGCGATCGCCACCGACGGACCGCCCAGGTCTTCCTTCGAAATATCCTCGCCCGTGGACTCTTTCACGACCGGCGGCCCGGCGGTGAAGATCGCGCCCTGCTTGCTCATGACGGTCCAGTCGCATACGGGAGCCACTAGCGCGCCATGGCCGGCCGACGGGCCGAGCAGGCCGCCGACCATCGGCACCTTGCCTGAGCACTGCGCCTGGGCGAGCAGATCGGTGGGGGTGCGGCCGTAGTGCTCGCCGCTGGGCCGGAAGCCGGCACCCTCGAGCAGCATCACCAACGGAATTCGGTCCCGGAGCGCCAACTCCGCAAGCCGGTAGCGCTTAGCGTTGCCCCCAGGGCCGATGCTGCCCGCCAGCGTGGTGAAGTCCTCGGCCCCGATCATCACCGGTGATCCATCGATGAGACCTGAGCCGGCGACGATTCCGTCGGCGGCGATCTCACCTCCGACCAGGGTGCCGAACTCCCGGAAGCTGCCCTTGTCGAGAAGGTGATCGAGGCGCGCACGGGCGTCGAGTTTGCCCTTGCCGTGGTGCTTGGCCAGCCGCTCGGGGCCACCCATCGCCCGCGAACGCTCACGCCGAAGATCGAGGTCTTCGAGCGTCTCCTTCCAGCCCTGCTCGTTCGTCATGCGCTCTTCCTGTCGTTGAAAGGCGATCGTCGCACCGGCATGTTCACGTTGACCATACTGAATTGCTTACTGTAGCGTCTGCGGGCATGGGTACCGGCGCCGGCCTCAAGGTCGATGGCGGCGTTTTCACCCAGCTCCATGCCGTGGTCGACGCGGCGGTGACCTTGGAACGGCGCGGCTATGACGGCTGCTGGACCGCCGAGGTAAACCACGATCCGTTTCTGCCGTTGGCGCTCGCCGCCGAGCACACCGAAACCATCGAACTGGGCACCAGCATCGCCGTGGCCTTCGCGCGAAACCCGATGACGGTCGCGAACGTCGGTTGGGATCTCCAGGACTACTCGAAGGGCCGGCTGAACCTGGGTCTGGGCTCTCAGATCCAACCCCACATCGAGAAGCGCTTCAGCATGCCGTGGAGCCGGCCGGTGCCCCGGATGCGGGAGTTCGTGCTGGCGTTGCGCGAGATCTGGGCATGCTGGCATGACGGTTCGAAATTGCGGTTCGAGGGCGATTTCTATACACACAAGCTCATGACGCCGATGTTCACGCCAGAGCCCCATCACTACGGCATCCCGAAAGTGTTCATCGCAGCAGTCGGTGAGGCAATGACCGAGATGACAGGCGAAGTCGCCGACGGAGTTCTCGCGCATGCCTTCACGACCAAGCGCTACTTCGAAGAGGTGACCATGCCCGCGCTGATGCGCGGGATGAGCAAGTCGGGCCGGCAGCGCGATGCCTTTCAGGTGTCGTGTCCGCTGTTCGTCGTCACGGGTTCCGACGAGTCCGAGTTGGATGCCGCCGCCGTCGGCACCCGTAAGCAGATCGCCTTCTACGGTTCGACACCTGCTTACAAGAAGGTGCTCGACCTACACGGCTGGGGCGCGCTGCACGACCAGCTGCACGCCTTGTCGCTGAAAGGTGACTGGGACGGGATGGGTGCGCTCGTCGACGACGAGATTCTCGAAACGTTCGCCGTGGTGGCTCCAATCGACAAGCTGGCGGCGAAGATTCGAGACCGATGCGACGGCCTGATCGACCGCGTCATGGTGGGCTTCGGAAGCTCGACTTCCGAAGAGACGGTGAAGACGGTGTTGCAGGAGCTGCGTCAATGAGGAGCCGAACATGAGTACTCGGATCATGGATGAGGCGGGAAGGGTATTCGCCGATCCGCAGGCATATGCCGACGAGGCGAGACTCCATGCCGCACTGACACATCTGCGTGCCAATGCTCCGGTGTCATGGGTGGATGTGCCCGACTACCGGCCTTTCTGGGCCATCACCAAACACGCCGACGTCATGAGCATCGAGCGGGCCAACACCGTGTTCACCAACTCGCCAAGGCCCGTGCTGGCGACGATCGAGGGCGACGAGCAACAGGCCGCGATCGGCGTGAGCACGCTCATCCACATGGACGATCCGCAGCATCGCGCCGTGCGGGCGATCGGGGCCGATTGGTTCCGCCCGAAGGCAATGCGGGCGCTCAAGGTCCGTATCGACGAACTGGCGAAACGGTTTGTCGACCACATGATGGCGGCCGGCCCAGAGTGCGACTTCGTTCAGGAGGTCGCGGTGAACTACCCGCTGTATGTGATCATGTCGATGCTCGGCTTACCTGAATCCGACTTCCCCCGCATGTTGAAGTACACGCAGGAACTATTCGGCAGCGAAGACGCCGAGTTTCAGCGGGGTACAACACAAGAGGAGAAGATGGTTGTCCTCCTTGACATGTTCCAGTACTTCAACGAACTGACTGCGTCGCGGCGCAAGAACCCGACCGAGGATTTGGCGTCCGCGATCGCCAACGCCACGATCGACGGTGCGCCGCTCTCCGACATCGATACGGTTTCCTACTACCTGATCATCGCCACTGCCGGCCATGACACCACCAGCGCGACGATTGCGGGTGGCCTGCATGCGCTGGTCGACAATCCAGATCAACGGGAACGGTTGCGCGCCAACATGGATCTGATGCCGCTGGCGACCGAGGAGATGGTCCGCTGGGTCACCCCGGTGAAGGAGTTCATGCGCACGGCGCGTGAGGACACCGAAGTCCGGGGTGTGCCCATTTCCGCGGACGAATCGGTACTGCTGTCCTATGTGTCGAGCAACCGCGACGAAGACGTCTTCGACGATCCGTTCCGGTTCGACGTCGGCCGCGAACCGAATAAGCACAACGCGTTCGGCTACGGCGTGCACTTCTGCCTTGGCGCGGCGCTGGCACGCATGGAGGTCAACAGCTTCTTCTCCGAACTCGTGCCGAGACTCGACTCGATCGAATTAACGGGAGATCCTGCGCATATGGCGACGATCTTCGTCGGCGGGCTCAAGCACCTGCCGATCAGGTATTCGCTGCGCTGACCTAGGCGGTCACTTTTGTTGCGCGGTGGCCCTATCCAGTTGCGCTTGCAGTGAATTCGCCCCGAGTCCGTCCCCGCCGTGCTCGTGCTTGCTCAGCGCCTGGATGGACACGTCGTGGCCCTCTGCCGCCTTCCGTAGCGCGCCGACGGTCGCCTGCTCCTTGGCGATGTGGCTGAACGGATCGAAGTGGTACCAGCGCATGGCGTTCTCGTAGGTCATCTTGTTGATCTCGGCGTCGGTCGCGTTGTACTTCTTGAGGACCGCGTCGAGTTGCTCGGGAGCACTCGGCCACATTGAATCGCTGTGCGGGTAGTCGGCTTCCCAGCAGATGTTGTCGATACCGATCTCGTTGCGCAGCGCCACCCCGACCGGATCGGAGATGAAGCAGGTCAGGAAATGGTCGCGGAAGACCTCTGAGGGCGTCTGCTTGCCGAAGTCCTGGCCTGTCCACGTCGAGTGCATCTCGTATGTGCGATCGGCACGGTCGAGGAAGTAGGGTATCCATCCGGTGCCGCCCTCGCTCAGCGCGATCTTGAGGTCGGGGTATTTCTTGATGGGCTTGGACCACAACAGATCCGCGGCGGCCTGCACGATGTTCATCGGCTGCAGCGTGATCATCACGTCCATCGGAGCATCCGCGGCGGTGATGGCGAGCTTTCCCGAGGACCCGATGTGCACGTTCATCACCGTGTCTGTATCGACCAGCGCCTCCCACATCGGCGTCCAGTAGTCGTCGTGGAACGACGGGTAGCCCATCGCCGCGGGGTTTTCGCTGAATGTCAGTGCATGCACGCCGCGTTCGGCGTTGCGGCGGATCTCCTTGGCGCAGGCTTCGGCGTCCCAGATCACTGGCAGCGTCATGGGAATGAACCGGGCGGGATAAGCCCCGCACCACTCCTCGACGTGCCAGTCGTTGTAGGCCTGCACCAGGGCCAGACTGAACTCGGGATCCTCGGTGGCGAACAATCGGCCGGCGAAGCCGCAGAAGGTTGGAAAGCAGATGGAGCCGAGGATGCCGCCGGCATTCATGTCCTTGACGCGCTCGTCGACCTGCCAGCAGCCAGGCCGGATCTCGTCGAGGCCCTGAGGCTCCAGGCCGTACTCCTCCTTCGGCCGGCCCGCGACAGCATTCAGCGCCACGTTCGGGATCACCACGTCGCGGAACTGCCAGGTGTCGGACCCATCGGGGTTGTGCACCAAACGGGGTGCCTCGTCCAAGTACTTCTTCGCCAGATGGTTGCGGAACATGTCCGGCGGCTCGACGATGTGATCATCGACGCTGATCAGGATCATGTCGTCTTTGTTCACGGCGGCGCTCCTCTGTAGTTGCTTACCGTATGACCAACAGTTTAGCTGTCGCAGTCCCGCGCGTTACGGTGTTCCTCAGCGCTAACCTACGGCGATGTGAGGTGACTTGAAGTGACAAAGCCCCGAATTGCCCCGTCCGCGGCGTTCTCTGCGATCCCGGTGGAAGACCTCGGTCAAGGTGACCGGATCAACCTCGGGGTGGCTTCGATACTCGGTCATCGGCCTGAGGTGGCCGGCGCGCTGGGAGCGTTGAAGGCGGCGCTTGTCTCCACCGGCACGCTGTCGCCGCGGCTCGCCGAACTGGTGCGGTTGCGGATCGCCTTCCACAATCAGTGCCGCAGTTGCATGTCGGTGCGCTACCAGAGCGCGATCGACGATGGGCTCACCGAGGACCTGGTGTGCTCGCTCGAACAGCCGGCAGAGGCCGATGACCTCACTGAAGCCGAACGCAGCGCACTGCGATACGCCGACCTGTTCGCCACGAACCACCTGGCGATCGACGACGCGGTGTACGACGATCTGCGCCAGCACTTCACCGAGGACGAACTCGTCGAACTCGGCGTGCACTGCGCCTATGCGGTGGGCATGGGCCGGCTGGCGGCGACGTGGAGCGTCACAGACGACGTGCCCGACGCATTCCGCTCGACATCGGATTCGCCTCTGGCGCCGTGGGATTCCGAAGGTGTCGTCGCATCCGGATAGTTACTACTGGTCAATGCCTTGAACAGCTCGCCAACCTATCTCCGCGTACGAGCCTCAGATTGCGCTGGCCGCTGGCATGATGTGCCTTTGCCAAAACCTCGGCTGAGAGGCGCGTAGATGAGCACCGAGACGTCCGACCCCGATCTGGTCGGCGGGATTCCCCGTCGCCGTATCGTGATCGCCTCGATGGTGGGCACCACCATCGAGTTCTACGACTTCTACATCTACGCGACCGCCGCGGTTTCGGTGTTTCCGCATCTGTTCTTCCCCAAGGGTGATCCGACGACGGCACTTTTGGCCTCGCTGGCCACCTTCGGTCTCGCCTTTGTGGCCCGCCCGGTGGGCTCGGTCCTGTTCGGCCACTTCGGCGATCGAGTAGGCCGCAAGGCCACCCTGGTCGCCTCCCTGCTGGTGATGGGGATTGCGACCTTCGCGATCGGGCTGTTGCCGACCTACTCCCAGGTGGGAATCCTGGCTCCGGCACTGTTGGCGATCATGCGCTTCTCGCAGGGATTGGCTCTCGGCGGCGAATGGAGCGGAGCGGCGCTGCTGGCCACCGAGACTGCGAAACCCGGTAGGCGAGGCTGGGCCGCGATGTGGCCGCAACTCGGAGCGCCGTTCGGGTTCCTGTTGGCCAATGGCCTTTTCGTGGGGTTGCTGCTGTGGCTCGGTCACAGCAATGTGACGCCCGATCTTGACGGGGCGTTTCTGACGTGGGGCTGGCGCGTGCCGTTCATCCTGAGCGCGGTGATGGTGGCCATCGGCCTGTATGTGCGGCTGCGCCTCGTCGAGACACCGGTGTTCACCCGCGCCGTCGAACGTGGCGAGAAGGTGAAAGCTCCAGTGGCCGAAGTATTTCGGACCAGTTGGCGCCAGCTGATCATCGGCACTTTCGTCATGCTGGCGACCTACACGATCTTCTACATCGTGACGACGTGGGCGCTGAGCTTCGGCACCGGCAAGCGGCCGCCAGACGGCAAAGGCCTTGGGTTCGCCTATGTCGACTTCCTGCAACTCCAGCTGATCGCCGTGCTGTTTTTCGCGGCAACATTGCCCTTGTCGGGGTTGGTCTCCGACCGCTTCGGCCGCAGGCGCTCGCTGCTGGTCGTGACTTTGGGAATCATGGCCTACGGTGCGCTGTTCGCCCCGATGCTCGGATCTGGTGAGACCTCGCAAGGCATGATGCTGCTCTTCCTGGTGATCGGAATGACGTTGATGGGCTTCACTTTTGGGCCGATGAGCGCCGTGTTGCCCGAATTGTTTCCGACGAACGTGCGATACACGGGATCGGGGATCTCCTACAACGTCGCGAGCATTCTGGGGGCTGCGGTAGCGCCGTTCATCGCAACCTGGCTCGCCACGTCCTACGGCGTGGGCTGGGTGGGCCTGTACCTCTTCATCGCGGCATCCTTGAGCTTCATTGCGATTCTGGTCATGCGCGAGACCAAGGACGCCTCGTTGGATTCTGTAGGCGAGCCAGACCCAGAAACAATCATCACTCCCTAGCCGTCAAAAGCATCAAGTTCCAGCAAATAGTCAGGCTTACCTAAGCCGCGGATGCGGATCGGCGAATCTAATTCGCACTGCGCAGTGGGCTCTGCGTTTGCCGCAAATGTTTCCGCGAAAGTCACACCTCGTTGGCCGGCTGATGATTATCTAGGAACGTGAACACGGCGACTTCGCCGGACATCGGCACCGGCAGAACTGTGAATTTGGTGCTGGCTACGTGGGTTTCGGCGATCAACTTCTGGGCCTGGAACATGATCGGGCCCCTTTCGACCACATATGCGGGCGACCTGTCACTGAGCAGCACCGAGGCGTCGATGCTCGTCGCCACCCCGATCCTCGTCGGATCGCTGGGCCGCATCGTCATCGGATCGCTGACCGACAGATTCGGCGGTCGCACGATGTTCATCGTTGTGTCCGTTGCATCGATCGTGCCCGTTCTCGCCGTGGGAGCGGCAGGGGAGCATGTCCCGAGTCGCGTGGAATTTGGGTGACGATCCACGATGAACTCTAGGCGGCGGCACCGACAGATTTGGTGTCGGCGCCGGTGTCGGGGTGAGCGTGTCGGCGCAGGGCGTCGACGAGCTG
>NZ_NVQE01000030.1 GCF_002591975.1 Mycobacterium neglectum | reverse complement strand
GCTCCTCTGTCGGCGGCGGGGGCGGCGGTGGCGGAGTCGTCGTGGTGATCTCGTCCTGCACCGGAGGCGGAGGCGGTGTGCTGGTCGTGGTCTCCGGCGTCGCGAGGCTACTGGTATCGGTCCGGGTCACCAGCACAGACACCGACACGACCAGCGCGATCGCCGCGACGATGGCCACGACCCCGACCACCCAGGGCCACCGCGGCGGCTCGGTCGGTTCGACGTGCTCGCTGGGCTCGTAGCTGTCGTAGTCATACAGACCTGAATTCGCAGGTACGTAGGGACCGCTGGTGAACTGTTCGGACTCCGGGGCCGAATACGCCTGCGAATAGGCGTCGGTTTCGCTGCTTTCCGGCCTACCGGGACTGCTGCCCGGCTCCTGACCAGGAAGATCGTCCCCTTCGTGATCCGGGGGGTTCGGCCCGCTCATCTACGCCTATCCTTCTCGACTCACATGCCTCGGCAACACTACCCAAACACCTGATCCGGATACCTCTCACAGCACGGAGAACCGACGAAGTAGTGCCCCGATTGTGACCTTGTCGGGGGATGGTATTCGCCCCGGCCGGGCGTCAGTGCTTTTCGGGTCCGGTGTAGTACTCGAACACCAAGCCGCCGACGGTCGTCAGCACGAAACAGGCACCGGCCACGATGAGCCACGGGAGCCAGAGTGCGACACCCACGGCGGTGACGGACGCCGACAGCGCGATGAAGATCGGCCACCAGCTGTGCGGGCTGAAAAAGCCCAGCTCGCCGGCGCCATCACTGACCTCGGCGTCTTCGTAGTCCTCGGGCCGGGTATCGAGGCGCCGGGCCACAAACCGGAAGAACGTACCGGTGATCAACGTCAGCCCCGCGGTCAGGACCAATGCGGTGGTACCCGCCCACTCGATACCGCCGTACTGGAACATCGCGGTCAGCACGCCGTAGACGATGGCGGACAGGACGAAGAACGCGGTCAGGAACTCGAAAAGCCTTGCTTCGATATGCATCTGGTGTCCCCTACTTGCTGGCCTGCGTGAGCTTCGGTGCCTGCTCGCCGCGACGAGTATCGAACGGCTGTGTGGTGACTGCCAGTGGATTCTGGTTGATGGCCTGCAGCGCCTCGGCGTTGGTCCTGCCGTCGATCCGCTGCTCCAGGTACGCCTTGAAGTCGTTGGGCGACACCACCCGCAGCTCGAAGTTCATCATCGAGTGATACGTGCCGCACATCTCCGTGCAGCGGCCGACGAACGCACCCTCCTGGTTGATCTCGGTGATCTGGAAGATGTTGTCGGAGTTGTTCGCCTCGGGGTTCGGCATCACGTCGCGCTTGAACAGGAATTCCGGCACCCAGAAGCCGTGGATGACGTCGGCTGAGGCGATCTGGAACTCGATGCGCTTACCCGAGGGGACCACCAGGACCGGAATCTCGGTCGACGTGCCGAGCGTCTCGACCTTGTCGAAGTTCAGATAGGTGCGGTCTTCGGGGTTTTTGCCCGCGATGGCACCGAACTCGCCGCCGTGCGAACCGGCTTCGCCGCCTTCCGGGCTCTCCAGCCCTTCGGGCCCGGATGCAAGGGCTTCCTTGCGCTCCGGGTCGGCTCCGTCGTAGTTGAAGGTGCCGTCCTGGTAGTTCACCTTCTGATAGCCGAATTTCCAGTTCCACTGGAATGCGGTGACGTCGATGACGACGTCGGGGTTGGGCTCCTTGTGCAGCATCCGCTCCTGCACCACGACGGTGAAATAGAACAGCACCGAGATGATCAGGAAGGGCACCACGGTGAGCACCAGCTCAAGCGGCATGTTGTAACCGAACTGGCGGGGCAACTCGGTGTCGCCCTTCTTGTGCCGGTGAAACGCCGAGGTCCAGAAGATCAGGCCCCACACGATCACACCGACAACCAGCGAGGCGATCACCGAGCCGATCCACAGCTCCCGGTTGAGATGCGCCTCGGGGGTGATGCCGCGGGGCCATCCGAGGCCGAGAACCTCAGACCAGTCACACCCGCTGAGCAGCACCGTCATGCTGCCGAGTACGACCGATAACGCCACCACCTTCACACCGCGAGGTGTCACGCTGGCGCCTCCTAGAAGTCGGGACAGAAAGCCGAATACTACGCAGCGTAGACCACCTCAGGACGCAGGTCTCGACACACCTCGACGATTAGGCATACTGGCTCGGTGTGCGGACTGCTGGCCCTGGTTACCGACCCGTCCGGTGAGGTCTCTGCTGACGTCATAGCCGCGGTTTCGGGCGCGTCGCACTTGATGCGTCACCGCGGTCCAGATGAACCGGGCACGTGGTCGGACGAGCGCACGGTGCTCGGGTTCAACCGACTCTCGATCATCGACATCGCCCACAGCCACCAACCGCTGCGCTGGGGTCCGCCGGAGTCCCCCGACCGATACGTCCTGGTGTTCAACGGCGAGATCTACAACTACCTCGAGTTGCGGGAGCAGCTGCGTACCGAGCACGGCGCGGTATTCGCAACCGACGGCGACAGCGAAACGATCGTCGCCGCCTACCACTACTGGGGTACCGAGGCGCTGACCCGGCTGCGCGGCATGTTCGCCTTCGCCCTGTGGGACACCGTCGAAGGTGAATTGTTCTGTGCCCGAGATCCATTCGGCATCAAGCCGTTGTACATGGCGACCGGTGTCGGCGGAACAGTTTTCGGCAGCGAGAAGAAGTGCCTGCTCGATCTGGCCGGGATCATCGGAATTGACCTCGGCATCGACGAGCGCGCCACGCAGCACTACACGGTGCTCCAGTACGTGCCCGAACCCGAGACGCTGCACCGCGGCGTGCGCAGGCTCGAATCGGGCAGCTACGCCCGCGTGCGGCCGGGCCGGCCACCCCAGGTGACGAGGTATTTCACCCCGCGGTTCGCCGCGGTTCCTTTTGCGTCCGGCGACGAACGCGCGCGCTACGACGAGATCACCGCGGTCCTGGAGGACTCGGTGGCCAAGCACATGCGCGCCGATGTCACGGTGGGCGCATTCCTGTCCGGCGGCATCGACTCCACCGCAATCGCCGCCCTGGCGATGCGGCACAACCCGCGGCTGATCACGTTCACCACGGGCTTCGAACGCGAGGGCTACTCCGAGGTCGACGTCGCCGTAGCGTCGGCCGAAGCCATCGGCGCACGGCACGTGACGAAGGTGGTGAGCCAGGCCGAGTTCGTCGCCGCACTGCCCGAAATCGTCTGGTATCTCGACGAACCCGTCGCCGACCCGGCATTGGTCCCGCTCTTCTTCATCGCCCGCGAGGCCCGCAAGCACGTCAAGGTGGTGCTGTCGGGCGAGGGCGCCGACGAACTGTTCGGCGGCTACACCATCTACCGAGAACCGTTGTCCCTGCGTCCGTTTGACTATCTGCCGCGACCGGTGCGTCGGTCACTGGGCCACGCATCGCGGCCGCTGCCCGAAGGGCTGCGCGGCAAGAGCCTGCTGCACCGGGGATCGCTGACGCTCGAGGAGCGCTACTACGGCAACGCGCGCAGCTTCTCCGATGCGCAGCTGCGCGCGGTACTGCCCGGCTTCAGGCCGGAATGGACCCATACCGATGTCACCGCACCGGTCTACGCCGCATCCGACGGCGCCGATCCGGTGGCCCGCATGCAGCACATCGACCTGTTCACCTGGCTGCGCGGCGACATCCTGGTCAAGGCCGACAAGATGACGATGGCCAACTCGCTGGAGTTGCGAGTGCCGTTCCTGGATCCCGAGGTGTTCGCGGTGGCGTCACGGCTTCCGCTGGAGCAGAAGATCACCAGGACCACCACGAAGTTCGCGCTGCGCCGGGCCTTGGAGCCGATAGTGCCCGCGCACGTGCTCAACCGCCCGAAGCTGGGCTTCCCGGTACCCATCCGGCACTGGCTGCAGGCCGGCGAACTTCAGGACTGGGCGTATCGGACGGTCGCCACATCGGCGGCAGGCGAGCTCATCGATCTGAGCGCCGTCACCCGGATGCTCGACGAACACCGAAGTGGCGTAAGCGATCACAGTCGGCGGCTATGGACGGTGCTGATCTTCATGCTGTGGCACGCCATCTTCGTCGAGCACAGCGTGACCCCGCAGATCAGCGAGCCGACCTACCCCGTCCAGCTGTAAGCACGCGCGACGCCGCTATCTGCCTGCGCCGAGCGCCTCCGAGATTTCGGTGCCCGCCTCGGCGCCGTACGCGTCGGTCAGCCGCTGCACGGCTTCCTCGCGGTCCCAGCTCCACTCCTGCGGCCCTGGCGCCTCGAACACGAGAACGGCGACCAGCGACGCCAGCTGCGCCGAACGCTCATCGCTGAGCCCGGCGCTGCGACCGGTGAGGAAACCGGCGCGGAACGCGTCGCCGATTCCGGTCGGGTCCGCTTGATGCTTTTCCGGCACGACGTCGACGTGGATGAAGGTGCCGCTCGAGCTGACGAGGTCGACGCCCTTGGGCCCCAACGTCGTGATCCGCATGCCGATCTGGCTCATCACCTGAGCCTCGCTCCAGCCGGACTTCTGCAGCAACAGATCCCACTCGTAGTCGTTGGTGAACAGGTACGTCGCGCCGTCGATGAGCTTGCGAATCTCCTCGCCCGACAGCCGGGCCAGCTGCTGCGACGGGTCCGCCGCGAATGCCAGGCCGAGCTTGCGGCACTCCTCGGTGTGCAGGAACATCGCGTCGGGGTCGTTGGCGCCGACGATCACCAATTCCGGTGTGCCGACCCGCTTCACGACGTCAGCCAGGGAGATGTCGCGCGCCTCGGACATCGCCCCGGGATAGAAGGACGCGATCTGCGCCATGGCCTCGTCGGTCGTGCACACGAACCGCGCGGTGTACGCGGTCTCGGAGACGAGCACGCTGCCGGTGTCCACGCCTACCGCCTCGAGCCACGAGCGGTACTCGTCGAAGTCCCGACCCACAGCACCGACCAGTGCGACATCCCCGCCCAAAACGCCGATGGCGAAGGCCATATTGCCTGCGACACCGCCACGATGCACGACCAGATCGTCGACCAGGAAACTCAGCGACACCTTCTGAAGATGCTCGGGCAGGAGCTGTTCGGAGAATTTCCCAGGGAACCGCATCAGATGGTCGGTCGCAATCGACCCGGTCACCGCAATGGTCACGAAACGTCACCCTTCATTTATTAAGCCGTCTAGATAATCTTACTCAGCGGGCTCCCCCGCGAGGTGCGCTAACCTGCGTACGAGTACCCGTTGGGCCACTGTAGACAGACCAATTCCGACACACACTTCTGGGGAGCAAATACATGTCCGGTCCGTACCCGCCCGAATACGGCGTCGGTCCGACCGGCCCGCAAATGTATCCGGGCACGGGTCCGCAACCGTTTCCTGCGCAGCCCTTTCCGGAACCGTATCCAGAGAACGTCGGATCGCCGTATCCGGGAATGCTGCCGCCCCCGGTGCCGTATCCGAAGAAGCGACGCTGGCCACTGATCGCCGGCGCGCTGCTGGCGGTCCTCGTGGTCGCGGCGACGGTGGCGGGAATCGTGCTCGCCACCAGCGGCGGCGATGGGGCTTCGGGATCCGGCACGCTGACCGACGCGTCGGCCAAGGCGGCGATCCAGGAGTATCTGGATGCGATGACCAACGGTGACGACGAGACGGTCGCCAGGCACACGTTGTGCGGGATGTTCGACGCGGTCAGGGAACGCCGTTCTGACCTGGCG
Organism: Mycobacterium neglectum; assembly: GCF_002591975.1. Taxonomy (GTDB): domain Bacteria; phylum Actinomycetota; class Actinomycetes; order Mycobacteriales; family Mycobacteriaceae; genus Mycobacterium; species Mycobacterium neglectum. The sequence goes on along the minus strand of NZ_NVQE01000030.1, from coordinate 65,261 downwards.
CTGGCCGGCCTGGCCAGCGACGCCTTCCGCCAGCAGTACGGACGCGCCGAAGTGACGTCGATCGACAAGGTGGTGATGTGGTCGCCGCATCAGGCGCAGGTGCTGTTCACCATGCAGATCGAGCCATCGGGTACCTCCCGGCGCGGACAGCCGCGGACCGAAGGCGAACAACAAGGCGTGGCACAGCTGCTCAACCAGAACAACGAGGTGCTGGTCTGCTCGTACCTGCCGCGGACGGCCGGTCAGTACTGAATCAGTTGAACGAATCGCCGCAGGCGCACGAGCCCGTGGCGTTCGGGTTGTCGATCGTGAAGCCCTGCTTCTCGATGGTGTCGACGAAGTCGATCACGGCGCCCTGTACGTAGGGCGCGCTCATCCGGTCGATGATCAGCGCGACGCCGCCGAACTCGGCGCTCACGTCGCCGTCCAGCGACCGGTCGTCGAAAAACAGGTTGTAACGCAGCCCGGCGCAGCCGCCCGGCTGCACGGCGATGCGCAGGGCCAGATCGTCACGGCCCTCCTGGTCCAGCAGCGCCTTGGCCTTGGCGGCAGCGGCATCGGTCAGCTTCGCGCCATGGGTGGCGGTTCCGGTGGCCGACTCTTCCTGAACAGTCATTACGTCTCCTGTGTGGCCTCAACAACGTGCGGCGTACTACGTCAACGGTACCTTGTCTCGGCCCTATTCCCGACTTTGTCCCCAGGTCCCGCCGGGCGCTTGTGCCGTCGGAGGCGGCCGGAAGTTAACCTGACAGGCGTGAACCTGCTGGGCCGAAAGAAAGACAACGCGCGGACACCGGATTCCAATGTGTCCGAAGACACCGCCGAGACCGGCCTCGAGGGCGAGTCCGGCGAATCCAGGACCACCGCGCCCAAGGGCAGACCGACGCCCAAACGCAGCGAGGCCACCCGCAAGCGCGGCCCGGTGGCGCCAGCGCCGATGACCACCTCCGAGGCGCGCAAACGCCGTAAGGAAGCGCGCACCAAGCTGAGCCGCGAGGAGCGCAAGGCCGACAAGGTCACGCGCCGCGCGGACATGGCGGCACGCCGCGAAAAGATGATGGCCGGCGACGACGCCTACCTGCTGCCGCGGGACAAGGGTCCGGTGCGTCGATTCGTCCGTGACGTGGTTGACTCCCGGCGCAATGCGCTCGGCTTGTTCATGCCCGCCGCGCTGGTGCTGATCTTCGTGATGCTCTCGGTGCCGTCGGTCGCTGTGCAGCAGCTCATCTCCCCCGCCATGCTGGTTCTGGTTCTCATCATGGTCATCGACGGGTTCATCCTCGGCCGCAAAGCGAACCGCCTGGTCGACGAGAAGTTCCCCGACAACACCGAGAGTGGTTGGAAATTGGGCTTTTACGCGGCCAGCCGCGCCTCGCAACTGCGCCGCATGCGGGCGCCCCGGCCGCAGGTGGAGCGCGGCAACAAGGTCACCTGAGCCCAGTGCGCATCCTGGTGCTCGGTGGCATCCGGTCGGGCAAGTCGCAATGGGCGGAGTCCGAGATCGCCCAGATCACCGAGTCGCGCGACACGGCGGCCGTGCGCTACCTGGCCACCGGACCCGTCGCGACAACGGATGCCGAATGGTCAGCGCGGGTCCAGACACACCGCCGTCGCCGGCCGTCGAGCTGGTCCACGGTCGAAACCGCTGATATCGCAATGCAGTTGCGCTCAGACGACGCCACGGCGACCGTGGTCGACGACATCGGCGGATGGCTGACCGCGGCGATGGATCGGACACACGCCTGGATCGGCGGATCCGTTTCAGCCGACGTCGACGACCTGGTCGACGCGGTGGGTTCGTTCGGTTCAGCGCTGGCAGTCGTCTCACCTGAGGTCGGGCTGACCGTGGTGCCTGCCACGGAGGCCGGGCGCCGGTTCGCCGACGAACTCGGTACCCTCAATCAGCGGCTGGCCGCGGTGTGCGACCGGGTGGTGCTCGTCGTCGCCGGTCAGCCCGTCACGGTGAAGGACTCGGTGGGATGACCGACTTCGATGCCGTCGCGCCACCGGACGCCGACATCGCCGTCGCGGCACGTGCCCGGCAGGCGAACTTGATCAAACCACCGGGCTCGCTTGGCAGGCTGGAGGCCCTGTCGGTCTGGGTGTCGTCGTGTCAGGGCGTTTGTCCGCCTCGCCAGTTCGAGCGGGCGCGGGCGGTGGTGTTCGCCGGCGACCACGGCGTCGCGGCGGCGGGTGTATCCGCCTATCCAGCTGAGGTCACCGCGCAGATGGTCGCCAACTTCGACAGGGGCGGCGCTGCGATCAACGTCCTCGCCGCGGCGGCGGGCGCGACAGTGCGCGTGGTCGACATCGCCGTCGACGCCAAGGAGTCGCTTACCCCGTCGATCGGTGCGCACAGGGTCCGCCGCGGCAGCGGCAACATCGCCGTCGAGGACGCGTTGAACGACGACGAGGTTGCCGCAGCGCTCGATGCCGGACGGCGTATCGCCGACGAAGAGGTCGACTCGGGTGCAGACGTCCTGATCGTCGGCGATATGGGCATCGGAAACACCACGCCCGCAACGACTCTCATTGCCGCGCTGACCGATTCCGAGCCGGTTGCGGTCGTCGGTCGCGGTACCGGCGTCGACGACGCGGGGTGGGCCCGCAAAACCGCCGCCATCAGGGACGCGCTATTTCGGAGCCGCGGATCGGCGGGCGATCCCGTTGCGCTGCTGCGGGTTTGCGGTGGGGCTGATCTGGCGGCGATGGCGGGATTCTGTGCCCAAGCCGCGGTCCGGCGCACACCGCTGCTACTGGACGGAGTGGTGGTGACGGCCGCGGCGCTGGTGGCCGAGGAGCTCGCGCCGGGTGCCAAGCAGTGGTGGCAGGCGGGCCACCGGTCCACCGAGCCGGCGCATGCGCTGGCGCTGCAACGACTGGACCTCGAACCCATCGTCGATCTGCAGATGCGGCTCGGCGAGGGCACCGGTGCCGCGGTGGCGCTTTCGGTCGTGCGGGCCGCGGTGGCGACGTTGTCGTCGATGGCGACCTTCGATGAGGCCGGTATCACCAGCCCACCCGATAAGCCGTGATCCGCTCGGTCGCTGGCGCGCTGGCGTTCGGGACCGTGCTGCCGGTGCGCTCGTCAGTGCCGTTCGGCCGGGGTGCGCTGACCGCGCTTCCGCTGGTGGGCGTGGCGTTGGGAGCCGCGGCGGCCGCGACGCTGTTGGCGTCGGAGTGGGCCTTCGGACGATCGAATCCGCTCGGTGGCGTGCTCGCGGTCGCCGTACTCCTGCTCGCCACCCGCGGCCTGCATGCCGACGGACTGTCGGATACCGCTGACGGCCTCGGCTGCTATGGGCCGCCGCACCGCGCGCTGGAGGTGATGCGCGACGGGTCGGCAGGGCCGTTCGGCGTGGCGGCGTTGGTGGTCGTGCTCCTGGCGCAGGCCTTCGCGTTCACGGCCGGTAGCGCCGTCGGTGTGATCGTCGCGGTGACGGCCGGGCGGGTGGCCGCGGTGCAGGCCTGTCGCCGCTCGGTACCTGCCGCGGAGGGGAGTTCGCTCGGGGGCAGGGTCGCGGGCACCCAACCGATCGCGGTGGCAGGGATATGGATAGTCGTGGTCGCGACGGCGGCAATGGCGGCGGGCCCGCGACTGTGGCAGGGACCGCTGGCCGTCCTCGTCGCGCTCGCGTGCGGCGCCGCGCTGGTGGCGCACTGTGTGCGGCGATTCGGTGGCATCACCGGCGATGTGCTGGGTGCGGCGGTCGAAATCACGACGACGGTGGCCGCCGTCGGGCTGGCGATCGGCCCGCATTAGAGGCCCCAAGAATCTGTCAAGAATTCGTCAAGGGCGGCATCGGAGTCTTTTCCCAACCCACAACGGGGATCGATAACCGAGAGGAACCGCAATGCCTACCTTCCGCCACCTCACCGCTTTGATCGGCGCCGCTGCCGTCGCGTCCACCCTGGGCATCGCCGCACTCGTCAGCGCCGGCGCCGCAGGCGCCACCACCACCGACGACATGTTCGTCAGCGTGCTCGCCGACGAAGGCATCACGCCGCCCTCGACCGAGGAAGCGGTCAGCCTCGCCTTCGACGTCTGCTCGATGTTCGACAAGGGCCAGTCGCTGTACGACGCCGTCGACTCCGTCTCCACCACCACCGATTTGGTGGCGGAGGACTCCGCGTTCTTCGTCGGCGCGTCAGTCGCCACCTACTGCCCCGAGCACGACGCTGCCCTCAGCTAGCAGCGCACACTCACGAACCGGGGACCCCACTGCGGTGGGGTCCCCTGGTCGTTTCTAGCTCAGCCGTGCCATCCAGCCGTGCGTGTCAGCGAACGTGCCGCGCTGAATTCCGGTCAGCGTGTCACGCAGCGCCATGGTGATTTCGCCTGGGCCGCCGTCGGCGATGGTGAATTCGCCGTCGGCGTGCTTGACGCGGGCGACGGGTGTGATGACCGCGGCGGTCCCGCATGCGAACACCTCGGTGATCTCGCCTGCCGACGCCTTCTTCTGCCATTCGTCGACGTCGATCTTGCGTTCCTCGACGGCGAATCCGGCGTCGGTTGCCAACTGCAGCAACGAGTCTCGTGTGACGCCGGGCAGTATCGAGCCGCTCAGCTCAGGCGTCACCAGGCGTGCAGATCCCCCGCTGCCCAATACGAAGAACAGATTCATGCCGCCCATCTCTTCGACATAGCGGCGTTCGGCGGCATCCAGCCACACCACCTGGTCGCAATCGTTGTCGGCAGCCTGCGCCTGCGCGAGCAGCGATGCGGCGTAGTTGCCACCGAACTTGGCCGCCCCCGTGCCGCCGGGGCAGGCGCGCACGTACTCCGTCGACAGCCACACGCTGACCGGCTTGATGCCGCCCTTGAAGTACGCGCCGGCAGGCGACGCGATCACCATGTACCGATACTCGTTGGCCGGCCGCACGCCGAGGCCCGGCTCGGTGGCGAACACGAACGGCCGCAGGTACAGCGACTCCTCGCCGCCCGCCCGTGGCACCCACTGCTCGTCGACGGCGATCAACTGGCGCAGCGACTCAATGAACGCCTCTTCGGGCAGTTCGGGAATCGCGAGGCGTCGGGCTGAGGTCCGAAGCCTGCTTGCGTTCGACTCCGGCCGGAACGACACGATGGACCCGTCGGCCCAGCGGTAGGCCTTGAGGCCCTCGAAGATCTCCTGGGCGTAGTGCAGCACGATCGCGGACGGGTCGAGTTCGATCGGCCCGTACGGGGTCACCCGCGCGTCGTGCCAGCCCTTGCCCTCGACGTAGTCGATCGACACCATGTGGTCGGTGTGGAATTGGCCGAATCCGGGATTGGCCAGGATCGATGCCCGTACCTCGTCGCTCGCCGGGGTTGCGTTGCGCGTGGCGGTGAACTCGAGGGGGCGGTCAGTCATGCAGCGATTGTATATCCGCTGACTACCGAGTTTTCGGCTCGACGAATGGGTGCCTAGCGCGTCCTCGCGCGGACAAAAGGCGGAGGCACGACCTCACATTCGACGGCGCGGCCGCGGACATCGACCGACACCCGTTGTCCGTCGGCGATATCGGCGTCGGTGTCGATCAGCGCGAGTGCGATGCCGACTTTCAATGTCGGAGAGAAGGTTCCCGATGTCGTGATGCCGACCTGACGGTCCCCGTCGAGCACGGTGAGGTCGGGCCGCAGCACCCCGCGACCGACGGCCTTCAATCCGCGCAGCAGCCGTCGCGGTCCGGCCTCCTTTTCGGCCAGCAGCGCCTCACGGCCCCAGAATTCGTCCTTCTTCCAGCCGACGGCCCAGCCGCACCGCGCCTGCAGCGGCGACAGTTCGAGGGACAGTTCGTGGCCGTGCAATGGATAGCCCATCTCGGTGCGCAGGGTGTCTCGGGCGCCAAGGCCCGCCAGCTCTCCCCCGGCCGAACCGACGGCATCGACCAGTGCGTCGAACACCACGCCGGCCTGATCCCACGGCGGCAGCAGTTCATAGCCGTGCTCGCCGGTGTAGCCGGTGCGGCACACCCGCACGGGGACACCGCTGAATTCGGCGTCGACATAACCCATGTAGTCCATATCGGCCGCCAGTCCCAGTGCACCCAGGACTTCGGGTGACTTCGGTCCCTGCACCGCCAGGACGGCATGGGACCGGTGCTCGTCGGTGATCGTGAGCCCGGCGGGGGCACGTTCGGCCAGCGCGGCGACGACGGCCGCGGTGTTGGCCGCATTGGGCACCAGGAAGATCTCGTCGTCGGACACGTAGTACGCGATCAGGTCGTCTATCACTCCGCCGGAGTCGGTGCAGCACAACGTGTATTGCGCCTTACCCGGCCCGATGCGGCGCAGATCGTTGGTGAGCGCGGAGTTGACATAGAAGGCCGCGCCGGGACCGCGCACCAGTGCCTTGCCGAGGTGACTCACGTCGAAAAGACCGACGGCCTCGCGCGTTGCGGTGTGCTCGGTGACCGTGCCCGCGTAGGAGACGGGCATCAGCCAGCCGCCGAATTCGGCAAAGCTGGCACCGAGCTGGCGATGACGTTCGTCGAGGGGGCCCTGCAAGACTTCGCTCGGTTGCGTGTTCTCCACGGAAATCCACCCTAATCGCGGCGTCGACGCTGGCAGACTCGGGTCGTGGTCGATTTCGATGCCCTGGAGGCAGCCGGAATCTCAAATGCTCGCCACCGCGCGGCTTTGATCGATTACCTGGACAAACTCGGGTTCTCAGCCGACGAGATGGTCGAAGCCGAGCGCCGAGGTCGGCTCTTCGGCCTGGCAGGCGATGCCTTGCAGGGACCCGGCCGCCCGGCCTACAGCCTGCGTACGGCCGCCGAGGCGCTCGGGGTGACACTGCCCGAGGTGGCGACGGCGTGGACCGCGTTGGGGCTGACGATCGCCGACCCCGACGCGCTCATGCTGAGTCAGATGGATGTCGACGGACTCGCGACGTGGGTGGCCTGCAAGGCGCTGGTCGGCGACGTACCGGCACTCGCGTTTCTGCGGATCCTCGGGAACGCGATGTCCCGGGTCGCCGAGGCGGGCGGGACGATGGTGCGAATGGCGCGGCCCGACCTGTTGATGGCGATCAGCGGCGACGAGCTCACCACGGCGATGGCATACCGCGAAATCACGGAGATCACCCACACCTTCGGCGTGCTGATCGACGCGGTCTTTCGGCAGCACATCGTCAGCGCCCGAACTCATTTCGAGGGCGTCATCACCGACGCGTCGGCAACCGTGACGTGCGGAGTGGGATTCGCAGACCTGACCGGCTTCACCCAGCTCACGCAGGTGATGGACCCGACGGACCTGTTCGACCTGCTCACCGACTTCGGCGGCTCGGTCTCGGACATGGTGCACACCGACGGCGGTCGCGTGGTGAAGTTCATCGGCGACGAGGTGATGTGGGTGACCTCGACGCCCGAACTGCTGGTCAAGGTGGCGATGGATCTCGTCGAGCACCCCCGCGCCCGTGAGACCGGGCTGCAGGTGCGTGCCGGGCTCGGCTTCGGCGAGGTACTGGCCATCGGTGGCGACTATTTCGGAAATCCGGTGAACCTGGCGGCCCGCCTCGTCGCGGCGGCGGCGCCCGGCCAGATCCTGGCGTCGACCGATGTCCGCGACCAGCTGCCCGACTGGACAGCGATTCCACAGGAACCGTTGACTCTCAAAGGTTTCGACGATCCGGTGCTGGCCTACGACCTGCACATGTCCCGCTGAGCGCTAGGGTTATCGCTCGTGAGTCCAGCAAATTCCGGTTATCAGGCCCCCACCGTCACCGTCAGCGCCTCGCTGCCCAAGCGCAAGGTCGACGCCGTGCTGATCGTCGGCGTGGTCAGCGGGTCCGACGATGACGCCAGGGCTTCAGTGGCTTCAGTCGTCGCGAATCCTTTCCTCGACGCCGAGGCCGTCGGCGAGATCGAGGTGGCCCTCGAAGCGCTCGGCGCCAAGGGAACCCCAGACCAGATCACCCGGGTGATCGCGCCGTCGCTCCCGGTGACCAGTGTGGTGACGGTCGGGCTGGGCAAGGACCGCGACGCGTGGCCCGCCGACGTCATCCGCCGCGCCGCGGGGGTGGCCGCGCGATCGCTGAACGGTGTCGAGGCGGTCATCACCACGCTGTCCGACATCGACCTGGGCGCCGCGATCGAAGGTTTGATCCTTGGCGCCTACCGGTTCAGCGAGTTCCGCAGCGAGAAGACCGCACCCAAGGACACCGGGCTGCGCGCCATCACCGCGCTGGCGGTCGACACGAAAGCCAAGGCGAAGGACGCGGCGGTCAGAGCCGCCGATATCGCGACGGCCGTGGCGACGGCCCGCGATTTCGTGAACACCCCGCCGAGTCACCTCTATCCCGCCGAATTTGCCAAACGCGCAAAGGCTTTGGGCGAGTCCGCAGGTCTTGAGGTCGAGGTGCTCGACGAGAAGGCGCTGTCCAAGGACGGCTACGGCGGGATCGTCGGCGTCGGCAAGGGCTCCTCACGCCCGCCGCGGCTGGTTCGGCTCGCCTACCGCGGCGGCAAAGGCAAGAAGTCCAAGAAGGTCGCGCTGGTCGGCAAGGGCATCACGTTCGACACCGGCGGCATCTCGATCAAGCCGGCCGCCAACATGCACCACATGACCTCGGATATGGGCGGGGCGGCCGCCGTCATCGCCACCGTGGTGCTGGCCGCCAAGCAGAAGCTCCCGATCGACGTCATCGCGACAGTGCCGATGGCGGAGAACATGCCCTCCGCGACGGCGCAGCGGCCCGGCGACGTGCTCACCCAATACGGCGGCATCACCGTCGAGGTGCTCAACACCGATGCCGAGGGCAGGCTGATCCTGGCCGACGGCATCGTGCGAGCCTGCGAGGACGACCCCGACTACCTGATCGAGACGTCGACGCTGACGGGCGCCCAGACCGTGGCGCTCGGTGCGCGCACCCCCGGCGTCATGGGCAGCGAGGAGTTCCGCGATCGGGTGGCGCAGCGTAGCCAGCAGGTCGGCGAGAATGCGTGGGCCATGCCGCTGCCCGAGGAACTCAAGGACGACCTCAAGTCGACGGTGGCCGATCTGGCCAACGTGAGCGGTTCGCGCTACGCCGGAATGCTGGTCGCCGGTACGTACCTGCGCGAGTTCGTCGCCGACGGGGTCCAGTGGGCACACATCGACATCGCGGCGCCGGCATACAACACCGGCGGTCCGTGGGGTTACACCGGCAAGGGTGGTACCGGTGTGCCGACGCGGACGATGTTCGCCGTCCTTGAGGACATCGCGGAGAACGGCTAGTCAGAGAACCTTGCCGCGGGCGGTGCTGCGCATCACCTGCGGAAGCGCGCGGGACACGCCGTACACGAGGTACGCCTCGGGCGCGACGGGCCGGATCGCCTTGTTCTTCTTGACCGATGACACGATGGCCTTGGCAACCTTATCGGGACCGTAACGCCTTAATGCGAAGGCCTTTTCGATCTGCTCGCGACGCTTTTCGACCTTCCCCGCCTTGCCGGCGGGGACGTCGAACCGCGTGGTGTGCACGATGTTCGTATCGATGAACCCGGGGCAGATCGTCGTGAGTCCGATGCCCGCCTGGTCCAGTTCGGCGCGCAGACAGTCGCCGAACATGAAGACGGCCGCCTTACTTGTGGAGTAGGCGTTCATCGACTGTTGCGGCGAGTACGCCGCCATCGACGACACGTTGACGACGTGCCCGCCCGCGCCGCGATCGACCAGTCGACGGCCGAATGACCTGCAGCAGTTGACGACTCCGCCGAAGTTGATGTTCAGCACACGGTCGTACTCGTCGCGTGGCGTATCGAGGAACATGCCGGTATGGCCGACGCCCGCATTGTTCACGACGACGTCGGGAACACCGTGATCGGCACACACCGTCTCGGCGAACTGCTCGACGGCTTCGGCATCGGCGACGTCAAGGGTGTACGCATGGGCCACCCCGCCCCGCGACGCGATCGTGGCGGCGGTCTCCTTCACGCCTGCCTCGTTGACGTCGCTGACCACCAATTCGGCACCCAACCGGGCGAATTCGAGTGCGGTAGCGCGACCGATGCCACTGCCCGCTCCGGTGACGGAAACCAAAGTGTCACCGAATTCCTCGCGCGGCCGGCCGGCCTGCGCCCGCAACAGCTCTCTGCTGGCCGGCTTGCCCTCGAGGAGGTCGGTCAGTTGGTGTACCGAGCGCGCGATCGTCGCGGGATGCGACATCGGCGACCAGTGGCCCGCGTGGATGTCGCGGCGCCACAGCCGCGACACCCATTTGTGGGTGTCGGCGTAGACGTAGGGCCGCACGAACGGATCGTTCGTGTTCACGATGACCTGCACCGGCACGTCGATGTACGGATCGCGCTTGGGGGGCAGGTATGAGCGGAAGTAGTTGGCGCCGTAAACCTTCGAGCTGCGGGCGGCGTCGGTCTTGTAGGTCTGCGAATGGTGGACCTGCTCGTCGGGTATGCCGTCGCGGTTCTTCAGCATCATCGTGACGCGGTCGGCCAGGACGTTGCGGACGATCATCGGCGCGAACCCGGGTATGGACAACACGCCCATGTACGTCAGCCGCCCCAACTGGCCGAGGGCCTGGGCGAACCGGCGCGGACGGTACGGCTGCTTGAGACTGCCCAGGACGAAGCGGTTGGTGTGATCGGCACTGGGGCCGGACAACGACGTGAACGACGCCACGTGGTCTTGCGCATCGGGCCGGGTGAGGTACTCCCACATGCCCGCCGATCCCCAGTCGTGAGCCAGCACATGCACTCTCTCACCGGGCGCCACGGAGTTGATCACCGCGGCGAAATCGTCGGCGTAGCAGGACATCCGATATTCGGAGGTCGTTTTCGGGGCCGATGAGTTCCCGACTCCGCGGTTGTCGTAGCGCAGTATGCGGAACCGGTCCGCCAAAAACGGGGCGACGCCATCCCACAGCACATGGGAATCGGGCCAGCCGTGGACCAGGACGATCGTGGGCCCGTCGGGGTTGCCTTCTTCGTAGACCGCGATCTGAACTCCGCCGCTGCTGTCGACGAATCGCTCGATAGCCTGCGCCGTCGCTGTCATGGCACCTCCCGCGAGTTAGTGGGACCGCTGGTACCGTATCAGCCTTCGAGCTCCTCACGGGCGGCCCGTTTGCGCTCGATCCGGCGTCGAGCGTCGTAGTCGCGCATCCGCTGCGGGTACCCGACCTTCTGGACGTCGTAGACCGGAATGTCGAGCCGATCCGACAGCCGGCGAGCTCCGGCATCTCCCCCGGCACGCCGCCTCGTCCACTCGCCGTCGGCGGCCACCAGGACGACCGTGACCTCGGTGACGGCTGTTTTCGGCTCGACGAAGGCTTCCACCCCATGGTGGTCAGCCACCCACTGCCGGAGGTATTTCAAATCCGCGGCTGGGTCATTTCCGCCGCTTTTGCCCTTGCGCGCACCGCGCGAGAATCTGTCGAACAAACCCACCTCGGGTCGCACTCCCTTCGTCTACCTCCTTCGATAGTGCCAGAGCATCGGCTCACCGACTCTGCGACGAAAGCTTGGTACGGACGTGACAGGATGGGAACAGACAAATCGACCACCTGCGACAGACCGTTCGAGGGAGCCCAAAAGCATGGCCATCTCCGTTCAGATGCCCGCACTCGGAGAGAGCGTTACCGAGGGGACTGTCACCCGCTGGCTCAAGCAGGAGGGAGACACGGTCGAGGTCGACGAACCGCTGCTCGAGGTATCCACCGACAAGGTCGACACGGAGATCCCCTCACCCGCGGCCGGTGTGCTGCAGAAGATCGTCGCCCAGGAGGACGACACCGTCGAGGTGGGCGGCGAGCTCGGGGTCATCGGCGAGGCGGGCGAATCCAGCAGCGACGACTCCGGACCCGACGAGAAGTCTGACGACGAGCCTGCAGCGCAGGCGGAGCCCGCCGCCGAAGAGCAGGAGGCAGAGCCCGAGCCCGAGCCCGAGCCGGAACCGGAACCGGAACCCGAGGCCAAGCCGGCAGCCAAGTCGTCGGGCAAGGCGACATCGGTGAACATGCCGGAGCTCGGCGAGTCGGTGACCGAGGGCACGGTGACCCGGTGGCTGAAGAAGGTCGGCGACACCGTCGAGGTCGACGAGCCGCTGGTCGAGGTGTCCACGGACAAGGTCGACACCGAGATCCCCTCGCCGGTCGCCGGAACGCTGGTCTCGATCACCGCCGAAGAGGACGACACCGTCGAGGTCGGGGGCGAGTTGGCCAAGATCGGCGACGCGGATGCCGCAGCCGAGTCAGAACCCGAGCCCGAGCCCGAGCCCGAGAAGGAACCCGAGCCCGAGCCCGAACCCGAGAAGGAACCCGAGCCGGAGCCCAAGCCCGAACCCAAGCAGGAGCCCAAGTCCGAGCCCAAGCCCGAGCCCAAGCAGGAGCCGAAGCCCGAGCCCAAGTCCGAGCCCAAGCAGGAGCCCGCTGCGGAGGCGCCGTCAGGTGACGGCTCGCCGTATGTCACTCCGCTGGTTCGGAAGCTGGCTGCGGAGAACAACGTCGACCTCGCGTCGGTGAAGGGAACCGGTGTCGGCGGGCGGATCCGCAAGCAGGACGTCGTCGCAGCCTCGGAAGCCAAGAAGGCCCCGGCCGCCAAGGCGCCGGAGGCACCCGCACCCAAGGAGGCGCCCGCACCTGCCGCCGCCCTTGCGCATCTGCGTGGCACCACGCAGAAGGCCAACCGGATCCGTCAGATCACCGCGAAGAAGACACGCGAATCCCTACAGGCCACAGCGCAGTTGACGCAGACCCACGAGGTCGACATGACCAAGATCGTGGCGCTGCGGGCACGCGCGAAGAACGACTTCGCCGAGCGGGAAGGCGTCAACCTGACGTACCTGCCGTTCATCGCCCGCGCAGTCATCGACGCGCTGAAGACGCATCCGAACGTCAACGCCAGTTACAACGAAGAGTCCAAGGAGATCACCTACTACGACGCCGAGCATCTGGGCTTCGCGGTGGACACCGAGCAGGGCCTGCTCTCACCGGTGGTCAAGAACGCCGGGGACCTGTCGCTGGCCGGGCTGGCACGCGCGATCGCTGACATCGCCGAGCGGGCACGCTCGGGCAACCTGAAGCCCGACGAACTGTCCGGCGGCACATTCACCATCACCAACATCGGCAGCCAGGGCGCACTCTTCGATACTCCGATCCTGGTCCCGCCGCAGGCGGCGATGCTGGGCACCGGCGCGATCGTGAAGCGGCCGCGGGTGATCGTCGACGCCTCGGGGAACGAGTCGATCGGTGTGCGGTCCGTCTGCTACCTGCCGCTCACCTATGACCACCGGCTGGTCGACGGTGCGGACGCCGGGCGTTTCGTGACCACCATCAAGCGTCGCCTCGAAGACGGCGCATTCGAGGCCGATCTGGGTCTGTAGGTCGACCGGGAAGGACTGCCGCCTGTCGTGTCCGACACCGTCATTGCTATCGCCGGATCTTCCGGCCTGATCGGTTCCGCGTTGGTGTACGCCCTGCGGGCGACCGATCGCCGGGTACTGCGGATCGTGCGCCGCGCACCGTCCAACGCCGACGAGGTGTTCTGGAACCCGGACACCGGCGAGTTCGACCCGAGCACGTTGTCGGGGGTCGACGCCGTGGTGAATCTGTGCGGCGTCAACGTCGCCGACAAGCGATGGTCGGGTGCGTTCAAGCAGAGTCTGCGCGACAGCCGCATCGGTCCGACTGAGGTGTTGTCTTCAGCCGTCGCTGAGGCCGGCGTGCCCGTGCTGATCAATGCCAGCGCCGTCGGTTACTACGGCGACACCGGTAGCCGCACCGTCGACGAGACCGCACCGGCAGGCGCCGGATTCCTGGCCCAGTTGTGTCAGGACTGGGAGGCCGCGGTGGCACCGGCCGAGAATGACGGCGCCAGGGTGGCGACGCTGCGCTCGGGCCTGGTGCTGACGGAGGCCGGCGGAGTGCTCGGCCGACTCAAGACGCTGTTCTCGCTGGGCCTGGGCGCCCGCCTCGGTAACGGACGCCAGTACATGCCCTGGATCAGCCTCGAGGACGAGGTGCGCGCCATATTGTTCGCGATCACCCACGACGGATTGTCGGGTCCGGTGAATCTGACCGGACCGGCGCCGGTCACCAACGCCGAATTCACCGCCGCCATGGGCCGCGCGGTGAATCGCCCCACACCAATGATGGTGCCGGGCTTTGCCTTGCGGGCCGCGTTCGGCGAGTTCGCCGACGAGGGCCTGCTCGGCGGCCAGCGCGCCATTCCCGCCGCATTGGAGCGTTCCGGATTCGAGTTCCACCACAACACGATCGGCGAGGCGCTGGCATTCGCCACCGCGCCCAAGGCCGGCTAGCGCGTACCGTCAAAGTCATGGCGCCAGCGTCCATTCGGTCGACGACCGCATCCATCGAGGTACAGCGACTGGGCACCGTCGACTATCGACAGGCCTGGCAACTGCAGCGCGACCTGGCCGATGCACGCATCGCCGGTGGACCCGACACACTGCTGCTGCTCGAGCATCCGTCGGTCTACACCGCAGGCAAGCGCACACTGCCCAGTGAAAGGCCCGGCGTGTCCGACGTTCCGGTAATCGATACCGATCGTGGCGGCAAGATCACCTGGCACGGCCCCGGACAGTTGGTCGGATATCCCGTCGTCGGTCTGGCTGAGCCGCTGGATGTGGTGAATTTTGTTCGGCGCCTTGAGGAATCGCTGATCAAGGTGTGCGCAAGCCTCGGCCTGGAGACCGGCCGGATCGAGGGCCGCTCCGGGGTGTGGGTGCCCAGGCAAGGTGGGCGCCCGGCCCGCAAGGTGGCCGCCGTGGGCATCCGGGTGTCGCGGGCGACGACGCTGCACGGGTTCGCACTGAACTGCGACTGCGACCTCTCCGCGTTCTCGGCGATCGTGCCGTGCGGCATCTCCGATGCCGGCGTCACGTCGTTGACCGCCGAGTTGGGCAGGCAGGTCGGCGTCACAGATGTCCTCGAACCGGTGGCTGCGGCCGTCGGTGATGCCCTAGACGGCCGCCTGTCGGTAGCATTGACGCAGTGACAGTAGCTCCGGAAGGCCGAAAGCTCCTGCGTCTCGAGGTGCGCAATGCCGAGACGCCGATCGAGCGTAAGCCGCCATGGATCAAGACGCGCGCGAAGATGGGGCCGGAGTACAAGGAGCTCAAGGCGCTGGTGAAGCGCGAGGGCCTGCACACCGTGTGCGAAGAGGCGGGCTGCCCGAACATCTTCGAATGCTGGGAAGACCGCGAGGCCACCTTCCTCATCGGCGGTGAACAGTGCACCCGCCGCTGCGACTTCTGCCAGATCGACACCGGCAAGCCGGCCGAACTCGATCGCGACGAACCGCGCCGCGTCGCCGAAAGCGTGCAGGCGATGGGGTTGCGCTATTCGACGGTCACCGGCGTGGCCCGCGACGACCTTCCCGACGGCGGCGCCTGGCTGTATGCAGAGACCGTGCGCGCGATCAAGGAACTCAACCCGAACACCGGGGTGGAGTTACTGATCCCCGATTTCAACGCCGAACCGGACCTCCTGGCGCAGGTGTTCGCCGCCCGTCCAGAAGTGTTGGCGCACAACGTCGAAACGGTACCCCGCATCTTCAAGCGGATCCGGCCGGGCTTCCGCTACGAGCGCAGCCTTTCGGTACTGACCGCGGCGCGCGCCGACGGCCTGGTCACCAAGTCCAACCTCATCCTCGGCATGGGTGAGACTCCCGACGAGGTCCGGACGGCACTGACCGATCTTCACGAGGCGGGTTGCGACCTCGTCACCATTACCCAGTACCTGCGGCCGTCGGTGCGGCATCACCCGGTGGAGCGCTGGGTCAAGCCCGAGGAGTTCGTCGAGCACGAGCGGTTCGCGACCGAGGTCGGCTTCGCGGGCGTGCTCGCCGGCCCGCTGGTGCGGTCGTCGTATCGGGCGGGCCGGCTGTATGCGCAGGCGGTCGCGACCCGACCGTCGGAAGCCGACACCGGAGCCGCCGCGGCGGCGACATCGCACTCCGTATCCTGAACCAATGGCGAAATCCCGCAAACCCGCTGCCAACAAGGCGGCCAAGGCCGAGGCCAAGGCAGCCCGCAAGGCGGCGTCCAAGCAGCGCCGCAGTCAGCTGTGGCAGGCGTTCCAGATTCAGCGCAAAGAGGACAAGCGGCTGCTGCCCTACATGATCGGCGCGTTCGTGCTGATCGTGGCGGCTTCGGTGGTGCTCGGCATCTTCGCAGGTGGGTTCACCACGTACATGATGATTCCGCTGGGAGTCGTGCTGGGAGCACTCGTCGCCTTCATCATCTTCGGGCGTCGTGCGCAGAAATCGGTCTACCGCAAGGCCGAGGGCCAGACCGGTGCGGCCGCGTGGGCGCTGGATAACCTTCGCGGCAAGTGGCGGGTGACTCCCGGCGTTGCGGCCACCGGCCATTTCGACGCGGTGCACCGGGTGATCGGACGCCCCGGCGTGATCTTTGTGGGTGAAGGCTCGGCGAGCCGGGTCAAGCCGCTGCTGGCGCAGGAGAAGAAGCGCACCGCCCGACTGGTCGGCGACGTGCCGATCTACGACATCGTCATCGGCAACGCCGAGGACGAGGTTCCGCTGGCCAAGCTCGAACGCCACCTCAACAAGCTGCCCGCCAACATCACCGTCAAGCAGATGGACTCTTTGGAGTCGCGCCTGGCCGCGCTGGGCACCAAGATCGGCCCCGCCGCGATGCCCAAGGGGCCACTCCCCGCGCAGGCCAAGATGCGCGGCGTCCAGCGCACGGTCCGACGGAAGTAGCCGCAGACATCCGGGGGGAACCAGTTGTGTAGTGCGTGCGAGTGGGCGCCGCACTTCGCTGCGTTCGGTCGTACTGGTAGCACGCATCTGACACGTCGCACCTTGCTGACGGCCGCAGCCGTCACGGTGGCGGTGACAGCGGCGGGCTCGTGTTCGGTACAGCCCGGCCCCGAACCTTTGCCTGCCGACTTCGTGTTCCGCAACGGCCCGATCTATACGGTCTCGACCGCGGCACCGTGGGCGCAGGCCGTCGCCGTCACGGGCAACGCGATCAGCTATGTCGGCGACGAGGCAGGCGCGATGGCGCTGGCCGGACCGGACACCAAGGTCATCGACCTCAAGGGCCGACTGCTCATGCCCGGGTTCGTCGAGGGCCACATCCATCCGTTCCTCGGGGCGTTTCTGACCACGGGTGTCGATCTGCAGGTACCGACGGGAGCCGATGCGCTGGCCGCGATCGACAAGTACGCCAAAGAGAATCCCGACGGTCCGATCCGCGGATTCGGTTGGCGCGTGGACATGTTCGGCCCCGAGGGACCCACCCGCGCCGACCTGGACAAGGTGCTGCCGGACCGTCCCGGTTTCTTCTTCGCCATCGACGGGCACAGCCTGTGGGCCAACAGCAGGGCCCTCGAAAAGGCGGGCATCACCCGCGAATCCGAGGACCCGATCCCCGGATTCAGCTACTACGTGCGCGACGAGAACGGCGAGCCCACCGGGTACGTGCTCGAAGTCAATGCTGTCCTCGGACTGGTCAATGCCATCGAACCGATCTCACCGGAGACGATGGGTTCCCTGATGGAAGCGTGGTTGCCGAAGGCTTCGGCGGCCGGCATCACATCGGTGTTCGACGCGGGCGTGCCCCCCATCGGTGATGACCAGGGCGCCTTGATCGAGCTGTACGCCGATGCGGAGGCCAAGGGGGCGTTGCCGTTCCGCGTGGTCGCCTCCTACAGCGTGAAAGAGGCACCCGTCGACGATGCGGTTGCCAAGCTGACCGATATCCGCAACCGGATCTCGACCGAACTGGTCGGGGTCGGCGCGGTGAAGGTGATCGGCGACGGCACGCAGGGCGGGTACACCGCCTGGCTGATCGAGCCCTATGCCGACAAACCCGACTCCACCGGCGCATCCCCGTTCACCGAAGATCAGTGGCATCAGTTGGTCGGTGACGTCGACGCCGCCGGATTCGACGTGCACGTCCACGCGTGTGGCGAACGCACCGCACGAACGGCTCTGGATTCCATCGAGCGCGCCATCGCGGCGAACCCACCCCGCGACCGCAGACACACCGTTGCGCATCTGGTCTACGTCCAGGATCCCGACAGCCAGCGGTTCGGAGAACTCGGCGTCGTCGCCCAGTTCTCCGCGAACTGGATGTCGGCCGACCCCGACACCGTGACGAATATGGCTGCGCGCTACGGGCAGCCCCGACAGGACCTCTTCTACCGCACGCAGGACGTACTGCGCTCCGGTGGCCGCATCTCGCTGGGGACCGACTGGCCGGCCGCGGGCTACTTCTCGACCTACAAACCGCTGGATTCGATCCAGATCGGAGTGACGCGTCAGCTCATCGGGAAGCCCGACGCCGACGTGCTGGCGCCCGCCGACCAGCGGCTGTCAGTCGCCGAGGCGGTGCACGCCAACACCCTCGGTGCCGCCTACCAGATCCGCTTGGAGGACAAGGTGGGCTCGCTGGAGGTCGGCAAGCTCGCCGACGTGATCGTCCTCGACAAGAACATCCTGGAGATCGATCCGCACGACATTCACCAGGTGAAGGTCACGATGACCATGATGAACGGCCAAGTCCGCCACGAGGGCTGAGGAGTCAACGCCTGACGACGGCGGTGTTCGTGAAGCGGTCCTGGTAGCCGCGCAGATCGCTGTCGGTGAACAGTGCCGGGATGACGAAGAACACCAGAATGCCCCGCACGGTCGCGCGGCCGAGCCCGACGTGAATCCGGTTGTCCACCGACGCCACCCGCACGCCGAGTGCCAACTGACCCGGTGTGAAGCCGAAGAGTCGCACCGAAATGATGCCGAGCACGACCCAGACCACCGCGATGGAGGTGGAACCCATCGGGCTGTACAAGAAGGTCTGCTGGTTCATCAGCCCGAGCGCGACAAGTAGCCCGACTAGTCCGTAGGCGATGAACCAGTCGATCAGTAACGCGCCGATGCGCCTACCGAAACCGGCGATCGAGCCGGGGCCGGATTCGGGCAAACCAAGGCGCTGACCGGGATATTCGTTGAGTCCTGATTCGCTGCCCGGTTCGGACCCCGACAGCCAGGACCCCAATGCGCGGGCCATACTGTCAGGATATGCGCTGCGGCATTGCGTAACTTCGGCGCAACATGAGGTTGATGACGGTGCAACATCCTGTCCATAGCGTCAACGCGCGGGTTACCAGATATAAGGAGAGTTCTCAGTGGCAGAAAAGACGGCTGACGACGTCATCAAGTTGATCAAGGACGAGGAAGTCGAGTACGTCGACATCCGATTCTGCGATCTGCCCGGGGTGGTTCAGCACTTCTCGATCCCGGCATCCGCGTTCGACGAGAGTGTCTTCGAGGACGGTTTGGCTTTCGACGGTTCGTCGGTGCGCGGCTTCCAGTCGATCCACGAATCCGACATGATGCTGTTGCCCGACCCCGAGACTGCGCGCATCGATCCGTTCCGCTCGGCCAAGACGGTGAACCTCAACTTCTTCGTGCACGATCCGTTCACCCGCGAGGCCTACTCGCGAGACCCGCGCAACGTGGCCCGCAAGGCCGAGAACTACCTCACGAGCACCGGCATCGCCGACACCTGCTTCTTCGGTGCCGAGGCCGAGTTCTACATTTTCGACTCGGTGAGCTTCGACTCGAAGATGAACGGCACGTTCTACGAGATCGACTCCGAGTCCGGCTGGTGGAACTCGGGCGAGCCGTTCGAGGCCGACGGGTCGCCCAACCGTGGTTACAAGGTGCGCCCCAAGGGCGGATACTTCCCCGTCGCACCGTATGACCACTACGTCGACCTGCGCGACCAGATGTGCACCAATCTCCAGAACGCGGGCTTCATCCTGGAGCGCGGTCACCACGAGGTGGGCACCGCAGGACAGGCGGAGATCAACTACAAGTTCAATACGCTGCTGCACGCGGCCGACGACCTGCTGCTGTTCAAGTACATCATCAAGAACACGGCATGGCAGGCCGGCAAGACCGTGACGTTCATGCCCAAGCCGCTGTTCGGCGACAACGGCTCCGGAATGCACGCCCACCAGTCGCTGTGGAAAGAGGGCCAGCCGCTGTTCCACGACGAGTCCGGCTACGCGGGCCTTTCGGACACCGCCCGCCACTACATTGGCGGCATCCTGCATCACGCGCCGTCGCTGCTGGCGTTCACCAACCCGACGGTGAACTCGTACAAGCGTCTGGTGCCGGGCTACGAGGCCCCGATCAACCTGGTGTACAGCCAGCGCAATAGGAGTGCGTGCGTTCGCATTCCCATTACCGGCAACAACCCGAAGGCCAAGCGCCTCGAGTTCCGTTGCCCGGACAGCTCGGGCAACCCGTACCTGGCGTTCGCGGCGATGATGATGGCCGGCCTGGACGGCATCAAGAAGAAGATCGAGCCACAGAGCCCGGTCGACAAGGACCTCTATGAGTTGCCGCCGGACGAGGCCGCCAGCATCCCGCAGGCTCCGACCTCGTTGTCCGCGGTTATCGACAAGCTCGAGGAGGATCACGAATACCTCACCGAGGGCGGCGTTTTCACCGAGGACCTGATCGAGACCTGGATCTCCTACAAGCGTGAGAACGAGATCCTGCCTGTGCAGATCCGGCCGCACCCGTACGAGATCGCCCTCTACTACGACGTTTAGTCGGCTCGCCGACGCGACGTTTAGTCGGCTCGCCGACGCGACGTCTGATACAGCTCTGACCGAAGGGCCGGGTGGCATTCGCGCCATCCGGCCCTTCGTCATTTGGCTGTGAAAATCCTGTGCGCTTACGCGTAGGGTTTAAGGGCATGACGACCAATCTGGACGCCCGCCTCGCGGGCTACCACTCTCCCGTCCTGAGCGTCTTCCGCATCGTCTTCGGTCTGCTGTTCCTGATGCACGGCACCCAGAAGCTGTTCGACTGGCCGATCCCGGCGCCGACGCCGATCCCGACCGGTTCGTTTCCGTTCTGGTGGGCCGGGCTCATAGAACTGGTTCTGGGCATCCTGATCACGCTCGGATTGTTCACCCGCATTGCGGCGTTCGTCGCCGCAGGCGAGATGGCGTTCGCGTACTTCTATGCGCACTGGCCCATCCTCAAGGGCGACGCGACGGCGCCGTTCTGGCCGATCGCCAACGGCGGAGAGTTGGCCGTCATGTTCTGTTTCGCGTTCCTGCTGCTCGCCACGACGGGCGCAGGCGCCTGGGCGGCCGATACCCGACGACGCGCGGGCGTGGCCCGAACGGGCACGACGGCCGGCCGCCCCCTGGTCACCGGTCAAGCCGCGCCACGGGCGCGGGGCGGCCTGCTGAGCCGGTTCCGACGTCGTTAGTCCAGCGCCATGTCCTTGCGGAACTTGCGCATGCCGTCGATCTTCTCGTCGAGTGTGGCCTGCGGTCCCGAATAGAACATCCACGGCATCGTGATGATCCCGTCGATGCCACCCGCTTGCGCCCGCTCGTAATGATCGGGGGTGAACGCGTCGGTCAGCGGTGTGATGACAATGAAGTCGTCCATCGACAGGCCCTTCTCGGCGCGCAGCACGCGTAGCTTGTCGACGCGTTCGATCGCCTGGTCGGTGTTGATCAGGTCACCGATCCACCCGTCGTGGCGCGCGGCGCGACGCAGCGCGATGTCGGAGAGCCCGCCGACATAAATCGGGATGTGCGGTGGCGTCGGCTCCATCTCCAGCCGCGGCGTCTGGTAGAACTCGCCGTCGAACTCCGTCCAGCCCGGCTTCCAGAGTTCCTTCATCAGCTCGAGCATTTCGTCGGTGCGTTTACCGCGCCGATCGAACCGCTGCCCCATCAGGGTGAACTCTTCCTCGCACCAGCCCACACCGATACCGAGTTCCAGCCGCCCGCCGGCCAACACCGCTGCGGTGCCAATGGATTTCGCCGCCGAGTACGGGTCGCGCATCGCAGGCAGGTATACCGTGGTGACGAAGCGCAACCGCGTCGTCACCGTTGCGAGGGCACCGATCAGCACCCAGGGATCCGGCCAATCGGTGAAGGCCTCCCACCGCCGCTTACCGTCCTTCGTGTAGGGATACGGTGTCTTCAGCGTTTCGAGGTTGATCACATGGTCAGGGATGCCCAGGCCGTCATAACCGAGTTCATCTGCAGCCTTGGCGATATCGACTACTTCATTCGTATCGAGAAAAGCGGCGCTCACATAAACTTTCATCCGGCGTCACGCGCCCACGCGGGCCGGATGAACACACCTTCAGCCTCGACTGTCGGACCCTCGGCGTCCTTCAAATACCCTCGGGCGAACGTCTTCACGCCCTCGGACCGCTCCACGAAGGCCTCCGCGCGCAACGGCCCCAGCGGCGTACCACGCAGGTATCGCAGCGAGATGGTGCCGGTGAACTTCGGCTGCGTCAGCCCTTCACTGGCCGCCTCGCCGAGCAGGTGGTCGAGCACCAGGGCGCAGATGCCGCCGTGCACCCATCCGGGCGGCCCCTCGTAGGCGCCGGACAATGTGAATTCGCTCCAGCACTGCCCGTCGTCCTCGTGATGGATGATCATCGGCGGTGCGATCGCATTGCGCAGTCCCACAGCGGGATTCGCCCATGCCAGCGGCCGCCCGGTGGCCTCATGGCGCAGCGTCGTCGTGACGGAACGCTGCTTGCTTTCGAGTAGCTCGGTCAGCGCGGCGATCCTGTCCTGAGCATCGCGAACAGTGTCCTCGTCGACTTCGGTGTGCAGGCCGGCCTCGATCAGCCTGCGCAATGATTCCGTCAGCGGCCCGTAGAGCGCACGCTGCCGCTCGTACTCCGCGTCACTGATGACGTCGAACCCGAAATCCATGCTCATTCACTCACCATGCTTATTCTCCGAAAACCTTTCGTACCACCGCTTTTGCCCTACGAGTCACACGTAGGTAGTTGTCCAGGAACTCGCCACCATCGTCGCTACCCCAGCCGGCGGCCAACGCCACCGCGTTGAGCTGACGGCCCGGCCCCGGTAGTTGATCGGTGGGCTTGCCGCGCACCAGCACCAGCGCATTTCGCGCCCGGGTCGCGGTCAGCCAGGCCTGCCGAAGCAACTCGACGTCGCCCTCCGCGATCAGCTCGGCGGCACCGATCGCGTTCAACGCATTCAACGTCGAAGTGCAGTGCAGCGCAGGAACTTTATCCGCATGTCGTAGCTGTAAAAGCTGCACCGTCCACTCGATGTCGGCCAGTCCGCCGCGGCCGAGCTTGGTGTGGGTGTTCGGGTCGGCGCCACGCGGCAGCCGCTCGGCGTCGACGCGGGCCTTGATGCGCCGGATCTCCTGCACCGCCTGCTGAGAGACTCCACCGGCTGGGTAGCGCGTCTTGTCGATCATCAACAGGAAGCGCTCCCCCAAGTCCGGATCGCCTGCCACCCGGTGCGCACGCAGCAGCGCCTGCACCTCCCACGTCTGGGCGTACTTCTCGTAGTACGCCTCATATGAGGCGAGCGTTCTCACCAACGGACCGTTGCGGCCTTCGGGACGAAGGTTGGCGTCGACCTCCAACGGCGGATCCGCGGACGGCGTGCCCAGCAGCGCACGTACCTTCTCCGCCACCGATACCGACCACTTCACCGCGGCGGCCTCGTCGACACCCGCCCGGCCTTCTACGGGTTCACAGACGAACATCACGTCGGCGTCGGACCCGTAGCCCAGTTCGGCGCCCCCGAGACGACCCATCCCGATCACCGCGATGCGCGCGGGCGCGCCGTCGTCGCCGATGTTGTCCCGGATGATCGCTTCGAGCGCGGCCTGCAACACCGCCACCCACACGGACGTCAGCGCGTAGCACACATCAGTGACCTCGAGCATGCCCAGCAGGTCGGCAGATGCGATCCGGGCCAGTTCCCGCCTTCGCAACGTGCGCGCCGCGGCGATCGCCCGCAGCGGGTCAGCGTGCCGCCCCGCCGACGCGACCAGTGCGCGCGCAACCCCGTCGGGCTCGACTTCGAGCAGCTTGGGGCCGCTGGGGCCGTCGGCGTAGAGCTGGATGACCTCCGGAGCCCTCATCAGCAACTCGGGCACGTACGCGGAAACACCCAGCACCCGCATCAGCCGCTTGGCCACCGCTCCCTCGTCGCGCAGCGTCGACAGATACCACCGCGCATCCGACAGCGCCTCGCTGATGCGCCGGTACGACAGCAGACCCGCGTCGGGGTCCGGTGTATCCGAGAGCCAGTCCAGCAGCGTGGGCAGCAGCACCCGCTGCACCTGCCCGCGTCGGCCGCCCTCGCCCGTCAATGCCCGCAGGTGTGTCAACGCGCTCTGCGGGCCTTCGTAACCCAGCGCGGCCAGCTGACGTTCGGCCGCCTCAGCACTGAGGCCCTCCGGAATCCCGAATGCGCCAACCGATTCCAGCAGCGGCTGATAGAAGAGCTTGGCGTGCAGCCGCGACACCCGCTTGGTCTGTCGCTTCAGCTCTTCGCGCAGCACGCCGAGGGCGTCGTGGGTGCCGTCGGGACGCATATGGGCGGCACGCGCCAGCCAGCGCAGCGCCTCGTCGTCGTCATCGTCGGGAAGTATGTGCGTGCGCTTGAGCCGCTGCAGCTGCAATCGGTGTTCGAGCAGCCGCAGAAACTCATAGGACGCGGTCAGGTTCGCGGTGTCGTCGCGTCCGATGTAGCCGCCATCGCCGAGGGCAGCCAGCGCGTCGACGGTCGACGCCACATGGAGCGATTCGTCGTTGCGGCCGTGCACCAACTGCAGCAGCTGGACCGCGAACTCGACGTCGCGCAGCCCGCCGGTACCGAGCTTGATCTCGCGTGTCCGCATGCCCGCGGGCACGTTCTCGACGACGCGCCTGCGCAACGCCTGCACCTCGGGAACGAAATCCTCCCGCTCGCATGCCGTCCACACCATCGGCATCAGCGCCTCGATGTACTGCTTGCCGAGCTCGGCGTCACCGACCGCGGGCCGTGCCTTCATCAACGCCTGGAACTCCCACGTCTTGGCCCAGCGCTGGTAGTAGGCCACATGGGAGTCCAGCGTGCGGACGAGCTGACCCCGCTTGCCCTCGGGCCGCAACGCAGCGTCGACTTCGAAGAACGCGTCCCCCGCGAACCGCATCATCTCGCCCGCCACCCGGGTCGCGATCGCGAGATTGTCCGGCGAACCCTCGGCGACAAAGATCACGTCGACGTCGCTGACGTAGTTCAGCTCGCGCGCGCCGCACTTGCCCATCGCGATGACGGCCAGTCGTGGCGCCTCGGCGCTTCCCACCGACTTGTGGGCAACAGTCATCGCGGCACCGAGCGCGGCATCGGCGAGGTCGGACAGATGTTCACCGACGGTCGTGAACGGCAGGACGGGTTCGTTCTCGACGGTCGACGCCAGGTCCAGACCCGCGAGCACCAAAAGCCGGTCACGGTAAAGGCTTTGCAGCGGTAGCAATGCATCCGTTGCGCCCGTTGTCTTTTCGGCGACGTCACCAAACGTGGCGTGCAGTTCGTCGGCCGACGGCAACGACACACTTCCCGCAAGCAAGTGCCAGCTCTGCGGGTGGGCGACCAGGTGGTCACCGAGTGCCAGCGACGAGCCCAGCACACCGAACAGCCGGCCCCGCAGGCCGCGGTCGGTGATCAGTTGCCGGTCGAGCTCACCCCAGCCGTCGCCCAACACATCGACCAGCCGCACCATCGCAGCCAGCGCGGTGTCGGCGTCGGGGGCGCGCGAAAGGGACCACAACAACTCGACGTGAGCCTCGGTGTTCCACCCAAGCCGATCCAGATCGGTGGGCGCGGTGGGTTCGACCAACCCGAGCCGTCCCACGCTGGGCAGCTTCGGTCGCTGCGTCGCGGGTTTGGCCACGGCTCGACGTTAGCGCACGGGCGGTCGGGGTCCGACTACAGCGACCGCTACAGAGACACTTACAGAGACAAGTAGGCCTTGAGCTCAAACGGCGTGACGCTGCTGCGGTAGTTCTCCCACTCGGCTCGCTTGTTGCGCAGGAAGTAGTCGAAGACGTGCTCCCCCAACGCTTCCGCCACGAGTTCGGAGTTCTCCATCTCGGTCAGCGCCACACCGAGGCTGCCGGGCAGCTCCTTGTAGCCCATCGCGCGGCGTTCCTCGGGGGTGAGGTTCCATACGTTGTCCTCGGCCTGCGGACCAAGAACGTAGTTCTTCTCGATGCCGCGCAGTCCCGCAGCCAGCAGCACGGCGAAGGTCAGATACGGATTGCACGCCGAGTCGGGACTGCGCACCTCGACGCGTCGCGACGACGCCTTTCGCGGCGTGTACATCGGCACCCGCACCAGCGCCGAACGGTTGGCTGCGCCCCAGGACGCAGCGGTCGGCGCCTCACCACCGTGGACCAGGCGCTTGTAGGAGTTCACCCACTGGTTCGTGACGGCGCTGATCTCGTTGGCATGCTCGAGGATGCCCGCGATGAACGACTTGGCGACGTCGGAGAGCTGCAAGACGTCATCGGCGCTGTGGAAGGCGTTGGTGTCACCCTCGAACAGGCTCATGTGGGTGTGCATCGCCGATCCGGGATGCTCGGAGAACGGCTTGGGCATGAACGACGCCCGCACGCCGTCGGCGAGTGCGACCTCCTTGACGACGTAGCGGAAGGTCATGACGTTGTCGGCCATCGACAGCGCGTCGGCGTAGCGCAGGTCGATCTCCTGCTGGCCCGGGGCACCCTCGTGGTGGCTGAACTCGACCGAGATGCCCATCTGCTCGAGCGCGTCGATCGCGTGACGGCGGAAGTTGGGCGCGGCGTCGTGGACGGCCTGGTCGAAATAGCCGCCGTTGTCCGCCGGGACCGGGATCGAACCGTCGTACTCCCCAGGCTTGAGAAGGAAGAACTCGATCTCGGGGTGTACGTAGCAGGAGAAGCCGAGGTCGCTGGCCTTGGACAGCTGGCGGCGCAGGACGTGACGGGAGTCAGCCCATGACGGCGAACCGTCCGGCATCGTGATGTCGCAGAACATCCGTGCCGAGTGGTGGTCGCCCGCGCTCGAGGTCCACGGCAGCACCTGGAACGTCGACGGATCTGGCCGCGCGACCATGTCGGCCTCCGAGACGCGGGCAAAGCCCTCGATGGCTGACCCGTCGAAGCCGATACCCTCCTCGAACGCGCCCTCCAGTTCGGCGGGTGCGATGGCGACGGATTTGAGGTAGCCGAGCACGTCGGTGAACCACAACCGGACGAAGCGGATATCGCGTTCTTCCAGCGTGCGCAGCACAAATTCCTTCTGCCGATCCATATCCGCAGCGTATGCACCGGCTGTTAATTCTGTGTTACACGGCGGCTGCAATCAGCGCGCAGCGGCGCGAACCGGCCGCGCTCAGGCGTCGAGTTCGTAGCTCAGCCAGCTCGATTTCGCCGCGCCGATACCGTCGTAGAGCCGTTGCGCCGTCGCGTTGTCAGGCGCCGTCTCCCAAACCAGCTTCTCGGCGCCGCGAGCGCGGCACAGCGCAAGACCGCGGTCGATCAGGGCCCGCCCGGTGCCCGTGCCGCGGGCCGCCGACTCCACGTACAGGTCGTTGAGCACGCCCACCCGAGCGGCGTACAAGGTCTGCCAGCTCCAGTAGATCGTCGCGAATCCCAACGGCGTTCCGTCGCCGCGCGCGATCAGTTGCACCCCTTCGCCGGGGTTCTCGATCAGCGCGTTGGCCAGCGCCAGCAGGCGGTCATCGGGTGGATCCACGCGATAGAACTCGCAGTAGCCGCGCATCATCGGCATCAGTTCCGGAAGGTCCGAAGCGGTGACCGTTTCGATGGTCAGTCGCATCGGGTGCCCTCGGGTGGGACTGTGAGGTCGACCAGGTAGGCGGCCGCGATGTCGTCGACGCAGCCCTCACCCTGGAAGCCGACGGTGTGCTGGGTCCCGACGAAGGTGACCAGGGTGCCGCCGAGCTGGCGGGCCAGGTCGACGCCCGCCTCGTACGGTGTGGCGGGGTCGTTGGTCGTCGATATCACCAGGATCGGCGGCAGCCCGTCGACCTTGATCTCGTGCGGCTCGGTCGTCGGCGGCACCGGCCAGAACGCGCAGGTGGCCAGTGGCGCGTATCCGGTGAACTCGCCGTAGCTCATGAACGGCGCCGCCTCGCGTGCCCGGCGGTCTTCCTCGACGACCTTGGCGCGGTCGGTCACCGCCGGCTTGTCGACACAGTTGACCGCGACCCGGACGTCGGTCGAATTGTTGTAGTGGCCCGCCTCGTCGCGGCCCATGTAGAGATCCGCCAGGGCCAGCATCGTGTCGCCCTCACCATTCTTGATTTCGGTGAGAGCCTGCGTGAGGTGGCGCCACAGGTTCGGCGAGTACAGCGGCAGGATCGTGCCGACCACCGCGTCGGAGTAACTCAGCCCGCGCGGATCCCTGGTCTTGAGCGGATTTTCGACCAGCGGGTCGACCATGCTGCGGTAGATGTCGACCGCCTTCGCCGGATCGGTGCCCAGCGGGCATTCCGGGTCGTTGGCGGCGCAGTCGGCGGCGTAGTCGTCGAACGCGGTCTGGAATGCCTTGGCCTGGCGGATGTTGGCCTCGGTCGGGTCGGCGTTGGGGTCGACGGCCCCGTCGAGGATCATGGCCCGCACCTTGTCCGGATAGGCCTCCGCGTACAACCCCCCGATCCGGGTGCCGTACGAATAGCCCAGATAGTTCAGCTTCTCGTCGCCGAGGGCCGCGCGCATCGCGTCGAGATCCTTGACGACGCTGGCGGTTCCGACGTTGGCCAGGAACTCGTCGCCCATCTTGTCCACGCAGCGCTGTACGAACTCCTTGGTTTCCTTCTCGATGTACTCGACACCCTCGGGGCTGTAGTCGACCTGCGGGTCGGCCCGCAGCCGATCATTGTCCGCGTCGGAGTTGCACCACACCGCGGGCGTGGAGTTCGCCACGCCACGAGGATCAAAGCCCACCAGATCGAACCGTTGACGGACCGAGTCGGGCAACATCCCCAGCATGCTCGTCGCCGCCTGAACACCGGACTCTCCCGGACCGCCCGGGTTGACGATCAAGGAGCCGATCTTGTCGCCGGTCGCCTTGAACCGGATCATCGCAAGCCTCGCGACGTCGCCGTCGGGCTTGGCATAGTCAACGGGCACCGACAGCATCCCGCACTCGGCACCGAGGGGCGCAGGCTCACCGTCGGAGGCGCTGTTCTCGCACTCTCCCCACACGATCGGCGATCCCGGCGGGGGTACGGCGACCACGCCGCGGCCCTCCACCAAATTGGTGCAACCGGCGACCAACAGCATCAAGGCCGTCACTTGGACGCCGATCTTCAGGGTCATGGGACCACATGCTGCCATGACCACACATCGGCCCTGGCTAGGCGGCTATCGCGTGGCTCATTTGGTGGCGCTCAGCAGCTCGACCAGTGCGGCCTTGAAATCGTCGGCCATGTCCCATAGATCGGGCAGCAACTCTGGGCAGGACACGATTCCGACGTTCAGCTTTCCGGCCAGTGACATCACGGTGATGTTGAGTCCGGAGCCGTGGAAGATGGGCCCCAGCGGATACATCGCGTCCACCTCGCAGCCCAGGTAGTAGAGCGGAACCTGTGGGCCGGGGACGTTGGAGATGACGAGGTTGTGCACCGGCCTGGCCCCACTCAACCGACTCGCGGCGTAGACGCGCATCGCGACACCGAAGACCGCAGGCGCCGCAAACTGTGTCCAATCCTGCAGCAGGGTCGCACCGATCGCCGAACTATGTTGTTTGGCAACCGAATTCGATTCGGAGATGGACTTCAACCGCTCGGCCGGGTCGTCGATGTTCGTTTCCAACTTGGAGAACATGCCCGAGACCTGGTTGCGGCCGGGCCGGTCCGACTTGTCGTGAACCGACACTGGCACCATGGCGACCAGCGAGTTCTCCGGCAGTTCGCCGCGGTCACTGAGGAACTTGCGGAGCACACCGGAGACCAGCGCCATCACCACGTCGTTGACTTTGACCCCGAAGTGGTTCTTCACGGTCTTGATGTCCTCGAGGTCGAGTTGCGCGAACGCCACGTTGCGGTGGCCGGTGACGTTGTTGTTCCATGCGGTCTTCGGCGCGGCGAACGGCGCGGTCATGGCGGTGCCACCGCGCGCCCGCCGAGCGGTATCCACGACAGTCGACAGGGTCGACGGCAGCGCATTGATCAGCTTCAGCGGGCGGGTGGCGAACTTGACGGCGCCGGATACCGCGATCTCCAGCTCGCTCGCATCACCTGGGCCGTCCACCGGGTCCGGCGGCGGGGCATCGGCTTCGGTGCTGCACAGCTGCGACATCAGGTTGGCCCCCGATACACCGTCGACACCGGAGTGATGGACCTTGGTCATCACGACGATGCGCCCGCCCGCCTGTGGGTCGGTGCCTTCGACGTTCTCAATCACCCACTTCTCCCACAGCGGCCGGCTGCGGTCCAGCGACAACGACGCGATGTGCCCGCAGATCTCGGCCAACTCGCGCCTGCCACCCGGCGACGGCAGGCCGATGCGGTGCAGGTGCCGGTCGACATCGAAATCCTTGTCCTCCACCCACACTGGATGGTCCAGATTGAACCGGCTGTCGGCGAGCTTCTCGCGGAACTGCGGCATCGCCTTGATCCGCAGGTCGAATGCGTCGCGGAAGCGATCGAACGTGTACCCGCCCGGCATGGTCGAGGTGTCGAGTTCGAGGATCGAGCACACGTGCAGCGGCTGCTGGGCGGTTTCGAGGTACAGGAAACTGGCGTCGAGCCCGCTTAACCGTTGCATCCCGCCGATGTTAGGCGGGGCAGGGCCAACTGTGAGGAAATCCACTCAACGCGCCTTTTAACTTTCGGCGCTCGAAGTGGCAGACTGGAGAGGTCAGACGAACCCGGGGACCCGGATGGGCCACGAGGATCGACCAGACCAACCCATGAGGGACAACGATGTCTGAGCAGACTGTCTACGGTGCTGCCGAAGAAAAGCCGCGCACCTCCGCCGAATTGTCCGCACCGCGGACGAAAACACGCACCCTTCACCTGCAGAAGTGGAAGGCCGAGGGCCACAAGTGGGCCATGCTGACGGCCTACGACTACTCCAGCGCCCGCGTTTTCGACGATGCCGGCATTCCCGTGCTGCTCGTCGGCGATTCGGCGGCCAATGTGGTCTACGGCTACGACACCACGGTGCCGGTGAGCGTCGACGAACTCATCCCGCTGGTTCGCGGCGTCGTCCGCGGTGCGCCGCACGCTCTGGTGGTCGCCGACCTGCCGTTCGGCAGTTACGAGGCGGGGCCCCAGCAGGCGCTCGAAACCGCGACCCGGTTCATGAAGGAGACCGGCGCGCACGCGGTCAAGCTGGAGGGCGGTGAGCGCGTCGCCGATCAGATCGCGACGTTGACCCAGGCCGGCATCCCGGTGATGGCCCATATCGGGTTCACTCCGCAGAGCGTCAACGGACTGGGCGGCTTCCGGGTCCAGGGCCGCGGCGACGCCGCCGAGCAGACCGTCCACGACGCGATCGCCGTGCAGGAAGCCGGCGCGATCGCTGTGGTGCTCGAGATGGTGCCCGCAGAATTGGCCACTCAGATCACCGGCAAGCTGACCATCCCGACCGTCGGCATCGGTGCCGGCCCCAGCTGCGATGCGCAGGTGTTGGTGTGGCAGGACATGGCCGGCATGACGAGCGGCAAGACCGCCAAGTTCGTCAAGCGGTTCGGTGATGTCGGCGCTGAATTGAGCCGCGCTGCAACGCAGTACGCCAACGAGGTGGCCAGCGGGACATTCCCCGCCGAAGAGCACTCGTTCTGAGCTGGCTCTAGGAGAACTCGGGCTTCCGCTTGGCCATGAAGGCATCGACGCCTTCGCGGCCGTCGGCGGAGTTGGCGCGGTCGGCGATCAACCGGCTCTCGAATTCCATCTGCTCCTCGAGACCGCTGCTGAACGTCGACATCATCAGTGCCTTCACGCTGCCGTTGGATCCGGCACAGGTGGCCGCCATCTTCTCGGCCAATGCATCTGCACGTGCGGCCAGCTGATCGTCAGCCACGACCTCCGTGACGAGGCCCCACTGCGAGGCCTCCTGCGCCGAGAGGGTCCGGTTGGTCAGCATCAGCTCCTTGGTCTTGGTGATGCCGATGAGCCGCGGCAGGAAATAGGACGAACTACCGTCCGGCGAGAGCCCCACTTTGGTGTAGGCCATCGTGAACGACGCCGACTCCGCGGCGAGCACCAGATCGCCCGTCACCGCGATCGAGAAGCCCGCTCCGGCCGCGGTGCCGTTGACCGCGGTGATGAGCACGGCGTCCATCCGCGAGAAGCTCGAGATCGCGCGATGCAGCTCGTTGGCAACGCCCTTGATGTGCAGTCCACGGTCGGGGGCAGGTGCGAATGACTTCAGATCGCCTCCGGCGCAGAAGAAGCGGCCCGACCCGGTGAGCACGACGACCTTCGTCGCCGCCGTGTCGCAGCGCCGCGCGGCGTCTGCGAGCTCCCGAGTCATGGTGTCGTTCATCCCGTTTGCTGCGTCGGGCCGGTTCAGGGTGATCCGGGTGATGGCACCGGACGGCTCGAACTTGATCGTGTCGTAGTCGGTCACCCCTGGACTTTATCGCCGCCTCCCAGCGGTTCGAGCGCTCCCCCGGCCAGCTCGTTCACCTGCATATGGCAGTCTTGCCCGCACCATGGGCAAATCCAGTTCGCAGTACTTGGAGGTCGAGCGGAAGTTCGACATCGTCGAATCGACGGTTTCGCCGTCGTTCGATGGATTGTCGGCGGTATCCCGGGTGGAGCGCTCCCCTTCACAACAGCTTGACGCCGTCTACTTCGACACCCCCGGCCGTGATCTGGCGGCCCGCAAGGTGACGTTGCGCAGGCGCACCGGCGGGTCCGACGCCGGGTGGCATTTGAAGCTGCCCGCCGGACCCGATGCGCGTACCGAGGTACGCGAGCCCCTTGGCTCCGCTGGCGACTCTGCCGACTCCGCCGACGAGGAAGTGCCGGAGGCCCTGCGCGACATCGTGTTGGCCATCGTCCGGGACCGCCCGCTGTCGCCGGTTGCGCGCATTTCGACCAGCCGCACCGTCGACGTTTTGTGCGCGGCGGACGGCACCCCCCTTGCCGAATTCTGCGATGACCAGGTCACCGCCCAGGCCGGGCCGGACGGCGCGGAGCAACAGTGGCGCGAATGGGAACTCGAGCTGGCGCAGGGCGGCGATCGCGACCTGCTGGAGCGGCTCGCCAATCGGCTTCTCGACGCCGGCGCAGTGCCCGCCGGCCACGGTTCCAAGCTGGCCAGGGTGCTCGACGAGGAATCGACGCCGGAAGCACCTGAACCACCGGACGACCCCATCCACCGAGCGGTCGCCGAGCAGGTCGAGGAACTGCTCGTGTGGGACCGCGCCGTTCGCGTCGACGCGTATGACTCGGTGCACCAGATGCGGGTGACGACCCGCAAGATCCGCAGTCTGCTGCAGTCGTCGGAAGACGCGTTCGGAATCTCCGACGACGCGTGGGTCCTCGATGAGTTGCGGCAGCTGGCCGCCGTGCTGGGGGTCGCCCGCGACGCGGAGGTGCTCGCCGAACGGTACGAGAAAGCGCTCGAGGCTCTGCCCGTCGAACTGGTTCGCGGCCCCGTCTGGGAACGGCTGGTCGACGGGGCCAAGCGCCGTTATGCGTCGGGCCATAGACGCTCGCTGATCGCCATGCGTTCGGAGCGCTACTTCCGGCTGTTGGACGCGCTGGATGGACTCGTCACCATCGAACCGCCGCCTGCCCTGCCCGGAGAGGAGGAACGCGGTCCGGTGACCATCGAGTCGGCATACAAGAAGATCCGCAAGGCCGCGAAGGCGGCGGCGGGAGCCGAGGAAGCGGGCAAGGATGAGGCGCTGCACCGAATCCGCAAGGGCGCCAAGAGGCTTCGATACACTGCCGCCGCGACAGGTGCCGACGATGTGTCATCTCGCGCCAAGACGATCCAGTCATTGTTGGGCGATCACCAGGACAGCGTGGTGAGCCGAACCCACCTGAGCAGGCAGGCCGAGGAAGCGCACGCCTTCGGTGAGGACACCTTCACCTACGGACTGCTCTATCAGCTCGAGGACGACCTGGCGCAGCGGTCCCGCGACCAGCTCGAGTCCGCGCTCAAGAAGCTGGACAAGTCAGTGCGCAAGGAACTCTGATCGCCCGGCCGGACCGGTCGAAGCAACGATGCGCTGCAACGCTTTCATTGCGTCGTGCAGTTCGGCGCGCACTGCGCATTCGGTGATTCGGTATTCGGCGGCGATCTGCGCCGTGCTGCGATCGAGGTAATACGCCCGGTAGATGACCGCGCGGTGCGGAGTCGACAGCAGCGCCATGGCCTGTCGAATTGGCGTGCGGCCGGTCATGGCGAGAACACCGCGTGTGGGTCCAGCACAGACGGATGGTCGACGAGGTAATCGAGGATGTGGTCATGCGCCTTGGCGAGATGCTCGCTGGTGAGGCGCGCGGTGGTGGCCGCATCGCCGGCTTCGACGGCGGCCAGAATGTCGCCGTGCTCGGACCCGATGTGCCCGGTCTGGCCGATCACCTCGAGATGCAAGAACACGTACCGGTCGGTCAGGCGGCGCAACTGCTCGATCAATTCGATCGTGCGCGGGCGGTTGGCCCGGCGGTAGACCGCTGCGTGGAACTCGGTGTTCGCCGCCAACCACGTCCGCGCGTCGATGGGCTCGGACATGACCGCCAGCTGCTTTCGCATGTAGAGGACGTCGGCGCGACCGACGTTGGGTACGGCGATCCCGGTGGTCCTCGGCTCGATCGATAGCCGGAGCTCGTACAGCTCCTGCAGTTCTTCGACCGACATGCGGGTGACGATCGCGGTGGCGTTGGACAGCGGCTGTACCAGACCTTCGCCGGCCAGGATCGCCAGCGCGTCGCGCACGGGGATCCGGCTGACGCCGAAGCGCTCGGCGAGGCCGACCTGGGCGAGCTTGGAGCCGGGCGCGACGTCGCCGTGCAGGATCTCGGTCCTCAACTGGGAGGAAATGCGTGCGGCCGAACTTTCGAATGCCATGGACTACATCCTGTCTACGATCTTGAATTCTTGTATACAGGCGTCGGCTGTGAGGAACCGTAAAGATGGGATGAGTTGGCCTGTAAGCCGGATTCTGTTCCGCACCGCCGCGAGTAATCGCGGCGGTGAGGCGGCGACCATCCATCTGGACACACCGTTGCCGGGTGCCTCGAGCGGCCTACCCGCTGGCTCGGGCGAGCAGCCCTCAAACGCCTGCGCGGCCGCACCAGGTGCGGCCTTCTTGGCCTTGCTTCGGGTGGGGTTTGCCTAGCCACTCCGGTCACCCGGAATGCTGGTGCGCTCTTACCGCACCGTTTCACCCTTACCACCGCCGTGCCCGAAGGCACGATGGTGGCGGTCTGTTTTCTGTGGCACTTTCCCGCGAGTCACCTCGGATTGCCGTTAGCAATCACCCTGCTCTGCGAAGTCCGGACTTTCCTCGAATCATCTGGTGATGATCCGCGGCCGCCCGGCCAACTCATCCGCGCAATAAACTTAGCCCATGTCCCAGGTGCCGCCGGCCCGTTATCTCCTGCGGGCCAAGGATCTGGTCGACGCGCGCTACGCGGAGCCCATCACCGTCGACGACCTCGCCGCCGCGGCCGGGCTGTCGCGGGCACATTTCAGCCGGATGTTCACGCGGACGTTCGGCGAATCGCCACGGGCGTATCTGCAGACGAGGCGTTTGGAGCGCGCCGCATCGCTGCTCCGTCACACCGACCGCTCGGTGGCCGACATCTGCGTGATGGTCGGCCTGCAGAGCGTGGGTTCGTTCACCACCACCTTCTCGCGGGTGTACGGCATGCCGCCCGCGACCTACCGGGCGAGCATGCCGCCGGCCGCGATCTACGCACGCGTGCCGAGTTGCATCCTGGCGCGCGACACCCGACCGCCCGCCGACAGTCGCGTCCGCAAGACAGCACGTGGGGAGAAGACGGGCGGCAGCAGCCGACCGTAGCGTCGTGCGCATGATCAAAGTTGCAAGCGCCCACCTATGGGTACACGACCAGGACGTCGCACTGAAGTTCTGGACCGAGAACGTCGGAATGGAAGTGCGGCAAGATGTTTCGCTCCCCGATCTGGACAACACGTTCCGGTGGTTGACGGTCGGTCCGCCGGGTCAGGATGACGTGTCGATCGTGTTGATGGCGATTCCCGGCGAACCTGTGATGGATGCGGTGACACGCAAACAGGTACAAGAACTCACCGCCAAGGGCTTCGCCGGCACGGTCTTCCTCACGACCGAAGACATCCAGTCCGACTACGACGACATGACGGCGCGCGGCGTCGAATTCACCGAACCACCACATCAGATGCCGTACGGCATCGACTCCGGATTTCGTGATCCTTCGGGAAATAGTGTGCGACTCACCCAATTGGCGCCGCCGCCCGCCAATACTGTCTAAGTGCGAACCACCTCCGCGGCGCTCGGCTCTGCGGCCTTCTTCGTCGTGGCACCCGGCACGTTCGTCGGGCTGGGCCCGTGGCTGATCACCCGATGGGAGATCCCCGAGTCCAGCCCGCCGCTACGTTTGGCGCTGGGAGCGCTGTTCGTCGTCGCGGGCCTGATCCCACCGATCCACGCGTTCATCCAGTTCGCCAAGGCGGGTGGAACGCCGATGCCCGTTGCGCCGACCGAGCGGCTCGTCGTCACGGGATTCAATCGATTTGTTCGCAACCCCATGTATGTCGGGCTGTTGACCGCGATTCTCGGGCAGGCGCTGCTCTTCGACAGCCTGGCGCTCATGGTCTATGCGGTGATCGGGTGGATCGCCACCGCATCGTTCGTGCACTGGTACGAAGAGCCCACGCTGGTGCGCACCTACGGCGAGCAGTACGAGGAGTATCGCCGCAATGTGCCTGGATGGACTCCGCGCCTCACGCCGTGGAAACCTCAGTCGACGGCGGATACATCAACCTAGAAGGGCGGTGGGTTAGCCGCATAGCGGGCCCGGTTGACGCCGCGTTCCCACGCGATTCGGTCAGCGCGGTCCTGAACGCGGGTGCGTTTTCGTTTCGGCATCGCCACACCGCGGTCCGGACCGGGCAGCGGCTCGTCGGCCGGCTCGAGGTTCCCGGTGGGCACGGCGAGTTGCGGAAAGAGCATCGCTCCCAACGGCTCTGTGGTGTGCACCCGACCGCTCGGTGTGGTGAAGACCATCGTGCCGTCGGGCCGTTGGCTGACCTGCCATCCACCCAGACCGCAGTGAAACGTCTTGAGCAGGTGATGAAACCGGCAGAAGCAGCTGTTGTTCGACGGATGCGTGGGCCCCAGTGGATAGGGCGCGGTGTGGTCGATATCGGTCTGCCACGCCGGCTTGTCGCAGCCCATCCAGCGACACGTCAGGTCTCGACTGCGGACGAACTGCGCAAGCGCAGCCGACGGCCGGTACTGCGGTTCAGCCGACGCATCCTTCGGGACGTGAACAGCCTTCTGACGCGCGGCCTTGGCGACTTCGCGCACTGTTTCCGGCGGCAGCGGACCATAACCCGGCACAAACCCGGCCCTCGTACCGCGGCCTTCGACAGTCGCAGTCTCGGCGAGCACATGAACGACCACCGCCGACGAGTGGGAGCCGTTCCCGGCGGCGGGGCATTGCTCGGATTCGCACACGCACCGCATCGCGGCGTCGCCGCCAACCAGCGCCGTCAACGCATCGGCACGGCGTTGCCGTTTGGTGCGCGGATCATCGCGGCACACGGTGGCCGCAAGCTCGTCGAGCTTCATGTCGAACGCTGCGCCGTCGGTCACGCGCACCCTGCCCCAGATCTCGGCTGTCCCGGAGTGGTCGGCGGTCACCTCGATATGGCGGTCGTCGTCGCGCTGCTTGGCCACCCGCAGCGCGTCGGGATCCAGATCGAGCACCATCCAGTCGACCAACTGGGCCACCCGCTTGTCGGAGAACGTGTTCCAGCCCGGCGTCGTGTGGGCCAGCATCTCGTCGATCGCGGCGATCGCCTGCTCGTCGGTGAGCAGCGCGGTGCGAAACGCGGCGATCCTGATAACGCGGAAGTCGATGCACCCGGCCGCGAACACCTCAGCCAGCAGAGGCAGGCGCTCGACGAGGACTTGTCCGTAATCCATCCACGACGACGCCCGCCCACGGCTGACCCCGAGTTCCGCGGCGACCTCGGCTGCAATGACGTCCCAATCATCGACACACCAGTTGTCGTGGGTGCCACCCAGAGCAGCTCGTCGCCGCAGGAAGAACCGGCCCGCCGCGATCACTTTGCTCGCGGCTGAAGCCCGCTCGTCGCGCTGCGCATCGCGCATCGCGTTAAGCAAGCCTTCATCCGATTCGAACATATTTTCGACAGTACTCGCGACGCTGTGGGTAAAGCACCAGTTCAACCGCGACCTGTGGATGAATCCCCGATTGTGGATAACCCGCGCTCATCTCACGTCTCGCCAACTGCCGTCGTCTACAAGGTATGAACACCCGACACTGCGTCATCGACAGCCGCCTGGGCGAACTCACCCTGGTCGCCGACGCCAACGCGCTCACCGGCCTCTACTTCCGGCATCACTGGCGTCGGCCGGAGCAGTCCACGTTCGGCCCTCGGGTCGACGCGCATTCGGACACCGTCTTCACCGAAGCGAGCGCCCAGCTGGCGGACTACCTCGCCCGCGAGCGCCACGACTTCGACCTGCCGATCAGCCCCCACGGCGACCAGCGGCAACTGCGGATCTGGAAAATGCTGTCCGCCATCCCCTACGGCGGCACGGTCACCTACAGAGAACTCGCTGCCGCACTGGCCGACGGAACGACAGCGCTCCAGGTCGGCCAGGCCGTCGGCCGCAACCCGCTGTGCATCGTCGTTCCGTGCCACCGCGTCGTCGGAAGCAATGGTCAACTCACCGGCTATGCGGGCGGACTGAAACGCAAGCAGTTCCTGCTCGAACTCGAAGAACCCGCCGAGGTGAAGGCGGCGAGGCTGTTCTGATGCCTGAGACCACGTGGCGGACGCGTGTCGACGCCGGCGACTGGGACGCAATCACCGCTGAGCTCAACGACTTCGGAGGTGCAATGCTGCCGAGGCTGCTCACCGATGACGAGGCCGATGCGATCCAGCGTCTGTACCCCGACGACCGCATGTTCCGCGCGACCATCGATATGCGTCGATACCGCTTCGGCGACGGCGAGTACCGATACTTCCATCAGCCCTATCCCGAGCCGATCGAGGCGCTCAAGCAGTCGCTCTATCCCCGGCTGCTACCCATTGCACGCGACTGGTGGGCCAAGCTCGGCAGGCAGTCGCCATGGCCGGACACCCTCGACGAGTGGCTCGACATGTGTCACGCCGCCGGCCAAGAGAGGTCGACCGCGATACTGCTCAAGTACGGTGCAGGTGATTGGAATGCGCTCCATCGAGATCTCTACGGCGAGTTGGTGTTTCCGCTGCAGGTCGTCATCAACCTCAGCGAGCCGGGCGTCGACCATACCGGCGGTGAATTCCTGCTCGTCGAACAACGGCCCCGGGCCCAGTCGCGTGGCACATCCACGCTGCTGCCACGCGGGCACGGCTTCGCATTCACCACCCGGGAGCGGCCAGTGCGATCGACGCGCGGGTGGTCGGCGTCGCCGGTCCGCCACGGCGTGTCCACGGTCCGATCCGGCCGGCGGTTCACGCTCGGCCTGGTGTTTCATGACGC
The DNA here is from genome assembly GCF_002591975.1 of Mycobacterium neglectum. GTDB lineage: Bacteria > Actinomycetota > Actinomycetes > Mycobacteriales > Mycobacteriaceae > Mycobacterium > Mycobacterium neglectum. The sequence goes on along the minus strand of NZ_NVQE01000030.1, from coordinate 25,788 downwards.
GGCGTGAGAGATGCAGCGCTTCAGGCTGATTGGTCCAAACGGCGCGCAGTGTGCATCGTCACGCCCGGGCACTCTCGGCGGCCACCGCGTCGCCCGGATCTACGGGCGCCTGGACTGCCCCTCAGCGCAGCGGGCGATCGACAACGGCGGCTACGTCAGGCATCGCGTCTTCTTCGCCGACGAATCGACCGCAGTCGCGGCTGGCTACCGGCCCTGCGCGCGGTGCCTGCCGGACCGCTACCTCGAGTGGAAAGCCGGCGGGCCCTAGGCGGAACTGCGACGCCGCAGCACGATCACGTTGTCATGCCAGATGAAGGGCTCCCTGTCGGGCCAGGTCACCTCTCGCTCGACCACTTTCGTCTGTGGCGGCTCCCATTCCGCTTCCGGAAGACTCAGCGCCGCGACAACCTCCTCCGGACTCAGGAACATGTGGCGGTGGTGGTCCAGCTTCGAGTCCCCCGGCGGAGGCTCGCTGTGGTCCACGATGAGCAGCGTGCCGCCCGGTTTCAGCGCCTCAGCTGCCCGGACGAATACGCGGGTGCGGTCCAGCGGCAGAGTGGAATGGAAGAAGTGGGCACTCACCAGGTCGAATTCGCCGTCCGGAAAGGTCTCCGACAGGTCGTGTTGCTGGAAGTCGATCCGGTCCAGCACGCCGCGCGCCTCGGCTGCCGAGCGGGCGCGCTGTAGAGCGGTATCCGAGATGTCCACTGCGACGACATGCCAGCCGCGGTCTGCCAACCACACCGAGTCCGCTCCCTCGCCGCAGCCGAGGTCGAGCGCCCGCCCGATCGGCAGTCCGGGGACCACCTCGGCGAGGCGGACATTGACCCGTCCGCTCCACACCCGGTCACGTTCGCCGTAGTGCTGCTCCCAATGTTCTTTGGCATCAGGCGTCGACACGATGTCTCCCTTCAGGAACGGCCAGACCATACTCGTCGGCCATCAGACTCTGCACCACCGCGGCGGCCGCGTGCGAACCGCTCGCGATCGCCGTGGCCACCTGTGGCATCTGCACGCTCAGGTCGCCTGCGGCAAAAACTCCCGCTACCGTCGTCCGATAGAAGCCGTCCACCGCGATCGGGTTCTCGGCGACCGGCGTCGGTTCGGCGGCCTCGGCTCCGAGCTGATCGGCTAACGACGACCGCTGATGAAGTGTGGTCGCCACGAGTACACCGGCGCGCGCCAGCCGGGTTCCGTCGGTGAACACCACGGCGGTCAGTTGGCCGTTGTCGGAGGCGAGTTCGGCCACGCTCCGCTGGTCGACGGCGATCCCCGCCGCGGCCAGCCGGGTGCGGTCGTCGTCCTCCATGTCGTCGGGTCCGTCCGTCAGCACGACGATGTCGTCACTCCAGCCGCGCAGCAGCAGCGCCGAATGCACCGCACGCTGACCGTGCGCCAGGACGGCCAACGGCTGGTCCCGCATCTCCCAGCCGTGACAGAACGGGCAATGGAACGCCGATCCGCCCCACAGTCGGTCAAGTCCGGGCAGCGCCGGCGGGCGGTAGTCCATGCCGGTGGCGAGCAGCACCCGTCGCGTGCGCTCACGCCTGCCGTCGGCGAGTTCCAGGACGAACCCGCCGTCCGACCGTTGACCGGACACGACCTCGCCGGCACGTACCTCCACGCTCGGATACACCGACAGCTCGCGGCGCCCCATGTCGTAGAGCTCGGCCGGGTTGCGGCCGTCGTGCCCGAGTAAGCCACCGATGCCGTGCGCAGCGAGATTGCTCTGCGCCCCGGCGTCGACCAGCAGAGTTCGCCGTCGCGCCCGCCCGAGCACCAGTCCTGCGCTCAGCCCGGCCGCACCGCCTCCGACGATGATGCAATCCCACGTGATGTCCATGCCTCCACCTTGCAGGCGCGAATCAAAAGTGCCAAGCTTTCTTGCCATGCAGGCAAATGAGGAGGACAGCGTTGACGTCCGGGTGCGGCGTCGCCTCCGCGACTTACGGATGCAGCGTGGCCTCACCCTCGAAGAGGTTGCGGGGCGATCGAGCATCGACGTGTCGACACTGAGCCGTCTCGAGTCCGGTAAGCGGCGGCTTGCACTCGACCATCTCCCCCGCCTCGCTTCCGCGCTCTCGGTGAGCACCGATGAACTGCTTCGCGCGCCCGAGGCGGAAGACCCACGCGTACGGGCAAGCTCGCACACCAGCCATGGAATCACCTACTGGCCACTGACGCGCCAGGCGGCGGCAGGCGGCCTGCACGCGTACAAAATCCGGATCAGTGCCCGCCGCCGTACGCCGCCTGCCGAACTACCGGTCCACGAGGGCCAGGAGTGGATGTACATCCTGTCGGGGCAGGTTCGACTTATCCTCGGAGACCGAGACTTCACCGTCAAACCCGGTGAGGCCGTTGAGTTCTCGACGTGGACACCGCACTGGTTCGGCGTGGTCGATGGCCCGGCGGAGGCGATCACGATATTCGGCGTGCACGGCGAACGGCTACATCTGCACGGCTAGTGCCAGCTCGGCGAGGTGCTTGAGTGAGTTGTCCAGATGCTGCCGGTCGAACGGGGGGAACCCGATGTTCTCGCGAATGGCCTGCGGCACCGCCGACCAGTCATACGTCAGCGTGACCTCCGTCCGGTCGTCGTCAACCGACTCGAGGTCGTAGCGCCAGATCCAGCCGCCGAAGTCGAGGTTGGCATCGTCAGTGCCCTGGCCCGGCAGCCACGCAATCGCGTGCGGCGGTGCGAAGACCTCGACCCGGTTGGCAATCTCGTAATGCATGCCCCCGAAGTTCTCGTGGTACATCGCCATCCGGAAGACCTGGCCGACGTCGGTCAGCCGCTTGCCGTCGAGCGATTCCCGCACCCAACCGGTGCCGTCGATCGCCTGATGGGTGGTCGGGTCGGCCAGCACATCGAATACGGTTCCGACCGGCGCAGCTATAGTGCGGGTCGATTTCATGGTTTCGTCGGTCATGCTGGTACCGACCGACGGCGGCTCAGAAACTCATCGAGCCCTACCTACCCCAGATAGGCCGTTTGATTGACCAGCCGAACCGAGGCGGCACCGTCGGGATAGAACTCGGCGATCGACAGCGACGCCAGGTCCAAATGCATTCGGTAGAGGATGCTCGGGCCCGCATCGAGCGCCATGCGCAGCAGTGTCTTGATGGGCGTCACATGCGACACCAGCAGCACTGTCTCACCCGGGTGTTCGGAGATGATCCGCGCCCGGGCCCTGCCGACACGCTCTGCTGCGGTGTCGAAGCTCTCCCCGTCCGGCGGCGCCACGCTGGTGTCGCGCAGCCAGCGCTTGTGCAGTTCCGGATCCCGTTCGGCCGCTTCGCCGAACGTCAGCCCCTCCCAGCCTCCGAAGTCCGTCTCGATCAGATCGGCGTCGACGGAGACATCGAGGCCGAGTGCTTTGGCTGCCGCCTCGGCGGTGTCGTACGCGCGCTGCAGCGGCGACGCGATGACGGCCGCGATGCCGCCCCTGCCTGCCACGAACTGTGCGGCCGCTTCGGCCTGGCGACGGCCGAGCTCGGTCAGCGCTGGGTTACCGCGGCCCGAATACCTACGCTCCACCGACAATTCGGTCTGTCCATGCCGCAGCAGCTGGAACTGGGTTGGCGCACCCCGCGCGCCGGTCCAGCCGGCGGGGTTCGGGCGCTGTTCGGGCTTGACTTCGGCCGCTGTCTCCAGTTCGGCGGCCGCATCCATCGCCTCGTTGGCCAACCGGTCGGCGTGGCCGTTCTTCACCCGCGGAACCCAGGTGTAGGCGACGCGATCGAATCGCGTCGACAACGCGGTGGCCTGCTGATGCAGCGGCACCATGTCCGGATGCTTGACCTTCCAGCGCCCCGACATCTGCTCCACCACCAGCTTGGAGTCCATGTTCACGTCGACCTCGGAGGCGCCCAGTTTCCCGGCCTCCTCCAAGCCGGCGATCAACCCGCTGTACTCGGCGACGTTGTTGGTGGCGCGACCGATGGCCTGCTTGCGCTCGGCGAGAACGGTGGTGTGGTCCGCCGTCCACACCACGGCGCCGTAGCCTGCCGGGCCCGGATTGCCGCGCGATCCCCCGTCGGCCTCGACGATAACTTTCACGCGCCGGTTCCCTTGACTCGCAACAGGATTGCACCACACTCAGGGCACCGAAGCACGTCGTCCTCGGCGGCGGCGGAGATCCTGGCCAGTTCGCCACGGTCGATCTCGATCCGGCAGGCGCCGCAGCGGCCGCCCTGCAGCAGACCGGCGCCCGCGCCACCGCGGGTCCGCTGACGCTCATACAGCGCAACCAGATCGGCGTCCAGGCCGGCCACTAGTTCGTCGCGCCTCGACAGCGATTGTCGACGTAGGTGGTCGAGTTCACTGCGCGCCTCATCGCACGCGCGCTGAGCCTCCCCCAGCTCCTTCTGCAACTCATCGATCTTCGTGAGCTCGGCGGCCTGCTGGTTCTGCAGCTCCTCGCGATGCTCCATCACTTCGAGCAGCGAGTCCTCCAGCGACGACTGCCTGCGCTGCAGCGTCTCCAACTCGTGCTGTAAGTCGGTGAGCTGCTTGGCGTCCGTGGCTCCCGAGTCCAGCAGCCCGCGATCGCGGTCCTCGCGCTGACGGACGCCGTCGATCTCGGATTCGAACTTGCGCACCTGCTCGTCGAGGTCTTCCAGCGCGATCTGAAGTGCAGCCAGCCGATCGTTCGCCTCGCGATGCGTCGCCTGGATGTCATCGAGCCGCTGTAACTCGACGAGGTGGCCCGCCCGGTGCTCGATCCGGCCCCGCTCAGCATCGAGTTCAGCCAGTTCGAGCAACGAACGTTGTTGGATTACTTCAGCTTTCATGCCTCGTTCTCTCGACATTCCAGGGGTCAGTACGAACCGCTGACACCCGCACGGGTAAAGCGTCACCGAAATGACTTCGTAAGACATCGGCCGCCTGCGTGCACCACGGGTATTCGCTCGCCCAGTGTGCGACGTCGACGAGGGCCACCTCGGATGCACGCCGGTGCTCGTCAGCGGGATGGTGCCGTAGGTCGGCGGTCACGTAGGCCTGCACCCCGGCGCCCCCGACGGCGTCGAGCAGCGAATCACCCGCTCCGCCGCACACCGCCACCCGGGACACCATGGCCTCGGGATCGCCGGACGCACGGATACCCCACGACGTGCCGGGCAGCGCATCATGCACCCGTGATACGAAGGCCGACAACGTCTCCGGTCTCGTCAGGGCGCCGATGCGGCCCAGTCCGACGTCGCCGGGCAGGGGCGCGAGTTCGAAGACGTCGAAGGCGGGCTCCTCGTAGGGATGGGCGGTGCGCATCGAAGCCAGCACATGACCGCGCGCCTTCGATGGCGCGATCATCTCGACCCGCTCCTCGGGCACCTGTTCGACGGTCCCGACGGCGCCGATGGCAGGCGTGGCACCGTCGTGCGGCAGGAACTGGCCGATTCCGGTGGCGCTCCAACTGCAGTGTGAGTAATCACCGATCTGCCCGGCGCCCGCGCCGAACATCGCTTCCCTTACCGCGTCGACGTTTTCGGGATTTTCGGTGGGGACGAAGACCACCCACTTGTCCAGACCCGTTCCGGTCGGGATCGGAGCGAGGACCTCTTCGACGGTGAGACCCAGTGCGTCGGCCAGGGCGTCCGATACTCCCGGCGACGCCGCGTCGGCGTTGGTGTGCGCGGTGAACAGGGCCCTCCCGGTGCGGATCATCTGATGCAGCAGCGCGCCCTTGGCGGTATCGGCGGCGACGGTGTCGACCCCGCGCAGCAGCAGCGGATGATGGGCGAGCAGAAGTCCGCCGGGTGGCACCTCGGCGACGACGGCAGCGGTGGCGTCGACGGCGACCGTCACCGTCTCGACGATCTCCGAAGGGTCACCACAGACCAGTCCCACCGAATCCCAGTCCAGCGCCAGGCTGGGCGGATAGGCCGTCTCGAGAACGTCGATGACGTCCGACAGCCGTGGTCGGATGTCGCCGGCCGAGCGGCTCCGGGCGCTCACCGCGTCACCTCGGCCATCGCCTCGACGAGCATCGGCCATTCGCGCCGCACCGCCGCTCGCAGGAACTGGCCTTCCAGCCCGACGAAGGTGTCACAACGTCTCAGTGCTATGCCCTTGCCGTCGAGGTGTTTTCGCATCAGTTCCGCGTCCTCGACGGCGAAGAGGACAAAGGGCGCGCATCCGTCGACAACATCTACGCCGATGCTAGTCAGCCCATCGGCCATCTCGGCGCGCAGGAGGCGCAGACGTTGTGCCCCGCGCTCGGCCTCGGCAACGGCTTCGGCGGCGCTGCAGGCGGCGATCGCCTCGAGCTGCAAAGTGCCCAGCGGCCAATGCGGGCGCCGCGCGGTCATCCGGTCGAGCAGTTCGGCGGGCCCGAGCGCATAGCCGACGCGCAGGCCGGCCAGCGCCCATGTCTTCGTGAGGCTGCGTAGCACCACCACGTCGGGCAGCGCTTCGGCCGCCAGTGACTCCGCCTCGCCGGGTATCGCATCCGCGAACGCCTCGTCGACGACGACGATGCGGCCGGGCCTGCGCAGCGCAGTGATCTGCTCGCGGGGGTGCAGCACCGACGTCGGGTTGGTCGGATTCCCGACGACGACGAGGTCGGCATCGTCGGGTACGGCGCCATCGCTCAGGTGGTAGGGCGGCGGGAGCACGACGTGTCCGAACGCCACGCCGGCGGCGGCCAGCGCGGCCTCGGGTTCGGTGAAGGACGGCGCGATCAGTGCCGCGGACCGCGGCCGCAGGCCGGCCAGCAGTGCGAACCCCTCGGCCCCACCGGCGAGCAGGGCAACCTCGTCGACGCTGCGCGAATGTCTGGCGGCGACGGCAGCCCGCGCCCGCTGCTCGTCGGCCTCGCTGGGGTAGGAGCCGAGGTCGGCCATCCGCGCGGTGAGCCGATCGACCAGCCAGGACGGCGGCTGGTCCGCGCGGACGTTGACGGCGAAGTCCAGCATGCCCGGACCTGCGGCCTGGTCGCCGTGATAGCGCGCTCCCGGACGGGATTGGCTTGCCACATCACGACACTAGTGGGCCGTCGGGGACAATGAGTTTGTGACAGCCTGCCCACAATTGGTGATCTTCGACCTCGACGGCACCCTGACCGACTCGGCAGAGGGCATCGTGGCCAGTTTCCGCCATGCATTGGGCTCGATCGGCGCCGCCGTTCCCGACGGTGACCTGGTCGGCATGATCGTGGGTCCGCCGATGCATCACACGCTGCAAGACCTGGGCCTTGGCGAGCAGGCCGACGCCGCGATTGCCGCGTACCGGAAGGACTACCTGGCCCGCGGCTGGGCGATGAACCGTCCGTTCGACGGGATTCCCGCGTTGCTCACCGATCTGCGGTCCGCGGGGGCTCGGCTCGCGGTGGCCACCTCGAAGGCCGAACCGACAGCGCAGCGCATCCTCGCCCACTTCGGCCTCGACGAGCACTTCGAGATCATCGCGGGTGCCAGCGTCGACGGCATGCGCGCCACCAAATCCGATGTGGTCAAGCATGCGCTGGCCCAGCTGGAGCCTCTGCCGGAGCGGGTGCTGATGGTCGGCGACCGGTCACACGACGTCGAGGGCGCAGCAGAGCACGGCATCGACACCGTGGTGGTCGGGTGGGGGTACGGCCAGGCAGATTTCGTCGGCCCCGACGCGGTCGTCGCCCACGCCCACGTCGCGACCGTGGACGAGCTAAGGGAGGTGTTGGGTGTCTGAGGCGCCGCTGCACATCACCTTCATCTGCTCCGGCAACATCTGTCGCTCGCCGATGGCGGAGAAGATGTTCGCGCACCAGATCCGCGAGCGCGGCCTGGCGGACGCGGTACGGGTGACGAGCGCAGGGACCGGCGGGTGGCATGCGGGCGAACCCGCCGACCGCAGGGCCAGCCACGTACTCCGTGAACACGGCTACCCCACGTCACACTCGGCGGCACAGATAAACGACGACCATCTGTCCGCCGACCTCGTCATCGCACTGGGCCGGAATCACGTCCGGATCCTGTCGGAGATGGGCGTCGAGGCAGGCCGGCTCCGGATGTTGCGGTCATTTGACCCACGGCAGGGGGCACACGCCCACGACGTCGAGGATCCTTACTACGGCGACCACGACGACTTCGAGGACGTCTACACGGTGATCGACGCGTCGCTGCCCGGCCTGCACCAGTGGGTCGACGAGCAGCTCACCGGCCGTGGAATCGCGAGCTGATGAAGCGCTGGGCCTTCTTACTCAGGCCGTCCTGGCTGGTCCTGTTTGTTCTGGTGCTCGCGTTCGCCTATTTGTGTTTCACCGTGTTGGCGCCGTGGCAACTCGGAAAGAACAGCAAGACGTCGCGGGAGAACAACCAGATCTCGCACTCCGTGACCGCTGACCCGGTTCCGGTGACAACGCTCTTGCCCCAACAGGATTCGTCGGCGTCGGATGAGCAGTGGCGCCAGGTCACCGCCACCGGAAGGTACCTGCCCGATGCCCAGGTGCTGGCCCGGTTGCGGTCTGTGGAGGGCGAACCCGCCTTCGAGGTGTTGGTGCCTTTCGCCGTCGAGGGCGGTCCGACCGTGCTCGTCAACCGCGGCTATGTGCGCCCCGAGGGCGGCTCGAAGGTGCCCGCGATTGCCGCGCCGCCGACGGGATCGGTGACCATCACCGCCCGGTTGCGGGATTCCGAGGGTCTGATCCAGGACAGGGAGCCGTTCCGCCAGGACGGCGCGCAGCAGGTGTACTCGATCAACCTCGAGCAGATCTCCGCGATCACCGGGGTGCCACTGGCCGGCTCGTACCTGCAACTGGTCGAGGATCAGCCCGGCGGACTCGGCATCATCGGGCTTCCGAACCTCGATGCCGGTCCGTTCCTGTCGTACGGCATTCAGTGGATCGCGTTCGGCATCATCGCACCGATCGGCCTTGGTTATTTCATCCGCGCCGAGATCCTGCAGCGCCGGCGGGAGAAGGCCGCCAAGGATGCCGCGGACGCGAAGCCGGATGCGCCCGTCACGACCGAGGCGAAGCTGGCCGACCGCTACGGCCGGCGGCGCTGAGGACCAACGCCACGATCGCGGTCGCCACTTGCACGGCACGTGACAGGCGCACGGCCCGGGCAAGATCGGAAACCTGCGGCGCCCTGCCGTCACCGAGCGTCGGCCGGATCTCGAGTTGATGGGCGTACTGGGTCGGGCCCCCCAACCGCACTCCCAGCGCGCCGGCGAAGGCGGCCTCCACGACACCGGCGTTCGGGCTGGGATGACGTGCCGCGTCACGCCGCCATGCATGCCACGCTCCGAAAGGTGAGCCACCGACGACCGGTGCGCACACGATGACAAGGACCGCCGTGGCGCGCGCGGCGGCGAAGTTGGCGGCATCGTCGAAACGCGCTGCAGCCCAGCCGAATCGGGCATACCGCGGCGAGCGGTGACCGATCATCGCATCCAAAGTGTTGGCGCCGCGGTAGACCAGGATCGCGGGAACCCCGCCGACGGCGCCCCACAACAGCGGGGCGACCTGCGCATCGGACGTGTTCTCCGCGACCGATTCCAGTGCTGCCCGGGTCAGGTCCTCGGCGTCGAGGACGGACGGGTCCCGTCCACACAACGACGGCAGCAGGCGACGGGCCGCCTCGACGTCGCCCGCCGCGAGGTGAGTCGCCATCTGATCGCCGGTGCGGGTGAGCGACGTTCCGCCCAACGATACAAAGGTCGCCGCGGCCATGGAAGTCGCAGTGGTCACTGCGCTCGCCGCTCCCCTGCGCCCGGCCACCCGCTCGATGAGTACACCCGTCACGCCGAGGGCGCCGAGCAGAGCGACGGTGTGCACCACACCGGCTCGGCGGGTGTCGGCATAGCTCAGCCGCTCGAAAGCCGCTGAGCCGCGGCCGAACAGCGCGACCGGATGACCACGGCGGGGATCGCCGAACACCAGGTCGGTGAGTAATCCCGCCGCCAATCCGGCGACGCGACCGCGACGACGTGACGAAATCACCCCGGCAGCGTCTCACAAGGTGGCGGGCTCGCGATCACCGGTTATGCCGCCGACAGCAGTCAAGGGGTCCATGATCACGGCAGAGACAACAACGAGGAGTCCACGATGACGTTCCCAGCCCTGAATCATGTCGCGCTCACGGTGCGTGACCTCAATGTAAGCGCGCCGTGGTACCGGCAGTTGATCGACGCAGACCCCGCGATCGACGAGGACACCGCCGCCGGGTACCGGCATGTGGTGTGGGTCTTCGACAACGGGACCCTCTTCGGCATCCATCAACACGAGCGCGACGTCCCCGACGAACGCTTCACCGAATTCCGCGCGGGGCTGGACCATGTCGGCTTCGGATGCGCCGATCGCGCCGCGCTCGAACGTTGCGTGGAACGACTCGACTCCCTCGGGATCGACCACGGCGGAATCGTCGACGAGAGCTACGGGTCGGGCCTGAGTTTCCGTGATCCCGATGGCATCGCGCTGGAGTTCTTCGCGCCACCTAGCTGAGGTCGACGACGATGCCCGATGCCGGGTCGACCTTTCCATCCAGCAGCTCGAGGTAGGCCCGCTGAATCTCGTCCTCGGTCGAAATCCGCTCGATACGAAGCCAGCCGGCGGCCCACCGTGCGAACGGCGCCCACGACTCAGCGACCTTGCGGTCGAGCTCCGCGGTCCCCCAGTCGTTGCCGCGCTTGGTGATCCGGTCGGGCGCGAAGAAGAACGTCGGCGTTGGGCCCGCGAGTTCGCCTGCCCCCTGGGCAATTTCGGTCCAGTGTGTCGCGCCGACCGTAGAGCTGTGGGCCAGCCGATCACCGTAGTGGGCGTGCACGTCGACGCGCACCGCGCCGTCACCTGAGATGTCGACGTACACCGCCCGATCACCGGGAAGCTCAGACACCGCGTCGTACAGACACACCGAGTCGTAGATGTTCAGCCCCTCGACGAACTCGCGGTTGCCCTCCGACGTCAGGCCCACGACATCGATGCCGTCGCGCTTGGCGAGCAGGTACGCCGCGATGATCGCCGTCTTGGCCGACGCGCTCGAGATGACGATCGTGTCGGCGCCGAAGAAGTTCTCGTCCGCCAGGAAATCATCGATGAGGAACGACGTGAAGAAGAGCGGGAAGAACAGGATGTGCTCGGCCTCGCGGTCGGCCGAATAGACGGGGTCGGTCTCGATGTCGCGGTAACCCTGGTAGGCCGACGGCAGATTGGCACGGTGCGGCGCGGCGTCGAAGAACCCCTTCTCGTTGACGCGGGGAACGACCACCAGGTGGCTGGCGCACGGCAGGTAGCCGTAGACCCGCATGCCCTGCGGCACACCGGAATGCCGGGATTCCTCGACGTGGGCGTAACCCCAGACGTTCAGCTTCCCCCAGGCCGCGTCCGACGCCGGGAAGAAGTCCCAGTAGTTCATCGCGTCACCGAACACGGCGTAGGTGATGTTGTTCGCGGTCAGCCCGAACGACTCGATGCGAAGCAGCGCCTCGCCGTCGGCCAGCGGCGGCGGATCGCCATTGACGATGCGGCTGTCGTGTAGATCCTTGCGGTTCAGCTCGAAGTCCACCCGCCCAGCCTTACATAAACGCGCGATTGCCATACCGGTCGAGCGAGACCAGCTCTCCGACCGGGCGACGCGTCGTGGGCCCGTACTTGCCGATCGGCCAGCCCATCGGGATGACCGCGCACGGCGTGACGTTCCACGGCAATCCCAGGGCGCGCCTCGCCAGCAGCTTGCTCCACAGCGGGATGGTGATCAGTGCCGCGCCCAACCCGGCGGCACGTGCGGCCAACAAAAGGTTCTGCACGGCGGGATAAATGGAACCGTAGGCACCGGTCACGGCGATGGGCGGCCACGGCGGGACAACACCCCTCAGGCACGCCACGATGACGACGGGGATCTCGTCGAAGTGTTCGGCCTGCCACCGCACGGCCTTCTCGTTGCGGAGCATCTTGTCGTCCATGCGGCTGCCGAGCGCGCGCTTGTAGAGAGCGCCGCCGAGCTTGATGGCCGTGCTATTCAGCCGGCCGAGTTTCGCGACGACCTCGCGATCCTTGACGACGATGAACTCCCAGTTCTGCGCATTCGAGCCCGTCGGCGCCTTCATCGCGAGTTCGAGGAGGTGCAGTATGAGCGCGTCGTCGACCGGGTCGGGTTTGATCCGCCGGATCGCCCGCTGAGTTCGCATCGCGTCTTCGATCGGCATGGTCAGAGATTCTGGCTGCGTCATGGCATTGATCCCAGCACGGCCAGCGCGTGGGTCAAGAGGCGAGGGTGGGCGCGGACGGTATCGAACCGCCGACCGCTGGTGTGTAAAGCTGCACCAAAGCGTCTCCACCATCTCACCGAGTGCCAGTGGTGTCGATATGTCCTGGTGGCGGGTCTCAGGCGTGTCACCGCGTCCACCGTTTCACCGGTCGTTCCTGCGCGTCTTGGCACACTCTTGGCACACTCGGGGGGTTGGACTCACAGCGGACGGCTTATCGGTAAGCCCATGCCGGAATCGGCGCTCGTACCGGGTAGGCCAGAGCACCATTCGTGCGTTCACCCGCGCCGAGGCGGCGCAGGCGAAGCAGTAAGCCCGACAGTCCCCGCAGCCGATTCCCCAACAACCTGCTGATCGTCACCAGGCGTGCTAACACCCGAATGTTGGTTGCTGTTCTGACGTTTGATGAACCAGATGGACCTGCGGGTGAATAATGTGTCAGGAGGTGCTCGGCGGTCGCGGCCCCTCACGCCGTAGTGAACATCCGCCGTTGACGTCCTTGCTCGAAGGAGCCTCGGACTGATGTCGGATCATTTCTCAGGACCGCGGGCGCTAGCGGATCCATCATGCGACATCTGTGACCTGTACGCATTTCCCAGTCCAGAGCGGCCCGGTCAACTGGTGCTCGTGATCAACGTTTTTCCGCTTGCTGGCCCGACCGCGCTATTCTCCGACGCGGTCATATGCCGATTCCGACTGCGTCCGCTCTCGATTGCTCAATCCGGCGGGGCGGCCCAGTTCACCGTCGAAGAAACCGAGGCGACATTCGACTGCAGCTTCGACGTCCCCGTTCACCGCGAGGGATCGACGATTCAGGAAGGGCGCTGTACCACGCCAGCGGGTGACGTGGTGTCGGTCGTGGTCAACGACCAGGGCGACACTCGAGGTCCGGGTGTACGCATCTTCGCCGGACTCCGCGGACCAAGTAAGTCCGATCGGCAGCTTCACCGACCCGGAGTACGCGCAGGTCGGACTGACCGAGGCGAAAGCCCGAGAATCGCACGATGTGGCAGTGACGACGATTCGCTTCGACGGGAACACCCGCGCCATCATCGACGGTCGCACGACGGGGTTCTGCAAGCTGATCGTCGACGGCGCCACGTGCACCATTCTGGGCTGCCATGTCGTGGGCGAACGAGCCGTCGAGATTGTTCAGGCCGTGGCCATAGCCATGACAGCGCGGATGCGGGTGGACGACCTGGCCCGGGTTCCGCTGTCGCTTCCCACCTATACATCAATTCTTGGGCGCGCGGCATATCGTGCCGCCGAACAGCTCAACCTGGACGTCAGCGGGCAGCTGTACGAGGAGAAGGGACACCCATACTCCCGCTGAGTTTGAAAAAGGCGACCCCGGATTTCCCCGAAACCGCCTATGACCTGCTAATTGCTTTGTCGGGCTGACAGGATTATTCACACAAGCGGTCACGGCGATCTCACCATCACCACCTCAGCCGTGAAAGCAACGTGGTGACCTCGGACGATATCGAATGGTCCACCGCCCTCGGTCTACGACCGGGGGCGACGGTCGTTACGTCACTTGGCGTCACCGTCGATCGCAAACATCGGGCCGAGAACCGCCCGTCGGCCGCTCAAGTGCGCCACACGAGCGTTCTCGGCGGCGTCACTCGTCGAGTTTCTTGAGTTGTTCGCGCAGCTGCTTGGCTTCGCTTTCCAGCTTTTTCAGCCGTGCGTGCAGCGACTTACGTGACGGCGGCTTGGGGTTCAATAGCTTGATCGGCTTGGGCCGGGGTGCGACCCAGTCGACGGGCGCATATGCGACCAATTTCCGGACCACAGAGCACATGTAGCACTCCCGAAACGGCGCGGGGCGCGGCCAACCTGCGGCCAGCAGCCGCTTATGCCAGCTGTCCAGGTCGGCCGCGTCGGCCCGCATTTCCTCAAGCCGCTTGGCTGTGGGGTAGGTCGGCCCGTCCTCGGGTTTCCAATCGACATCGGTGACCACGTCCGCGAAGTGCCCATTTCGCCCGGCTGGCGAAAGCCGCTGGCGTGCTCGCGATTCGGCTGCACGACGTCCGGCACACAGCTGCCACCATGCTCCTCGACCGCGGCACCACGGCCTTCCGCTACCGCCAAGTGGTTGGTCACGACCCGCGATCACACTGCGGGTGTGTGACACATCTACGACGACGCCCTAGCGGCGGCGGGCGATGCGCTGCTTGGCCGGTCGAGCCAACGTAGACCGGTGAACTAAACGCGCGGGCAGCCTGGCTAGTCCGGCGATGGCGCTCGCGGCAGAGCCCCGCGTCCACCACGGCTGCCGTGCCGCTTATGGCGAATGATGCTCGCTCTGAATTATATTGCAGACTAGGGCCATTCAGCCACTCCCCCACGTTCCCTATTGAGATTCGCGTTTCATGGATACTCGTCATTATCCATGTTGAACCTCTGCATATTGCATCAGATGAATCAACGTTCCTATTCTTTGGTGCGACTGACAGGTCCCTTCTTCTCCTGTGAAATCTGTGCTGGGCTGCGGTGTTGTGGTCATCATGGCAGTACGTAACAAGGTCTAGCTGGTCGCTCTACCGCGACACGCGCAACTAACAGCGGCAGATGTATAGCGGTGACGTGCAGCGATGTGGTATTGATTCATTGGATGATTCAATGACTCATTACACGAGACCAGCTGGGAGGCCGTTTTGCCCGTCGACAAGAGTGGCCGTTTCTATGTTGTCGACTCGGTTCCGCTGCTCCATCCTGAGGCACAGACGGTTCAGGAGATGCTCGAGGGTTGGCGCAATCAGCAACTATGCCGCAACCTCGCACACGACACCATCGAACAGCGGATCCGGCTCGTTGAGCGGTTCATGGCGTACACCAATGAGTTTCCGTGGACGTGGACACCGGTGATGGTTGAGGAATTCTTCAGCGACCTGCGCTCGATATCGCGCCGTAAGCAGTCGACGATCCGCGGATACCAGAACGCGTTGCGGCTGTTCTGCTCCTACGTCAGTCATCCCGACTACGGCTGGGACCGTGTGTGCGAGCAGCGATTCGGTGCCCATCCTGCCCAGGTCTTCTTCGAGTGGAACACCGCCGCACACGTTCAAGACAACGAACAGTCGCCGGCAAAGCGGGCCTTCACCAAACGCGAGCTGCAGGAATTCTTCGACCACGCCGACGACCGAGTCGTGTTGATCGCCGCCTCCGCGCGCAAGGGGTGGTTGCCGGCCTACCGCGACGCAGTGATGTTCAAGCTCGCCTACTCGTATGGGCTGCGGTTCAACGAACTCCGACATCTGCAGACTGTTGATTTCGCCCGTAATCCACACGCCCGCGAGTTCGGACGCTACGGCGTGGCGCACGTCCGCTACGGCAAGGCAAAACGTGGGTCCGCGCACAAACGCCGCAGTGTACTGACCGTGTTCGATTGGACGCCGGAGGTGATCGCCGATTGGCTGGCCCACGGACAGCAATGCATGGACGACGGCATCGACCTGTTCCCCAGCGAGCGCGGAGCGCTGGTCGCCGAAGACACCCTCCTGCGCCGATTCCGCCGCTACTGCAACGACCTCGGCCTGTCGGCCGGGCTGGATCTGCACTCGCTGCGCCGCTCCTACGCGACTCATCTCATCGAGGACGGGTGGGACCCAATGTTCGTCCAGCACCAGTTGGGCCATGAACACGCCAGCACCACAGCGCTTTACACCTGCGTCTCCAGCGATTTCCGCATCCGCACGTTGCGCCGGGTGCTGGACGCCACGATCGATGATGCACTCGCATTCAGCCAGGAGGAGAGCTCATGAAGCGACAAGTCGACTATGCGTGGCGGCTGGCAGAAATCATGGCCGCCCATGGTATGCACAACAGCACCGACCTGATCCCCCGGCTCGCCGAACGCGGTGTCCAGCTGTCCCGGCCCCAGGTGTATCGAGTGGTATACCAACGGCCCGAACGGATGTCACTGCATCTACTGGCCGCTCTGTGCGACATCTTCGGCTGCGGAGTCGAAGACCTTCTCACCGTCACCGCGACCGACGTCCGCCGCAAGAAAGCCGCCGCATCAACCACGACTGCGCGCCCGAACGTTGTCGAACTGAACAAATCAGTGCGTCCCCGTCGGGCCCGTGTGATCCGCGATGACGATTGATCCCAACCGGCGATCAGCGCCGCGCGGACGACCACCGGTCCGCGATGGAGCCCTGCAGTGCACCAGATGCCAACGAATGGCCAACCAGCTACGCGTGAACTGGCCCGCTGATCGACTGTGCAGCAGCTGCTTTTACGCGGCGATGCGCACCCGCGGCATCTGTCCCATCTGTGGGCACGATGGCGTGCTACCCGGCCGCGTCAACCACATGGATCCTCGACCGGTATGCCTGTCATGCGCCGGTATCTCCGGCAACTACCGATGCGCAACCTGCCATGCCGAAGGCCAGCTTTACCGCGGCGGGCAGTGCGCTCGCTGCGCGCTCCGCGATGACCTCACTGCTCTGATGGTCGACGGCGCCGCCGACCCGGTGACCATGGCCACCATCGTCACAATCCTGTGCGGGGTTGACCGACCCGAAAGCATCCTTTCCTGGAAACGCTCACCCACCGTTCGGGCGCTGCTGACCGGCCTGGCCGGTGGGGACATCCCGCTCAGCCATGACGGTCTTGACGCGGCCGGCCAAAGCAGACAGGTCTCACATCTGCGCAGCCTGCTCGAGCACAACGGTTTGCTCCCGAAACGGGATGAACGCCTCGCGCGTTTCCAGTTCTGGCTGGCGTCCAAACTCGACACGATCTGCGAGCCAGCCGTTCGAGCGCCCGTCGAACAGTTCGCTACCTGGCATCATCTGCACCGCCTACGCCGAAACTCACAGCCTGGGCAGACCTCCCATGGCCCAACACATTCGGCCAAACAAGAAGTCAACGAGACAATCAAGTTCCTTACCTGGCTGCATGAAACCCATCACCGCACCGCGGCCATCTGCCGACAGCAAGACATCGACGAATGGTTAGCCACCGGACCGACAACCCGTACCAAGATCCGCACGTTCGTCGTGTGGACCA
Source organism: Mycobacterium neglectum (assembly GCF_002591975.1). Taxonomy (GTDB): domain Bacteria; phylum Actinomycetota; class Actinomycetes; order Mycobacteriales; family Mycobacteriaceae; genus Mycobacterium; species Mycobacterium neglectum. The sequence continues at coordinate 8,588 of NZ_NVQE01000030.1, read as the reverse complement.
ACAAGAGCAAAATCAACACCGCGCTGCGCCTCGATGCCCCACCGGCCAGGAGCAGCCGCTTGCTCACCCAAGACCAGCGGCTGGCATGGGTTAAAGAACTCCTCACCGGCGACATGGAATCACTGCCCTACCGTGTCGCGGGCACACTGCTGCTGCTCTACGCCCAACCCCTGATGAAAATCGTCGCCCTGCCCACAGCGGCGATCGTAATCACCCCAGACGAGACGCGCATATCGCTTGGGGCTGAACCTGTCCCGGTACCTGAACCCTTCGCCGACATGCTCAAAGACCACCTACACAACAGGCCCAACCTTCGAACCGCCGGGGGCATGGTCACCAACCCATGGCTATTCCCCGGCCACCGTGCTGGCAAGCACCTCGATCCACACACCATGATGATGGCGCTGCGCACCCTGGGTATTAACCTGCTCGCAGCGCGCAACTCCGCACTGGGCAACCTCGTCGCCGAGATACCCCCTCCCGTAGTAGCCCACCTCTTGGGCTACAGCCACAACTGCACCCAGCGACATGCACAACTCGCGGCCCAACCATGGTCGCGCTACGTCCCATAGCAACTAGGGGTTGCCGAACACGGTTCTCAATGAGTTATCCGCGATCGACCTGCGCTGAGCCACTACCCGGCCCCTGAACGATGACTCCGCCGCGAGCTCGTAGACATGCGCTGACGCCCTAATACGACGGATCCAAATATGCAGGGTTACCGGTAGGTTAGCGCGCGTCGACCTCGTTCGCCGTTTGGTCCGTTTAGTCGCCTCGCCGTCCCCCGAGGTGCAGCTGCAAGCCAGAGCGTTAGTCATAACCGACGACAAACTCGATATCAAGACGTTCTCGCTCGAAGAGGTGGCGGCGATGGTACTGCCGCCAGATATGACGAACGGCGCTCGTTGGCTATCACACCGATTGAACCGCGGCGAGTTAATCCGGGTATCGCGTGGCTCGAACGTGGCGGCTGACACACGCTGACGTCGAGGACTTGATCGAGCGGCATAGAAACCGTCCTCCACCCCGGATCGATGTGCAGGCGCCACAAACTGTCACCCTGCAGCAAGCCGATGCGCATCCGTCAAACGCCTCGACCTGCCCCGCGACGCCACCCTACCTTTCGACGACGACGCGTTCGACACGGTCGTATGCACCTTCGGCGTCTGTGCCATCCCCGATCACATACAGGCCATTGGTGAAATGGCTCGGGTGCTGCGACCTGGCGGGCGGCTGATCATCGTCGACCACGTCGCGAGCACTTCACGGATCGCGCGCGGCGTGCAGCGAGTACTTGAGGTTTTCACAGTCCCCCTCGGAGGCGAACACTTCCTGCGCCGACCAGTCAACGAAGTCCCCTCGGCTGGATTCGAGGTTGGGCAAGCACAGCGGTTCAAGCTCGGCCTCGTTGAGCGCCTCGTCGCTCGCAAGGCGATCAGCTAGGCAAGGTGTGTCACCGGCAACCTTGCGGCCGCAGAGCAGTGACGCCAGCACTCGGGTATGGGAAAAGCTCGTCAACCGAACAGGTGAGCGGATTTCGGGACTGTACGGGACTGAGCTGATACCGAGGCAGCTCAAGTGCTAACCGAGGAGTATCTGAGCAAGCCGCGTCGTCGTCTGCACACCCTCGTCATAGCCACCCTGTCCGTCGAGGGAGTTCATGATCGCGAGCGTGTAGCGCTGCTGGGGTCCTGCAAAGCCGACACTGTTGACGACCCAGCCACCCTGTTCCTGCGACCATCCGTTCTTATTACCCGGTGTCATCGCAGAACCCGCACCCCAGACGCCCCACTGCTGCTCGCTGTCGACGCGCTGCATTTCTGCAACCACCGCCGCCGCATCGTTTCGCGGCAGACCGGTCAACACATAGTTCATGAGTCCGTCGAAGTCATCGGCGCTGGCTTTCTGGAAGCCCCAGTACGGAAAGACATCGCCGAATCCCGGCTGCGGGCGCACATTTGGCATGCCGTAGCGCGGAAAGTTCGCGTTGAATGCCTGAGCTGTTCCGCCATGGCGCGACCACAGCGTGTCCGCGGCTGCGTTGTCAGAGCTTCGCAACATCGCAACCATGAGGCGCCGATCTTCATCGCCGAGCCGTAGCGCGCCAGCCCGTTCGCGAGTCAACAGGTCGGCGACCATCGCGAGTTTGATCGTTGACGCTGTCCAGATCGGCGTTGCGGCGTTCGCGTTTCGGTACTTTGCGCCCGTTGCACGATCCCGCAGCACAAAACCGACGGTCCCGGGTTGGGTTTGCAAGTATTGGTCCGCGGCCGAGATGCGCTGACGCAAATCACATTGCGAATCCGAAGCGCCGCACGCAGCGCGCGCTGCAGGCAGAGCTTCCCCAACCCCGACGAGTAGCGCGACGATGAGCGAAAGGGCAGCCAGGGCACGTGCATACATTGCTCTGCTCCACTTTCGTCGGGTTATCCGCGCGAGTCATCTACGGTCCGCCTACGTTGGTCGTTTGTAGCACAAGGCGCCACCCGTAATGCCTTTCGAGCGCGGATCGTTATGCGTGTCGCGCCGCGGATTTCGAAGGCGCGCGGCCGGAGGCCAGTCGGGCCATACCCCACCACGCGACGGGCGCGAGCGCCAGTACGGACCACATGCCCGGTACGTAGGCGACAACTGATTCGTTAAGCCACGGGAAGACAAGAAAATGCGCCAACTCCGTGATGCCCATCGACGCGAAGAACGTCCACGCCAAATAACGACCGAACGGCTGGGATCGCGCCATCAAGACCGGCATTAATAACCACGCATCAACCGAGAGCCCTACCAGCGCGATGATAGGTACAGCGGTGACTTCCGGTGTGCGGATACCGGTGACATCGGAGAGGTAGGCAAAGAAGCCCATCTGCTTCTCCTCCACGCGGTGCAGCGCGAACAAGATCAAGGCGATTCAGTAAGGGGCGCTGATGTCGCGCCATTCTCCGCGGGCGGGCAGCACCAGCCACAACACCAATCCACCAACGAATCCCGCCGTGAATCGTCAGAGCGCCCAACGCGGTGTAGCCCAACAGGAACGTTAGCGCGCTCAAGCCCATGGCAAATACCACGGCACGCGCGGAAACTTTCGCATGTCCCGCTGGTATACCTGCGCCGTGCGAGCCTGTTACTTCGATAGTTCCGAGGCCAGGTCGGGCGGCATCGGCATCGGGGTCATCAGCCCGGTAGCTACGCGACCCGTATTTCCGTGTGGGTAGCGGCCGCTCAACGACCCGGGTGCGGCGACGATAAGGCGGAGGACTTGGCCGAGGGCTTCGCGACGGTCATGCTGGCGTAGTGCGAGAGCCAGCATCGCGGCGTGGTTGCGAGTGTGCAACCAGGGGTCTGACTGAGATACAATGTGTGCACGCTCCAGATGGCGCCAGCGTTCTTCGGACAAACCAGCGGCTTTCGCCGCGCCCATCTCGCGAAGGTCAATGGATCGCGCATGTGGTTGCAGGCGGCTCATGAGGGCTCCTTCCTCGGACAGCGTTGCTCCGCGTGGCCATATCGATAATCACGCTGAGATTGGAGTCGACCTACCCCCGGTATGAAGCGGCCGACGCGAGACGCAAAGGCGAGGTAGGCCGCACCGTGAACACGACGTAGATAGGGCTCTTCCGCGAGACGCACCTGCACTTTGATGCCGATCACGATGATCAGCACGCCGGCGACCGCCACGAGGTTGGGCAGCATGATCGCCATACCCGCGAACGTGATGATCACCGCGGCAAAGATCGGGTTGCGCGCCACCCGGTAGACACCAGCGGTGACAAGGTCGGAGCGTTCTGCCGCATCAATACCGATGCGCCACGATGCGCCCAGCGACAGCTGAGCGGTAAGGGTGAGAACCAGGCCGAGCACCGCGAGCACGACACCAGTTCCGCGCAGGATGACGTTGTCCAGAGGTGGGAGGACGGCCAAGCCTACGAGCGCAGCCAGTGGTGCGGCCAGACCAACGGTGATGTAGCCGAGATCTGTACCGGCGAGTGCCCACCACTCCAATGAGCCGTCCGGTCGCCAGGTGCGCCGATTGCCGCTGTCACCGGTACGGCGCAACTGGATGCGTCTACGTCCCGCACCGACCACCAGGATATTGGCCGCGAATAGCGCGAACACCGCGATGGCCATCACTGACTGCGTCCCGCATGGATTCCGCTGAGCGGGCCGAAGGAGGGTACATCGCCAGAACATGCTGCGGTGTGGAGGAATCGGTCAGGCTGGACCTTGAAGCGTTGTGCACACGCGGAGGAGCAGAACCGATACCGGAAGCCTTCATGGCTGACCGTGGATGTGATGCTGTCGTCGCTCAGGTGCATTCGGCAGACCGGATCGACATGGCTGCATGGGCAACCAAGCCCGAGGTCAATGCTGAACACGGCCAGTGGTTCGCCGAGATTGCGCAGGCTCACCAAGCCGAGGCTGGTGACGACAAGGCCTGCGCTGCTGGCGAGTCGGCGACCGGCCGGGCAGCCAAGACTTGTGCAGGGCCAGCCGAAGCGGCCAGCCGTGATGCGATGTTCACTGTGTTGCCGTAGACGTCGTCGCGCAACGCAACGATTGGTCCGTAGTGAATTCCGGCGCGCAGCACCGGGAATCCGTCTGCGCGGCGGGTGGCATCGGTGATGCGGCCGATGAGTTCGAGGACGGAGCGCGGAGTCGGCGAGGTAACCAGTACGGCGTCGCCAATCGTCTTGATAAGCCGGTCGCTTTCGCCGAGGGCGACCCTAGTGAGATCGGCGAACGCTTCGGCCAGTTGGGCCGCGTGACGATCGCCGTGGACCTCAGTTAGTGCGGTGAATCCGGACAAGTCGACAAAGGCGACCGCTGCATAGTCGTTCGTGATCGTGTGGTCGTGGTCCAACGAGGCGTCCAGCTGGAACTCCATCATTCCGACACCTCCACAAATCAACGCCCCTGAACGATATGATCGCCATTTGACGATTAATGTACTGGGTACGCTATCATCGTTGTATGGCGATGACAACCCGTGGACCCTCAACACGACCTAGCTCAGATCTCGCACCGGCGGTGGCGTTGTTTCACAGCCTGTCCGATCCGACGCGACTGGCGATTCTTCATCGACTCACGGAAGGCGAAGCCCGAGTGGTCGATCTGACTAGCCTGGTGGGCGCTGCGCAGTCCACTGTGTCAGCGCACCTGGCATGCCTGCGCGACTGCGGCCTAGTTGCAGGTCGTCCAGAGGGGCGACAGATGTTCTACTCATTGGCTCGCCCAGAGCTTATGGATTTACTGTCATCGGCTGAGACGCTGCTGAGCGCAACCGGCAACAAGGTGGCGCTGTGCCCCAATTATGGAACCCGCCCCCGCGCAGCGACTGACAGCGCAAAGGCATCAGCCCGATGAGTGACGTATGCTGCGGCCACGATAAACCAAACGACACCGAGCACGGCGATGACCGTGAGCCCGAACGGCTCTGGGAGATAAGCGAACTGCGTCTGGCAGCGGTTTCTGGAGCCTTCTTGTTGGCTGCACTCATCGCCGGCTGGACCGACGCGGCGCGGCCGGTGGTGCTCACACTGGAGGCCGTAGCGCTGGCTGTGGGGGCGTACACCTTCGTCCCCTCCGCGCTCAAACGGCTCACCGCGGGCAAGATCGGCGTCGGAACGCTAATGACCATCGCCGCCGTCGGCGCGGTGATCCTCGGCGAAGTCGGCGAAGCCGCGATGCTGGCATTCTTATTCTCCATCAGTGAGGGCCTGGAGGAATACTCGATTGCCCGCACCCGCCGCGGACTGCGGGCACTTCTCTCACTGGTACCCGATGAGGCCACTGTGCTGCGCGATGGAACCGAAATGATTGTCGCCCCAAGCGAATTGCAGGTTGGTGACCGCATGCTGGTCAAATCCGGTGAGCGGATCGCCACTGATGGGGTCATCCGCGAAGGACGCACGGCGTTGGACACGTCGACGATCACCGGTGAGTCAGTTCCGGTCGAAGCAGGACCCGGCGACGAGGTGTTCGCCGGGTCGATCAATGGTGCCGGTGTGTTGGAGATCGAGGTCACCAGCACCGCCGAGGACAACTCGTTAGCCCGCATTGTGAGGATCGTCGAGGCTGAACAATCTCGGAAGGGCGCCTCCCAGCGGCTGGCCGACCACATCGCGCGCCCACTGGTTCCAGGGATCATGATCGCTGCGACACTGATCGCGGTGGTAGGCAGCGTCTTCGGCGATCCCACCACATGGATTGAGCGTGCCCTTGTCGTGCTGGTGGCCGCGTCGCCATGCGCTTTGGCGATCGCGGTACCGGTCACGGTCGTCGCCGCGATCGGTGCCGCCAGCCGACTCGGCGCTCTGGTGAAGGGCGGTGCCGCGCTGGAGGCTCTGGGCGCGGTGCGCGGAGTCGCGCTCGACAAGACCGGAACCCTGACCGCCAATCGGCCCGTCGTCATCGACGTCGCCACCACCAACGGCGCCACCCGAGAACAGGTCCTGGACCTAGCGGCCGCCGTGGAGGCGCGCAGCGAGCATCCTCTAGCTGCGGCCATCCTGGCCGCCGCCGACACAATCACCCCGGCCACCGACGTTGAGGCGGTCACCGGCGCCGGACTCACCGGCCGTCGCGACGGACACGCCATTCGCCTGGGCCGCCCCGGCTGGCTCGACGCTGGGCCGTTGAACGATGACGTGATGCGAATGCAGCAGGCCGGCGCCACTGCGGTCCTCGTAGAAGTCGACAGCAAGGTGATCGGCGCGATCGCCGTCCGCGACGAACTGCGGCCCGAGGCTGCCGAGGTCGTCGCCCAGCTGCGTCGTGACGGCTACCACATCTCGATGCTTACCGGGGACAACAGAGCCACAGCGCAAGCGTTGGCCAAAGGCGTCGGCATCGACGCTGTGCACGCCGAGCTGCGCCCGGAAGACAAAGCCCGGCTGATCGAACAGCTTCGCGCCCAGCGCCCCACCGCCATGGTGGGTGACGGCGTCAATGACGCCCCCGCCCTGGCCACCGCCGATCTCGGTATCGCGATGGGCGCGATGGGCACCGACGTGGCCATCGAGACCGCCGACGTAGCGTTGATGGGTGAAGACCTCCGGCACCTCCCGGAGACGTTCCGCCATGCCCGCCGAGCTCGCCGGATCATGCTGCAAAACGTCGGGCTATCGCTGGCGATAATCGCCGCGTTAGTGCCCCTGGCGTTGGTCGGCGTGCTCGGTCTGGCTGCTGTCGTGTTAGTCCACGAAGTAGCCGAGATCGTCGTCATCGCGAACGGGGTGCGTGCCGGTCGAACCAAGACATTGGCCCTCGATACCCCTCAAGGCTCATCGGTGCCGCACACCACAGTTGGGACTGCCTCGCACTGAGCCGACGACAGTTACCGCAACGCCTTCTCGATTGCGTTGCGCAGGTCATCGGAATTTCGGAGCCGTACTTGCTCACCATTGATGAAGAACGTTGGTGTGCCTTGAACACCGAGCTGTTGGCCGTCGTTGACATCGAGTCGGATACGTTCCGATGTCGCGGGATCGTTGTACGCCGCGTCGAACGCGGCCATGTCGAGACCCAATTCGGAGGCGAAGCCACGGAATACGTCGTCGGCCGGTGTTCTTTGTTCGCCCCATTGGGTCTGCGTCTCATACATCTTGTGATACATCGGTTCGAGCTGTCCTTGCTGCGCGGCCGCCTCAACCGCGCGCGCTGCCCGTTCAGCATTGAAATGCCCCGGGAGAGGGAAATAACGCAACACGAATTCGACCCGGTCGCCGTAGTCTGCCCGCAATTGCTCGACGATGGGATATGCGGCTAGACAACCCTCACATTCGAAGTCCAGGAATTCGACGAACGTGACCTCTGCGTCCGGATTGTCGTTCATCCTGTGGCTGTTGTCGCGAACCACCTGGGCAGTACCCGCGTCTGCGGGCACCTCGACCGGCTTTTCGGACGCGGTTCGGTTGACCAGAACAAAAACTGCAACAGCGATCAGCACAGCGGCTGCGGCGAACGTTAGTACTGTCCGGCCGACGCGGGTCTTCAACACCACAGTTCTCCCAAGTTTGTGTCGCTGGCAGCGGGGGTCCATACCCAAGCTAACGTGCATCTACGCCATGACACCCACACAGCGCATCTTGGCGGGCACTCCGGATCGTTCCTTTCCTGGGCTGCAAGCTCGACGCCGTCAATTGGATCAGAATTCTTACGCCGATCCCGGCGCGCTACGTAGATGACGACACCGGCCACTAAGAGGGCAGGCCCGAAAGCCGGCAGCGACATCCACAGACCGACGTCCGTGGCCACGAATGAAACGTCGGCTTGGGCTATCGCGCGCATCAGAGCTCATCCTCACAACAAGGTGGTGTAGCGCGTTGGCGACGGGGAACTCGCACCTGTGACACCAAGAGAGAGGTTGTCCCGGTCTTCGTGGAATTTGAGGTGGCGGTCCCTCACCTGATGCCCGCCAGATGGTAGGTCTTCGGGTGAACGACCAAGTACACCTCGAAGAAGGAGTAAGGGACCGCCATGAAGACCGTACCTACTGTTCGCCTCGCTGACACGACCGACGCCGCCGGGTTGCCTGAGCTGCCGGAGGAGATCCGGCTGGCGATGACCAGCATCGCCGGGGCGGCCCGGGAGGG
>NZ_NVQE01000003.1 GCF_002591975.1 Mycobacterium neglectum | reverse complement strand
GACCCGTCGATCACGCTGACCCCGTCGATGGCCGACGAACTCGGCGGCGGCACGCACCTGGTCGGGTTGTTGCCGCCCGTCCCGCCCGGCCGGCGATCTGATGAAACTCGCGCGCATTGAGCAGCCGGGTGCGTGTGCCGTCGTACTTCGACAATGCGGAGAAGACCACAGTTCTGATCGGCACGTTGATGCCGACGCCGAGAGTGTCGGTGCCGCAGATGATTTTGAGTAGACCCGCCTGGGCGAGCTGTTCCACCAGGCGCCGGTACTTCGGCAGCATCCCGGCGTGGTGGACCCCTATCCCATGCCGGACCAATCGCGACAGCGTCGTCCCGAACGCCGACGAGAACCGGAACCCGCCGATCAGTTCGGCGATTGCCTTCTTCTCGTCCTTGGTGCACACGTTGACACTCATCAGCGCCTGCGCGCGCTCCAGCGCCGAGGCCTGGGTGAAGTGGACGACGTAGATCGGGGCCTGCTTGGTCTCCAGCAGGTCGGCGATCGTCTCGTGCATCGGTGTGGTCGCGTAGTAGTGGTGCAGTGGCACCGGGCGTACCGCGTTGGCGATCAGTGCCGTCGGCCTGCCGGTGCGGCGCGTCAGATCCTCGCGCAGGAACGTGACATCGCCGAGTGTGGCTGACATCAGCAGGAATTGGGCCCTCGGCAACTCCAGCAGTGGAACCTGCCAGGCCCAGCCACGGTCGGGATCTCCGTAGAAGTGGAACTCGTCCATCACCACCAGGCCAATGTCGGCAGAAGCACCTTCTCGCAACGAGATGTTGGCCAGCACTTCCGCGGTGCAGGTGATGATCGGTGCACCGGCGTTGACCGCGGCATCGCCGGTGAGCATGCCGACATTGGCCGGGCCGAACACCTCGCACAGCGCGAAGAACTTCTCGCTCACCAACGCCTTGATCGGGGCGGTGTAATAGCTGCGCTGTTCTGCGGCCAGCGCCGCATACAGCGCCCCGGTGGCGACCAGCGACTTGCCCGAACCGGTCGGCGTCGCCAGCACCACGTTCGCACCGCTGACCAACTCGATCAGCGCTTCCTCCTGCGCCGGGTAGAGCACCGTGCCCTGCGCCTCGGCCCACTCCGCGAACGAAGCGAACAGTGCGTCGGGGTCGGTGCCTCTTGCGCGCAGCGCGGAAAGATCGCTGGGATCGTCAAGCAGGGCGGTGGCCATCTCGGGGACCAGCCTGCCTTACCGCGTCAGCCGAACTCCAGCAGCGTGTAGGCGCCGCGGATCTGTCTGGTCAGCCGCCACTGCCAAAAGGCCGGAAACAATGTCTTGAACACAAAGCCTCTGCCCTCGGGCATGGGCAGATCGTGGACGGCCTGGATACCGGGCACGGTATTGGCCAGGTCGGCCAGTTGATTGGCGGACAGACTGAACGGCATCGGTGGAACGCGGTACTGCCTTGAGGCCCGCATGCCCTTCGGCGCGAGCTTTTTCACCAGCACCGGCGGCAGGTCGAAGATCATCTGACCACCCGGAAAGCGCCTGACGCACTCGGTGATCAGGCCCATCGCCTCGTCGGGCTGCAGATACATGAGTAGCCCTTCCGCGGTGATGAAGACACCATTGCTCGAGTCCACGGCGTCCATCCAGGAGTAGTCCAGTGCCGACTGCGCGAGGTTGGTGACTCGCTCAGATGGGGGCAGCAGCTGGTGGCGAAGGTCGATGATCGGTGGGAAATCGACAGTGACCCAGCGGAATTCGTAGTCCGGCAGTGCACTACTGAGGCGCCAGAAGCTCGTTTGCAGGCCTTCGGCGAGCGCGACGACGGTTGCCGCGGGATGCAGGGTCAGGTATTGGATCGCGGCCCGGTCGAAGGCGAGTGACCGCAGGGCCATCTCCTGGCCCTTGCGTCGGCCGAACTTGTCGAAGTCGAAGTCGATCGCATCGACGATCCGAATGGCCATCGGGTCATCGATGATGGCGTCCGGATGCCGGGCTTGGTGCGCCCTCCCGTTGAGCGTCAGCAGCGCCGTCTCCGAGACTCCGGTCAGCATGCGGCGTCAGATCCGGGTAGGCAGCGGGCCCGCCAGATTCGACGGTCGGCACCACAGTGCCACGACCGCGGTCAGCACCGCGGCGACCGCGAACGCGGCCTGCACGTTGACCAGATCGGCCGTCCCGCCGAGCAGTACGGCGGCGATCGGTCGTGAGCCGACGAACCCGACCAGCCACAGCGCCATGATCCGGCCACGCAACTCTTCGGGCGCGCGCTCCTGGACGACCGTGCTGAGCCCCGTCATGGCCCAGCCGAAACCCAGACCCGACAGCACGAATCCGGCCATGGCCACCGTGGCCGTCGTTCCGATCGTCAGCAGTGCGCAGCCGGCGGCCAGACCTACCAACCCGATCGACGAGACGCGCGCGGAGGCCATCCGGCCACCCATGATGGCCAGCGCCGTCATCCCCACGGCGGCGCCGATGCCGAAGCTCGCGGACAACAACCCGACCAGGTGCGTGCCGCCGCCGAGTTCGTCGGCCATCGACGGGGTCAGCGTGATCGACGGGTCCGATGCGATGCCGACCGTCGTCACCGCGATCAGCGCGAGCAGCAGTGGACGGTCCCGCCACACGTACTTGACCGCGGTGCGGACCCGGAAGTCGGTGCCCAAGCGCCGTTCGGGAGGCGACGGGAAGGTCACCACGATCAGGAAGATCGCGAACACGAGGTGCAGGGCGGCGCTGACGGCGAAGCCCGAGGCCGAACCGAGGTGGGCGGCCAGGTAGGCACCGGTTGCGGGTCCGACGATGCGGCCGACGGTCATCGGCATGCTGTTGAGCGCCATGGCGGTGGAGAGTTCACCGTCGCGAATGAGATTCGGCACGATCGACTGCATCGCCGGGCCGCCCACCACGAAGCCGAAGCCTACGAGCAGGGATCCGATGAGCACGGGGATCGCAATCGCCATGCCCCGCAGGTCCGGGTCGGCGAACAGCCACACCGCCGCCAAACCTGAACCGGCGACACACAGCACCCGGCCGAGCAGGATCTGGCGGGCCGGATTGCCGGTGTCGGCCCATTTACCGCTGGTCGGGCTCAGCAGGAGCTGAGGTCCGAACTGCACGACGCCGACCATGCCGACCATCAGCGCCGAATGCGTCGCGTCGTACATCACGATCGCCGCGACGATGCCGTGCGTCCATACGGCCACGACGGCGAACATTTTGCCCCAGAACAGCGCACCGAAGACCGGGTCGAACATCAACCCGAGTGCGCTGCGGGGCCGCGGCGGTGCGGTGGCCTCTGCCGTCATCGGCCCACCGAGAACTCGAATCGTTCAGTCAGTCGCTCCAACAGGGCGACCAGGGTGTCGATGTCGGCGTCGGGCCAGTCGGCGATGGTCTCGGCGACCAGTTCGCGGCGGCGGTCGGTCACCGTGGCGAGCGCTTTGCGGCCCACGTCGGTCAGCACCAACACGCAGCGGCGTTGGTCGTCGCTGGCGTATTCCTTCGTCAGGAGGCCTGCGGCGACAACAGCACCAACGGTTCGGCTGGCTGTCGAATGTTCGACGGCCATGTCCTCCGCGACGTCGCTGATGGAGGCACCGTCGCCGGTCTGCTGAACGCGCTCGACCGCGCGCAGCACACGCAGCGTCGAAACGTTCGCGACCGTGTTCCCGTCGAGAAGTCTGCGCCGCCAACTCGGTCGCTGACGCGCAACATGAAGGCGGGTCAGCAGTTCGTCGAGATGGTCGTAACGCGAATGCGGCACGCATATATGCATAGCACATACATATTTACTGTGCCGAGGGAGTCCCGTCCGCGTGCCCTTCATAGGGTCGAGCGGTGACGGTCACCTACGACGACGCGCTACGGGAACGGGTCCGCGCTCAGCTCGCCGGACACCAACGCCGTGCCATGGCCGATCCGACGAAGCGCCACGCCGCGGTCGCAGTGGTCCTGGTCGATTCCGAGCTCGGAGAGGATCGGGTGGATCCCGCGCCTGTCGACGACTGGATCGCCGGCCGGCTGATGCCGGAGGCCGGCCTCGACGGCCGGATGATCGACGTCTCAGGCGGCGCCGCCTTTCTGCTGTGCCGCAGGACATCACGCCTCTCGTCGCACCCCGCCCAGTGGGCCCTGCCCGGTGGCCGGCTCGACCCGGGCGAAGATGCCGTCGACGCCGCGCTGCGTGAACTCGACGAGGAGGTGGGCGTCACGTTGCCCCACTCGGCTGTCTTGGGTCTACTTGACGACTACCCGACCCGGTCCGGCTACGTGATCACCCCGGTGGTCATCTGGGGCGGCGGACGGCTCGACCTGGAGCCCGCACCCGACGAGGTGGTGGCGGTCTACCGTGTCGGCCTGCATCAACTACAGCGCGACGACTCGCCGCGATTCATCACCATCCCCGAGAGCCCGCGCCCCGTCGTGCAGATCCCACTCGGCAACGACCTGATCCACGCGCCCACCGGGGCGGTACTGCTGCAACTACGGTGGCTGTGCCTCGAGGGTCGCCACGACCCGGTCGACGAGCTCGAACAACCCGTCTTCGCCTGGAAGTAGCGGGAAGTAGGAGGCTCAGGCGAGTCCGCTCAGCGCGGTCGGCAACCGACCGCGATGCAGGACTCCCAGCCGTTGGGTGGCACGGGTCAGCGCGACGTACAACTCGGCCGCGCCGCGCGGTCCGGCGGCCATGATCCGGTCCGGATCGACCACCAGGACGGCGTCGAACTCAAGGCCCTTCGTGTCTGACGGCCGCACCGCACCCGGGACGTCCGGCGGCCCGATGACCACACTGGTGCCGTCGCGCTGCGCTTCATCGTCGACGAATTCTTCGATGGCTGCGGATAATTCGTCATCGGTGACGTGCCGCGCCCACGGCATCACACCGCACGCGCGCACCGAATCCGGCGGGCGGATATCGGGCGCGAACTCCGCGAGCAATGCGGCCGCGACGGTCATGATCTCCGCGGGCGTGCGGTAGTTCACCGACAGGGACCGGTAGACCCACCGGCCGGGCACATAGGGTTCGAGCATCGTGTCCCAGGACGTCGCCCCGGCTGCCGATCGGCGCTGGGCCAGATCACCGACCACGGTGAAAGACCGGCTCGGGCAGCGCCGCATCAGCACCCGCCAATCCATTTCGGACAGCTCCTGAGCCTCGTCGACGACGACGTGCCGGTAGGTCCAATCCCGATCTGTGGCAGCACGTTCGACGAGTTCTCGGGTGTCGCGTTCGGTGAAGCGCTCCGCCAGATCCTCGGCGTAGAGCAGGTCTTGGGCGAGGAGGTGGTCTTCGTCGTCCATCAGATCCTCGCGGCCGATCATGTTGTCCAGCACGCCTGCCGCGAACGCGGTCTCCGCTTTCCGTTCTCGCTCGGCGGCGGCGTCGGCCACTTTGTCACGGCCCAGCAGGTCGACGAGCTCGTCGAGCAGCGGTACATCCGAGACGGTCCACGCGCTGCCGTCGACGCGATACAGCGCCTCGTCGGCCTGTGCGGCGCGCAGCCGTTCCGGTGAGGAGTACAACTCGGCCAGCAGGCCCTGCGGTGTCAGGATCGGCCAGAGCGCGTCGAGCGCGGCGCTGAACACCGCGTTGTCGCCGAGCTCGTCGATCAGAGTCGTCCGCAGCTGCTCCCACGCATCGCGGTCCTCCCGGGTCAGCCAGCCCCTGCCGATTCTGGCGATCGCGCGTTCGGTGAGGACGTAGGTGATGATCTCGGTGAACACCTGGCGAGCGTCGTTGTGCGGCTTGCCACTCGTGCGGGCCTCCTCGCGGGCCCACTCCGCGGTCTCCGCGTCGATGCGCACGGTGACGTCGGCCAGCTCGATCGGCAGCGGATCTTTCGGCAGCCGTTGCCGATCCGCGATCGCGGCCGCGAGCACGTCGAGCATTTTTCTGGAGCCCTTGACCCGTGCGGTCTCGTCGGCATCCTCGGCGGTGACGCGCAGCCCGGGTACGAGGTCTCCGATGGTCATGAACACGACGTCGGACTCGCCCAGCGACGGCAGCACGCGGCCGATGTGGTCCAGGAACGCCGGGTTAGGACCGATCACGAGGACGCCGTGGCGTTCGATGCGCTTGCGCTGCGTGTAGAGCAGATAGGCGACGCGGTGCAACGCCACCACGGTCTTCCCGGTGCCGGGTCCGCCCTCGATCACCAGCACCCCGGGGTGGTCGAGTCGGATGATGTCGTCCTGCTCGGCCTGGATCGTGGCGACGATGTCGCGCATACCGTCGCCGCGCGGCGCGTTGACCGCGGCCAGCAGTGCGGCATCTCCGCGTTCCTCACCGGTGGGACGGCCGAGGACCTCGTCGGTGAAGTCGACGATCCGTCGTCCACGGGTATGGAACTGGCGACGCAGACGCATGTTCTCCGGCGTCGCGGCCGTCGCGACGTAGAACGCGCGAGCCGCGGGCGCCCGCCAGTCGAGCAGCAGTGGTTCGTATTCGTCGTCCTTGTCCAGGATCCCGATCCGTCCGATGTACGAACGGTGGCCGGTGACGCTGTCCAGCCGGCCGAAGCACAGTCCGTCGTCGGCGACGTCCAGCCGTGTGGCCTGTTTGGCCAGCGCACGCACCTCGCTGTCGCGGGCCACGAGCGTGCCGCCGTCCATACGGTCGATGTCGGCGCCGAGCGCAGTGCGGTACCGGGCCCTCACCCGGGCGCGTTCAGCGTCCAGCCGCGTGTACAGCCCGTCGACGTAGCTCTGCTCGGAGCGCAGCTCGTCGTCGTAGTCCTGAGTCGACACATGCCCCCAAATCCGGTGCCTAGAGCCTAGGCGGAAGATTGTGCGGCATGACCGGGGCCTTGCCGCAAGCCCCCATGTGCGTTATACGTTGAAAAGGGAAGGGATCCGCGGACCCCTTCCATTCTTGTCTCACGGGGACGGCCCGACCGCGCTGCATAAGCTGGCAGGAATGTTCATCGTTGTGCTCAGCTCGGTGCTGGCGTTGATGAACGTCTATCTGTGGAAGCGGCTGGTCAAGGACACCACTGGGCCGGGGCGAACGAGACGCATCCTCACGGCCGTGCTCATCGCGCTCGCGCTGCTGCTGGTTGCGACGCTCGTCGTGCCGCGGTTCTTCGATGTACCGGAGTCGAGCTGGTACGCGTGGCCGGGTTACCTGTGGTTCGGCCTGCTGACCTATCTGTTCCTGACGCTGCTCGTCCTGGAGCCGGTGCGACTTGCGCTGCGGCGCTGGATCAAGGGTGAGCCCCCGGACACGCCGGACGCGCCTGTCGCATCGACGCTCAACCGCCGGATGTTCATCGCGCGAACCAGTGCGGTCGCCGCCGGGGCCGCTTCGCTCGGCCTGGTCGGGATCGGCGCCGGGACCGCGCTCGGGCCGCCCGACCTGCTGCAGGTTCCGGTGCGCCTGCGTCGGCTTGACCCGGCCCTGCGCGGATTCCGCATCGCCGTGGTGTCCGACATCCATCTGGGGCCCTTGGCCGGCCGGGCGCATACGGAGCAGATCGTCAATACCATCAATGCCGCGGACCCGGACCTGGTGGCGATCGTCGGCGATCTGGTGGACGGCACCGTCTCCGAACTCGGCGCGGCGGCCGCACCGTTGGGCGACCTGTCCGCACCCGAGGGAACGTTCTTCGTCACCGGCAACCACGAGTACTACGTCGACGACACCGCCTCGTGGCTGTCCGAACTGGAGCGCCTCGGCATCCGGCCGCTGCGCAACGAGAACACGGCGATCCGGCGTGGCGGCGCGGCATTCGATCTCGTCGGCGTCAACGACATCGCCGGCGAGCAACGTGACGACCCGCCCGACTTCGACCGCGCCCTGGCAGGGGTCGACCTCTCGCGTCCGACGGTGCTGCTCGCCCACCAACCGGTGCTGGTCTCCGAGGCCGCCGCACGCGGGGTGGATCTGCAGCTGTCCGGTCACACGCACGGCGGCCAGATGTGGCCGTTCCACTACATCGTCGGGATGGTGCAGCCGTCCATTGCCGGCCTGTCGAACGTGGACGACACCCAGTTGTACGTCACCCGGGGCGCGGGGTTCTGGGGTCCTCCGGTTCGGATCGGTGCTCCGCCCGACGTCACGGTGATGATTCTGGAGTCCTGACGGTCATTGACATGTTGACACAAATGGATAGTCTTTGTGTCAATCGATGCATCGGAGGGCGAGATGGTCGCACCTGTAGAGACTTCCTCGACGCACGACACCGAATCAGTACGGCCGAAGGTTCTCGTCGAGTTCCGCAAGCACAGCGGGAGCACGCTCGGCGGCTTCTTCGGGGCAGCCGCCTTCGACGAAGTCGCCCTGGTGCCGGTGGCGGCGGCGGTGGACAAGACCGGTCGCTTTGCCGCCAACTTCGCCGATCGTGGTGTGCGCAGCGGCTTTTCGGCCCTTCTCGCGATCTGGGGTGACGCCACAGACAAGGTCGCCGAGGCCGACCGGCTCAAGACGATGCACAGGGAGGTCCGCGGTCGGGGCATCGGTGACTTCGCCGACGTGAGATACAGCGCGCTCGATCCGAAACTGTGGAACTGGATCGCGGTCAGTGGAATGTTCGTCGTGCTCAACTCCTTCACGCCGTGCACCGGGATCGTGCTAACCGATGCCGAGCGTGAACTCGCCTACGCACAACTGCTCGAAGCCTTCTCGGCGCTCGAGCTGCCTGGCAAGAGCGCCAAGCTGCCCGCGACCTATGCCGAGGCCGAGGACTACTACGAGTCGATGGTGACAAACGAACTGCAGGCCAACGCATTCCTGCAGCGAGTCACCTTGGACCTGACCCGGCTGCCACTGCCGACGCTGGTGCTGCCCGCGCCGCTACGCCGGCTGCTGACACCGCCGTGGCTGGTACTTCGACCCGTGGCGGGCCACGTCCTGAAGGTGTGCTCCTTCGGCATCCTGCACCCGGGGATCCGTGACCTGACCGGCTTCCGATGGGAGTCGCGCCACGACCTCGAGTTCGCACTGTATTGCCGTGTGCTGCAGTTGGCGTGGCGGGTGCTTCCCGACAAACTGCTGCTGATCCCGTTGGCGCGCAATCGAATCGAATACGAGGAGCTCGTGCATGTACATCGATCCGTCGCACTGGACTCCTTTGCGCCGCCGGCCGGCTGCCCGGCCCGCTGAGTGATTGCATGCGCCGCACCAACGCCAGCCCCACCCAGCAGGAGGCCGCGATTCTGAAGGCCGCCGCCGAGGAGGTGGCGCTCGTCGGCGTCGGCCGGCTGAGCATGGAAGTGATCGCGCGGCAAGCCGGTGTCAGCCGGAGCACCCTGTACCGGCGATTTCCAAGCCGTGAGGCACTCGTCACCGAATTAGGCAGGAAGACCTTCGATTTCGCGATGGCGCGGCTACAGACGGTCGCGATCGACCGCGGTCCGGCCGAAGCCGCCGTTGCCGCATTCCGCGAAGGCATCCGGCTGCTCACCGGTGAACCGGTGATGCGCAGGTTTCTGCAGTTGGACGGCGACTTCACCGCGGTGACCGGAATGTTCGACGAGGCCAGGATATTTCTGATCAGTGCCGCCACGGCCATGGCCAGGGCGCTGCGTGCGGCGGGCGCGACGATGCCCGATGACGACCTGCTTGCGGCGGCCGAACTGCACATCCGGCTGGCCGCCTCCCTGGTCCAGGTCAGCTCACCGGTGCTGGATGTCACAGACCAGGACGCGGTGGCCGCCTACGCCAGGAAACATCTGGCGCCGCTCGTGTGGTGAGCCGGCTGTCACACCCCGGTTGTCACAAAAGCCACGCCTCCCCGGTCATACCCAGTGAAGGGATTAGACCAACAGGAAGGCGCATCATGAGAATCGTCGTCATCGGAGGCACCGGCATGATCGGGTCCAAGCTGGTGCACGCTCTGGAGGAGCGCGGCCATGACGTCGTGGCCGCCGCCCCGTCGACCGGCGTGAACACGTACACCGGTGAGGGTCTGGCAGAGGTCCTCGCCGGCGCCTCGGTTGTCGTCGACGTGTCGAACTCGCCGACGCTCGACGACGCCGCAGTGGAATTTTTCCGCACGGCGACCACGAACCTGCTCACCGCCGAGAAGGACGCCGGCGTTGGACATCACGTCGCGCTGTCGGTGGTGGGAACCGATCGGCTGGCCCCGCAGTCCGGGTACTTCCAGGCAAAGCTGTTGCAGGAGCAGCTCATCAGCGAAGGCTCGACCCCGTTCTCCATCGTCCACGCGACGCAGTTCTTCGAGTTCATCAAGACCCTCGCCGATTCGGCGACCGAAGGTGACACGGTGCGGATGCCGCCGGCACTCTTCCAGCCGATGGCCGGTGCCGATGTCGCGAAAGGCGTCGCCATGACCGCGCTGAATGAACCGGTGAACGGAATCGTCGAAATCGGAGGGCCAGAAGCGTTTCTGCTCCCGGACGCCATCAGGATCTCGCTGTCCGCACGCGGTGACAGCCGCGAGGTCATCGCCGATCCCGAGGCGCGCTACTGGGGTATCGAACTCAACGAACGGACGCTGGTCCCCGCAGACGGGGCCACCCTGTTCGACACCCGCCTCGAGGAGTGGATCCTCGAAGCGGCCGCCACGGCCTAGCCATGGACGTCTACGAGGCGGTCGCGACCCGACGGGCGGTGCGCGGCTTCGCCGACGAACCCGTATCCCGTGAGGTGATCGAGCGCGTGTTGTCCACGGCCGCAAGGTCCCCATCCGGATCGAACATCCAGCCGTGGAACATCTACGTGGTGACCGGCGAACCGCTGGCGCAGCTCAAGAAGGTCGCCACCGAGCGCGTGGCCAACGGCGATCTGTGGGACGAGCGCGAGTACGTGATGTATCCGGCCCAGCTGAAGTCCCCGTACGGCGACCGCCGAGCGGCGTTCGGCAGGGACCGCTACACCGCACTGGGCGTCGCGCGCGATGATTGGGAGGCGAGGACGCGGGCCGCCATCGGGAACTGGGATTGTTTCGGCGCACCGGTGGCACTGTTCTGCTACATCGACCGCGACCTCGGCCTGCCGCAATGGTCTGACGTCGGCATGTATCTGCAGACCGTAATGCTGCTGCTGCGTGCCGAAGGGCTGCACAGCTGCCCTCAGATGGCGTGGTCGCAGGTGCGCAAGTCGGTCGACGCGGTCACCTCGCCGCCGCCGGAACTCATGCTGTTCTGCGGAATGTCGATCGGCTATGAGGACCGAGACGTGAGTTTCGTCGACAACGGTCGGGCGTCCCTCGACGAGACGGTGACGTTCATCGACGGATAGCCGCCTGCGGTAGGCTGCGGCAAACAATTGCGGCGGTGTCAATGGCGGAACAGCATGGGGGGCAAGGTCTTCGCGGGCGCGTAAGCGAATGCGAGACGCTACGGGGCCTGATTTCGACTGTTCAGTCGGGCAGCTGCGCAGTGCTCGTGCTCCGTGGCGAGGCCGGTGTCGGCAAGACCGCACTGCTCGCGTACACCCTCGAGCAGGCTTCGTTCGCGGGGTCCCTGCAAGCGTTCCGCACCATCCAGGTGGCAGGGGTCGAGTCCGATATGGAACTCGCCTACGCCGGCCTGCAGCAGCTGTGCGCGCCGCTGCTGAAACATCTCCACGAGCTGCCCGAACCGCAGCGCGACGCCCTGAACGTTGCGTTCGGCCGAGGCGTCGGGCCGACACCGGACCGGTTCCTCGTCGGGCTGGCGGTGCTGAGCCTGATGGCCGCGGCCGCCGACGTCCAACCCCTGCTGTGCGTCATCGACGACGCCCAGTGGCTCGACCAGGTATCGGTGCAGACGCTCGGTTTCGTCGCGCGGCGCCTGATGGCCGAACCGGTAGCCATGGTCTTCGGGGTGCGGGACAACCCGGACGTGCTGGCGGGGCTTCCGGAGTTGATGATCGGCGGGCTGTCGGACAGTGATGCGCGAGGTCTGTTGGAGTCGGTGATGGTCGGGGGCATCGACCCGCGAGTGCGGGATCGCATCGTGGCCGAGACGCGCGGCATCCCGCTGGCCTTGGTCGAGGTGCCGCGTAACGTGCCAGCCACCGAACTCGCAGGCGGATTCTGGATCTCGGGCACGGCCTCCTCGGCGGGCGCGCTCGAAGCGAAGTACGTCCAACGGATCGAGGCGCTGCCTGCCGACACGCAACGGCTGTTGCTCGTGGCGGCGGCCGAACCTGTCGGGGATGCCGCGCTGTTCCTTCGGGTGGCAGCACGTTTGGGGATTCCCGTGGACGCCTTGGGGCCTGCCGAATCCGCCGGGATGGTCGAGTTCGGCCCGCGCATGCGATTTCGTCATCCGCTGGTGCGTTCGGCCGCCTACCGTGCCGCCGACCTCGCCGAGCGCAGGGCCGTTCACCGGGCGTTGGCCGAAGCGACCGATCCCGACTCTGACCCGGACCGACGGGCGTGGCATGCCGCATACGCCGCGGCCGGACCCGACGACGCAGTGGCCGCGGAGCTGGAGGCGTCGGCGGGCCGCGCCCAGAGCAGGGGCGGCATCGCCGCGGCGGCGACGTTTCTAGAACGCGCCGCCGCACTGACAGCGGATCCCGGGCAGCGCGGCGCCAGGGCTCTGGCGGCGGCACACGCCAAACGAGATGCAGCGGCACCTGAGGCCGCGCACGAACTGCTGGCGATCGCCGAGATGGTCCCGTTGTCCGAGCTCCAACGTGCGCAGGTGGCACGGCTACGCGCCCAGATGGAGTTCGTCCGCAGCCGCGGCGGCGGCACCGGGGCACCCCGGCTCAGCGATACCGCGCCAGGCCTACTCGAGACCGCCGGACGGCTCGAGGGCCTCGACGACTACGCCGCCCGCGAGAGCTATCTGGAGGCGCTCGCGGCGGTGATGTATGCCGGCCGGCTCAGTGAACCCGACGAGCTGTCTGATGTGGCCGTGGCCGCGAAGGTCGCCATCGGCGAACAGCGCGAGCTGCCGCGCGCGGTTGACCACCTGCTCAAGGGAATCGCCGAACGGATCACCGGCGGCGTAGGGGGAGGCAGCGAGTCGCTGCGCATCGCGTTGGACCGGATGCGTGAGCAAGCGCAGTCCGGTGACAGCTCCGTCGGGCGCTGGTTGACAGTTCCGGCGTTCCCGATCCTGCAGGAGTCCGCCGCGCATGAACTGTGGGACGACGAGGTCGTGGTCGATCTGTCCACGGCCGCGGTGCGGCAGGCGCGCGACGCCGGCGCGCTGGCGGCGCTCCCGCGCGCGCTGGTCTACCGTGCGGGTGCCCACCTGCTGGCCGGTGAATTCGCAACGGCGGCAACGTTGATCGA
The DNA here is from genome assembly GCF_002591975.1 of Mycobacterium neglectum. GTDB lineage: Bacteria > Actinomycetota > Actinomycetes > Mycobacteriales > Mycobacteriaceae > Mycobacterium > Mycobacterium neglectum. The sequence goes on along the minus strand of NZ_NVQE01000003.1, from coordinate 256,317 downwards.
GGAGGCCGACTCGATCACCGCGGCGACGGCTCACCATGCGCCCGTCCACTATCACACGCTGCTGCTGACGGTATGGCGCGGCGATCCGGCGCAGTCACTTCCGCTGATCGAAGCGGCGGCGGCAGACGCGACCGCGACCGGTGAAGGACGCCTGCTCGGCCTTACCGGCTATGCGAACGCCGTGCTCCACAACGGACTCGGCAGATACGAAGAGGCGCTCGCCGCCGCGCGTAAGGCATGTGAGTACGAGGACTTCGGGTTCTACAATTGGTCTCTCTACGAAATGGTCGAAGCCGCAACGCGCAGCGGTGACAAGCAAGCCGCGGCGTCGGCGCTGCGCCGTCTCGAAGAGCGCACCGGCCCAAGTGAAACCAATTGGGGCCAAGGCGCCATAGCGTGCGCTCAGGCGATGCTCGCAGACGACGACCACGCCGATGCGCTGTTCGCCGAAGCCATCGAACGCTTGGGCCGCACGAGCGTCGTCGTACACCTGGCCCGCGCCCGGCTGTGTTACGGGGAATGGCTACGACGCATGAACAGGCGTGTCGATGCCCGCACTCAACTCAACGACGCCCACGACATGTTCATCAAGATGGGCGCGGCGGCGTTCGCGGATCGTGCCCGCCGCGAACTGATCGCCACCGGCGAGAAGGTGCGCAAGCAGCCGGTCAGCTCGGGAGGCGAGCTCACCGCCCAGGAGGCCCAGATCGCCCGGCTGGCTGGTGACGGTATGACGAACCAGGAGATCGGCGCCCAGCTGTTCATCAGCACCCACACCGTCGAATGGCACCTGCGGAAGGTGTTCGTCAAGCTCGACATCAGCTCGCGCAGACAGCTGCGCACCATGTCGTGGGCCAGCTAGAAGACTACGGATTTTCCAGGGCTCGCTGCGCCTGCGCGGGTGCCAGGCTAAAGGCATGACACAAAGAATCAATTACCAAGAAATCGCACCCCGTGGCGTGAAAGTCCTTGCGGGCGCACATGTCTATATCAACCAATCGGGACTGGCGCCGGAGCTCCTGGCTGCGGTGTACCTGCGGGTGTCGCTGATCAACGGCTGCGCCTACTGCATCGACATGCACTCCCGCGAGTTGCGCGAGCTCGGGGTGTCCAACGAGAAGATCGCCCTGATCCCGGCGTGGCACGAAGCGGGACAGCTGTTCGACGCGCGGGAGAAGGCCGCACTCGCCTGGGCGGAGACGGTGACCCATGTGTCGACCACGGGGGTTCCCAACAACGAGTTCGAAGCGGTGTCGCAGCACTTCGACGAGAAGGAACTCGTGGACCTGACCATCGCGATCAGCATGATGAACGCCTACAACCGGCTGGCGATCAGCTTCCGTACGGTGCCCGCCTCGGCCGTCTGAGGACTCCCCGACTACGGACTACGGATTGTCGACTACGGATTTGCAAGGGTCCGCTTCCCGGCGGCGGGCGCGAGGCTCATTACCAAGAGTCGTGCCACGTCCAAGCCGAGCACCTGGAGGGTCATCATGAAGGTAGTCACCAGTTCGCCCGAGTCCGAAACCGATCTCGCAGCGCGCTTCACGTGCGAAGTGGAACCCCTCCTCGAGATGTTGTCCCGGGGTGCGCGCCGGCTGACCCGTTCCGACGCGGATGCCGAGGATCTGCTGCAAGACGCCTTGATGCACGCATACGCGGGATTCCACACCTTCTCCGACGGCAGCAATTTCAAGGCGTGGCTCTTCCGGATTCTGCACAATCGGTGGATCAGCGGATACCGGACGAAACAGCGTCGACCCGCCGAGGTCCCCATCGACGAGACCGCCGAGTGGGGTGGCTTCGACGCTGCCCGGCGGCTGGCCGACGCGCCGCGCTCCGCCGAGGCGGACTTCTTGGACTCGATGCCGAACCACGAGATCAAGTCGGCCATGGCGACGCTGCCCGAGGGATCGCGGACGGCGATCTACTACGCCGACGTACTTGACTACACCTACGCCGAGACCGCGGTGCTGATGGACATTCCGATCGGCACCGTTATGTCCAGGGTGTCCCGCGGGCGCAAGCGGCTGCGGTTCGCGCTCGGCCACCTGGCATCGGAGGGCGGGCATCTCGCGGTGCTCGAGCCGGATATCGCGTAGGGCGATAATGCCGGCATGACGTTTGACAAAGACATCACCGGCCTCGTGGTGATCGACCCCTACAACGACTTCATCTCCGAAGGCGGCAAGGTGTGGGATCGGCTGAAAGGCGTTGCGGAGGCCAACGACTGCATTCCGCACATGGCCGAGGTTCTCGACGCGGCCCGCGGTGCCGGTGTCCGCGTCTTCTACGCACTGCACCATCGCTACCGGCCCGGAGACTACGAGACGTGGACCTACGTCGCCCCGATCCAACGGGCGGCCTGGCAGCGCCGAACGTTCGAGTTCGGCACGTGGGGCGGGCAGTTGCGGCCCGAGTTCGAGCCGCGCGATGGCGACATCGTCGCTCAAGAGCATTGGTGTTCAAGCGGTTTCGCCAATACAGATCTGGATCTGTTGCTGAAGAAGCACGGCATCCACCGACTGATCGTGGTCGGCCTGATCACTCACACCTGTGTGGAGGCCACGGTCCGCTACGGCGCCGAACTCGGCTACGACGTCACCGTGGTGGCAGATGCGACCGCAAGCTATTCGGATGCCGAGATGCACGCCGCGCTAGCGGTGAACATGCCCAACTACGCCGCCGTGGTCACCACCGAGGAGATCCTCGCCGCGATCAGGGCGTAGGTCACGTTCCGCAGAAGGTCCGGTACTTCCCGAAGTCCTCGGGTGCGGGTTCGGCATAGCGCTGCAGGCCGTCACGTTCGTCATACGGGGCGCCGATGGCTTCCAGTAGCTTTTCCAGGGGTGCCAGATCGCCTCCCGTCGCCGCCTCCAGGCTCTCCTCGACAAGGTGGTTTCGCGGAATGTAGACGGGGTTGGCGCGGTCCATGCGCTCAGCGTCTGGATTCAGCGCGCGCCATCGGCTGAGCCATTCGTCAAACCCGTTGAGGTTCATGAACATCCCGCGCGCCGGCTCGGTCTCGCCGCGGGCGGCTTGGCCGAGGTTGCGGAAGAACGACGTGAAGTCGACGTGGCTTTCCGCGAGCAGCGCGAGCGCGTCGTTCATCAACGATGTCGCCACGTCCTCGGCCGGCCCGTCGGCCAGCCCGAGCTTCGCGCGCATGCCTGAGGAAAGCGCCAACTGGAGCTGTGCGCCGAATCCGGTCAGGCTCTCCTGGGCGAGTTCCACCGCCCGGTCCTGGTCGTCGGCGATCAGCGGCAGCAGCGTCTCGGCGAATCTGGCGAGATTCCAGCCGGCGATCGACGGCTGGGCGCCGTAGGCGTAGCGGCCCCACGAGTCGATCGAGCTGAACACCGCCTCGGGGTCGTAGGCCTCCATGAAGGCGCACGGCCCGTAGTCGATGGTCTCGCCCGCGATCGTCATGTTGTCGGTGTTCATCACGCCGTGCACGAACCCGACGAGCATCCACTGCGCGATCAGCGCCGCCTGCGCGGAACCCACGGCGTCGAACAGCGCGAGATAGCGATTCGCGGCCTTGGCCGCGTCGGGGTAATGCCGGGCGATGGCGTAATCGGCCAGCCGCCGCAGCACGTCGACATCGCCACCGGCCGCCACGTACTGGAACGTGCCGACCCGCAGGTGGCTGCTCGCGATACGGGCCAGCACGGCGCCCGGCAGGGGCGTCTCCCGTTGCACAGTGCGCCCCGTAGCGACCACCGCCAGCGACCGTGTGGTCGGGATGGCAAGTGCGTGCATGGCTTCGCTGATGATGTATTCGCGAAGCATCGGCCCGACCGCCGCGAGGCCGTCGCCACCGCGGGCGAACGGCGTCCGTCCAGAACCCTTGAGGTGAAGGTCGCGAAGGCCCCCTTCGGCGGTCGCGAGTTCGCCCAGCAACAGCGCTCGGCCGTCGCCCAGACGCGGAACGTAGCCGCCGAACTGGTGCCCGGCATAGGCCTGGGCCACGGGTACCGCACCCTCGGGCACCAGGTTGCCGGTGAGAAAGCGCACGCCTTCGGGGCCACGCAGCCACCCTGGATCGATACCGAGTTCGGTGGCCAGCGGCTCGTTGAGAACAAGGAGACGCGGTTCGGGGGCAGCCTCGGCCTGCCAGGGGACAGCCAGCTCGGGCAACGCTCGTGCGAAGCGGTCGTCCAGGTCGGGTGCGATGCTCACGCCACCCAGACTACGGAGAGCCACAGGCCCGGTCTGTAAGGTGAGGGCCCCGGCAAATGCGTGCGTGGTCATCGCCGACCCGCCCGCCGAGGGACGTTTCACTTGGGATTAGGGGAGCAGTTCGGTGACGCTCAACACGATCGCGCTCGAGCTCGTTGCGCCGAACGTCGAGGACGGTCATGAGCGGGCGCTCGAGGAAGCGCAGAAGGTGCTGAGATGCTCGGCGGAGGCGGGGCTGGCTGGCCGGATCCGGCACGTCATGATCCCGGGGATGATCGAAGAGGACGACGACCGGCCGATCGAGATGAAGCCGAAGATGGACGTCCTTGACTTCTGGAACCAGATCCGGCCCGAGCTGGCCGGTATCAACGGCCTCTGCACCCAGGTCACGGCCTTCCTGGACAAGTCGGCGCTGCGGCAGCGGCTGACCGATCTGAGTTCGGCGGGGTTCGACGGCATCGCTTTCGTCGGCGTTCCGCGCACCATGAGCGACGGCGAGGGCTCCGGCGTCGCTCCCACCGATGCGCTGTCGATCTACGACGACCTGGTGCCCAACCGCGGCGTGATCCTGATCCCGACCCGCGAGGGCGAGCACGGCCGCTTCAACTTCAAATGCGACCAGGGCGCCACGTACGGCATGACCCAGCTGTTGTATTCCGATGCGATCGTCGGCTTCCTCCGTAACTTCGCCGCCGAAACCGACCACCGTCCCGAGATCCTGCTGTCGTTCGGCTTCGTGCCGAAGGTGGAGACCAACGTCGGCCTCATCAACTGGCTGATCCAGGATCGGGGCAACGCCGCCGTCGCCGGCGAGCAGGAGTTCGTCAAACAACTGGCCGCGACCGAGCCGGCCGAGAAGCGCAAGCTGATGGTCGACTTGTACAAGCGGGTGATCGACGGAGTCGGCGAGCTCGGCTTCCCCCTCAGCATTCACCTCGAGGCGACCTACGGGGTCTCCACGCCGGCGTTCGCGACGTTCGCCGAGATGCTGGCCTACTGGTCGCCCGACAAGCCCTGATCCATGCCCGACGGGTCAGCCGCGCAGCTCCGCACCCGCCTCGACGGCCTGACAATCCGCGACGCGGCCCGCCTCGGCCGTCGCCTCAAGAATCTTCGCGGCGCCGGGCCCGACAAGCTTCGCGACATTGCTTCGCAGATCGCGAAGGCCGAGGGGCTGATCGCCACCCGACTGGCCGCCGTTCCGACGATCACCTATCCCGATCTTCCGGTCAGTGAGCGCCGCGACGAGATCGCCAAGGCCATCGCAGACAATCAGGTTGTCATCGTCGCCGGGGAGACGGGCTCCGGCAAGACGACGCAGCTGCCCAAGATCTGCCTCGAGCTCGGTCGCGGTATCCGCGGCACGATCGGCCACACGCAGCCGCGTCGCCTTGCCGCGCGCACGGTCGGCCAGCGCATCGCCGACGAGTTGGGCACGCCGCTTGGTGAGGCAGTCGGCTACACCGTGCGATTCACCGATCAGGCCAGTGACCGCACTCTGGTGAAGCTGATGACCGACGGCATCCTGCTCGCCGAGGTCCAGCGCGATCGGCGACTGCTGCGCTACGACACGCTCATCCTCGACGAGGCCCACGAGCGCAGCCTCAACATCGACTTCCTTCTCGGCTACCTGCGCGAGTTGCTGCCGCGGCGGCCCGACCTCAAGGTGATCGTCACGTCCGCGACGATCGAGCCTGAGCGGTTCGCGGGGCACTTCAATGGCGCCCCGATTGTCGAGGTGTCGGGTCGGACGTATCCGGTCGAGATTCGGTACCGGCCGCTCGAAGTCCCTGTCGCGGCCGACGATGCCGAAGCCGGATGTCGCCGCCGGGGCGGCTCCGATGATCCCGACGATCCCGATCACGAGGTGGTCCGCACGGAAGTACGCGATCCGACCGAGGCGATCGTCGACGCCGTGCAGGAGCTGGAGGCCGAACCGCCCGGTGATGTCCTGGTGTTCCTGTCGGGGGAGCGCGAGATCCGTGACACCGCAGAGGCTTTGCGTCACCTCAAGAACACCGAGGTGCTGCCGCTCTACGCCCGCCTGCCGACCGCCGAACAGCAGCGGGTCTTCCAGCCCAGCGGCGCCAGCCGACGAATCGTGTTGGCCACCAACGTCGCGGAGACATCGCTGACGGTGCCCGGCATCCGCTACGTCGTCGATCCCGGCACCGCCCGCATCTCGCGCTACAGCCGCAGGACCAAGGTGCAGCGGCTGCCGATCGAGCCGATCTCGCAAGCGTCCGCCGCTCAACGGGCGGGCCGGTCGGGCCGCACCGCCCCGGGTGTGTGCATTCGCCTGTACTCCGAAGACGACTTCACCTCGCGGCCTCGCTACACGGATCCGGAGATCCTGCGGACCAATCTGGCGGCAGTGATCCTTCAAATGGCGGCGCTGAACCTCGGCGATATAGAGACATTCGGGTTTCTTGATCCACCCGAGCGACGCAGCATCCGCGACGGCGTCGTGCTGCTACAGGAACTCGGCGCCTTCGACACCGACGGCGTCATCACCGACATCGGCCGTCGCCTTGCGCAACTGCCCGTCGATCCACGACTCGGCCGGATGATTCTGCAGGCCGACGAAGAGGACTGCGTGCGGGAAATCCTCGTGCTGGCCGCCGCGTTGTCGATCCCCGACCCGCGCGAACGGCCGACCGACCGCGAAGAGGCCGCGCGCCAGAAGCATGCAAGGTTTGCCGACGAGCATTCGGATTTCGTCTCCTATCTGAATCTGTGGCGCTATCTGGGTGAGCAGCGAAAGGAACGTTCGGGCAACGCGTTTCGCCGGATGTGCCGCGAGGAGTTCCTGCACTACCTACGCATCCGCGAATGGCAGGACCTCACCGGGCAGCTGCGCAGCATCGCCCGTGACCTCGGCATCAGAGAGTCCGACGACCACGAGCCCGCCGATCCCGCCCGCGTGCACGCGGCGCTGGTCGCCGGTTTGTTGTCTCATATTGGATTGCGCGAGGGCGAGTCCCGTGACTTTCAGGGCGCGCGCAACGTGAAATTCGTTCTCGCCCCCGGTTCGGTGCTCACGAAGCGCCCGCCCCGGTGGATCGTCGTCGCGGACCTCGTCGAGACCAGCAGGCTGTACGGGCGCGTCGCGGCACGGGTTCAGCCGGAGGACATCGAACGAATCGCGGGCGACCTTGTCATGCGCAGTTATAGCGAGCCGCACTGGGGTGCCCGCCGCGGCGAGGTCATGGCCTTCGAACGGGTGATGTTGTACGGCCTGCCACTCGTGGTCGGCCGTCGTGTCGGGTACGCGCAGTTCGACCCACAGCTGGCCCGCGAGCTCTTCATCCGGCACGCGCTCGTCGAGGGCGACTGGCAGACTCGCCACCACTTCTTGCGCGATAACGCCGCGTTGCGTGAGGAACTCGCGGAGATGGAGGAGCGTGGGCGCCGCCGTGATCTGCTCGTCGGGGACGAAGAGATCTATGCCTTTTACGACGCGCGAATCCCCGCCGACGTCGTTTCGGCGCGCCACTTCGATGGGTGGTGGAAAAAGCAGCGACACAAGACTCCTGACCTGCTCACGCTGACGCGGGACGATCTGCTGCGCAAGGACGGCGCCGTCGTGGAGCAGCCGGACGCGTGGCGCGCCGAGAACCTTTCCCTGCCGCTGACCTACCGGTTCGAACCGGGAGCCGAGGACGACGGCGTGACGGTGCACGTACCCGTCGAGGTGCTGGCCCGCCTCGGCGGTGACGAATTCAGCTGGCAGGTACCGGCTCTGCGCGAGGAGCTCGTCACCGCACTGATCAAGTCGCTGCCAAAGGACTTGCGCCGCAACTTCGTTCCGGCACCCGATACCGCGCGCGCCGTGCTCGCCTCGATCGCGCCCGACGGTGAACCGATACTGCAGGCGCTTCAGCGTGAACTGCACCGCCTGACCCGCATCCTCGTGCCGATCGACGCGTTCGACCTCGACAAGCTGCCTGCGCACCTGAGGGTCACTTTCGCCGTCGAGTCCGACGGCAAGGAGGTCGCGCGCGGAAAGGATCTCGAGGCGTTGCAGTCAGAGCTCGCTGTGCCGATCCGGCGGGCCGTCGCCGAGGCGGTCGCAGGCGAGCTGGAACGAACGGGCCTGCGCGCGTGGCCCGACGACCTCGACGAGCTGCCCCGCACCGTCGAACGCTCCAACGGCGGGCATGCCGTGCGCGGCTTCCCTGCACTGGTCGATACGGGCGCCGCGGTCGACGTTCGCGTGTTCCCGACAGCGGCCGAACAGGCAGCTGCGATGGTGCCGGGAACCCGCCGGCTGCTGCGCCTGACCGTGCCGTCGCCCACGAAGAACCTTGAGCGAGCCCTGGACCCACGCACCCGGCTGGTACTGGGCGCGAACCCCGACGGGTCGCTTGCGGCGCTGCTCGACGACTGCGCCGACGCGGCCGCCGACAGACTCGCACCGGCACCGGTGTGGACGCGATCCGAGTTCACCGCACTGCGAGATCTCCTCGCCCAACAATTGATGCCGACGACCCAGGCGATCCTGGGCCAGGTCGAGAAGGTGCTCGCCACAGCCCACGACGTCGATCTCGCGTTGCCCAGCGCGCCGCCACCCACGCAGGCCGACGCGATCGCCGACATTCGCGACCAGCTCGACAGGCTCATGCCGAAGGGCTTCGTCACCGCCACCGGGGCCGGCCGGCTGGTCGACCTCGCTCGTTACCTGACCGCCATCAGCCGGCGGTTGGACCGACTACCGCATTCGGTCGGGGCGGACCGCGAGCGGATGCAGCGGGTGCACGACGTGCAAGACGCGCTCGACCAGCTCGTCAGCGCGCTGTCACCTATTCGCGCCGCCGCCGACGACATCCGCGATATCGCACGCCAGATCGAGGAACTGCGGGTCAGCCTGTGGGCCCAGCAACTCGGCACCGCCCGGCCGGTGAGCGAGAAACGGATCTACCGCGCGATCGACGCCATCCGACCATGAGAACGGGTATCTATGGGTTGTATGCGTAACAGTGTCGTCTGGACCGCCGCGGTGATCGCGCTGGTCGCGGGCTGCAGCAGCGGCCAACCGGCGGCAGTCACCGAGACGAGCACCACGAGGGCACCGGTCCCGACGATCAAGCCCGAGGTGCTCGCCGAGGTGCCGCACGACACGTCGGCCTGGACTCAGGGCCTGGAGTTCGACGGTCCCACTCTCTACGAGGGCACCGGGGTCGCAGGCGCCTCACAGCTGCGTGAACTCGACCCGGAAACGGGTGCTGTCCTGCGCGCGGTCCCGGCGCCAAACAACTATTACGGCGAGGGAATCACGGTCGTCGGCGACCGGATCTGGGAACTCACCTGGCAGAACAACGTCGCCGTCGAGTGGGACAAGGCCACCATGACGCCGCTGCGTGAGGTGCCGGTGAACGGCGAGGGCTGGGGGCTGTGCAACGACGGGGATCGGCTCGTCCGCAGCGACGGCTCCGACCGGCTGATATTCCACGATCCCGAAACGTTCGCCGAAACGGGTTCGATTGCCGTCACCCGAGACGGCAATCCGGTGACAAGCCTCAACGAACTGGAATGCGTGGACGGTCAGGTGTGGGCCAACGTCTGGACGTCCGACGCGATCGTGCGGATCGACCCGGCGACCGGCGAGGTGAACACCGTCGTGGATGCCAGCGAGCTGGCCAACGCCGCGGGGCGCGACACGCAAAAGGTTCTGAACGGCATCGCGCACATCGACGGAGACGAGTTCCTGATCACCGGCAAGTACTGGCCGAAGATGTTCCGCGTGCGCATCCCTTCGAACTAGAAAGGAAGACATGACCTTTGACCCGCGCACACTGCTCGCCGAGAGTCGACTGGGAGTACTGGCCACCATCAAGTCCAACGGCCTGCCTCAACTGTCCCCGGTGACACCGTTCTACGACCGCGACGCCGACACCATCTACGTGTCGATGACCGAGGGTCGCGCCAAGACCGTCAATCTGCGTCGGGACCCCCGCGCCGCGATCGAGGTCACCAGTTCCGACGGTTGGACGTGGGCCACCGCCGAGGGGGCGGTGACTCTCACCGGGCCGGGTACCGACCCGAACGGCCCCGAGGTGCAGGCACTCGTCGACTACTACCGCAGCGCCGCAGGCGAGCATCCCGACTGGGACGAATACCGGTCGGTGATGGTGTCCGATCGCAGAGTGCTGATGACGATGGCCGTCGAGCGGGTCTACGGCGAGAAGCTGCGCTGACGCCGGCTTGCCCGGGAGTTACCTAGCCCGGCTATGGTGACCGAATGCGACGCGTGGTCATCGCCGGGCTCGGCGACAGCGGTGTGCTGACCGCGATCAAACTTGCCAAGCACGCCGAGGTCGTCGGCATCTCGGCCAAGCCGGGCCTGGTCAGCGGGCAGGAGCTGGGCTGGCGGCTGTCCCGGCCTGGCGAATGGGCAAGGCACAACTGGATTCCGTTCGACAAGTTCCGCGGCCTCGATCGGGTGCGGACGGTTCAGGGAACGCTGACCGGTGTCGATCTGGCCGCTGGGAAGGTGTTCCTGGACCGTCCCGACGGCGTCGCCGCCGTCGAACCGTATGACGCGCTGGTGATCTCGACGGGCGTCACCAATGGCTTCTGGCGCAAGCCCGAGTTGGAATCCGCGGACGAGATCGTTGCCGGGCTGCGTGCTGCGCACGACCGCCTGGCCACCGCCGAATCGGTGATCGTCGTCGGGGGCGGTGCCGCAGCGGTGAGTAGCGCGTACAACCTGGCCAGAACGTGGCCGGGCAAGCGGGTCGAGCTGTACTTCCCCGGCGAGCGCGCGCTGCAGCACCACCACACCCGCGCCTGGGAGCGGGTGCGCAGCCAGCTCATGGAGGCCGGAGTGCGCCTGCATCCCGGCCACCGCGCGGTGATCCCCGACGGCTTCGAGTGCGACGACATCACCAGCGCACCAGTCGAATTCAGCACTGGGCAGCCGCCGGCATCCGCAGACGCCGTGCTGTGGGCGATCGGTCGCGTTCGGCCCAACACCGACTGGTTGCCTGCAGAACTTCTCGACGAGGACGGATTCGTTCGCGTCACGCCTGAGCTGAGGGTCCCCGATCACCGCGGCGTATTCGCGATCGGCGACGTCGCCGCCACCGATCCACTTCGCACCTCGGCGCGCAACCGCGCGGACGGGCTCCTCGCACGAAACATTCTGGCTGAGTTCGCCGATCGTCCGCTGCGCTCGTTCCGTCCCGCGAGTCGGAGGTGGGGTTCGATCCTCGGAATCCAGCCCGACGGTCTCGAGGTCTTCGCGCCGAACGGAAAGCCCTTCCGGTTCCCCGCATGGTCGTTCGAACGGATCCTGATGTCGTTGATCGTGCAGCGCGGTTTCTATCGAGGTGTGCGGGACAACTCCGCGGCGATGAGGTCCATCAGCGCCGGATAGCGCTTGGCTTCGCGATGGCCGCCCGGCTTGCCGCTGCTGATGAGACCGGCGGCCAGGCCGCGCTCAGGGTCGGCCCACACTGCGATGTTGCTCAAGCCGGTGTGGCCGAAGGCGGCGGGCGCGTCGCGGCCGAACGGGCCGAATCTGTTGGAACCCAGCATGTATCCGGTACCCCAGCGCAGCGGCACCAGGCCGGTGGCCACGTCGGGGCGCAGCCGCCTGCACTCCTTGACCGCGGCGCTCAGGGTTTCCGGCTCGAGCACCCGTACTCCGTCGAGTTCGCCGCCCCGAAGCAGGATTTCGGCGAAGCGTGACAGCTCGCTGGCCGTCGAGACGGTGTTGGACGACGGCAGCACGCTGGTGAGGTACTGCGGGGAGTTCGAGAACGGGATGATCTTGTGCATCGATCCGCCGACGGCCAGGCTGAACACCTTCTCCATCGGCGCGGGCATAGGCTTGCCGGTGGCATGGCTGGGAGCGACCAGCGGAACATCTTGGGGCGCAACGCCATAATTCGTCCAGCGGAAGCCGAGCGGGTCGAGGATCTCGGTGGCAAGAATCTCGCGAATGTTCCTGCCGGTGGCCGCCGAGACGATCTCACGCATCAGCGGGCCCCAAGTCAGCCCGTGATAGATGTGCACGAGGCCGGGCCGGTACAGCGGCTTCAGCGCGCCGAGCTGTTCCCGTGTGTACTCGCTGTCGTCCATGCGTTTGAGGTCGACGCGTGGTCCGCGGTAGATCGGAATGCCCGCGCTGTGGGTCATCACGTGCCGGATGGTGGTGCGGTCCTTGCCGTGGCTGGTGTAGTCCGGCAGGTAGTCGCACACGCGGTCCTCGAGTGAGAAGTGTCCCCGCTCGACCAGCATGTGCACGACGGTCGTCGTGATGGCCTTAGCCGCGGAGTACGCGCAGAACGGCGTATCGGTTGTGACAGTGACCTTTTCGGCGTCCGGTGGGTCGATCGGTCCATTTCCCCAACCGTGGCCGATGGCGCGGTTGAGGACGACTTTCCCGTTGTGCCTCAGGCAGAGTTGGATCGCCGGATGCATACCGGCCTGGTACCAGTACCGTGCCGCGTCCCAGATCCGCTCGATCGATGCCGGGTCGACCCCCGAGTGGTCTTCCTCGCCGATTGCGGTGACGGCGTCGAGATCCGCCGGTACGCGGATTCGGCCGTCGTCAGTCACGCCATCAGGGGCCGGGCGCTACGCCCGAGGGCGCCAAGTGCTCCGTCGGCGCCTGTTCGGCTGGGGCTTCGGCTGCCGGAGCTGATTGCGGCGGCGGACCCGACGGATTGGTCAGGATCAGCTTGCCGAGCTGACCGAGTATGTCCGTCGCGCTGCCTTGTTTGGGCAGCGGAGCGTTGGTCAATTGCCACGGGCCGCAGTCGTTGGTCGTGAATGCGGTGTCGCCCGCAGAAATCTGCACCACCGCCGGCTTCTTGGTGAGCGCGTTGTCGACGAGCTCGTCGCCGTTAGTCCGCTTCCAGTAGCACGCCGTGCCGTCAGCGTTGGGGCCCGCCGACGAGTAGACGCCGGGCACGATTTCCGTTCCGACCGCGTACGTGCCGTCGGCATCGATGGTCGTCTTGGGCCCGGGTGGCGGTGCGCCCTCCGTTGGCGGCGCGGCAGCGGCAGTCGGGTCGGTCGGGGGTGCCGGCTCCTCCGAGGAGGGCTGCGCACTCACATGACCAGCAGTAACGCCAGCCGCGATGAGCAGCGCCATACCGAGCGCGGCGGTTCTCGTCGGCCTCATATTGAGTCAGTCTAAGCGCGGCCAGAAAACGTTACTCGGGGGTGCGAGAAACCCGCCGTCACAACACGGGTGTGACGACGGGTTTTCGCTACTCGAACTGATTGGCTCAGCCGGCCATGAACTGGCTGTATGCCGATGCGAGGTTCGGCGGAAGCACTTCGACGTTGCACTGGCTCTGCTTGTCACCGATCGGCGACAGGATGCCACGCAGGTCGTTGTATTCACCTGGGTTGGCGGTGAAGTACCCGCGCAGAGTCGCGGCCGCCTGTTCGCGGGGCTGGCTGAACGCCGTCGACACGGCGGCGTTGGCGCCCGGATGGCTGGCGAGGTACGCCTGGGCCGAACCGGTCGCCGAGCTGACGGTGCCCGAGAGCTCGCTGGCGCTGCAGCCGGCAGGAGCTGCCATGGCCGTCGGGGCGGCGATGGTTGCAACTGCCAGGCCACCGAGCAGCGAGCCTGCTGCGCATGCTCCGACAATACGAGCTTGGATACTAGAAATCTTCATATGCCCTTCATCCTTCTGAATTGCGAATGTGTCGCGGTTTCCCCGTTCCCGAATTCCACGGTAGCGAAACAAAAGTCGTGCCAACCGGGGTTCGCAGCGGCGTCTCTGCCTGCACTTACGGTGTTACATCCGACGGACGTGATTTATGCCGCAATTTCGGTGAAATTTGATGAGTCACCGAGCAGATGGCTGCGCAGATCTTGAAAACCCTCATAATTCAGCAGGCATTCTTAAATGATCGTGATTTCGATAGTGACCGAATCGTTACGGGGTTGGGCAGTAGGTTCGTGCGCATGCCGGGAGCAAGCAGCCCAGGCCGATCCGTCGGCGTCCGCTCGTCGCGGTCGTCAACATGGATCATTGGGACGGACCACCGGCAGACCTGCTGGGAACCACTTCTCGAGAAGCGAGGCGAACGTGAAACTGGATCTGCTCTCACCGGGCATCGAGGTCGGGTTGGTGACGACCAACCTGGACGCGATGGTCGCCTTCTACGAGGGCTTCCTCGAGCTCGAATTCCAGGGTGAGATCGAGTTTCCCGGCGGGTCGCAGCGGCGCTACGCGCTGGGCGGCAGCGTGCTCAAGCTCGTCACCTTCACGACCCCGCCCCCGTTGCCCGCCACTGCAGGCGGCGGACGGGCGGCGGCCGGGGTCCGGTACTTCACGATTGGAGTGAAGGACCTGACGGGGCTGTCGAAGACCTTCGCCGAATCGCCGTACGAGGTGGTGGAGCAGCTGACGGAGTTCGAGCCGGTGCCGGGGATGGGCTGGATGTTCGTCGCCGATCCCGATGGCAACTGGATCGAACTGTTCGGCACGCTGTAGGCATGACCACCCCGCCGCAGACGCCGACCTGCTACCGGCACCCCGACCGCGAGACGTACGTGCGGTGCACACGGTGCAACCGATACATCTGTCCGGAGTGCATGCGCGATGCCGCGGTGGGGCATCAGTGCGCCGAATGTGTTGGCGAGGGCGCCAAGACGGTCCGGCAGGCTCGCACCCAGTTCGGCGGGGTGCCGTCGGCCACACCGCTGGTCACATATGTGCTCATCGGCATCAACGTGGTGATGTTCGGTCTACAGACCGTGTCGGTAGATCTGCAGCGGGCCCTCGTGCTGTTCTCACCCGCGGTCGCCGACGGGGAGTGGTACCGGTTGTTGACGTCGGCGTTCCTGCATTACGGGGTGACGCACATTTTGTTCAACATGTGGGCGCTGTATGTGGTGGGCCCGCCGTTGGAGGCGGCGCTGGGGCGGGTGCGGTTCATCGCGTTGTATTTCACGAGCGCGCTCGGCGGATCCGTGCTGGTCTATCTGCTGTCGTCGCTCGGTGCGCAGACGGCGGGCGCTTCCGGTGCGATTTTCGGCTTGTTCGGGGCGACGTTCGTGGTCGGCAAGCGGCTCAACTTGGATGTCCGTTGGGTGATCGGCCTCATCGCGCTGAACATGGCGTTCACCTTCGTCATCCCGCTGGTGAGTTCGCAGAACATCAGTTGGCAGGGCCATATCGGCGGGCTGGTCACGGGTGCGGCGATCGCGGCGGCGTACGCGTACGCGCCGCGGAAATCGCGGACCGCTGTTCAGGTCGGGGCGACGGTCGGGGTTCTTCTGCTGTTCGTGGTGCTGATCTGGTGGCGCACAGAGAGTCTCCTGTCGATGTTCGGCGTCAGCTGACTGGGCAGAATCCGTCGCGCGAAGTTCGCCCGCTGCTCAACCCCTGGTAATCCGTGCATGTCAACGTGGACATGTGACGGCCGAGTCGTCGACTCCCGCCAGGGTGGGAGCGGTCGAGCGGTTCCACCGACTCTGCGTGGCGGTGGTTGCTCGGCTGCCGTTCGGCCTGAGTTCTGTTGTCGCCCCGACCTTTCTCGGGTTCGGTCTGATCAACAGCTTCACGTTCGGCGTCGATCTGGTGCTGCTCTACCTCATGCACGGGGTGCTTCAGCTGCCGGTGCCATTAGCCGTGAGCGTGGCCTACGGGTGCGCGTTCGGGTTGAGTTATGTCCTCAACCGGGTATTCAACTTCACCTCGCACGCCCCTGTCGGACCGCAGTTCGCCATCTACGTCGTCGTCGTGGTGGTCAACTATCTGGCGTTCATCCTCGGGGTCTCCAGTCTGCTGACCGCGCTCGGCGTCGACTACCGCATTGCCCGGCTCGGGGCGGGAGCATGCGAGGCCGTGTTCATGTACAGCATGATGCGCTGGGTGGTTTTCCGCGGCTGAGCCGATGAGCGCCTAAGGTTGCCGTCAGAACGGCGGGGGGTCGTCGCGGCTTGGGGGTCGTGGCCGAAAAGGGAAATAGGTTTCGCTGCAGTCGTTCCCGGGATCCTCGCGTTGTTGTCGCGCGCGTTCTTCTGCGTCGGCCTGCAGGGCTCGTTCGTTGTGGTGGCGTTCGTTGTTGATGGCTTTGGTGCGGTTCTGGGTTCGGGTTGCTGTGCGTCGGGGCATCGCCAGCGTGCGAGCGCGGCTGTCGGCGCTCGATGGGGTTGGGTCCCTCGTCGTCACAGGGGCGGTGGGTTCACACAGGGTGGGGAACAGGATTCGGCTGCCGGGATGGGTGGTGTAGCGCTGCCCGTGTGGGGAGGTCCAGATGACGGTGCCGTCGGGTGACTGGTGGTCTCGCCAGCCGCCGAACGTTTTGAGTAAGTGATGTTTTCGGCACAGACATTTGAGGTTCGACGCTTGGGTGGGGCCCGCCGGGTAGGCGATGGTGTGGTCGAGATCGCAATGCTGGGCGGGTTCGTCGCAGCCCGGGAAGCGACACGTCATGTCGCGGCACCGGATGAACGTCGCCAGTACCGCGGTGGGAATGTAGCGCGGCTGCGGCGGCGCATCGCCAGGATGCACGATCGGCACGATCTTCGCGGTGCCGGCGATCTTGGCGGCCAACAACGGGGCCGGCAGCATGCCGCCGCCCATCAGTGCCGCCGGCGCGGTGGCTGCCGGGCCGGTCGGTGGTTCGGGGGCGACGGGTTCGCCCGGCCGCGGTCGACGGGGTTCTTTGCCGTCGAGCTGGGCCGCGGTGTCATCGGTCAGGGACTCTTCGTGGGTGATGACGTGGACGACCACCGTGCTGGGCTGCCTCCCGGCTGCGTCGCAGTCAGGGTTGTCACAGCCGCACGTGAGCCGGTCGGCGCCGTGTCCGAAGGCGCCCAGGGCGTCGCTGCGACGCTGATCCATGGTTCTGGGATCGTTGGCGCAGACCGCGTCAGCCATGGCCTGCAACCGTTGGTCGAGGGCGTCGGCGTCGGTGGCCAGCAGCCGGGCCTCGATGTCGGCGGTCCCCGACCCGTCGTCGGGTTTGCGTACATCGGCAAAGCGTCCCCGCGCGGTGTATTCGTTGCGGCGTATCGCGGCCGGGTCGTAGCGGTCGACCCAGTAGTCGATCTCGGTTTGGGTTTTGTCCACCGACAACGACCCCCAGCCCACAATGTGGGCGGCGATCTCGGTGTCCACCTTGGCCAATGCGTCGGTGTCTTTGATCAGCCGGGTCCGGGAGACGACCGCGGCCACCATCCGGTAGGTGATCGCCCCGGCGGCGAACACCTCGGCCACCCGCGGCAGCCGGTGGCGCAGCGCGTCGGCGACCAACAGTTGGTGTGCGGCCACCCCCAACGACACGTTCTGGGCGGCGGCCACCGAGGAGGCCACGGCGTCCCAGTTGTCCAGACACCACTGCTCGCGTTCCTCACAACCATCAGCGGCCAACATCGCCTCGAGTTCATCGGCCATCGCCGACAACCGCCGCGCGCACGCAGCGTTCTCCACCCGCGCCCACGCCCCCACCGCAGCCGAAGCCCGGCTGGTGAGGGCGGCATCGACGAGGTGATCGAACATGCTTTAAACGCTACTGACAGCAACGACAAGGAACACCCGCTCAGACCCGACCTGTGGATAAAACCCCGATTGGGGATAACTCCGTTTGAGGGTCCAGTCGGCGCATCACGCCGAGCGGGCGTATCAAGTCGGGGTAAGTGTCAGACCTCGATGCGGGAGCCCACGACGACCGTCCGGCCCAGGGGTAGCCCGAAATGCCCCGCGGCATCGGCCGTGATGTGCGAGGTGGCGATGAATAGTCGCTTACGCCAGGGCGCCATCGTGTGCGCATCGCCAAGGCACAGGTCGAGCTTCGACAGGAAATAGGACGCGTTCGCCAGATCGATCGGGCCCTCGGTCTCCTCGGCACTCAGCAGCGCAAGCGCACGCGGAATATTGGGCC
Organism: Mycobacterium neglectum; assembly: GCF_002591975.1. Classification (GTDB taxonomy): domain Bacteria; phylum Actinomycetota; class Actinomycetes; order Mycobacteriales; family Mycobacteriaceae; genus Mycobacterium; species Mycobacterium neglectum. The sequence goes on along the minus strand of NZ_NVQE01000003.1, from coordinate 238,275 downwards.
GTTCCATGTAGCCGAAACGTGCTGCCACATGGATGATTCCGTCGCTTGCATAGCCGAGGTCGTCGTGGGTCATTCGCTCGGAGTCGGGCAGCCGCGGGACGTTCTCGGTCTCGACCGTCAAGATGATCACGTGCTCGGCCAGCACATGGTTGTGCTCCACGATGGCGCGCATGGCGAGCGGTGCGGTTTCTCGGCCGCGGTTCAGGTAGATCGCCGTGCCGGGAATGCGGACCAGCGGCGGGTCGCGCTGAACGAGCTCACCGACGAAGTCGCCAAGTGGACCCTCAGCCTTTTCCCTTGCGCGGGTGATGATTCGGCGGCCCTTCTGCCAGGTGGTCATCACGGTGAAGGTGACGACGGCGATGGTCAGTGGGAGCCAGGCACCGTGCACCAGTTTGGTGAGGTTGGCCGCGAAGAACATCAGGTCCACCATGAGCAGCAGGCCGCCACCGATCAGCACACCCCACAGCGGCCAACCCCATCGAGTCCTGGCGTAGTAGAGAAAAAGCGTGGTGGTGATCGTGATGGTTCCGGTGACCGCCATACCGAACGCGTATGCCAGGGCTGCCGAACTCCGGAACGCGAACACCAGGATCAGTACCGCGACCAGGAGGACGGCGTTGATCCACGGCACGTAGATCTGGCCGATGGTCGACGCCGACGTGTGCTCGATACGCAGCCTCGGGAGGTAACCGAGTCGCGCGGCCTGCGACGCCACGGAGAAAGCTCCCGTGATCACTGCCTGCGATGCGATCACCGTCGCCGCTGTCGCCAATAGCACCATGGGAATTCGCGCCCACTCCGGCGTGAGCAGGAAGAACGGTGCGGACACCGTCGACTCGTCGGCCAGCACCAGGGCGCCTTGGCCGAAGTAGTTCAGCGTGCAGGCCGGCAAAACCAGGCCGAGCCAGCCGTACGTGATCGCGCGCCTGCCGAAATGTCCCATGTCGGCGTACAGCGCCTCGGCGCCGGTCACCGAGAGGACTATCGCGGCGAGCGCGAAGAACGCGATGTGGAAGTGGCCGGCCATGAAGTCCAGCGCGTACATCGGCGACAGCGCCCTGAGGATTTCGGGGTTGTCGACGATGCCGTGAATCCCGCATGCGCCGATCGCCGTGAACCAGAGAATCATCACCGGGCCGAAGAAGCGACCCACCGTTGCAGTGCCGCGACTCTGTACAGCGAACAGCCCCACAATGATCACCGCGGTGATCGGCACGACGAAATCCCGGAAGCCCGGGTCGATCACGGCGATGCCCTCGACGGCCGACAGCACCGAGATGGCAGGCGTGATCATGCTGTCGCCGAAGAACAGGGCGGCACCGAACAGACCCGCCGCCGCAAGGACCGCCGAGGTGCGTCGTCCCCGTTTGCCATTCCAGCGCCGCAGCAGCGTGATCAGCGCCATGATCCCGCCCTCGCCGTTGTTGTCGGCGCGCATCACCAACGTGACGTAGGTGAGCGTGACGATGATCATCACCGACCAGAAGATCAGCGAGACCACGCCGTATACGTTGTGGTGGGCCACCGGCACCGGATGCGGATCGCCGGGGTTGAACACCGTCTGGAGTGTGTAGATCGGGCTGGTGCCGATGTCACCGAAAACCACACCCAGTGCGGCGATGATCACGCCCAACCGCAACGCCTGGGTGCCGACTGTTCGGTCCACACTCGGGAGAATACGGTGGAGGGCGATATGGCCGACGGTGATCTCGCAGACCTGGACGCTTTGTATGCCGCGAAGCTCGGAGACTTCACGCCGCTGCGCAACAAGCTCGCCGCGGAGGCCAAGAAGCGTGGCGATGCCGAAGCCGCCAGCCAGATCGCGGCGGCGCGCAAGCCGACCAACGCGGCCCACGCCGTGAACGTGCTGGTGCTCAACGACGAGTCGGTCTCCGAACGCCTCACTAATCTGGGCGAGCGCCTGCGCGCGGCCCACGCAGGGATGGACGGCGGCCGCATCCGCGAGCTGACCGCCGAGCAGCGCCGCCTCATCGAAGAACTGGTGCGAACCGCATTCGAAGAGTCAGAGCTCAGCCCGACGGCCGCGCTGCGCGACGACGTCACCACGACCCTGCAGGCGGCGATCGCCGACCCGGAGGTCGCTGCGCGCCTCGGCCGCCTCACCAAAGCCGAACAATGGTCTGGCTTCGGCGAGTTCGGGGACACCGCAATCATTTTCAAGCCCACCGCTGGCCGCAAGACCAAGCCCAAAGCCAAGACGCAGGCTCAAGAGCTCCCGAAGCCCCGCGACGACCAGGAGTCCGACGAACGTCGCAGGCGGCAACAGGCGCGCGCCGCACTGGCCGCCGCAGAACGCGCCAAGGCCGACGCCGACGGCGCGCTCAAGGAGTTACAGTCCGATCTCGCCACGGCCCGACTGCGCCGCGACGACGCACGCAGGCGGTTGACCGACGCCGAAAGTGCGCTCACCGCAGCCGAAGACGCCTACGAACAAGCCAAGCAGGCCAGCCGTGACGCCGCCGCCGTCGTGAAGGAAGCAAAGGCCGCTAGGCGCGGCAGCTGATCTCCATGCTGTCGGAATCCCGCGCCGGGAAGCTGACGCTGACGTAGCCATTGGCCGGGGTTCGCACGTAGTCGAGATACGGTGCCAGCTCGGCCATCGAGGTGTTGTCGGCGACGACGAGTGTGCCAGGGGACAGGCGTGGCTCTAGTAGCTCCAGCACCGGAACATAGAGCTCTTTCCAGCCGTCGAGCAGGACGAAATCCACCGGCCCGTCGAGCTTTTCGAGAGTGGCCAGCGCGTCACCTTCCAGCACGGTGATGAGGTCGTCGAGACCGACCTCGGTGAACGTCTTGCTCGCCGCGGTCACCTTCGCGGCGCTGAGCTCGGTGGTGACGACGCGGCCCTCGCCGTTGTCACGCACCGCCGAGGCGAGGTGGATAGCCGAGATTCCGAGCGACATGCCGAACTCGACAATCGTGGCCGGACGGACCGCGCGCACCAACGCATAGAGCAGACGGCCGGCATCCTGGGTCACCGGCAAGTAATAGTCACTGAACGCATCCGCCCGTTCCTGGGCGGTGGCCGCCTCCAGACGGGAGAAGTCCGTCCCACCCGAGCGCATCGATGCGAACTGCTCGGCGGACTCGGCGAACATGCGATCGAGAGCGGCAGCGACTTGTGGGTCTTCAAGTGTGGTGGTCACGCCCTCGAACCTATCCATCCGATCTGAGCGGTTCGGCAGCGGCTGCGTGCCAGGATGAGGTTTAGGGCCATGGCCGGTATCGACAGGTCGACAAAGCGCGTGATCGCGGTGATCACGCTCATGACGGTTGCCGCCGTGGCGCTACGCGGCTACATCCCCGGCGGCGGCGACCCGATCGCCGAGCGTGAGCGGCCGCCGAGCAACCCGGCGGCGTTGATCGTGGTCATCGTGATGGTGTGCGCAGCGGTGGCGATCATCGGCGTCGCGATCATCGCCCGGCTGCGTGACCGCACCCCGCGGCCCGCATCGACCGGAGAACTGCCGAGGAGTCCGGGCTTGAAGGGCCGGCCGAGCTGGCGCTTCTCATTCGTCGTGCTCGCCCTGGCCATCGGATGGCTGCTGCTCGTGCTGTTGCTGATGCAACTCGGGGGTCCGTCCGAACAGCCCCTCTCCGACGCGCCGTCGGCTCCGGAGACCACTACGGAACCACCGGACACCGCGCGCCCGGAGCCCGCCGGCGAAGAGCCGGACTCGGAAACCAACGTGATCGGCTACCTGGTCCCACCGATGTTGATCCTGATGGTCCTGGTCATCGTCGGAACGGCGGTCGCCTCACGGCGGCAGCGCGCAGGTGCAGGCCAGTACCACCTCGACGAAGGTGGTCCCGTTGCTGCGGCCCCGACCGCGGGGGAGTCCCTGGTCCGCGCGGCGGAAGTCGGGCTCGCCGAGATCGGCGACCGCACGCGGGAACCGCGCGAGGCGATCATCGCCTGCTATGCGGCGATGGAACGGGAGTTGACCCGGGTACCGGGCGCAGTTCCGCAAGACTGCGACACCCCGTCAGAGGTGTTGGCCCGAGCGGTCGACAACCGCGCACTACGGGCTGACAGCGCGACCGAGCTCGTCGAGTTGTTCGAGGAGGCGAGATTCTCCCCGCATGTGATGACCGAAGAACACCGCGACGCCGCTGTGCGCGTGCTGGAGCGAGTGCTTGCCGAGCTCCCGGACGTCACCGCGAGGAGCAGCGCATGACAAAGATTGTCGCAGCGGGTTTTCTCTTGGTCGCCGGTGTCGAACTCCTGTCGCTCGCGGGGGCCGATCGGCGGCTGATTCTCATCATGTCCGGCGCCGCGCTCGCCTGCGCGCTGCTCATGGTGCGCTGGTACCTGATCCGGCAGTCCGTCGGCGACGCCGAAGAGCAGCGTGCTGACGATGCCGCAGAGTCGTTGCGCCGCTGGCTTTCTCGCACTGAGACGTTGATCAGCCAGTCGGAGGCCACGCGCAGGGATTGGGACAGACACCTGCGGCCCACGCTGGCACGTCAGTATGAGATGGCGACCGGTCAGAAGCGATCGAAGGACCGCGCCGCCTACAACGCCACGGGCAAGATGCTTTTCGGTGCGGATCTGTGGCCGTGGGTCGATCCCGAGAACGTGGCGCGAGACGGCATAGAGGGTCCCGGCCCTGGCCGCGAGGCCCTCGACGAAATTCTGCAACGGTTGGAGCGGGTATGACGGAGTACTCGGGCGCGACCACCACGGCGAACTGCGAGACAGCTCTCGACGAAATCGGACGGGTGGTGGTCGGCAAGCGCGGTGCGCTCACACTGATCCTCACCACCGTGCTGGCCGGCGGGCACGTGCTCATCGAGGACCTTCCCGGCCTCGGCAAGACGTTGATCGCGCGGTCGATCGCCGCTGTGTTGGGCCTGGAGTTCAAACGGGTCCAGTTCACCCCGGATCTGCTCCCCGCTGATCTGTTGGGTTCCACGGTCTACGACATGCAGTCCGGCCGGTTCGAGTTCCGGTCCGGACCGATCTTCACGAACCTGCTGCTCGCAGATGAGATCAACCGTACGCCGCCGAAAACCCAGGCGGCGCTGCTCGAAGCGATGGCCGAGGGCCAGGTCAGCATCGACGGTGTCACGCACAAACTGCCCGCACCGTTCATCGTGCTGGCCACCGACAACCCGATCGAGTACGAGGGCACCTACCCGCTGCCGGAGGCGCAACTGGACCGGTTCACGATCCGGCTCGAACTGCGGTACCTCTCCGAGCAGGAGGAGGAGTCGATGCTGCGCCGCCGCATCGAGCGCGGTGCCGCCGAGCCGGCCGTGCATCAGGTCGTCGACGCCCACGAGCTGCTCGCGATGCGCGAATCGGTGGAACAGGTCACCGTCCACGACGACGTGCTCCGCTACGTGGTGTCACTGGCCGCGGCGACGCGCCAGCATCCGCAGGTCGCCGTCGGCGCCAGTCCACGGGCCGAGCTGGACCTCGTGCAGCTCGCCCGCGCGCGTGCGCTGCTGCTCGGGCGCGACTATGTGATCCCCGAGGACGTCAAATCGCTTGCCGTTCCGTCGATGGCGCATCGGATCAGCCTGCGTCCGGAGATGTGGGTGCGTCGCGTACACGGCAGCGACGTGGTGGAGGAGTTGTTGCGAAGACTTCCCGTGCCGCGGACCAATGGGTGACACCCGGTGATCGAGGCCCGCAGCACTGAGGCGCAGTTGCGTTGGCGCCCTTCGCCACTCACACTCATGATCCTCACGTGTGTGACGATTCTGCTGGCCGTGGCGGTGATCGGTTCGCTCCCGCAGCTCGTGGCGTTCGCGGCGCCGTTGCTCGGCGTCGTGTGTTCGATCGGGTGGCAGCGTCCTGTTCCCGCGGTCACCGTGCGTGCCGATCCCGGGACGCACCGCTGTTTCGAGACCGAACAGTCACAGGTGGAGGTGTCGGCGGTTGCCGAACCCGAGACTGATTCCGACGCAATCGAACTCACTGTGTCTGTGCTACCCGCGATGCGAATCGAGAAGACAGACATCGAATCCCGACAGCGCAGCACCGTCGTTGTCGCCGCCGATCGGTGGGGCCGGTACCCGATACAGGGCCGGGTCACGGTGGGCGCGCGGGGCGGGTTGCTCGAGGGTACGGGCGTCGTCGACGCCGCCGACGTATTCGTGTTCCCGATGGCACCGCCGCAGTCGACGTCGATTCCGCGGACTGAGCTGCTCGACCGCCTCGGCACTCATCTGACTCGGCATATCGGCCCCGGCGTCGAGTATGCAGACGTCCGCCGCTACGTACCCGGTGATCAACTGCGCACGGTGAACTGGCCGGTGAGCGCACGCCGGGGCAGCCTGCATGTCACGCAGCGACTGACCGACCGCGCCGCCGATGTGGTGGTGCTGGTGGACAAGTATCCGCAGCCCGCCGGGCCCGCGACCGAGGCCACCGACCGAACCGTACGGGGCGCGGTACAGGTCGTGCAGAGCGCGCTGCGCAGCGGTGACCGGGCCGGCGTCGTCGCGCTCGGGGACCGTCAGCCACGCTGGCTCGGCGCCGATATCGGGCGGCGGCAGTTCTATCGCGTGCTCGACGCGGTGCTCGCCGTGGACGGCGGGTTCGAGACCACACCGGGCACGTTGGCCCCTCGCGCCGCTGTTCCACCGGGGGCGATCATCGTCGCGTTCTCCACGATGCTCGACACCGAGTTCGCGTTGGCGCTGATCGACCTGCGCAAGCGCGGGCACACCGTCGTAGCCGTCGACGTCCTCGAAGGTGCGCCGTTCGAGGACGAATGCGATCGTGTCGTCACCCGGATGTGGGCGCTGCAGCGGTCATTCATGTACCGGGACATGGGCACCGTCGGCGTGGACGTCGTGGCATGGCGTGAGGCGGACACGCTCGACACGGCCATGCAGCTGGTACCGGATCATCGCCGCACGGCGCGGAGGCGGCGATGAACCGCGCACTGTCGACCGCCTTCGGCCTGGTCATGGTCGCAGCATCCGCTGTTGCGGCCGATGACGCGGCGCTGATTGCGGCGGGCCTGGCAACGCTTGCAGTGTTGATGGGCAACGTCTTTCGACCGGCCGCGGCGCTTGCGGTCCTGCTGGCCGCCGGCGCGCTGGTGCTCAACGAGTCACCGGCCATGCTCGCCGCGTTGTCCGGGCTCTGCGCCGCCTGCTATCTGGTGCTCCGGCACACGGCGGTCATCACCGCACCGACGGTCATTGGCGCCGTGGGGTTTACCGCAGTGGGCCTGGCGGTGGTGTCGCTGCCTTTGGAGCTTCCGTGGTTGCCGCTGGTGGCGCCGCTGACCGTGCTCGCGCTGGTTGCGCTCGTGACGCGGCCGTTCTGGGCGGAGCGCTAGGCGGAGCGCGCTATCTTTGCGGGTATGACCTGCGGGTTTGTAAGCGAAATGCTCAGCGGGACGCTTAGATTCGGGGAGATCTGTCATGCAAAGTGATGTGCGGAAGGCTGTCACCGGTGCATCGATAGGCAACGCCGTCGAGTGGTTCGACTTCGCCATCTACGGATTCCTGGCGACGTTCATCGCCGCGAACTTCTTCCCGGCGGGCGACGAAACGGCGGCGCTGCTCAAGACGTTCGCGATCTTCGCCGCTGCCTTCTTCATGCGTCCGCTGGGCGGATTCGTGTTCGGCCCGCTGGGCGACCGGATCGGACGCCAGCGCGTGCTCGCGGTGGTGATCCTGCTGATGTCCGGCGCAACTGTCGCCATCGGCCTGCTTCCGACCTATGCCTCGATCGGCGTTGCGGCCCCCCTCCTGCTGTTCGGACTGCGCTGTATTCAGGGCTTCTCCGCCGGCGGCGAGTACGGCGGCGGGGCGGTCTACCTCGCCGAGTTCGCCTCCGAGAAGCGCCGCGGGCTGACCATCACGTTCATGGCGTGGTCGGGCGTCGTCGGGTTCCTGGTCGGTTCGGTGACGGTGACGCTGCTGTCCGCGCTGCTGCCCGCCGAGGCGATGAACGTCTACGGCTGGCGGATCCCCTTCCTGATGGCCCTGCCGCTGGGCTTGATCGGCCTCTACATCCGACTGCGCCTGGACGACACCCCGCAGTTCGCCGAACTCAGCAGGACCGAGCAGGTGGCCTCCTCTCCGCTTCGTGAGGCCCTTACGTCGTCGTGGCGGCCGATCTTGCAGGTGATCGGCCTGTTCATCGTGTTCAACGTCGGCTACTACGTCGTGTTCACATTCCTGCAGTCCTACTTGATCGTGACGCTGAAGTTCTCCAGGACCGAGGCGTTCACCTCCATGACCCTGGCGACATTCGTGGCGCTGGTGCTCATCCTCCCGTTGGCCGCACTGTCGGATCGGATCGGGCGCAAGCCGATGTTGATCGCCGGGTCGGTGGCCTTCGTTGTCCTTTCCTATCCGTTGTTCCTGCTGCTGAACTCCGGGTCGCTGGCCGCGGCGATCACGGCCCACTGCGTGCTGGCGGCCATCGAGTCGATCTATGTGTCGACCGCCGTGTCGGCCGGCGTCGAGATGTTCGCGACGACCGTGCGCTACAGCGGCTTCTCGATCGGCTACAACATCTGTGTCGCCGGTTTCGGCGGCACGACGCCGTACGTCGTCACCTGGCTCACCTCGCAGACCGGCAACACGGCGCCCGCGATCTACCTGATCATCGCGGCGGTCATCTCACTCGGCACGGTCCTGACGCTGAGGGAGACCGCGACCAGGCCGCTTCCCCAGACCAGCGCGGTTACTGTGAGTACATGAAGCTTCGGGTGCTGCCCTACATCACGGTCGAGGTTGATGATCGGCTTCGGCGCCGGCTGCGGTCCAGAGGTGAGCGGCTGCGCCTCACCATCAGGGCCTACCTGCGCAGCGCGGTCGACGATGTCGACACGGCCGGCGACAAGGTCCGGGGGCTGTGCGACCGTGCGGTGGACCGGGTCGACTCCGTGGTCGCCGGCGTCAACGACAAGATCGCGCCGACCGAGTCGACGGCGTCGACGCCGGATCGGCGGCCCGCCGCCAGCCGCCTACATCTGGTTTCCAGTCGCGAAGCCAGCTAGACGGTCCGGGCGCTGCCCGTGCGTCCGCCGACGAAGAACCCTCCGGCGATCACCACCAGCCCGACGATCGCGACCGGAATGGACCACGTACGCCTCTCGGACACCGCAGACGCGCACAACGCCACATTGTCTGTGTGAGGAATCACCTCGTTGAGGATCGGGAGGTTGACCGGATTGTTGTTGTCCGCCTCGCGGGCCGCCGAATCATCGGCGGCGATCGCGTTTCCGCAACCGATCTTCTGGCCTTCGGGACCCGTCACGGATACGGGCATGAGCAGCCCGATGACGCCGACGAGCAAAACGACCGCCCCTGCCAGCAAAACCAACCGTCGCAAATTCATGCCGGGTTAATGCCCACTCGACCGGAGGTCAAAACTTGATGATGATCATGGGGGCGCAGTCGGTGACCTCATGGGCCGCCCCATATGTTGGTGTTGTCGGGTGGTCCGGCTGTGGTCGGTAACGTTTCAAGAGGAGCTGATCCCCTTTGGTAGGCCATGGTCTGGCGGTGCTGTTCGCCTTGCTCGCCGCGCTCTTCCTTGCCATCGGCATCGTGGTCCGGCAGCGGGCAACCATGGACGTTCCCGAGGAACAGGGCGTGAGCGCCCTGATGGTGCTGACGCTGATCCGCCGACCGCTGTGGTGGGCAGGCACCGGTGCCGCGGTCGCCGGCTTCGCCTTCCAGGCGATCGCGCTGGCCTATGGCTCGCTGCTCCTCGTCCAACCCATACTCGTGTCCGCTCTGCTGTTCGCGCTGCCGCTCAGCGCACGCCTGGCCAATCGCCGGGTCACCCGCGCTGAGTGGTTGTGGGCGCTGCTACTCACCGCCTCGTTGGCCGTCTTCGTGCTCTTGGCCAAGACCAGCGCAGGCGATTACGAGGCGTCGGTGCCGCTGACGGCGATCGTCGCGGTGGTGTGCATAGTGGCGGTGTCGGTATGCGTGTTCGTCGCGATCCGCAACCCGGGCTGGCGACGTGCGGTGCTTCTCGCGGTGGCCGTGGGTGTGCTGTTCGGCGTCGTCGCGATGCTGACCAAGCTCGTGGTGCACATGCTGACGCACGACGGCGTTCGCGCGGTCCTCACCACGCCTGCTCCGTATCTGCTCGTGGTGATCGGGGTCATCGCGGTGTTATTGCAGCAGTCGGCGTTTCATGCGGGCTCGTTGCAGACCTCGGTGCCGACGATGCTGGTACTGGAGCCGCTCATCGCCGTTGTGCTCGGTGCCGTCGTGCTCGGCGAGCACATGACGGTCAACGGCTTCAAAGCCGTTGCGATCACCGTCGCCCTCGTCGCGATGGCCGCTGCGACCGTCGCCCTTGGCCGCGAAGAGGGTGCGCTGGAAGCCGAACTCGAGGCCGCTATCGCGAACCGGGAGCGCTAGCCAGCCTGTTCGCGGTGGTCAGCGGGAAGGACATCTCCACCGATGTGCCGCTGTCGGTGCCTCTGACATCGACCTGATCGCTGACGGTGCGCATGAGCAGCAGTCCCCGGCCGCGGGTGCCGGGATCGTCGGGCGGCGTCTTCCACGTGCCGGAGTCGACGACGCAGATTCGCACGTTGCCGTCGCGGATCTCGGCCTCGATGCGCATGCGGCCCCGGTCTCGGCCCCGGTACGCGTGTTCGACACAGTTCGAGCAGGCCTCGTTGACGACCAGGATGATGTCGTCGGCGAGCGGCTCGCCGATGTCGTTGGCGCTCAGCCACGCAGCCAGCCGATGCCGGATGTCGCTCAGACGGTGCGGATCCGCGTCATCTTCGATGTGCCAGGGCGACGGTGGGCATCGATAGACCACGATCGCGACATCGTCGTCGTATCCCGCCTCGGGAGCGAGTCTGCGCAAGATCTCGTCGGCCACGGATTCGACTGGTAGATCGACGGTTTCGGCCACCGCCTCGGCGACTCGATCGATCTGATCGTCGATGGATCGGTCTCGGCGCTCGACCAAGCCGTCCGTGTACAACAGCAGTGTGGAGCCTGCCGTCAACGGGCGTACGGCCTGCGGCCGGGGTTCGCTGCGGTGCACAGCCAGCGGCAGCGAGTGGCCGTCGGTCAGCAGCTCCGGGGGCGCCGATCCGGTGGCGAACACCGGCGGTACATGCCCGGCGCTGCTGTAGTGCAAGGTTTGGGCGTCGATATCGGCGATCGCAACGAATACCGTGGCGCAGAACGCATCTGGAATGAACTCGGCCACCGAATCGAGCTGCTCGAGAAGCTGGGCCGGGCCGGCGCCGGTGAGCAGCAGGGCGCGCGTCGATGCGCGGAGCTGACCCATCACCGCCGCAGCGGGCAGGCCACGGCCCACGCAATCTCCGACGATGATGCCGATCCGGTTGTCGCCGACGGGCAGCACATCGTAGAAGTCGCCGCCGATCTCCAGCGGAGGTTCCGCTGGTTCATATCGCACAGCACTGCCAGCGGGCAGCTTGCTCGCAGGCAGAAGTGAACGCTGCAGCGTCAGCGACGTCTCGCGCGCGATCTCGAACTGCCGGACATGCTGCATGGCCAGGCTGATATGACCGAACAACGCCATGACGAGTAGGCGGTCCTCGTCGCTGACCCGGCGCGGAACCCGATGTTCCAGGCATACGACGACATCACGCGCACCCGACGTCACGGCAACGAACCCGCGCGTCGTGCCCACACTTGGCGCGGCTCCGACCGGGGCGACCGTCAACGGCAACCAGTCACGGGCATCGTCGAACGTGCGTCGCCAATCCTCTTCTAGCTCAGACCATCTCGATACGCTGGGCTCGCCGGCCGTATGGACGACGGGGTCGCCCTCGCCCTGCGGCCACACGACTGCCATCAGGCGTTGCGTGTCCAGCCGGGAGCGGGATTGCGTCAGCGCGGCAGCCAACACCTCATCGACGGTCCTGGCTACACTCACGGCAGTGGCCAGCCGTGCGACGGCGCGTTCGCGCTCGGCCACGACGCGCGTGGCGGTGATATCGCGGATGGTTCCCACGTAGGCACGGCGCTCGACATCCTGCTTCGTCACGGCGTTGATGGACAGCGCCACCCATCGAAGCGATCCGTCGCGATGCCGGATCGACGTCTCGGTGGTGGTTCTGCCCCCGTCCCTCAGTGCCGACAGCTTCGCATCGGCCTCGGAATCGTCGGCCACCCAGGGGTATGGCGGCGGGTACGGTAGCTCGGCAGCGCCATAGCCGGTGATCTCGGAGAACGCGTCATTGATCTCGACGACGGCACCGGTGTGATCGGCGACGAAAAAGCCTTCCTGCAGCGAATTCACCAGCGCATCGCGAAACTCGTCGCGGTCGGCGAGGTCCTGCGCACGAGCGCGTTGCTGTTCGTAACGCCTTGTGCCGTCGAGGAATCCGCGGGTGGCCACGTCGAGCGCGGCCAGTGTCTGCAGCAGGAACTGCAGCGGGGCATCGGGATCGATCGGCATGTCCTGCTTGATCTCCACGACGAGTCGCGCGTGGTTCTCGATGATGTCGAGCATGCTCATCCGCTCGCTGAGCGCACGCCGGCCGAGTTCGTGACCGATGGCAAGGCTGGCCTGGGACTCGGACTTCAGGAACGCGGTCAGCGCCTCGGCATACTGCACGAAGAAGTCACCGTTGGCCGGGTCGGTCATGAGATGCCCCGATGGCGCGCCGCCAGCGCCAGCCCGAATCTGTCATGGCTAAGCACTGTCGGGTATCCACTTCCACATCTCGATGACGGTGCCGTTGCCCAGCTCCGACTCGATCTGCAGCCGGTCCATCAGCCTGCGCGCGCCGGGCAGACCCAGCCCGAGCCCACGTCCGGTGGAGTATCCGTCGTCCAGCACGCGGTCAACGTCGGCGATGCCCGGGCCGTCGTCTTCGGCCCGCACAACCAGGGCCTGCCTGCCGTCGCGAAGCTGAACCCCCACGCGCATCTGACCCCGACCGGCGTAACTGGTTATGTTGCGGGCGATCTCGGAGATCGCGGTGGCGATCATCGTGATGTCTGTCAACGAGAAGCCGAGCTGGCGGGCGAGTTCGTGCCCAGCTTGGCGAGCGGAGACGATGTCGTCGGCATTGTTGATATCGATCACGAAGTCAGTCGGCACCATCGCGTCCGATCGTCGACTTGCGACTGGCGAGCATTTGCCCGTACAGATCGCGCGTAGTCCTGCAGCGCTTCCACGTTGCCGGTCTCGAGCACGTCGACGTAGCTGTCGTACACCGTGGTGGCCTCGGTCGAGACGCTCGCGCTAGCCACGCCTGTCGGATCGGACATCGCACACTCCCGGCTTTTGCGCTGTTTCCAGCTGTTTCGACCCTAGCGTGCAAATCTGGGGCCGCGGTATCGAAGTGAGGATCTATCGCCCGGCGGCAACAGGTTATGCTCGGCGCACCGCCGTGACCAGTTGTGGCGCTGACTTAAGGACGGCCGTGCCCGCCAAGGATCCGATCACCACCTCGGTCAGTTATGACGAGGGCGTCGCTGTGCTGTCAGTCACCGGCGAGATAGATCTGGCAACGGTTCCCGCCTTCGAGGCAGCCATCGCCGACGCGCTGACGCAGCGGCCAACGGCGTTGATCGTCGACCTGTCGGCGGTGGACTTTCTCGCCTCGGCGGGGCTGCAGGCATTGGTGGCCACCCACGAGAACGTCAACGGGACGGCAAGGTTCGCAGTGGTCGCGGATGGGCCCGCGACGAGCCGGCCGATCGAGCTGACGGGGCTCAACCAGATCCTGTCGCTACATTCGTCTCTCAGCGACGCCAAGGCGGCGGTGACGGGCGACCCGCCCAGCTAGTGTGTGGCACCGTCGAACATGAACTGCCAGACGGCGAGCAGTGTGACGGCGCCGAGCACCAACGTCGTGGTCAGGTGTGCGAGCAGCGCTCTGGCGGTCGTGGCGTTCATCACCGAACGCGGGTGTACGGAACGTCCCGGTTGTCGGCGGTCGAAACCTGTTGCGTTCATTCGTCACCTCCTGTTGGCGTTGGCTACGCGGCCTCATCGAGGGCGTAGCCGCGAGCCCTGGCGACATCGGCCAGCAGGCCCCGCAGCCGATGCCGCGCACGATGTACGCGCGTCATCACCGTCCCGGCAGGCGCGCCGGTGAGTTCGGCGATCTCGTTGATACGGAGGCCTACGACGTCGGCGTAGTACAGCGCGGTGCGCAGTTTCTCGGGCAGCTGGTGCATCGCCGTCTGGATGTTGTCATCGCCGATCAGGTCGAGTACTTCGTCCTCGGCCGACCTCAGCCCGCCGGAGGAGTGTCTGGCCTCGGCAACCAACTGTCCGTCGGTGAACTCGTCGGTCAGCCACTGGGCGGGACGCCGTTGTTGCTTTCGGTACGAGCTGATGTGGCTGTTGAGCAGTATCCGGTACAGCCAGCCACCTAGGTTGGTGCCGTCGCGGAACCCATGGAAGCCGGCGAACGCTTTCGCCGCCGTCTCCTGCAGTAGGTCCTCAGCGTCGGCGGGATCGCGGGTCAGCTTCAGCGCGTGGCGGTAGAACTCGTGAATCAGTGGAATCGCGTCCCGCTCGAAGCGGGCGGTTAGCAGCGCATCGTTTTCAGGCACGAATGGGACTTTTCCGCGCCGACGACGCGGTGTCTGCACAGCTGGCACCCATCGGAGGTGGCGATAACCGAAACCCGCACTACCGGTTAACCCCCATAGGGCCCGGTAGCGTGGCGTGGTGCAGTCCGTGGGCGGCCGAGGCATCGCGATGGCCCTGGCGCTGTTTCTGGTGGGTGTCGTCAGCCTCGCCGTGGATATCGTCGCCTTCAGCGGGCAATCCGACGCGGCGCCGGCGGATGCCGCGATCGTCCTCGGCGCGGCAGTCGATGACGATGAGCCGTCTCCGGTGTTCGAGGAGCGATTGCGGCACGCGGCCGACCTGTTCAGATCTGGACAGGTCGATTGGATCGTCGTGACGGGTGGGCTCGGGCAAGGCGACAAGCTCGCTGAATCCGAGGCCGGACGCGACTGGTTGATCGGCGCCGGCATTCCGGCGGACCGTCTTCTCATCGAGACGCAATCGCGCACCACCAAGCAGAATCTGGTCTTCGCCCGGCCGCGGCTTGCCGAACATGATGTCAACCGAGTGCTCATCGTCAGCGATCCGCTGCACATGCGCCGTGCCATGCGGATGGCCGAGGACCTAGGGCTTGACGCGCACCCGTCGCCCACGCGAACCACCCGCTACCGAACCCTCGGCACACAGCTCCCGATGCTGGTGCGCGAGGTCTACTTCGCATTGCACTACTACATCGCGCGGCAGTGAGCTACGCGGAGGCCCGTACCTTGGCCGCGGCCTGTTCGGGCATCGGCTCATAGCGTGCGAAGGACCGCGTGAAGGATCCGGCGCCGTGCGCCAGGGAACGTAGGTCGATCGCGTACCGGGTCAACTCCACTTCGGGAATCTCAGCGTTCACGACGGTGCGGTCCTCGCCGACCTTGTCGGTGCCCACCACGCGGCCGCGTCTGCCTGCGAGGTCGCTCATCACCGCGCCGACGAAATCGTCGGGCACCACGACCGAGACCACGTCGACGGGTTCGAGCAGGTTCACCTTGGTCGCCGCGGCCGCCTCGCGCAGCGCCAGTCCACCTGCCATCTGGAACGCGAAGTCGGATGAGTCGACGCTGTGCGCCTTGCCGTCGAACAGCGTCACCCGGATGTCAACGACCGGATAGCCTGCGCCCGCCCCATTGAGTAGCCCCTTCTCCATCTGGGCGCGAACGCCCTTCTCGACGCTCGGAATGAACTGGCGCGGAACGGAACCGCCGACGACCTTGTCGACGAACTCGAAACCCGAGCCCTCCGGCAACGGTTCCACCTCGATGTCGCACACCGCGAACTGGCCGTGGCCGCCCGATTGCTTGACATGTCGCCCATGCCCTTTGGCCTTGCCGCCGAGAGTTTCTCGCAGGGGCACCCGTAGCTCGACGGCGTCAACGGCGACGCCGTACCTGCGAGACAGGGCGTCGAGTACGACACCGGCATGGGCTTCGCCCATGGTCCACAACACGATCTGATGCGTTTCGGGATTCTGCTCGATGCGCAGCGTCGGGTCCTCGGCCGCCAACCGCTGCAGCCCGACCGCGAGCTTGTCCTCGTCGGTCTTGGCATGCGGCTGCACGGCCATCGGCAGCAGTGGTTCGGGCATGGTCCACGGCTTGAGGACCATCGGGTCGGACTTCGCCGACAGCGTGTCGCCGGTCTCGGCGCGGGACAGCCGCCCGACGGCACAGATGTCGCCCGCCACCACCGTCGGCGCCGGTCGCTGCTGCTTGCCGAGCGGGAACGACAGTGCGCCGATGCGCTCGTCCTCGTCATGGTCGGCGTGGGTAGGGGCGGAGCCATTGGTGCCGTAGAACGACGAGAAGTGGCCGGACACATGCACTGTCGCGTCGGGGGAGATGGTTCCGGAGAACACCCGCACCAGGCTGACGCGCCCCACATAGGGGTCCGAGGTGGTCTTGACGACCTCGGCGAGAAGCGGCCCCGAAGGATCACACGGCAGGCTGTTGCGGGACTTGCCCTGCGGGGTGAACACCTCGGGAAGCTGGTGCTCCGGCGGAGACGGGAAGCCGCTGGTGATGACCTCCAGCAGCTCGAGGGTGCCGACGCCGGTCGTGCTGCACACGGGGATCACCGGGAAGAACGACCCGCGCGCGACGGCCTTCTCCAGATCCTCGATCAACACCGACTGGTCGATCTCCTCGCCACCGAGGTAGCGCTCCATCAGCGTTTCGTCCTCGGACTCCTCGATGATTCCCTCGATCAGCCTGCCGCGCATCTCGGTGAGCGCGTCGCCGTAGGACGGGGCGGGCTCATGGGATGCGGTGCGCTTGCCGTTGGCGTATTCGAAGTGGGTCTGCGAGAGCAGACCGATGAGGCCGGCGCACGGCTCGCCGGCGGGCACATACAGCGGCAGCACCTTGTCGCCGAACGCCTGCTGCGCGGCGGCGAGGGCGTCGTCGTAGTTAGCGCGGGCATGGTCGAGTTTCGTGACGAGGACCGCGCTGGGCATGCCCACCTGACTGCATTCCAGCCACAGCGACTTGGTCGGCTGGTCGATCTCCTCGTTGGCCGCGATGACGAACAGCGCGCAGTCGGCCGCCCGCAGACCGGCCCGGAGTTCACCGACGAAATCGGCGTAACCCGGTGTATCGATCAGGTTGACCTTGACCCCGTTGTGCTCCAACGAGGCCAGCGCGAGACCGACCGAGCGCTGTTGGGAGATCTCCGCCTCGTCGCAATCGCAAACGGTGGTTCCGTCGACGACCGATCCCGGTCTGTTGATGACTCCGGCGGCGACCAGCAGTGCCTCGACGAGGGTCGTCTTGCCGCCACCCGATGGGCCCACCAGCACCACATTGCGGATGGCGGCCGGACTGTCCGCGGTGGGGGCGCCTGAAGCCTGGGAAGTTGTCTTGTCAGCCATGACGTTCCCTCCCGGGAAGCGACGGTGCTTCCCATCGGATCTGTCAACCCACAATTCTCTACAACCTGCACCGAGCACAAGAGCTCAGAGCACTCGCATCACGCCTGCCACGCGGACCATCGCGCCACGGTGACCGTCACGACGGGCCCGTCCAGCGCAATCCTCTGGTACTGAACGTATTTGCGTCGCAATAGCGCATAGCCGCCGGCCATCTCGTCGCCGCTCTGGTGGATCTCGGCCACGCCGTCGGCGCGCACCCACCACAGTTGGGTCCAGTCTTCGTCGTAGTGATCGACGAGCAGGCTGACCCGCGGGTTGGCCTCGATGTTGGTCAGCCGCTGCAGCCGTTTGGTGGACTTACGTTTGGCGTCGACCGCGGTGTACACGACGGGCTGCTCGCGGTCGTTGTTCACGGCGAACACCACAGGCACCAGATGTGGCGCGCCATCCAGACCGACCGTGGCGAGCATCGCGACCGGCGATTGGGCGAACAGGGCCGCGGGGTCGATTTCGGCCATGGGTCCAGACTATTCCGATTGCTCGACACACGATTGCGCAGTGGGAAGCACTTCGGCGCATGTCGGGCTTGCGGTGGCGCGCGCGAGGAGCATGTAGAGGTCGTGCTGCTCAGCGTCGCTCAGTGGGGCCAGAACATGGTGTTCGACCACCGACAGCTTCGTCTCGATCTCGGCGAGTTTGCCCTTGCCCGCGGCTGTGAGCGTCACGGTGTGCCTGCGTCGGTCTTCTGTCGAGCGCCTGCGCTCGATGAGGTCGTCGGCCTCGAGTTCGTTCAGCAGCGCCACCACATTCGTCGCATCCACACCGAGCATCGCGGACAGATCGGACTGGTTCTGCTCGCCGAGGTCGCGCAGCAGAGTGAGGGCGATGACGTGCCGGGCGCGCAGACCGAACGCCGCCAGTTCCACTTCGGCCTCGGTCTGCATGCGCCGCGCCAGGTGCACGAGCAGCGGCGCAGACAGTTCGGGCACGAGTCCAGGTTACGGGAATACATCAACGATCAACTTGGTATAGATAGTTTGTACGATACAAATTATCTATGAAGGGGAGATTGATGAACCAACTGCTTTACATCGATTCTTCTGTCCAGGGAGAGCAGTCGGTGAGCAGGCGCCTCACCGCCCGTGCCGCACAGCGATGGCGCGATACCCACTCAGATGGCACCGTCACCTATCGCGACCTGGCATCCGATCCAATTCCGCACCTCGGTGATCCGACTTCGCCCGCGTTGACGGTCGAGTTGGTCGATGAGATCAAGCGTGCCGACACGATCGTGCTCGGGCTTCCGCTGTACAACTTCGGCCCGCCGAGCACCGTCAAGGCGTGGGTGGACCACATCGTGGCGCCCGGTCTGTCGATAGACAGCGAGACGGGGAAGGGTCTGCTCGGCGACACCGAGTTCGTCGTCCTGGAGAGCCGCGGTGGCGGGTACGGCCCCGGCACACCGCGCGAGGGATGGGATCACGCTGAATCGTGGTTGCCCCATGCCGTGTCGATGACGGGTCTGTCGCCCCGCTTCATCACAGCCGAGCTGACGATGGCCGACGTCAATCCCGCCATGGCGGAGCTCAAACCCCTTGCAGCTGAAAGCCTGAGCGACGCGTTCGAGGCAATCGACGCGCTGTGGGTCCGGGTTGTGACGTAGCAGACTCTCTCCTGCCGGACTTATTCGCGCGGACCACAGCGTTCTATCCACTGAAACTGAATGTCCAGTTTCGGGAGAATTAGGAGGATGCAATGAAGACTCGATTCATTGCGACGCTGGCCATGGCCATGGCTGCGGCTGCGGGAGCCATCGGACTCGCCCCGGTCGCGGCCGCGGCGCCCAGCGGCACGGTCACCGACACCGGTGGTGCGACGATAGTCGAGAGGCCAGGCAATGCACAGATCACCGCCACGCCGGGGCTGACCGCGCTACAGGCCGGCCAGTTCCAGTACCCGTACTACGGCTACGGCTACGGCGGCCACGGCAGCGCGTGGCATCGGCATCACGGGAACCGCTGATCAGGGACGTGCATCGGGCGGGAGGCGACAGTCTCCCGCCCGATTCTGTTATGGCCGACGTTGTCGTCTCGCCGCGTCACCCAACGATCAACAGCACTGCGGCGATCACGAGGGCCGCCGCGGCGGCCGCGCTGGCGATCAAAACGAGGAGCGCCTGCGTGCGGCGGTACCAGGGCGGCGGGGCAGGCTCGAAGTACCAGGTGTCCGCGTCGAACGCGTCGAACGACCCGGTGTCCTGGTCCGCTACCGGTTCTGCCGGCGCGTCATCGGCATCCGGCACGTCGGATCCCGGGGTCGCTTCGGTCAGGTCGCCGATCAAGTACTCGAAGTCCCCCGAGGCTTCGCGTTCAGCCACATTCCGATGTTATCCCTGTACCTGCGCATATGTGCGACAACCGAAGTCGGGTGAACGGTTACCCCGGCGGCATCGGTTCGGTAGGGTCGAGCGCCGCGTATGCATTCGTTCAATGCCGCGTCGCCGTGCCGTCATCTCCGCGCCACTGCGCCGCTTCCCTGCCATCGGAAGGTTCGGCAATGAAGTCCTCACGTCTCATGGCGGCCACGGCCGCATCGGTCCTTTTGTTCACCGGCCTGATCGGCTGCGCACCGCCACAGAAGGACGGCCCGGAAGAGCAGACAGAGTCCGGCGTGAATGCCCGCGAGGCCACGTCAGCCGAGGACTTCGGCGGTATGGACGGCCTCGTCGAAGCGGCCAAGAAGGAGGGTGAGCTCAACGTCATTGCGCTGCCGCCTGATTGGGCCAACTACGCCGCCATCATCAAGGCGTTCGAGGACAAGTACGGCGTGCGGGTGAATTCGGCACAGCCCGACGCCGCGAGCCAGGACGAGATCAACGCCGCCAACCAGCAGCGGGGCCGCAGCACCGCGCCCGACGTCTTCGACCTCGGTCAGTCGGTGGCGCTGGCCAACACGTCGATGTTCGCGCCTTACAAGGTGTCCGTGTGGGACGACATCCCCTCGGCCTACAAGAACGCCGAAGGTGCCTGGGTCAACGACTACGGCGGCTACATGTCGATCGGCTTCGATTCCGCCAAGGTGCCACCCGTCACCTCGGTCGACGATCTCCTCAAGCCGGAGTACAACGGCAAGGTGGCGCTCAACGGCGACCCGACTCAGGCCGGTGCCGCGTTCTCCGGAGTGTTGATGGTTGCGCTCTCCCAGGGCGGCTCCGCCGACGACATCGCGCCGGGTGTGGAGTTCTTCCGCAAGCTCAAGGAGGCGGGCAACTTCCTGCCCGTCGACCCGACTCCGGCCACCATCGAATCCGGGCAGACTCCGGTGGTCATCGACTGGAACTACTTGAACGCGACCGAGACCAAGAAGCTGCCGTCGTGGCAGGTGGTGGTGCCGCCGAACCACGCTGTTGCGGGCTACTACTACCAGGCGATCAACAAGGATGCGCCGCATCCCGCCGCCGCGCGTCTGTGGCAGGAGTTCCTGTTCAGCGACGAGGGGCAGAACCTCTACGCCGCGGGTGGTGTGCGTCCTGTGCGCGCCGACAACATGTTGGCCTCGGGCACGCTCGACGAGGCGGTTGCGGCGGCGATTCCGGTCATCGACGGTCCGGTCACCGTGCCGAGTCCGGACCAGACCGACAGGGCCACCGCCTATCTCGCCGACAACTGGGCCGAAGCGATCGGCTGACGTGCAGGGCGCAACCCTTCGATCCAAACGACTGACAGAAGCTCTGCCGCTGCTGCCGTTCCTCGCTGTCGTCACCGTCTTCTTGGCCATTCCGACGGTGACGGTGATCGTCAACGCGTTCATCACCGACGGTTCGTTCTCCTTCGACCGCATCGGTGCTCTGTTCTCGTCGACCGCGCTGACGGCGCTGGGATCCAGCGTGCTGTTGTCGGCGAGCACGGCGATCATCGGTGCGGTTCTCGGTGCCGTACTGGCCTGGCTGATCGTCAGCAGCCCGCCCACATCGATGGTGCGAAGGGCAGTGATTTCGCTGTGCGGCGTGCTGGCCCAGTTCGGCGGTGTGGCACTGGCATTCGCGTTCCTGGCGACCGTCGGCCTCAACGGCGTGCTGACGGTGTGGGTGCAGCAGGCGTTCGGCTGGAACCTGGCAGGCTCGGGATGGCTCTATAGCCTCGTCGGGTTGACCTTGGTGTACACGTACTTCCAGATCCCGCTGATGGTGATCGTCTTCCTGCCGGCGCTCGAAGGACTGCGTCCGCAGTGGCGCGAAGCCGCCGCCAGCCTGGGGGCATCGCGGTGGCAGTACTTCCGCGAGGTGGTCGTTCCGCTGCTGACGCCCGCATTCCTCGGCTCGGCGTTGTTGTTGTTCGCCAACGCATTCGCCGCCTATGCGACTGCGGCCGCATTGGTGAGCCAGGGCAGCCCCATCGTCCCACTGCTCATCCGCTCCGCGTTGACCAGTGAGGTCGTCCTCGGCCAAGCCGGGTTCGCGTACGCGCTCGCACTCGAGATGATCGTCGTCGTCGCGGTGGTGATGACGGCCTACAACGTTCTGGTGCGACGCACAGCGCGGTGGTTGCGATGAAACGGGTGATGCGAGCGGCACTCTGGGTGCTCTTCGGCCTCTTCTTCCTCTTTCCGCTGTACGCCATGGCCGACTTCTCCACCCGCCGACTCATCGGCGATGGCCGCACCTGGCAGGCATGGGCCAATCTGGTCACCGACGACGCGCTGTACCAGGCGATCGTGATCTCGCTGCTGCTTGCCGTTTTCACGGTCGTCACCATGCTGGTGCTCCTGGTGCCGACGATGATCTGGGTGCGGCTGCGGGCACCGTGGGCCAAGGGCGCCGTGGAGTTTCTGTGCCTACTGCCGCTGACGATTCCCGCCCTGGTGATCGTCGTGGGTCTGCGCAACGTGTACCTCTGGGTGACGTACTTTCTCGGCGAATCCGCACTGACCCTGACGTTCGTCTACGTGGTGCTGGTACTCCCGTTCGCCTACCGCGCACTGGATGCGGCGCTGTCGTCGATCGACCTGCAGACGCTCACCGAGGCGGCGCGCTCACTCGGTGCCGGGTGGGCGACGACGATACTGCGGATCGTGGTGCCCAACATCTGGTCGGGAATCGTTTCCGCTGCCTTCATTTCGATCGCCGTGGTGCTCGGCGAGTACACCATCGCGTCGCTGTCCGGATTCGAGACGCTGCAGGTACAGATCGTGACGATAGGCAAGACCGACGGCCCGACGTCGGTGGCCGCCTCGCTGGCGGTGTTGTTGTTCGGCTTCGTCCTGCTACTCGTGCTGTCGCTGGTGACACGGGGGCGCAGGCGTGTCCAAGGAGTGACTGCATGAACGCGAACACGGCCGTCGACTTGACCGATCTGACGCGGGTCTACGGAGACGTCAAGGCCCTCGATGGGCTCACCCTGCACATCGAAGCGGGCGAACTCGTTGCGTTGCTTGGACCTTCGGGTTGCGGGAAGACCACTGCGCTACGCATTCTCGCGGGTCTCGACGATGCGACCTCGGGCGCCGTATCGGTCGGCGGGCGCGACGTCAGCCGCATACCCGCCAACAAGCGCGATATGGGCATGGTGTTTCAGGCGTATAGCCTCTTTCCGCATCTGACTGTGATCGACAACGTCGCCTTCGGACTGAAGATGCGTGGAAAAGACAAGCGCGAGAGGACTTCTCAGGCAACCAATATGCTGGACCTGGTCGGGCTGGGCGCACATAAGCAAAAGTATGCGCACGAGTTGTCAGGTGGGCAGCAGCAGCGAGTGGCACTGGCTCGCGCGCTGGCGATCCAGCCGCGGGTGTTACTGCTCGACGAGCCGCTCTCGGCGCTGGACGCTAAGGTCCGCGCGCAGCTGCGCGATGAGATCCGCCGTGTGCAACTCGAGGTCGGCATCACGACGTTGTTCGTCACCCACGATCAGGAGGAGGCGCTCGCCGTCGCCGACCGGGTGGGTGTGATGAGCCAAGGTAGGCTCGAGCAGCTGGCGGCACCCGCGGACCTTTACGCGAACCCGGCGACCCCGTTCGTCGCGGAGTTCGTGGGACTGAACAACAAAGTGCCCGTACAGGTCTCGAGTGGCAGCGCACAGCTGCTCGGTACTGTGTTGCCGACGTTACCCGGTTCGATCACGTCGGGTCGGGGACTGGCGATGGTGCGCCCTGAGGCCGTCACCGTCACCGCAGAACCCGCGGGCACGGCGACGGTCAGCTCGGTGGCATTCCTCGGGCCGATCTCGCGGGTCTACCTTGCGATGCCGGACGGCTCGGTGATCAGCGCCCAGATCTCCGGTTCGGCCGCCAGGGCATTGGCCCCGGGTGACCGGGTCACCGTCGGGGTGGAGCAGGGTGGCGTTCTGGTGGTCGCAGCTTAGGTCAGACGTCCTTGACGGGCTCGATGCCGAGGTCGCGGTAGGTCACCAGTGCGGCGAATGCGATGTCACGCTTCGCGAAGCGCTTGGCCGCGACATCGCCGCGGTCCACCATCGGGATCACGCCGGTGACGACGGCGCCGGCGGCGACGACGCGCTCCAACGCGATCTCGGTGGAGCCGCCGGTGCTGATCACGTCGTCGACGAGCAGCACCCGGGTGCCGGGTACGAGCCTGGTGCCCTCGATCCACTGCTCGCGACCGCGTGACTTCTGCTCCTTGCGCACGGAGAACCAGGCCTTACCGGTAACCATCGCGACACCGATGGCGATCGAATCGGCACCCATGGTGAGCCCGCCGACCGCGTCGAACTCGATTCCGCTCTGCACGGCCAGGTCGGCGATGGCGCGGCTGACGGTGGTCAACCGTTCCCCGGTGTCGATGGCGTACTTACCGTCGATGTAGTCGTGGCTGAGCTGGCCGCTGGCCAGTTTGAACGGTTCGGCCCGATGCTCGTAGCCGCGGGTCCGGATCAGCTCGAAGGCTGCTTGCCAGGTCTCTGGGCGATCGCCCGCATCTGCCATACCGCGATCGTATTTCAGCGCCCTCGCGCCCGACGCGCCAGCTCGACGGTCGCCGAACGCAATTGGTCGTAGGAGTCGATCGGTGTGGCGTAGCCGACCCGGGTGTAGGCGATGCCGCGTTCGGTATCGAGCCGCAGATCGAGGCCGTAACGATCGGCGCCGGTGCAGGTCGCCGCCCTGGTGTCCGGGTAACCGCCAAGCACCTTGGCCATCGCGGCGAGCGAGTCGGCGTGGTCGGCGTTCAGGTGGGCAATTGCCCCTGCGGCCTGCGGCGCAACCGGATCCGGCGTGGCTGCGGAGTAGTCATCACCGGTGGTGGACTCCATGCGGCCGTACCCGCCGACCCAGCGCACCCGATGCACGCGCAGCACCCACAGCGTGAAGTCGGAGTAGTCGATGTAGTACTTGGCCGCCGCGACGGCGGAAAGATGCGCATCGCGCGCCGCAGCAAGTTCGTCACCTGTGGGCATCTCGACGACACCGGCGAGCGTGACGCGGCCACTGGCAAGTGGATCGGACTCCGACGTCGGCGCGACGATCGCGATGCTCGCCCTCGGGTCGCCAGCCAGATTGCGACCGTGCTCGGCGAGATTGGAGACGCACAGTACCGGTGCGCCGCCGAGCAATCCGTACGTCACGTACGAGGCCCACGGATCGCCGCTTTCGGTGAGTGTGGCGAGGGTGCCGGTGTTGGTCGATCCCGCGATGGTGCGGGCTTCCTCCGCAGCGGAGGGGCGGCTGGAATCCGCGACTTCAGTGAGTGGGGGAGGGACCGAAGGGGCGTCGCCCGGGTCCCCATGATCGCGGGGCACGGTCGAACGATACTAAGGTTCGTCGGCGCGCAGGTCGGCGGTGATGTCTGCGACCGCGGCGTCGATGCGGTCCCTGTCGCGCTCGATCGACTCGGTCGCGGCATCGCTCGCCTTCTGTAATGCCTCGTTGAGTCGCTTCTCAACCGTCGGCGCACCCAGCCGCAGCAGTCCGTCGGCGATGAACGTGCCGGTGAGGTGGTGGTGGCCGTTGAGCGTCACCTCGACCGTCTCGGCGTCGTCGGTGGCGGTGAACGTCTGGTGGTTCATCTTGTACAACTGCTCATCCATCAGTGACTGCAACCGTTGCGCCTGCTGCAGGACGGCGGCGACCTCCGGATGCATCTCGTCGGTCACTGGTCGTCCTGCTCGCTTTGTTTGCCGTCCTGCACGTCCCTGCGGCGGCGATTACCGATGACCGCCTCGGTCCACGCGCGGTCCTCGACGTACAGGTCCTCGTCGGGTGCCGTGAGCGGATCGCGACGCTTCTCCTTGCCCTGCTGTGCGCCCTGCGCGCCGTGCATGGGCGCCATACCGCCCATCCCACCTGCGATGCCACCCTGGGTCGCGGTACCGGCCGCGGGTCCGGCGCCGACGGGCATGGGCGGGCCCGGCGCGACGGTTTCGGGCGTCACTGCGGGCGAAAGAGGCGCAGACCCTGCGCTGGCGCCCCCGGCCCCGCCGCCCCCCGCTGCGGGTCGCAGGTTCGGATCGGCGGGTACTTTCGACGTTCCGTCGGGCGTCTCGCCGTCGGGCGTCTCGCTCGGGCTGCCGGCGCCGGCGCCTCCCGAGGGCGATCCACCGCCCGACGGTGACCCGCCACCGGCGCCGCCACCCTGCGGCGAACCCGACTGCGGCTGCGGGCTTCCCATTGACTCGCCCATCTTCCGGGCCATCGCGGCCGACTCCCCGGCGGGTTGGTCACCGGCACCGCCGCCTCCGCTGCCGCTACCCGCGGACGTCAGGCCGTCGCCCGGTTTGAACGGCGGGTCGGCAGGGCGGACCGGTGTGAACGTCGCGCCATTCGCATAATCCTGGCGCACCTCGTCGGACTGCGCCTGGAGCTCCTCCATGCGCTGGCGGATCCGCTCCATCTCCCTCTGGACCCGGACGCCGCCGTGTGGCGCGCTCACGCTGGAGAGTTGGCGAATCCGCGCTTCCAGCTCGGTGTACTCCTTGGCGATGGGATCGTGCGTGCTCTTTGCTTTGTCATGTGCCGAAAGAATTTTCGACGCGGCTTCGGCCAGGTCGTACCAGGCTCCGGACAGCTGAGTCAGCCAGTTGCCGAACGTGGTCATCCGTGCGTAGGCGGCGTCGGCGGCCTCACCCTCCCAGTCGCCGGGCGGAGGCTTCGGCTTGTTGTTGTCGACACGGTTGGACGCAATGCCCCACAGCAACATCGCGGTCTTGAGCGAAGCGCCGGTGTCCGGCGCGCTCAGCTCGGCCTGGGTCTGTATGACGTTGCTATATCCGCTCGCATCGAGTAGTCGCGGAGTGCCTGGGGGAACAGGGATTTCGGGAGGCGGTGTCTGCGGAGACGGAATGGTGATGGCGTCGACTGCCGCGGCGCGTTCGGGATTGTCGAGCGCCCTGCCGTAGTCGTCGTCGACCTTCTGGTAGGCCTGCGCGGCGATGTCCAGCATCTCGGCAATGCGTTGGTTCTCGACTTCGGCCCACCGCTCCAACTCTTTCAACGACTGCGCGTTGGCGTTGAGGTTGGCGATCGCATCGTTCGTGGAGGGCAGGGCATCCGGTGGTAACACCGCATCCTCGGAGGGGCTGTTCCAGTTTTGCCCCTTCATCTCGGTGGCTTGGCCGGTGAGGGCGCTGGGCTCCACCCGTTGGACCGTCACGACCTCAGCCCTCCAGCGCCATCTGGTAGCGGCTTTCCTCACGGGGGTTGATCAACCGGATCGGTAGCTGCTTATGCCGTGGGGTGTCGATGAAGTTGTCCCGCAAGATAACTCGTCCAACGCCGGGGTGCGGACCCAGGTACGTCGTGGCGTTGGGCCAGGCCACCTTGGCGTCCTGCCCGATGTGGCCGTTGATAGACCCGGCGAACTCGGCGAACTGCGGTAGCAGGGTGACCACCGCGCCCGCGGCCGCCGATCGCACGACGAACTGGGTGAACAACCGGGCGTCGCCGAGGTTGATGCTCACGTCGATGTCGTCGAACGGCATGTACACCGGATAGCGGTCCGCGGTCTCGCCGACGAGAACCCCGGCAGATCCGACGGGCAGTTCATAGTGACGGTCGTTGACCGGGCTGATGCCGTGCAACGCGGCCCGCTGCCCGCCGAACAGGCAGGAAAACCCCCGCGGCGTCGACGGATTCGCGAGCGTCGTCAACAGCACGGTGGCGGTGGGAGCCTCACCGGGCCGGATGCGGACCCGGGTGATGGTGTGATCGGCGCGCGCCGACCACCACGCGTCGGGGCCGCCCGGCGCGGTGTACGCGGCGGTGAAGGTGCTGCGGCCTTTGATTGCCGACCATGTCTCGCGTTCGAAGCTGATCTCGGTCGCCCGGTCGAAGTCGTCGAAGCTACGGATGGCCCGGGCATCAACACCGTTGCTGGACAGCTGATCTGCGATCCGCGTCACCGATGCAACGAGATACCGTGCGAGTCCGGCCACACCGGAATCGCGCCGCTGTGCGGACTTACGCGTGCGCTCCGGGTCTGCCCTCAACACGATCCATGTGCGCCGATTCGCCGGTGCGGGGTAGGGCCCAACGACCTGCTCATACAGCGCCACCAGGCTCGACGGTGCGGTCTTGCCCACTCGATACCCCGCCGACACCACGTCGGCCTCGAGATCGGGACAGTGTGCGGCGACCAATCGCTCGACCAGTCGGGTGTCGATCACGTCGTCGGAATAGGCCTCACCGTTGACGATCACAGTTGGCGTGAACGGCCGCGGGACCAGTTCGATGGCCGAGACCAGGTAGCCGTCCTGCCAGCGGACGGCGACGTGGTCGCCGGGCATCACGGTGGAACCGACGGCCGGCTCGGACGGCCGGTCCGGAACATTGCGATGGCGCCGCCGCCACGCGAACACGGCCGCGATCCAGCCGGTGAGCCGTCGCCCGCGAATCGTCAGTACGGCTGCGAGAGCGATGATTACCGCCAGGGTGATCCCCAGCCAAAGCAGATCGAGCTGGATGAACAGCAGGATGCAGGCGGGAATCAGCACTGCCGCCCAGATGGCGTGACCGGTGGTGAAGCGCAGCCCGAAATGGGACGCAAAGTTTCTCATCGGCGCCTCAGTGCGCGGCGAGCCAGGGCGCCGAGTCCCAGCGCGAGCGCCAGGGCGACTCCGGTGATGACGACGGCGGTGATCGGTCCTCGGTCCGGCGGCGGGATGACCACTGGTGCCGGAATCTCCTTGACCTGGTAGGGAACTCGCTCCGGACCCGCAGGCACGTCCCAGGTCAGCGCGGCGACCGGGTCGATGACGCCTGCACCGACGTAATTGTCGACGCCACCGCCGGGGTGCCGTGCCGTTGCGGTGATCCTGTTCATGATCTGAGCGGGGGTCAGGACGGGGAAGCGTTGTTTGAGCAGTGCCGCCAGCCCGGACACGTATGCGGCCGCGAACGAGGTGCCACTGATCGGGATCGGACCGTCCTGTCCGGTCAACGCGTTCACGGGCCGTCCGTCGTAGCCGAGCGCCACCAGGTTCTCTGCCGGTGCCGCGGCGCCAACCCACGGTCCGGACACCGAGAAGGTGCTCGGCTGACCGTTCTGGGCGACGCCGCCGACGGTGAGCACCAGCGGCGAGTACCACGCCGGACTGACGATCGTCTGTACCTGCTTCCAGCCGCGCGGATCGGCGGGTATCGCGGGATCGGGCGGCGGGTTCTGGCTACAGTCCTGGCCGGTGTTGCCCGCCGCGACGACGATGACCGCACCCTTGACGTTGACCGCGTAGTTGATCGCGGCGCCGAGCCCAGTTTCATCGATCGGCCTGGTCACCTTGTAGCAGGCTGCCTCGCTGATGTTGATGACCTGCGCGCCGAGGTTGGCCGCGTGCACGACCGCGCGTGCCAGACTTCGCAGCGACCCGGCGGTCTGGGTGGTGTTCGGGTCATTGGGATCGGTGCGCGCGCCGACGGGTTGAAACGCCTCTGACGTCTGCCGCAGCGACAGGATGCGGGCGTCGGGCGCGACCCCGATGAACCCGTCCGTCGGTGCGGGCCGGCCGGCGATGATCGACGCGGTCAGCGTTCCATGGGAATCGCAGTCGGACATGCCGTTGCCCGCTTGGTCCACGAAGTCGCCGCCGGGCTCAGCGGGCACCCGAGGCGAGCCGTTGACCCCGGTGTCGATGACGGCGACAGTTATCCCCGCGCCCGTTGCGGATTTTTGCGCCTCGGCGAGGCGCAGGTAGTCGTTCGCCCAGGGCTTGTCGGCGAAATTCGAGTTGGGGAATGCCGTGGGGGCCGAGCAGACCCGACGCTGTTCGGTGGGCTGATCGGGACCCGTCTCGTCCGGCGGCACAGCCGCCGGATCGATAGTGGGTGGTTCGATCGCGACTGCAGGCGGAGCGCTGAACAACGCCAGCAACAGCACCACCAGCAGCACACCTATGCGGTGCACTCGTTATGCACCTCCCCCGAAACTCGACAAGCAGGCAGTATGCCGGTGCCCCCACAGCAAACCCCCGACGGTCCCCCGGGCAGGACAAATTCTCACGTCAAGCCGACTGCCTGATTGCACGCAGCCAATCTTAAGGGGCCGCGCGGGGGGTCAGGTCCGCAATCTTGTTCCGGTGCAGGTCGCCTGCGGTCAGGCGTCGAGGTCCTGCTGGACCAGCCCGGCGACCGCGGCGAGAACCTCCGCGTCGTCACAGGCGACGGTCACCTGTGCGCCGTTGCCCGCGCCGAGCGTCATGATCATCAGCGCCGAACCGGCGTCAACGGGCTCACCGCCGTCCAGCGAGAGGAACACGGGCACCCCTGCTTTCACCACCTCTTCGGCGATGATGGCAGCGGGGCGGGCGTGCAGGCCGATCGACGATCCGACGATGACGGTCTTGGCGGGCATGAGTGATCTCCTTCAGTGGTGGTGGGTGTTAGGGGTCAGGCCGCCGCGAGTGCGGGCGCGTCTTCGACGTCCGCGGCGGGCTTGACGAACTGCTTGGCGGCGATGACGGCAAGTGCGCCCGCCACGGTGCCGGCTGCGAGGGCCACGAGGAACCAAAGCAGGTTTCCGATGGCGAAGAAGACGAATATCCCGCCATGCGGTGCTTTCAGGGTGACGTCGAAAGCCATGATCAACGCACCGGTGATGGCGCCGCCGAACATCATCGACGGGATCACTCGCAGCGGATCAGCCGCGGCGAATGGGATCGCTCCCTCCGAGATGAACGACGCACCGAGAAGCCAAGCGGCCCGGCCGTTTTCCCGCTCCGGCTCGGTGAACACGTTCGGCCGAATCGTTGAGGCCAGCGCCATCGCCAGCGGGGGAACCATGCCCGCGGCCATCACCGCGGCCATGATGCGCAGCGATGCGGGGTCAGCGACGTTGAGGCCCGCGGTCGCGAATGCGTAGGCGGCCTTGTTCACCGGGCCGCCGAGGTCGAAGCACATCATCAGGCCGAGGATGACGCCGAGAATGATGACGGAACTGCCCGACATGCCACCGAGCCAGTTGGTCAGGCCCGACGTGATCGCCGCCAGTGGACGACCGAGCAGCAGGAACATCAACAGGCCGACCGCCAGCGATGCGAACAACGGGATGATCACCACCGGCATCAAGCCGCGAAGCCACCGCGGGGCGGCGATCCGGCTTATCCACAGTGCGGTGAAGCCGGCGATCAACCCGCCGACGATGCCGCCGATGAAGCCGCCGCCGACGAAGACCGCGACGGCGCCAGCGGTGAAGCCGGGGGCGATACCCGGCCGGTCGGCGATCGCGAACGAAATGTAGCCGGCCAGCGCGGGCACCAGGAACATGAATGCCAGCCCGCCGAGGGTGAACAGCACCGCTCCGAGATACTGGAGCAGCCCTCCGGCGGGCAGGTTGGTCAACGAGTTGGTACTGGCGATGACGTGGCCGATAGATCCGAATCCGTAGGCCAGTGAGGGCTGTTCGCCCTCGGCCGAGTTTGCGATCTCGTAGCCGCCGAACAGGAAGCCGAGCGCGATCAGCAGACCACCGGCGGCGACGAACGGGATCATGTAGCTCACACCGGTGAGCAGAATCTGGCGCGTGCGGGTGCCCCAGCCGACCCCACCTGCCTGCGTCGCGCTGGGTGCCGACGGCCCTGCGCCGCCGTCCACGCGGGCTGAGTTCGGATTATCTGCTGCGGCAAGGGCTTCGGCGATCATCTTGCCGGGCTCGTTGATCGCCCGTTTCACACCTGACGCGATCACGGGCTTGCCCGCGAACCGATGCTTGTCCTTGACGCCGACATCGGTGGCGAATATGACGGCGTCGGCCGCCGCGATCGTCGACGCATCCAGCGGTGTGCTGCCCGAGGATCCCTGCGTCTCGACATGAAGTGCGACGCCGGCGTCCTTCGCCGCGGCGGCCAGCGAATCGGCGGCCATGTAGGTGTGCGCGATACCGGTCGGGCAGGCGGTGACCGCGAGCAGCGTCCTTGTCCGCTCTGGAACGGGTTCTTTTGCGGGAGTGGCCTTATCGGGGTTGAGTACTCCGTCGACGAGCGCGACCACTTCGGCGGGTGTGGTGGCCTGCCGGAGCGACTCGACGAAGTCCTTGCGCACCAACGCGCGTGCGAGGCTGGACAGCAGCTTCATGTGCTCTGCACCGCCGGATTCGGGGGCCGCGATCAGGAAGGCCAGATCGGCGGGCCCGTCGGGCGCACCGAAATCGACGGGCGGCTTCAAACGCGCGAAACCTATCGAGGCGCTGTCGACGTGCGGTGAGCGACAGTGCGGGATCGCGATGCCGCCCGGCAGGCCGGTCGCCGACTGCTCCTCGCGTGCCATCGCCGCGGCGAACAAGCCGTCGGCGTCGGTGGAGCGTCCGGAATCGGCGAGACGCTGCACGAGACTACGGATCACCGCCTGCTTGTCGTCACCTGCGTTGACGTCGAGCAGGACCAGATCGGTGTTGATGATGGTCATGGCGTTACTTTCGGGTTGGCGGCGGGTTTGTCGGGGCGAGGTGAAGTACGTGTACGGCATCGAGGTCGAGATCTGCCGGGCCCGGCTGAGCCGATCCGGGCAAGGCGGCAGCGGCGCTGCCGTAGGCGACCGCCATCTGCAGTCGCTGCGGGGGAGCCGCACCTGCGACCTGGGCGCGGATGTAGCCGGCGAGGGCGGCATCTCCTGCGCCGACGGTGCTGCGCGGTGTGATGGGCGGCGGGGTGGCGAACCAGCTGCCTTCGTCGTCGACCAGGACGGCGCCTGCGGATCCGAGCGTGGCGAGCACAGCGCCGACGCCCCGATCGATCAATCGTCGGGCCGCAGAGACCACCGGTTCCGGGTCACCTTGGGCGACAGCGGCTTCCAATGCAAGGGGAGAGAACCCCAGCACACTGGCGAGTTCCTCGGCGTTGGGCTTGATGAGATCGGGGGCGGCGCGGTCGAAGGACTCGACGAGGGCCGTCAACGGGCGGTCGGACGTGTCGACGGCGACCCGGCAACCGAATGCGGCAAGCATCGCCACGACGTCCGCGTACCAGCCGTCGGGCATCCCGGGCGGGAGCGAACCAGACAACAGCACCCAGGACGCGGACTCCGCCGCGGCGACCACGGACTGGGTGAGCGCGTCGACGGTCGGTGCGTCCATGGCGGCGCCCGGTTCGTTGAGTTTGGTTGTGGTTCCGTCGTGTTCGGTGATCGTGAGGTTGGTGCGCACCGGCTCATCGGTGGACACACAACGAAAGGGCACCGCGGCGACGTGTAGGGCGGCGATCAGGGGATCCGCGGCGGGCGCAGGCAGCAGCGCGATCGCGTCCACGCCGGCCGACGTCAGTGCCCGCGCGACATTGACGCCCTTTCCACCGGCCTCGGTGGTGACCGACGTGACCCGGTGCACGGCGCCGCGCGTGAGCGGTGTGGTGAGGGTGACGGTCCGGTCGATGCTCGGGTTCGGCGTGACGGTGACGATCATGCGACCACCACCTCCACGCCCTGCTCGGTGAACTGAGCGCGGTCGGTGTCGGTGATCTCAGAGTCGGTGATCAGTGTGTCGACTACCGACAGCGGAGCGAAGCTGACGAAGTCTTCGAGCCCGACCTTGGAGGAGTCGGCCACCGCGACCACATAATTCGCCGCACTGACCATGGCACGCTTGACCGCCGCTTCATCGCTGTCCGGTGTGGACAGGCCGTGGCGGACGGTGATTCCGTTGGTTCCGATGAACGCGATGTCGACGCGCATCGTGTCCAGCACCCGAAGTGTCTGTTCGCCGACCGTGGCCTGGGTGACGCCGCGGACCCTGCCGCCGAGAAGCTGAAGCGAGACCGACGGCATCGCAGCAAGGCGGGCGGCGACCGGTACCGAGTTTGTCACCACCACAAGCTCCCGATCGGTGGGGAGATGAGCGGCGACGCGTGCGGTGGTGGTGCCCGCATCCAGTAGCACTGTGGCGCCGCCCTGCGGCAGCAGTTCGGCGGCCGCTGCCGCAATCGCGTCCTTGTGCTCGGCCCGGGTGGCCTCACGCTCGCCCACACCGGCCTCGACGAGGTGGAGTGCGCGCGCCGGGACCGCACCACCGTGCACTCGCCGCAACACCCCCGCCTTGTCCAGTGCGGCGAGATCGCGCCGGACCGTCTCGGTGGTGACGTCATAGGCCTGCGCCAATTCGGTGACCGAGGCGCGGCCATGCGCGATCACCAGTGAGGCGATCGCCTGCTGGCGCTCTTCGGCGTACATGTGGCTCCGTATGTGTGGGTATCGAACCGTCTCAATGTTGATTTAATTGGTTTTACTACTGTTTGTGTTGACTTGTCAAGCTTTTCTTGTAATCTGATTCACATGAGCGCTGCATCCCCGTCTACGTCACTCCCAGCCGGTACTGCTCTTTTCGGTGTTCCGGTGGTCCCCGGCGTCGCCTACGCGCCGGTGATCAGGCCAGGCCGGCCGCCGTCGCTCGACGACGACGCTTCAGGCGACGTATCTGAGTCCGACCCGTCGGCCGAGGCGGCCCGCTTCACGGCTGCCGCGGCCGCAGTCGCATCACGGCTGCGTGACCGTGCGGCCCACGCGACGGGTGCCGCCTCCGAGGTGCTGGCCGCGACCGCGACCCTGGCGCAGGACCGGGCATGGTTGGGCGCCGCCGAGAAGCGGATCACCGAAGGCGCTCCCGCCGTCCGAGCGGTGGCAGGCGCCGTCGAGCAGTTCACCGATTTGTTCACCAAACTCGGCGGCCTGATGGCCGAACGGGTGACCGATCTGCGGGATATCCGCGACCGCGTGATCGCTGAGTTGAAAGGTCTGCCCGAACCCGGTGTTCCGGTGCCTGCGGTGCCGTCGATTCTGTGCGCCCAAGACCTCGCGCCCGCCGACACCGCGGGCCTGGACCCGACGTTGGTCGTCGCGCTGGCCACGACGCTGGGCGGGCCCACCAGCCACACCGCGATCATTGCGCGACAACTCGGCATCCCGTGTGTCGTCGCCATCGAGGGCCTGGACGCCGTCGATAGCGGGACGATGGTGCTCGTCGACGGCACGGTGGGAACCGTTACCGTCGCCCCCGATGCCGCGGCGGCCGCCGAGGCGGTCTCGCAGGCGCGACACGATGCCGACCGGACCGCACGCTGGACCGGGCCCGGCGCCACCTCCGACGGACATGCGATCGCTGTGCTGGCCAACGTGCAGGACGGCGCCGCGGCGCGCTCCGCCCGTGAAACCGCGGCCGAGGGCGTCGGCCTGTTCCGCACCGAACTGTGCTTCCTGAACCGTGAGACCGAGCCGAGCGTCGATGAGCAGGCCGACATCTACGCCGAGGTGCTGGACGCCTTCGCCGGGCGCAAGGTGGTCATCAGGACACTCGATGCGGGTTCCGACAAGCCGTTGAAGTTCGCCGAGCATCCCGACGAGGCCAATCCAGCGCTCGGCGTGCGGGGCATCCGCATCGCTTTCGGCAATCCAGGCGTGCTGGACCGACAGCTCGAAGCGATTGCCGTCGCCGGTAGGCGAACGGGTAACCAGCCCTGGGTGATGGCGCCGATGATCGCCACCGCAGAGGAGGCCGAACAATTCGCGGCGCAGGTCCGCCTCCATGGCCTGACGCCGGGCGTGATGATCGAGGTACCGTCTGCGGCGCTGCTGGCCCACCGGATTCTCGACCACGTGGACTTCCTGTCGATCGGCACCAACGACCTCGCTCAGTACACGATGGCCGCCGACCGGATGTCGGCCGAACTCGCTGCGCTCACCGATCCATGGCAGCCCGCCGTGTTGACGTTGGTGGCGATGGCGGTGCGGGCCGGTGCCGCCGCGGACAAGCCCGTCGGCGTCTGCGGGGAGGCCGCCGCGGATCCGCTGCTGGCATGCGTACTCGCCGGTCTCGGTGTCACGTCGTTGTCGGCGGCCGCCGCTGCCCTCCAGGGTGTCGGCGCTCGACTGGCGCAGGTGTCGCTGTCGCAGTGCCGCGCCGCGGCCGAAGCCGTGCTCGCCGCCGGTACCGCGGCCGAAGCCCGTGCGGCGGCGCTAACCGCGTTGGAGGGGTCGGAATAAGGCGGACTACAGTCCGGTTATCGATGGCATGCCTGCTATCACTGCCGACACCCTGACACTGCCGCGCATTGCCGCGGCCGGACCGTCGGATACCGAACGACCGGTCCGCTCGATCACCACCGGCCCACGAGGCCATGAAGGCGAGGGCTTTCCCGTCGTGCGTGCGTTCGCCGGTGTCAGTTCCGCCGACCTCGATCCGTTCGTGCACATGGACCAGATGGGTGAGGTCGAGTACGAACCCGGCGAACCCAGAGGCACCGACTGGCATCCGCACCGCGGTTTCGAGACCGTCACCTACATGCTCGACGGACGCTTCGCCCATCAGGACTCCCACGGTGGCGGTGGGCTGATCACCGACGGTGCCACGCAGTGGATGACCGCGGGGTCGGGCATTCTGCACATCGAGACGCCGCCCGCCGAGCTGGTCGAGAGCGGCGGTGTGTTCCACGGCATCCAGCTCTGGGTGAATCTGCCGCGCAAGGACAAGTTCGCGACACCGCGCTACCAGGCGATCGAGGGTGACGAGGCCAAGCTGTTGTCCTCGGAGGACGGCGGCGCGCTGGTCCGCCTCATCGCGGGCGACATCGCGCAACATCGGGGCCCCGGCGCCACCCACACGCCGATCACCATGGCGCACAGCACGATCGAGCCGGGCGCCCGGCTGAATCTGCCGTGGAACCGCGACTTCAACGCGCTCGTCTATGTGCTGTCGGGCCGCGGAACGGTCGGACCGGTCGGTCATCCGATCCATCAGGGACAGCTGGCCGTGCTCGGGCCGGGCGACCGGATCAGTGTGAGCGCCGATGCCGGGCAAGATGCACACCGTTCCGCGCTCGAAGTGCTCATCCTCGGCGGCAAGCCGATACGCGAACCCGTGTTCCAGTACGGCCCGTTCGTGATGAACACCAAGATGGAAGTGATCCAGGCGCTCGAGGATTACAACGGGGGCAAGTTCGGCGCCATCCCGCCGGATGCGCTCATGCCGCACCGCGTTTGACGGGTGCGGGATCGCTTCTCGGATAGAGCAGTTCCAGCTCACCAACATGTGCGGCGGCGGTCACCAACGGCAGCGCCGCCGCGACGGCAAGTTCTTCGTCGGAAGCGTCGGCCCGCAGGGCGATCACGAAGTCGTCGCTGATCGGTTCCAGCGCTGACCCGTTCGAAGCGCCGGTGACGTGCTGACACACCGCCTCGGTGTGCGTCTCGAGCACCTTGCGGGTCCGCGCGTACACACCGTGCGGCGGGGGGACGA
This sequence comes from Mycobacterium neglectum, assembly GCF_002591975.1. Classification (GTDB taxonomy): domain Bacteria; phylum Actinomycetota; class Actinomycetes; order Mycobacteriales; family Mycobacteriaceae; genus Mycobacterium; species Mycobacterium neglectum. The sequence goes on along the minus strand of NZ_NVQE01000003.1, from coordinate 201,225 downwards.
CGTCGGCGATCAGTTCGGCGGCGGCGCGCAGCCGAACCGCGCGGTTGGCCCGCCGCACCACCGGCGCTCGGACATCGGCCGCCCCGCTGCTCTCCGAAAGATACTGGCGCACAGCGTCGTCAACCGTCCGTGAGGCCTGGAGCGCCTCCTGGCTGAGTGCAATGACCCGGTTGGTCGCCTCCTCGGACGCACCACGGGTGACGCGCAGAACGGCCGCGGTGAGAAACCTCGCGCCGACGGCGAAGGACTCGTCGATCACCGTCGACACCCGGGTGCGCACTCCGCGCGGCCACAACAGCACCGACACGACGACGCCGACCAGTGCGCCGATGATGACGTCTTGGATACGGATCAACCCGACGCTCCATCCCGTCGGTGCGATCAGGTTGAAGATGATCAACACCATCATCGTGAACGCCGCTTGGCCGGCGATGAACGACGCGACCTCCGGCACGAACGCCGAACCGAACGCCACGAACGGCAGCAGCGCCCACATGACGATGGGATCGACACCGACGAGTTCGATGACGACCACACCCAACATGAAGCCGAGCGCCGTACCGGCCACTGCGCGAACAACCCGGGTGCCCGTCGTCAGCGCACTACTGCGCAGCACGGACAACGCGCCCAGCACCACCCAGAAGCCGTTCTGCAGCGGGAACACCTGGGTGACCGCGACGGCAAGGGCCAGACCGAGACCCGTGCGCAGACTGTTGCGCAACACCACCGCCCTGGTCGCCACCAGTCCCTTGGTGATCGCCGCGACGGCGGTCGTCTCCGGCATCACCCAATCCGCGGTTCCCGTCGGTGGCAGTCGACGGCCCAGAACGCGCGCCCACACCGGACGGGCGTCGGCGTCGGCGGCATTGCGGATGATCCGCCCGGTCACGCCCACGGTGGCCGAGAACGTGCGGCGGCCCAACAACTTGCGGCCGACGGCGACGGCCTCCGCGTCGTCGGTGGACCCGAGTATCTCGATGATGTCCTCGCGGTAGCGCCCCTGCGCGACGGATCGCAGTTCGGCCAATGCCGAGTTGAGGTCCGCCCCCCGGGCCGCACGCGCCGGGGGGTCGGAAATACTCAGCACCGCAGCGCAATCCCGCAGCACCCGGACCAGTGGCGGCCTCAGATCGCCGAGCAGGCGACCGGTGTCATCGGTGATCCGGTCCGCAAGGAAGCCGAGGTCGTCCACGACCCGCACCAGTGCCCGGCTGCCCGCGGTGAGCCCCACCGGGCGAAAGTCGGCGCCTAGGAAGCTTTCCCACAGCGCATTCATCGCGCGGGTCGCGTCCTTGGCCGTACCGGTGCCCTCCAGGGCATCGGCCAGCCCGGTGCATACCTGCGCTGAGTGACGTCGTAATTCGTCGTGATGGCGTGGCGCGAACATGAACAGTGCCGCGGGTACGCATACGGCAAGCGCGATGAGCCAGCCGAGCAGACGGTCGGCGATCGGGCCGACCGGAAGGCACGCCGGCAGCACGAACGTCAGCAGAGTGGCGCGCTGGCCTGCGGCGACGATCTCACTGAGGACACCGGAAAACGTCACCACCACACCGAGAACGAACATCACCACGACACTGACCAACGGATGGTCGGCCACCAGCGTGCCGAGGGTGATCAGTACGGCTCCGTTGACACCCAGACCGCAATAGGCGAATGTGCGGGCCGGGCGGTTTCCGGGGAAGTCCACCAGGATCAGCAGCGCCACCGAACCGAAAATGCTGAACAACGCTGTCTGCGAACCAGTTCCGACGGTGAATCCGACCGCAGCCGAGATGGGTACCACGATCGCGGCCCGCGTGGCACGTCGCAGTGCATCGAATTCGGGGTCGCGCTGCCGAAGCAGATCGACCGCGCGGCGCCACGGGTTCGCCATGTCAGTGCGCAAGCATCTTGATGCCGACGACGAGTAGTCCGAGGCCGACGAGCCCGGCGACCGCCATCGCCTGCTGCCACCACGGCAACCGCGTGCGCCGCACCGCGAGCAGTGTGATGAGACCGAGTTCACCCACCAGCGTCCACATCGCGATCCACATCGCGGTGTCGGTGTCGAGCACGTCGAACACGGCCAGCAGCAACACGATCACCGGAGGAACGGCAGCCTGCAGAATCTGACCCGACGCCTGCAGGAGCTGGATCCAGTACCGCCCGCGCGGCGCCTTCCCGAACACGGCCATCTGTGCGACGAAGTGTGACAGCAGGCTGGCGGCCCATAGACCGCCGGTGGCGACCGCGATGTCGAGAATCCGCGCCAACGCGCTGGTGTCCCCGTCGCTGTACCTGGCCAGAATCGCCAGCGTCGCCAGGCAGGAGATGGCGCCGTAGAGGCGCTCGCGCAGCAGCGCCAGGACATGCTGGACGTGCTCGACCTCGACCGGCGAATCGTCGGTGTCGCGCGCTGCGTCAGTCACTGTCGGGCACCGAGGCGAACCCGTCGTTGTCGAGTGCGAGGCGCAGCTGTTGGGAGATCCACTGCAACGCCGCGGGGTCGGGCGGCAAGGCGGACTGCTCGTAACCGACGAGGATGTACACCGACCAGCCTGCGAAGACCTGCGCCTGCCGCTCGTTGCCCAGGATCTCGTACGCCGATTCGTACATGATGTCGAATCGCTGCCGGTCCACCATGGCCTGCACGTCGTGCACGTGCGGATCCAGAGAGCTCCACACCCGGATCGCCGCCTCGGCCCCGTGGGGCAGCCCGAGCGCGACCTGGATGAGGGTGTCGATGCGACGGCCCGGATCCGTCTCACCACGCACCGCCTGGATCACCAGCACCGTGCGCTCCTGCACCCAGTGGGCGACCAGTTCCTTGGTGTAGGCCGGCCAGTTGGTGAAGTAGTGGTAGAAGGATCCGGTCGTGACACCGAGACGGTGACAGACCTCAGCGAGTTTGAGCCCCCCGTAGCCGAGATCGGACAGCACATCGAGGCCGGTCTCGAAGTAGGCCTCCCGAGAAACGACGCTGGCCATGGCACCGCACCCTAGTTGGTCATCCCGTCGAATCTCTACGTCGGAATCGGCGACAGACCCTCAATTATTTGCTGGATCGACCGTCCGAGGTACGCCGACAGGTAATACCGACATATGCCTACCGGCGGGTATGGCACAATTTGACTGTGCCGCAACACACCGCGAGTAGGGGCCCGGGTCGCCCACCTGCAGCGAAGGCCGCTGAAACGCGGGAGCGCATCATAGGAGCCGCCCGCGAGGTCTTCAGCGAACTCGGTTACGACGCCGCCACGTTTCAGGCGATCGCTATCCGCGCGGGGCTGACGCGTCCGGCGATCAACCACTACTTCGCAAGCAAGCGGGTGTTGTGGGCTCAGGTAGTCGAACAAACTGATGCGCTGGTAGTTAGCGCGGGCCGGGCTCGTGCGAAAGACGAGACGAACCTGCTCAACCGCCTATCGGCGTTTTTCAGTGCGGCGATCCAGGCCGACTCCGAGGACCGTTCGGCGGCGGCTTTCCTCGTGACCTCGGTGTTGGAGGCTCAGCGCCATCCCGAACTCAGAGGCGACGAACACGATTCTTTGCGAAACTCTCGCGAATTCATCGCGTGGGCGGTCGGCGACGCGATCGAGCGGGGCGAGCTCACCACCGATACCGATGTGAGCCAACTCGTCGAGATGCTGGTCGCGATGATGTGGGGGATCGGTTTCTACGCCGGCTTCGTCGGAAATCATGACGAGCTCGCCGGGGTCGCGGAGAAGTTTCACCTTCTGCTTGCCAACAAACTTTGGCAACTCAGCGACTAGAGCGCTGGTCAAGGACTCGGTGACCTAACCCACTGACTGAGGGGGCTCGGCGATGAGCTCGTTGCGCACGCACGACGACACCTGGGACATTGCGACCAGCGTCGGGTCGACGGCCGTCATGGTGGCCGCGGCCCGCGCAGGCGAAACCGCCAAGGCCGACCCACTGATCCGGGACCCCTACGCCGAGGCGCTGGTAGACGGCGTCGGCCCGGGCATTTGGGATTTGGTGCGCAGTGAAGAGTTCGCGGCCAAGGTGGCCGACGCCGATACCGAGGTCGCCGCGGTCTTCGAGCACATGGGCAACTATCAGGCCGTGCGAACACACTTCTTCGATGCGTTCTTCGCCGATGCCGCGGCGGCGGGCATCCGGCAGGTGGTGATTCTGGCTTCGGGGCTGGACTCGCGCGCATACCGACTGCCATGGCCCGCCGAGACCGTCGTCTACGAGATCGACCAGCCCAAGGTGCTCGAATATAAGGCCGCGAAGATGGCCGAACAAGACGCGTCGCCGTCGGCCGAGCGACGTGCCGTGGCCATCGACCTTCGTCAGGACTGGCCGAATGCCCTGCGGGAAGGCGGTTTTGATGTCGACACGCCCACCGCATGGCTGGCGGAAGGCCTGCTGATGTATCTGCCTGCCGAAGCCCAGGACCGGTTGTTCGAGCAGATCACCGCGCTCAGTGCCGCAGGCAGTCGCGTCGCGGCAGAGACCGTCGGTGTGCGGTCCGACGACAGGCGCGCAGAGTTTCGGGCGAAGTTCGAGCGCATCGCTGCGCAGTTCGGGATGGAGAACGCCCCCGACATCGCGGAGCTCATGTACGACGACCCGGACCGGGCCGACGTGGCGCAGTGGCTGGACGCGCACGGTTGGCGGGCAGCGGCGGTCACCTCTGCCGACGAGATGCGCCGCCTCGACCGGTGGGTATTGCCGCCCGGCGACTTCGATCACGATGGGTTTTCGTCCTTCGTCACCGGCGAGAAGTCGGTCTGACCGCCCGAACGGACGACAGGAGGGGCAGAAAGTTGCCCCTTCGCACTGCCCAACCGGTTGGTTAGTATCGGGTGTTCCTCGGGTCAGGAAGGACACCCACCGTGACCACAGAATCCGTCGCGTCCCCAATCGCGACATCCACCCCAGACATTCCCGGCACCGTTCGCAGGCTGCGGGATACCTTCAAGACTGGCCGCACGCGAACCGTTGAGTGGCGTAAACAGCAGCTCCTGGCCCTCGAGAAAATGATGGTCGACAACGAGGGCGCCATCATGGAGGCCCTCGAGAAGGACCTCGGCCGCAGTCCGTTCGAGGCCTGGCTGGCCGACATCGCCAGCACCGCGGGCGAGGCCAAGGACGCCGCGAAGAACGTCAAGAAGTGGATGCGCCGCAAGTATCGGCTGCTGGAGATGTCGCAGCTGCCCGGACGCGGCTGGGTTGAACACGAGCCCTACGGCACCATTCTGATCATCGGCGCGTGGAACTTCCCCTTTGTGTTGACGCTCGGCCCCGCAGTCGGGGCCATCGCGGCGGGCAACACCGTGCTGATGAAGCCCTCCGAGGTGTGCCCCGCCTCGTCGGCGCTGATGGCCGAGCTGGTGCCGCGCTACCTCGACAATGACGCGATCGCCGTGATCGAGGGCGACGGAGGGTGCAGCCAGGAGCTCATCGCGCAGGGCTTCGACCACATCTGCTTCACCGGCGGCACCGAGATCGGCCGCAAGGTGTACGAGGGTGCGGCGCCGCATCTCACGCCGGTCACCCTCGAGCTCGGCGGGAAGAGCCCGGTCATCGTGGCCGCCGATGCGGACCTCGATGTCGCCGCCAAGCGCATCGCCTGGACCAAGCTGATCAACTCCGGTCAGATCTGCATCGCTCCCGATTACGTGCTGGCGGATGCGAAGATCCGCGACGAGCTCGTCGACAAGATCAAAGATGCGGTGACGACCTTCGAGGCCAAGAACCCGAGCGGTGGCAAGCGCATCGTGAACGAGCGCCACTTCAACCGGCTCACCGCATCGCTGGCGGCGACCAAAGGTGAAGTCGTAATCGGTGGCGGCTCCGACCCGTCGAACATCAGCATCCAAGCGACGGTGGTGGTCGACCCCGATCCCGCCGAGTCATTGATGACCGATGAGATCTTCGGTCCGATCCTGCCGATCATGACGGTCCAATCCCTCGACGACGCAATCAGTTTCGTGAACTCACGACCCAAACCGCTGGCCGCCTATCTGTTCACGAAGACCAAAAGCATTCGTGAGCGGGTGATCAAAGAGGTGTCGTCGGGAGGCATGGTGATCAACCACCTGCTGTTCCAATTCTCGACCAACAAGCTGCCCTTCGGCGGTGTCGGGCCGTCGGGTATGGGCGCATACCATGGCAAGTTCGGCTTCGAGCAGTTCAGCCACAAGAAGACCGTGATGACCAAGTCGACCCGACCCGACGTCGGCGCCTTCATCTATCCCCCGTATACAGAGAAGGCTTTCAAGCTCGCCAAGCGGCTTTTCTAGGAAGGAACCTCATGCCAGGAGTGCAGGATCGCGTCATCGTCGTCACCGGGGCCGGAGGCGGACTCGGACGCGAATACGCGTTGACGCTCGCCAAAGAGGGCGCCAGCGTCGTCGTCAACGATCTCGGCGGCTCCCGTGACGGGACGGGCGCCGGCCACAACATGGCCGACGATGTGGTCAAGGAGATCAAGGACGCTGGCGGGCGTGCGGTGGCCAACTACGACTCGGTGGCCGAGCAAGAGGGCGCCGAGAGCATCATCAAGACCGCGATCGACGAGTTCGGCAAGGTCGACGGCGTGGTGAGCAACGCGGGCATCCTGCGCGACGGCACCTTCCACAAGATGGAGTTCTCGAACTGGGACGCCGTGCTCAAGGTGCACCTCTACGGCGGTTACAACGTGATCCGCGCGGCGTGGCCGCACTTCCGCGAGAACAGCTTCGGCCGCGTCGTCGTCGCGACGTCGACCAGTGGACTGTTCGGCAACTTCGGTCAGGCCAACTACGGCGCAGCGAAGCTCGGCCTCGTCGGGTTGATCAACACGCTCGCCCAGGAGGGCGCGAAGTACAACATCAAGGCCAATGCCGTCGCACCCATCGCGGCCACCCGGATGACCCAGGACATCCTGCCGCCGGAGGTCTTCGAGAAGTTGACGCCGGAGTACGTGGCACCGGTGATGGCCTACCTGTGCACCGAGGAACTCCCGGACACCGGATCGGTGTTCATCGTCGGCGGCGGCAAGGTGCAGCGAGCGGCGCTCTTCCAGAACGAGGGGGTCACGTTCTCCGACGGTGTGCCGTCGGTCGACGACGTTGCCGCCAAATGGGGCGAGATCACCGACCTCTCGGCGGCGCAGCGGGCCAACTTCAGCCTCGGCTGACAACGCATGAAAGCGCTTGTGGCGCAGGAGCTTTCCGGACCAGGTGGACTGGCTTACGTCGATGTCGATGATGTTGTTGGCAGTGACGATGTAGTCGTCGTCGATGTCGGTGCCGCCGGCGTGAGCTTCCCCGACCTGCTGCTGCTGCGCGGCGAGTACCAGCTGAAGCTGGAGCCGCCGTTCATTCCCGGCATGGAGGCGGCGGGGGTGGTGGTCTCGGCGCCGCACGAGTCGGAGTTCACACCGGGCCAGCGCGTAACCGCGCTGACCATGCTGGGTGGCTGGGCGGAGCGTGTTGCGGTGCCGCCCGCCAACCTGCGGCCGACGCCAGACGATCTCGACGACGCCGAAGCCGTCGCGCTCCTGGGCAACTATCAGACGATGTACTTCGCCCTGACCCGACGCGGTGCGTTGCGACACGGCGAGACGGTGCTGGTACTCGGCGCGGCGGGCGGCGTCGGGACTGCCGCCATCCAGGTCGCAAAGGCGCTGGGCGCCAGGGTGATCGCCATGGTGCACCGGCCGCATGGCGCCGAGTTCGTGAAGTCGCTGGGGGCCGACGTCGTTCTACCGCTGACCGACGGCTGGCTGCAGGCGGTCAAGGACCACACCGGTGGCCGCGGTGCCGATCTGGTTGTCGACCCCGTCGGCGGTGATGCGTTCGACGATGCGATTCGTGCGCTCGCCACCGAAGGTCGGCTACTCGTCATCGGCTTCGCGTCCGGCGGCGGTATCCCGTCTGTCAAGGTGAACCGGCTACTGCTGCGCAATGTGTCGGTCATCGGGGTGGGCTACGGCGAGTTCGTCAACCGCACCCCCGGCGCCCAGTCGCTCTTCGAATTCGGTGTGGCCGAACTGGTCAGGGCGGGCCTGCGGCCGCCGCCACCGGTGCGGTTCCCGTTGGCCAAGGGCGCGGAGGCATTGCAGAGCCTGGCTGACGGCGGTGTGCTCGGCAAGGTGGTGCTGGAGCCGTGATGCCGAAGGCGCTGGCATTCGACACGTTCGGCACCGTCGTCGACTGGCGGTCGAGCATCATTGCCGAGCTGGGAGCGTTCGGCGAAAGCCATGGTGTGCAGGCAGATTGGCCCGTGCTGGCCGACAGCTGGCGCAAGGGGTATCTGCCCGCGATGGATCGGGTCCGCCGCGGCGAGCTCCCATGGACGAAAATCGACGACCTGCACCGCATGATCCTCGACCAACTGCTGCGCGACGCGGGGATCACCTCGGTCAGCGACGCCGACGTCAACCATCTGAACCGCGCGTGGCATCGCCTCGACCCTTGGCCGGATTCCGTCGCGGGCCTCACGCGACTGAAGGAACGCTTCATCATCACGACGCTGTCGAACGGAAACTTCTCGTTGCTGACCAACATGGCCAAGCGCGCCGGACTGCCGTGGGACTGCGTGATCTCCGCGGAGTTGTTCCATCACTACAAACCTGACCCGGAGTCTTATCTCGGCTGCGCCGAGCTGCTCGATGTGGCGCCGGGTGAGCTCATGCTGGTTGCCGCGCACCCCGGAGATCTGCGGGCCGCCCGCGATGCGGGCCTGATGACCGCCTATGTGACCCGTCCGCTCGAATATGGTCCCAATCAGCGACCTCACAGATTTACCGACGGCGAATTCGACTTCACAGCAACGGATTTTCTGAACTTGGCCGACCGACTCGGCGCCTGATCTCACGGCGTAGCGTGGACGTGTGACCGATCAACTTCACACCGAACTCCCGGCGGCGCTGCGCAGGGCGCTGGATCTTTTGATCGACCCGCCGGCGAATCCCGACATCAGCAAGGGGTACCTCGACCTGCTGACCGACGATCTCGCGACGGGCACCGAGCCGCCGAAGAACACCGGCGCCATCCAGGCCCTGTGGGCCTCGGGTATCGGGTCGATGCTCTACGACAACGCGCAGGCGCTGGCCCGGCGGCTGGCCAGCGTGTGGCGCCTACCCGTCGACTGGCTGAACATTCCGCCCGGCGGCGTGGCCCTCGACGTCGGCAGTGGTCCGGGCAACGTGACCGCCCAACTGGCCGATGCCGCGGGTCCGGACGGGCTCGCGCTCGGCATCGACATCTCCGAACCGATGCTGGCCCGCGCGGTCGAAGCCCAAGTGGCGCAGAACCTCGGCTTCCTGCGCGCAGACGCACAACGGCTACCCCTGCGTGACGAAACGGTCGACGCGGCCACCTCGCTCGCGGTGTTGCAGCTGATACCGAACCCGGCGCAGACTCTCGCCGAGATCGTGAGGGTGCTCAAGCCCGGCGGGCGAGTGGCGATCATGGTGCCGACCGCAGGCAACATCGGACCGCTGTTCCGTTTGCTCCCCCTACCCCTCGATGGCGGCGCCAACTTCTTCGCCGAGGACGAACTGGCCGACATCCTCGAGGACCTGGGCCTCGTCGGCGTCCGGACCAAGACCGCCGGCACGTTCCAGTGGGTACGCGCCAGACGGCCGTGACCCACTAGATTCGTAGGGTGGGCACCGCCGGCATCATTCTTGTAGCGCTCGCCATTGCCGTCGGAATCATCGGTATCGTGGTGCCGCTGTTGCCGGGCACGCTGCTGGTGTTTGCCGCGATCGCAGTCTGGGCCGTCGTCGAGAACAACCTCACCGGCTGGGTGACACTTGGCGTGGTGACCGCGCTGATCGGCGTTGCCACCTTGATCAAGTACACGTGGCCCGTTAAGCGGATGCGTGCCGCCGACGTGCGCACGCTGAGTGTGGTGACGGGCGGGGCGCTCGGCATCATCGGCTTCTTCGTGATCCCGGTGATCGGCCTGCTGATCGGGTTCGTGCTCGGCGTTTATCTGGCGGAGCTGGCCACCCGCAAAGACCAGCGGCTGGCGTGGACGTCGACCAAGCACGCGGTGAAAGGTGTCGCGCTGTCGATGGGGGTCGAACTGGCGGGGGCGCTGCTCGCCACTGTCGCGTGGGTGTTCGGGGTTTACCTAACCCAGTAACGAGCGGCGCAACAGATCCAGCTGCGCGGGCGTAACCCCTATGGCCTCAAGGTATTTGGTAAGCGACCCGTACTGGTCGTCGATGGTTCTGCGGGATGCGTCCAGGTATACCTCACGGACGCCGAGCACCTCCTCGGTGAGCCGGGCTTCCGCGAAGGTCACGATCTCGTCGGTGGTCTCCTCTGACCGGTTGCGAATCGAATCGAGGATACTTTCCCGAAGCTGAGGCACCGCGGCATTGCTGCGTAGGAAGTCGGCCATGATCGCATCGCGATCGACCCCGACAGCCTCGAGCACGGTCGCTACGGTGAAGCCCGTCCTGTCCTTGCCCGCGAAGCAATGCGTGATGACCGGCCGTTCCTCGGTGAGCATCGAAATGACCTGCCGGACAGCCAGTTGCGCGCCTGCGAGGGCCGGGAAACGTTCGTATTCCTCGGTCATGAACCGGCCGGCCGCGACCGCGACGTCTTCGTCGTCGGGTTTCTCGGTCATCATGCGCTCGAAGCTCTGCTCATGCGGCGCCTCGGCGCCCGGTTTGGACAGTTCGTGGAACGGCAGTCGGTGAATCACGACGCCGCCGGGCACCCGGCCCTGTCCGCGACGTTCGACCTCACGATCGGAGCGAAGGTCGGCGACGTCGGTGATGCCGAAGCCGGCTAGCGCCGACTGCCCGGAGTCGTCGAGCCCACTCAACTCGCTGGACCGGAAGAACCTGCCCGGCCGGATACCGGCCTCCTCGGCGATGTCACGGAAGTTCCACGCCCCTGACAGGGCATCAGGATCGCTGGGGTTCGACATCACCGAGAAGACCCAGGAGTCACCGCTGCGGCGAAAGCCGACTTCTCCCTGCCGAGTTCGGCACGCGCGATGCTACGCATGTGTACCTCGTCGGGCCCGTCGAACAGGCGCATCGCCCGGTGCCAGCCGTACAGCCGGGCCAGCACGGTGTCGTCGCTGATGCCCGCGGCTCCGTGCACCTGGATCGCCCGGTCGATGACGTTGCATGCCATCTGCGGGGCCACCGCCTTGATCATCGCCACCTCGTTGCGCGCTTCCTTGTTGCCCTTCTGGTCGATAACCCACGCCGCCTTGTGACACAACAGCCGCGCCTGGTCGATCTCGTTGCGCGACAATGCCACCTGCTGCTGCACCACACCCTGCTCGGCCAGCGGCTTACCGAACGCGATGCGGTTGTTCACCCGGTCGACCATCAACGCCAGCGCGCGCTCAGCCACCCCGATGGCGCGCATGCAGTGATGGATGCGGCCAGGGCCCAGGCGGGCCTGGGCAATCGCGAAACCGCTGCCCTCCTCGTGGAGGAGATTCGTCACGGGCACCCGCACGTTGTCGAAGCTGACCTCACAATGGCCGTGCTGGTCCTGCCATCCGAAGACCGGCAGGGACCGCTCGATCGACACACCGGGCGTATCGACGGGAACAAGAATCATCGACTGCTGCTGATGGCTGGCGGCGTCCGGGTTGGTGCGGCCCATCACGATGAGGAGCTTGCAGCGCGGGTCGGCGGCGCCGGAGATCCACCATTTGCGGCCGTTGATCACGTAGTCGCCGCCGTCGCGCAGCATCGTGGTCTGGATGTTGCGGGCGTCGCTGGACGCGACTGCGGGCTCGGTCATCGCGAACGCGCTGCGAATCTCTCCGTTCAGCAGCGGTTCGAGCCACTCCTTGCTCTGCTCGGAGTTGGCGAACAGGTGCAGGGTTTCCATGTTCCCGGTGTCGGGGGCCGCGCAGTTGGTCGCCTCGGGCGCGAGTTCCATGCTCCAACCGGTGAGCTCGGCCAGCGGTGCGTATTCGAGGTTGGTCAGCCCCGACTCGGCGGGCAGGAACAGGTTCCACAGGCCACGCTCCTTGGCCAGCTTCTTGAGGTCTTCGACGACGGGCGGGACGGTGTGGTCGTCAGGGCCCTTCTCGTGCCGGTACGCGTCGTAGTCCTTTTCCGCCGGGAAAACGTACTCGGTCATGAAGTCGGAGAGCCGCTTGTGGTAGTCCTGCCCCTTGGCCGACATCGCGAAGTCCATGACGTCACGATATGACACCCGTAAAAGCGGAATCGTGGCAGTGGGTGACACGTATAACAAGGCATGACCGAAAGTCGTCCGCCGTTCCCGCCGTTCACGCTCGAGACCGCGATCCAGAAGGTGCAAGCCGCCGAGAATGCCTGGAACACCCGCGACCCGGAACGGGTCAGCTTGGCATACACCCCGGACTCGCAGTGGCGCAACCGTGACGTGCATGTGGTCGGACGCGCCGATATCGTCGCGTTCCTGACCCAGAAGTGGCAGCGCGAGCTCGACTACGTGTTGCGCAAGAACCTGTGGGATTTTCACGACAATCGCATCGCGGTGCGGTTCCAGTACGAATGCCGCGACGCGAGTGGTCAGTGGTACCGCAGCTACGGCAACGAGTTGTGGGAGTTCAGCCAGGAGGGCCTGATGTGCCGCAGGGAGGCCAGCATCAATGACCTCAAGATCGAGGAGTCTGCGCGGCGGTATTTCGGGCCGCGGCCGGAGTCCGAGTACGGCGCGGAGATACCCCTGTGGTGAGGGTCTTGAGCCACCGGGCTGATGGGTTGCCGAAGACGAACGGGTTGCCGTAGTAGTAGCCGCGCTCGCGCTAGAAAAACCGTTGGTGCACAACGAGGCCCCACCGGTAGCGTCCGGCAGATGAAGTGGCGAATCGTCGCGGTCGCGGCCGCCGTCGTGATCGCCGCGCTGGTGGTGAACGCCTTCCTCGTATCGAGGACCACCCGCGGCGCGGAGGCGTTCGACGGCGGCCGGGTTGTCGAACTCGACGGCCCCGACCTCAACGTCAAGGAGTTCGGCACCGACGGTGATCGTGCGGTCGTTCTGCTCCACGGGTACTCCGCATCAGTTGAGTGGTGGGACCGCGTCGCGGCGGCCATGACCGGCCAGCGGGTGATCGCCATCGATCTCGTCGGCCATGGCGGGTCGGAGGCACCCGGGGATGCTCAGAGTTACCGCATCGAAAGCCAGGCCCAGTCCGTGCGCAACGCTTTGGATGCCCTCGGCGTGCGCCGCGCCGTCCTGGTGGGGCACTCGATGGGGGGTTTCGTGGCGCTGGCCCTCGCCGAGCAGGATTCCGAACGTGTTGAGCGAGTGGTGATCTCCGATACCCCCGCCGAGGCGAGCCTGGCTGCGATGCCCGCGTTGGCCGGATTGGCCTGCGCGCCCGTCGTCGGGGAGGCCATCGACCGACTGCGCCCCGTGGACGCCATCAGCGACAGTTCACTGCAGACGGGGTTCGCCGACGACTACGGCGTGCCGCCGCTCGCCCACCGCTCGCTGGAGCAGTTGACGCACTCGGGGCTGTGTGACGCACGCGCGCAGGACGGCGAGCCCTCGGCCGTCGACCGGATCGCCGGACTCGGACAGCCGGTGCTCGTCGTCTGGGGTGAGCGCGATGTACTGACGCCGACCGCCGCCAACGTCGAACGCTATCGCGAAGCGGGGTTGACTCCGACGGTCATCCCCGGGGCGGGGCACAGTCCGAACGTCGAAACGCCTGGCGAATTCGTCAACGCCATCACCGAATTCATCCAGTGAGGCCGCGCGCGATGACCAGGCGCTGAATCTGGTTGGTGCCCTCGAAGATCTGCGTGATCTTGGCTTCGCGCATGTATCGCTCGACGCGATAGTCGCGGGTGTATCCGGCGCCGCCCAACACCTGCACGGCATCGGTGGTCACCTTCATCGCGGCGTCGGTGGCGATCAGCTTCGCGATGCTGGCCTGCCCCGAATACGGAAGGCCGAGATCGCGACGACGCGCGGCATCGAGGTAGGTCGCCCGGGCGCTGACGACCGCGGCGCTCATATCGGCCAACAGGAAGCCGAGACCCTGGTGGTCGATGATCTTGCGGCCGAAGGTCGTTCGCTCGTTCGCATACCGGACGGCTTCGTCCAGCGCGGCCTGCGCCAGCCCGGTGGCCACCGCGGCGATGCCCAGCCGTCCGGAGTCCAGCGCGCTGAACGCGATCTGTAGTCCCTGTCCCTCCACGCCGATGCGGCGGTCCGCCCCGATGCGGGCGTTGTCGTAGAACGCCGACGTGGTCGGGATGGCGTGCAGGCCCATCTTCTCCTCGGGCTTGCCGAAGGACAGACCTGGCAGATCGCCGGGTATCAGGAAACACGAAATGCCCCTCGACCCTTCGCCGGTGCGGGCGAACAACGTATAGAAGTCCGCGACTCCGCCGTGGGTGATCCAGGATTTGGAACCGTTGAGCACGTAGCCGTCGTCATTGGGCACGGCGGCGCACCGCAGCGCGGCGGCATCGGAACCGGCTTGCGGTTCCGACAGGCTGTAGGCGCCGATCTGCTCGCCGGAGAGCATGTCCGGAAGCCACCGCTGCTTCTGTTCGTCGGTGCCGAACGCCAGCAGCGGATGCGACGACAGGCTGTGCACGCTGACCGCGACAGCCACCGCCGCCCACCGCGCCGCGAGCTCCTCGAGCACCTGCAGGTACACCTCGAAGGGCTGCCCACCGCCGCCCCATTCCTCGGGCTGCGGCAGGCTCAGTAGCCCCGCCGTGCCGAGTTGGGCGAATACCCCTTCGGGGTACGTCTCAGCCTTCTCGTGGGCATCGACAATCGGCTCGAGCACCTTGTCGGCCACGTCGCGCGTCAGCGCGAGCAGGTCATGGGCCTCCTGCGACGGAAGCAACCGGTCAACGGGCATATGCGGACTGTAACCGGTGCCGCACGATCAGCCTGCCGGGCGCCATCCCCGCATCGCCTCGTCCATCCGATCCTCTTCGAGTGCATCAACGGCGATCCGGCCCTGCCCCTTTCGGTTACGCATACCGTCGAGAAAGAGCGTCACGTACCGGCGCCACAGCTCGGGGTCCACGTGGCCGGCCCATTCGCTGACGGTGCCTGCGAGCATGCCGATGACCGGCATGTCGCTTGGCTCGATATCGGGGCGTAGGTGACCATCCTTCCGGGCACGCTCGACCAGCTCCGTTATCGACGGCGTGAGACGCAGGCGTGCACACTCGACCCGGTAACCGCCGTAGGCCTTGCTGTACACCATCTCGCACAAGCCGCGGTCGGTGGCGGTCAGTTCACAGAGTTGCTCGACGAACCACACGAAGCCATCCCACGAATCCTTGTGTTGCAGACCAGTTTCGGCCAGGCAGGCGACCTGGTCGATGCCGTCTTCGAAGATCGCCTCGAGCAATTCTTCCTTTGTGGCGAATCGCCGGTACACCGTTCCCACTCCGACGTTGGCGTGATGCGCCACGTCGTTGAGCGTCGCCTCCAGGCCACGCACGGCGAACAACTCACGTGCGGCCGCGACGATGCGCTGCCGGTTGCGCTCGGCGTCGCGGCGCAGCGCTCGTTGCGGTGCGCACTCCTCTTCGGTCATCACTTGGCAGTGTAGTGACCGCCGTCATAAGTGGATTGACTCTATCCACTTGGTCCGGTTAGGTTGGCTACCTAGCTCGGCCCACTGCCTCCGGCTCATGGGTCGCCCCACGTGGAAAGGCGGACGGTGGTGGTGATTTCGGCGCTCAAACGCGTCTGGTTGCCCGTCCTCATGGTGGTGGCAGTGACGATCGGTGGGTTAACCGTCGCCTACCTCCGTTCGGTCTTTGGATCGGACGGAGCCGTCGTGACGCCGGTGGGCAACGACACCGCGGAGAAGTTCAACCCCAAGGTCGTCGTGTACGAGGTGTTCGGATCCGGATCCACGGCGGTCATCAACTACACCGACCTCGACGGCCTGCCCCAGCGCACAGGTGAAGTGAGCCTGCCGTGGTCGCTGCGGCTCGAGACGACGGTGCCGTCCGTCATGCCGAACCTGATGGTCCAGGGGGATGGCCAATCGATCGGCTGCCGCGTTCTTGTCGACGACGAGATCAAGGACGAGAGGACGGCACAGGGAGTGAACGCCGCGACGTACTGCTTGGTGAAGGCGGCATGAGCACCACATTCGACGATGCCCCCACCGACGCGATTCCGCCGACCCGGCATGCCAAACGTCCGACTCTACCACGGTTCATCCGTATGTTCGCGATTCCGATCGTGCTGGTGTGGATCGCCATCGTCGGCATCCTGAACGGCACGGTGCCTCAGCTCGAAGAGGTCGGCAAGCTGCGGTCTGTGTCGATGAGCCCCAACGATGCGCCGTCACTCATCGCGACCAAGCGCGTCGGCGAGGTGTTTGCCGAGTACGACACCAGCAGCTCGGTGATGATCGTGCTGGAGGGCGACGAGCCGCTGGGCGCAGACGCGCATGCGTTCTACGACGAGATAGTCCGCGAGCTGCGCGCCGACACCACCCATGTACAGCATGTCCAGGACTTCTGGGGTGACACGCTGACCGCCGCCGGCGCTCAAAGCATCGACGGCAAGGCCGCGTACGTGCAGGTGTACATCTCCGGTGACCAGGGCGAGACGTTGGCCAACGAGTCGGTGGAGGCCGTCCGAGACGTCGCCGCCAACACCCCGGCACCGCCCGGCGTCAAGGCCTACGTGACGGGCCCGTCGGCAACGACGACGGATCAGAACGCCGTCGGCGATGCCAGCATGAAGACGATCGAAATGCTGACGTTCGGCGTCATCACCGTGATGCTGCTGCTCGTCTACCGCTCCATCCTCACGACTGTTATCACGCTGGGCATGGTCGTGGTCGGCCTGCTATCGGCCCGCGGCATCGTCGCCTTCCTGGGGTATCACGACGTCTTCGGTCTCACCACCTTCGCGACCAACATGGTCGTGACGCTGGCGATCGCCGCCGCCACCGACTACGCGATCTTCCTCATCGGCCGATATCACGAGGCTCGGCGAAAGGGACTCGACCGGGAGTCGGCGTACTACGACATGTTCCACGGCACCGCCCACGTCGTGCTGGCCTCGGGTATGACCATCGCCGGTGCGTCGCTGTGCTTGCACTTCACCCGGCTGCCGTACTTCCAGACCATGGGCATTCCCCTGGCGGTCGGCATGACCATCGTGGTGGCCGCGGCGCTGACGCTGGGACCCGCGGTCATCTCCATCGTCACGCGATTCGGCCGCGTGCTCGAACCCAAGGGCAGGCAGAAGGCACGTGGCTGGCGTCGCGTCGGCGCGGCGACCGTCCGCTGGCCGGGTGCCGTACTGGTGATGACCGTCGTGCTGTGCCTCGTCGGCCTGCTTGCCCTGCCCGGCTACCACACCACTTACAACGACCGCATCTATCTGCCTGCCGATATCCCGGCAAACGTCGGACAGGCCGCGGCCGACCGGCACTTCTCCGAGGCCAAGATGAACCCCGAACTGGTCATGGTCGAGGCCGACCACGACCTGCGCAATCCGGCCGACTTCCTGGTGATCGACAAGATCGCCAAGGCGATGTCACGGGTGAACGGCATCGCGCAGGTGACGACCATTACGCGGCCCGACGGCAAGCCGATCGAGCATGCCTCGCTGGCCTACACGATGAGCCAGAGCGGCACCGGCCAGCTGCTGAACAACGACTACCAGCAGACGGTTCTGGAGAACACTCTCAAGCAGGCCGACGAGATGCAGGTGACCATCGACTCGATGACCAAGATGCAGGGCATCACGCTGGAGTTGGCTGCCGTCACCCGCCGAATGGCCGACAAGATGAAGAACACGTCGCTGAACCTCAACGAGGTGCGTGACCACCTCGCCGACTTCGACGACCAGTTCCGGCCGTTGCGCAATTACTTCTACTGGGAGCCGCACTGCTTCAACATCCCCCTGTGCTTCGCAGTGCGATCGATCTTCGACAGCCTCGACGGCATCAGTCAGATGTCCATCGACTTCGCCGATATCGTGCCGGACCTCGAGCACATGGCCGAGCTGACGCCGCAGATGGCCGCGCTGATGCCCGCGATGATCCAGACGATGCAAAACCAGAAGCAGATGATGCTGAACCAGTATCAGGCGCAGAGGGCGCAGCAGGACCAGAACATGGCCATGCAGGAGGACGCCACCGCGATGGGCGAGGCGTTCGATGACGCCCGCAACGACGACACCTTCTATCTACCGCCGGAGGCGTTCGAGACCGCCGACTTCCAGCGGGGTATGAAGCTGTTCATGTCGCCGGACGGACATGCGGTGCGGTTCACGGTGACTCACCAGGGCGACCCCCTGAGCGAGGAGGGCACGTCGCATATCGCGCCGCTGCGCACCGCCGCCGTGGACGCGATCAAGAACACGCCGCTGGAGGGTTCGACGGTCTTCGTGGGCGGCAGCGCTGCCATGAACAAAGACATGCAACTGGGCGCTGACTACGATCTGCTGATCGCCGCGGTCGCCTCGCTGATCCTGATCTTCCTCATCATGGTGGTGCTCACGCGCGCCATCGCCGCCGCGGCGGTCATTGTCGGCACGGTCGTGCTGAGTCTTGGTACCTCCTTTGGTCTTTCGGTCCTGCTATGGCAGCACCTCATCGGTATCCCGCTGCACTGGATGGTGCTGCCCATGACTGTGATCGTGCTTCTCGCCGTCGGTGCGGATTACAACCTGCTGCTGGTCTCCCGAATGAAGGAGGAGATCCACGCCGGGGTGCATACAGGCATCATCCGGGCGATGGCAGGCACGGGATCCGTCGTCACGTCGGCAGGTTTGGTCTTCGCCTTCACGATGGCGTCGATGGCGGTCAGCGACATGATCGTCATCGGCCAGGTTGGCACCACGATCGCCCTGGGCCTGCTCTTCGACACCTTGGTAGTCCGCTCGTTGCTGACTCCGTCGTTGGCCGCGCTGTTGGGACGCTGGTTCTGGTGGCCTCAGCTCGTTCGTGAACGTCCGGTGCCGCAAAGCTGGCCTACCCCGAAACAGGTTGCGGCGCCCTAGTTTCCGGCCACCTCGACGGCCGGGGACCGCTGCGCTGGTCAGTCGCTGCGGCGGTGCCAGGCGACGAAGTACACCACCATGGCCCCGGTCAACGCGACCAGCACCCACAGCACGAGGATCTGGTCGATCCACGCGCCGGGCGGCGGGGCGCCGGGCATGAAGTTTCGTATTGGGATGATCGCGAACAACGATGCGGCGTACCACGTCCCGAACGGTGGGAGGAAGTTCTTCCGTCCGCGGATCATCTCGATTGACACGAAGAGCGCCACCGCGGGCAGGGTGATCAGCACCAGGCACAATCCGACGTCGAAGGCGAGCGGGCCGCGCGCCCGACTCAACGTGATCGTCTGGTAATCGCCCTCACCGGAAGACTGGGTGACCGGACCGCTGCGCGTGCTGGTGATGTCCCAGCTGTTGAGGCTGCCGGTCACTTCCACCTGGGCGGGTACGAACGTCCGATCGTCACCGGTACCGACGAGCACATCCGCCCCCAGAGCGCCGACGGTGTACCTGTCGAAGGGCCACTTGTCAGGGTCGCCGTTGGCGACGATCGTCGTGCTGATCTCTTCCGGCAATTTTCCTTCGGGCGTCTCGAGGTCGCCACCGATGCTGATCTCATTCAGAAACAGGCGCACCCCGATGTCGGTGTTGACCACATTGAGCTGCGTGTTCATCTGCTCGTCGGCGGGAAAAACCATGACGTTCACGTCGACCTTGTTGTCGACGGGGTGGATGTCCTCGAGGGTCACCTGCACGACCGTGTCGCTGGTGTCGCCGAGGTCCGGTGGGGGCAACGACTTGGCCGGGCCTGCAACGTAGTGGTAGCCGGCCAGTGCCGCGGCGTAGATGATCAAGATGATCAGCACGGTGCCGATGCTGGCCAGCCGTCCACTGGTCTTACCGCGAGACTCCGGCGATTTGTCTTCCCCCACGCACGGCATGCTATTTCCACCGCGCGGCGGAACCGGCGCGCCTTGCCGATTGAAGTGCAAACTCTAGTGACCGGCCGAGACCGCTTCTGAGAGCGCAGCGTTGATCGCGTCCACCCGGTCCTTGGCGTCGCCGAACAGCATCTGGGTGTTCTCCCGGAAGAA
This sequence comes from Mycobacterium neglectum, assembly GCF_002591975.1. Lineage (GTDB taxonomy): Bacteria > Actinomycetota > Actinomycetes > Mycobacteriales > Mycobacteriaceae > Mycobacterium > Mycobacterium neglectum. The sequence continues at coordinate 181,196 of NZ_NVQE01000003.1, read as the reverse complement.
CAGCGGGTTCTGCACGCCCGCGTAGCCCGAGGCCATGGAGCGTTTGAAGACGATGACGTGGTTGGCGTTCCACACCGTCAGCACCGGCATACCGGCGATCGGGCTGCTCGGATCCTCGGATGCCGCCGGGTTGACCGTGTCGTTGGCGCCGATGACCAGGACGACGTCGGTGTCGCCGAAGTCGTCGTTGATCTCGTCCATCTCCAGCACGATGTCGTAGGGCACCTTGGCCTCGGCCAGCAGCACGTTCATGTGGCCCGGCAGGCGTCCCGCCACCGGGTGGATGCCGAACCGCACGTTGACGCCGCGGTCGCGCAGCTTGCGCGTCAGGTCGGCGACACCGTACTGAGCCTGTGCGACGGCCATGCCGTAGCCGGGCGTGATGATCACCGAACTGGCCGAGGCGAGGAGTTCGGCGGCTCCGTCGGCGGTGATCTCGCGGTGGTCGCCGTAGTCCTTGTCCTCTGCCGGGCCGGCTTCGATGCCGAAGCCACCGGCGATGACCGAGATGAACGAGCGATTCATCGCCTTGCACATGATGTAGGACAGGTAGGCACCGGACGAGCCGACGAGCGCTCCGGTGACGATGAGCAGGTCGTTGGACAGCAGGAAGCCCGATGCGGCCGCAGCCCAGCCCGAGTAGCTGTTGAGCATCGAGACCACAACGGGCATGTCGCCGCCGCCGATCGACGCGACCAGGTGCCAGCCCAGCAGCAGCGCCAGCACCGTGACCACGATCAGCAACCACAGCTGCGGGTCGATCACGAACCACACCGTGAGTGCGGCGAAGACCACCAGCGCGCCGACGTTGAGGAAGTTCTTGCCGGGCAGCATCATCGGGGCGGACTTGATCCGGGCCGACAGCTTCAGGTTGGCGACGACCGAACCGGTGAACGTCACCGCACCGATGAAGACGCCGATGACGACCTCGGCGGAGTGAATGCCGAGCATGCCCTCCGCGCTCAGTTTCATGGCTTCGGCGCCGACTTGGTATCTGTCCGAGTCACCCTCGACGTGCAGGTAGCCGTTCCAGCCGACCAACACGGCGGCCAGGCCGACGAAGCTGTGCAGCAGCGCGATGAGCTCGGGCATGCCGGTCATCTCGACGACCTTGGCTCGCCACAGGCCGATCGCGGCTCCGATGATCATGGCGCCGGCGAGCAGGCCAAGGCCCACCGGTTCGATGTGGCGCGCCAGCGCGAGCGCGATCGTCGCGAGCAGTGCGACGGCCATGCCGGCAATACCGAAACTATTTCCGGCGCGAGATGTTTCGTGCTTCGACAACCCCGCGAGCGCCAGGATGAACAGCAGCGCCGCGACGACGTAGGCAGCGGTGGCGGCGGTCTCAATGTTTATCAAGTGGGACATGCTCCTAGCTCCTCGAGAACATGGACAACATGCGACGGGTCACCGCGAAGCCGCCGAAGACGTTGATGCTGGCGAGCAGAATCGCTGCCGTTGCCAATGCGGTGATCACTACGTCGCCGTGGCCGATCTGTAGCAGGGCGCCGACGACGATGATGCCGGAGATCGCGTTGGTCACCGACATCAGCGGCGTGTGCAGAGCGTGATGCACATTGCCGATGACGTAGTAGCCGATGACGATCGCCAGCGCGAAGACCGTCAGGTGAACCTGTAGCGCGGCAGGGGAGAGTGCGATCAGGGCGAACAGCACCGCTGCGGCGGAGAAGGCGATGCCCAGTCGACGGCGCGTCGTCATCGGCGTCTTGGGTGGCTTGTGCTCGACCGGGGCGGCGGCGGGCGCGGGTGCCGCGGACACCTGCACCGGTGGCGGCGGCCAGGTGGTTTCGCCGTCGCGCACGACGGTCACCGACCGCTGGACGACATCGTCGAAGTCCAGCGTGAGCTGCCCGTCCTTCTCCGGGGTGAGCAGCTTGAGCAGGTTGACCAGGTTGGTGCCGTAGAGCTGAGAGGCCGTGGCGGGCAGTCGTCCCGCCAGATCGGTGTAGCCGATGATCGTCACGCCGTTGTCGGTGACGATGGCCTGATCCTTGACGGTGCCCTCGACGTTGCCGCCGTTGGACGCGGCCATGTCGACGAGAACACTGCCGGGCTTCATCGACGCGACCATCTCCGCGGTGATGATGCGCGGTGCGGGCTTACCCGGGATCAGCGCGGTGGTGATGATGATGTCGACGTCGGAGGCCAACTCGGCGTAGAGCGCCGTCTCGCGGGCCTTGTAGTCGTCGCCCATCTCCTTGGCGTAACCGGTCGCCGATACCTCAGCCGCCGCCGGGTCGACGGACACGTACTCCCCGCCGAGGGACTTGACCTGGTCGGCGACCTCGGGCCGCGGATCGGTGGCCTTCACGATTGCGCCGAGACTCCCGGCGGCCCCGATGGCGGCGAGCCCGGCCACGCCCGCTCCGACCACGAGGACCTTGGCAGGCGGTACCTTGCCCGCCGCCGTCACCTGCCCGGTGAAGAACCGGCCGAAACTGTGTGCAGCCTCGACGACCGCGCGGTACCCGGCGATGTTCGCCATCGACGACAGGACGTCCAGCGACTGCGCCCGGGAGATGCGCGGAACGGCGTCCATCGCCAGCACCGTGATGGGGCGGGCGGACAGCTTCTGGACCAGTTCCGGGTTCAGCGCCGGGGAGATCAGGCTCACGAGTGTCGCGCCGTCGCGTAACTTGGCGATCTCGTCGTCAGAGGTGGCGTTGACCTTGAGGACGACATCGGCCGCCCAGGGGTCGCCGACACTGGCGCCAGCCTCCACGTAGGCCGCATCGGCGAAGCTGGATGCGGCGCCGGCACCCGACTCGACGACGACGGAATAGCCCAATTTGAGGAGCTGTCCGACGGTCTGCGGCGTTGCGGCCACCCGTGTCTCTCCCACATGGGATTCGCGCGGTATCCCGATGATCATCCGAAAAGTCTGCCATCTGCCCTTCGGCGACCCGCGTGCCCCTCCGGCGGTAAGCGCTGCGCTTACCCAGATGCGACCGACAGGGAGATGGCTGTGTCGCACGTAAAGTGCGAAGCAATGAACATGATGGCCGGAGAACGCTCGCCCATCGCTGCACTGTTGGTGCGCGCCGGCGGGGTGCGCGGCCTGGTGTACACGGCGCTGCCGGTCACCACGTTCGCGGTGACGAACTCACTGACCAGCCTGCGCCCGGCGCTCTTCGCAGCGATCGGCGTCGCATCGGTCATTCTGGCGTGGCAACTGGTGCGGCGGGAGTCCACCCGCCCCGCACTGTTCGGATTCGCCGCTGTGGCGGTGTGCGCGGCGTTCGCATCGATCACCGGCCGGGCCAAGGACTTCTATCTGCCCGGCATCTGGATGTATCTGGGATTGGCGATTGTGTTCACCGTGTCGATCGTGATTCGCAGGCCACTCGTCGGAGTCGGATGGGCCTGGATGACGGGGCGCGATGGCGCGTGGCGTCGCGTGCCACGGGTGCTGTGGGCATTCGATATCGCCACCGCCGTGATGGCGACGGCGTCTTGGTCACGCTTTTTGGTGCAGAACTACCTATACGACACGAATCAGGAGGGGTTACTCGCGGCCGCGCGCATTGCGATGGGTTGGCCGATTTTTTTGGTCACCTCGTCGGCGATCTATCTGGCCGTCCGGATGGCAATCCGCGGGTTACCGCGGGCTCACACCGGGGGATAGGCGGGCGGGGGATACACGCCGCGCAGAATCCAGGCGAACCAGTTGGCGCCGTATTCGATCTCGTCGCTCGCGTCATAATCCGGGTTGGGATCCACGTCGTCACCTCTCGCGTAGCGGCTCGTCCTCGACTGAGTCTAGACCGGCCGCCGAACTGACGACACCCCGAACGCATAAACTAGCCAACCAGTTGATTGATACCCCCGGATGCGCTCCGGGCCTGCATATAGTGAGTCGCCATGCCGCCTGTGTCCTCCGGGTCCTCCGGTTCTTCTGGGGAAAGCCCGAACAACGGGATGTCCCGTCGCGAAGAGCTGTTGGCCGTCGCCACCAAGCTCTTCGCAGCGCGGGGCTATCACGGCACTCGGATGGACGACGTCGCCGACGCCGTCGGCCTGAACAAGGCCACGGTGTACCACTACTACGCCAGCAAGGCGCTGATCCTCTACGACATCTACAAGGGTGCGGCCGACTTCACGGTGGATGCCCTGCACGACGACCCGACGGCCTCGGCCCGCGAGACCATCTATCACTTCACCCGGCGACTGCTGGTCGGCATCGCCAGCGACATCGAGCGGGCGGCGGTCTACTTCCAGGAGGGCCCCTACATCACGGAGTGGTTCACCGAGGAACAGGTCGCGTATATCCGGGAGAAGGAGACGCAGGTCTACGAGCATGTGCGCGACGTCATCGACCGTGGCATCGCCAGCGGCGAGTTCTACGACTGCGACAGCCACGTGCTCGCTCTCGGCTACATCGGGATGACGCTGGGTTCCTACCGATGGCTGAGGCCGCACGGCAGGCGCACCGCACAGGAGATCGCCGTCGAGTTCAGCACCGCATTGCTGCGGGGGCTGATCCGCGATGAATCGGTACGAGAGGCCGAGCCATTGGGACTCGCGGTAGAACGAAGCGCCCCGCAGGGCTAGAGATGAAGTCAACGCTGCTGTCGCGCCGGGATCTCGATTTCCTGCTGTACGAATGGTTGCAGATCGATGAGCTGACGAAGCGGGACCGCTTCGCCGAGCATTCCCGCGAGACCTTCGACGGCGTGCTGGATCTGTGCGAGCAGTTGGCGACGAAGTACTTCGCGCCGCACAACAAGAAGAGCGATGCAGAAGAACCGAGCTTCGACGGCGAGAAGGTCACGGTCATCGGTGAAGTCAAGGAGGCGCTCGACGCTTTCACCCAGGCGGATCTGATCGGCGCATCGATGGACAGCCGGTTCGGTGGCGCCCAGCTGCCCGTGACCGTCGCCGAAGCGGGTCTCGCCTGGTTTTCGGCGGCCAACGTGAGCACCACCGGATACCTGATGCTCACCATCGCCAACGCGAATCTGATCGCGAAGTTCGGCACGCCCGAGCAGATCGACGCCTTCATGCGACCGATGATGGCCGGGCGTTTCTCCGGGACGATGGCGCTGTCGGAGACCCAAGCCGGCTCGTCGCTGGCCGACATCCTCACCCGGGCCGAACCGCAGGCCGACGGCACGTACCGGCTGTTCGGTTCGAAGATGTGGATCTCCGGCGCCGAGCACGAGCTGACCGACAACATCGTCAACCTGGTGCTCGCCAAGATTCCCGGCGGGCCCGCGGGCACCAAGGGCATTTCGCTGTTCATCGTGCCGAAGTACCTCGTCAACGACGATGGTTCGATCGGCGAGCGCAACAACGTCGTCATTGCCGGGCTGAACCACAAGATGGGGCAGCGGGGCATCACCAACACCGTGCTGAACTTCGACGGTGCGCTCGGATATCTCGTCGGCGAACCCCATCGCGGCATCACCTACATGTTCCACATGATGAACGAGGCTCGCCTCGGTGTGGGCATGGGTGCGGTGGCGCTGGGCTACACCGGATACCTCAAGTCCCTGGACTATGCCCGTGCACGTCCGCAGGGCAGGCCGGTGACCGCCAAGGACCCGACGGCACCGCAGATACCGATCATCGAGCACGCCGATGTCAAGCGAATGCTGTTGGCGCAGAAGGCATATGTCGAAGGTGGGATGGCGCTGCTGCTGTACTGTGCCAAGCTCGTCGACCTGCAGCACAGCGCAGAGACAGACGCGGAGCGCGATGCGGTCACGCTGCTGCTCGACATCCTCACGCCGGTCGGTAAGAGCTGGCCGTCGCAGTGGTGTCTGGAGGCCAACAGCCTGGCGATACAGGTCCACGGCGGATACGGCTACACCCGTGAATACGACGTCGAACAGCATTATCGCGACAACCGGCTGAACCCCATTCACGAAGGCACCCACGGCATTCAGAGCCTGGACTTGTTGGGCCGCAAGGTAACCCAGCGTGGCGGTGCCAGCCTCGCGGCGCTGGGAGCGGCAATAGCGCAGACGGTCACCGCCGCGACCGCCGCAGGCGGTGACACCGCTGAATTGGCCGACCGCCTCAACATCACCTGGCAACGCCTGGTCGAGGTCACCACCGCAATGCTCGCCTCAGGCGACGTCGATGCGGCACTGGCCAACAGCGTGGCCTACCTCGAGGCGTTCGGGCACATCGTGGTCGCGTGGATCTGGCTGCAGCAGGTGGTGGCCTGCAACGGTCGCTCCGGCGACTTCTACGACGGCAAACGCTTCGCCGCGCGGCATTTCTTCCGCAGCGAACTGCCCAAGACCGGCCCTGCGCTCGACCTGCTCGCATCGATGGACCGCACAACGCTGGATATGCGCGACAGCTGGTTCTGACTTATACCTAATGCGCATCAAGTTATGCCATAAGAGCGTTGGACAGGTATCACTGCTGTTTCTTACGGTGGGGTGACAACGACCACATTTGCCATGCCGTGGACGTCAGGTCACACAACGAGGAGTGATTTCATGCCCACCCACAACACGCTGCGCCGAATCCGCCTCCGTGCCGGTTTGGCAGCCACGGCCGCCGCCGGCCTGGTCCTCACCGGATGTAGCGGCGTCCAGAACTCCACCGAAGGCGGTGGTGGCGATTCCTATCCGTCCGGCGCTGTCGAGATGTATGTCGGCGCGTCTGCCGGCGGCTCGAGCGACCTGATCAGCCGCGCGGTTTCCAAGGGTCTCAGCGACGACCTCGGCGCGTCGTTCCCCGTCATCAACCGAGAAGGCGCCAACGGCGCCCTCGCTGCGGCCGAGGTAGCCAAGGCGGAGCCGAACGGCTCGATCATCGCCATCCAGAACGCGTCACTGTTCACCATCACCCCGATGGCTGTCAGCCCCGACGAGGTCACCAACATCGAAGATTTCGATGTTGTTCAAGGGGTTTCGCGCGATGACTACGTGTTGGTGACCGCCCCGGCGAGCGGCTTCCGCACGCTCGATGACATCAAGAACGCCAACCGCGTCGTGCGCTACGGAACGACGGGTGTGGGCACCGGCGCACAATTGTCCGCGGCCCTGCTGTTCAAGGTAAGCAACGTCGAGTCGCAGGCAGTTCCCTTCGACGGTGGGGCGCCCGCGCTGGCCGCGGTGCTCGGCAACCAGGTTGACGTGGCGAGCATCCAGGTCGGCGAGGCGATCGAAAACATCCAGTCCGGCAAGCTGACCCCGCTGGCGGTCTTCGGCCCCGATCGCATCGAGTACCTGCCCGAGGTGCCCACCGCCAAGGAGCAGGGACTCGACGTCGAGGTGACGCAGTACCGCTTCATGACGGTGCCCAAGGGAACGCCGCAGGACATCCAGGACACGATCGCCGAAGGCATGAAGACGACCTTCGCGACCGAGAGCTACCAGGAGTTCAACAAGCAGAACAGCCTGACTCCGATGGAACTCCCGGGTGACGAGGTCCTCGCGCAACTGCAGTCCGACATGAAGCGGTACGAGGATCTGGTGCAGCAGTACGGCATCAATCTGCGCAACGAGGGCTAGAACATGAACGACGCGACGCCGGCCGGTGCACCGCATCCCCACACCCGCGACATCCTCGCCGAGCTCGAGGCCGAGGTCGCCCACGAACTGGAGGAGGAACGGCCACCCGCAGGCGGCCCCGTCTACCAGATCGCCGGTGCGCTGGTCGGCATCGCGATCGGCATCGCCGGTGCTGTGCTCTCGGCCGGATACGGCCTCGGCTCACTGCGTGAGCCGGGTCCGGGGCTGTGGCCATTCGTCGTCAGCGTCCTCATCGTGACGCTGTGCGTCGCACTGCTGGCGGTCGGCCGCGGACTGGGCGACGCCGAGGCCTTCACCCGCGCCAGTGTGCTCACGGTCGTGGGTGTCATCACGTTCGTCGCATTCGGCCTGCTGCTGCCGTTGTCGGGCTTCGAGATCCCGGCACTGGCGCTATGCGTGATCTGGCTGAAATTCCTCGGCGGCGAGAGCTGGCGGAACACGATCGTGATCAGCGTGGCCACCGTCGCGGCGTTCTATTTCCTGTTCCTCTACGGGCTGCGAATCCCGTTGCCGCACTTGATCGCAATCTAGAAGCCAGCCATGGACTTCACCGCGTTTCTGGACGGGTTCGCACTCGTCGTCGAACCGAAGAACCTGCTGTACTGTCTTGTCGGCGTGCTGATCGGCATGATCATCGGCGTCCTGCCGGGCCTCGGCCCTGCGGCCACGATCGCGATCCTGCTACCCATCACCTACACAATCGACCCGGTCTCGGCGATCATCATGCTTGCCGGGATCTATTACGGCGCGCAGTACGGCGGCACCATCACCTCGGTCCTGCTGCGACTGCCCGGCGAGGCGTCGTCGGTGGTCACCGTGTTCGACGGGTTCGCCCTGGCCAAACAGGGCAAGGCAGGTACAGCGCTGGGTATCGCCGCGATCGGTTCCTTTGTGGGAGCGACGATCTCAATCATCGGGCTGACTCTTCTCGCTCCTGTGGTCGCTAGCATCGCACTCGATTTCGGGCCCCCCGAATACGCCGCGCTGGCCCTGCTCGGCGTGCTGCTCGTCGCCACCATCGGCAGCGGCAACAAGTTGAAGGCACTGATCGCCGGCCTGGTGGGTCTGCTGTTGGCGACAGTGGGGCGCGACAGCTTCACCGGTGCATCGCGGTTCACGTTCGACAGCCTGCAACTGGCCGACGGCATCGACTTCGTCGTCGTGGCCATGGGATTGTTCGGCGTCGGCGAGATTCTGTACAACCTCGAGCAACGGCACGGCAAGAAGCACGTGCCCGCCGAGGTCGGCAATGTATGGCCGTCTCGCAAGGACCTCAAACAGTCATCGGGAGCGATAGGGCGGGGATCCATCATCGGTTTCGTTCTCGGCGTGCTGCCCGGCGGCGGCGCCGTGCTCTCCTCGATCGTCGCCTACGCCACCGAGAAGCGCATCTCCAAGAAGCCCGAACGGTTCGGGCGCGGTGCGGTCGAGGGTGTCGCGGCGCCGGAAACCGCCAACAACGCCGCGGCCACTTCGTCTTTCATACCGCTGCTCACGATCGGATTGCCCGCCAACGCGACGATGGCGATGCTGTTCGGCGCGCTGCTGATCCTCGGTGTCTCACCGGGCCCGCAGTTGGTCAGCGAACACCCGGACGTCTTCTGGGGCGTCATCAACTCGATGTACATCGGCAACATCCTGTTGCTGATTCTGTCCATCCCACTGGTCGGGTTGTTCGTGCGGATCCTCAAGGTAAGGCCCGCGATCCTCGCGCCGATCACGGCGCTGATCACGATCCTCGGCGTGTACACGATCAACAATTCGGTATTCGACATCTACTTGATGGTGGCGTTCGGCATCATCGGCTACCTGATGAAGAAGGCCGGGTTCGATCCGGGCCCGATGGTGCTGGCCTTCGTACTCGGATCCATCATCGAGTCGAGCACGCGACGGTCCCTGCTCATCTTCGGCGGCGATCCGACGGGATTCGTCACGCGGCCGATCTCCGGCGTCATACTCGCGGTCTTCGCGCTGCTGATTCTGCTGCCCTTGATCCGAATGCTGTTGAAGCGCCGCGCGTCAGCGCGGGTCGAGCCGGCGGCGGGAGTTGGCGAGGTGGACGCGCATCGCGGCACTGGCGGCGGCGGGATCTCCGGCGAGGATGGCGGCGACGATGTTGGCGTGCTCGGCCCGGACTCGGTCGACGTGCCCGGCGTCGGTGAGCGAGTAGTCCTCACCCAGCCGCATCCGGGGAAGCATGATCATCATCGGACCGAGTGAGTCGAGCAGGTCGACATAGAAGCGGTTGTTACCTGCCGTAGCGATCGCTCGGTGGAACCGAAAGTCGGCCTCGACGGCGTCTTCGGGTGCCGCGGCGACGAACGCATCCAGGGCCGACTGGATCGCGGTGCGGCCCGCGGCGTCCAGCCGGGCCGCAGCCAGTGCTGCCGCCTCGGTCTCGATCCCGAGCCGGAAGTCGATCATGTCGAGCACGTCCTGATGGCTGCGGATCGCGGTGGATTCCACGGTGAACGACGTCGACTCCGGCACCGTGAGCACGAATGAACCCCGGCCGTGGAAGGTTTCGACCAGACCCTCGGCGCGCAGGCGGGTCACCGCTTCCCGTACGACGGTGCGGGACACCCCGAACTCCTCGATGAGTTCGGCCTCCGAGGGCAGCTTGTGACCGGCAGGCAGGTCGCCGGCGAGGATCTTGTCCTTCAAACCGGCGACCACCCGCCCGGCCAGCGTTGTTGTCATTGCCCGAACTCGGCGCTTTCCTTCGTGAGTGCGCGCATCTGATCGGACAGCGAGAAGCCCAGGCCGGGCCGATCGGGTAACCACATGTGGCCATCGTGAATGTCGATGCGCTCGTTGAACAGTGGGTTGAGCCATTCGAAGTGCTCGACCCACGGCTCGGTGGGATAGGTGGCCGCCAGATGCAGATGGATCTCCATCGCGTAGTGCGGGGCCAGCGCCAGCCCGGCATGAGCGGCCAGCGTGGCGAAGCGCAGGAACGGGGTGATGCCGCCGATCCGGGGCGCGTCGGGCTGGACGATGCCGCGGTAGCCGGCGTCGAGCAGTGCCATGTGCTCGGGGACCGACGTGAGCATCTCGCCGGTCGCGATCGGGGTGTCAAAGGTATGGCTGAGGTCCGCGTGCCCGACCGCGTCCCAGGCGTCCAGCGGCTCCTCGATCCACACCAGGTCGTAGCGCTCGAGTTCACGGCACATCCGGCGGGCCCGATCCCGGTCCCACTGCTGATTGGCATCGACCATCAGCGGCGTGTCGCCCAGATGCTCCTTGATCGCCGCTACCCGATCCAGGTCCGTCTTCCAGTCCGGTTGCCCCACTTTGATTTTGATGGCGCCGATGCCGGCCTCGAGCGAGGCGGTGGCTTTCTCCTTGATCTCGTCGACGGAGGCCTGCAGGAAGCCGCCGGAGGTGTTGTAGACACGGCAGGAGTCGCGATGGGCGCCGATGAGCTTGGCCAGCGGAAGCCCGGCCCGCCGCGCCTTGAGGTCCCACAGCGCGACGTCCAATGCCGCGATCGCCTGGGTGGCCACCCCCGATCGGCCGACCGACGCGCCTGCCCACAGCAGCGATTGGTAGATGCGGTCGATGTCGGACGGGTCGGCGCCGATCGCGGTGTCGGCGACCTCGGCGAGGTGCGCGAACTGGGCCCGACCGCCGGCGCGCTTCGAGTAACTGAACCCCATGCCCTCGAGGCCGTCTTCCGTGGTGACCTCGGCGAACAGCAGCACGGTCTCGGTCAGCGGCTTCTGCCTGCCGGTGAGCACCTTGGCGTCACTGACCGGGTTGGCCAGCGGGAGGACCACGTGGGAAAGCGTGATGTGGCGAATGCGGTCGGACATCTCGAACTCCTAGAACAAGTCATATGATGAGTAACCAACTCATCATACAAGTTGTACCGGGCGTCGCGACCGCAGAGGCCGCGGCTAGTCGAACCTGATGATCTGCCGGACTGCATTGCCGTCGGCGAGTTCGTCCATACCGCTGTTGATCTCGTCGAGGGTGATCGTCGACGACACCAGCGACTCGACCGGAAGCCGGCCCGCCCGCCACAGGCCCACGAAGTGCGGGATCTCCCGCGAGGGCACGGCCGAGCCGAGGTAGCTGCCGATCAGCGACCGGCCCTCTGCGACAAAGCCCAACGGCGACAGGTTGATTCGAGCGTCGGGCCGCGGGAGTCCGACGCAGACGGTCCGGCCTCCTGGCGCGGTGAGGTCGACGGCGGTCTCCACCGCCTTCGGATGGCCGACCGCCTCGATCACCACGGCGGCCTTGAGGCCCGCTTCGTGCGCCTCATCCGGTGTGTATGCCTCGTGCGCACCCATGGTGCGCGCCAGACCCAGCTTGGCGGGCAGCTGGTCGACACCGATGACACGGACGTCGTCATGCGAGAGAGCGGTGAGCACCGCGGCCATGCCGACGCCGCCGAGGCCGACGACAACTACGGTGTCACCCGCCCGTGGGCGTCCCGCATTGATCACCGCGCCACCGCCGGTCAGCACGGCACACCCGAGCAACGCCGCGACGTCGGGAGGCACGTCGGCGGGGACGGGCACGACCGAGCGACGGTCGACGACCGCGTGAGTGGCAAAACCGGAGACCCCGAGGTGGTGATGGATCGGGTGCCCGCCGCGCGAGAGCCGACGTTCGCCGGTCATCAAGGTGCCGGCCGCATTGGCCGCGCTGCCCGGCAGACACGGTGTGAGCCCGTTGGTGTCGCACGCCTCGCAAGCTCCGCACCTCGGGAGGAAGGTCATCACCAGGCGCTGTCCCACGGCCCCGTCGGGCACCCCGGGACCCGTCTGCTCGACGACGCCCGCGGCCTCGTGGCCCAGCAGCATCGGCATCGGCCGGACCCGGTTGCCGTCGACCACTGACAGATCGGAGTGGCACATGCCCGCGGCCTCGATGCGGACGAGGAGTTCACCGGCTCCGGGCGGATCCAGGTCGAGCTCCTGCACCGCGAGCGGTCGTGATTCGGCGTATGGCCTTGGCAGGCCGATCTCTTCGAGTACGGCGCCACGGACCCTCATGACTACAGCCTGCCGTCACTGCGAGACCGCTGCAATGACCCAGCGGGTTCCCATACGCTCCCGGGGATGCTGGAAAAGTCCGAGATCCGGTTTCTGCCCGTCGGCGGACGCCGGGTGGCGTACGAGGTGCGCGGCAGCGGGCCACCGCTGGTCGCCCCGGCGTGGTGGGTGAGTCACCTCGAGCTCGACACCCAGGACGCCGATTTTCGTCGCTTCTGGGATGGCATCGCGGATGGATACACACTGATCCGGTACGACCGGCTCGGAGTCGGCATGTCGGATCGCACGCTGCATGATTCCGATCTGACCCTCGACGGCGAGGTCGCAACGCTGCGCTCGCTCATCGACGAGCTCGGACTCGAGCGCGTTTCGCTCATCGGCGGCTCATCCGGCAGCTGCACGGCAATTGCGTTTGCCGCAGCTTTCCCCGAACGCGTCGAGCGGTTGGTGCTGTACGGGTCGTACCCGGACGGGAAGGCACTCACGGCACCCGGCGTGGGTGAGGCGATATTGACTGCGATACAAGCGCATTGGGGCTTGGGCTCACGCCTTCTCGGTGATATCTTTCTCGGCAGTGCCGGCGGTGACGAGCACGAACGTTTCAGCCGGTTGCAGCGTGAGGCGGCGACGGCCGAAACCGCCGCCGCAGTATTGGCTCTCGTCTATCGCCTTGATGTTCGAGACCAGCTTGCGCTCGTCCGCTCGCCAACGCTGGTGGTGCATCGCCGCGACGACCGCGCCGTGCCGTACCGGCTCGGGCGCGAGGTCGCGGCCGCGATTCCCGGCGCGACATTCATCCCGCTGAAGGGAAGCGCGCACTTTCCGTGGCACGGTGACGCCGATTCCGTCGTTCGCGCATGCCGCGAATCGCTGGGACCGGCGCAGCCGTCGCCGCACCACGCGAGCGGGCAGCAGCAGGTCCTGTCGGTTCGTGAACGCGAAATCCTGGCGTGCATCGCGCGCGGTCTCGGTGATCGCGAGATCGCGGAGCACCTGGTGCTCAGCCCGCACACCGTCCACCGCCACGTGGCCAACATCCGCCGCAAGCTGGGCGGCACTTCGCGAACCGCCGCCGTCGCGGAAGCCGCGCGCCTCGGAATCCTGTGAGGTAGCCGAAAGGGGCCATCTGCCGAAGATGGCCGAATCGGGCGATGTGCGCGTCAGGTGGACACTCCTACGTTTGCGGCATGACGGAAATCGCTGACATCAGATCGGATACCGAATCACGGGGGAACCCGCCATCTGCCGCGTGGCTGCGGATCTTCGCTCTCGTGTACGACCCCTTTCTCTGGCTGGGGGAGACCGCAGGCATGCGTCGCCGCCGCGGCACGCTGCTGGCCGACGCCTATGGCCGCGCCGTCGAGATCGGCGCCGGGACCGGGCTGAACATTGCCCACTATCCGGAGTCGGTCACCGAGCTGGTGCTCATCGAGCCCGAACCAGGCATGCGCAACAAACTCTCGCGTCGCATGCCCCGACATGGTTGCCCCACAAGGATTGTCGACGCGTCGGCGGAGCGCCTACCACTGTCCGACGCGTCCGTGGACACCGTCGTTTCGACGCTGGCCCTATGCACAATCGACGAGCCCGAACGTGCGCTGCGCGAAATTGCGCGGGTACTCCGGCCGGGCGGGCAACTGCTGTTCATCGAACATGTGCGCGCAAGCTCGCGGCTACTGGCGACGTGGCAGGACACGCTCGCCGAACCGTGGCGCCGCTTTGCAGGTGGCTGTCGCTGCAACCGCGACACCGTCGAGCGCATGCGCGCCTGCGGCTTCACCGTCGCGGCCCAAAACGTCGTGTGGCGCGGCATGCCCGCGATCGTCCACCCACTCGCCACGGGTCGCGCGACACGAACCGTCAGAACCACTGATGAACACCAAATCCGAAGGGAAACAACATGAGAACTCGACCAATTGGAAGAACGGCGATGGCGGCGATCGCCCTGTCGGGCGCGCTCGTCGGCCTCGGCGCCGGGATAGCGGACGCCAAGCCGATGGAACGCGAGAACCAAAGGTATTGCGCCAAGATCGTCAGGGATTACGAGACCACCGGGCGAATCTACCGGGACTACCACAACAGGTATGGGCCCTATGACGCGCTGACCATCCAGGCCTCCAGCAACCACTCCCGCGCCGCCGACGCGTTCGTGAGCTCACCCTGTAGCTATTAGGCCATAAGTGACCACCACCTGCGAGACTGCTGCCCATGACCGAGCAAGCGCTCACCAGCGCTGACTTTCCCGTGCACTGGCCGGCGACGACCCGATGGACCGACAATGACATGTTCGGTCACCTGAACAACGCGGTCTACTACGGACTGTTCGACACGGCGATCAACGGGTGGATCAACACCAACTGCGAGATCGATCCGTTGACCGTGCCGTGGCTGGGGGTGGTCGCCGAGTCGGGGTGCAAGTACTTCGCCGAACTGCGTTTCCCCGAACCGCTTTTCGTCGGAGTGGCGGTCACACGGCTGGGCAACAGCAGCGTCACCTACCGGCTGGGGATCTGGCAGGAAGGCAAACCCAACGAACCTGTTGCGGCCGTCGGCCACTGGGTGCACGTCTACGTCGACCGGGCTGGACGCAGGCCCGTGCCGATCCCGGAAGTGATTCGTTCCCTGCTCGAAAAGGCGCGCGTCGACTAGTCGATATGCTCGTGCGATGCCGTTTGTGAGCAAGACCGTCGAGGTCGAAGCCCCCGCCGAGGCGATCATGGGCATCGTCGCCGACTTCGAGTCGTACCCGTTGTGGAACGACGAGATCAAGGGCTGCTGGGTGCTGGCCCGCTACGACGACGGCCGTCCCAGCCAATTGCGTCTGGACGTTGTGGTCCAGGGTCAGTCGGGCACGTTCATCACCGCGGTCTACTACCCCGGCGACAATCAGATCCAGACGGTGCTGCAGCAGGGTGAGTTCTTCGAGAAGCAGGAACAGAAGTTCTCGGTGGTCCCCATGGGAGCGACATCGCTTCTGACGGTCGACCTCGACGTCGAGACCAAACTGCCGATCCCGGCACAGTTCGTCAAGAAGGCCATCGGGGACACGCTCGACTATCTGGCAGGCAATTTGAAGACTCGCGCCGAGGAACTCTCCGCGGGCAGCTGACGCTCAGCCCCACAACTTTGTGTCGTCGAGTCGCGCGATGAGGCGTTGCGCGCCGTCGGTGAACTCGCCGCCGGTCAGCCTGACGGCCGTGTCGACGTCGCCTCGGCGTAGCGCCGCGATCATCTCGCGATGACCGGCCACCGCGGAGATTCCCCACTGCGGACTCGCCGCGTAGATGTGGCCGGGCAGGTATCGCGCGACATGTAAGAGGAACCACGCCAGCTTGATGCGGCCGGCAGACCTGTTGAACGCCCGGTGGAACGTGAACTCCGCGGACGCGATCGCGTCGGGCTCATGGTGGTCGACGGCTTCGGCGAGTGCGTCGTTGAGTCGCTCCAGCTCGTCGATCTCCGCCTCGGTGATCTGCGCGGCCGCGGTCGCCGCCAACTCCTTGGCGATGGTGGCCTGGAGCCAGAAGATGTCCTCGACGTCGCGGCGCGTCAGGGGGACGACTACATGGCCGCGGTGCGGTTCGAGTGCCACCATGCCCTCGCCGCGAAGGGTGCGCAGTGCCTCGCGGACCGGCGTGATGCTGACCCCGAGCGCCGCGGCGGTCTCGTCCAGCCTGATGTAGGTGCCCGGCCGCAGGTTGCCGGTCATGATGTCGGTGCGCAGCCGCGCCGCGACCTCGTCGGATAGCTGTTCGCGGCGCACTGCGCGCCGGGCCACGGTCCGGGTCCTCGGTGGTGCGTTCACACGACTCTCCGGTCTGTCTGGGGTGGTCTTGTACCCGAGCAGCCGAGGCCATATTGTGACCGGGGCAACACCATGTTTGATCAAATGTAAAAGCTACGCAACCCGGGAAGTGGGCCCCAGCCTGCGAGGGGAGGAGCACTCGCTGTTGACGTCCCCTCTGGTACCCGACCCGACCGAACAGCCGTTTCTTGCGCGTCGGCAGAATTGGACCACCCAACTCGCACGACACTCACTGATGCAGCCCGGCGATACCGCCCTGCGCTTCCTGGGGCACACCACGACCTGGCGTGAACTGGACAACCGGGTCGCCGCCCTGGCCGGGGCACTGAGCCGGCGTGGGGTCGCATTCTCCGACCGAGTGCTGATCCTGATGCTCAACCGCACGGAGTTCATCGAGTCCTTCCTTGCGATCAACAAGCTCGGAGCCATTGCCGTACCGGTCAACTTCCGGATGACCCCGCCCGAGATCGCCTTCCTGGTGAGCGATTGCCAGGCCCGCGTGATCATCACCGAGTCGGTGCTCGCCGGGGTCGCCACCGCGGTCCGCGACATCGATCAGACGCTGTCCACCGTGATCGTCGCGGGCGGTGCGACGGACGACAACGTGATCGGAACGATCGGCTACGACGATGTGATGGCCGAACCTGGCGACGAAGCCCCGCCCGCCGACATCGAAAACGACTCGCCCGCGCTGATCATGTACACCTCGGGAACCACCGGCAGGCCCAAGGGCGCCGTGCTCACCCACACCAACATCGCCGGGCAGGCGATGACGTTTCTTTTCACCAACGGCGCCGACCTCAACAGCGACGTCGGCTTCATCGGTGTCCCGCTGTTCCACATAGCGGGTATCGGGAACATGATCATCGGCCTGCTGCTCGGCAGGCCCACCGTGATCTATCCGTTGGGCGCATTCGATCCCGGTGCACTGCTCGATGTCCTCGAGGCCGAGGCGGTCACCGGTATCTTCCTGGTGCCCGCGCAGTGGCAGGCGGTCGTCGCCGAACAACGGGCGCGTCCGCGGAACCTGAAGCTGCGGGTGTTGTCGTGGGGTGCGGCGCCGGCTTCAGATACCCTGCTGCGCAGCATGTCCGAGACGTTCCCCGGGACCCAGATCCTCGCCGCGTTCGGCCAGACGGAGATGTCGCCGGTGACCTGCATGCTGCTGGGTGACGATGCCGTCCGGAAACTCGGCTCGGTGGGGAAGGTGATTCCCACGGTGTCGGCGCGCATCGTCGACGAGAACATGAACGACGTCGAAATCGGCCAGGTCGGTGAAATCGTCTACCGCGCGCCAACACTGATGGCGGGCTATTGGAACAACCCCAAGGCCACCGCGGAGGCCTTCGCCGGTGGCTGGTTCCACTCCGGAGACCTCGTGCGCCAGGACGAGGAAGGCTACGTCTGGGTCGTGGACCGCAAGAAGGACATGATCATCTCGGGCGGTGAAAACATCTACTGCGCCGAGATCGAGAACGTCCTCGCCGCACACCCCTCGATCGCCGAGGTGGCGGTCATCGGCCGTCCGGACGACAAGTGGGGTGAGGTCCCGGTGGCCGTGATCGCACTCGGCGCCGACAGCGATCTGGGGCTCGCAGATGTCGAGAGTTTCCTGTCCGAACGCCTCGCCAGATACAAGCATCCGAAGGCTTTGGAGATCGTCGACGCGCTCCCTCGCAACCCGGCTGGCAAAGTACTCAAAACGGAACTACGGGTGCGCTTCGGTGCGGGAAAGCGGATTGACGCAGGCGAAAGCGTTACTCCCCCAACGGTTTCTGCTGGCGCACAAGAGATTTAGGGAATCGGGGCGGGTTTGCTAACGGTTAAGGACTCAATCTTCCAGATGCCATGCAACGCGGGGATGGCATCGGGTACAGTCCTGTGGTCTGTCTTACTACTGACGAGTAGGGAGACGCTGGTCACAGTCAGCGGGTTGGGGCAAGGAGGCCGCGTGCGACAGGGTGTGCCGTCGCGCCGCAACGGGCGCGGTCTCGTCGTAGGAGCACGTCGGTGACGGCGTCGAACGACGTCGTCGGTTACGTCCGCGACCAGATTCGGCCCGGCCTGACCGCCGTCGGCGGATTCGTCCGCATGTGCACGCTCACCGCCAAGGCGACGTTCAAGTCACCGTTCCAGTGGCGCGAGTTCATCCTCCAGAGCTGGTTCCTGATGCGGGTGGCCTTCCTCCCGACCGTCGCGGTGTCGATCCCGCTGACGGTGCTCCTCATATTCACGCTCAACATCCTGCTCACGGAGTTCGGCGCGGCTGACATCTCCGGCGCGGGCGCAGCGCTCGCCGCCGTCACCCAGCTCGGCCCCCTGGTGACCGTGCTCGTGGTGGCGGGTGCCGGCTCGACGGCCATCTGTGCCGACCTCGGCGCCCGCACCATCCGCGAGGAGATCGACGCGCTCGAGGTCCTCGGCATCGACCCGATCCACCGGCTGGTCGTCCCACGCGTGATCGCCTCGACGTTCGTCGCGCTTCTGCTCAACGGTGCGGTCATCACCATCGGTCTGGTCGGCGGCTTCATCTTCGGCGTGTACCTGCAGAACGTCTCGGCAGGCGCGTATGTCTCCACCCTCACCCTCGTGACCGGGCTGCCCGAGGTGCTGATCTCGGTCGTGAAGGCCATGACCTTCGGGCTGATCGCCGGTCTGGTCGGCTGCTACCGCGGACTCACGGTCGCCGGTGGCGCCAAAGGCGTCGGGACGGCGGTCAACGAGACGCTGGTGTTGTGCGTGATCGCCCTGTTCGCGGTGAACGTGGTGCTGACCACAATCGGTGTCCGATTCGGAACGGGGAGCTGACGTGTCGACAACCCAGGTCCTGCGTTCTCGGTTTCCGCGGGGGTTCTCCCGCGGAACGGGCGTCGTCACGGCCCCGGCCAAGTTCCTCGACAGCGTCGGGCATGTCGCGTGGTTCGTCGTCACCGCCATCGGCTCTATCGGCCACGCATTGCGCTTCTACCGCAAGGAGACCCTGCGACTGATCGCTGAGATCGGCATGGGCACCGGCGCGATGGCCGTCATCGGCGGCACCGTGGCGATCGTCGGGTTCGTCACGCTGTCCGGTTCCTCGCTCGTCGCGATCCAGGGCTTCGCATCGCTTGGCAACATCGGTGTCGAGGCGTTCACCGGCTTCTTCGCCGCACTGATCAACGTGCGCATCGCCGCGCCCGTCGTGGCGGGCCAGGCGCTGGCCGCCACGGTCGGCGCGGGCGCCACCGCCGAACTCGGCGCGATGCGGATCAGCGAGGAGATCGACGCGCTGGAGGTGATGGGCATCAAGTCCATCTCGTATCTGGTGTCCACGCGAATCATGGCCGGCTTCGTCGTCATCATCCCGCTGTACGCGATGGCGATCATCATGAGCTTCCTGTCGGCCCAGGTCACCACGACGTTCTTCTACGGACAGTCGATCGGCACCTACGAGCACTACTTCCGCACGTTCCTGCGCGCCGATGACGTCATGTGGTCCTTCGTGCAGGCGATCATCATCTCGGTCATCGTGATGCTCAACCACTGCTATTACGGCTACTTCGCCAGCGGCGGACCGGTGGGCGTCGGAGAGGCAGTCGGCCGGTCGATGCGGGCATCCCTTGTCGCGATCGTCTGCGTGGTCCTGTTCGCATCGTTGGCGCTCTACGGCGTCGACCCGAACTTCAACCTGACGGTGTAGCGCCATGACCGCACCGATCAACTCGCCTCGCACCCCGCCGTACAAGCTGGCCGGCCTGGTGTTGACGCTGTTGGTGATCGTCGCGGTGGTGCTGGTCTACTTCCAGTTCCGCGGGGACTTCCTCAAGCGCGAACAGCTGACGATGATGTCGGCGCGCGCGGGCCTGTCGATGGATCCCGGCGCAAAGGTCACCTTCAACGGCGTGGAGATCGGCCGGGTCGCCACGGTCAACGCCGTGGACGTCGGAGGTGAGCCACGGGCCAAGATCGTCCTCGACGTGGATCCCAAATACATCGAACTGATCCCGAAGAACGTCACGGCCGACATCAGCGCGACGACGGTGTTCGGCAACAAGTACATCTCCTTCACATCGCCGAAAGACCCGTCATCGCAACGGATCACCCCCTCCGACGTGATCGACGTGACGAAGGTGACCACCGAGTTCAACACCCTGTTCGAGACGGTGGTGGACATCTCGTCGCAGGTGGACCCGATCAAGCTGAACCAGACCCTGGCGGCTACCGCCGAAGCGCTGGACGGGCTGGGTGACCGCTTCGGCCAGTCGATCATCAACGGCAATGAGATCCTCGCCGACCTCAATCCGCAGATGCCTCAGCTCCGGAGGGACAACCAGTTGCTGGCCGACCTCGGCGAGACCTATGCCGACGCGGCGCCAGACCTTTTCGACGGTCTGCAGAACGCGGTCACCACGGCCCGCACGCTCAACCAGGAGCAGGGCAACATCGACCAGGCGCTGATGGCAGCGGTCGGGTTCGGCAACACCGGAGCCGACATCTTCGAGCGTGGCGGGCCGTACCTGGTCCGTGGCGCGGAGGATCTGATCCGCCCGTCGGAGATCCTGGACGAGTACAGCCCGGCGCTGTTCTGCACGATCCGCAACTTCCACGACGTCGAACCCAAGGTGGCGGCGTCACTGGGCGGCAACGGCTACTCGCTGCGGACGTGGTCGAGCCTCATGGGCTTGGGCGCGGGCAACCCCTACGTTTATCCGGATAACCTGCCGCGCGTGAACGCCAGGGGCGGCCCCGAGGGCAAGCCCGGATGCTGGCAGCCCATCACGCGTGACCTGTGGCCGGCCCCGCACCTCGTGATGGACACCGGTGCGTCGATCGCGCCGTACAACCACTTCGAACTGGGCCAGCCGATCCTGATCGAGTACGTCTGGGGACGCCAGATTGGGGAGAACACGATCAACCCATGAAAATCACCGGTACCGCCATCAAGCTCGGCGCCTTCTCTCTGGTGCTGTTGCTGTTCACCGCGATCATCATCGTGGTGTTCGGGCAGATGCGTTTCGACCGCACCACCGGCTACTCAGCCGTCTTCTCCAATGCCAGCGGCCTGCGGGCCGGCCAGTTCGTCCGCGCGTCCGGTGTGGAAGTGGGCAAGGTCTCCAAGGTCGAACTCGTCAACAGCGGATCGTTGGTCAAGGTCGACTTCGACGTGGACCGCTCGCTGCCGCTGTTCGAGGGCACTACCGCTTCGATTCGCTACCTGAATCTGATCGGCGACCGGTACATGGAGCTCAAGCGCGGCGAGAGCGACCGTCGGTTGCCCGGTGGAGGGACCATCCCGGTCGAACTCACCGAGCCCGCACTGGATCTCGACGCCTTGATCGGCGGATTCCGCCCGGTGTTCCGGTCCCTTGATCCGGACAAGGTGAACACCATCGCCCAGTCGATCATCACGATTTTCCAGGGACAGGGCGGCACCATAAGCGACATTCTCGACCAGACCGCGTCACTGACTTCCGCGTTGGCCGACCGCGACCAGGCGATCGGAGAGGTGATCCGCAACCTCAACACCGTGCTCGACACCACGGTCAGACACCAGCAGCAGTTCGACGAGACGGTGCAGGATTTCGAGGCGCTCATCACGGGGCTGAACGACCGCGCGGACCCGATCGCCTCATCGGTGGCCGAGATCAGCGACGCTGCGGGCACCATCGCGGATCTACTGGCGGACAACCGCCCACTGCTGCAGAGCACCGTCGGCCATCTCGAGACCGTCCAGCAGCCGCTGGTGGACCAGAGGGACAAGCTCAACGACATCCTGACCAGGCTCCCGACCGCGTTCAAGATCATCGGGCGGGCCGGTGGAATCTACGGTGATTTCTTCAACTTCTACTCCTGCGACATCTCGATCCGGATGAACGGTCTGCAACCCGGCGGTCCGGTGCGCACGATCAAACTCTTCAGCCAGCCGTCGGGTAGGTGCACGCCGCAATGAGAACTCTGGAGGGATCGAACCGCGTCCGTAACGGCATGATGGGCATCCTTGTGCTCTTGCTCGTTATCGGTGTCGGGCAGAGCTTCGCCAGTGTGCCGATGCTGTTCGCGACACCCACGTACTACGCGGAGTTCTCCGACACCGGCGGCATCAACAACGGCGACAAGGTGCGTATCGCCGGTGTGGATGTCGGCCTGGTGCGCAGCGCGGAGATCGTCGGCGACAAGGTCAGGATCGGCTATTCGCTCGACGGCACGCAGATCGGGACGGAGAGCCGGGCGGCCATTCGTACCGACACCATCCTCGGTCGCCGCAACGTCGAGATCGAGCCGCGCGGCTCAACGGTGTTGCGGGCCAACGGAACGCTGCCGCTGGGTCAGACCACGACGCCGTACCAGATCTACGACGCGTTCTTCGACGTGACCGAGGCGTCGTCGGGCTGGGACACCCAGACGGTGAAGAAGTCACTGAATGTGTTGTCGGAGACTATCGACCAGACTTATCCGCATCTGAGTGCCGCACTCGACGGGGTGGCGCGGTTCTCCGACACCATCGGCAAGCGCGACGACCAGATCAAGCAGCTGCTGGCCAACGCCAACCAGATCGCGGGTATCCTCGGCAGCCGCAGTGAACAGATCAACAAGCTCCTGGTCAATGCCCAGCAGCTGCTCGGCGCGATTAACGAACGCCAGTATGCGGTGAGCATGTTGCTCGAACGCGTCGGTTCCTTCTCCGAACAGGTCAAGGGATTCATCGACGACAACCCGAACCTGAACCGGGTACTCGAACAGCTGCGCGTGGTCAGCGACGTCCTGTCCGAGCGCCGATTCGACCTGATGGACACGCTCACCACCGTCGCCAGCTTCGTGGCGTCCCTCGGTGAAGCGGTCGCGTCCGGCCCCTACTTCAAGGTCATGCTCGTCAACCTGCTGCCGGGCCAGATCCTGCAACCGTTCGTCGACGCGGCGTTCAAGAAGCGCGGGATCGACCCCGAGAAGTTCTGGGGTGACGCGGGTCTGCCCGCATGGCGGTTCCCGGATCCGAACGCGGCCCGGTTCCCGAACGGCGCTCCGGCGCCAGGGCCCGCCGTGCTGGAAGGCACTCCCGAGCATCCCGGCCCTGCGGTGCGCGCGGGAACTCCGTGTTCCTACACGCCGGCGCCGGACGGCATCCCGACCCCGGGCAACCCGCTGCCGTGTGCCGGCTTGACCGTCGGTCCGTTCGGCGACAACCCGTACGGACCGAACTACGGACCTCCCGATGTGGTCACGTCCGAGCCGAATGCGCACGGCCCGCAGCCGTCGCCGGGCGTGCCGTCGGCCGCGATCCCGGGTCAGGTGTCGCCGGATATGCCGGGCGTTCCTGCGGCGCTTCCGCCGGCCCCGCCGGGCGCCCGGACGGTACCCGTCGGCCCGCAGCCTCCGCTGCCGCCGGACTTCACGCCGGGCATCGCGCCGCTGCCGCCGGCCTTGACCGGGCCTCCGCCGCCACCGGGGCCCGGCCCGAATGCGGGACCCGCAGGCACAGCGCCGTTGCCGGGCAACCCGCCGTTCCTTCCACCAGGCTCGCAGGGATAGGGGGTGTAACCGATGACAACGATCTTCAACGTTCGAAACATGAAGCTGCCGAAGGTATCCCGTGCTGCGGTGATCATCGGCACGCTCGTCGTGATTCTCGGCCTGGTGGCCGTGATCGTGGGCTGGAACGTCTACAAGAAGCTGACCACCAACACCGTCGTCGCCTACTTCCCTGAGACGCTCGCCCTGTACCCCGGCGACAAGATCCAGATCATGGGCGTCAAGGTCGGCACGATCGAGGCGATCGACCCGGCCGGCGACAAGATGAAGGTCACCTTCAACTACGACAACAAGTTCAAGGTGCCCGCCAACGCCACCGCGTCGATCCTGAACCCCAGCCTGGTCGCGTCGCGCACCATCCAGTTGTCACCGCCCTACACCGGCGGGCCGGTGTTGGAGGACGGCGCGGTCATCCCGATCGACCGCACCCAGATCCCGGTGGAGTACGACGAGCTGCGCGACTCCATCAGCCGCATCCTGACCGACCTGGGTCCGACACCGGAACAGCCCAAGGGCCCGTTCGGCGACATCATCGAGTCGGCGGCCGACGGGTTCGCGGGCAAGGGCGAACAGCTCAACAAGACACTGAACGGCTTGTCCGAGGCGCTCTTCACGCTCAACGAGGGCCGCGGTGACTTCTTCGGCGTGGTCAAGAGTCTCGCCCTGTTCGTCAATGCGCTGTATCAAAGCGATCAGCAGTTCGTCGCGTTGAACGACGACCTCGCGACATTCACCAACGCGTTCACCAACACCGACCGGGAGGTCGCCAACGCACTGCAGGACCTCAACACACTGCTGGCGACCACCCGCAGCTTCCTCGACGAGAACGCCGAGGTGCTGACGCACGACGTCAACAACCTGGCCGACGTTACCAACGCGATCCTGCAGCCCGATTCGAAGGACGGGCTGGAAACGGCGCTGCACGTGTTCCCGAACCTCGGCGCCAACTTGATGAACATCGTCTCCCCGGTCACCGGCGGTGTGAATAGCTTCCCGGTGATCAATAACTTCGCGAATCCGATCCAGTTCGTCTGCAGTTCGATCCAGGCAGGTAGCCGGCTGGGATATCAGGAGTCGGCCGAGATGTGCGCGCAGTACCTCGCCCCCATTTTGGACGCGATCAAGTTCAATTATCTGCCGTTCGGTATCAACCAGACCACGACGGCGATGACCCTGCCCAAGCACATCGCCTACTCGGAGCCGAGGCTGCAGCCGCCACCGGGTTACAAGGACACCACCGTTCCGGGTATCTGGTCGCGCGACACCTTGTTCTCGCACGGCAACCACGAGCCCGGATGGGTGACCGCTCCCGGGATGCAGGGCGTCGACGTGCAGCCGTTCACCAGGAACATGCTGCTGCCCGAGTCCCTCGCCGAGTTGATGGGCGGCCCCGACGCTCCCATCCCGCCCGCGCCGCCGACCTTCGGTGGTCCGCATCAGGCCGGCCCGCCGAACGCGTACACCGAGAACACCCCGCTGCCGCCGCCCTGGTATCCGCAGCCGGGGCCGGTGCCCGGCCCTGCGCCCGGTGTGACCCCGGGTGATCCGGGTAGCGCGGCGCTGACAGGTCCACTGCCCGTCCCCGGACCCGGCCCAGGACCGGCCCCGGCGGCGCCGCCGGCGCCGGTAGGACCGCCGCTACCCGCTGAGGCAGGCTGATGATGACCGGTCGCAGATGGAGTCGAATCGCGCTACGGACCGTCGCGCTGGCGGCCATTGCGCTAGTGCTGAGCTCATGCGGAATGTGGCCATGGCGAGGCATCGCCAATGTCGAGCTGCCCGGCGGGCCAGGTACCGGCTCGGAGCGAATGACGGTCTATGTCCAGATGCCGGATACGTTGGCGCTCAACGTCAACAGCCGGGTCCGGGTTGCCGATGTGTTCGTCGGGCGAGTTCGCGCCATCGAGTTGAAGAACTGGGTGGCCACGCTGACCCTGGATTTGGAGCCCAACCTCGGGCTGCCGTCCAACTCGCTCGCCGCCATCGGACAGACCAGCCTGCTCGGCAGCCAGCACGTGGAATTGGCACCGCCGCCGGATCCGTCCGGAGCGCCGTTGCGCACCGGCGACACGATTCCGTTGAAGAACAGCTCGGCCTTCCCGAGCACCGAGCGGGTGCTGGCGAGCATCGCTACCATCCTGCGTGGTGGCGGTGTGCAGAACCTCGAGACGATTCAGACCGAGATCTTCAACGTGCTGAACGGCCGCGCCGACCAGATTCGTGGGTTCCTGAACAAGCTCGACACGTTCACCGACGAACTGGACAAGCAGACCCAGGACATCACCCGCGCCATCGACTCCACCGACCGCCTGCTGTCGATCGTGGCGCAGCGCAACGACACGTTGGATCAGGTGCTGACCGAATTCCCGCCGCTGATCAAGCATTTCGCCGAGACGCGCGATCTGTTTGCCGATGCGGTGGAGGCGCTGGGCCGCATCAGTCTGGCCGCCGACAACGCGGTGGCACCCGCGAGCGACAACCTGCACACCAACCTGCAGAACTTGCAGCGGCCGCTCAAGCAGCTGGGCCGGGCGTCGCCGTACGTCATCGGCGCACTCAAGTTGCTGCTCACCGCGCCGTTCTCGATCGAGAATGTGCCGAAGGTCATCCGCGGCGACTATCTCAACGCGTCGCTGATGGTCGACCTGACGCTGTCGGCGCTCGACAACGCCGCCTTGTCGGGCACCGGTGTCTCGGGCATGCTGCGTGCGCTCGAGCAGTCTTGGGGACGCGACCCGGCGACGATGATCCCGGATGTTCGGTTCACGCCGAACCCGCACAATGCACCGGGCGGACCGCTGGTCGAAAGGGGTGAATGAGCAGTGCTGACAAGGTTCATCAAGATTCAGCTGGTGCTGTTCACCATCCTGACGGTCATCGCCCTTACGGTGCTGGGCTGGTACTACCTGCGGATACCGAGCCTGGTCGGCATCGGTCAGTACGAGCTCAAAGCCGACCTGGAGCGCTCCGGAGGTTTGTACGCGACGGCCAACGTGACCTACCGAGGTACGCAGATCGGGAAGGTCACCAGCGTGGTGCCCAGCCCGACTGGCGCGGTGGCGACCATGAGCATCGACGACCGGTACAAGATCCCGGCGGATGCGTCGGCCAACGTGCACTCGGTCTCGGCGATCGGTGAGCAGTACCTGGACCTGGTGTCGACGGGTAACCCCGGCCAGTACCTCAGCCCCGGTTCGACTATCACGGACAGCTCCGTGCCCAGCGAAGTCGGACCCGCACTGGACGCGGCCAACGAAGGCCTGGCCGTGCTGCCCAAGGAGAAGATCGACACACTGCTCACCGAAACGTCGAACGCCGTAGGCGGTTTGGGGCCGGCGCTGCAACGGCTGGTCGACTCGACCACCAACGTGGCGCAGGATTTCAAGGACAACCTGCCGCAGGTCAACGACATCATCGCCAACGCGGCGCCGATCCTGGACAGCCAGGTTCAGTCCGGCGACAACATCGAGGCTTGGTCGCGCAACCTGAACGTCATCGCCTCGCAGACGGCGGAGCAGGACGCCGCCCTGCGCAGTGGCATACAGGACGCCGCCCCGACGCTCGATCAGGTGAACTCGGTGTTCAGCGGGGTGCGCGACTCGCTGCCTCAAACACTGGCCAACCTGTCGATCGTCATCGACATGCTCAAGCGCTACAACAAGGGTCTGGAACAGGCGCTGGTGATGCTGCCGCAGGGCGCGGCGGTCGCCCAAGCCGGCACCATCTTCGAGGATCTCGGCCAGCTGCCGTTGGTGCTGGCGATCAACCAGCCGCCGCCGTGCCTCACCGGCTTTTTGCCCGCTTCCGAGTGGCGTTCGCCGGCGGACACGAGCATGCGGCCGCTGCCCAAGGGCACCTACTGCAAGATCCCGAAGGACTATCAGGGCAACGTCGTCCGTGGTGCACGTAACTACCCGTGCGTCGACGTGCCGGGCAAGCGCGCGGCCACACCGATGGAATGCCGCAGCCCCGAACCGTACGTGCCACTTGGCACCAACCCCTGGTACGGCGATCCGAACCAGATCCTGTCGTGCCCGGCGGCCGGTGCCCGGTGCGATCAGGGCGTCAACCCCGGACGCGGAGTCATTCCGGCCCCGACGGTGAACAACGGTGTCAATCCGGCGCCCGCCGACCAGCTGCCTCCGCCGCAGTCCGCGGCACCGATCAGTGACCCGCTCAGCCCCCCTGGCCAGGGAAGTGTTACTTGCAGTGGACAACAGCCCAACCCGTGCATCTACACTCCGGCACCAGGGCCTCCCGGCTCCACGGCCGTTTACAGTCCGGCCAGCGGCCAGGTCGTGGGACCTGACGGCGTCAGGTACAACGTCAGAAATTCGAGCAACCCAGGAGACGACGGATGGAAGGAGATGCTGGCACCCGCCAGCTGAACCCCACCGATGCTGATGAGGCGCTCGACGAGTCGTTAGCAGTAGCCCCAGACCCAAATACCCAAGAAACCACCGACGATCGCCGCCCAGCGCGGCTCGGAGGCGGCTGGGTTGCCGCGATCTGTGCCGGACTACTGGTGCTGGCCGGGGCCGGCGCCGTCGCAGGCTATCTCGCGCTGAAGGCGAACCAGCAGCATCAGGACTCCGCGCGGGAGGAAGCCGCGGCCCTGCAGGCCGCAAGGGATTGCGTGGCCGCAACGCACGCGCCCGATGTCACGGCGATGAGCGCCGCGCAGTCGAAGATCATCGAATGTTCGACGGGTGACTTCGGCGCTCAGGCCAGTCTGTACAGCGGGGTCCTGGTGGACGCGTACCAGGCCGCCAATGTCACGGTGCAGGTATCCGATATGCGCGCCGCGGTCGAAAGGCACAACGACGACGGATCGTTCGAGGTCTTGGTTGCGGTGCAGGTGAAGGTGACCAACTCCGAGACAGCCGATCAAGAACAGGGTTACCGGCTACGTCTTCAGATGGCGCCCGCCGATGGCACATACAAAATCGCGCAGCTGGACCAGGTCACCTCGTGACAGCTGTCCTGGACACCTCCAACGCCTCCGGCGCACTCGATACCGACGAGGCGTCCGGACCGCGGCTCGCCTCATGGCCGGCGCGGGCGGGTGCGTTCGCCGTCGACGCCCTGCTCGGGGTTGCGGTGATCGCGACCATGGCGGTTTCGGCCTGGAGCGCACCGTGGCTCGGCTGGCTGTGGTGGGTGTTCGTCGTCGCCGCGGCGGGTGCGTTCGTGGCGATGGCGGTCAACCGGCTGCTGCTGCCCACCATCACCGGATTCAGCCTGGGCCGCGCACTCTTCGGCATCGCGGTGCATACCCGAGACGGTGCCCCGCCGGGGGTGCTGCGCCTGGTGGGCCGGGAACTGGTGCATCTGCTGGACACCGCGGCGTTGTTCATCGGCTGGCTTTGGCCGCTGTGGGATCGGCGGCACCGCACGTTCGCCGACCTACTGCTTCGCACTGAGGTGCACGATGTCGACCGTCCGCAGCGCGATATGCGCCGACCTGCGGCTGTGGCGCTGATCGTGGCGACGGTGTTGTGCGCGCTGGCCGTCGGACTCGGCTATCTGGTGGTCTATCGACCGGAGCGGGCGGTCGACATCGCTCGTGCGCAGATCGCCGAGCAGGGGCCACGCATCGTCGAACAGATGCTCAGTTATACGAGTGAATCACTGCAACAAGACTTTTCGCATGCACAGTCGTTGACCACAGACGGCTACCGCGACCAGCTGATCGCCCAGCAGCAGATCGTGCAGCAGGCGGGCGCAACCTCCAACGAGTACTGGGCCGTCAGCAGCGCGGTGCTGTCGGCCAGTGCGAACCAGGCCGCCATGTTGATCGCGATGCAGGGTCAACGCGGCACCGACCCGAAAGACCTCAAGTTCATCACCGCGACCCTGCGGGTGGATTTCGAGAAGTCGGGTGACGGCCAGTGGAAGGTCGCCAACCTGATCGTGCTGAAGAAGCCTCAGATGAATGCGCCGGGCCAGTGAGCCCGCGGCGCAAGATCGAGGCCGACGAGCCCGACTTCTTCGAGGTCACACCGGACCCACCCCGGCGCTGGGGCCTGCCCCTCATCGCTGCCCTGGCGTCGGTGTTGATCGCAGCCGCCCTCACTGCAGGCACTCTGATGTTGGTCAGTCACCGAACCGACGTCCGCAGCCGGGCCGACGATGCGCAGGTGCTGGACTACGTGCAGGCGTTCATGACGACGTACACCACTCTGGACCCGTTCAACGCCAACGCCTATACCGACCGAGTTCTTGCGCAGGGCACCGGCGAGTTCGCGAGCATGTTCAAAGAGAAGCAGAACGAGATCCTGATCCAGGTCGCGCAGGCCGAACCGACCACCGGTTCAGTGGTGGCCGCCGGCGTACAGCGATGGAACGACAACGGCAGTGCAGACGTTCTGGTTGCCACGAAGATCACCTCGAAGTCCCCAGATGGGAAGTCGACGATCGAGAGCGGAAACCGTTGGGTTGCAACGGCGATCAAGGAAGGGCAACAGTGGAAGATCAGCCAGCTGATCCAGGTGATCTGACACCCCGAGCTGAATTGCCGGCTCAGCCGGCGCGCCGCCGGTTCTCGCTGCGGCGCCGTCCGAAAACCGCTGAGCCTGAAGCGGTTACCGAGAGCCCCGTGGAGTCGACTGAGGCGTCAGAGCCGACGCCGCGCACTCCCGTCGGCAAGTCGCGACGCGCCCCGAAGGCGGACGTGCCCGTCGCGGAGGAGCCACCCGAACCCGCCGAACCGGCCGAACCAGCTGAAGACGACGAACCCGCAGAGGATCGGATACTGGTTCCGCATCAGCCGGCAGGCAAGCGCCTGCTCATCGCCGCCACCGCGGCCGGGGCTCTCTTCGTGGCGGCCGCCGCCTTCGCGGGCGCAACGGTGCAGCCCGTGCTGGCCGAACGCGCAGCCGTCGACACAAAGCTCGACGTCGCACGCACGGCGGCCAGCGCCATCTCAACACTGTGGACGTACACCCCCGACAACATGGAGGCCCTGCCGGATCGCGCCGAGGTCTTTCTGGGTGGCGACTTCGCCAACGAGTACCGCAAGTACATCGACGCGATAGTCGCACCCAACAAGCAGGCCCAGGTCACCAACACCACCGAGGTGGTGGGCGCGGCAGTGGAATCGCTTTCGGCCAACGAGGCCACTGCGCTGGTCTACACCAACTCGGTGGCCACCAGCCCGGTGACGAAGAACATCCCGTCGCTTCGTTATCTGTCGTATCGACTGACGATGGAGCGCGATCACGCGAAGTGGTTGATCACCAAGATGGATACCGTGACGTCATTCGATCTCACGCCGCAGTTGTAGTAGGACGGACCATCGCAGACCGTGGCCGCCGAATCACCGGTATCGGGCCGCCTGACTCACGTCGCGCTGCTGCTGTTGACGTTCGCGACCGGCCTCGTCGACGCCGTCAGCGTGCTGGAACTCGGCCACGTGTTCGTCGCGAACATGACGGGCAATGTCATATTCCTCGGCCTCTGGCTCGCGCCACGCACCGTCGTGGACGTGACCGCCGCGCTCGTTTCGCTGATCTGCTTCATCGCCGGTGCGGTACTCGGCGGCCGACTGGCCCGGCACCTCGATCGCGAGGTTCGTCGCTGGCTCGGCATCACCCTCTCACTCGAGGTCGTCATGCTCGTGACGCTGTCGATCCTCGCCGGCGCCGGCGTCCTCGACTACCGGGACCACACGAAGCTGATCCTGATCGCAGGGCTGGCCGTCACGTTCGGGATTCAGAACTCCACGGCACGGCAGTTCGGCATCCAGGAGCTGTCCACCACCGTCCTGACCACCACGATCTCCGGCATCGGCTTCGACAGCCGGCTGGCAGGTGGTTCCGGTGATCGCGAAAAGCTGCGCTACAGCGTCGTATTCACGATCGTCGCCGGCGCGACCCTCGGCGCGACGTTGACACGGTTCGCGGTCGCTCCCGTGATCGGACTCGCCGCCGCCGTGGTGGCGTGCAGCGCGGCCATCTTCTGGTTCGGCGCCCGTGAGTGAGGGACGGCGTGGCGGTGTCTTGGTCCTGCCCGGTGGCAGGCCGCACAGCGACGAGGTATTTCGGGTGTGGCAGCCGGCCAACCTGCGGATGGTCTGGTTGGCGGCCGCACTTCGGGCCAGGCTCGGCAGCGGCGTCCGCGTGAGTTGCGTGCAATACCGGCTTCGTGGATGGAACGGTCCGCAGCGCGACGCCTTGCGCGACGCCCGCGGTGCGCTTGACCGCATGCTCAGCGACGTCGACCCGCGCAGGCTGGTGCTCGTGGGCCATTCGATGGGGGGTCGGGTGGCGGCGCACCTGAGCGCCGGCTCAGATGTCGGCGGCGTGGTGGCATTGGCACCGTGGTGGCCGCGCAACGACAGCGAGTTGGTACCTGCCAGTTGTCGACTGCTCGTGCTGCACGGCACGGCCGACACACGCACCGATCCTCGGGCGTCACAGGAGCAAACCCGGCGGGCCGCCAACCGAGGCGTCGATGCGGAATGGGTCGGTGTACCCGACGCCGGCCACAATCTGCTCAGCCATTGGCGCCTCTGGCACCGACGGACCGCGCAATTCGTCGAAGAGCAAATTTCCTAGCGTTTTCAAACATCGGGAAAATGGGTGTTTGGAGGCGGCTGAGGGTGGAAACTCCCGTTTGCGGAGGTGATCCGGGTGATCCGATCAGTTGGCGTGATATCGGCTCTGGTCGCCGCTGCGGTGCTGTCTGCGCCGTCGGCAGCGGCGGGCGAAACCGAGTACTTGAACAGGTTGCAGGACCGGTACGAGTTCCTGACACCGCAACAGCTGCTTGCCGAGGGGCACCGGGTGTGCGCAGCCGAACAAAGCGGCGCGCTGTCACCCGCCAGGACCACGATGGTGATGAATGACCTGGTGGTCTCGCCCAACGCTGCGCTCGAGATTGTCAGCGCCGCCGAATGGGAGCTTTGTTGAGCCGCCGGCATCGCTCGCTGGAGTGACTAGTCTCGGCGTATGCCAACTGCACTCGTCACCGGCGCTTCACGGGGTATCGGCAAAGGTATCGTCGAGCATCTGGCTGCGCGCGGCTGGGATGTCATCGCCGGGGTCCGCAGCCAGCAGGATGCCGATGCCGTGACGAAGCTCGCTCCGCAACGGGTCTCCTCGGTGATCCTCGATGTCACCTCTGCTGACGACATCACGGCGCTGGAGGGGTCGTTGCCCGACGGGCTGGACGCGATCGTCAACAACGCCGGTATCGCCGTCGGCGGGGCGATGGAGACGCTGAGCTCCGACGAGTGGCGAAAACAGTTGGAAATCAACGTCATCGGTGCGCTCGCCGTAACCCGTGCGGTGCTGCCGCGGTTGCGCAAGTCCCGGGGGCGCATCGTCTTCATCTCCAGCGTCAACGGGCGTATGTCCATGCCCCTGGTCGGTGCGTACGCGGCGAGCAAGTTCGCGCTGGAGGCCGCTGCCGACGCGCTGCGAATGGAACTGACCCCCTGGAAGATTCGCGTCGTCGTCGTCGAGCCCGCGCAGACCGACACGGACATGTGGCGCACCGCGGACACCATGGTGGAGGATCTGGAGGCGGGTCTGAGCGCCGAACACCGCGGCCTCTATGCCAAGCATATTGCTGGATTCAAGAAGATGATCCCAATGTCGCAGAAGTTGGCCGTTCCGACGGAAAAGGTATCCGCCGTTGTCGAAGAGGCGCTCACCGCCAAGCGACCACGCGCCCGCTACATCGTCGGCCTCGGCCCTAGGGCTCAGGTCGCGTTGATGTCCGTCATGCCGACGAAGTTGCGCGACATCGCGCTGCGGAAGGTGTCCGGCCAACCGTAAGATGTCGACCTTCGTCAAGCGCAATCCTCGGGCGCCGATAGGCTTCTTCGCCTGCGAAGCGGCTGGACTGCAATGGCTTTCGGCTGCTGTCGGGGGAGTGCCGTGTGCGGAGGTCATCGACCACGACGACACGCGACTCACGTTGGGCCGGCTCGACACCGTGCGCCCCGAGCGCGCCGCCGCACACGAATTCGGTCGCCGGCTGGCACGCACCCACGCTACGGGTGCCGACGCATTCGGCGCTGGGCCCGCCGGGTGGGCGGGGGACGGGTTCTTCGGGCCGTTGCACCATCCACTTCCGATGTCGCTGGCCGGTTACGACACCTGGGGGATGTTCTACGCCCGCGCGCGATTGTCGCCGATGGCCGCACGTGCCGCGGATCGGCTCAGCGCCGAAACCCGCGACGCCGTCGATGCGGTGATAGCGCACTGCGAAGCCGGACGCTTCGACGACGACGACCCGCCCGCCCGTCTGCACGGCGACCTGTGGAGCGGCAATGTGATGTGGACACCCGCCGGTGTCGTCCTGATCGACCCCGCGGCGCAGGGTGGCCACCGCGAGACCGATCTCGCGATGCTGGCCTTGTTCGGCTGCCCGCACTTGGATGCCGTCGTCGATGGATATGAATCCCAGCATCGGCTGCGGGACGGATGGCGCAACCGGGTCGGCCTGCATCAGCTCTATCCGCTACTGGCCCATGTCGTGTTGTTCGGCGGCAGCTACTCGAGTCAGACCGGGGCGGCGGCTCGCTCCGCGCTGGAGGCCGTGCGCTAGTTGAACGCCAGCCAGGCCGGCAACGCACGCTCGCGCGAGTCGCACAACACCTGACGGGTGTCGCAGTTGCCGTCCGGCACACCGGCACCCGACCACATGCCGCCGGTGTCGCGGCGCAGCACGATCGCCGACGACCCGCCGCCGTCGAGCAACACCGCGGAATCGCTGCCGAGGCCACGGAACAGATCCTGGATCTGATCCGGCGTGTAGCTGCCGCCCTGGAAGACGTACATCTCGTCCTTGCCCTTCGCGTACGCGAGGGCGGTGCGGGCGGCGCTCGGCCCGCCGTCGTTGAGCTGGCCGGTGTCGTCGGGCGACAACAACCCGATGCCCGCGACCGCGACGAATCGAACGTTGCGGTCGATGAGGCCCTGGATGACTGGCGAAGCCGCGTCGTAGTCGTCCGGGCTCTTCGGAGGCACGACATAGGGAGCGCCCGCGACCGGAATCACCATCGTGGACAGCGCCTTCCAGTGCTCATTTCCGCCCGACAGCCCCTGCTTACCCGCGTACGCCAGCGTGCCGGTCACTGCGGCATTGGCGCGTCCCTGCCCGCGGGTGTTGTCGACGTAGGCGCCGAGCGGCGAACTGCAGCCGGTCGACTTCCACGAGCCACCCTGCTGTCCGCGAACATCGAAGAAGTTGGCGTTGATCGCGATGGTCGGCTGACCCAGCGCCTGCCATGCCTGCAGCGGCGAGAACACCTCGGATGCCTGCCATAGTCCCTCGCCGGTCCGTGCTCGCGGGTCGCGCTCGCAGCGGCCCTGATATCCGCTGTGCGAGTCGACAAGCAGTCGCGGTGCGATCCGCTGCGACGCCGACTTGATGATCATCAAGTGTCCGCCGTTGGTCATTTCGTACCAGTTGCCGCCGGCGTTGAGCATCGGCGCGGGGTGCCCGCCGCCGAAGTTGTACACGAGATAGGACCCGCGGGTGTTGGCGATGGCGCCGGCGAGGAGATCACGACCGCTGAGAGCTTCCGCGCTTGGGATCCCGGCGGTCGTCGACAGCGCAGCGCACAACATGAGCGCCGCGGCCGATGCCGCAAAGCGCCGAAACATTGTGACTGGAATCGACAAAGTGGTCCCTCCCGGCGACGTACCGACCCGAACCACAGTAATCCCGTCAGCAACACTGTCAACTTTCGTAACAAGTGCATCACAATCGGATTTCACCCGAAAATTCCGGTTTGGGCTATCTGCCGCAAACCCTCGCGCGTTATTTGACACCGAGAATGGGTAACCGCATCGAATGCCAACAGTCTCGCGAACATTCTCAGTCAGCCCGATGCCTCACCAGGTCATCGACTATCTCAAGGATTTCGGCAATGCCGTCGAATGGGATCCGGGCACTCAGCGGTGCACTCGCACCGACAGCGGCCCGATCGGCGAGGGCGCAACCTGGCACAACGTCTCGAAGATCCTGGGCGTGACGGCGGAACTGACCTACACCCTGGAAAGTCTGGGCTCCGGCAATCTCGTGTTCGTCGGAAAGAACAAGTCGTCGACATCCACCGAGAAGATCTACGTCGATGCCGCGAACACGGGTTCGGTGATCACCTACCGCAACGAACTCGAAATGCACGGGCCGATCGCGCTTTTCAATCCGGTGCTGAAGCTGTACTTCGAAAAACTGGCCAATGACACCGAGAAGCAGTTGACGTCGGTGCTCAACCGGCTGCCCATCGAGGAGAAGAAATGATCGGAACCATTCTCAGCGCGCTCGTCGTCGGCCTGATCGTCGGGGCGCTGGCGCGTCTCATCATGCCCGGCAAGCAGAGCATCGGCGTGATCATGACGATCGTGCTCGGCGCGCTCGGATCCTTCATCGGCTCCTGGCTGACTTACCAGTTCGGATACTCGAACTCCAACGGCGGGTGGCAGGTCATTCCGTTCCTCGTCGGCATCATCATCGCGATCGTGTTGATCGCTGTCTACGTCGGCATAACGGGGCGCAAGAACAACCCGGTCCGTTAGCGCGGCGGTGCCAGGCGGTACACGGCGTCGGCGTAATCATCGGTGATGTAGACCGCGCCGTCGGGTCCCGCCACCGCGGCCACCGGACGCCCCCAGCGTGCGCCGTCCTCGGACTGGAATCCGCCGACCAGCGTCTGCTGATCGCCCAATCCGCCGTCCCGCCAGGCGAAATACGACACCTCAGGCGCACGGGGCGGCTCGCGGTTCCATGATCCGTGAACGCCGATGAGTGCCCCGCTGGCGTACGGCGCGGGTAGCACAGCGTCGGTAAAACTCATTCCCAGCGGTGCCGCGTGTGCGCCAAGGCTCTGCTCGATGGGTGGCAGTGCCTCGCAGTCCATTTCGCTGCCGTCGGCGTTGGTCTGCACATCGCGTATCAGCGGCAGATTCGCCGGGCCGCCATCGGGATTGCAGTAGGGCCAGCCCAATTCGCGTCCGGGCGTCAGGCGGGCAACCGACTCCGGGGGATGTTCGTCGACGTATTCGGGATCGGGTCTGCCAGTTGCCGGGTCGACGACATTGTCGCGATTGTTGACCGCGGTCCACACCGAACCATCGGGCGCGACAGCCAGACCGGTGCCGTTGCGGACGCCGGTTGCGAACGCTTCTGCCGTGCCGCCGCCGGGTGGCACCCGCATGATGGTGGCGCGCGGCGGGTTCGCATCGCGATCATCGGCGGAGATGTTGCCCGTGGATCCGATCGAGAAATAGACGGCGCCGTCCTCACCGACAGCGACGCTCTTGAGCGCGTGCGAATAGGCGCCGCGAAGGTCCGGGCTGTTCGCGTCGGGCAGGTCGCCGGCAACGGTGCGCCGATTGATCGCCCGACCTTCGGTGTAGTCGTAGACGTCGACCTGGTCACTTTCCGCGACGTACAACGAATCTCCGGCGAAGGCCAGCCCATGAGGCTGGTCGAGACCCTCGAGCAGTACGTCCTGCGTGGGGCTGCCGTCGGTAGGGCGCAAGACTACGACTTCGCCGGTGCTGGGTACCGATATCAGGAGAGCGCCGTCAGGAGTCCACGCCGCCAGCCTCGGTTTGGACATGCGCGCCCACACCGACAACGTCCACCCTGGCGGAACCAACGCTTGGCGGGGCTCGTCGAACGGCGCCTGTGCCATGTCGTAAGCGACCTGCACCGCCACCGGACTCAGTCCCGCGGCCGTCTCGGTCGTCGGCGCCGCCGATCTCTCGGGTGTTGGCGGCGCCTCAGGTGTCGGTGCCGCCGAACACGCCGTCAGCAGCGCCGCGACGGCAATGCAGAATCCAGTTCGGTTATGCCGCAGCCAAACCCGCATGCATCTCCCAGACAAGTATTTCAGCGGGCTCGGTCGCGGTGACACGCTGGCCGCCTGACGCGGTGAACCGCACGGCGTCGCCCTCGTGCAACGGGCCCGCGCCCTCGAGGGTGACTTCACCCCGCGGTACGAACAGGTGCAGATACGGCGCGGATGGCAGCTCGATGCTGTCGCCGGCCTGCAGGCGCGCACCGTGCAGCGCGGCGTACTTGTTGTGGATCGTGATTGCGGCCTGATCGCTGTGCTCGGGCATCCCGGACGCGATGGTCACCAGCCGACCACGCAGCAACTCATCGTCGATCTCGAGTTGCTGGTATCCGGGTTCGATGCCCGCCTCGTCGGGAACCACCCACATCTGCACGAAACGCACTGGCTCGGTGTGGGATTGCTCGCCGGTCAGCGTCCACGAGTCGTTCTTCTCCGAGTGCAGGATTCCGCGCCCGGCCGACATGCGCTGTGCCAGGCCGGGATAGATCACGCCCGAATGCCCGGTCGAGTCCTGGTGGACGAGTGACCCCCGCAACACCCAGGTGACGATCTCCATATCGCGATGGGGGTGGGTGTCAAACCCGGTGCCCGGCCTCACGATGTCGTCGTTGTTGACCAGCAGCAGGCCGTGGTGGGTGTTGTCGGGCTCGTAGTGACCGCCGAATGAGAACGAGTGCTTGGAGTCGAGCCATTCGATCTTGGTCTTCGCGCGATCGTCAGCGCGACGGACGTCTACGGTCGGGGCGGTCATAAGCGATCCTTTCGCTCGTGGCCCAGCCTAGAGGTGGACACTGGACACGACAACATGAATGATGTGTCATGTATTCCGTGTGGCTGACCGAAGAGCAGCAGGAGATCTGGCGCGACTATCTGGCGATGTCGAGCCGACTGCAGACGGCGATGCACCGCCAACTCCAGCAGGACTGCGAACTATCCCTGTCGGATTACGACGTGCTGGTGGCGTTGTCCGAGCGCGGAGCGTTGCGGATCAACGAACTCGGCGAGGCGTTGGCGTGGGAGCAGAGCCGGTTGTCGCATCAACTGCGGCGGATGCGTGGCCGCGGTCTCGTCATACGTCAGGGCAGCGATGACGACCGGCGCGGTGCCACCGTCGAACTCACCGACGGCGGTCGGGCCGCCCTCGAGCTGGCGGCGCCGGGGCATGTCGAGTTGGTCCGCAGCGCCGTGTTCGACGGAATGCCGGCCGCACAACTGCGCGCCTTCGGTGCCGTGGCCCGTGCGGTCGCGGAGCGGCTTACTACCAGTCCGCCTCATCGAACGTGATGACACCGCGGATGTTGTTGCCGTCGAGCATGTCCTGGTAGCCCTTGTTGATGTCCTCGAGGCGGTAGGTCCTGGTCACCATGTCGTCGATGTTGAGCAGACCCGCCTTGTACAGCCCGGTGAGCTTCGGCGTTTCGACGTGCGAACTGCCGCCGCCGAAGATGTTGCCCTTCAACGTCTTCTGCAACATGGTGAACAGGAACATGTTGAGCTTGACGTCGGCGTCCATCATCGAACCCATGCCGGTCAGGACGCAGGTGCCGGTCTTGGCTGTCAGGATCATGGCCTCTTCGATGTACTCGCCCCTCATGTCCCCGACGGCGATGATCGTCTTGTCGGCCATCAAGCCGTGGGTGACATCGATCATCGGCGCGATGGCCTCGGCCATCGACGGGTAGACATGCGTCGCGCCGAACTTGATCGCCTGATCGCGCTTCCATTCGTTCGGATCGATCGCAATGACGTTCTTGGCGCCCGAAATGACCGCACCCTGCAGTGCGCTCATGCCGATGCCGCCGACGCCGATGATCGCCACGGTCTCGCCGGGTTGGACCTCGGCGACATTGGTGGCCGACCCGAAACCCGTCGGCACCGCGCAGCCCATGATCGCGGCGCTCTCGAAGGGGATGTCCTTGTCGATCTTGACGACGGAGTCCTTGTGGATCGTCATGTACGGCGCGAAGGTGCCGAGCAGGTTCATCGGCGAGACCTCGGTGGTGCCCGCGTGCACCCGAGAAGTGCCGTCAGCGATGGCCTTGCCGCCGAGTAGGAGGGCGCCGCGGTCGCACAGTGAGCGGTAGCCCTTGAGACACGGCGGACATTCACCGCATGCGGGGATGAACGCGAGGATGACGTGGTCGCCCTCCTCGATGCCCTTCACATTGCGGCCGACCTTGGTGACGACGCCGGCGCCCTCGTGACCGCCCAGTGCGGGCAGCGCGATCGGGGTGGCGCCGGTGGTCAGGTGGTAGTCGGAGTGGCACATGCCCGCGGCGTGCACGCGGATCTGCACCTCATCGTCGACGGGGTCGCCGATCTCGATCTCATCGATGCGGAACGGCGTGTTCAGCTCCCAAAGCAGAGCGCCCTTGGTCTTCATGCCGGGAAATGATAGAACACGTTGCAGAACTGGTGCCAATCACAGCATTGAGCTGGGTATTCGCGCGCTATCCCCTATCGCCCAATGGCCACTTATGCGACGGTTTCCGGGCAAGAGCGTCGGACAATT
Source organism: Mycobacterium neglectum (assembly GCF_002591975.1). Classification (GTDB taxonomy): domain Bacteria; phylum Actinomycetota; class Actinomycetes; order Mycobacteriales; family Mycobacteriaceae; genus Mycobacterium; species Mycobacterium neglectum. The sequence goes on along the minus strand of NZ_NVQE01000003.1, from coordinate 141,034 downwards.
GGCCACTCAGCCTGTGGATAAACGAGCTAGCCGCGGGGGTTCGTGTCGGTCGGCGCCACGACGGTGTGCCCATGGGGGACACCGAATGGCCATTTCTGGGTACCGAAGCGTTGCGGAGCGGGGCGGTCAGCGAGCGTGGACTGCGTAGGGGGTACGACAGGATCTACCGCGATGTCTACCTTGCACGAGGCACGGAGATGACGGCGGAGTCGCGAGCGGTCGCAGCGTGGCTCTGGTCCGGGCGCCAAGCGACGCTGGGCGGATTGTCGGCCGCAGCCCTGCATGGGGCGAAATGGATCGACGCCGATTTGCCTGCGGAGTTGTTCCGGCGTAACGGCAAGCAGGCCAACGGCATCCTGATCCACCGGGACGAATTACTCGCCGACGAAGCGACGGTGTTGCACGACATCAACGTGACTACGCCTGCGCGTACCGCGTTCGACCTCGGCCGGCGTGGGAGACGTATCGCTGCGGTCATTCGAATCGATGCGCTTGCGAACGCGACCGGATTGACACCTTCGCGCATTTGGCCGCTCGTGGATCGACATCCCGGAGTGCGTGGCCTCGTCCAACTGCGTGAGGTGCTGGACCTCATGGACGGCGGCGCGGAGTCACCTCAGGAGACGCGCACGAGGTTGGTGCTCGTGGATGCCGGATTGCCCAGACCGCGAACGCAGATCTGCGTAGGTCGATGGCGCGTCGACATGGGTTACGAAGATTTCAAGGTCGGCCTGGAGTACGACGGTCCACAACATTGGGAAGATCCGGACATCCGAGCAAGAGACATCGAGAAGTACGCCGATTTGTCGGCTCGCGGGTGGGTGATCATCCGTGTCGGCGCGGACCTGCTGCGGTATCGACGGCGGGTGGTTGTCGCGCGGACCTGCGAGGCGCTACTGCAGGCCGGCGCCGAGTGGCCAATTGTCGGACGGATTCTCGGAAAAAGCGTGGCATAAGTGGCCATTCGGCAACTCAGAGCGTGGCGGGTAAGCCCCACTTCTCGAACGACTCCATGTGAAAAGCGACCACATGGGAGATGCCTTCGTCGGTGACGGCGAGGACATGCATCTGGAACGGCTCGTGCGCCCCGGTCTCGCGATTGCGCATGTACATCGCTCCGGCCGGCTGGCCATTGGCCACCGTGCGGATCAATCGCATATCGCCGGGTAGTTCGGCCGGGCAATGCGTCTTCGACAGCAAGACGATGTTCTCCGGCCCCTCATACCAACCGTCGAACGGCGGCATCTCCCACACGGCGTCGGCGGTGAACAACTCGACGAGCTTGTCCATGTCATAGCTCTCGAACGCGTCGATGTAGCGCGTCAGCAGATCCTGCGCCTCCTGCGACTCCGGCACCCGGAGATGGTCGTCCTCGCTGAGGCCGACAGCGTCGAGTTGCGCACGAGCCCGCTGCAGCAGGCTGTTCACCGCCGCCGTCGAGGAGCCGATCGCATCGGCGACCTCCGCGGCCTTCCACTGCAGCACCTCTCGCAACACCAGCACCGCGCGCTGCCGAGCGGACAGATGTTGCAGCGCCGCGACGAACGCCAGCCGCACCGATTCGCGGGAGCCCACGATGTTCGACGGATCCGTCGAATCGTCGGGAATGGGCTCGAGCCACGGCACCTCTTCGCGCGCGACGATGTCGTCGACGGGATCCGAACTGGGTGCGCCGAGCCCGGTCGGAAGCGGCCGCCGCTTGCGGCTGTCCAGAGCCGTCAGACAAGTGTTGGTCGCGATCCGGTACAGCCACGTGCGCACCGACGATTTACCCTGGAAACCCTTGTACGACTTCCACGCCCGCAAATACGTTTCCTGCACCAGATCCTCGGCGTCATGCAGCGAACCGGTCATTCGATAACAGTGGGCGAGTAGCTCCCGGCGATACCGCTGGGCATCAGTCAGGAAGGCGTCCTCGGCGCTGCCGTCGTCGAGATTGTGGGCCAAGACTGTCACCTCGCCGAGCTTAGTCAGTGCATCCGACAAGGCGGGGCCAACCGTCACCTCCGGATCTTTGGCGGCCCGTTAGTCTCGCTTGGTGGCTACTACCCGCAGCGAACGCAGCTTCGACGGCGTCGGCGGTGTCCGCATCGTCTACGACGTGTGGACCCCCGAGGCGGCCCCGCGGGGCATCGTGGTGCTCTGCCATGGATACGCCGAGCACGCGCGCCGCTACGACCACGTAGCGCAGCGATTCGGCGAGGCCGGGCTGATCACCTACGCGCTGGACCTCCGGGGGCACGGGCGCTCCGGTGGCAAACGCGTGTATCTGCGCAACATCTCCGAATACACCGGCGACTTCCACACGCTGGTCGGCATCGCCACCGCGGATCACCCAGACCTGCCGCGCATCGTGCTCGGCCACAGCATGGGCGGCGGCGTCGTCTTCGCATACGGCGTCGAACATCCCGGCGACTACAAGGCCATGGTGCTCTCCGGCCCTGCCGTCTATGCCCAGGACGCCGTGTCGTCGGTCATGATCACCGTCGCCAAGCTGGTGGGCAGCATTCTTCCCGGCCTGCCCGTCGAACAGCTCCCCACCGAAGCGGTGTCCCGCGACCCCGAGGTCGTTGCCGCATATATGGCTGATCCCCTGGTGCATCACGGCAAGCTGCCCGCGGGCATCGGCAAGGCGCTGATCAAGGTCGGCGAGACGATGCCGCAGCGCGCCGCCGCGCTGACTTCGCCACTGCTGGTCGTGCACGGCGAGCAGGACAAGCTGATCCCCGTCGCCGGCAGCCACCACCTCATGGAGTGCGTCGCGTCGACGGACGCTCACCTCAAGGTGTACCCCGGGCTGTACCACGAGGTGTTCAACGAGCCCGAGAAGAATCTGGTGCTCGACGATGTCACCTCGTGGATCGAGGCCAAGCTTTGAAAGCCATTGCGGGCCTGCTTCTTTCGCTTGCCCTGTTCGTGACCGCGTGCGGGTCGCCGTCCGATGAACCACACGGCTGGGTGGACGAGGACGTGACCTTCACCGCCGACGGACTCACCATTCACGGCACCTACCGCCATGAGCGTGGCGCGCAACCAGGGCCCGCGGCGCTGCTGATCTCCGAGAGCGGAAACACCGACCGCAACGGCGACAACGCGGTGGCGGGCCCGATCGGCAATATGCGCCAACTCGCAGAGCTGTTGTCGGACAAGCGCGTGGCCAGCCTGCGCTACGACAAGATCGGCACGGGTAAGACGGGTCTCGGCCCGTACGCGCAGCGGCCCATGGATGTCGTCAGCTCGGTGTACACCACCGGCGCGAAGGCCGCGGTGAGCTACCTCGCCGACCAGCCCGCAACCGAGGAGTCCCGCATTTCGGTGTACGCGGTCGGCGAGGGCGCCATCCACGCGATGGCACTGGCGACCGACACCGATGTAGGGGAACCAAAGGTTCACTCGCTTGGCCTGTTTCAGCCGCTGCCGGGCCGGTACCTGGACATCATCACCGAACGGGTGCGAGCCAGCGCAGGTCCGGAGGCGCTGAACACCTGGCTGGCCGCCGTCGACCAGGTCCGTACCAAGGGCACCGTGGCGGAGAACCTTCCCGAGGGACTCGGCGCGCTGCTCAATTCCGGCAACGCCAAGGCGGTGATCGAGGCCGACAAGATCGATCCACTCACGTTGGCCGCCAAGGTACCCGCGGGCACGCCCGTCCTACTGACGTGTTCAGACGCCGACAAACAGGCCACGTGCGCATCGGTCAAGCCGCTCGTCGATGCGCTCAAGCACACGGCCCTGACCGTGGTCGATCTCAAGGGCGTCAGCCATGTGCTGCGCGACGATCCGACGGACAACGTGGCGAACTACTCCAAGCCGGATCCGCTTTCTCCACAGCTCACCCACGCGCTCGACGCGTTTGTCGGCAAGTAGACCTAATCTGGCGCCATGAGGGTCAGCGAGAAGCGGAGCGGGATCGCGCATGAGTGACGACAAGATGCTGGCGCGTATCGCCGCTCTGCTGCGCCAGGCCGAGGGGACCGACAACACCCACGAGGCCGACGCCTTCATGGCCGCGGCTCAGCGGCTCGCCACGGCGACGTCGATCGACCTGGCCGTCGCACGGTCCCATTCGTCCAACCGGACCAAGGCGCAGATGCCAGAGCAGCGCACCATCACGATCGGCAACGCGGGCGCGCGCGGCCTGCGCACCTATGTCCAGCTGTTCACGGTGATCGCGATGGCCAACGATGTGAAGTGTGACGTCGCATCGAACTCGACGTTCGTCTACGCCTATGGCTTCGGTGAGGACATCGACGCCAGCCATGCGCTCTACGCCAGCCTGGTGATGCAGATGGTGCGCGCGTCTGAGGCCTACATCGCGTCGGGCGCCCACCGGCCGACCCCCACGATCACCGCGCGCATCAACTTTCAACTCGCCTTCGGCGTGCGCATCGGCAAGCGGCTGTCCGAGGCACGCGAAGAGGCTCAGCGGGAGGCCAGGGGAGGACGCTGGCGCAGGAAGCCGGGCACCGCTCTCGCGTTGCGGAACAAGGACATCGAGCTCAAGGACTTCTACAAGGAGACTTCAGCGGCCCGGGGGACGTGGCGGGCGACCAGCGCAACAGCGGGTTACTCGTCGGCGGCGCGGCGTGCGGGCGATCGTGCCGGCCGCAAGGCCCGGCTCGGCGGCACCGCGGAGCTGGGTGGAAAGCGTTCGGCTCTGGAGAGGTGAGCGTCAGAGACACCCAGCGGGGGAAGGTCTATGCCGCCGAGGAGTTCGTTCGGACGCTGTTCGACCGGGCCCACGAGCACGGCAACCGCGTCGTCGAGTTCTTCGGTACGCAGTTGACACTGCCGCCGGAGGGCCGGTTCGCGTCGTCGGTTTCGGTGCAGCGCTATGTCGATGACGTGCTCGCGATGGCGGCCGTCGGCGAACGTTGGCCCGGCATCCGACCGTTGGCTGTGCGCGCCCGGCGCGGGGTGACCGCGGCGCATTACGAGCGTGACGCTGACGGCGCTGGGATCGCCGTTCCGGAGGGACGCACGACGTGGGCGCTGCGCGAACTGGTGGTGCTGCACGAGGTCGCCCACCACCTCTGCGACGCCGAGCCGCCCCATGGACGCGAATTCGTCGCCACCTTCTGCGAACTGGCTGGGGTGGTCATGGGGCCGGAGGTCGAGCATGTTCTCCGCGTGGTGTACGCGAAAGAGGGTGTGCGATAACGTGTCCCACGTGGAAGAGCCAGACCCCAAGGCGCTTGATCAGCTCTTCAACAGTGTGCTGCGCACCGAAGACGATGCGCTGACGGCCACGCGGGAGGCGGCCGATGCCGCGGGAATGCCCGCCATCGAGGTATCCGCGCAACACGGCAAGCTGCTGTATCTGCTTGCCACGGCGGCGCGCGTCACCCGGGTCTTGGAGATCGGCACGCTGGCCGGCTACAGCACCATCAACCTTGCCCGTGCCGTCGGTCCGTCCGGTCGCGTCGTCACACTGGAGTACGAACCCGCCCACGCTGACGTCGCACGCCAGAACCTCGCGCGTGCGGGTGTCGCCGATCGCGTGGAGGTGATCGTCGGTGCTGCCCTCGACAGCCTGCCGGGCCTGGCCGAGCGTGGCGAGATCTTCGATCTGTCATTCATCGACGCCGACAAGGAGAACAACATCGCCTACGTCGAGTGGGCGATCAACCTGAGCCATCCGGGATCAATCATCCTGGTGGACAACATCGCTCGGTTCGGACGGGTGCTGGATCCCGCAGCGGACGACCACCAGGCCCGCGCCGTTCGCGACATGCTGCAGATGATGGGCGAGCATCCGCGGCTCGACACGGCCGCGATTCAGACAGTCGGGGCCAAGGGGTGGGACGGCTTCGCGGTCGCGTTGGTCAACTAGCCAACGACCGCGCGCATTCACGCAGTGCGTGGACGATGCGCTTCTCATTGGCATCGAAGCGGTCGGTGGGCGCGGGCACCGAGATCCCCACGATGTGTCCGCTGACCGTTCTGGCGGCGATCCCCGCCGCCGAGATTCCGACGGTGTGCTCGTCACGGTCGAAGGCGATGTCGCTGAGTCCCGCGGACGGGTCGGTCAGCAGTTCCAGCGCAGCCCTGCCGTTGGCCGTTGACTCCAACGGGAACCGGACTCCTACTGCGGACACCGCTCGCAGTCGGTGGGCGGACTCAACCTGGTCGATGAACAACATCTGCCGCCCCCGCAGCACCGACAGATCGACCGTTTCTCCGGTCAGGCTCGCCAACCGGTCCAGCGTCGGCCGGAACAACGTCGCCAGGCTGGCCTCGTCGGCGCCGCCCAGCCCCAGTAGCCGTTCACCGAGGCTGATCCGGCCGTCATCGTCGATGGTCGCGAACCCGATCTCGACCAGCCCGACCAGCAACCTGCGCACCGTGGACTTGGCCAGGCCGAGCCTGCCGCCCAGGTCGACCAGGCGAAGCTGTCCGGGCGATGCGGCGATCTCGTCGAGGGCCGCTGCAGCGCGTCGCAATACCTGAATTCCGTCCGAACGCGGGGATTCGGTTGGCTGATTCTCTTCCGCAGGCCGCATTCCACCACTATATTGATCCGCATTACGAATCACAAAGATTCGGTATGCGAATCTAGGAGGAGAAGTGACGGGACTTCCAGCGGGGCGGCACTTCGCTCGAGGTGATGACGGCTACGAAGCCGCACGACGCGCGACAGTGTGGAACCAGCGGGTGCCGGACCGGTATCCGGCGATGATCGTCCAAGCCCTGGACGATGAAGACGTCGTTGCAGCGCTCGCCCACGCGAAGGCCAACAATCTCGGCGTCGGAATCCGGTCGGGCGGACACAGCTGGGCGGCCAACCACCTGCGGGACGGCGGCCTGCTGCTCGACATGAGCGGGTTCGATCAGGCGACCATTGACAAGGACAGGATGTGCGCAGTGGCAGGCCCCGGCAAGGGAGGCAGCATCCTCGCGGCCGAACTCGACGCCCAGGATTTGTTCTTCCCCGCAGGCCACTGCAAGGGCGTCTGCATCGGCGGCTATCTGCTCCAGGGCGGTTACGGATGGAACAGCCGGGTTTACGGGCCGGCGTGCGAAAGCGTGCTCGGCCTCGACGTCATCACCGCCGACGGAGAGAAGCTCTACATCGACGCCGAGAACCACCCTGACCTCTACTTCGCCGCCCGGGGCGCAGGACCCGGCTACTTCGCTGTCGTGACGGCTTTCCATCTCAAGCTCTACGCGAAGCCCGCTGTCTGCGGCATGAGCCTGTACGCCTACCCCTTCGACTGCGCTGACGAGGTGTTCACCTGGGCGCGCGACATCAGTGCCGACGTGGACCGCAGAGTGGAACTACAGATCGTCGCCACCAAGAGCGTGGCAGACATCGGGATCGACGGCCCCGCCATCCTGCTGGCGTCACCGGTGTTCGCCGACACTGAGAAGGAAGCCGAGGAAGCGCTCGCGCTGCTCGGCACCTGCCCGGCCATCGACAAGGCGCTCGCCAAAGTTGCCTATGCGCCAACGGATCTGCCCACGTGGTACACGGCCGTGATGGCCAACTACCTGGAAGACCACCGATACTCCGCGGACAACATGTGGACGTCGGCGTCGGCGCAGGATTTGATGCCCGGTATCCATCGCATCCTCGAGACCATGCCGCCGCACCCGGCGCACTTCCTGTGGCTGAACTGGGGACCGTCACCGGCGCGGGCGGACATGGCGTACAGCGTCGAGGCCGAGATCTACCTGGCGCTCTACGGAGGCTGGATGGACGCGGCCGACGATGAAAAGTACGCCGACTGGCCGCGCGCCAACATGGCCGAGATGGCGCACCTGGCCAACGGAATCCAGTTGGCCGACGAGAATCTCGGCAAGCGGCCGGCGAAGTTCGCCACCGACGAGGCCATGGCGCGGCTCGACAAGGCGCGTGCCGCATACGATCCCGACGGCCGGTTCTACGCGTGGATGGGACGTGTCTGATGAGCGCCTACCTCGGCTACCGCGACGGTGACGGCGACACCCCATGGGGCAAGTACTTCAAACCCGAAATGGCCGAACTGCCGCGGCATGTGGTCGTCGCGCTCGAGCACGGCCCGCAGGCCGACCAGACACTGCTCGGGTTCGATTACGCGGGAGACATTCTCGACGGCGGTTACCAGCAGACCGAAAACGGATACGGACAGTTGCGCGGCGGCGGATTCCAGGTTTCGGTCCGTACCGCCATGCCCGGCGTCACCCCGGCGATGTGGGATTGGTGGTTCGGCTGGCACGGCAGTGAAACGACGCGCTACAAGCTGTGGCATCCGCGCGCCCACGCGTCGGCGAAGTGGGCTGACAGCGGTCCTGACGGCAGCTGGGTCGGCCGGACGTCGTTGATCGAGGAGTATCTCGGATCGTCCTACGCCAAGGCCGCGATTCAGTTCGTCGAACCACAGGTGATCGGACTCGATCCGGCCCGCCTGGGCGCAGACGTCGCGGTGTGTGCCCGCCTGGGATCCGCGGAGGTACCCGTCGACATCGGCTGGTTCGTCCACCATGTTCGGGCCACCGCCGACGGTGCCGAGATGCGGTCCCGGTTCTGGATGGGCGGACCCTACATTGGTCTACGCAAGGGAAATATGTTGGCCGACGCGGTGATTCGACCCATTGCCGCCCATCAGCTACCGGACCCGCGCGACCTCCTCGTGCACTGCGCTCAGGAGATGAATCATCTGGCCGGCTTCCTGCCCGCGGTGTATGAGGAGTTCTGCGGTGGATGAGGCCCACGGCGTGTTAACTGATGCCGTGCCCAAGATACTGCCGAAGACGCTGGCCATCGCACTCCTGGCAGGCTCAGGGGCCCTGGTGGCGCCGCCGGTCGCGATCGCCGACCGAGGCACACCTCCGCTGCTGTACGGGTACTACAACGTGTTCGTCGACTTTGCGAAGCAGACGTTCAACGGCGCCCCGACACCGATGGAAGCCAAGACATTTCTTGTCGAATACACCGCCAACTGTGACGTCAACGGTTGTGTGGTGAGTATGGACAATTCCGATGACCTTGCCCGCAACCCAGGCGCACCCGGGGTTTTCGAATACCGATGGAACAACGGCCGCTGGGAGACGAGCGGTGATTATCCGTACTTGTGCGAGCGCATGAATCCCGACAGCGCGGTGAAATCCGTACGCTCGGACTACCTGATCCCAATGCCGGACGGCAGCTTCTTCGGTGAGCGGACCATCACGGTTGAGGGCGCCGGATGTCCGGGTGAGGGCGCAGGCGTCCACTGGCTGCCGATATCGGTTTCACCCGTTTAGCACTCGGCCATCGGGGCACAGACTGCCAATGAACGTTGGCCTCCGGCACCGCATGCCAACGGTCGAACGGCACATCGCGGCACCGCCAGAGGCGGTGTGGAACATTCTGGTCGACCTCGATGCGTGGCCGCAATGGGGGCCGTCGATTCAACGCGCCGAGTTGTCGGGGACCGGCCCGATGAAGTTGGGGTCGCAGGGCAAGGTGTGGACGCCGTTCGGCGTCGCGTTGCCGTTCACCATTACCGAATTCGCCGATCGCCGTTGTTGGGCGTGGGACGTCGCGGGCATCGCCGCCACGCGGCATGAGGTACACGCCGTCGACGACGGAACAAGGCTGGCGTTCGGAGTCCCGTGGTGGGCGCCCGCCTACCTGTCGGTCTGTGCGTTGGCGCTGCGGCGGATCGACCGGATGGTCACCAGACCGCGGGGTTGACGGCGGCGACCGATGTGACCTAGGTTACGTGGAAACGTTCCCATGGAAACGTTCCCACGAGAGGAATCGGCGAGTTGGCTGGTAAGGGTGTCACGATCCGCGAGGTCGCAGCGCACGCCGGTGTTTCGCTGGGCACGGCCTCGCGAGTACTTTCCGGCAACCCCGCCACCTCGCCCGAAGCCCGCACCCGGGTGAGCGATGCGGTGGTCGCGCTCGGATATCGCCCCAATCTGCAGGCGCGCTCGCTGCGGCTGACCCGCACCAATGCCATCGGGCTGCTGGTCTCCGACGTCCGAAACCCGTTCTTCGCCGATGTCGCCCACGCGGCCGAACAGGCGGCGCTGGGCGCCGACTACGTGACGCTGCTCGGCAACGCGAACGAGAACGTCGACCAGCAGGACCGCTACATCGAGACGTTCCTCAATCAGCGCGTCGACGGCGTCGTCCTCGCACCGCAAGGTCGCGGTTCGGGCAGCCTGCAGGCGCTCGTCGACAGCGGGCTGCCGGTGGTGTTCGTCGACCGCACGGTCGACGGCTTCGACGTGCCCAGCGTGACCACCGACAGTCGTTCCGGCATGACCGAGGCCGTAGCGCACCTGGCCGCCAGAGGCCACCACCGCATCGGCTTCATCGGCGGACCACAGGCCATCTCGACGGGACGGCAGCGCTACGACGCCTTCGTCGAGACGCTGCCGGCCCACGGGCTCGTTGTGGACGACGCGCTGATCACCTTCGGCGACTTCCAGGAGGAGAGCGGCATCCGCGCGGCCGAACAACTACTCGCCGCGCCTACCCGGCCCACCGCGTTGATCGCGGCGGACAACCTGATGGCGCTGGGCGCACTGGCCGCCATCCGAAGTCGCGGCTTGCGCATCGGCTCCGACATCGAGGTCGTCGCATTCGACGACATCGAATGGCTCGCGCACTACGACCCGCCCATCTCGGTGATCGCACAGGACACCGACGCGGTCGGGCGGTGTGCCGTCGAACTGCTCATGCGGGTAATCAATGGCGAAGAGCCCGAATCCATCGTCCTCACAACACGATTCATCGATCGCCATGGCTGAGAAACGGGTATTCGTCGTCGGCAGCCTCAATGCCGACCACCGGGTGCGGGTGCGGGGAATCCCCAAGCCCGGCGAAACAGTGCTTGGCTCGGACGTCATCGTGGCCGCGGGTGGCAAGGGCGCCAATCAGGCGGTCGCAGCGGCTCGTGCGGGAGCCAACGCTGTGCTCATCGGTGCGACGGGAGCCGACCGCGATGGTGACCTCGTTCGGCGCACCGTCGCCGAAGAGGCGGTCGACGCACGCCACGTACGCGTGCACGCGGACACGCCCACCGGCCGCGCACTGATCACCGTCGACATCAACGGTGAGAACACCATCGTCGTATCCCCCGGCGCGAACAGCTCACTGGCCGATGGCGACATCGACGCCGGATTGCAGGCGGCCACCTGCGGAGACCTGTTGCTGCTGCAGCTCGAAACCCCGGAACCGCTGGTGCGTCATGCTGCCCGCAGGGCCACAAGCGCCGCATGCACAGTGATCATGAACGCCGCTCCGGTTCCGCGCTCCATCCAGGGTCTGTTCGATGACGTCGACATCCTCGTTGTCAATCAGCACGAGCTTGCCGAAATCGCAGATCTGTTGCGGGACAGCACCAACGACGCCGAAGGCGGCGATGACATGGCCGTGCTCGCCGCAGCATCGGGTGCCACGGTGGTCTGCACCGCTGGAGACGCGGGTGCCTTCGTGACGCACGACGGCGCCGTTGAGCACATCGCCGCAGCTGCGGTTGACGCGGTGGACACGACCGCCGCGGGAGACACCTTCATCGGCTACTTCGCCGCGGAGCTGTCGGCCGCCGAGCACAGCACCATCGCTGCGGTCCAGACAGCGGTGGCGGCGTCAGCGATCGCCGTCACGCGGTCGGGTGCCATCGACTCGATTCCATATCGCCACGAGGTGGAGGGCAAACCATGAAAATCGCGCTGGGTAACGACCACGCCGGGTTCCCGCTCAAGGCACATGTCCGTTCGGTGCTCGAGGGCCTTGGTCACGAGGTGATCGACTGCGGAGCGCCGAGCGAGGAGCCGGTCGACTTTCCCGATATCACCTTCACGACCTGTGATCTCGTGCGCAGGGGTGGGGCTGATCGCGCAGTACTCGTATGCGGAACCGGCCAGGGCGCCGTGATGGCGGCGCACGATGTGTACTCCGCGCATCAGAGCGTCGAACACGACGATGCGAACGCGATCGCCATCGGCGCTTGGGTGATCGGCAGGGCCATCGCGGCGGAGGTCGTCGAGACGTTCGTCAACGCCCGCTTCGACAACGACGACGACACCGTCCGCCGCGTGCAAAAACTCCACGCGCTCGAGCGCAACTCGGCCAGCGAATTATCAAAGGAGATAACGCAATGAGCACCACCATCGACGACCGTCGGCGGCAAGCCGAGCATGGGTCGCCCAACAAGATCAAGACCGCGATCGGCTCGGCGGCGGGCACCTGCGTCGAGAATTACGACTTCGTCGCCTACGGCACGGCATCCGCGCTCTACTTCGGTGATGTCTTCTTCCCGGAGTCCGATCCTGTTGTCGGCACCCTCCTTTCGTTCGCCACCCTCGGTGTCGGCTTCCTGATGCGGCCGATCGGTGGCAGCGTCGGTGGCTACCTCGCCGACCGGTTCGGTCGCAAACCGGTACTCGTCGGCGCATTGCTCATCATGGGTATCGCGACTTTCGCGATCGGTCTACTTCCCACGTACGCGCAGGTGGGTGTCCTGGCTCCGGCACTGCTCGTCACCATCCGTGTCATTCAGGGTCTTGCTTTCGGTGCGGAGTGGGGCGGTGCCGTACTGATGGCCTTCGAACACGCGCCATGGCGGCACCGAGGACGGTTCGCGGCCATTCCGCAGGCCGGCAACCCGCTGGGCATCGCACTCGCCAACATCGCGTTCCTCTCGGCCGCGTCACTCGACGGCGACTGGGCGTGGCGTATCCCGTTCCTGGCCAGTGCAATTCTGATCGGGGTCGGTCTCTTCGTGCGGCTGCGGCTCAATGAGTCACCGGAATTCGAGGCGGTCAAGGCTTCGGGCAAGGTGGTACGCAATCCGTTCCTCACCGTGATCCGCGAAGACTGGCGCAACATCCTGCGTGTCATCGCACTGCGTGTCGTCGAGTCGTGCGCGTACTACCTGACCGCCACGTACCTGCTGTCCTACATCACGAAGCGAAACGAGGCTGATCGCAACATCGCGCTCGCGGGTGTCGTCATCGCCAGCGTGATCGCCGTGGGCACGACGCTTGGCGCAGGTGCACTCACTGACCGGGTTGGACGGCGAAAGGTCTACCTGGTTGGCTGCATCCTGGCGATCGCGTTCGGTATTCCGATGTATCTCATGGCCAACACCGGCGAGCCCTTCCTGATCATCCTGCTGTTCATCATCGGCATCGGCGTCATCCACGCAGTGCTCACCGGTACCCAAGGTGCTTGGTTCGCCGAGCTTTTCAACACGAGCACACGGACCTCGGGTGCCTCGATCGGCTACCAGGTCGCGGCCTCGATCGCCGGCTTCGCTCCGTTCCTCGCCGTGCTGCTCGCGAACTCCTGGGGCTGGATCGGGCCTGCCCTGTTCTACGTCGCGGTCGGCATCGTCGGCCTTGCTGGTGTGCTCGCCACCAAGGAGACCTGGGGACCGACGCAACGCGCCGAGGTCGATGCCGTGATCCGCGGTGACGCCGATTCCCAAAGTGTGCAGGCCGCACCGGCGTAAAGGTCAGCTGCAGACTGCGCCGCTGGCGGCTGAGCCGACGAGCTTGGTGTACTTGGCCAGCACGCCGGTGGTGTAGACCGGCGGTAACGGCTCGAAACCCTTTTTGCGCGAATCGAATTCGGCAGGATCAACCAACACGTCCAGAGTGCCCTTGCCGACGTCGAGGCGGATCTTGTCACCGTCACGCAGGAACGCGATGGGGCCGCCGTCGACCGCCTCGGGCGCGACGTGTCCCACGCACAACCCCGTGGTGCCGCCGGAGAACCGGCCGTCGGTCATCAACAGCACGTCCTTGCCGAGACCCGCACCCTTGATGGCACCGGTGATGGCCAGCATCTCGCGCATGCCGGGTCCGCCCTTGGGCCCCTCGTAGCGGATCACCACTACGTCGCCGTTGGTGATCGTCCCGTCCTCGAGCGCATCGAGCGCGGCTCGCTCACGTTCGAAAACCCTTGCGGTGCCCTCGAACACATCGGAGTCGAAGCCCGCCGACTTCACGACGGCGCCTTCGGGCGCCAGCGATCCGTGCAGGATCGTGATACCGCCGGTTGGATGGATCGGATTGTTCATCGCCCGCAGCACCTTGCCGTCGGGGTCCGGAGGCTCGATGTGGGCGAGGTTCTCGGCCATCGTCTGGCCCGTCACGGTGAGGCAGTCGCCGTGCAGCAGGCCGGCATCCAGCAGTGCCTTCATGACAACGGGGACGCCGCCGATCTCGTCGACGTGCTTCATGACGTGACGGCCGAACGGCTTGACGTCGGCGAGATGCGGCACCTTCTGGCCGACCCGGGTGAAGTCCGCGAGCGACAGCTTGACGTTCGCTTCCCACGCGATGGCAAGCAGGTGAAGCACCGCGTTGGTGGAACCGCCGAACGCCATCACGACGGCGATGGCGTTCTCGAACGCCTCCTTGGTGAGGATGTCGCTCGTGGTGATGCCGCGCCGCAGCATCTCGACGACGGCCTCCCCGGACCGGCGTGCGTACTCGTCGCGTCGCGTGTCGATGGCCGCCGGCGAAGCGCTGCCCGGCAGTGACATCCCCATTGCCTCGGCGGCCGACGCCATGGTGTTGGCGGTGTACATCCCGCCGCAAGCACCCTCGCCGGGACAGATCGCGCGTTCGATGATGTCGACGTCCTCGCGCGACATCAGTCCGCGGGAGCAGGCGCCGACGGCTTCGAAGGCGTCGATGATCGTGACCTCCTTCTCGCTGCCGTCGGTGAGCTTCGCGAGTCCCGGCATGATCGAGCCGTTGTAGAGGAAGACGCTCGCGAGGTTCAGTCGTGCGGCGGCCATCAGCATGCCGGGGATCGATTTGTCGCAACCGGCGAGCAGCACCGATCCGTCGAGGCGCTCGGCTTGCATGACCGTCTCGACGCTGTCGGCGATGACCTCGCGGGACACCAGCGAGAAGTGCATGCCCTCGTGGCCCATCGAGATCCCGTCGGACACCGAGATGGTGCCGAATTCCAGCGGGTAGCCGCCGGCAGAGTGCACGCCGGTCTTGACCGACTGCGCGAGCCGCTGCAGCGACATGTTGCACGGGGTGATCTCGTTCCACGACGAGCCGACTCCGATCTGGGGCTTGGCCCAGTCGTCGTCACCCATGCCGACCGCGCGCAGCATGCCGCGAGCGGCGGTCTTCTCGAGGCCGTCGGTGACGTCGCGGCTACGCGGCTTTATGTCGGGAGTTGTGGACTGTGAGGGCATGAGAGAAGTATGCCTCTGGCGTTTCTGTGGACAAACTCCTTTATATACCCCGCCGGGGTATGCGGTAGTGTGAGGGCCATGTCGTCTCGGATGTCGTCTCGCATCACTCGTATCGCCGCCCTGTTCATAGCCCTGTTCGCCGCGCTGCTGCTCACCTCGTGTTCGGGGTCCGATGAGCACACCGAGGCGCATGCGACGGACGAATCCGTCAGCACGGCGCAGCCCGCCGGCTTCAACGCGGACGACCACGCGTTCGCGACCAACATGATTCCGCACCACGAGCAGGCGATCGAACTGGCGGCCATGGCGCCGACCCGTTCCACCGACCCCGCACTTATCGCGCTGGCCGCCAAGATCTCGGCCGAGCAGGAGCCCGAGATCAGGGCGTTGAGGGTGTTCCTCGTGCAGTGGGATGAAAACCCTGAGGACAACGCATCCCACGGAGAGGGCGGCCACAGCGCGATGGCAGGCATGGTCGACGAAGCCACGATGACCAAACTCCAGTCGCTGCAAGGCGCCGAGTTCGACAAGCTGTGGTTGCAGTCGATGATCAGCCACCACCAGGGAGCCATCGAGATGGCCAAGGCCGAAGTTGCCAACGGTCAGAACGAGGACATCAAGCGCATGGCGCAGACGATGATCGACGCGCAGCAGGCCGAGATAACCCAGATGAATCAGATGCTGGAGGGTGGGGGAAATGGCTGACGACATAACCGTGGGTGACTCGGCCGTGCATGGCTATTCGCCGCAGAAGGAGAACTATGCAAAGCGGCTACGCAGGATCGAAGGCCAGGTTCGCGGAATCGCGAAGATGATCGACGAAGACAAGTACTGCATCGACGTGCTCACGCAGATCAGCGCCGTCAACAGCGCCCTGCAGTCGGTCGCGCTCGGCCTGCTCGACGAGCACCTCGGGCACTGCGTCACCCAGGCCGTCGTCGAAGGCGGCGACGAGGCCGATGTCAAACTGGCTGAGGCGTCCGCCGCCATCGCGCGGCTGGTGCGCTCCTAAGCTCAAAGCGCGGTTGCGGCAATCGCCACCCAACGTAACGTTCGACCGCGACCGGCGGATAAACACAGCAGGTCAGCGCCATTGACGGCGCGACAGGCGGGGTTTTGGCGACACGCTGATGAAGAAAACCGCTCCCCGCGCTGTGCCACACTGGACGAAGTAATGCGACTGGGAGGTCAGGTATGCGGCAGCCGATATGGAGGCGCTTGCTCACCGCTGTGATGGCGGCTGGACTTGTGGGTGGAATGGTGCTGAGCACCCCGTCCGCGCTGGCACAACCCGGCGTTCCGCCGCCGCCGGCGCCGGTCGATCCGGCCGCAGCAGCCGTGCCGCCGCCGGCAGCCCCTGTCGCGTTCCCGCCTGGGCCGCCTGCGCCGCCTGCGCCGGGCGCGCCGCTGCCGCCAGCCCCGCCGCCGTTGTTCCCAGGGATGCAGCCTCAGCCGATGGCGATTCCCGCGGGGACGCCGGAAGGGCAGAACCCGACGCCGTTTGTCGGTGAGCCACCGTTCCTACCGCCGTCGTTCAATCCGACCAACGGTTCGATCGCAGGCGCCGCCAAGCCGATCTACATAAACTTCCAGCGGCCGATCGCCGATCGACAGATGGCCCAGGACGCCGTGCACATCACGTCCGTACCGCCCGTGCCCGGCAGGTTCTACTGGACGACCGATTCCCAGTTGCGCTGGCGTCCGCAGGACTTCTGGCCGGCCGGCACCGTCGTCTACATCGACGCCGCGGGCACCAAGTCCAGCTTCACCGTTCCCGAGCAGTTGGTCGCGACGATCGATAACGACACCCATGAAATGCAGATCCATCGCAACGGTGAGCTGGAGAAGACCTTCCCGGTCTCGATGGGCAAGGAAGGTTACGAGACCCACAACGGCACCTACTACGTGCTGGAGAAGTTCGCCGACATCGTGATGGATTCGTCGACCTACGGCGTGCCCGTCAGTTCTGCCGAGGGCTACAAGCTCAAGGTGCAGGACGCGGTGCGAATCGACAACAGCGGCATCTTCGTGCACAGCGCGCCGTGGTCCACCGGGGCGCAGGGCAACAGCAACGTCAGCCACGGCTGTATCAACCTGAGCCCGGCCAATGCGCAGTGGTTCTACGACAACTTTGGCAGTGGCGACGCGGTCGTCATCAAGAACTCCACCGGCATCTACGACAAACCGGACGGTGCCTCAGACTGGCAGATGTTCTAGCTCCAGATCCGGACCCGCTGCTCGGGATCGAGATACAGCTCGTCGGACTTGTCGACGTCGAACGCTTCGTAGAACGCGTCCAAATTGCGGACGACGCCGTTGCAGCGGAACTCCGGCGGTGAGTGTGGGTCGATCGCGAGCCGCCGGATGGCCTCGGCGTCACGGGATTTCGTGCGCCACACCTGCGCCCAGCCGAAGAATACCCGCTGCTCACCGGTCAGTCCGTCGATCACCGGTGCCGGCTCGCCCCCCAGGGACAACCGGTAGGCCAGCAGCGCGATCGAGAGCCCACCCAGATCGCCGATGTTCTCGCCGACGGTGAATGCGCCGTTCACGTGATGGCCGTTGCTGAGTGCCCGCGGCACATACGCGTCGTACTGTTCGATCAAAGCCGTTGTTCGCGTGCTGAACTCGGCGCGATCCTCGTCGGTCCACCAATCGACGAGATTCCCGTCGCCGTCGTACTTGGCGCCCTGGTCGTCGAAACCGTGACCGATCTCATGACCGATCACCGCGCCGATCCCGCCGTAGTTGGCAGCGTCGTCGGCATCGGCATCGAAGAAGGGCGGCTGCAGAATGGCTGCGGGAAAGACGATCTCGTTCATCCCGGGGTTGTAGTAGGCGTTGACGGTCTGCGGCGTCATGAACCATTCGTCGCGGTCAACGGGGCCACCCAACTTCGCGAGATCCCGGTCGTATTCCACGGCGTAGCCGCGCAGGTAGTTGCCGTACAGATCGTCACGCTCGATCACCAGCGCCGAATAGTCGCGCCACTTCGCGGGATAGCCGATCTTGGGCGTGAACTTGTCGAGCTTGGCCAGCGCCTTTTCGCGGGTCTGCGGAGTCATCCAGGCCAGCGAGTTGATGCTGACCCGGTAGGCCTCTCGGAGATTGGCGACCAGTTCGTCCATCCGGGCCTTGGCCACCGGCGGGAAATACCGGTCGACATAGAGCCGTCCGACGGCGTCACCCATCAGGCCCTCGACCACGGATACGGCGCGCTTCCAGCGTTCGCGGATCTCTTCGGTGCCCGAGAGCCTGCGGCCGTAGAACTCGAAGTCTTCGGCGATCAGTTCGTCGGTGAGCAGAGCGGCGCGCGCTTTGATGAGCCGCCAGCGCAGCCACGCCTTCCAGTCCTCGATATCCTCGCCCGACCAGGCCGCGGCGAACGCCGTCAGGTAGTCGGGTTGGCGCACAACGATTTCTGCGACCTGCTCGGCTGTGACGCCCAGCGCGGACACCCATCCGGACCAGTCGAAGCCGGGCGCTTCTGCGGTCAGATCGGCGAAGCGCCGCAGGTTGTAGGTCAGGTCGGCGTCGCGGCGCTTCACCACATCCCAATGCGCGGCGGCCAGCTTGGCCTCCAGCGCGACGATGCGCTCGGCGGTGGCCCGCCATTCATTGGGCTGGGTCTCCTCGCCGTAGACGAGATCGAACATCGCCGCGATGTGGTCCGGATAGGCGGCCAGGATCTCCGCGTGCTGTTCGTCGCGGTAGTACGACTCGTCGGGCAGGCCGAGCCCGGACTGGGTCAGATGCACCAGGTAGCGGGTCGAGTCCTTGGAGTCGGTGTCGACGTAGATACCCGTGCCGCCGCCGACGCCGGTGCGCTGCAGTGCGCCGAGGACCGCGGCCAGCGCTTCGGGAGTGTCGGCCCCGTCGATGGCGGCCAACTCGTCGAGCAGCGGTTGTACACCGCGTTCGGCGACCGTCCGCTCGTCCATGTAGCTGGCGTACAGATCGCCGATGCGCTGCTCGTCGGTGCCTGCTGCGGCTACGCCATCCGATGTCGCCGCTGACGCGGCTCCGAGGATGAGGTCGCGGACATGCTCCTCGGCGCGGTCGTACAGCGACCGGAACGCACCGTCGGTGGCGCGGTCGCCGGGCATCTCGTAGTCCGTCAGCCAGCGGCCGTTGACATGGCCGAACAGATCGTCTTGTGGGCGGGCACCGGAGTCGACGTGACTCAGGTCGATACCGGATCTGATCGTCGCTCCAGCTCCGCCGCGCGTTGCTTCTACCGTCACCCCACCAGGGTGCCAGACAGGTCGCGGCAGCTGCGTGAGTGAGCCCCCCGGTACCCTCACGCGCATGCCCGATGACGAGTCAACGCCGGCCGACACCGATCACGGTTCCGACATTTCCGGCTATGGCATCGCCTCGGCGGTGGCCGGCGTGATAGCGATCGTCGCGGTCGTGCTCGCCGCGCTGATCTGGACGCAGCATCGCAGCGACGCCGATGAACTGCGCTACCGCACCGGTGCCATGCAGGCCGCCGCCGACTGGACCAGCGTGCTCATCAACATGAACAAAGACACCGTCGACGCCAGTCTGGCCCAGCTCCACGAGGGCACCGTCGGCCAGCTCAACGCGGACTTCGACGCCGCGGTGAGGCCGTATCGCGAGTTGGTCCAGAAGTTGCAGTCGCGCACGACGGGCCAGGTCGACTCGGTGGCGGTGGAATTCGTCCACCACGAACAGCCGGGCTCGGAGGGCCAGCGGCCGCCGTCGTCCTCCGATATTTCCCCGTTCGCCTCCCGCACCGACACCGTGCTGGTCGTGGCCACGTCGGTCAGCGAGAACGCAGGCAACGACAAGCCGCAGACGGTGCGCTGGACGCTGCGGCTCGACGTCTCCGATGTCGATGGCAAGCCGATGATCTCCCGGCTGGAGTCGATCCGATGAGGAACAGTTTGCGCATCCTGGCGTTCGACGTGGCGCCGCCGCTGGCCGCGATCGCCGCACTGGTGTACATCGGCATCGCGCTCGCTTGGCCGCTGTGGTGGGTGTCGGTGTTTTCGGTGCTTTGCCTGCTCATCGTCCAGGCCGTCGTCGTCAACGTCGTACTGGCCCGCAGGGACGGGGTGACCGTCGGCACCGACGACGACGGGCCACGGCTGCGACTGGCGGTGGCGGCGGCCGCGACCGCGACGCTGGCCGCAGCAGTGGTCGTCGGCTACCTGAACTGGTCGGTGCCCGACCGCACCCTGAACAACGACACGGCCGAAGTCATCGGCATCGCCACCAAGGTGTCAGAGGACTCGGCGACGTTCATCCCGGCGAGTCCTACCGCATCTATCGATCGCGTTGCCGAGTTGATGTCGCCGCAGAGCGCGGAGGAGTTCAAGAAGGAATTTGCCTCTGCGGCACAAGATTTGGCGAGCCGGAACATCACAGCTCAGGCCAGCACCATATCTGCGGGGGTCGAGGCGATCGGCCCGGCCGCCGCCAGCGTCGCGGTGGTCCTGCGCGGGACGCAGAACTCGCCAGGCAATCCACCGGACACTGCCGTGCTCGCGTTGCGGGTGCAACTGTCCAAGCAGGACGGTCGGTGGTTGGTCGACGACGTGTCGCCGATCCACTCGCGTTAGCCGAGCAGGCGGGCGTGGTCCACCTTCAGGCAGCGATCCATCACGACCTGCAGCCCGGCCGCGACACCATCGCGGGCGACGTCGTCATCGGCCAGACCCTGTTGCAGCCACAGCGTTTTCGCGCCGATCGCGATCGTGTCGTCCAGCACGGAGCGCAGCTGCTCGCGGCGACGGAATACGTCCACCATGTCGGGTACCACCGGCAGATCCGCGAGTGACGGGTAGACCACGTCGCCGCCGATCTCGCTGATCGTCGGGTTGACCAGGTACAGCTCGTAGTCGCTCGCGGACTTCAGGTACTGCCAGACGCCATGGCTCGGACGCATTGGGTCGGCCGAAACACCTACGATCGCCACACTTTTGGTCTCGCGGAGAATCCGTTCGATGTCCATTGTTACCGGGAGGCGACTAGTAGCTGAACGTGGTCGCGCCGTCGCCGATCCATTCCCAGAGTTGAACTGTCCCTCCGGGTTCGGCCCCTTCGACAAGGTTGTTTTTACTGCTCATGCGGCCCTCCTAGAATTGTGCGATATCAACCAGTAGGTCGACCAGTTCCTGCGGCCGACTCAACGCCAACAGGTGTCCACCCGGCATCACGTCCACCTCCAGGCCGAGCCGTTCGCGTACGACTCTGCGCTGAAATTCCAGTGGGAACAAGCGGTCGTCGTTGCCTGCGATAACACGTGTGGGCACATCCGGCCAATCGTTCAGCGGCCACGGTCCCTCGAAGGGGGTGGCGGACTGTTGCGGCTCGGGCTGGCGCAAGGCCTCATTGCGCACCGCCGTAGGTACGTCGTGGAAAAAGTCCTCGACTGGATCAAAGTCCTGGCGAGACAGACCTATTCGCGCAAAGTACGCAATCCGCGCTGCCCGCTGCCCGGTGTTCTCCCACCATTGCTCGCCGGGCTCGCCGGGCTCGCCGGCCGTCGGCACCATCGGGTTCACCAGCACGATGAGCGCAGTCGGCACTCGCGTCGCCACAATAGGCGCCGTGAAGGCACCCAGTGACTGGCCGACCAGCACGAGCGGCCCCGTGGCCGCCGATACCTCGGCCACCGACTCCACGACGATGTCGGCATAGCGCCCCAGATCGGCGGCGTCATCGCCCGCAGGCAATTCGATCGGGATTGCCGTGGCGCCGGTGGCCGCCAGCAGTGGCGTGACGCGGTGCCAGAACCATGCGCTGCCACCGGCTCCGGGGATCAGCGCAAAGGTGGTCGTCGGCAAAAGTCAGGTCACGGGTTGTCGCGGCGCGTCGAGCGCATCTTGGCGAACCGGTCGGAGAGCTTGCGCATGCGCACCATCAGAGATGCCGACGGACTGGTCTCACCGCTCAGATAGGCCGCGAATTCATTGTTCGGCACGCCGATACGCGACGCGAACTCCTGCTGTCCCAATCCGGACCTGTCGAGCATCGCGTGGATATGGCGCGCTACTTCGGCGCGCTCGTTGGCCTCCAGATGTTCGCGGGTGCGTCCGAGTACCTCGGCGAGCGCCTTCGAGACGCCGTACGGACGTGCTGTCTGCAGGACTTCCTCGACCTGGCGTGCCGTTCGTCCAAACGGGTCGCGCTTGATCGCCGCCACGATGCGCTGCCAGACGGTGAGATCGTCGGTCTCCAATGCGGCGCGAATCGCAGAGGTGGGCCAGAACTCGACGGGCCGATCGTCAGGCTGGCGGCGCGGGGTTTCCCGAACCTCGGGAGTCACCGTCACCTCGCCTCCTCCAGCATCGCCACCGCCACCGACAGGCAACGCTCCCTCACTTTGGCCCATTCGGCCTCCGCTTGCGGGCCCGACATGCGGGTGTCGTGCTCGTCTGACGGCTGGGGGTCAGCCAGTCGACGTACCAACTGGGTGGCCACCCACTGTTTCCTCGAACCCTGTCCAGAGTAGTACCGGTCCATCCCCGCCAGTACCTCTGCGGCGGTTCGAGTCTCCATCGCCTCGACCAAATCGGCAAACTCTGCGTAGTCCCTGGTGCTGTTTCGGCACATGATGAGGTAGCTCTGCAGCCGCAGCGTCTCGGCGCCGGTCGGGATCTGCAAGCGGTCGCCGGTCGGCAGTTGCACATTCGTGGTCTCCACCGGACTGCGCCGCTCCATCGGCGCCCGCTCGAAACCGGACGCCGCGCCAAGTGCCTCCAACGCCACCGACAGCCGGCCCCGCCACATCGTCACCGGATGCACCGGCAGTTCGGCGGTGAGCACCGCTTTGCCGCCTGCTCCGTTGCGGTGAGTGGCGTTGAGCAGGCCTGCGCTGCGCAGCTGATTGGCGGGCATGCAGCCGCTGAAAGCCAGCGGGTCGGCAACGGTAACAGCTTGGGGCGCAAGATTTTTCAGCTTCGCGGCGGACTTGACGACCATCCGCAGTTCCGACCCGGTTGGGCCGAGAGACGACAGGTCGTCGGGGATGAGGATGAGATCGGGAAGGTCGATCTTGGGCAGCGGCTTTTCGAAGTCGACCGACGGCAGAATACGGTCCAGCCAACGCGGCAGCCACCAGTTCCATTCGTCGAACATCGCCATCAGCGCGGGTACCAGCACCAGGCGCACCACCGTGGCGTCGACGGCGATGGCCACTGCGCACGCCACGCCGAGTTGCGCGACCAGCGGCATACCCGCGAATGCGAATCCGGTGAACACCGCGATCATGATCAGCGCGGCGCTGGTGATGGTGCGAGCGCTGGTGCTCACCCCGTATGCGACGGCGTCGCGGGTGTTACCGGTCTGCAGGAACCGCTCCCGAATGCGAGTCAGTAGGAAGATCTCGTAATCCATCGACAGGCCGAACGTCATCGCCAGTACCAGCGGCGGGATGGTGCTGTCCAGCGACGAGATCGGTTTGATGCCCAGCGGCTCCAGCCACCCCCATTGGAAGACGGCGACCAAGCTGCCGTAGGCGGCCGCGACCGACAGCACGGTCATCAAGACGCCCTTGAGCGCCAGGAATACCGAACGGATCGCGATCAGCAGCATCACGAACGCGATCAACGCGACGAACGCGAACACCAGTGGCTGTTTGGCCGAGACCTGATCGTCGAAGTCCTTGATCAGTGCGGTCGGTCCACCGACGTCGACGCGGACATCGCCGAGCCCCGGCGTCGAAGGCAGTTCGGCGCGCATCCAGTCGACCGTTTCGCGGGCACCCAGGTCCTCGGGGTCGACCGAAAGCACGGCGGACAGCAGGGCATGCCGGTAATCCTCGCCGAACACCGCCGGAGCCACCGACACCACGTTGGGGCCCTGGGCCATTCGCTGGCGCACCGCGTCCAGCAGGGGTTCCTTTGAGGGAGCCGACGCGGCATTGCCGTCGGGGAAGCTCACCAACACCCGCACCGGCCCGAGCGCGCCGGGCCCGAGCGCCTCGGCCGCGGCGTTCACCCCGCCGCGGATCTCGTGGGTCGGCTCGAACTGACGCTGCATGCTGTTGCCGAGCACCATCGAGAACGCGGGGGCAGCCAGTGCGAGCAGGAGCGCAGATGCCCCGAGCGCCGCGATCCACGGCCGTCGCATCACCGCGCCCGTCCAGCGTGTCCAGAACCGCGACTGCGTGGTTTCCGGACGCCGCGACCAGTGCAGATAGGACGAGCGCTTGGCTGCCGCCCTGCCGAACGTGCCCAGCACGGCAGGCGTCAGCGTCGTCGAGGTCAGCACCGCAACGGCGACCGCCAGAATCGCGCCGGTGGCCATCGAAACCAGGACCGGTGTGTGAATCAGGTAGATGCCGGTCACCGAGGCGATCACCGTGAGGCCGGAAAGTACGACCGCCAGACCGGAGGTGGCCATGGCGGCGTCGGCGGCCTGTTCGGGATCGCGGCCGGCGCGCAGTTCTTCGCGGAATCGCATGAGGATGAACAGTGAGTAGTCGATGGCCAGGGCGATACCGAACATCGACACCGTCGACGTCACGAACACCGACATGGTCGTGTACATCGACATCAGATAGACCAGACCCATGGTCACGACGACCGTGCAGATGCCGAGCACCAGCGGCATCGCCGCGGCCGCCAGTGATCCGAACACCGCAAGCAGGACGATCAGGACGATCGGCAGGTTCCATTGTTCGGCCTGAGCGATGTCGTGCTTGGTGGCCTGGGTGGCCGCCGCGCCGAGTGCGCCCTGGCCGATGACGTAGAGCTTGACCCTGCCGTTCTCGATCTCGCCGGGGTCCTCGCCGTTGATCCCGACCTTCTGGCGGAGTTGTTTGGCGACGTCGACCGCGCCGGTGTTGTTGAAGTCCAGTTGCAGCGTGACGACGTACGGGCGATCGGGCTGCGGCGCCGGCTGTTGCGGATTGGGCACGACCCGGACGCTGGGCACCTCGGCTGCGGCACGCTCCAGAGCGGCGACCGCGACGTTCATGTCGTCGTAGGACGCATCGGCGCGCGGCGCGGCCACCAACGCCAACGGTGAGGCACCCTGATCCGGGAAGTTCTGCTCGAGTTCACGCTGGACCCGCAGCGACTGCGAACCTTCGACCTCGAAACCACCGCCGGTGAGGTGACTGGATTGGTTCAACGCGAGATAGATCGACGGCACCAGGAGAAGCAGCCACACAGCGAACACCGCCCAGCGATATCTGCGCAGGGTGCCACTCAAGCGCATCATGAACTGCTGGATGGTGAACTCCCCGCTTTCTCCCCGGAGTCGCGCTGCCGTCGACATTCGGTCCGGCGTTGCTAGCGTGAGCGTACAACAGGATGTGCTATGGCGAGCACACGCGAGGATCCTGCCAGCAACGCCTTAAGCAGCTCTAATCCTCTTTTTCGGTACCCGGTCCAACCTGGTCGGCGGGTGTCGGTCTGCTGTCGTTGAGGTGTGTATCTGCTCGCTGAATTCGTAGGCCCCGCGGTGTCGATGGCAATATGGATGGTGGCCGTTCGGCCGGTTTTGCGGTCGGGGATCGATTGCCGCCTATTCGCGAGCGTTTTCGGTGCGCCGATGCATTCTCAAATCGTAAGGAGTGCGCCTATGAGATCCATCACTGCTGTGCCGCGCCGTGGCCTTTCGGCCACGTTCGCTGTCACCGTGGCTGGTGCCGCGGTCCTCGCCCTGACGGTGTCGTCATCGCCCGTCATGCCCTCAGCAACTGCGGCACCCGATCCATGCGCGGCCAGCGAAGTCGCTGCGACGATTGGGGCGGTAGCCACCTCAACGGCCGACTACCTCGACGAACATCCGCAGACCAATCAGGCGTTGACGGTCATCGCCAAGCAGCAGGGCGGCCCGCAGTCGCTGGCCGCCGTTAAGACGTACTTCGACGCGAACCCGCAAGCCGCCAAGGACATGCAGCAGCTACAGCAGCCGCTCGCATCTCTCTCCGCTCGGTGCAAACTGCCGCTGACACTGCCGCAGATGATGGGTCTGATGCAGGCCGCGCAGCAGGCGCAAGGAAGCCCGACCCTTCCGGCAAGTTTGCCAGGGGGCGTGCACAACGCGCCTACCGCGGGTTCGACCGGCGCAGTGTCGCCAACGCAGCCCGCGGCGGCATCGCCGGTTTCGCAGGGCACCGGGGCGCTTCCCGGCGCTGCGATCGCAGGCTTGCCCTAGCCCGGGCCAACCGCGCAGCCTTCGCAGGTAGGGGTATTGAGCTGCGTTTTCAGCCTTTCTCGCGACTCGTTGGCCCCAACACAAGAAAGTCCGCGCAGATTCTGATTAGCTCATGATGTCGGTAGCCGCCCATGGTTACGGCCTCTACCATTTCCGATGAAGGAGCTTGGCAATGATGCTCTCGGCCCATACTGCCCGACGTGCGGTAGCTGGCGCGGTGGGAACCGGCGCGATCGCTGGTGCGCTGTTCATCGGCGCCATGCCCTCGGCAATGGCGCAACCCGCACCGCCACCGCCACCGAACTGCACCGCCGCTGACCTGGCTGGTGTCGCTTCGGGTGTTTCGGCGGCGACATCTGCCTACCTCTTCACGCACCCGGACGTGAACTGGTTCTTCACCAATCTCGAGGGGACCCCGCGGGATGAGGTTCAGGCGCAGGTTGAGGATTACCTGAATCAGCATCCTCAGACCAAGGCGGATCTGCACGGAATTCGTCAGCCGCTGGTCGACATCAGGCACCGGTGCGGCGACCCCACCGACGACGGCATCGCGGACAGCTAGGCCTGCATTCGAGTGGAATTTGAGCCGTCCGGGGGCGAGGGCGGGGGCCGTACCGTGCTGATGGTCGATGACGACCCGGACGTCAGGACTTCAGTCGCGCGCGGTTTGCGGCATTCGGGGTTTGACGTTCGGGTGGCCGCGACCGGTAAAGAGGCCTTGCGGCTGTTGTCGAACGAATCGCACGATGCGCTGGTTCTCGATGTTCAGATGCCGGAACTCGACGGCGTGGCTGTCGTCACCGCGTTGCGTGCACTCGGCAACGAGATCCCGATTTGTGTGCTGTCCGCGCGGGATACCGTCAACGATCGCATCGCGGGGCTCGAAGCCGGCGCTGACGACTACTTGACCAAACCGTTCGACTTGGGCGAACTGGTCGCGCGCTTACACGCATTGCTGCGTCGGGCCGGCCATTCCGATCAACAATCGGACACGATGACCGTCGGTCCGCTGACCATCGACACCGCCCGGCGACTGGTGTTCGCCGGCGGCGAGCGGGTCAATCTGACCAAGCGTGAATTCGACCTACTCGCCGTGCTGGCGGAGAACGCCGGCGTGGTGCTGAGCCGGCAACGGCTTCTCGAATTGGTGTGGGGCTACGACTTCGACGTCGACACCAACGTGGCCGATGTCTTCATCTCCTATCTGCGGCGCAAGCTCGAACGCGAGGACCTGCCTCGGGTCATCCACACGGTGCGCGGGATCGGGTACGTCTTGCGCGACGAGCCGTGAGGCGAACCTGTGAGCCGAACATCGAGCTTTGACTAGCCTTACCGGGTGAGACTTCCGCGGCTGCTGAGATCCGCGTCGCTGCGTACCCGGGTGGCTGTGGCTTCGGCAGCCGCTGCGGCCGCCGTCGTTGCGGTGTTCACGATCGCGACATCGGTTGTGCTGGCCAATAACGATGCGGCGCAACTGGATCGCCGACTTGATTCGATCATCGACGCCAGCATGTATCCCGAGCAGCTGCGGGATCCCCGCCGTGGCGTGTTGACGACGGGCCGGTCGGAATCCAACGGTCAGGTCGTGTTCCAGCGAGGTTTCCAGTTGCCGGCGCTGCCGCCAGGCACTGAAACGGTGGAAGTCAACGGCGTCGAATATCGGGTGCGCACCCTCGCCGTCGACGAGAACGGCGGCGTCATCATGTCGATCGGAATTCGCGCTGACAGCATTCTGCTGAGCGCACGCAGGATTCCGCTGTACACCGCGGCAGGTCTGCTCACGGTGCTGATCGCCGCCCTGCTGGGGTGGATGCTCGCAGGCCCGGCCATTCGGCCGCTGCGCAGACTGACCGAACACACGAAGCAGCTACGCAAGGGCAGCGAGGAGATGCCGAAGGTGCGTGGTGTGCGTGAGGCCGAAGACCTCTCCGAGGCGATGTCGGCCATGCTGCGCCGACTGACCGCCGCGCAGCGGGCCACCACCAACTCGTTGCAGGCTGCCCAGGACTTCGCCGCCAACGCCGCCCACGAGTTGCGCACTCCTCTCACGGCAATGCGCGCCGATTTGGACACGTTGCGCATCCACGACCTGCCTGCCGAGGAGCGCGACGAGGTCGTGATGGACCTGTCCCGGGCCCAGCGACGGGTGGAGGCGATCATCACCGCGCTCGGGCAACTGGCGTCGGGTCAACTGGCGCAGGCCGAAGACCGTGAACCCATCGACATCACCGACATGCTCGACCGGGTGGCCCGGGAGAACATGCGGTTACACGGTGAGGTCGAGATCGCCGTGGAAGCCGACGATGACCTCGGCGTCATCTGGGGGTGGCCGAGCGGCCTGCGCCTGGCCGTCGACAACCTGGTGCGCAACGCGATCGCACATGGGCGGGCGACTCGCATCGTGCTGGAGGCACGACGGGTGGACGACTCGATCGTCATCGTCACGGACGACAACGGGCGCGGACTGCCGGTCGAGGAGCACAAGACGGTCCTTGGCAGGTTCTCCCGTGGCAGCACTGCGACGCCGGGCGGGTCCGGGCTCGGCCTCGCACTCGTCGTCCAACAGGCGGTGCTGCATCACGGCAGCATCGAACTGTCCAACGGCCCGCTTGGCGGGTTGCGCGCGACTTTGACCGTCTCAGCCTCGGGTGAGCAGAGCGGCTCCGGCGCGCCAGCCGAGTAGCAGCAGCGCGGTCGAAAGCGACGCCACGACAACGAAACTCGGCGCCACTCCGGCCGAGGTGAGCTTTCGCAGCAGCATTCCCACCACGATCGTGGCCAACCACACGGCCACCCCGGTCGGGACGAGCGCGGCCGGCCGCTGCCAGGCCCGGCTCAGCAACCAGCCGCCGATCGTACCGACCAGAAACGGCCACGCGGTCTCGGCGATACCGGATGCGGTCAACCCTTCGGCATGACTACGCCTGCCGATGGTGCAGAAGACGACGACGCAGAAGACGTCGGTCGCGAACGCGGTCAACGCCGGGCGGGTCTGCTCGTCGCTAACGATCGGCATAGGTCATCACATCCAGTTCCATTGGCATGACGTCGTTTTCGTCGCAGGCGATTGCCTCTACGGGTCTGTTTCGTGCCGGGCGTCGGACTCGGTGGCGTCGGGATCGATGTCAGGATCGACGTCGGGATCGACGTCGGCCTCGGTGCGGAACATGAAGAAGAACACCACCCAGCCGATCGCGGCGATGAAGATCCAGCTGACCATTCGGTAGATCAGCATGGCGGAAATCGCTGAGGCCAAGGTCATTCCGCTGGACACCAGCCCCGGCACCAGCACCGCCTCGACCACCAACAGCCCGCCGGGCATCAGCGGGATCGAAGCGACGGCGCGGGCGGCGACGTAGGCGACCACCACGCCGAGCAGCGACGGTTTTCCGCCCGCGGCGAAGCAGGCGAACAACAGCGTCGCCACCCCGGTGGCGAGCGTCATCATCGACCACACGAATGCGACGCCCAGCTGACGCCGAGTCAGGTTGACCGATTCGAGCTGGGCCAGCGTCTCGCGCCATTTGGCCAGGCCGTTGTCGGCCGGCTTGGCACGCAGATAGTTCACCCACCCCAGCACGCGGACACCGACGCCGTCGAGCAGGTCTGGACGGGACGCCACCGCCTGCGCCAGCAGGATGAGCATGATGAATCCGGCGAGGGTGAAGATCAGCGAGAACGGGTTGTGCTTGGCGCCAAGGAAGAACGCGCTGCCAAGCCCGAGCAGCGTCAGGCTGATGACCTGGAGCGCGCCCGACATGACCAGCTGCCACGATGCGATCACCGGGGTCGCGCCCCAGCTGCGCTGCTGGCGGTAAATGAACGTCGCCGACAGCACCGGCCCACCTGGCAACGTGGTGCTCAGCGAGTTGCCCGCATAGAACGCGGCCTGCGATCGCCACTGATGCACGGATACACCCGCCGAGCGCAGCAGCTTGCGCTGGATGTCACCGAAGAAGTGCATCGAGGCCATCGCCGAACCCACCGCCGCGAGCACCCACCACCAGTTCGCGGAGTACAGACTGCGCCACGCGTTGGCCAGCTGGTCGCGTACCAACGTCAGCTCGACGGACAGCACCACGACCGCGACGGCGATGATCGCCCATCGCAGCCACCAGTACTTGGCGCGCGCTGGGCGGTCCTGACCGCGGGCTTCGCGCGCCGGCGCGTCGTGCGACACGCCCTACAGGGTAAAGCGTGCGGCCACCGATTCCCCAGATACCCGATCTGGGCGGGGCGGGCCGTTACGCTGACGGCATGTCCGCCGGTCTTTCTGACGCTGACCAGGCGGTCAGCCCCCTGGTTCGCAAGGCCGCTGCGTGGTCGTGGCGCTTACTGGTCATCTTCGCCGCCGTTGTCGCGGTGCTCTGGGTGATCAAGCAGCTCGAGCTGATCGTCGTGCCGATCGCCCTGGCCACCATGGTGGCCGCACTGCTGCTTCCCGCGGTGGACTTCCTCGATCGCCTCGGCACTCCGCGTGGCCTCGCGGTCGCGTTGATGCTGCTGTCCGGCTTCGCGGTGGTCGGCGGCATCCTCACCTTCGTCGTCAGCCAGTTTGTCGAGGGGGTGCCCGCACTTGCCGAGCAGGTGGGCCAGAGCATCGAAGGTTTGGGAAACTGGCTGTCCAGCGGCCCGCTTCATGTCGGCGGCGACCAGATCAAACAGGCCCGCGAAACCGCCCTCGAAGCGCTGCGCGACAACCAGGAGCGGGTGACCAGCGGGGCCCTGGCGACCGCGGGCACCCTCACCGAGATCGTCACCGGCGCCCTGCTCGTGCTCTTCACGCTGATCTTCCTGCTGCACGGCGGACGCAACATCTTCGGCTTCGTCACGAAGGTCTTTCCCGAGAACGTGCAGCCACGCGTCCGCGACGCCGGCCGGGCAGGTTTCCGTTCGCTGATCGGCTATGTGCGCGCAACGTTCCTGGTGGCGCTCGTCGATGCGGTGGGTATCGGCACCGGCCTGGCCATCATGGGCATCCCGCTGGCACTTCCGCTGGCGTCGCTGGTATTCATGGGCGCGTTCATCCCGCTGGTCGGTGCGGTGGTCGCCGGATTCCTGGCGGTCATCGTCGCGCTGATCGCCAAAGGCTTGATCTATGCACTCATCACGCTCGGCCTGATCATCGCCGTCCAACAACTCGAGGGCCACGTGCTGCAGCCGCTGGTGATGGGGCGCGCGGTGTCGATCCATCCGCTGGCCGTCGTGCTGGCCATCGCAGCGGGTGGCATCACGGCAGGCATCGTCGGCGCACTTCTCGCCGTGCCCGCGGTGGCGTTCCTCAACAGCGCGGCGAGGGTGCTGCTCGCCAGAGATCCCGCGGCCGAGGAGGCCGCGCAGGCGGAAGGGGACGAAGCCGTCATCAATGCGGTCCCCGACGACATCGAGAAAAGTCCGGGCTGAGTCGACGGTCTAACGTGCCGTTGGCGCTGCTGACTCAGACGATGCGGATCAGCTTCTTGTTGACGAACTCGTCGATGCCGAAACGGCCGAGTTCACGCCCGAAGCCGGAGCGCTTCACGCCGCCGAACGGAAGCTCGGCCCCCTCGGCGCCGACGGCGTTGACGAACACCATGCCCGCATCGATCTTGTCGGCGACTCGCTTGGCCTGCTCGGCATCGGTGGTGAACACGTAGGACCCCAGACCGAACGGGGTGTCATTGGCGAGCTCGACGGCCTCATCCTCGGAGCCGACCCGGTAGACGGTGGCCACCGGGCCGAACAACTCCTCCTTGTATGAGTCCGAATCCGGTGAGACGTTGGTCAGCACGCCGGGCGGGAAGAACGCGCCCCGGCGCTCGCCCTCGGAAACCAGCGTCGCACCTTCGGCGACGGCGCGGTCGACCTGCTCGGCCAGCCGCTCTGCGGCGGCAAGCGACGACAACGGCGCCAGCCCCTCGGCCTTCTCCTTCACCTTCGCGGTGAACTTCGCCAGGAACTCGTCGTAGATGCTGTCGGCGACGATGAAGCGCTTGGCCGCATTGCACGCCTGCCCGGTGTTCTCGAACCGGCCGTCGATGGCGGCGCTGACCGTGGCGTCCAGATCGTCGGACGACAGCAGGATGAACGGATCTGACCCGCCCAGCTCCAACACCACCTTCTTCAGGTTGCGTCCGGCGATCTCGGCGACGGCCGCCCCCGCCCGCTCGGAACCGGTCAGCGACACCCCCTGTACCCGGGGGTCGGCGATCGCGTCGGCGATCTGTTCATTGGTGGCGTAGACGTTGACGTAGGCGCCCTGGGGGTAGCCGGCGTCGTCGAAGATCTGCTGCAGTGCTGCCGCCGATTCCGGGCACTGCGGCGCGTGCTTGAGCACGATGGTGTTTCCCAGCACCAGGTTCGGTCCGGCGAACCGAGCCACCTGGTAGTACGGGTAGTTCCACGGCATGATGCCCAGCAGCACACCGATCGAGCTGCGCCGGATCAGTGCGCTGCCGTCGCCTTCGAGCAGATCGATCGGCTCGTCGGCCAGGAACTTCTCGGCGTTGTCGGCGTAGAACTCGTAGATCGCGGCGCTGAACTCGACTTCGCCCTCGGACTGATCCAGCGGCTTGCCCATCTCGCGCTGGATGATCTTGGCCAGTTCGTCCTTGCGTTCGTTGTGCAGCGCGGCGACCTTGCGGATCAGCTCGGCGCGTTGGGCCACCGTCGTGGACTTCGACCACGTCCGGTGCGCCCCGGCGGCCGCCGAGAGCGCCGCATCGATCTGCTCGTCGGTCGCGGTCGGGTAATCCTTCACGACGTCACCGGTCGCCGGATCCACCACCGCGTACATGGGATTACTCAAGTGTCGTCAACTCCTCGTGTCGTCTAGAGCCAACCTATCGAAGGCGATCTCTTCCAGCACCGATTCGCCGATGCCCGGTTGACATCGTTTGCTTGGCGGCAGCGCCGAAACGGTGTGGACGGTTACCGAGTCGCTGCGCAAGGTCTATCTGACCGGCTAGAGCCGACCCTCGCGGCGCAACAGATCCTGGGCGCTCATTCCGCCACCGCGCCGCTTGGGCTTCTCGTCGGCAGCGTTGAGTTTCTCCGTCGCAGCGTCCGTATCTTGTGGCCGTTGGGCCGGGATGGCGGTCGTGGGATCGGCGTCCTCACTTTGCGCGGGGATCGCCGTCGTCGGTTCGTTGCCGGGGGTGGGCGGCGGTTGGCGTCGTCCGGCCCTGCCGCCCTCGGGCATCGCCCTGGTGGGTTCGGTCGACGGCCGTCTGGTCGGCGACGGCGCGGGCTGACCGGTTGGCGCGGTTCCGCGCAATTCGCCGAGCCACGACTCGATCTCACGCTCCTCGCGCGCGGGCGGGGCCGGCGGGGCAGCGGCTGCACGCGTGGCGGCCGCGGCATTGGTGACGGCGTTTCGCACCGCGTTCTTGGCGGTCGACAGCCGCGTCGTCGCAGGTTCGTCAGCAGGCGGGCGCCGACTCGGCATGCGGGTGGTTCCGGTAGTCGATGGTGCGTTCGTCCGCGGTGGGGCGGCGGCCCGCGTCGAGGTGCCGGGGCGCGAAGCACCTTCGGCCGCAGGATGTGTCGGGTCGTGCGGCGCGCGCGGACGCGCAGCGGGGACGGGTGCACCCGCACCAACCAATGCCTCGGGGTTCTCGACGGCCTCGCGAACGGCGGGCCGCTTGCGCTCGTCGGGCAGCTCGGTCTCACCGAGGCCGAGCCGCTCCTGGATCCGCTTCATCCAACGCGGCGCCCACCAGCAGTCGTCGCCGAGCAGCTTCATGATTGCGGGCACCAGGAACATACGGACGATGGTGGCGTCCAGCAGCAGCGCGATCAGCAGGCCGAACGCGAGATACTTCATCATCACGAGGTCGGAGAACACGAACGCGCCTGCGACGACCGCGAGTACCAGGGCGGCGCCGGTGATCAGCCGTCCCGTGGTGGCCGTACCGATGCGGATCGCCTCGGCGGTGGACATGCCGCGCTCGCGGGCCTCCACCATGCGCGACACCAGGAAGACCTCGTAGTCGGTGGACAGACCCCAGATCACCGCGATGATCAGGCCGATCATCGGAGCCATCAGCGGCTGCGGCGTGTAGTTCATCAGGCCGGCACCGTGACCGTCGACGAACATCCACGTCAGCACACCCATGGTGGAGCCGAGCGTGAGCGCGCTCATCACCGCCGCCTTGATCGGCAACACCACCGAACCGAACGCCAGGAACATCAGAATGGTCGTCGTGGTGATCAAAATGAGCCCCATCAACGGCAGCTTGTCGAACAAGGCGTGGATGCTGTCCTGCTCCAGCGCTGGGGTTCCGCCGACGGAGATCGTGAGTCCGCGCGGCGGTGAGATCGAGCGCAGCTCGTCGACCTTCTTCGCGGCGTCGTTGCGGTTGATCAGACCGTTCTGGATGACGCGGACCGACGCGTCGGTCGACTCGCCCCCGCGCGCCTGCCACATCTTCGAAGGATCACCGTCAGGCTCGATGAAGCCGGGAACGGTCATGGCCTTGTTGCGGACCTCTGCGACCTGTTGATCGGTCACCGGCTGTCCGTCGGTGTTCTCGATCACCAGCGTCAGGGGTTCGGTGCGGAATCCGGGGAACGTCTTGTCGAAGTCCTCCTGCGCGGTTCGGACCGAGTTGTCAGGCGGGAGGTACTTCTCGCTGATGCCGCCGAGCGCCAACTGCCCCAGCGGGATGATGAGCACGATCATGGCGATCGCAATGGGAGCGGCGAAGGCGACGGGCCGCTTCATGACGACGTTGACGAGCTTGCCCCAGAACCCCTTCTCCACCTCGGCGCGCGTCTTGGTCTTCTGCGTCTTCTCAGCCAGCCAGTTCAGCCACCACACGATCGGCGTGCGGGCGAGTGGGACGTATCGCGCGAGCACGACACCGGCGACGACCACGGCGACGAAGATGACGATGCCGAGCATCACCCAGTACA
Source organism: Mycobacterium neglectum (assembly GCF_002591975.1). GTDB lineage: Bacteria > Actinomycetota > Actinomycetes > Mycobacteriales > Mycobacteriaceae > Mycobacterium > Mycobacterium neglectum. The sequence continues at coordinate 105,857 of NZ_NVQE01000003.1, read as the reverse complement.
GGGCGGTTCCCAGAGTGTCCTTGGATGCGGTGATGGCGTAGGCGAGCCCGCCCAGCAGGGTGATGTAGCCGAGCGTCAGGCCGATGAGCGCGTACTGCGCGCCCTGCTCGCCGGTCTGCTTTATGCGCTTACGCGCGAGGTGCCCCAGCGCGATACCCACAGGCGGAAGCAGCAGGCCCGTCGGGATCGACGCGAGCGCGAGCGTGTTGGTGCGCGGGTTGCCCGGGTCGGACCTGATGGTGTCGGGCTGGGCGAACTTCAGCAGCCAGCGCACGCCGAGGGCATCGACCCTGGAGCCGAGAATGGCCAGCGCGGCGGGCAGCACGGTGATCGACAGGATCGCCGCCAGCATCACCGACGCGATGATCGCGTAGGTGATCGACTTCAGGAAGCCCTGCGGGAAGAGCAGCAGCGGCACCGATGACGCCACGAGGATGACCGCGGAGAACATGATGGTGCGCCCCGACGTCATCACGGAGCGGCGCACGGCCGCCTCGGTGTCGTAGCCCTCGGCGATCTCCTCGCGGAATCGGCTCACCATGAACAAGCCGTAATCGACCGCGATGCCGAGACCCATCAGCGTGACGACGGGTTGAGCAAAGAAGTGCACCGGCATGACTTCGGCGAGCAGCCGCATGATGCCGAGCGCGCCTGCGATCGTCAGGCCGCCGATGAGACCGGGAAGGGCCGCCGCGACCACGCCGCCGAACACGAAGAACAGCACGACGCAGACCAACGGAATCGCGGCCACCTCGGCGCGTTTCTGATCCTCGCCGATGGTGCCGGTGAGCTCACTGGCAAGGGGCTGCAGGCCGGCGAGCTGGATATTGCCGTCGTTGACCTTCCGCAGGTCGGGCTCGATTGCCTGGTAATTCTTCAGGATCGTGTCGTCGTCGTCACCCTTGAGTGGGACGCTGATGAACGTCGTCGACATGTCCGACGTCTTCATCTGCTGGACCGTGGGGTCCTCGCTGTTCGGGGCGCGCAGCCAGCCCACCCAGCCGACCATCTGATCCTCGTGGTCGGCCACGAGTTGGTTGAGCTCGTCGGTGGTCTTCTTCATCCACGCGGGATCGTCGACCTTTTTGCCATCCGGTGGCGTGAGGATCGCGACGACGTGGCTCGTCCGGTCGCGACCGTACGCTTCGTCGGCGGTGACCGAGGCATGGACCGACTGGCTGCCCTCGTCATAGAAGCCGCTCTGGGTGACGTGTTCGCCGAGGCCGATGCCGAAAATGCCGCCACCGACGCACAATGCAACCATGATGCCGATCACGGAGTACCGATATCGGTACACCATTCGACCCCACCAGGCGAACACCTAAGCTCCTAACTCAGTCCGCGGCGACCCGCGCAGTTCAATTGTTGACGCGCGACGTCAGTAGCGACGACAGCGGCCGGAACGGCTGCAGCCAAGCCCCTTGCTCGGGCAGCGAATCAAGGCCGATCCGCGGTAGCGGCTCCCGGAAAACACCAGGAATGTCCTCCAGGTCGACGAACACCAAGGTATCCGACGCTAGCGCCCAGCTCGCATGTTCGCGAAATCCAAGCACCTGGACTGGAACGCCATCGCGGGCGATTTCCTCCAACGGCAGCTTGAACGCCTGACCGTCGGCGGAGGCCACCAGCACGCCTGCCAGTCCCTCGCTCCTTCGGAGCGCGATGTGGTTGAGCATGTCGATGTCGACGTCACTGTCTTCATCGATCTTCGGTTTCGCGAAGACCGCGAAACCGACGTTACGCAATGCCTCCACCCAAGGTCGAACCACATCGGCGCTACCAGGTGCGATGTTCGTGAACACCGTCGCTTCGGGTTCCAGCGAGACCTCGGGACGCGACGCCGATAGTTCGGCCGTACGGGACAGCAGCCAGCGGCCGAGTGCGTCGAACCTAGGTCGGTGCGCCGCGGTGGGACGGCCACCAAGGATCGAGCCGAGGCCCATGTCCAGGTTGGGAGCGTCCCAGACCAGCAGCACCCGGCCGACCGGGTCGGCTGAAGACGCCTCGGGCGGGGAGACTTCTGCTATCCGCTGAATGTCTTCGGTGAGGCTCATCAGGACTTCTCCCAGAGCAGTTCGGTCACGACGGGGCCTGCGAGAGCCTTGCGCTCGTACTTCGTCACCGGCCGGTCGGCCGACATGGGAAGGGTGTCCTCGGTGCTCACGCGACGCAACCTCGGCTCGGCGTCACCCACGGTGGCGATGTGCTCGGCGTAACCCATATGGTCCGTCGCCGCGTGCAGAACGCCACCGGGACGCAGCCGGTCGGCGATCAGCGCCATGGTCGCGGGCTGCAGGAGCCTGCGCTTGTGATGGCGGGCCTTGGGCCACGGATCTGGAAAGAACACCCGCACTCCGGCCAGCGAGTCCGGTCCGAACATGTACTCGAGGACGTCGACGCCGTCGCCGCGGACCAGGCGGATATTGGGCACACCTTCGCGGTCGATGCCGGACAGCAGCTGAGCCAGCCCGCGGCGGTAGACCTCGACCGCAACCACATCGATATCGGGTTCGGCCTGGGCCATCGCCAGCGTCGAGGTGCCTGCTCCGCAGCCGATCTCGAGCACGACGGGAGCGCTGCGCCCGAACCACGTCTCGGTGTCCAGTGGCGGCGCGGGGCCGTCGCCGTCGCGGGCGTTCATGCCCACCTCTGGCCAGAGCCGAGCCCAGGTCGCCTGCTGGGCACCGCTGAGCGCGGTGCGGCGGGTCCTGAAGCTGGTCACCCGGGGATGCAGGTGCGACGCGGGTGGGGCGTCGGTGGCCGCCGGCTGAGCCGGCAAGCCCACACCCGCGTTACCCGAAAGCATCCGTCCATCGTCGCTCATCACGGGGGGAGTACCCGCATCGTGGTACAGATTGATACCCAACAGTTGCCTTCGGCTGCTACGGGTCGGGATGTCCACTCCCAAGGGCCACAACAAGCGCTCGCGGCACACTCTCGGAGGTGCCAACATCGTGGGTGGGGGCGGAGCCACTGACCCCCAACTGACCGGGTGCGTGGCGAGGGGACATGGAGGCTGCCAGATTTTTGTCGACGCCTTGACGCGATTCGCTGAGCAGAGCCGCAATCCGCGGTTGACACCGATTATCCGGCGCGCAGGCGCGCCAGTGTGTGTTGCGGTGCGTGGTCGACCCGGTGTCGGGCGGACGACGGTGTCCGCGGCGTTGGTCGATGCCGGCGTCGCGGTGACGGCTGGTCCCGCGGACATCACCGTGCTCGTGATCGCCGAGACGCTCAAACCCGAGGATCTGCTCGCGGTGCGTAGATCGGACACGCCCACCGTGGCCATCTTGAACAAGGCGGATCTGACGGGGTTCGGTATCGGCGGACCGTTGGCCGCCGCGCGGCGCCACGCCGAGGCGCTCTCATCTGGGTCTTCTATGGGCACGCCCACTGTGCCGATGGTCGGCCTGCTCGCCACCGCTGAGCTCGATGACGAACTGATGGCCGCACTGCGGGTGCTGGTCCACGCCCCCGCCGACCTCACGTCGACCGACGCTTTCGTGCAATCAGAACATCCGCTGCCCGGAGAGGTGAGGCGCCGACTGCTCGGCGCGCTGGATCGCTTTGGCATCGCACATGCGGTGCTGGCCGTCGAGAGCGGTGCCGACGCCGCGGCGGTGTCGGCGCTGCTGCGGCGATTGAGCCACGTCGAGGACGTGGTGGCTGCGGTGAACGCAGTCGGCGCGCCGGTGCGGTACCGGCGGGTACGCGCGGCGATCGCCGAATTGCGTGCGCTCGCAGTGCAATCCGGGGATGGACAAATCGCCGAATTACTCAGGACCGACGACACGGTACTTGCCGTGATGGGCGCGGCCGTCGAGGTTGTCGAAGCCGACGGTATGCATGTCGACCGGGATGACGGTCCGGCAGCACACCGCAGGCGCGCGGCGCACTGGCGGCGCTACGGCAGCGGACCGGTGAACGCCCTGCACCGGAGTTGTTCGGCGGATATCTGCCGAGGCTCGCTGCGCCTGTACGGGCGGTCGCCGTGAGGGGCGATCCCATCGCCGCGGCCGACGCGGTGGTGGCGGCCATCGAGCCCGGCCTGAATTCTCCAGGGGTACAGAGTCGCGACGTCGTACTGGTGGTGGGCCCGTGGCTGGCAGGCACCACCAGTTTGATCAGCGCGTTGCGTAACCGGTTGCCCGAGCACACTTTCGTCGAATCCGACGAAGTGAAACCGGGCCACGCTCCGGCCGCGGTGGTGTTCACCGTGTCCGCAATTGCACCGATGACGGAATCTGACTGTGCCCTCATCGATTTCGCGAGCAAAAACACCGATCTGGTGGTCGGGGTGGTCTCGAAGATCGATGCGCATCGCAACTGGCGCGATGTGCTCGTCGCCGACCGGTTGTTGTTGACCGAACGCGCGCCGCATTACGCCCGGGTGCAGTGGGTCGGCGCGGCGGCCGCCCCCGACCTGGGCGAGCCTCGCGTGGACGAGCTCGTGGGTCTGCTGCGGCAACGACTGGCCGATCCCGATGTGACACGCCGAAATAGGTTGCGCGCGTGGGAAAATCGTTTGATTGGGGTCATCGGGCAGTATCGCTCCAACGGTGACGGTTTCGATCGTCGGGCCCGGGTGCGCGGACTGCACGAAAAGCGTGACGCCATCCTGCGTCAACGCCGCCTGTCGAAGAGCGAGCGCACCATCGCGCTGCGCAGTCAGCTACAGCAGGCGCGCGTGCAGCTCGGGCACTTTGCGCGCAACCGCGCCACCTCCGTGCGGGGGGAGCTGACCGAGGACGCCGCGGTGTTGACGCGGCGCAGGATCGGCGGCTTCGAGCCGCATGTGCGGAGCCGAGTGCGCGACGTCGTCCAGGAGGTGGACGACGGCATCACCGCTCAGCTGGCAGACGTCGCTGCCGAGCTAAACCTTCCCGTGCCGCCGGCAGCCGCGCCGCCGCAGGCACCGCAGATCTCGGCGCCGCCGCTGAAATCACGTCGGCAGGAAACACAGTTGATGATGATCCTCGGCGCCGGATTCGGACTTGGGATCGCACTCGTGGTGACCCGGCTGTTCGCCGGGCTCGCCCCCGGCATGACCGTCGCAGGGCTGGTGGTGGGCGGTCTGGTTGGCCTGGTGTTCACAATCTGGGTGGTGGGCATTCGCGGGCTCCTCCACGACCGCGGGGTGCTCGACCGCTGGGTGAGCGACGTGATCACGGTGGTGCGGTCCGCGGTGGAGGAACGCGTTGCGACCCGGGTTCTCGTCGCCGAGACAGCGCTCGCCTCGGAGCTTGCCCACCGCGACGAGGTCGACGGCGCCACTGCTGCCGAGCAGGTCGCCGAGATCGATGCTGAGTTGCGCGCGCATGCGGTCGAGACCGCCCGCGCGGCGAAGGTCGCCGACCGCCGGCTGCCGCCACTGCTGGAAGCGATCGCCGCCGTCCGGACAGAGTTATATGGAAACGGCACAAAGAAGGCCGACTAGCTGAATCGATACACCTCTGAGATGGGCCTTCTGAATCGTTCCTGTGAGTGATCGGACATAGTCCCGATTTACCGTGGATATGTCACCCGCGTTAACCTCTGTAGTACGGGGACGACTGGATGCAGCAGCCTCTTTGACGGGTTGACGCTTCAGGTGCCTGAGTCCTGGCAGAAAACGTATACAGGAGATTTTGATGACCGCAGCGACCATTCCGGGTCTGGACACCGCACCGACCAAGCACAAGGGCCTGCTCGCCTGGGTCCAAGAGGTCGCCGAACTCACGCAGCCGGACCGGGTCGTGTTTGCCGACGGGTCTGAGGAGGAGGCGGCGCGGCTGTCCGAGCAGCTCGTCGAGGCGGGCACCTTCAAACGTCTCGACGACCACAAGAAGCCGAACTCCTATTTGGCGCTCTCGGACCCCTCGGACGTGGCGCGCGTGGAATCGCGGACATTCATCTGTTCTGAGCGCGAGATTGATGCCGGTCCCACCAACAACTGGATGGATCCCGCCGAGATGCGCGGCATCATGACCGACCTCTACCGAGGGTCTATGCGCGGTCGCACGATGTATGTGGTGCCGTTCTGCATGGGTCCCCTCGGCGCCGAAGATCCCAAGCTCGGCGTTGAGCTCACCGACTCCGAGTACGTCGTCGTGTCGATGCGGACGATGACGCGCATGGGCAAGGCGGCGCTGGAGAAGATGGGCGACGACGGCTTCTTCGTCAAGGCCCTGCACTCGATCGGCGCACCGCTGGAGCCCGGCCAGAAGGACGTGCCGTGGCCCTGCAACGACACCAAATACATCAGCCACTTCCCCGAGACCCGCGAGATCTGGAGCTACGGTTCGGGCTACGGCGGCAACGCGCTGCTCGGCAAGAAGTGCTACTCGCTGCGCATCGCCTCGGCGATGGCGCACGACGAGGGCTGGCTCGCCGAGCACATGCTGATCCTCAAGCTGATCTCGCCGGAGAACAAGTCGTACTACGTCGCGGCCGCATTCCCGTCGGCCTGCGGCAAGACGAACCTCGCGATGCTGCAGCCGACGATCGAGGGCTGGCGCGCCGAGACCGTCGGTGACGACATCGCCTGGATGCGGTTCGGCAAGGACGGCCGGCTCTACGCGGTCAATCCTGAGTTCGGCTTCTTCGGCGTCGCACCGGGCACCAACTGGTCGTCGAACCCGAACGCGATGAAAACCATCGAGGCCGGCAACACCGTCTTCACCAACGTCGCCCTGACCGACGACAACGATGTCTGGTGGGAGGGCCTCGAGGGTGAGCCCGACCACCTCATCGACTGGAAGGGCAACGACTGGGTCCTACGCGAAACGGAAAGCAAAGCCGCGCATCCCAACTCGCGTTACTGCACCCCGATGTCGCAGTGCCCGACACTCGCCCCGGAGTGGGATGATCCGCAGGGCGTGCCGATCTCGGCGATCCTGTTCGGCGGTCGCCGCAAGACGACGGTGCCGCTCGTCACGCAGGCCCGCGACTGGCAGCACGGCGTCTTCATCGGCGCCACGCTGGGTTCCGAGCAGACCGCGGCCGCCGAAGGCAAGGTCGGTACCGTGCGGCGTGACCCGATGGCCATGCTGCCGTTCCTCGGCTACAACGTCGGCGACTACTTCGCCCATTGGATCGACATCGGCAAGAACGCCGATGAGTCGAAGATGCCGAAGATCTTCTTCGTCAACTGGTTCCGCCGCGGCGACGACGGCCGCTTCCTGTGGCCCGGTTTCGGTGAGAACAGCCGCGTGATGAAGTGGATCGTCGACCGCATCGAGCAGAAGGCAGGCGGTAAGACCACGCCGATCGGGATCGTGCCGACCGCCGACGATCTGGACCTGTCCGGCCTGGATGTCGACGCGGCCGACGTCAACGAGGCGTTGTCGGTCAACGTCGCCGAGTGGCGGGAAGAAATCCCGTTGATAGAGGAGTGGTTCGAGTTCGTCGGCGAGAAGCTGCCGACCGGCATCAAGGACGAGTTCGACGCGCTGAAGCATCGACTCGCCGAAGCCGACTAGTTCACTTTTCTGCGCGACCCACTTGACACCTGTCAAGATCAGGCGTCGTAGAGTCGGCGCATGCAGATTCGCGAGCATGCCGAGGCCACCGGCGACAAGCCGGCCGTCATCATCCATCCCGCCGGGACCGTCGTCACGTTCAAAGAGTTGGAGGAGCGGGCCAACCGGTTGGCGCACCACTTCCGACACGCCGGACTGGTCGAAGGCGACACCGTCGCCGTGCTCATGGAGAACAACGAACATCTGCCGACGGTGATGTGGGCGGCGCGGCGCAGCGGTCTTTACTACACGGTGATCAGCACCCACCTCACGCCGCCCGAGGTGGCTTACATCATCGACAACAGCGGCGCGAAGGCCATGATCGGGTCGCGAGCCACACGCAAGGTCTGCGAAGGATTGGCCGAGCTGGGTGCACTGCCCGAAATGTTGTTGATCGCCGACGACGACGTCGATGGGTGGCAGCGCTACCCCGAGTGCGTGGCGGACCGGCCGAGCACACCCATCGATGACGAGGTCGAGGGCGATTTGCTGCAGTACTCGTCGGGAACCACCGGGCGCCCCAAGGGAATTCGTCGCGAACTCACCCACGCCAAGCCTTCCGAGACGCCGAACCTCGTCTCGGCCCTGCTGATGGCCATTCAGATGAATGGCGAGTCCGTCTATCTGAGTCCGGCCCCGCTGTACCACACCGCACCGTGCCTCTGGTCGATGAGCGCGCAGGCGATGGGGGTGACGACGGTGATCATGTCGAAGTTCGACCCGGAATCCGCATTGGACGCCATCGGGAAGTATCGGGTGACCAGCGGACAGTTCGTTCCGGCGATGTTCGTTCGGATGCTGAAACTTCCTGCCGACGTGCGTAATTCGTATGATGTGTCGAGTCTGCACCGCGTGGTACACGCCGCGGCGCCATGTCCGGTCGATATCAAGAAACAGATGATCGACTGGTGGGGTCCGGTTGTCGATGAGTACTACTCGTCATCGGAAGGTGCAGGTATCACCTTCATATCAGCCGAGGAATGGCTGAAACGCCCTGGCTCCGTGGGCAAACCGCTGCTTGGTATTGCGCACGTCCTCGATGAGGACGGAAACGATCAGCCGCCCGGTCAGGCTGGTCAGATCTACTTCGATCTGGGAGTCGTGCCGTTCGTCTATCACAAGGATCCCAAGAAGACGGCTGAGTCACGCGACAGGCACGGCTGGGTGACCGTCGGCGACGTGGGCTATGTGGACGACGAGGGCTACATGTTCCTCACCGACCGCAAGCATCACATGATCATCTCCGGCGGTGTGAACATCTATCCGCAGGAAGCCGAGAACATGTTGATCACCCACCCCAAGGTGCTCGACGCGGCGGTGTTCGGCATCCCCGACGACGAGATGGGGCAGAGCGTCAAGGGTGTCGTCCAAACGGTCGACCCCGCTGATGCCTGCGAGCCGTTCGGAGATGAACTACTGGCGTGGCTCCGAGAGCGGTTGGCGCACTACAAGTGCCCGCGGTCGATCTCCTTCGAGGCGCAGATGCCGCGTACGGAAACCGGCAAGATGTTCAAGCAGGAGCTGATAAAGAAGTACTCGTGACCCCTCCTCGAGTCGTAGATGTCGCGTCCGGCGTTGTCATTGCGATCGGATCGCCCTCGGACGACGCGACTTTCACGCTCACCGAGGAGGACAGTTCGGACCGTCGCGTCGTGACAGTGGCGTCGGTGCCCGACGCGCTCGACGAACTGCGGGAGCGGTGCCTGAGATGGCCGACAGCCGCCGCGGTCTGCAGCGACGTACTGCGGGCGCACGACGACGACGCGCCGGCGTCCACCGGCGTCATCACCGAGTCGCTCGCATACTCGACGCTGCAGTCCGGGGCGGAATTCGCGCGGTGGCTCGCCGAGCGGGGACCGGCGGCGCCGGTGCACATCGCGGATCCGGTGCAGGCCGAACGAGTCGATTGCACCCTCTACGTTCGGTTCAACCGGGCGCAGCGGCACAACGCCTTCTCCACCGACGCGCGGGCAGCACTGCTCGAAGCGCTCGAGGTGGCCCGCCTCGACCCGTCCGTGACCGACGTTGTGCTGTCCGGCAATGGCCCGTCGTTCTGCAGCGGTGGTGACCTGGCGGAGTTCGGCACCTTCGCCGATCCCGCCAGTGCCCATCTGGCCCGCACCCGGCACAGCCCCGCATTGGTGCTCGACGAGCTGACCACCCGACTCGGCAGGCACTGCCGCGCGGAGGTGCACGGTCAGGTGCTGGGCAGCGGGCTGGAGATGGCCGCATTCTGCGGGTGGGTGCAGTCGCGGTCGGATGCGGTCTTCGGCCTTCCGGAGTTGAGTCTGGGACTGCTTCCCGGCGCGGGCGGCACGGTGAGCATCACCCGCAGGATCGGGCGTTGGCGAACCGCCTATCTGGTCTTGAGCGGGCAGACCATCGATCCGCCGACGGCACTGCGGTGGGGTCTGGTCGACGAAATTTTGCGAATTCGGCGCGCTGATCGACCGTGAGGGTTGATGCGCGCGCCCGATTCGCACTCAGCCGGAGCGGCGCAGCGTCACCCGGTAGGTGTACTGCTCGGGCAGGAAGTGGCTGACGGACAACTCGACGGGTCGCCCCGCGGTGTCGGTGTAGAGCCGGTCCACTCGCAGCATGGGATGGCCAGGCTCACACGACACCGCGTCGGCGACCGCAGTGTCGGCGGGCGCCACCGTAATGGACTGTGCCGCTTGGGCGATCGGTTGGATCAGATGCGGCTCGAGGATGCCGATGACCGTCTGCGTGCCGACCGCGCCGTCTTGTAGCTCATGCGACGACAGCACAGCGTGCGCGACCGCGGGCGCCAGATGCACGGTCGTCAGCACGAACGGCACGCCATCGTGCAGTCGCCGGAACACGACCGAGTACACGAAGTCGTCGTCGAGTCGCAGCCGGCTGGCGGCGTCGAGGTCCACCCGTCGACGCAGGCCCGTCAGCACTTGCATCGTGGTGTCGTCGGACAGGCTCATCAGGTCTTCGATCGAGCCGAGCTGGCGCAGATAGCGTCGACCCTCCCCATGGGCGTAGGTGCCGCGCCCGGGCACGCGGTACACCACGCCCTCGGCCACGAGGTCCTGAAATGCCCGCCGCACCGTCTGTCGGGAAAGGCTGTGGCGGGCGACCAGTTCGGATTCAGTGGGCAGCCGGACACCGTCGCGGTAGCGGCCCGCGTCGATCTCTTCGCGAAGTTGTTCGCGCAGAGTCTGATACGCGGGTGGCGCCTTCACACTAGATCCCACCGCGGGCCACGAGCTGCGCCGCGATCACGTTGCGCTGGATCTCGTTGGTGCCCTCACCGACGATCATCAACGGCGCATCGCGAAAATAGCGCTCGACGTCGTACTCCGTGGAATAGCCGTAGCCGCCGTGGATCCGCACCGCATTCAACGCGATCTCCATCGCCACCTCGGATGCGAACAGCTTCGCCATCCCGGCCTCCATGTCGCAGCGATCGCCGCTGTCGTAGCGCTCGGCGGCGTATCGGGTGAGCTGACGCGCAGCCGTCAACTTGGTCGCCATGTCGGCCAGGTAGTTGCCGATGGACTGGTGCTTCCAGATCGGTTGCCCGAAGCTCGCCCGCTCCTGCGCATACTTCAGTGCATCCTCGAGCGCTGCGGTTGCCACGCCGAGCGCGCGGGAGGCGACCTGAATACGGCCTGTCTCAAGGCCTTTCATCATTTGTGCGAACCCTCTGCCGGGCTCACCTCCTAGAATCGCCGTCGCGGGCAGGCGGTAGTCGTCGAAGGTCAGCTCGCAGGACTCCACCCCCTTGTAGCCCAGCTTGGGCAGATCCCGCGACACCGTGAGGCCGTCGCCGTGCTCCACGAGGACCACCGAAATACCCTTGTGCTTGGGCGTGGCCGACGGATCGGTCTTGCACAGCAGTGCGATCAGAGCCGAGCGGCGGGCATTGCTGATCCACGTTTTGGAGCCGCTGATCACCAGATCGGAGCCATCGGCCGCCGCGACGGTGGTGATGTTCTGCAGATCCGATCCGCCGCCCGGCTCGGTGAGCGCCATCGTCGCCCGCACCTCGCCGGTCGCCATCGGCGGCAGGTACTTCTGCTTCTGCGCCTCGGTGCCGAACAGCGCCAGCAGTTTGGCCACCACGGTGTGGCCGCCCATCGCACCGGCGAGGCTCATCCATCCGCGGGACAGCTCCTGCGTCACCTCCACGTAGCACGGCATCGAGACCGGGGAGCCGCCGTAGGCCTCGGGGATCGCCAGTCCGTAGATGCCGATGCGCTTCATCTGCTCGATCCACGCCTCGGGGTATTCGTTGGCGTGCTCGACCTCCCGCACTGTGGGTTTGACCTCCCGGTCCACAAACGCGCGCACGGTCTCCACCAGCAGGGTTTCTTCTTCGTCCAACATAGGTACGGCCATATTGACACTTTGTGCGGCCTAATGCCAACATGGCTGCCGTGAGCGGCCCGTATTTCGACGACCTGGAGGTCGGCCAGGTATTCGACGCCGCGCCGTCGATGACTCTGACCGCCGGTGCTGCCGCCGTTCATCAATCGATCGTCGGCGATCGGTTGCGCCTCGCCCTCGACGGCGAGTTGGCCGCAGCCGTGACGGGTGCGCCAGGGCCATTGGCGCACCCGGCCCTGGTATGCGATGTGGCGATCGGCCAGACGACGCTGGCGACCCAGCGGGTGAAGGCCAATCTGTTCTATCGCGGGCTGGCCTTCCACCGCTTCCCGGTGATCGGCGATACGTTGTTCACCCGCACCCAGGTCGTCGGGCTGAAGCAGAACTCGACCAAGCCGGGTCGCACGCCGACGGGGCTCGCAGCCTTGCGGATGACCACCGTCGACGACGTCGGCCGACTGGTCCTCGACTTCCACCGTTGCGCGATGCTGCCGCTGAGCGACGGTGCGCCCGACACCGGCCACGCCGACGACCTTTCGACGATCGGCACCGAACAGACCCCGATCCCCGACCCGACCGCGGACTGGAACGCCGACGCGTACCGCGCCAAGGTCCCTGGGGCGCATTTCGATGCCGGGATGGCAGGCGCGGTGCTCCTCAGTTCCGCCGACATCGTCAGCGGCGCGCCAGAACTCGCCCGGCTGACATTGAATATTGCTGCCACGCATCATGACTGGCGAAGCAGTGGACGGCGTTTGGTATATGGCGGACACACCATCGGATTGGCGCTGGCGCAGGCAAACCGGCTGTTGCCCAATATCGTGACTGTGCTGGGCTGGCGGTCGTGCGACCACACCGGACCGGTCCACGAGGGTGACACCCTCTACAGCGAACTGCATGTCGAGGGGGCAGTGCCGTTGCCCGATGGCCGCGGGGGGGTGCTGACGCTGCGGTCGGTGGTCTACTCGGTCGGTGAGCCTGACCAGCAGGTTCTGGACTGGCGGTTTACTGTGCTCCAGTTCTGAGCACAATGGGGCTGTGATGTCATTGCCGGTGCCCGTTGGCGTGGTGTCGCGGGCTCGCAGTGTCGCCAACGGATTTCGCGAATTCACCGGTGCCGACGTTGACGCCGACGTCATCATCTCCGGCCGGGCTGAATTGCTCGGGCATTCACCGCACGGCCGGATCTCGGCGGGTGGCGCGACGCACCTCATGCAATGCCGTGACTCGTGGTGTGCGCTGACGCTGTCGCGCGCCGACGATATCGACGCTGTGCCCGCACTGATCGAAGACGACATCGTCGGGCACGATCCCTGGCCGGAGGTTCAGCGCTGGGTTGCCGAAAGCGACTGTGCCGACGTCACCGATCGGGCTCGCCTGCTCGGGCTTCCGGTCGCCGCGCTCGGTGAGACGCCCGCCGAACCGCCGCGCGTCTATCCGTTCGGCGCGGCTACGGCAGCGCGCAGCCCGTCCGGGCTGTTGGTCGCCGACTTGTCTTCGATGTGGGCGGGACCGCTCTGCGGACAGCTGCTGGCACAGGCGGGTGCGACCGTCGTGAAGGTGGAAAGTGCGTCGCGTCCCGACGGTACCCGCGCGGGCCCGTCGGCCTTCTTCGACTGGATCAATGGAGGAAAGCTCTCGTATGTGGTTGATTTCGATCAGCCCAGCGGATTGCACAGGCTGTTGTCCGCGGCCGACATCGTGATCGAGTCCTCACGCCCGGCGGCGTTGATCCGCCGCGGTCTCGGGCCGACGGGGATCGATCCGCGCGACGGGAGGGTCTGGCTGCGGATCACCGGTCACGGCACCGAGGGTGAGCGCGCCAACTGGGTGGCGTTCGGCGACGATGCCGCGGTCTCCGGCGGGTTGGTGTGCGGGGGTGATGACGCCCCGGTCTTCTGCGGTGACGCGATCGCCGACCCGCTGACCGGTTTGGAGGCCGCGGTGGCGGTCGCGCAGTCGCTACGCAGCGGCGGCGGTGAACTGATCGAGTTCTCGATGTCTGCCGTCGCCGCTATGTACGCCGAATTACCCAGTGCCGGCGAAACATACTGCAATGCGACGCCGCGGCTGACAGGCAAGTCATCGGCGCTGGGTGCCGACAACGAGATCGTCGAGCAGCTGATCGCCGAGAAGCTGCTCTTTCCATGCTGATTCAGCGCGCAGCTCTGCTCGACGGGAGCGTCGTCGATATTCGTGTGGACGGCCGGATCATCGCCGTCGGGCCTCAACTGACGTCGCAACCGGGCGAGCACGTCTACGACGCTGACAACGGGACCGTTATCCCGGGGTTGCATGACCACCACGTCCATCTCCGTTCGGCGGCAGCGGCGTTGACGTCGATACGAGTGGGGCCGGCCGAGGTGCACACCCGCGCCGATCTGGCGCGGGTACTCGCGGTCGCCGAGGTCGGCGCCGACGGCTGGCTCAGAGCGGTTGGGTATCACGAGGCCGTCGCCGGGCCGCTGGACCGTCGGTTGTTGGACGAGGTTTCGCCGCGGGTGCCGGTCAGGGTGCAGCATCGCAGCGGCGTTCTATGGACTCTGAACTCAGCCGGACTGGCTCAGGTCGGGCTCGGCGACCACCCCGATGGCCGGTTGCGTAGCTCCGATCACGTTTGGTCGGATGCCTTGCAGCGCAACGAAAGCGGGCTGGCCGAAGTCAGCAGGCGGCTGGGTTCATACGGAGTAACCGGTGTCACCGACGCGACACCGGACCTGGAAGTCGGAGATGTCGTCAAGCTCATGGCTGCACACCGCAGAGGTGAACTGCGCCAACGCCTGCACTGCTTGGCCCCTGGCAAGCGCATCCTGCATGACACCGATCTCGATCTCGCTGATCTTGCCGCGTGGATCGCCCAGCGCCACGCCGACGATGTCCCGGTAGCGGTGCACTGTGTGACGGCAGCGCAGTTGGTGATCACCCTGGCAGCGCTGCGATCGGCGGGCAGCCATCCGCAGGACCGCATCGAGCATGCCGCGGTGGTGCCTGACGACAGTGTCGCGGACATCGTCGATGTCGGAGTGACGGTCGTGACACAGCCGAACTTCGTTGCCGAACGAGGGGATCAATATCTGGACGACGTGCCGGTAGCCGAGCACCACGAACTGTGGCGGTTGGCTTCGCTATTGGCCGCCGAGGTGCCGGTTGCGCTCTCCACCGATATGCCTTTCGGCCACGATGATCCGTGGAAGGCGATGTGCGCCGCGGTATCTCGAACCACCGCCGGGGGAACCGTGCTCGGGGCCGACGAATGCGTGCCGGCTCGCGACGCTCTCGGGATGTTTTTCGGTTCGGCCGATGCGCCGGCGGTGCAGCGCCGGATCGCACCGGGCCAACCAGGGGACCTGTGCATTCTCGGAGCGGGACCGGCCGAGGTGCTGGGCGAACTCGACTCGGGCATGGTCGCGACCACGATTGTCGCCGGCCAGGTGATTTATGGCGGCTAGGACAGCTGATATGTAGGGATGGTTTGTCAATAGGCAGGTGAAAGCCGCCCCGGGTTGGTGCCGGGGCGGCTTTCGTTTGATCGGGTCAGTCGGTGTCGTGGCGGTCGTTGGTCGACGACGGTGGTGTCAGACTGATATACGCGGGTTGGATACCGCAAGACGATGGTTCGGCGCGAACGGTGGCTGCTCTCTAGGGACGGGCGTCACACCAGTATTGCGAGAATTCTGTTGCGGCTCATAGCTGTAACGCAGATCCAGTTCGCTTACCTCGCCCTCGACCGACCGACTCCGATCAAGTTCGGTTGGCTGCGCTTAGATCAGCGTGGCCAGCGACCAGCACCAGCCGGCCAGCTGACGGGCGACCGCGACGTTGGCCACCACGTGCGGCTTCTTGCGTTCGTTGAACCGACACCACTGCTGGTGCAAGCGCCGGTTGCCGGCGTGCCCGCGGGCCTTGAGCGCGGGGTCGACCTTGGCCCAGCGGGCCCGCATCGTGGGTCCCGGATTGCGGTAGGCCGCCCGGTGGTGCCACGCCGCCTCGATCAACAACCGTCGCACGTGAGCGTTACCCGCCTTGGTGATAGGGCCCTGGACCCGGGAGACACCTGAGGAGTACTCGGTAGGAACCAAGCCGACATACGCGCCGATCGAGGACCCGGTGAACCGGGCCCAGTCACCGATCTCCACCGACAATGCCAACCCGGTATATGCCGAGATCCCGCGCAGACAGCCCAGTCGGTCGACCGGATCAGACCATCGCGGCGAGGCCGCGACCGTGACGATCTGCTCGTCGAGACGATCCCGAGCAGCGGTCGCGGACAGCACCGCATCGAAGTGATGATCGAAGGCCGCTGTGGTGTGGGAATCATCGAAACGTTGCCGCCGCAGCCAGGTTTCGTGCACCCCATTCCAGGCTTGCCCACCCGAGTACACCCGGCCCTGGCGCAACAGCAGCTTGGACAACCGGTGCCTCACCCGCATCAGATCCGCGCGGGCATCCTCACGAGCCCGGACCAGATCCCGCACCGCCTCCACATCGGCCTCGGGAACGGCGACCGCGGTGACCTCGCCCAACCGCAGCAGCCGAGTCAAATGCGCGGCGTCACGCGCGTCGGTCTTGACCCGATCCCCAGCCGGGCGAATCAGCTTCGACGGCGCAGCGACCACGCAGTCGATCTGGGCATTAGCCAACGCTCGGGCCAGCCCGAACCCAGTCGGACCGGCCTCATAGGCCACCCGCACCGGGCCGCGCAGCCGGTGCAGCCAGTCGAGGATCTCGCCGTGATCCGGGCACAACCGTGCCCGCTCGACATGACCCGTCTCTTCATCCACGGCATGCGCAACCACCGAAAGCGCATGCACGTCCAACCCGACACTCGTACCGTTGAAACTCACCGGAGGCCTCCTGATCTGCAACTGTGGCTCTACCAGTGCGAGTGTTCACTCGTGACCGGCAACCCACGTCCGATTGCAGCTCGAGGCCTTCGGCCTCAAGTCGCCTCCATACCGTCTAGGCGGCAGCCGGGGTGAGGAATCGACGCAACAACGCGCACTGACTGTTGAAGAATGCCTGCGACACCACGGCTTTCGGGGCAATTCCATCGAAGCCGTGGAAGGCGCCCTTGACGACCTCGACTTCGCACGGCACGCCTGCGGCCGTCAGCCGCTCTGCGTACGCAAGGTCCTCGTCGTGGAAGAGGTCGAGGGTTCCCACTCCCATCCAGGCCGGCGGCAGCCCGCTCAGATCCGTCCGCCGCGCGGGCACGGCGACCTCCGGGTCGGCATCACCGAGATAGGCCGACCACCCGAACTTGTTGCTCGTCCGGTTCCACAGCCGGAGCCCGGGGTTGTCCGGTTCGTCGCGGCCCACGGTGCGGTCGTCCAGCATCGGATAGACCAGCAATTGGGCGGCCAGTGCGATGTCGCCGCGATCGCGCGCGAGCAGGGCCAGTGCGGCTGCCAGGCCGCCGCCTGCGCTGGCGCCTCCGATGGCGATGCGGCGTGGATCCACCGACGGCAGTCGCGCCAACCACGTCAATGCCGCATAGCAGTCCTCCAACGCGACCGGGTAGGCGTGCTCGGGCGCGAGCCGGTAATCGACTGACACGACTGTGGCACCGAGGGTCCGGGCGTAGCGGCGGCACAGCTCGTCGTCCTGGCCCGGATGGCCGATCACGTAGCCGCCGCCATGTATCCACAACAGCGCGGGTCCGGTGCCCGTGACACCGGTGGGCCGGTACAGCCGCACCCCGACACCCGAAGGCAGGGTCAGCGCTTCGACGTCTTTGGGTACGCGGCGCCACATTTTGCGGGTGACCAGCCGGATGACGGGCAGCGTCACCGGCGTCACCACTTGCTTGGGCGTGAGCCGAGCGATTCGGCGGAGATCTGGATGGAAGTCCGAAGACTTGTTGGCGCCCGGCACCCAACCAGTATTACGTCAGCATGGTCTCGAATGCGATCCGGTCCCCGCGGTACAGCGCGCGGACCACCTCGATCGGGTCTCCGCCCGTATCGAGCGATCGGCGGTTCAGTCGCAACATCGGCATCGCCGTCGTGGTCTCGAGCAGTGCAGCCTCGCGAGGTGACGGCAACACGGTCTCGATCCGCTCGACGGCGGAGCCGAACTCCACACCGGAATCGCGTATCGCTGCGTAGAGCGACGTCGCCGGGTCGAAGGTCTTGATCAACCCGCTGAATCGGTGACGGGCCAGGTAGGTGCTTTCCAGTCCGATGCGCTGGTCGTCGGCGAGCAGAACACGCTCGAGATGCATCACGTCGTCGCCGTCGGAAATATCAAGCGACTCAGCTATTTCCGCAGTCGCGTAGATGTCCTCCCAGGTGACGAGCAGCCGGCCTGGTGTTCGACCGTGGCCGGCCGCGCCCTCGGTGTACGACCCGAGCGACAGCCGCGCCACGAGCTTGGGGCGCGACACCACGGTGCCTCTGCCGCGGCGTTCGATGCGCCCCTCGACCAGAAGTTCGTGCAGCGCTTGCCTGACAGTCTCCCGGGACACCCCGAATCGCATCGCCAGTTCGCGCTCGGGAGGGACGGCGTCACCCTCGGCGAGGTCGGCGAGGATCCCGTCGACCCCCGTCCGCACCAGATACGGCTTGGACGGCCGATGCGGTGTGCTCATTTACGATCGGCGCGAAGCAGAATGCGTTCTGCCACTGCGAGCACGCCGTCGATGGACAGTCCCGCCGCGCCAGGCACCTTCGCGGCGTCGTCGTAGCGGCGCAATCGCAGCGCATCCGTCCACCACGGGTGGTCGACGAACGCCGGGTCGGCCCCGGCACCCCCTTGGTGGTGAAGTGAGTCGACCGACACGTCCGACAGCGTCCCGGCGTATTCGGGATCTGTCGCAACGAGGTAGCGCTTGGCCGCCACATGCGCGCCGGCCAACCAGCCAACCCGTTCGCCGAATCGGGGGGTCAGCCAACTACGGGCCATGGTGTCGTGATGGTTCTTCCAGTCGTCGCCGAACAACGGGCTGTGGCCGAGGTCGTGTAATGCCGTGGCGAGCACGAGTTCGTCGTCGGCGCCGTCCTCGGTCGCTCGGGCGGCAGCCTGCAGCGCGTGGTCGAGTTCGTCGACCGCATCCTCGTCCCACACGTCGCGCAGAGATCGCAATACACCCTCGACTTCGGAGAGAATCGCCACGAACTCAGTGTACCCGAGATTGGTCTATACCAATTCTTAACCTGTTGTTCCCCAGTGCAATACCCAACGGTCGATGGATGGTTGCACGGGGTGAGAAGGGTCGTCCGAATGCGGGTGACAATAGTCGGCGGCGGAGTGCTCGGCACCGCGCATGCCTTCGAGGCCGTGCGTCGCGGACACGAGGTCGTCCAACTGGAACGTGAGACCGAAGCCCGCGGCGCGACGGTACGCAATTTCGGTCTGGTGTGGATCTCCGGTCGCGCCAACGCCGAGCTCGCCATGACACTGCGATCCCGCGAGCTGTGGGAGCGCCTTGGCGCCAAGATTCCTGGCATCGGCTTCCGCGCAGCCGGATCGCTGACGCTGCTGCGCACACCGGGGGAAGTCGCCGTTGCCGAGGAGGTGGTGGCCCGCGCCGACGCCGAGACTCGCGGTTTCGCCATGCTTGACCCTGACCAGGTGCGCACACTCAACCCGGTACTGCGGGGGAAATACCTTGCGGGCCTGCACTGTTCCCTCGATGCCGCGGTCGAATCCCGGCAGGCGATGCCTGCGATCCGCGACTACATGGCCGCGACGGGCAGGTATACGTTCCACGCCGGGACCGAGGTCAGAGGCGTACAGGCCTCGACCGTCCTCGACGACCGGGGGCAAAGGCACGGCAGCGATCTGGTGCTGATCTGCGCCGGAGCCGCGCATGGTGGCCTGGTTCGCGAGATCGCCGGTGACCTTCCGGTGCGCCGGGTGCGTCTGCAGATGATGCAGACCGAGCCACTGGAGGAGCCGCTGACGACTGCCATCGCCGACGGCGACAGCTTTCGGTACTACCCGGGGTTCGCGGGAGAGGCATTGGATGCCCTGCGCCGCAGCGAACCTCAGGATGCGGTTGCCGAGGAGCACCATATGCAGCTGCTGTGTGTCCAGCGTTTGCACGGTGGGCTGACCATCGGTGACACCCACGAGTACCGCGAGCCGTTCGCGTTCGACGTGACAGAGGGGCCCTACGCCTATCTCGTCGACGTAGTCGAGCAATTCCTCGGCCGGGCACTGCCGCCGATCCGGCAGCGCTGGGCCGGCGTGTACAGCCAGTCCGTCGATCCCGATCAGCTGGTCTGCCGGACGACGCCCGAGGACGGCGTATGGGTCGTCACGGGGCCCGGTGGCCGCGGCATGACGCTGGGTCCCGCGATCGCCGAGCAGAGTGCCGACCTGATCGGCCTGTAGTCCCGTTCACTTCAGCAGTGGATCGCGAGGCAGACCCAGAATCCGTTCTGCGATCGTGTTCCGCGTGATCTCCGAAGTGCCGCCTGCGATGGTCATGGCCCGGTTGCCCAGGTAAGCCAACGTCAGCATCGGCGTCTGCCCGACGATGGCTGCCGAGCCCGCCAATTCCAGGCCCAGCTCGGTCATCCGCTGACCGGCCTCGGCCAGCAGCAGCTTGGTGACGTTGCCCTCGGGGCCGGGTTCGGACCCGGCGATCGCGCGGGTGACCCGGCGCAGGTTGAGGAGTCTCAACGTATGCGATTCGGCGATGACCTCACCCGCACGGCGCAGGTAATACGCGGCGGTTTCGGCGGGAGCGTTGTCGAGCAGCTTGATGAGCTCATCGGCCGAGAAGCCGCTGGTGCCACCCGAACCGCCACCGATCGAGACGCGTTCATTGCCGAGCGTGGCGCGCGCCACCAGCCAGCCCTTGTTCACGTCGCCAACCACATCGGAGTCCGGAACGAAGACGTCGTCGAAGAACACCTCGTTGAAGTGCGCGTGGCCGGTCATCCCCTTGAGCGGATTGACCGTCACGCCTTCGGCTTTCATGTCGATCGCCATCATCGTCACGCCGGCGTGCTTGGCGGCGTCGGGATCGGTGCGCACGGTCGCCAGTCCCCATTGGCACAGGTGGGCCAGGCTGGTCCATACCTTCTGCCCGGTGACCCGCCACCCACCGTCCACCTTCTTGGCCGAAGTTCGCACCGCGGCGGCATCGCTGCCCGCGCCGGGCTCGGAGAACAGCTGGCACCACATGACCTCACCGCGCAGCACCGGTTCGACCCAGCGCTCGCGTTGGTCATCGGTACCGGCCTGGGAGATTGTCAGCGTCACCCATCCGGTGATGCCCATGTCGGGCCGCTCGACGCCGCTGAACTCCTCCTCGATGACCAACTGCTCGAGCACGTCGGCGGCGCGGCCCCACGGCTTCGGCCAGTGCGGCACCAGGTATCCGGAGTCCACCAGGAAGTCGCGCTGCTTCTCGGCTGGCAGCCCGCGCAGCGTGGTGACGGCCTCGCGCGCCTGCTCGCGGTGCTTCTCGGCTTCGTCGGGCAGGGTGAACGATGCGCCGTGCGCCTGGCCGCTGCGTTGACCCTCGACGACGTCGAGCAGCGGATCGCCGGCTTCGGACATCAACGCGGCGAGCGTGCGAGCCCGGCGCAGGTAGAGATGCGCGTCATGTTCCCATGTGAATCCGATCCCGCCGTGTAGCTGAATATTGTTCTGCGAGTTGAAGATCTGTGTCCGGATAGCGTGGGATGCGGCGACCGCCGCGGCGAACCATGCGGTGTCCAGATCATCGGCGCGCGCCGCGTCCCAGGTGGCCGCGGTGGTCTCTTCCGCGTTGACGAGCATGTTCGCGGCATGGTGTTTGACCGCCTGAAAGGTGCCGATCGTGCGGCCGAACTGCTCGCGCACCTTGGCGTATTCGACGGCCATCTCCAGAGTCGCCCAACTGACGCCCACGGCTTCGGCCGACGCCAGGATCCGGAAGACGGTTCGCGCCTTGCGCGCCGCGCCGCGCAGGACTCGGTCCTCGGCGACGGCCACGTCGCGCAGGGCGACGGACCCGACGCTTCTGGTGGGGTCAAGGGACTCCTGTGCCGTGACCGTGACGCCGTCGGCCCCTGCGTCGACCACTACGACGTCCTGACCTGCGATGACGATGAGAAGATCGGCGTCAGGTGCCCCAAGGACCGCTGGGCTCTCGCCGGTCACCACCAGATCGGAGCCGATCGTCACGTTGCCCGATACGGCCAGCGCGCCGATCGTCCTGCCGTCGGCCAACCCTGGAAGCAGTTGAGCACGAAGGGAATCCGAGGCGCAGCGGTCGATGACGACCCCCGCGGCGACACTCGGCAGGAACGGGCCGGGGCACAGTTCGTGCCCCTGGGCCTCCAGCACCACCGCCAGTTCGGACAGTCCGAAGCCCGAGCCCCCGTATTCCTCGGCGATCGCCAAACCGGCCCATCCCAGGTCGGCGGCCGCCGACCAGACCTCGGCCGGGTGTGAGGACCCGCCCTCGAGCGTCGCACGGGCCGCGGCCCGGCTCTTCGCCCGGCTGAGCTGGCCAAACGCCGCGTCGGCGAGGTCTGTGTGCTCTTCTGTGATGGCAAGTGCCGACTTACTCACGATGGAGTCCTCATTCACATTTGGGTTTACATTTGACGCTCGTCACGTCACGCTAGCCCTGCGGTGCAGCTCAGCGTCTACGTGATCCGGCTCACAGACAACTTTCCAGATGCAACCGGTAGACATCTAGCGAATGTTGTCGTTTGAGAACTCCGCTGCGGGGTACAGTCGCGCAATGTCGCCACGACCGGAAACCCGGTATCCCGGACCGACGATGTGGACACGCGCCCGGTGGTTGCTGAACGCCGGCCCGTCGGACTACATGCTGGCGATGAGCGTGGCGTCGGCTTCGCTGCCCGTCGTCGGGAAACACCTTGAGCCACTTGGTGCCCTCACCGCGGCGAGCGTTTGGGGCTACCGTCATCTCCCTGACTTTCTCGGCGCGACGGCCAAGTCGTTGCTTAGCCCCGGGGATACGGAGCAAAAGCGCGCAGACAGGGACTGCACGAATGAAGTGACCGCGGCGGCGCTGCGCGGAATCGTCAACGCCAACGACCTCGATATCGAGTGGCCGGCACCCGAGAAGGTGCCGCCGCTGTGGAAACTGCGGGAGCAGCGCCGCAAAGTCCATCGCTCGTCGGTGCAGTACGGGCCGCGCCCGTCCCAGCTGCTCGATGTGTGGCGCCGCGACGATCTGCCCGCCGAACCCGCGCCCGTGCTGATTTTCGTGCCCGGTGGCGCATGGGTGCACGGCAGTCGCATGTTGCAGGGCTACGCGCTCATGTCGCACCTGGCCGAGCTCGGCTGGGTGTGCCTGTCCATCGACTACCGAGTGGCGCCGCATCACACGTGGCCCTCGCACATCACCGACGTCAAGACGGCGATCGCGTGGGCCCGCGCCAACGTCGACAAGTTCGGCGGCGACCGCAATTTCGTGACGATCGCCGGCACCTCGGCCGGTGGACACCTGGCGGCCCTGGCCGGTCTGACCGCCAACGACCCGGAGTTTCAAGCCGAACTCCCCGAGGGTTCCGATACTTCGGTGGACGCGGTGGTGCCGATCTACGGCCGCTACGACTGGGAGGACCGCTCGACGGTCGAACGGGTCAGGTTCGTCGATTTCCTGGAACGCATCGTGGTCAAGCGCAAGCTGGTCAAGCATCCCGACATCTTCCGTAAGGCATCTCCCATCGCGCGCGTGCACGCCGACGCGCCGCCGTTCCTCGTCGTGCACGGCACCGGTGACAGCGTCATCCCCGTCGCCCAGGCCCGCAGCTTCGTCGAGCGGCTGCGGGCGGCATCGCATTCGGTGGTGGGTTACGTCGAATTGCCGGGCGCAGGTCATGCGTTCGATATGATCGACGGTGCCCGCACAGGATCGATGTCGACCGCAATCGGGTTGTTCCTCAACCAGATTCATCGCAGCCGCTCCCTGATCGGGGCGAAGAAGGTCATCTAGCTGCCCCGGGCAGGGAGGTAGCTTGTGAAGAGGCTCAGCGGCTGGGACGCTGTCCTGCTCTACAGCGAAACGCCGACCGTGCACATGCACACGCTCAAGCTCGCGGTGATCGACGTCTCCGAGCTGAAGGGTCGCCATTTCGGCATTGACGAGTTTCGCCAGGTCATCCACGGCCGCCTCCACAAGCTCGATCCGTTCTGCTATCAGCTCGTCGACGTTCCTTTCAAGTTCCACCATCCGATGTGGCAGGAGAACTGCGAGGTCGACCTCGAGTACCACGTCCGTCCCTATCGAGTCGACAGCCCCGGTGGCCGCCGCGAGCTCGATGATGCCGTCGGCCGGATCGCCAGCACCCCGCTCGATCGCAGCCGGCCGCTGTGGGAGATGTACTTCATCGAGGGATTGGCGAACGGCCGCATCGCGGTACTCGGCAAGATCCACCACGCCCTTGCCGACGGCGTCGCCTCGGCCAACCTGCTGGCACGCGGGATGGACCTGCAACAAAGCCCGCAGCCCGATCGCGACTCGTATGCCTGCGAACCCCCGCCCACCAAGGGTGAACTCCTGCGCACCGCGTTCGCCGACCACATGCGGCATATCGGCCGGCTGCCGGGAGTGATGCGCTACACGGCGCAGGGCATCGGCCGGGTCCGCAAGAGTTCGATGAAGCTGTCTCCCGAACTGACACGGCCCTTCACGCCGCCGCCGTCGTTCATGAATCATCGCGTCGACGCACAGCGCAGGTTCGCTACCGCCACACTTGCCCTGGCGGACGTCAAAGAGACCAGTAAGCACCTCGGCGTCACCATCAACGACATGGTGCTCGCGATCTCGTCGGGGGCGCTGCGTCAGCTGTCACTCAAGTACGACGGACACGCCGACCATCCGCTGTTGGCCTCCGTCCCAGTCAGTTTCGACTTCTCACCGGACCGCATCTCCGGCAACCGATTCAGTGGCGTCATGATGGTGGTGCCGATCGAGCTCGACGATCCGCTTGCGCGCGTGCGGGCCGTGCACGACGCCGCGGTGGATGCCAAGGAAGCACACCACCTGCTCGGACCCGAACTTGTCAGCCGATGGTCGGCCTACTTTCCGCCAGGGCCCGCGGAACGGCTGTTCCACTGGCTGGCCGACAAGGACGGCCAGAACAAAGTGCTCAACATCCCGATCTCGAACGTGCCCGGTCCGCGTGAGCCCGGCCGCGTCGGAGGCGCACTGGTCACCGAGATCTACTCGGTCGGCCCACTCACCACGGGCAGCGGGCTGAACATCACGGTGTGGAGTTACGTAGATCAGCTCAACGTGTCGGTGCTGTCCGACGGGGCCACCTTGAAGGATCCGCACGAGCTGACCGACGCGATGGTCGACGCGTTCATCGAAATCCGCCGCGCTGCAGGACTTTCCGAGCAGCTGACGGTCATCGAATCCGCTATGGCGCCCTAGTCGCCTGACGCTTGGCGTGCACCCACGACAGGAACTCCTCGACCGCCCGGGCCGTGTAGTGCGCGCGGGGCGACCCGTAGTAGAAGTCGAATGCGTGCTGCGCATGTGGGATCTCCGCGTAGGCGACGGTCGACGTCGACACCTCGCGCAACGCGTCGGCGAATTCGCGGCCCTCGCCTACCGGGATGATGGAGTCGTCCTGGCCGTGCAGGATGAAAAATGGTGGGGCATCAGGGCGTAACCGCTTGATCGACGATGCGTCGAGGTAGGTCTGCCGGTTCGCGGCGAACGGCTTTTTTACCACGAACTTCTGCAGGAAGGCGATGAACTCCTTGCGGCCGGAACCCGTTGTGGTGAACCAGTCGTAGCGGCCGTAGATCGGCACCGCCGCAGCGACCGAGGTGTCGGCGTCCTCGAATCCCGGCTGCCACTGGGGCTCGTTGGGAGTCAGAGCGGCCAGCGAGGACAGATGACCGCCGGCCGAACCTCCGGTGATCGCAACGAAATCCGGGTCGCCGCCGTAGTCGGCGATGTTCTCCTTGATCCACGCCAGGGCACGCTTGACGTCGACGATGTGGTCGGGCCAGGTGTTCTTCGGGCTGACGCGGTAGTCGATCGACAGGCACACCCAGCCGCGCTCGGCCATATGGCTCAGCAGGGTATAGGACTGCGGCCGTCGCATACCGATCGACCAGGCACCGCCGGGTACCTGCAGCAGCACGGGCGCCTTGCCGTCGCGCGGCAGGTCGGCGCGGCGCCAGATGTCGGCTCGGTTGACCCGGCGGTGCGGACCGTACTGCACCGTGCTGGCTTTCTCGACGTAGCGCCTGCGGACGAGTTCGGTGGGCCAGACGCCGATCTGGGCGCGACGGCGCCGCGCGGGCTGCGACTGGGCGGCGATCTGCTCGTAGTCGTCCCCGAGAGCCTTCCGCAGCGGCTCTTCGAAGTGCGGTTTCGAGGCCACATTGCGGCGGTGGATGAGGTACAGCAACGCCCACGCGATTGTCGTGAGCCCCAACGCGATCCGGCCCCGGGTCCCGCGGAAGTCGCCACGCAGACCGCGCCGCAGCGCATCGAGCATCGAGACGCCCATGTACACCGGCGACATCTCCGAAGTCGGCCAGCCGAAGGCGAATACGCCAATGGTGGGGTAACCCTCGCGGGCGATCGGCTGTACACCGTTTGCGGCGTTGACGAGTTCTGCGACCGCGCGCAGCAACGTGAAGCGACGTTTACCCATGGAAGAGATCAGCCGAGTATCGGAAGCCGGCGTTCGCCGGCCAGTTCGTCCAGCGCACGCTGCATCACATGCCGCACGTGCGCGTCGATCTCGTCGATGTCGGGATCCTCGCCGAACTCGGCAACGAGGTCGATCGGTGGCAGGACCTTCATGACGATCTTGGACGGCAGCGGAATGTTGGGCGGAACCACCAGGGACAGCCCGAACGGGAAGCCGAATGAAATCGGCACGATCTTGGTGCGCGCCAGGCGGGCGATCGGCCCGAGGCGCTCGGCCAGCCAGGTCCCGCGGGTGAGGAAGATCTGTGTCTCCTGGCCGCCGATGCCGACCGCAGGGACGATGGGCACCCCGGCGTTCAGTGCGGCCTTCACGTAGCCGGTGCGGCCGCCGAAGTCGATCACGTTCTCGGTGAACGTCGGCCGGTACACGTCGTAGTCGCCGCCGGGGAACACCACGACCAGACCGCCCGAGCGCAGCGCCTCATCGGCATTCGCGTGGTTGGCGCTGATGTAGCCGATCTTCTTGAAGAAGTCGCCCGTCGGTCCGACGGACAGCATGTCGTGGCTCAGGGTGTACAGCGGACGGTCGTAGCCGTGGTGGTCGTAGAAGTCGGCAGCGAGAATCGGAACGTCCATCGGCAGCATGCCGCCGGAGTGGTTGCAGACCAGCAGCGCGCCGCCGGCCGGGATGTTCTCCAGCCCCCGCGTTTCCGACCGGAAGTACCGCTTGAGGAAAGGCCGCATGATGCCCATGACGCGTTCGGTCAGACCCGGATCCCACTTGGTGAGCTCCGACGGTTCGATATCGGTCACAGGTGATCCCCTAGCAGTAAATTGAAACGTGTTCTAGTTTACCCCGCGCGCGCCGGCGCAATCGCCGAGACAGCGACTGTTTGACGCACCGCCCCTCGGGCTACGTTATCGGCCATGGACGGCCGCGAAGTGCTTGCGGGCCGATACGAAGTACGGGGCCTGCTCGGCCGCGGCGGAATGGCCGAGGTCTACGACGCCTGGGATTTCCGGCTGAACAGGGCGGTAGCCATAAAGCTGCTGCATCCGGGCGTCAGTTCGGACGCTGAAGTGCGGCGCAGATTCGACGCCGAAGCGCGGGCCGCCGCCGCACTCAACCATCCCAACATCGTGGCCGTGCATGACTGTGGTGAACACAATGGGACGCCGTTCATCGTGATGGAGCGGCTGCCGGGCCGCACCCTGGCCGACGAGGTCGAGATGGGACCCATGTCGACGGGGCGGGTTCGGGCCATGCTCGACGACGTGCTCGGCGCGCTGGCCAGCGCGCATACGGCCGGGATTGTGCATCGCGACGTCAAGCCGGGCAACGTGCTGCTCACGCAGGGCAACACGATGAAGGTCGCGGACTTCGGTATCGCCAAGGCGAATGGAACCGCCAATACGGTGACCGGCCAGATCGTCGGGACGATGGCGTACATGAGTCCAGCGCGCGTTTCGGGCGCGCCCGCGTCAGTCACCGACGACCTGTACGCGGTCGGCGTCATGGGCTACGAAGCACTCATCGGACGGCGGCTGTTTACTCAAGACAATCCCGTATCGCTGCTTCGGGCCGTACTGGACGATCCGCCGGCACCCATCGAAGCGGTGCGGCACGATGTCGATCCTGCGCTGTCAGCTGCGATCAACGGGGCCATGACCCGCGACGGCAGCGGGTTCGACAGCGCCGATCAGATGCGCGCCGTGCTTGCCGGCGCCAAGCCGCGCCCGGCGACCAAGGTCATGGCCGCACCGATGTTCGAGTCTGAGCAATTCGTCGTGGCTCCGCGCAGGCAGCGCAGGCCGATGAGCCGGGGGCGGAAATTGCTGCTGGCGGCTGCGGCGTTCGTGGGCCTGACCGTGGCGACGCTCGCGCTGGCGCTCGATCCGTCGTCGACGACTGCGCCGCCGCCGGTCAGCAGCAGCTCTGCTGTCCCGCCTCCGCCTCCGGTCAGTTCGCCGCCGACGTCGCCGAACCCGACTCCGGTCGTCCAAGAGCCGCCGGGTCCCCCCAAGAAGAAACCGGGCGGCAGAGGCCCAGGCAACGGCAATGGCAACAAGAAGCGCTGACGTCGCGCCCTCGCACCGCGCTTGCGGGACGTTACGATCACCGGCGTGAGTGACAACAGCGAACACGCCGTCCTAGTCGAGCAGCGCGACCGGATTTTGATCATCACCATCAATCGGCCGCAGGCCCGCAACGCCGTGAACGCCGAGGTGAGCCGCGGTCTTGCCGACGCGATGGACCGGCTCGACGACGACGCCGGCCTTTCTGTCGGGGTACTGACCGGAGCCGGGGGATCGTTCAGCGCGGGGATGGACCTGAAGGCGTTCGCGCGCGGCGAGAACGTCGTGGTCGAGGGCCGCGGGATGGGCTTCACCGAACGGCCACCGGCCAAGCCACTGATCGCTGCGGTGGAGGGCTATTGCTTGGCGGGCGGCTGTGAGCTGGCGCTGGCCACCGACCTCATCGTGGCGTCGAACGAGTCGGCGTTCGGCATTCCCGAGGTCAAGCGCGGTCTGGTCGCCGGCGGTGGCGGATTGCTGCGGCTGCCGCAGCGCATTCCGCCTGCCGTTGCGATGGAACTGGCGTTGACCGGTGAGAACCTGCCCGCCACCCGCGCCAAGGAGCTCGGCCTCGTCAACGTGCTGGCCGAACCGGGGCAGGCGCTCGACGCCGCGATCGAACTGGCCGAGAAGATCACCGCGAACGGGCCGCTGGCCGTGGCGGCGACGAAGCGGATCATCGTCGAGTCGCGGAGCTGGAGCACCGAGGAGATGTGGCGCGAGCAGACCAGGATCCTGGCGCCGGTCTTCATGTCCAACGACGCCAAAGAGGGTGCCATCGCATTCGCCGAGAAGCGCGCGCCGAAGTGGACCGGCACCTGACGGTTTTCGGCAACGCCGCCGTGGGCAACCGGTAGGCATGGAACTGCCGCTACCGGACTACGACCAATTGCCACTCACCGAGCTGCGGCACCGCATCCGGATGCTCGAAGAAGGGCAGCTGCGTGGACTCTTCGAGTACGAGACGGAGCATGGGAACCGGATTCCGGTGCTGGAGTTGATGCATGCCCGGCTCAAGGAGTTGACGCACGGCGCGGAGCCGTCACCCGGTGACCCGGCGAACACCCCGGGCGCGGTACCGCCGCCGGATTGACCTCGACCACACTTCGGTGACCGCCTCGACGTCGAGGCGCGGGTCAGCGCGGTTCTGGACAGCTGACGACGACCTGCCAGGGATCGTCGGCGGCCAACGCCAATCGGCCGAGCCGCCTGGCGTAGTGCGTTGTGGTGCCGAAGTCGTCGATCCAGCCGCGTGCCCGCATCGTGAACAACCACAGCCGGTGCTCGACGGTCGCACCGATGGCGCCGTGCAATTGGTGTGCGATGGTGGTCACCGATTCGACGGCGCGACCCGTAGCGATCTTCGCGACCGTAACCGCGTAATCGGTTGCTGCGTCGTCGAATCCGAAGTCGGTCGCGGCGGTGATCGCCAGCTCCGTTGCGGCGCGGGCGCGTTCGGTCTCGCCGGCCATCTCGGCCAGCGAGTGCTGCACCGCCTGGAACTTGGACAGCGGACGGCCGAACTGGACCCGCTCGCTGGTATGGGCCACCGTCAGGTCGCGGGCGGCGTCCAGCGCGCCGATCACCTGCACGCAGCGCGCCCACGCACCGCGGCGAGTGAGTTCGTCGAAGACTTCGAGGCCTAGCCGGTGGCGCGCCTCGACATCGAAAACGAACGTGCCGCGGGGTTCGGCCGCGAGGGTGGCCGATTCCGCCGTCGGCGGATCGGTGAGCACGTCGACGTATACGCCCTCGGAGGTCCTCGCGGCGAGCACCACGGCCGCCGAGCCCGGCCACGGGACATCGTGCGCGGTTCCGGTGACGCGACCGTCGCGCAGTTCGGCTTCGGCGAGCGCCACCGTCAGCGGGCCGCTGTCAGGGACCTTCACATCGGCCTTCGCGGCCAGCCACATTGCCAGCAGGTCGGTTTCGGCGATGGGCACCGCGCCCGCGTGACCGGCAAGCACCCTCAGCACGACGGCCGCTTCCGCGGGCCCGGCATCCTCCGTGGCGGTCAACCGGCTCAGCCCGGTCTCCTCGAGGTTGCGCCACAACTCGTCGTCGAAGGTGTCGGGGAAGGCAGGTCTGCCGAGCCTGGCCTCCAATGAGCGCGCGCCGAGTTCGGCGACGAGTTGCTCCAGTTCGTTCACCGCACACCCATCCCTCGCGCCACGACGCCACGCAGCACCTCGTTCGTGCCGCCCCGCAGGGTGAACAGCGGTGAGTGCAGTCGCGCGGTGGCCAACAGCTCGGCAAGGCGCCCAGCCTCCGGTGATCGGCGGTCCAGGCGGTCAAGGAGGTCAGCGGTCAATTCGACGGAGTCCTGTTCGAAGCGGGTGCCGAGATCCTTCACCAGCGCCGCCCGGGTTGCCGCGTCCTCACCTGAGGCAAGTGCGCGGGCCACCGAGATCGACAGCTGCCGCAAGGAGATCATCCGGGCGACAAGCTCACCCACCGCTGCGGCGGTCCCGTCGTCGACATCCTCGGGCAGGGCTCCGAGAGCGGCCAGGATCAACGTCACCGTGGACAGGATCCGTTCGGGTCCACTGCGTTCGAACCCCAGTTCGGACGTGACCTGCCGCCAGCCGTCGCCGATGCTGCCCAACACGTCGGTGTCTGGAACGAACACGTCGTCGAACGTCACCTCGTTGAAGTGATGTTCGCCGCCCATCTGCACGATCGGATCGATGGTGATCCCCGGCGAGTCCAGGGCGATGAAGAACTGACTGAAGCCGGCATGCCGGTGATCGGGATCGAGCGGGCTGGTGCGGGCCAGCACGACGATCCGCTGCGCCAGGTGGGCACCGCTGGTCCACACCTTGGTTCCGGACAGCGACCAGCCGCCGTCGGTCCGGGTGGCTCGCGACTTGACCGCAGCCAGGTCGGACCCGGCCTCGGGTTCACTCATCCCGATCGCCGCGTGCAACCGGCCGGCGGCGATGACCGGCAGAAATTCGC
Organism: Mycobacterium neglectum; assembly: GCF_002591975.1. Lineage (GTDB taxonomy): Bacteria > Actinomycetota > Actinomycetes > Mycobacteriales > Mycobacteriaceae > Mycobacterium > Mycobacterium neglectum. Next base: position 74,372 of record NZ_NVQE01000003.1, on the reverse strand, counting down.
GGCGCTGCTCGTCGCTGCCGTACGACAACAACGAGGGAGCGAACTGACGATCGGCGAACCAGTGCGCGGCGACGGGCGCACCGTGTGCCAACAGCTCCTCGGTCACCACATAGCGGTGCAGATGACTCAACCCGCGTCCGCCGTACTCGGTGGGGATGGTGAGGCCGACGAATCCCGCGTCGCCAAGCCGGGCCGAGAAATCGGAGTCCCAGCTGGCCAACCACGAGTCGACGGCCGGCGCCCAGCCGAACTTTTCGCGATCGGCGGCGAGAAACTCCCGGATGGCCGCCCGTATTTCAGCCAGCTCCGAGTCATTGGCGCACAGCGCATCGAATTCAGTCACCGACTATGACAGTAGTGACCCCTGCCGCAGCAGGAATTGTCATGTCCTTGCCGCGGGCGGGCAGACATACTCGGAAACCGTGAGCGAGCCATCACACCGCGACCGGTTGCGCGAACTGCTCGATGCCGTCGTCGACGCCGACAACACCGACGTCGGCGAGATGGCGCGTAGCAGTTACGCGTCTGAGTTCCATTTCTCGCGCGAGGTGCGGAGGCTGACGGGCGAGTCGCCGGCCGCGCTGCGGCGGCGCATCATGCTCGAACGCGCGGCTTGGCGGTTGCGCCGGGGCGAGTCGGTGTCCGCGGTGGCCGCAGACGAGGGCTGGTCGTCGGCGGAGGTGTTCTCCCGGGCATTCAGTCGCACCTTTGGGACACCGCCGTCACGCGCGGCCGACATCGGATTCCGCTTGCCTGCTCCCAACGGCTTGCACTTCCATCCACCGCATTCGCTCTGGCTTGACAGCGACAGCGAGACAGGTGATTTCGAGCGTCCTGATATCTCCGCACTGATGGTGGCCCACGACGTGGCCGACACCACCTCCCTCATCAGCCAGGCGGCTGCGCTGTCCAAAGAGCAGTGGTCCGATGAGATTTCACCCGGACAGCAGGTGCTCGAATGGGATGGTCCCGAACCCAGCGTCGGCGCGGTCCTCGGGGCCATCGTGTGGACCAAGGAGGTCTGGCTCGCGACGATCGAGGGTCGTGACTTTCCCGAGCGCGCCGCGACACAACCCGGCGCGAGCACCGCGGAGCAGTTAGCCGGTCACCACTCCGCCATCGCAAAGCGCTGGAGCGCAATGGTTTCGGAGTACTCGGCGGCCGGCCGACTGGGTGACACCGTCATCGACGCCCTGTGTGATCCACCGGAGTCGTTTCAGCTGTACGGCATCATCGCCCACGTCCTGACCTACTCGGCACATCGTCGTGGACTCGCCCGCGCGATGCTGGCCCACCATGGGATCCACACCGGACACGGTGACCCGCTCGAATGGATGACCACGGCGCGCGAAAGGGAATGAGCATGGCAACCCTCTACTACACCGCATCGAGTCTGGACGGCTACATCGTCGACGAATCCGACAGCCTCGACTGGCTGACGTCACGCGAGATCGATCCGGACGGTCCGTTCGGATACGACGAGTTCATCAAATCCGTTGGGGCCCTGGTGATGGGATCGTCGACCTACGAGTGGTTGGTGCGCAACCAGCCCGGAGAGTGGATGTACGAACAACCCTCGTGGGTGCTGACTCACCGACCCCACATCATCGTCGAGGGGCATCCGGTGCAGACATTCGAGGGCGACGTGCGCCAGTTGCACTCGACGTTGGTCGCCGCCGCGGCGGATATGGATGTGTGGGTGATGGGGGGCGGCGACGTGGCCGCACAATTCGCGGCTGCCGGCCTCGTCGACGAGATGATCGTCAGCTACACCCCGTGCTCGTTGGGCGGCGGTTCTCCGGTACTGCCGATGCGATCAGAGTGGGAGTTGATCCAGGCCGGGGTCAACGGCGAATTCGTATGTGCCCGGTGGCGTAAGGCTCAGCCGACGGAAGCTGAATTGTCGGACGGCAACCCGTAGCGCTGCACGAATTCCCTTGACTTGATGAGGAACTCGAGCTGAGCCGCCACATCTTTCAGCGGATCGACACTGCGCGTCGACCGGCACAATACGACGGCTCCCTCCAGGGATGCGATGCACATGGTGGCCAGCGATGCGGCGTCGGCGTCGGCGAAGCCATCGGAGACGAAGGCCCGGGTGAGCGCGTCGCGCCACAGACTGAAGATGCTGCCGGCGACGGTGGTCAGTTGTGGTTCTTCGTCGGCCGACCCGATGGCGGCGGCGACCACCGGGCAGCCAGCGGTGAAGTTGCTCTCGACAAGGAGTTCTTCCCAGAACACGACGAATTTCCTGACCAGGAACATGCCACCGTTGGTAGCGGCTTCGTCGATGACTTCGGTGATTGCCTCGCCGGCGTACTGCAGCGCCTCGGTGAGGATCTGGTTCCTGCCCTCGGGGAAATGGTGGTACACCGAGCCGCGGGGTGCGCCGCTGCGCGCCAGCACCTCGTCGATCGTGACACCCGCGGCTCCACGTTCACGCAGCACGTCGGCGGCGCTGATCAACATGCTGGTGCGGGTCGACCCGCGCTTGGTGGCGGGCTTGGTGGCGCTGGACAGAAGAACCTCCGACGGTGCGATCAGGCGGCGCGGGTCTGCGGAAGCTGCGATTGGCGCCAGCCAAAGTTGCCCGAGCTCACTCGGATGAACGGTCGCCGGGCGTGCACCTCGTGAACGAAACGACGGCCCGCGAGGTTGACCTCAACGATCCACATGGCGTGCCTCCCTGCCTATGACGAGCATCATAAAAGAGAGAACACACGAACGCGACAATTGTATTCCGCATCACAGCCGATTCATCGGTAAACGCCAGATGAACGTGTGTAATTGCCTGGTTATCGGTCTCGCAAGCGATGAGCGGCGGTATCGATGCCAGATAAGGACTATGGTCTGTCGCATAATTCGAGGCCCCGGCTGGCTCGCACCTGCTGAAGCCAGCCGGGCCGTCGATCTAGTCCTCGGGGGTGTATCCGAAGGGCAGCAGCACGCTCTTGGGCTCGACGTACGCCTCGATGCCTTCGGGTCCGTTCTCGCGGCCGACGCCGGAGTTCTTGTAGCCGCCGAACGGGGCGCAGGGGTCGAACGCGTACATGTTGACCGCATAGGTGCCGGTGCGGATCTTCTTCGCGATCTCGATCGCCTTCTTGTTGTCCGTCGTCCACACGCTGCCGGCAAGGCCGTACACCGAATCGTTTGCGATCCGGATGGCGTCCTCTTCGGTGTCATACGGGATCACCGCCAGCACGGGTCCGAAGATCTCTTCCTGCGCGATCGTCATCGAGTTGTCGACATCGGCGAACACCGTCGGCTGGACGAACCAGCCGCTGTCCAGTCCTTCGGGGCGTCCGCCGCCGGTGACGATCCGGGCACCCTCTTCGACACCCTTCTTGATGTAACCCTCGACGCGCTCACGCTGCTTCTCGGAGATCAGCGGGCCGATCGCGGCGTTCGGGTCGTCGGGAAGGCCGACCGGCATGGCGGCGATGAAGTTCGAGAGCTTCTCGACGACTTCGTCGTACCGCGAGCGCGGCGCCAGGATGCGGGTCTGCGCGACACACGCCTGCCCGCTGTTCATCACGCCCGAGAACCCGAGCATCGGAAGCGTGGAGTCCAGGTCGGCGTCCTCGAGGATGATGGCCGCCGACTTGCCGCCGAGTTCGAGCGTGCACGGCTTGAGCTTCTCTGCGGCGATCTTGGCGATCTCCTTGCCGACCGCCGAGCTGCCGGTGAACGTGAACTTGTCCAACTCGGGGTTGGACGTCAGCGCGCGTCCGGTGTCGGGGCCGCCGGGCACGATCGACAGCACGCCCTCGGGAAGGCCCGCCTCGGCGAAGATCTCGGCCATCGCGAACACCGAAAGCGGCGTCTCCGCTGCGGGCTTGAGCACGACGGTGCAGCCGGCGAGGAAGGCCGGGCCCAGCTTGTTGGCCGCGAGGAAGAAGGGAACGTTCCACGCGGTGACGGCGCCGACGACACCGATGGGCTCGCGCACGACGAGCGTCTGGCCGTAGACGCCGTCGCGGATGTCCTTCCATGGGAACTTGTCGGCGGCACCGGCGTAGTACTGGAACGCCGACATCGCGGCGCCGTACTGCATCATGTCGACGATCGTCTGCGGCTGTCCGGTCTCGGCGGCCAGCAGGTACTTGAGTTCGTCGGCGCGCTCTTCCATGCCCTTGATGGCAGCGGCGAGAATCGCGGCCCGCTCCTGCGGCGCCATCTGCGGCCAAGGCCCCTCGTCGAATGCCTTGCGCGCGGCCGCGCATGCCGCGTTGACGTCAGCTTCGGTGGCCAGCGGCACCTTGCCCACCACCTCGCCGGTGGCAGGTGAACGCACCTCGATGACCTCCGAGGAGGCCGGTTCGACCCACTTGCCGCCGATGAAGAGCTTGTCCCATTCGGTCTTGAAAGCGACGGTCTGTGTCATGACCGTCACACTACCTACGAACCCGCAAAAGTAGAACCTGTTGCAGTCGGCGGCCGCAGGACCAGCACCACATTGCTGACTCCGAACTCCCGCAGTACCGGGACACGCACCATCCACCACGCCCATCGCGGGTGGTAGCGCGGGAATGCGGCGAGCAGCGCGCCGGTGGCGGTCGCCCATTGCAGTCCGTCGGCTGCCGAGACCGCGAACAGTGACGAGCCGTAGTTGTTCTTCGGCGGATGACCGTGCTTTCTGGTGTAGTGCCTGGCGGCTCGCTGACCGCCGAGGTAGTGCCATAACCCGGTTTCGTGCCCGCCGAACGGGCCCAGCCACACCGTGTACGACATGACCACCAGCCCGCCGGGTTTGGTGACGCGCAGCATCTCGCCGCCCAACCGCCACGGCTCGGCGACGTGCTCTGCCACGTTGGAGGACAGGCAGACCTCGACGCTGTCGTCCGCGAACGGCAACGCGGTCCCCGACGCTCGCACGTAGGTGGCGGTTCCCTCGTTGTGTAGGGGTCCGGCGTGCATCTCGGCCGGGTCGGGCTCGACCCCGACGTAGGTGAAACCTGCGCGGGCGAAAGCAGCGGCGAAGTAGCCCGGCCCACCGCCGACGTCGAGCAGGGTGCGCCCGGTCGGCGCGGCCCCGTGCTCTGCCCGCCACAGGTCGATGATCAGGGCCGCGGTGTCCTCCGCGAGCGCTCCGTAGAACCGGGCCGGATCGGGCTGTTCGTAACGGAACTCCCGCAACAGCCGCAGCGATCGCGACAGCGTCGCCCGACGGGCGAAGAGGTCGGTGACGGCCATCGGAGGGAACGGTAGCCCTAAAAGGAGCAGCTAGGGTGAACGGGATGTCCGACCGAGGTGTTCGCTCCGTGCTGCTTCTGTGCTGGCGCGACACCGGTCACCCCCAAGGCGGCGGCAGCGAGACGTACCTGCAGCGCATCGGCGCACAACTGGCCGCCTCAGGGGTGCAGGTGACGCTGCGGACCGCGCGCTATCCGGGGTCCGCGCGACGCGAGATCGTCGACGGGATCCGGGTCAGCCGCGGCGGAGGCTCCTACTCGATCTATATCTGGGCGGGATTGTCGATGGTGCTCGCCCGCGTCGGGTTGGGTCCGCTGCGCAAGGTGCGCCCCGACGTGGTGATCGACTCGCAGAACGGCATCCCGTTCCTGGCGCGGCTTGCCTACGGACGCCGCGTCGCCGTGCTGGTGCACCACTGCCATCGCGAGCAGTGGCCCGTCGCCGGTCCGGTGATGGGACGCTTCGGATGGTTCGTGGAGTCCAAACTGTCGCCCTGGCTGCACCGCCGCAATCAGTACGTCACGGTGTCTCTGCCGTCGGCGCGGGATCTGGCCACGCTCGGCGTGCACCCCGCCAGGATCGCCGTCGTGCGCAACGGTCTCGACGAGGCCCCGGCGGCCACCCTCACCGTACCGAGGTCGACGACTCCGAGGGTGGTGGTCCTGTCACGCCTGGTGCCGCACAAGCAGATCGAAGACGCACTCGAGGCGATCGCCGAACTACGCCCGCAGATACCCGGCGTGCACTTGGACGTCCTTGGCGGTGGTTGGTGGGAACGGCGGCTGGTCGAGCACGCCGAATTGCTCGGCATCTCCGACGCCGTGACGTTCCACGGACACGTCGACGATGTCATCAAACATGATGTCCTGCAGAGGTCTTGGGTCCATCTGCTGCCGTCGCGTAAGGAAGGCTGGGCGCTGGCCGTGATCGAGGCCGGCCAGCACGGCGTGCCCACCATCGGTTACCGATCCTCGGGCGGGTTGACCGATTCGATCGTCGACGGGGTCACCGGCCTGCTCGTCGATGATCACGGCGGTCTGGTCGACGGACTTTCGCGGCTGCTGACCGATCCGGTGCTTCGCGAACAGCTCGGCGCCAAGGCCGCGGTGCGTAGCGGTGAGTTCTCCTGGCGGCAGAGCACCGATGCGATGCGCACCGTGTTGGAGGCTGTCAATGCCGGGACCTCGGTCAGCGGCGTCGTCTAGCGCGACGGCACCCGTCCCTAACGTTCACGGTCGTCGAGAGTGGGCTCGGTGCACGCTTTTCTTGGAGACAGTGTGCGGGTAACCCACGTTCGGCGAGCGAGGAGCCCCATTAGTCCACCAAGGAGCAGCGCCAGCCAGGCGAGGTGTGCGGCCAGCACCAGAGGGCGTCCCGGCGCCTCGGGAAAGTCACCGCCCACTCGATAGACGGTGAGGTCGTCGTCGTGGTAAGCGACCGGAAGCGCCAAAGCATCTGCGGCAGCACCTGATTCGACGACCACCCAGCCGACTCCAGCGTCAGCCAGCTGGTCACGGTCGGCGCCGCTCAACAACATCTGTTGGACGGTGCGGGCGCGTTCACCCTCGCCGGGCACCGTGACACCGCCGATCGTCAGGTCGCCGGTCGACAGCACGTCGGCCCGCACCCAGCGCGGCAACGGGTCGAGCACCGGCGCATCGCCTGCCCACTCGAAACGCCGCATGCTGTCAACGGGGAGGACGGCGACCGGACCCGGGTCGTCGTCGACCATCGCCGCGGCCGCCGCCCAACCCGCCGGGTACACCACCGGCGTGACCTTGCCGCCCACGCCCCAGGCCAGATCGGGCAGCGTGGCGATCAGCGCGGCGCAGCAGACGACCGCGGTCGCCGCGGCCGGAAGTCCCGGCAGTTTCTGCCGCAGTGTGACGACCGCGGCGGTACCCGCAAGTGCGTATCCGGGGACCGCCAGCGCGACCCACTTCTGCGCGTCACGCAGCACGCCGAGTCCGGGCAGTGCTCGCACCGTCGCCTCGACGGCCGCCAACCCCGGACCGGTGGCCATCGCCGCGGGCACCAGCACCGCGACGGCAGCCAGGCACAGCAGCGGCACCGCCGCCGGCCGGCGGGTCGCCACCGGGAGTCCCAACAGAACGATGCCGAGCAGGACAACCGCCGCGACCACAGCGAAAATTGTTGTGCGAGAGCTCGGTACGGCCTCGCTGTTCCAGATCCCACCGAGGCTGGCGAGTGTTCCCAGCGTTCCGAGGCCGGGCTCGGCCCGTGCCGCGAACGCCGCAACCCCCTCGGACTGTGATGGCGCCAACGATCTTGCCACGATCGCGGCGGTCAGCCACGGCAGCGCCGCGATCAGTGCGGTGCCGAGCGTCACCGTCGCGCACCGCCATCGCGGCCATCCCGCACCCGGCGCGAACACACACGCCAGGGCGACGGTCGCGGCGAGCATCAGCCCGGTCGGCGTCAGCCCGGCCAAGGCGATCCAGAACACCAGGACACCCACATCGGCCCAGCGTGGTTCCGGCTCACGCAGCCGCAGCATCGCGGTGGCCACCCACGGCAGGCATCCGTAGCCGACGATCAAGCTCCAGTGCCCCTGCAGAAGCCGCTCCGCGACGTAGGGGTTCCAGATCGCCAGCGTCGCCGCAACGCACTGCCCGGCCCTGCCGGCGTCTGGCAGTACCGACGCGGCCAGGCGCGCCGCACCCCACCCGGCCAGCCACAGTCCGACGGCGAGCAGCAGCTTGACCGCCACCCCGCCGTCGATGACCGTCGAGATCAGCGCCACCGCGAAATCCTGGGGCAGCGCCCGCGGTGCGGCCTCCGCGAGCCCGAGCGCCGCGTCCGACAAATATGAGCGCGGCGTGGACACCGCATCGCGAAGCAGCAGATAACCCGGCGCGAACAGCGGCGCCGTCACAGCCAGGGAGAGCACCAGCGCGTAGGCGGGCGCAATCAGCGATCGCGCCCCTGCGGGCGCGGCGAAACGCGCGGTCAGACCGGTCTGTCCGGCGGCAGATCGGTCGGCTTCTGCGCGGGCAGTTTCTCGGTCTTGGCCTCGGCTCCGGGCACCTTCAGCCCCTGGGTGTCGAAGAAGCTGTGGTCAGCCTCGTCGAGCCCCGGGTCGATCAGCGCGGACTCCGCCCGCAGGCTGAACGATCCCAGCAGCGCGCCGCCGACCAGCGACACCAACCCGATGGCAATGAAGGTGATCGGCAGGATGCGGCCCCACAGCCCCACCCGGTCCCGTTCATCTCTGGCGCTGGCGACCTGAGTTTCGACCGTCTCCTCGGTGAAGCCGACCTTGTAGTCGACGAAGGTCACCTCGGGCTTGAGCGGTTCCCGCGCGTAGTAATGATTGCCGTGGTCTTCCCTCTTGACGATGGTGCCCGACACCGGATCCACCCAGAACGTGCGCTGCGCGGCGTAGTAGCGCGACATCGTGATCCGCTCGTCGGGTTCGCCGGGGATTCCCCACATCGCTGCGGACGCGGTGACCTCGCTGTCGGCGTCGTCGTCGAGCAATGACGAGTAGGAGATCGGTTCGACCAGCTTGCCGTCGGAGTCGTAGCCGACGTTCTGGCTGAATCGGTAGGTGGTCAACCCGTTGACGTCTTCCTCGCCGTCGTAATTGGCGTCGAACGGCTTCTGCGCGATCGGGTCGAAAACGGGATACGTCCGCTTCTCGGTGTCGAACGGGAATCGGTAGGTGAGCCCCTCGTGCGGCAGCGCGATGTTGGTCGGCGGCTGGTCATCGTCGATGGATCGCGGTTTCTGTACCGCACCACCCGGATTGCTCTCGCTGGACACCGCTTCGGCCGTCTCGCGGTTGACGGTGACGGTGTCGACCATCGCGAGCAAAAGGCCGTCGTCCTGCTGCTGATCGGTGCGGCGCAGCGTGCTGCCGACCTGAAGGGTCACCACGTCCGCGTTCGACGGTGACTCGACGGAAAGCTGCTCCTGCAAAGCCAGCGGCACGTCGCGGTCGACGACGAACTTCTCCCGGTTCAGCGAGCCCGGATCGAACGCCGTCCCGGTGCCATCACTGATCAGCGTCGCGTCCAGGTTCAGTGGAACCTTGGCGATCTTGCCGAGGGTATAGGTGGACAGCAATAGCGCGGCGATCAACAAGCCAGCACCGAGCCCCATGATGCCGCAAGCCGCAATACGGAGCGCCACTGCGCGGTTCAAACCGTGCCTCCTTCACCTGCGGGAGTCCCGCAAAACCCGTTCGACCCTAACAGCACAAGTTAAGTTGGTTGTTCACTCCGAGTGCAGCCGGTCCAAGCCGCCCGAGTACCCGTATTCAGCGGCTTTCGCTCCTCCCGGCACACTGATTGTCGTGACGGATTCCAGCGCCTCCGACGCGCCGGCCGACAGCGCCGACAACGCTGTCGGTGGAACGCGTGGGTTCCTTCCCGCCGTCGAGGGGATGCGGGCCTGCGCGGCCATCGGCGTCGTCGTCACCCACGTGGCTTTTCAGACCGGCCACACCGGTGGGATCGCCGGCCGGTTCTTCGGCCGGTTCGACCTCGCTGTCGCGGTGTTCTTCGCGCTGTCTGGCTTCCTCTTGTGGCGCGGCCACGCCGCCGCGGCCCGAGGGATGCGGCCGGTTCCGCCGACGGGTCACTACCTGCGATCCCGGATCGTGCGCATCATGCCCGGCTATCTGGTCGCGGTCGTTGTCATCTTGTCGCTGCTGCCGGAAGCGAAACCCGACCTCACCGTCTGGCTGGCCAACCTGACGCTGACCCAGATCTACGTGCCGCTGACGCTGACCGCCGGACTCACCCAGATGTGGAGCCTTTCGGTCGAAGTCGCGTTCTATCTCGCGCTGCCGGTCCTGGCGCTGCTGGTGCGACGGGTGCCGGTGGCCGCCCGGATACCGGTCATCGCGGCCACGGGCGTCGCCAGCTTGGCCTGGGCCGTGTTGGTCGAGGCGAGCCCGTTCTCCGCGCCCTACGGTGTCAACCCGCTGAACTGGCCGCCTGCCTTCTTCTCCTGGTTCGCCGCCGGGATGCTGCTGGCCGAGCTGACCGTCACGAGCGTCGGATGGGCGCACCGATTGGCCCGGCGCCGGGTGTTGATGGCCGGTGTCGCCGTCGTGGCGTTTGCGATCGCGGCCTCACCGCTTGCCGGCCCCGAGGGGCTGACTCCCGGCACCGTCAGCCAGTTCATGGTGAAGATCGCGATGGGTGCGGTGGTCGCCGCAGCGCTGATCGCCCCGCTGGTGCTCGACCGGCCCGACACCTCACACCGCCTGTTGGGCAACGCGACGATGGTGACGCTGGGTCGTTGGTCCTACGGTCTGTTCGTCTGGCACCTGGCGGCGCTGGCGATGGTGTTTCCGGTCATCGGTGAGTTCGCCTTCAACGGGCATATGCCAGTTGTGCTGGTACTCACCGTGGCGTTCGGTTTCGCGATCGCGGCCGTGAGCTACGCGTTGGTCGAGTCACCATGCCGAAACGCCTTGCGGCGCTGGGAGAGACGAAACGATCCCACGCCGCTCGACAGCTCGGTTAACGACGCGACTGAGCCTGCCGCCGCGAGATGATCTCGGCACGGACCGCGGAGCGGCGGGCCTTTCCCGCGTCGTCGCGCAGTGGGGTGTCGCTGAACTCCACCTCGCGGGGCAGCTTGAAGCCGGCGAGGCGGTCGGTCAGGAACGCGATCACCGCGGCCTCGTCGAGTCCGTTGCCCTGCACGATCGCGTAGGGCACCTGACCCAGATCCTCGTGCGGTACGCCGACCACCAAGCAGGACAACACATCCGGGTGCGCAGACAGCGCCGACTCGATCTCGGCGGGGTAGACGTTGCGCCCGCCGACGGTGAACATATCCACCCGGCGATCGTTGAGATAAAGGAAGCCGTCCTCGTCGAAGTACCCCAGGTCGCCAAGTGAATCCCAGCCGTCGCGCTGTTTCGCGGTGGCGCCGATGTACCGGTAGGTCGGTGCGCTTCCCGGTGATCGGCGCAGGTAGATCTCACCGCTCACCCCGGGCGGGCACTCGTTCCCATCGTCGTCGAGCACCTTCATCTCACCGGCGACCACCACACCGACCGACCCCGGATGGGTCAGCCACTGATCGCCGGAAATGAACGTCAGCGCCTGTAACTCGGTGCCGCCGTAAAGTTCCCAGACCACTTCAGGTCCGAGGATATCGATCCACGCCCGCTTGATCACCGGCGGGCACGGTGCGGCCAGGTGCCAAAACCGCCGGATCGACGACAGGTCGTAGGACTCCTGCCCGGCCCGGTACACCGGCAGCAGGCGTTGCATGATCGTCGGGACCGTTGCCAGGAACGTGACCCGGTGGTCGGTGACCAATTGCAGGAACTCATGCGGGTCGAACCGCGGCATCAGCACCATGTGATGGCCCTGCACCAGGCCGATGGCGAACGTCGTGAACCCGGTGTTGTGCGACAGCGGCACCGACAGCAGATTGACGTCGCCCTCCTGCGCGCCAAGCGGATACCCCGCCGCAGCGGGGAACCGACTGTCGCCGCCCGCCTCGATCAGCTTCGGCCGTCCGGTGCTGCCGCCCGATGCCATGGCCTTGAAGACCGGCGACACCATCTCGGGCAGCGGCTCATCGGAAAGCGCCGGATCGGGCATGAAATCGCCTGCCAGGCTGGGCGTCACGCCGTTCGGATCGTTGCGCCCGACGAGCAGGGCCGGCCGCCGCAGCTCGAGCAACGCGGCCAGCTCGATGTCGGGCAGCCGGGCGGACAACGGCTGCGGGACCGCACCGAGCTTCCAGGTGGCCAGCACCGCCTGCGCCCACTCGATCGAATTGGGCATGACAATGGTGACGTAGTCCCCTTGTCCCACACCGAGTCCGGCGTAGGCCCGCGCGAGCCGGTTGGTCGATGCGTCGAGTTCGCGACGCGAAAGCGTGCGGCCGGCACAGGTGACGGCCGGGGCATCGGGATCCGATTCGGCGAGGGTCCAGAACTGGGTCGGGATGGGTGGAACCGGCGACGGGCGGGCCATCAGTAGGCGCCCTGCGCCTCGAAGATCTTGCGCGGATTGTCAACGAGCATCGCGGTGAGTTGTTCGTCGGTGACGCCACGCTCCTTCAGCGCCGGGATGACGTCGTTGTGGATGTGCAGGTAGTGCCAGTTCGGCATCACCAACGGCACCATGTCTTCCGGCAGCCAGTCCATGAGGCACGCGGCGTCGTGGGAGAGCACCATCTTGTCGGCGTGGCCGCGCTCGCACATCTGCGCCACAGTGTTGACGCGGTCCTCGAAGCCGAGAAAGACGTCGACCCCGAATCGGTCCATGCCGATGTAGGACCCTGCGCCGATGAGCTCGGTGAGGTAGCCGAGGTCGGTGCTGTCGCCGCAATGGCCGATGACGACCCGACTCAGGTCCACGCCCTCCTCGGCGAAGATCCTCTGCTGTTCGAGACCGCGACGCGTCGCTGCGTGGGTGTGTGTCGAGATCGGCACGCCCGTGCGCCGGTGCGCCTGCGCCACCGCCCGCAGCACCCGTTCGACGCCGGGCGTCACGCCGGGCTCATCGGTGGCGCATTTGAGGATCGCCGCCTTGATGTCGGTGCCCGCTATCCCCTTTTCGATATCGCTGACGAACATGTCCACCATCGGTTCGCCCAACGGTGTTTCGGGTCCGCTGAAGTGGAAATACATCGGCACGTCGTTGTAGGTGTAGACGCCCGTCGCCACGACGATGTTGATGTCGGTCTGCGCTGCGATCTGGGCGATGCGTGGAATATAGCGACCGAGACCGATGACGGTGAGGTCCACGATGGTGTCGACGCCCCGCGCTTTGAGTTCATTGAGTCGCGTGACCGCATCGGCCTGACGCGTGGTCTCGTCGCCCCACACTTCGGGATAGTTGGCATGGATTTCGGGGGATAGCACGAACACGTGCTCGTGCATGAGCGTGACGCCCAGGTCGGTTGTCGCGATGTCTCCACGGGCGGTATTCAGCTGCGGCACATAGCCGATGCTAAGGCTCGGCCGGGTCCGTGGCTATGAATCGGTCGTGATCGATGTCGACAGCGGAGGCCGCCAGCATCGCCACCGAGATGAGAGCAAGCAACTGCACCCCTACGGAGTGGCCGACGTATCCGTCGACAGATCGCCACGGATTCTGGCTGAGCACCGCCCCCGCCAGGATCAGCCCGCCCGCGGTCGTCGTGACCGTGACGGTGTCGCACAGTCGCTCGCGGTTGCGCAGCAAATAGCGCACGCCCAGAGCCGTGGCGACCACGACGATGCCCGCCACCCCCGAGATGACCGCACCGACCGCGAGGGCCGCGGCGCTTGTCGGCCACCGGCCCGGCCGCCACGGGCGCGCGGGGTCGTCCGGATCGACGCGGCGGCGCGCGGGCAGGAAGGCCAGCAGCGCGAGTACCGGTAGCAGTGCGAGGCCGCCGATGAGCCCGATCCGGTAGGGCGTGTTCGACGCGAAGGTGAGTGTGACGGATCCCTCGGTGCCCGGTGGCAGCACCCAGCCCTGCTGCCAGCCGTTGACGGTGACCGGAGTCAGTAGCGTGCCGTCGGTGCCGTGCGCGATCCAGCCAGGGTTCACGCTTTCGGGAACGACCAGCACCCGCGACGCCTCCGATGGCGCGATGTTCATCTCGCGGTGATCAGCACTCCACGATTCGATGTATGTCAGAACCGTTGCCGCCGAATGAATTCGATCGGCCAGCGGACCGTCGAGCTGAACGCCGTCGGCGGTGAACGCGGTCCCGGGGCTGATCAGCAACTCCTGCGCTCCGGCGGGCAGCACGATAGGCCCGGCCTGGCACGGTTTGGCTGCCACGGGCTCGCCGTCGAGCAACGCGGCCACCGTCGTGTTGATCGAGGTCTGGATGAACTGTCCGGCGACACCGATGATCGGGCCACGGCCGCAGGGCAATTCGATGGTTCGGTCGCGATTGCGCGCGGCATCGGCCGCGGCGATCGGGACGCCCCGTGGGTCCAACGCTGTCACCTCGGCGAGGCCCGGTGGCTTCAGCTGGTCGAACCCGAGCGCCGTGCGGTCGATGATGTCGTTCCAGTCCAGGATCGAAATCTTAACGGTGTCCGTGACGCGCGGTTTGAGGTCGAGCGTCTGCGCTCCGCCGCCGTCGGCCAGCCGCCGCACCTGCGGCCCGGCGCCGAGGTCGACGGCCACCAGAGTCGGATGTGCAGGCAGCTCAGAGGAACTGGGGGACACCCGCACCGCGGCCACCTCGCGCGGGGTGGGCAGCTTCAGGGTGAGGGTGGGCGGGGACTTGTGCTGTACGACGCCTTGACGCGCTGTCCACGCCGTGTCGGGGTCGCCGTCGGCGGCGGCGTATGCCGAACCCAGAACATCGATCGGGTCCGCATCGCCGGTGGCGATTGCGCTGCCGGGCGCACGGACCAGGTCCGCGAGATTGGGACCTTGACGTGCCCGCACCCACACGGTCGGCGTCACCGCGATCGGTTGCGGGACCGTGAGCGTCCGGCTCAGGTTCACCGGCTCTTCCGGCGACAACGCCATGGTCGCGGCGCAACGAATCCCGTCAGGACTCTGCGCGCAGCCGGGCCTGCCCAAGAGTTCGGATCCCAGATCCCATTGCGCAACAGATGAACCCGCCGGTGGTCCCGGTACAGAGACGGTATGGCGCAGGTTGACCGGGTGGGCGAACCCGTTCGCGTCGTACTGGGTGACGGCGAAATCGGTGATACCGAACTGAACGCCCGGCGATCCGTCATCGGTGGCCACGGCCGTGATCCGCACCCACGGCGACTCCCCGTACGGCAGCGCAGCGGTCAGCGGCTTACCGGCTTCGTCGAAACGCAGCGTGCTGGTGCCGTTGACAGTCGACACCTCGATGCGGCGGACCTGCGCGCCGACGGCGGTCGCGCTCGGGGTGACAGTGATGGTGGCGTTGGTGACGGGGTGGTCGAAGTCGACCTGAAGCCACTGTCCGATCGCCGACTGCAGCGCGTTGGACACCCAACTCGTCGACGAGTCGGCGTCGACGGCGGCGGCCGGACCGGTCGCGGGTGCCACGTTGGGCAGAGCGGTTGAATCCGACGCCGAACTCGACACGGAGACGCGCCCGCCCAACCACTGCCCGTAGACGGTCTCGGTGCCTGGAGTCGGATAGTCCATCACCCGGTTGAACGTGTTTCGCGGATCGTCCGGTGAACGGATCGCCGACGAATGGTCGTCGACGCGGCCGTAGTCGGTCTCCCTGGCGAGCGGGGTGTCGGTGACGATGACCCCGCTGCCCGTCGGAACAGGCAGGCCCGCCTCCTGCGCGTCCCCCGTCAGCAGCATCGGCCCCAGCGGCGGCTGTCCGAGCAGGCGGCGTCGCTCGTCGAGGCGCAGCAGCACCTCCGGTGCACCGTCCACGCGGGCCATCGCATCGGTGTCGGTGAGGTAGGGCGTCACCGGCACCGCTGGCGCGGCCGCATTCACTCGGTAGATCTCGACGGCCGGGTAGCGCGGACGGAGGCCGCTGTCGGTGATGAATCCGGAAAGCGTGCCGGGGCCGACCGGTTCGCCGAACTGGGCGACCCGCTCCAAGCCCGGCGATCCCTCGATCGCGCGGTGCACCAGGATCGGTCGCGCCGACCGCGACGTCTCCGGATCGAGGTCGTTGCGCACCACCACGTACGAGATTCCTTGCCGGGCAAGGGTATCTGCCAGACCCATCGACGGTCGGCCGGCGGCGAACAGGCGTTGCACCGAATCCAGCGACCGGATGGTTTCCGGCGGCGTCAACGGAATCGAGTCACGTACGCCCCACGCGCTGTCGCCGAGCACCTGCAATGGCTCGTCGTGGCTGCTGCCCCACACCTGGGTGGCGAAGGGCGCGCCCGGCGCCACCAGCACACGTCCGGAGTCGTTGTGCTCGTCGAGCCAGTCGGCGGTGTCGTGCCAGTACTGCGGGATCGCGTCGAACCCACCCGGCGGCGTGAGCCTGCCCGTCCACGCCAGTGAGGTCGCGGTGGTCACGGCGACCAGTACGACAATGCCGACCGCCACCCGCTTGTCGCGTTCGGGATGGGCGAACGCATCGCGCCACACGGCACGCGGTGCACTGCCCGGCAGCGGGATGCGGCCCAACAGATGCGCCAGACCCAATGCGATCGGCAGTCGGAGCAGCGGTTCGAGTTTGTGGATGTTTCGCAGCGGAGTGCCGTCGGCGTCGAGGAATGCTTGAACTTCAAGGGCCACAGGCGATCCCAGACGACCCGAATAGCCCAGGGCCAGCACCGAGACACCGAACAGCAGGATGGTGATGAGTCGTCCGCGCGCGGGCATGGACTGCATGGCCAACCCCGCCAAACCGGCGGCCGCCACCAATGTGGTTGCGAGCACCGCCACCGATCCCGTCACCAATGAGGCGCCCGCTGTGGCGTTGGGCGCGACGAACGGCGTCCAGACGTCGGTGCCGCGCAGCATCTCGGTCAACGACATCCACCGCGTCGTCACGCCGGAGGATTCGATGAAGTCGAGGAACGGCGGACTGACCCGGCCGAGCAGCACCAGCGCGACGACCCACCACAGCACGGCGAGCACGATGCAGATCGCCCACCAACCGGTGAAGCGCCACCACAACCGGTTCGGTTTGTGACACAGCAGCCAGATCGCGGCCACCAGGCAGGCGGTCAGAGTTGCGACCGCGTTGACAGCGCCCATCAGCGCGATGGCCACCGCCGACCGTGCGGCCAGCACCCGCACCGAGCCCGTGCTTGTTCCCACCCCTCCGGTCCCGCCCGATCCGCGCAGCGCGAGGATCACCGGCAGCAGCACCCACGGCGCCAGCATCATCGGCAGCGTCTCCGACGAGATCGCACCGAGGGTGGTCAGCACCCGCGGTGACAACGCGAACGCCACCGCGGCGATGACCCGGGACGTGGGGCTGCCGATGCCCCGGCCGTCGTTCAAGGCCTCGGCGACGCGCAGGAACCCCCAGAAGCCGATCACCAACAGCAGCGCCCACCAGAGCCGCTGGGTCACCCAGTCGGGCAGCCCGAGCATGTCACCGGCCAGGAAGAAGGTGCCGTGCGGAAACAGATAGCCGTACGCCTGGTTCTGCGCCTGACCGAACGGCAGCTCGCTGTTCCACAAATTGAAGGCGCGGGCAAGGAACCGCGCCGGGTTTGCGGTCAGGTCGAGCTTGGTGTCGGGTGAGATCTGTCCTGGTGACTGGGCGAACGTCAGGATCAGCGCCGCCGCAGCGACCACCCAGAGCCAGCGCCGCGAGTGGGGGCACCTCCCGCCCGAAGGGCAGGGGGACGGCGTCTCGTTAGGTCCGGTCGCCGTACTCAACCCTGTTGAGCACCGACGATGCCGGGTCGCCGGCCTGCAGCGGAGGCTTGTTGTCTTGCTGCACCATCAGCGTCACCCCGAATACGGCGGCCGCACCCAGCAGCAGGCCGACAACGATGCTGGCGGCGGCGGGCACGAGAAACCGATCCATCCGGCCAAAGTAGCAGACAATATTTGTCTCCCCCGCCGTCGAGCCTCGTCTTCGCCCACCTCGGGAAGGGGGATCGAATGCGGATTCGTTTCCTACTAGTGTCGGGGCCCATGGTTTCAATTGGATCGGGGCTGCGAACGCTATGCGCCGCCGTGGCGCTGCCCGCGCTCGTGTCCGCCTGCTCGACGGCCGCGGATCAGGCGGCCCCGCACCCGGAGATGGCAGCGACGGCGGTGCCGCAGGCGCCCGTCCTCATCCCGGCTCCCGCCTGCGGCCAGGGGCCGGAGCTGCTGTCGCAGATCTCGACTCGCGACAAGCTGGCGCAGCTGTTGATGGTCGGCGTCACCGACGCCGCCGACGCCCGAGCAGTGGTCGAGAGCCAGCACGTCGGCGGCATCATGATCGGCAGTTGGACCGACTTGTCGATGGTGTCTGACGGCTCGCTGGTCGACATCGCCAACTCGGCGGCCCCGCTGCCCCTGGCGGTCAGCGTCGACGAGGAGGGTGGCCGGGTATCGCGGCTGGCCTCGGTGATCGGCCCCCAGCCGTCGGCGCGGGTGCTGGCGCAGACTCAGACGCCCGAGCAGGTGTACGCGATCGCGCTGCAGCGAGGCCAGGCGATGCGCAGTAAGGGCATCACGATCGACTTCGCTCCGGTGGTCGACGTCTCCGACGCCCCGGATGACACCGTGATCGGCGATCGGTCCTTCGGCGCGGACCCCGCTGTGGTCACCGACTTCGCTGGCGCGTATGCCCGCGGTTTGCGCGATGCGGGACTGTTGCCGGTCCTCAAGCATTTCCCGGGGCACGGGAACGGCTCGGGTGACTCCCACACCGGGGCCGTGACGACGCCGCCGATCGCTGACCTGCAGAACTCGGATCTGGTTCCGTACCGCACGCTGAATGCGCAGCTGCCGGTCGGCGTCATGATCGGCCACATGCAGGTCCCTGGGCTGACCGGCAACGAACCGGCCAGCCTCAGCCCGAGCGCCTACGCGCTGCTGCGCTCCGGTGGCTATGGCGGCCCGCCGTTCAACGGCCCGGTTTTCACCGATGACCTGTCATCGATGCAGGCGATCTCCGATCGGTTCGGGGTCGCCGAGGCGGCGCTGCGCGGATTGCAGGCCGGCGCCGACACCGCACTGTGGGTGACCACCGGCGAGGTGCCAGCCGTGCTGGACCGGCTGGAGCAGGCGGTCGCGGCGGGTGAGCTGTCGATGCCCCAGGTGGACGCGTCGGTGCTGCGGATGGCGGCGGTCAAGGGGCCCAACCCACGTTGTTGACGCCCACCGCTCGCTTATTGCTTACTCTTGAGTAATGGCAGGTGGGACCAAGCGGTTGCCGCGCGCGGTGCGCGAGCAGCAAATGCTCGACGCCGCCGTGCAGATTTTCTCGGTGAACGGCTATCACGAGACGTCGATGGATGCCATCGCCGCCGAAGCCAAGATCTCCAAGCCCATGCTTTACCTCTACTACGGCTCCAAAGAGGAACTGTTCGGTGCGTGCCTGGACCGTGAGTTGTCCCGATTCGTCGAAGACGTGCGCAACAAGATCGACTTCACCCAGAGCCCGAAAGATCTGTTGCGCAACGCCGTACTGGCGTTCCTCACCTACATCGACACCAACCGCGCATCGTGGATGGTGCTCTACAACCAGGCCACCAGCTCGCAGGCGTTCGCACACACCGTGCGTGAGGGCCGGGAGCGGATCGTCGACCTCGTCGGCCGACTCCTGCAGGCGGGCACCCGTCATCCAGAACCCGACACCGACTTCGACATGATGGCCGTCGCGCTGGTGGGTGCGGGCGAGGCCGTGGCCGCGCGAGTGAGCACCGGCGACGCCAGTGTCGACGAGGCCGCAGAGTTGATGATCAACCTGTTCTGGCGGGGATTGAAGGGCAAGCAGTCCGAAAAGGACGCGCCCGCCGTCACCGCGATCTAGAGCGCGGCCACCGAACCGATCAGATGGGGATCTCCGCTCGATGCATGGCGCAGCGTGAGGTTCCACCCGTCGGCGACGCGATCGACGTAAAGCCCGGCGCGCGCCGGTAGCACCACGGGTTTGACGAACCGAACCGAGTACTTCACCGCATCGGGCAACTGACCCTCGATGTTCGCCAGAACTGCTGCAGCGCTGAACATCCCGTGCGCAATCACCGTCGGGAAGCCGAACAGCTTGGCGGCGATCGGGTTGGTGTGGATCGGGTTGTGGTCACCGCCAACCGACGCGTAGTGACGGATCTGACCACCCGTGATGCGCAGCATCGCGTTCGGGGGGCCCAGCTTCGGCTTCTTCTGCGGCGGCGGCTTCGGCTCGTCGGAGAGGCTGGTCTTCTGTTGGTGCAGGAACGTCGTCACCTGCTGCCAGGCCTTTTCGTTGCCGACGCTCACGTCGGTCACGATGTCGACGAGCAGACCGCGCCGGTGCTCACGCAGGTTTTGTGCGTGCACCTTCGCCGAGACGGTGTCGGTCACCGCGATCGGGCGGTACTGCGTGATGTGGTTCTCGATGTGCACCGAACCCATTGCGGCAAAAGGGAAGTCGAAACCGGTGACCAGCGACATGACCGTCGGGAATGTCAATGCGAACGGATACGTCAGCGGTACGGCGTCACCGAATCGCAGTCCGGTCACCGCCGCATACGCCGCGACATTCGCGCTGTCGATCGGCAGATCCTCGACCGTCAGCGTGCGGTCCGGCAGTGTGTCGCTGCGCGGCACGAACGGCATCGCACCCGCCGCCGCACGCAGCAGGTTTCTCATTCCCGATGGCTGGGTCACCCTAGGCTCCCAGCATGGCCTGGCCGCACACCCGAATGGTGTTGCCGGTGACGGCATTGGATGCGGGGCTCGCGAAGTAGGCGATGGTCTCGGCGACGTCGATCGGCTGGCCGCCCTGGTTCAGCGAGTTGAGCCTGCGTGCCACCTCACGGGTTGCCAGCGGCATGGCCTCGGTCATCTTGGTCTCGATGAAGCCGGGGGCGACGGCGTTGACCGTGATGCCCTTGTCGGCGTACTCGGCAGACAGCGCGTCGGTCAGCCCGATCATGCCCGCCTTGGTGGCCCCGTAGTTCGTCTGGCCGCGGTTGCCCGCGATGCCGGCCATCGAGGACAACCCGACCACCCTGCCACCCTCGCCGATGGTCCCGTTGCCAACCAGGCCTTCGGTAAGCCGAAGCGGGGCAAGGAGATTGACGGCGACCACGGAGTCCCAGCGCGCTTCGTCCATATTGGCGAGAAGCTTGTCGCGGGTGATGCCCGCATTGTTGATGAGGATGTCGAGCGTCGACCCGTGGTAGTTCTCGCGCAGGTGTTCGGCGATCTGTTCGACGGCGTCGTCGGCTGTGACGTCCAGCGTGAGCGCGGTGGCGCCCACCTTCGATGCGACCTTCCCCAGATCCTCGTGGGCGCCTTCGACGTCGACGGCGATCACGCTGGCGCCGTCACGGGCGAACACCTCGGCGATGGTGGCGCCGATGCCGCGCGCCGCACCCGTCACCAACGCGATCTTTCCGTCCAGCGGGCGGTCCCAGTCCGCGGGCGGCGCCGCGTCGTCCGCACCGACCCGGAACACCTGGCCGTCGACGTAGGCGGACTTCCCCGACAGCAGGAACCGCAGCGTCGACTCGAGCCCGGTCGCCGCCGGCTTCGCACCGGCCGCGAGATAGACCAGGTTCACGGTGGCGCCGCGCCGCATCTCCTTGCCGAGCGAGCGCGTGAATCCTTCGAGCGCGCGCTGCGCGATCCGTTCTCCCGCGCTGCCGGCATCCTCGGGCGTGGTGCCGATGACGACGATCCGGCCCGACGGGCCGAGGTTGCGCAGCAACGGAGTGAAGAATTTGTACAACCCCTTCAGTGCCACGGGTTCGGTGATGCCGGTGGCGTCGTACACGAGCCCGCCGAACGAGTCGGCCCAGCGGCCGCCGAGGTTGTTGGAGACCACGTCGTAGTCCTCGGAGAGCGCGGCGCGCAGTGGCTCAACGACGCGGCCCTCACCGCCGATCAGCAGCGTGCCCGCCAAGGGCGGGTCACCCGCCCGGTAGCGACGCAGCGTCTCGGGCTGTGGGACGCCGAACTGCTTGGCGAGGAAGGACCCGGGCGCCGAGTGGACGATTTGCGAGTACAGATCGGTAGCCATGGGGACGAACTTACTCCAGAGTAAGAAGGGTGGGTACTATGGGGCTCATGGCCAGTGATACCCGTCGAAAGGTCGCCATTCTCGGCGGCAACAGAATTCCTTTCGCAAGGTCGGATGGCGCCTACGCCGACGCCTCCAACCAGGACATGTTCACCGCCGCGCTGGATGGTCTGATCGACCGCTACAACCTGGCGGGCGAGACGCTGGGTGCGGTCATCGGCGGTGCGGTGCTCAAGCACAGTCGCGACTTCAACCTGATGCGCGAGTGCGTGCTTGGCAGCTCGCTGTCGGCGTATACGCCGGCGTTCGACATTCAGCAGGCCTGCGGAACAGGTCTGCAGGCCACCATCGCCGCCGCGGACGGAATCGGCGCGGGCCGCTATGAGGTGGCTGTCGCGGGCGGGGTGGACACCGCCTCGGACGCACCGATCGCGTTCGGCGACGATCTGCGGCGCGTGCTGCTCGGGCTGCGGCGCAGCAAGTCCAACCTCGACCGGCTCAAGCTGGTCGGCAAGCTGCCCGCCTCCCTCGGCGTGGAGATCCCCGTCAACAGCGAGCCGCGCACTGGAATGTCGATGGGTGAGCACGCCGCGATCACCGCCAAGAACATGGGCGTCAAGCGCGTCGATCAGGATGAGCTGGCCGCCGCCAGCCACCGCAACATGGCTGCCGCGTACGACCGAGGGTTCTTCGACGACCTCGTCACCGGATTCCTCGGTGTGTACCGGGACAACAATCTGCGGGCGGATTCGTCGGCTGAAAAGCTGGCCGGCCTCAAACCCGTGTTCGGCGTGAAGAGCGGCGACGCGACGATGACCGCAGGGAATTCGACCCCGCTGACCGACGGTGCGTCCGTGGCACTGCTGGCGACCGATGAGTGGGCCGTGGCTCATGGAATCGAGCCGCTGGCGTACTTCGTCGACGGCGAGACCGCGGCCGTGGACTACGTCAACGGCGAAGACGGCCTGTTGATGGCGCCCACTTACGCGGTGCCGCGGCTGCTGGCGCGAAACGGTCTGAGCCTCCAGGACTTCGACTACTACGAGATCCACGAGGCGTTCGCATCGGTGGTCCTGGCCACGCTGGCGGCGTGGGAATCCGAGGAGTACTGCAAGGAGCGGCTCGGCCTGGACAAGGCGCTGGGCAGCATCGACAGATCCAAGCTCAACGTCAACGGTTCGTCGCTGGCGGCGGGCCATCCGTTCGCAGCCACCGGCGGGCGGATCGTCGCGCAGTTGGCCAAGCAACTGAAGCTGAAGAAAGAAGAAAACGGGGGAGAGACGGGCGGTCCGGTGCGCGGTTTGATTTCCATTTGCGCAGCTGGCGGTCAGGGCGTCGCGGCAATTCTCGAGGCCTGAGGAACAATTTCGTCACGCGTGTAACGGTGCAGCGGGAGGTGTCGATACACCGGATAGCTCCGTGTTGGCGTCTGACCCCCCGACCCGACGTCAGCACGGGGCTCTAAATTTTGCGCCCGCCTAGGAGTTGGGCGGCGGATCCTTTTTGGCCTTGATCGGCCCGGCCGCCGGGGGCGGAGTGAACAGGCCCCCACCGAGGCTGCCGCGAGCGGTTTTCACCGCGACCAACCCCCATGTCCCCAACAGGGCGAGGTAGGCGATCGCGGCGGCCACCCGGAAAGCGGGCAGCCCGGTGCGGTTCGCCAATTGCGTCGTGCCGGTGACGAACGTGCCCACCGGGAACGTCAGGCTCCACCAGGTCAGCGCGAACGGCATCCCGCGCCGCAGCGTACGGACCGTGAGTTCGGTCGCCAGCACGATCCACAACATCGCGAACCCCCATACGGGCACACCGAACAGGACCGCGAACACATTCATGCCGCTGGCCAGTTCCGGCGGGACGGCCAACGCCGCATTCGCGCCGAGCAGGCCCGCGGCGGTGATGCCCTGACCGAGCGGGCCCAGCACGATCCACAGCGTCGGCACCCGGGTGGTTCCCGACGTGCCGTACAGGGCGAGCCTGCTCCAGATCATCGAGATGATGATCAACGCCGCGATGAGTGACAGGCCGAACATCGCGTAACAGCCGTACAGCATCGTCGTGCGGCCACTGCCCGGCGC
Source organism: Mycobacterium neglectum (assembly GCF_002591975.1). Lineage (GTDB taxonomy): Bacteria > Actinomycetota > Actinomycetes > Mycobacteriales > Mycobacteriaceae > Mycobacterium > Mycobacterium neglectum. Next base: position 50,544 of record NZ_NVQE01000003.1, on the reverse strand, counting down.
CATGTGCGGGATCAGCAGTGCCCCTGACGCCGCGGACACCATCGGCGGCACCACCGGCATCAGCCAGCCACCAAAGGCGGCGTCCGGTTCGACGTTGATCTGGGTGAACATCAGGAACGGGATGGTCGCTGCGGTGAACAGACCGCCGAGGGTGCCCGTCGTCCACAGAAACCACGCAAGGTCCACGGCGATGCGCTCACCGATCAGATCCTTGCCGATCAACAAGGCACCCGAGCCGACCGTCAACAGTGCCATCGGTGCGGCGCCGTAGAAGTGCGCCATCTGCGGGTTGCGCGCGTGGCCGCGCGAAGCCGACGGATGCCGAATTCGCTGCACCGTCACCGCAATGACGAGCACGACGAGCAGCACCGCCGCCACCACCCATACGACGCGTGCGAACACATGCAGCCCGGGAATGTGGACCGGCAGCGTGGCACCGGCGGTGGCCACGATGCCGGTGCCCATCACCGACGCGAACCAGTTCGGGCCGAAGTGTTGTAGTCGGGCGAGTTCGGTCGTCATGGCCGCAGTATCTGCGGACACCTCATCGACGCAACCGCAGGCTCGCCGCTGACGTTGAGACTTAAATGGGAAGCATGGATATCAGCCTCAGCATCGTGGGACTGTCTGCGGGAGCCGCATCCCCGGTGGACTCGTTGGTCGGCAACCTCACCAGAATCCGTGACGAGGGCTTCCGCCGGGTCTGGATGGCCCAAATGCCGTGGGACGCTGACCTCACGACTGTGCTCGGCATCGCCTTCCGCGAAGTCGAAGGCATCGAAATCGGTTCTGCCGTAATCCCGATCCAGTCTCAGCACCCGATGCAGCTCGCTCAACGCGCCCTGACACTCAGCCTGATCAGCGGCGGCCGGTTCAAGCTGGGCATCGGAATGAGTCACCGGATGGTGACCGAAGGAATGTGGGGCGTCTCCTGGGATCGGGCGTTGCGCCAGATGCGCGAATACCTCGACGGCCTGCAGCCGCTACTGGCCGGTGAGCCCGCGGATGCCACGGGTGAGTTCTGGACGGCCCGGGGTGCGCTACAGGTTCCCGCACCAGAGCCCGAGCTCTACATTGCTGCGCTCGGCCCGCAGATGCTGCGGCTCACCGGCAGGCGCACAGCCGGGACGCTGACGTGGATGACCGGGCCCAAGACATTGGCCGAACACGTGGTGCCCACACTGCGCGGCGCGGCGGCCGAGGCCGGACGTCCGGAGTCCGCGGTGCGGGTCGCGGCCGCGCTGCCGATCAGCGTCACCGACGACGTCGACGGTGCCCGGCGGCAGGCCGCCAAGGAGTTCGCGGTCTACGGCACCCTGCCGTCATACCGCGCGATGCTCGACCGCGAGGGCTACGCCGGGCCCGAAGACGCGGCGATCATCGGTGACGAGGAAACGGTGTCTGCCCGCCTCGACGAATTGAGCGCCGCGGGTGTCGACGAGTTCACCGCATCGGTGTTCGATGCCTCTGCCGAGGGGCGGGCACGCACCAGGGCGCTGCTGCTCACGAAGGCCCGTTGAGGGCAACCTCGGCGACAAAAATTGGCCTGGTGTGACCATGATCACAAGCGTAGGATCGATTGCACGACGGGTTCGGGAGTGACTAATCCGAAGAGCCGGCACCAAGGTTGCAAGCCGGACGCGCGAGACCAATGAGACGCACCTAGATGTCCTCCCGAACCCGCCCTAATTTTCAGACATGAACCGCAAGACGCCCCCGGGAAGAGTCCGGGGGCGTCTTGGTTCGAAGCGGCTAGAAGGCCGCCTCGTCCAGCTCCATCACATCGTTGTCGAGATTCTCGACGACCTGGCGCGTGCTGGTCAGCAGCGGCAGCATGTTCTTCGCGAAGAACGACGCCACGCCGACCTTGCCCTCGTAGAACGCGCGATCGGCACCGCTTGCGCCGTTGTCGAGCGCCTCGATCGCCACCGCGGCCTGCTTGGTGAGCAGCCAGCCGATCACCAGATCGCCGACGCTCATCAGGAAGCGCACCGAACCCAGGCCGACCTTGTAGAGCTCGGTCGGGTTCTCCTGTGCGGCCATCAGGTAGCCGGTCAGCGAGGCCGCCATGGCCTGCACATCCTCCAGCGCGGTCGCCAGCAGTGCACGTTCGGCCTTGAGTCGGCCGTTACCGGACTCGTTCTTGACGAACTGCTCGATCTGCCCTGCCACGTGGGCCAGCGCCGCACCCTTGTCGCGGACGATCTTGCGGAAGAAGAAGTCCTGCGCCTGGATGGCGGTGGTGCCCTCGTACAGCGAGTCGATCTTGGCGTCGCGGATGTACTGCTCGATCGGGTAGTCCTGCAGGAAGCCAGAACCGCCGAAGGTCTGCAGGCTCTCGGTCAGCTTGGCGTAGGCCTGCTCCGAACCGACACCCTTGACGATCGGCAGCAGCAGGTCGTTGACCCTGACCGCCAGCTCGGCGTCGACGTCGTGCACGGTCTTGGCCACCGCGGAGTCCTGATAGGTCGCCGTGTAGAGGTACAGGGCGCGCAGACCCTCGGCGTATGCCTTCTGGGTCATCAGCGAACGCCGCACATCGGGGTGGTGCGTGATGGTAACGCGCGGAGCCGTCTTGTCGGTCATCTGCGTCATATCGGCGCCCTGCACGCGCTCCTTGGCGTACTCGAGCGCGTTGAGGTAGCCGGTCGACAACGTCGCAATAGCCTTGGTGCCCACCATCATCCGAGCCTGCTCGATGACGTCGAACATCTGCGCAATACCGTCGTGCACTTCGCCGACGAGCCAGCCGACGGCGGGAGTGTCGTGCTGGCCGAGCGAGAGCTCGCAGGTGGCAGAGACCTTGAGGCCCATCTTGTGCTCGACGTTGGTGACGAACACGCCGTTGCGCTCACCGGGCTCGCCGGTTTCGGGATCGAAGTGGAACTTCGGCACGAAGAACAGCGACAACCCCTTGGTGCCCGGGCCAGCGCCTTCGGGGCGGGCCAGCACCAGGTGCATGATGTTCTCGAACAGGTCGTCGGAGTCGCCCGAGGTGATGAAGCGCTTGACGCCGTCGATGTGCCAGGTGCCGTCGGCTTGCTGCACGGCCTTGGTGCGGCCTGCGCCGACGTCGGAACCCGCGTCCGGCTCGGTCAGCACCATGGTGGCGCCCCAGCCGCGCTCGGCGGCCAGCACGGCCCACTTCTTCTGCTCGTCGGTGCCGTTCTTGTAGAAGATCTCGGCCATGCCCGAGCCCATCGCGTACATATACGCCGCCGGGTTCGCGCCAAGGATGTGCTCGATCAGGGCCCACTGCAGCGAGCGGGGCATCGGCATGCCGCCGAGTTCCTCGAGCACGCCGACCTTGTCCCAGCCGCCGTCGAACATCACCCGCATCGACTTCTTGAACGACTCGGGCAGTGTCACGGTATGGGTCTTGGGGTCGAACACCGGGGGATTGCGATCCGCGTCGGCGAACGATTCGGCGATCGGCCCAGCGGCCAGTTTCGCCATCTCTCCGAGCATTTCGCGGGCGGTGTCTACATCGATGTCGGCGTAGTCGCCGGTACCGAGAACCTTGTCGAGCCCGAAGACCTCGAAAAGGTTGAATTCCTGGTCACGGACGTTGCTCTTGTAGTGGCTCACTGTGTCCTCCTCGTCGAGAATGCCACTTGTGGTTGGGTACTTGGGCTAAGTTACCCACCAGTAACTGGACCGAACTATACCGTTCAGTAACTTCAACACAAAGCAGGCGAGAGCAATTTCTGTTGGCTAAGCAACCCGGTGGTTGGTCGGGACCCTAAAAGCGCTGTTGACACGTGGTTTCCCGGCGATTTCGGGCCACTGTGAATCTCGTCACGGGACGGCCGGTTAGGGTGTTGGCGTGCTACGAGTCGCGGTGTGGGGAACAGGGAACATGGGGGCTACGGCGATTCGGAGCGCGGTCGCGTTTCCCGGATTGCAATTGGCGGGTGTGATCACCTCGTCGCCGGACAAGTCCGGTAAGGACGCGGCTACGTTCGCCGGGTTGGATCAGCCGACGGGTGTCGACGCCACCACCGATGTCGAAGCGGTCTTGGCGGACTGCGACGCGGTGGCCTACATGGCATCCGGCGACATCCGGCCCGACGACGCGGTCAATGACATCGAGCGGTGCCTGCGCGCCGGTTCGCATGTCGTGACGCCGTCGCTGTACTCGCTGTATGACCCGCGTTCTGCGCCGCCGGATTGGGTCGAGCGGTTGACCCAGGCCGCCGAAGAGGGCGGCTCGACCCTGCTGGTCAGCGGCGTCGACCCCGGCTGGGGTAACGATGCGCTGGCGGTTATCGCCGCGGGATTGTGCACCCGGATCCAGTCGATCCACTGTCAGGAGATCTTCGACTACTCCACCTACAACCAGCCCCATGCGGTCAAGGTGCTGTGCGGTTTCGGCGGGTCGATGGATGACGTGCCGATGATGCTGTTGCCGTCCATCCCGACCATGGTGTGGGGCGGCAACCTCCGGCTCATCGCCCGCGGTCTCGGCCTGGAACTCGACGAGATCACCGAGGAGATCGAGCGCCGACCGCTCGAGGAGTCCGTCGACACCGTGATGGGCCGGTTCGAGAAGGGCACTCAGGGTGCCTTCTGGTTGAAGGTGATCGGGAAGTCGGGCGGTCGCGAGCGGATCGTCATCGACCACATCACCCGCATCCATGAATCCTGTGCGCCCGACTGGCCGTATCCCGACGAGGGTGTGGGTGACCACCGCGTGATCGTGGACGGCGACCCCCAGCTCACCATCACCAGTCGGGCCGACGTTCCTGGCGGCACGCGCGCCGACGGCGGCAACACCACCGCGGCCAACCGACTGCTCGGTGCACTGGACTGGCTTTCGACCCAGAAGCCCGGGATCTACGACGGTCTCGACGTGCCACTGCAGACGGGTCGTCCCGCCGAGGTCGAAGCACAGCGCTGGGCCGACTGACTCAGCCCTCGTCCGACGCGGGCATCTGATCGGCCAGGTACTCGGCAAGCAACCTGATCGTCGGATAGTCGAACACCGCCGTCGCGGTGATCGTGAACGCGCCACCGAACTGGCCGAACAACCGGTTCCGGAGTTCGACCGCCATCAGTGAATCCGTACCCAGATCCAGGAACCGGCTTGCTGCGGTCGGCGGTTGCGCAAGGCGGAGGAATTGCTGCACTTCACGCTGAAGGAACTCGGTAAGGAAATCGGCGCGCTGCGCGTCGGGTACCTCGTGCAGCTGCCGGAGCAACTCACTGTCGCCGGTCGATTCTGCTGCGGCACTGGGCAACACGTGGTCGAGAATCGGTGGACGAGAACCGGCGAGCACCTTCGCGGCGCGCTCCCAGTTGGCTTTTATGACGGTAGCCTGTCCCGCTCCGTGGGCGACGATCTCACCGAGCGCGGCCAGCGCGGCCGTGGGCTCCAGCGGAACAAGCCCCTGCGCACCGAGATTGGCGCGGGCCGCCTGTGAACTGGCCATGCCACCCCTGGCCCATGGGCCGAAGTTGACGCCAGTCGCAGGTAGGCCTTGCGCCGCGCGCTGCGCAACGAGGCCGTCGAGCAGCGCATTGGCCGTCGCATAGTTGGCCTGGCCGGGCGAACCGAGCACACTGGACACCGAAGAGGACACGACGAAGAAATCGAGATCGTCGTCACGTGTCAATCGATCCAGATGCCAAGCGCCGAATGCTTTGGGCGCCAATGCCGTCCGGAACCGCTCGACGGTCTGCTGCGACAGCAGCGCGTCGTCGAGCACGCCCGCCAAATGCACCACCCCGGCCAGCGGCGGCAGTTCCGTACGAATTCTCGCCAGCAGTTCGCCAACCTGGGTCTCATCGCCGACGTCGGCTGCGAAGATGTGGATGCGGCAGCGGTAGCGCTCTGCGGTGTCGGCGATTGCTCGCTCCGCGTCCGCATCGGGCGCGCGTCGGCTGGTCAACACGATGTCACCGGCCCCGAGTTGTGCGAGATACGACGCCATATGCAGACCGATCGCACCGAGTCCACCGGTGATCAGATAGCTCCGATCAGTCTGGGGCTGTAGCGGATTCGGCATTTGCAGCACGATCTTTCCGATGTGCCGAGCCTGCTGCATCCGCCGGAACGCGGTCCTCGCCTCTGTCAGCGGATAGATCTCGGCATGCAACGGAGTCCACACACCGTCGGCCAAGCCCTGGGAGACTTCGGCCAGCAGAACCCGAATGCGCTCGGGATCAGCCACAATGGTCCCGTCCAGCGCAACGACCCCGTAGTCGATGTCGGGACGTACGGCCGCCATCTGCTCGTGCGTCCAGATGTCCCGCTTGGCGATCTCGGCGAACCGGCCGTTCTTGGCAATGGCCCGCACCGTCGCGGCGACGAAGCCTTCGTTGGTCAAGCTGTTGAGTACGACATCAACACCGGAACCGCCGGTGTCCTCCAGGATCTGGTCAGCGAAATCCACACTGCGCGAGTCATATACGTACTGAACGCCCATCTTGCGCAGCATCGCGCGCTTGTACGTGCTTGCCGTCGCGAATACGGTCGCACCACGCTCCTGCGCCCATTGGATCGCGGCCAGACCGACACCGCCGCTGGCGGCGTGGATGAGCACCCGGTCGCCGGGCCGCAGCTGCGCCCAGTCGAACGCGAGCCGGACCGTCAACGCAGCGGCGGGAATAGTTGCCGCTGCCACCGGCCCCACCCCATCGGGCACCGGCGCCATCAACTGGGCCGGCACGTTCACCCGGCTGGCGAACGCACCCTGCATAAAGCCCATGACGCGTTGACCGATCGTCAACCCTGTGACGCCGGAGCCCAACTCGGTGACCACGCCAGAGAAGTCACCGCCGATCAGCCCGGGGTCGCCGGGGTAGAGGCCGAGCACATTGAGCACATCGCGGAAATTCAGGCCTGCGGCCTGAACCCGGATCTGTACCTCGCCCGGACTCGGTGGCGATACTTTCGTCTCTACAAGGCGCAGGTTGTCGATCGCGCCGCGCTCGGTCGGGGCCAGGACATAGTCAGTCGTGCGAGGTATGGCGAGGTGCCCGCTACGCGACCATGGCAGCAACCGGGACGCCAGGAACTTTCCCTGTCGCAGCGCGAGTTCGGGTTCTTCCACGGCTGCGCCCAGTAGGTCGACCAGCGCACTCACTGCCTTGTCTGACCCGTCGTGATCGACCAGCCGGCAGCGCAGTCTCTGCTCCTCGTTCATGATGTTGCGCCCGAGGCCCCACAGTGCCGCCTGCACGGGGTCGACGTGCTCGCCCGATTCGGTCGCCACGGCCCGTTCGGTGATGATCCACAGTCCGTCGGGAAGCAGTACTGCCTCGTCGGCCTGCAGGGCGTGCACGGCGCCGAGTAGGCCGGCGATCTCGGCCTCCAGCCGCGCGGCACCCTCTTCGCTCGATTCTTTCTCACCTGGTTCGGCGCTGCGCCACACGACGCCCGAGATCGGCTCGCCGCGCCCCTGCGCCTGCGCGAACAGCTGCTTCCAGTGCTCCGGATCGGTCGTGCGGTCGGTCGAAATGCAGCCCGGCAACCCGGCCGCCAATTTGTCGAATCCGGCAATCAACCAGGTGCCGTTGGCATTTGCGGCACTGTCTTTGGGCGGGGGAGGCACTTCGTGCCAGCCGAGGGTGTAGAGCAGCCGGGTTGCGTCGCCGCCGAGTCCGCGCAACAACGCTTCGCGTGGCGCGCGCTTCACCGTGAACTCGCGAATTCCACCGAGATGGCGGCCGTCGCGATCCACGAAATCGAGATCGAAGACCTGCGTCTCGCTGTCGAGACCACCGGCCTGCCATTTCGCCCGGCAGTAGAAGCGTCGCGGCATCCGCTCCCGAAGTATCACCTTGCCGTAGCGCAGCGGCAGGAACAGTTCGGGTATCGCCCCTTCCTCGGTCGCTGCCAGAAGCGCCGGGAAAGCGGGGAACGCAATTCCGGTGCACAGGTCGAGAAGTACGGGATGCACCGGCTCGGTTCCCAGATGTTCGGCGAGCTCATCGCCGATGGCGACATCGCCGATCGCCTCACCTTCACCGACCCAGAGCGATTTCAGCGATGTGGACCACGTGGGTCCCCAGGCCAGCTCCATGTCGGCGAAGGTCTCGAACAGCTGCTGCGGACGCGTGCGATTCAACCGCTCGATCGCCATGTCTATAGGGTCCACGGTGTCTGCAGCGTCGGCCAGCATCCCATCTTCGTCATCGATACCGGTGACGACGGTGCCATCGGCGTTCAACGACCACTCGGCATCGCGAACACCGTAGGGCCTGCTGTGTACCTTGAAAGTCCAGCCGCTGCCATCCTCGAGTGGATGCAATGTCAGCTGTATCTCCCGGGAATCCTTCTCCCTCAGGATGATCGGCTCGTAGAAGAAGACCTCTTGCACCCGCGCAGGTGCCTCGGCTGCGGCCAGAGCCATCGCGGCGTACGTGGCGCCCGGGACGACAACGGTGCCGTAGATGACGTGATGGGCGAGCCACGGCTGCGACTTGACCGACAGCCGGCTGGTGTAGACGGCGTCACCGGAGGCGAGATCCTTTGCACTACCTAAGATTCCGGATACGGGGCCGCCATTGGTGCTGATGCCGGAAGTTTTGGGCCAGAAGCGACGGCGCTGGAACTGATAGGTGGGCAGTTCGACTTTTCGGCGTGATCCCTGATGTAGGGCCGTGAACTCGGGACGGTGCCCGGACACATAGCTCGCTGCCAGCGCCTCGGCGATCTGCCGCCGCGCATCGACGCCCTTGCGCAGCGAGACGATCGCACGCGGCGCGTCCGACGATTCGGGCCAGGCCTGCAGCGCAGCTGCGGTCAATACCGGTTGGGGCCCGATCTCCATCACCACGGAGCAGCCGAGCGCCGCCAGGGTGCGTACGCTTTCGGTGAACTGCACGGGCTGACGTGAGTGCCGCCGCCAGTACTGCGCGTTCAGCGGGGTTTCCGCCGTGAGGACCGCGCCGGTCCGGTTGCAGACCAGCGGACGGGTGGGCGTGGCGAACTGCAGCTTCGCTGCGAAGGCCTCGAATTCGCCGAGCACCGGCTCGAGCAGTTCCGAGTGGAACGCGTGACTCGTCTCCAGCCAGGTGCAGCGGAATCCGTCGCCGCTGGCTGCGGCGACGATCTGTTCCAGATCCTCGCCGGGACCCGAGAGCACCGTGTTTCGGCCGTTGTAGGCGGCGACCGAAACCCGGTCGAACTTGTCAGCGGCGTGCTCCACCTGCTCGGCGTCGGCGAACACCGCCACCATCCGACCGCCCTCGGGCAGACTGCCGAACAGCCGGCCGCGTTCGGCGATCAACCGCGCACCGTCCTCGAGGCTGAACACTTCCGCGACACACGCGGCCGCGTACTGGCCCACACTGTGCCCGAGCACCACGTCGGGCTCGATGCCCCACGACTGCCACAGCCGGGCCAGGCCCATCTCGACGGCGAAGAGAGCAGGTTGGGCAATAGATGTGTGGCGCAGTGCTTTTCCGGCATCACCTCCGACGGCCCCATCGTTGTCGAACACCACGTCCAGCAGTGGGCGCTGCAGTATCGGATCGACGGCTTCCGCGCACCGTCGCACGGTGTCGGCGAATACCGGTTCGGTGTCGAACAACTCGCGTGCCATCCCGGGGTACTGGCTGCCCTGCCCGGTGAACAGCCATGCCGTAGTGGGTGGGTCAGTGCACTCGCCGCGCATCGCGCCCGGACGCAGCCGGTTCTCCACCAATTCGGTCAGGTGCTCCGAGGCCTCCCGGACCGAACTCACGACCAGCGCGGCCCGGTGTTCGAAATGGGAACGTCCCACGCCGGCCGTCGAGCACACGTCGGCGATGTCGACGTCTGGGTTGGCGTCCAGCCAGGCCCCGTACCGCCGTGCCACCGCGACCAAACCCTGCGATGACCGCGCCGACAGGGGCAGCACGCTGGCGGTCGCCGCGACATCGTGTGCCGGGCATTCGCCGACTCCGTCAGCGGTGGGATCCTCTTCGCGCGAGCACTCATCGGCGGTTGCCGGTGCCTCCTCGATGAGCACATGCGCATTCGTGCCGGTGAATCCGAAGGAACTGACCCCGGCACGTCGCGGCCTGCCGTTGGTCAGCCACGGAGTCGGCGTGTCAACGACGCGCACAGCCAGGGAGTCCCACGGAATATGCGGTGACGGATTCTCGAAATGCAGGTTCTGCGGCAATACCTCGTTCTCCAAGGACAACACGACCTTGACCAGACCGGCGATCCCCGCTGCAGATTCGAGGTGCCCGATGTTGGTCTTCACCGATCCCATCAGCAGCGGTCGGTTCGGGTCACGGCCGGCGCCGTACACGGCCGCGGCCGCCTGTACCTCAATCGGGTCGCCCAGCGCGGTGCCGGTCCCGTGCGCTTCGAGGTAATCGATGTCACTGCCGCTGAAACCGGCACGTGCCAGGGCTGCGCTGATGAGCCGTTGCTGTGCACCACCGTTGGGCACCGTCAGACCACTGGAAGCGCCGTCCTGATTCACCGCGCTGCTCCGGATGACCGCACGAACCCGGTCGCCGTCGCGCTGCGCATCGCTGAGCCTCTTGAGCACCAGGATCCCGCATCCTTCACTGCGGACATAACCGTCAGCGGCGGCGTCGAAGGTCTTGCATCGACCATCGGGGGACAACATCCTGGCACGCGATGCGGCGATGATGGACGTCGGGCTCAGCAATACGTTCACGCCACCGGCCAGCGCCAGATCGCAGTCACCGGAGTGCAATGCCTGGCACGCCTGGTGAACGGCCACCAGCGACGAACTGCATGCGGTATCCACCGCCACCGCCGGACCTTCCAGCCCAAGCGCAAAGGCAACCCGGCCCGAGATGGCGTTGAGCGCATTGCCCGTGATGAAGTGGGCCTCAATGGTGTCGACCGAGTCAGTCGAAAGCAGCTGCGAATACTCGTTGGCGGCCACCCCTACGAACACGCCACTTCGACTGCCGCGCAGGGATGTTGGCGCGTATCCGGCCCTTTCCAGGCCCTCCCAGGCAATTTCGAGCATCAGTCGCTGCTGTGGATCCATCCACAGCGCCTCGCGCGGGGAAATGCCGAAGAACTCCGGATCGAAACCGCCGATCTCCTCGAGGTATCCGCCGCAACGGGTATAGATCTTGCCCGGTGTCGCCTGATCCGGGTCGTAGAACTCGTCGATGTCGAAGCGATCATCGGGGATCTCCCGGATCGCATCGACGCCCTCGGAAAGCAGCTCCCAGAACGCGTCGGGGTCGGGTGATCCCGGAAAACGGCACGCCACCCCGATGATCGCGATCGGTTCATCGACCGATGTTGTGGTCATCGAGGCCGGCTGGACCACCGGCCTGGCGGCTGCTTGTTCGGTGAGACCCAGCACGTCGCGGAGCAGGTAGTCCGCCATGTCGGTAAGACCTGGATAGTCCATCGCGAGCGTCGCAGGCAGCTGCTTGCCCACCGCATGTTCGAGCCGTCGCCGAAGTTCGACGGCCATCAGCGAATCCATGCCGAGGTCGAAGAATCCGGCCTCCTCGCGGATTTCCGCCGCGTCGATCAGCGTCACCTCCGCGACGGTATTGCGCAGGTGTTCCAGGACGAGCTTCTTGCGCTGCTGCACCGGAGCGAGCGTGAGCTGTTCGACCAACCGAGTGGTCTCCGGCGATCCCGACGACGAGGGCGCCGAGTCGGGTACCTCGCGCGCCAGCTCCGCGAGGAACGACCGCGGCCCCATCTGCAGGTAGATCGGCAGGAAGCGGGCCCAGTCCACCCGCGCCACCACGGCTTGTGCTGTCTCCTGCGACGAGGAAGACGCCATGAGGTCGGCCATCCCCGCCAGCGCGTCAGCGGGCGGCAGTGTGCGGACCCCGCGCCGATCCAGTTGCGCACGGGCGTCCTCGTCGGCCATGCCCGCCGACCACGGACCGAAGTTGACGCTGAGCCCGCGGACACCCTCCTTGCGCTGCCGCCAGGCCAACCCGTCGAGGAAGGCGTTCGCTGCGCTGTAAGCGGACTGGCCGAAGCTGCCCCATACCGACGAGATCGATGAGGTGCTGAGGAAGAAGTCCAGGTGCATGCCCCGGGATACTTCGCTCAAATGCCAAGCACCCCAGACCTTCCCGGCGAATACCCGCTCCACCTCGGCGTCGTCCAATGAGCTCAGCGGCGTGGTGCTGTTTTCGCCTGCCGCATGGACGATGCCGGCTAGCGGTGGTAGTTCGGCCTGCATGGTGCCGAAGAGGCGAGCGACGTCGTGTGGATTGGCAACATCAGCCGCGATGACCCGAAAGTCGGTGCCGTGCTGTGCGCTCAGTGCATCGATGCGCCGTTGCACTGCGTCACTGGGGGAGCGTCGGCTGGTCAACACCAGATGGCGGGCACCGTGCGCAGCGAGGTATCCGGCGATCTCCAGGCCGAGTGAACCCAGTCCTCCGGTCACCAGATACGTTGCGTCGTCGCGTAATTCCAGCGGTGTGGCAATCGGCTGCCCGGTTCGTCGAACCAGCCGGGGTACATAGACCCTTTCATCACGTGACGCAACTTGGTCTTCGTGGCGGGGTGTCCCCAACAACTGGGTGATCAACCGCGACCACTGGTCGGCACGGCTTTCAGGGTGACGTCCGGACAGATCGGCCAGTCCGCCCCACACTTGGGGGTACTCCAGGGCGGCGGCGCGACAGAATCCCCACAGGCAGCTCTGCACTGGGGACACCGTGTCTGCGCTGGTGACCCTTTGTGCGCCTTGGGTTACCACCCAGATAGGTCTGCGGAGTTCGGCGGCTGCTGCAGCGCGGAAGAGTCGCCGTGTTCCGCCAAGGACTCGGTGTTGCATCCGCAACAACGACCCGATCGATGGTGCAGTGTCTGCGTCCAGAGCCGCGACGTGCAGGATGCGCAGCTGCGGCTCGTCGGTGACCGCAGCGCGCAACGCGGCTTCGAGTCGTTGCTCGTCGGGGTCTGACAGTGGCAAGCCGAGAAAACGGTGACGGTGGCCATGGGCGGTCAGTGCCTCGACCAGTGGCTGAACTGTCTCGTTGTCATCGCCGATCAGCAGCCAGGCAGATCCCTCGCCGACTTCCACCTCAGAGACGGCCGCAGACTCCTCCCAGCGTACCTCGTACCGCGCGTCCGCGATCGACTGTGCATTGCGTTGTTGGTTATGTTGCGCAGCAAGCCTATTCAGCACGTCAGCGGTCTGTTGATTGCCGCTCGAACCGTCTAGAAGGGTAGCGAGCTCCTCAATTCGGCCGTCTTCGAGGAGTTGGACGGCTTCGGTACGCGTCGCGTTGATCTGGGTCGGTGCAACCCGCTTGTCCCGAAACCAGTACCCACGACGCTGGAACGGATAGGTGGGCAGGTCGAGCTTGTGGGCCTGTCCCAGCGCAAGCGCGCTGAAGTCGGGCCGGTGGCCGGCGACGTATGCGTTGGCAAGGGCTTCGGTGATCTGGCGGTGGTCGGCGCCATTGCGTCGCAGCGATGCGATCGCTCGTGGCGCGGTCGCGAGGTCAGGCCATGCGCGCAGAGCGGACGCGGTGAGTACCGGTTGCGGACCGACCTCCAGTAGTACTGCGCAGCCGAGATCAGCGAGCGTGCCCACGCTCTTGGCGAACTCGATCGGCTGTCGCGCGTGCCTGCGCCAATAGGGGCCGTCGAGCTTGGCGTTCCGGCCCAAGGCGGCGCCGGTACGGTTGCAGATCAGCGTCCGTTGTGGCGCCTTGAAATCGAACTGGCGCGCGTAGGACTCGAATTCGTCGAGCACCGGATCCAGCAGCGCCGAGTGGAAGGCATGGCTGGTTTCCAACCAGTCGCAACGGATACCTGCGGCCTTCAACGCGGTGACCGCCGAGTCCAGATCCTCTGCCGGTCCCGACAGGACGGTGTTGGCACCGTTGTAGGCGGCCACCGACAACCGCGGGAACTCATCGGTGCAGCCTTCGACCCGCTCGGCGGCGGCAAAGACCGCGACCATCCGACCGCCGGTCGGCAGGCCACCAAAAAGGCGGCCCCGCTCGGCGATCAACAACGCGCCGTCCTCGAGGCTGAACACGCCCGCGACGCACGCGGCGGAATACTGGCCGACGCTGTGACCCAGCACCACGTCGGGTTGGAAACCCCACGACTGCCAGAGCCGGGCGAGGCCCATCTCGACGGCAAACAAGGCGGGTTGGGCGTACTCGGTGCGGCGCAACGTGTCGTCGCCGTTCGCGTCGAATATGACGTCCAATAGGGGTCTTTCGACCACATCGGCCACCGCGTCCGCGCACCGGGTCATGGTCTCGGCGAAGATCGGCTCGGTCTCGAACAACTCCCGGGCCATACCGGCGAACTGGCTACCTTGCCCTCCGAACAACCACGCCGTCTTGGGCGTGTCAGCGCAATCCGCTCGCACCAAACCCGGGGCCGGCCGGTCGTCGGCGAGCGCATCGAGCAACTCGCGCGCAGATTCCGTCGAGTTCACCACCAACGCGGCCCGGTGTTCGAAATGGGATCGCCCCGCCCCGGCGGTGAAGCACACATCCGCCAGCGTCGCGTCCGGATTTGCGATCAACCAGCTGCGGTGTTGATTCGCGCTCTCTATCAGGGCGGGCGGGGTGTGCGCCGATAGCGGAAGCACCATGAACCGTCGCCCGTCGGGCGGCGTTGTGGGCACCGAAACCCGTTCCAACTGAGGAGCTTCGGAGATGATGACGTGGGCGTTGGTACCGGAAAACCCGAACGAACTGACTCCTGCAATCCGGGGCCGACCGCTTCGTTCCCACGCGGTGGCCTCGTCGACCACCCGCACCGGCAGCCGGTCCCACGGAATGTGTGGCGACGGCTTGGTGAAATTCAAATGCTTCGGCAATTCCTGGTGCTCGAGCGACAGGATGACCTTGATGACACCTGCGATCCCCGCGGCGGCCTCCAGGTGCCCGATATTCGTCTTGACCGAACCGATCAACAGCGGCTGGCGGGCGTCGCGTCCGTTGCCGAGCGCCGCGGCCGCGGCCTGGACCTCGATCGGATCGCCAAGCGATGTCCCCGTCCCGTGTGCCTCCAGGTATCCGATGTCGCCGGCTGCAATGCCGGCGCGGTGCAGCGCCTCGGTGATCACTTTTTGCTGGGCGACACCGTTCGGCACCGTCAAACCGCCCGACGCGCCGTCTTGATTGATAGCGCTGCCCCGGATCACCGCCCGGATCCGGTCACCGTCGCGGATTGCGTGTTCAAGCCGTTTCACCACGATGACACCGCAACCCTCGCCGCGCACGTAGCCGTCCGCGGCCTCGTCGAATGTCTTGCACCGGCCATCGGGCGCAAGCATGTGTGCCCGGGAAAAGGTGATCATCGTCTGTGGACTGAGCAGGACGTTCGCACCGCCTGCCAGCGCGAGATCACATTCCCCGAGCCGCAGCGCTTGGCAGGCCTGATGGATTGCCACCAAGGACGAGCTGCACGCGGTGTCGACCGTGATCGCCGGGCCCTGCAGTCCCAACCGATAGCTGATTCGGCCGGCCCCCGCGGCTGCCGCGGTGCCGATCGCCATATAGGCTTCGATGTCCTCGTCGGGCAGCTCGTTCGATGCCATAGCCAGGTAGTCATGGGTGGACAAACCCACGAATACCCCGGTGTTGCTGTTGGCCAAGGCCGTTGGCGCGATACCCGAATGCTCAACCGCCCGCCAGGCCGTCTCCAGCAACAGTCGATGCTGCGGGTCCATCAGGGTGACTTCGCGCGCCGTCACCCCGAAAAACGGTGCATCGAACCCCGCTACATCATCAATGAAGCCGGCCCGGCGGGTGACGATCTTGCCGGGCGTATCGGCATCCGTGCTGAAGAACTCCTCGGCATCCCATCTGTCGTGTGGCACCTCAGATACGGCATCGCGGCCCTGCTGCAGCACGTCCCAGAACTCGTCTGTATTCGCCGCTCCAGGTAGGCGCGCCGCGTAGCCGATTATCGCAAAACCCGGTTCCGACTCAGTCGGATGTCCGGCAGATGTCATGCGGTTGTCCTCCATGCGTTGCCTGGTGATCTGCGATCCTTCGCGGGAGACCCTGTGTATGCCCCTGGATCAATCCGCGAGGGGCACGCCTCGCCGGGGCAGTATGGCACTTAGTTGTAGGAGCCCGGGTGCCTCCGACTGGCGGGGACTTCAAAACCTTAAACTGTCAATCATCACCCAGCTATTCGGGGCCGTGCGCCGATGCGGGTTGTATGGGTCCGTACCAGCTACGGTGTTCGCCGCAGCGGCTATGTTGATCGCCACGAGAGCTGCCGGACCGCAGCTGCTAGACCCGGGAGAAAATATTGCGCATCGGGAAGATTTCGATCGGCTCAATTGAAGATTGGTCACTGAGCCCTGGCCCGGTCACCTCCTGGCACCCGACACCCACGTCTGCAGAAAAGGCGCGAAATGCGCCGGTCAGTTCTGTACCCGTCAGCTATATGCAGGAGCAACACCTTCGCGGCCATTGCGAGCAGGCCGCGTCGGGGCTCGAATATTCCCGTCAAATCATCGCTACTTGCGAAGTGGCCGGCCAGTGCGATATCGCGGCTATGAATCAGGCGCTCAACGCATATCTGCGGCGCCACGGCACCTTTCGCAGTTGGTTCGAGTACCGCGGCGAAGGAGATGTCATCAGGCACACCCTCGAGGATGCCGCCGATATCGAATTCGAGCCCATCGATCATGGTCAGATGGGCATCGAAGACCTTCGCAAGCACATCGTGGCGATACCCACTCCACTGGAATGGGGTTGCTTCACCTTCGGGGTCATTCAAAGCGAGAATCACTTCACGTTCTACGCCAGCGTGGATCACGTCCACGGGGACGCGGCGTTGATTGGGATCACCATGCTGGAGACCCACGGAATGTACAACGCGTTCAAGTCAGGCGACGAGCCTCTTCAGTTGCCTGATGCGGGCAGCTTCGACGATTTCTGTATCCAAGAACGCCTGGCTACGTCAGCCCTCACCCTTGATTCGCCGGAGGTACGCGCGTGGATTGAACTCGCCGAGAACAACGACGGAAGCTTGCCCGAATTCCCTTTGCCACTGGGTAATCCGATGGATTTGGCTCCAAGCGATCTGGTCGGGGAAGTCCTCATGGACACCGAGCAGACGGCACGATTCGAAGCGGCCTGCACAGCCGCCGGTGCCCGGTTCGTCGGCGGCCTGTTCGCGTGCCTCGCGATGGTCGAACACGAGTTCACGGGCGCCCCCACATATTTCGGACTTACTCCAAGAGATACCCGCAGATCGTCGGACAACTTCATGACCCAAGGCTGGTTTACCGGGTTGGTGCCGATTACCGTCCCGATCGCCGCGACATCTTTCGCGCAGGCCGCGTGGACGGCGCAGACTTCTTTTGATTCGGGTCAGAGTATGGCGAAGGTGCCGTATTACCGGGTATTGGAATTGGCGCCGTGGCTGGACAGACCCCGTCCGAACTTTCCGGTATCGAACTTCTTCCACGCAGAGGCCGCCCCGCTCAACGCGGTGCTCGCGGCAGCTGACTTGGGCCTCGCCGACAATATCGGGATCTACTCCGACGGCAGATACTCCTACCAACTGACCACCTATATTTTTCGGTACGAGGGCGGCACGGCAGTGGGAATCATGTACCCCGACAATCCGGTCGCTCAGAAATCAGTTGCCCGATATACGGAAGCGATGAAATCCGCCTGTGTGCGGGTCGCCGATAGCGGAAATTGGTGACACGGTGCATCGGCGTGGCACCGAATTGCGTGGCCTGATATGCGACGGCTAGCCGACCTCGTGGTGCGGTGGCCCCTGGCGGTGATAGGGGTCTGGCTCGCGATTGCGATCGCACTGCCCCTGACGTTGCCGAGCCTCAACGAGATGGCTCAGAGGCATCCGCTTGCGATCCTGCCAAGCGACGCTCCGTCAAGTGTCGCCGCGCGACAGATGACTGAGGCATTTGAGGAATCGGGCACGGACAACCTCCTGCTCGTGGCGCTGATCAACGAGAACGGGCTTCGACCCGCCGACGAAAACGCCTACCGCAAGCTGGTCGATGCGCTGCGCGACGATGTGACGGATGTCGTGATGTTGCAGGACTTCGTCAGCACCCCGCAATTGCGTCCGATCTTGACGAGCGAGGACAAGACGACCTGGGTGTTGCCGGTCGGCCTCGCGGGCGAGTTGGGTACGCCGCGGGGCTACGACGCCTTCAACCGAGTTGCCGACGTCGTCAAACACAACGTTTCCCTTGCCGCCGGCGCGAATCTGACCGTTGCGCTCACCGGACCCGCGGCCACCGTTGCCGACCTCACCGACGCAGGCGAACAGGATCGCCTGCCGATCGAGCTTGCGATTGGCGTCCTGGTACTCCTCGTTCTGCTCGTGGTGTACCGCAACCCGATCACCATGCTGCTGCCGCTGGCGGCGATCGGGGTGTCGTTGGTGACGGCCCAATCCATCGTGGCCGGATTCTCCCAAGTCACCGGACTGGGCGTTTCCAACCAGTCGATCGTATTTCTGACCGCGATGATCGCCGGCGCGGGAACGGATTACGCGGTCTTCCTCATCAGTCGCTATCACGACTACCTGAGGCTCGGGTCGGACTACGAAGAAGCGGTCAAGCGGGCGCTGATCTCGATTGGAAAGGTGATCACCGCATCTGCCGCGACGGTAGGCATCACCTTCCTCGGTATCAGCTTCGCCAAAATGGGGGTCTTTTCCACCGTCGGTGCGTCCTCGGCCATCGGCATCGGTGTGGCATACCTCGCCGCCCTGACCTTGCTACCGGCCATTCTGGTGCTGGCCGGGCCACGCGGGTGGGTCAAGCCACGGCGCGAACTCACCGCCCGGTTCTGGCGACATTCGGCGATACGCATCGTGCGGCGGCCCAGGACCCACCTGGTTGCCAGTGTGCTCGTCTTGGTCATCCTTGCCAGCTGCGCGACCCTGGCGAACTACAACTACGACGATCGCAAGGCCCTGGGACCCTCGGTTCCGAGCTCGGTCGGGTATGCCGCGCTCGAGCGCCATTTCAACGTCAGCCAGGCCATCCCCACCTACATCCTCGTCCAGTCGCCGCACGACCTGCGCACACCGCGGGCTCTCGCGGACCTGGAGCAGATGGCACAACGAGTCAGCCAACTACCGAACATCGCGCTGGTCAGCGGCATCACCCGACCGTTGGGGGTGGTGCCGCAAGAGTTCAGGGCGACCTATCAGGCGGGGATCGTCGGCGATCGGCTCGCGGTCGGCTCCGCCCAGATCGGCGACAACACCGAGGACCTCAACCGACTCGCCAACGGGGCCAACACGCTGGCCGACAGCCTTGGCGAGATCCGCGCTCAGATCAACCAGATCGCGCCCAGTCTCCAGGGCCTCATCGACGCATTTTCTTCCATGAGAGGCGAACACGGTGGGGACAAGTTGGTCAGAGATGTCGACACCGCTGCCAAGCTCGTCGACAGCATCAATTCACTCGGCAACTCCATTGGCTTGAACTTCACGACCGTCACGGACATGTTCGCCTGGGTGGGTCCGGTGCTGCTGGCGCTGAATGGCAACGCGATCTGCGACGCCAATCCCTCATGCAGCAATACCCGAACCCAGTTCCAGAAAATTGTCGCCGCCGAGAACGACGGGAGCGTCGGCCGGATCAATCAGCTGGCCCGACAGCTGCAGGGTTTCGAGGATCGACAGACACTCAACGCGACCGTGAACCAACTCAACCGTGCGCTCGCACAACTCCAAGGCGCGATTCAATCCATGGGTCTGGACCAGCCCGGCGGCTTCCAGGCGGGCGTGACCGACCTTCGGCAAGGAGCCGACCGCCTCGCCAGCGGGAGCCACGAAGTCGCTGGCGGAGTCGACCAACTCGTTGCTCAAATCAAGCTCATGGGTGCCGGACTTCGCGAGGCGTCGGCGTTTCTGCGGACGATGAAAAATGATGCCTCGGACCCGTCGATGGCCGGGTTCAATGTTCCGGCCCAGGTGCTGGATCTGGACGAGTTCAAGAAAGCCGCGCAGATGTTCATCTCGCCCGACGGCCATACCGTGCGGTACCTGGTTCAAACCAAGCTCGATCCCTTCAGCACCGAGGCCATGGATCAAGTCAATACGATCGGCGACACCGCCTCTGGAGCCCAACCGAACACCACGCTGGCTGACGCATCGATAACGATGGGTGGGTTCCCCGCCGCACTTCGGGACACGCGCGACTACTACGAGCAGGACATCCGTTTCATCATGCTCGTGACCATCGTCGTCGTGCTGCTGACCTTGATGGTGCTGCTGCGCGCGGTGGTCGCCCCGCTCTACCTGGTTGCCTCCGTGGTCATTTCGTATTTCGCGGCAATCGGTCTGTCCGTCCTGGTGTTCCAATACCTACTCGGTCAGCAATTGCATTGGAGTGTGCCCCCGCTGGCGTTCGTGGTTCTGGTCGCAGTCGGTGCCGACTACAACCTGTTGTTCGTGTCGCGCATGCGCGACGAGTCGCCGCGCGGCATGCGATACGGCGTCATCCGCACCCTGACGTCGACCGGGGGTGTAATCACCGCGGCAGGGTTGATCTTCGCCGCGTCGATGAGCGGTCTGCTGTTCTCCAGTATCAGCACGGTCGTGCAGGGCGGTTTCGTGATCGGCGTCGGTGTCCTGCTGGACACCTTCCTGGTCCGGACCGTCACGGTGCCCGCCGTGGCTACATTGGTAGGACGGGCCAACTGGTGGCCGTCACGGTTGAGCTCGCAGCGGCCGGATTAAGGAAGTGGGATTGAAGAGAGTTCTCGCATTCGCTACCGCGCTGATCACCTTCGGCGGCGCAGGATGTTTCGGCTTCGGTATCGCGGCGGCCGACGAACCGCCGCCCACGCCGACGCAAACGGACGGGTCACCGCCGCTGGGGACGCCGGGCAGGGGCTACGCACTCGGCGGAGCACACGTTCTTGGCATTCCCTATGACGAATACATCATGCGCACGGGTGCGGACTGGTTCCCCGGTCTGGACCGGCAGATCGTCGACTACCCCGCAGGACAGGTCCAGGGCCACACCCTGGAACGGATGTTTCCCGGTGTCGGTCGGCTCGATGATGGCTTTCCAGGTCTGGGTCTCGACGGCCCCAGCGTCGGCGAGTCGGTCGACGAAGGTGCGCCCAACCTCATCGAAGCGATCCGCGCCGGCGGTCCCGGCACCGCGATCGGCCTGTCCGAAGGTGCGATGGTGCTCAATGAAGTGCAGGCTCGGCTCGCGTACGACCCGGCCGCTCCGCCGCCGGATCAGTTGAGCTTTGCGATGTACGGCGATCCGGTGGCACGCCACGCCTTCGGTGAGAGTTTTCTGACGCAGATGTTTCCTGTCGGCGGCGTCGCTCCGTCACTCGATTACCGAATCCCCCCTCCGGTCGAAAGCCAGTACGACACCTACCATTTCGTCTCCGCGTACGACAGCATCGCCGACTGGCCGGACAGGCCGGACAACTGGCTGGCACTCGCCAACGCAGTGGTGGGACTCGCGACCGGACACACGGCGGTGGCGTTCACCGACCCGAGTATGGTGCCGCCGCAGAACATTCGAACGAGCGTCAACTCCAGGGGCGCGAAAACGACGACGTACTTGATTCCAGAGGAACACCTCCCGCTGGTGCTGCCCTTCAAGTATCTCGGGGTGCCCAAGGAGACACTGATGAAACTCGACGCGATCCTGCAGCCCTACGTGGACAGGGGATATTCGCGAAGCGACGATCCGTTGACCGCTCCGATCACGGTGGATCCGGTGAACGGTTATGACCCGGCGGCGGTCACCGCACCGGCCACCCAGGCCGCCTTCGGCGGCGCCGCCGACCCGATCTCACAGCTCATGTCTGGCTTCCAGTACATGTTGAACAACCAGCCCCAGCCTTGACGTCGGCCTAGGAGCCCAGAACTCCGACGACAACCAGCACGCAACCGACGGCTGCCAACAGTGCTGCCACATCGCGTCTTCTTCGCGAGCGAAGCCAGTCGTGCAGCGACGTCATCGCCGCCTGGGTCCGGCCCGGCGCCACCAGATACCCGAGCAGCGGGATCTCGACGAACGCAAAAGCCACTGCATTGAACGTCAGCAGGGCACCGACCTGCGTGGCTGCCGCAGCGCCTGAGGCGGCGATGACCGCCAGCGCGGCAAGGTAGTCGATCGACGGCAGCGCGATGCCAAGGCCCGCTGCGGCGCCCACCCACGGCGAACGGCCGTCGGCGAGGCGGCGAGCCCACGCCGTGAAACGGTGGCCATCGGGTCGCGCGGGCCGGACTGCGATGACCGCGGCGGTCAGCAGCGCGAGCACCCCGATCACGACCTGGACCCTGGGCAACGTGAACTGCTCGGGACTCACCGCGGAGCGCGCGACGAACAGCACCACCAGACCTACGGTGACCCCCATCGCGAAGCCGCCGCACAAGAACGCGAACAGCTGCAGCAGCGGTCGCGGACGGTTGAGCATCAGTACCGTCATCCCGACCCGAAACGGCTCGAAGCTGACGGCGACAGCCATCACCAGCAGGGTGATCCACATCGGGTGCCAAACCTACCGCCCCGGGTCGGCTGTCCCGCGGTGCCGGTTCGCGTGTGAAAATGGAATCGATGAGCGAAAACGATCTGAGCCCCACGTCGTTGCGGGAGGCGTTCGGGCATTTTCCGTCCGGCGTCATCGCGATAGCCGCCGAGGTCGACGGTGTTCGAGTGGGTCTGGCGGCGAGCACGTTCGTCCCCGTGTCGCTGGACCCGCCGCTGGTGAGTTTTTGCGTGCAGAACTGTTCGGAGACGTGGCCCAAGCTCAAGGACCTACCCCACCTGGGTATCAGCCTGCTCGGTGAATTGCACGACGCCGCGGCGCGCGCACTGGCGGCCAAGACCGGCGATCGGTTCGCCGGCCTCGAGACGCACTCGCGGGAATCAGGCGCGGTCTTTGTCGGGGGCACCAGCGTGTGGCTGGAGAGCACGATTGAACAATCGATCCCGGCCGGCGATCACACCATCGTCATCTTGCGGGTCAGGGACATCACCGTGCATGACGATGTGCCACCGATCGTGTTCCACCGCAGCACATTCCGTCGCTTGGGCGCCTGACCCTCAGGGGCGCGCTGCCAGCTCCTCGCGGTAGCCGTTGATGCGCGCCTCGATCTCCTCGGCGTCGTCGTCGCGGCCCTCCTTACGGGCCAACTCGGCGCGACTGGTGAGCTCACGAATCGCTGTGCGGATGTCGTTGATGCTGTGGGGTTCCCGCAGACTCATAGCGCCGCCTTTCAGTCGATGATCGGCCGCATTCCTTGAGGCTACCCGCGGGAGCGCCTAACCTAACCCCGCTTGAACAGCTTGTTCCCGAGCCACACCACGGGGTCGTACTTGCGATCGGCGGCACGCTCCTTGAGCGGGATCAGCGCATTGTCAGTGATCTTGATGTGCTCGGGGCACACCTCGGTGCAGCACTTGGTGATATTGCAGAAGCCGAGGCCGTTCTCCTCCTGCGCCTGCACCGAGCGGTCGTGCCGGGTGTCCAATGGATGCATGTCGAGCTCGGTTTGCCGCATCAGATACCGCGGGCCCGAGAAGGCCTTCTTGTTCTCCTCGTGGTCGCGCACCACGTGACAGGTGTTCTGGCACAGGAAGCACTCGATACACTTGCGGAACTCCTGTGACCGGTTCACGTCCTCCTGCATCATCCGGTACTCGCCGGGCTGCAGGTCCTTGGGTGGCGTGAACGACGGTATCTCCCTGGCCTTCTCGTAGTTGAAGGACACATCGGTGACGAGGTCTCGGATCACCGGGAACGTGCGCAGAGGTGTGACCGTGATGGTTTCGGTCGGATCGAACGTCGACATCCGCGTCATGCACAGCAGCCGTGGCCGGCCGTTGATCTCGGCCGAGCACGATCCGCACTTGCCCGCTTTACAGTTCCATCGCACGGCGAGGTCACCGGTCTGCGTCTGCTGCAGCCGGTGAATGATGTCGAGCACCACCTCGCCCTCGTTCACCTCGACCGAATAGTCCTGCAGGTCGCCGCCGCTCTCGTCGCCGCGCCACACCCGCATATTCGCTTGGTAACTCATCAGGCTCTCCTTGCCGAATGGTTGGCGAGCTCCTCGGATGTGAAGTACTTCTCCAGCTCTTCGACCTCGATGAGCTCGAGCAGGTCTTCGCGCATCGGGATCTGGTCCTCGCGGGTGATGGAGACATCCGGAACGACGCCCTCGGCCCCCCCGGTTTGGCTGGCACGACATACCAGCAGCGTTTTACGCCACGTCGAATCCATCGATGGATGGTCGTCGCGGGTGTGCCCGCCCCGGCTTTCGGTGCGCTCCAGCGCGGCCATGGCGATGCATTCGCTGACAATCAGCATGTTGCGCAGATCGATGGCCAGGTGCCAGCCGGGATTGAAGTGCCGGCCGCCCTCAACGCGGACGCGCTTGTAGCGTTCCCTCAGTTCCTTGAGCTTGTCGATCGCGTCGGACACCTCGTCGGCCTTGCGGATGATGCCGACCAGCGTGTTCATCGAGTCCTGCAGGTCAAGCTGCAGTGTGTAGGGATTCTCCGATGCGTCGCCGTTGGACGGGCCCTCGAACGGCGCGAGAGCCAGCTTGGCCGCGTCGTCGACGGCCGCCTCCGACACTTTTGGCCGGTCGGCGAGGGAGCGTACGTAGTCCGCGGCGCCCATCCCCGCGCGTCTGCCGAACACCAGCAGGTCGGACAACGAGTTGCCGCCGAGGCGGTTCGATCCGTGCATACCGCCCGAGCACTCACCTGCGGCGAACAGTCCGGGAGTCTTCGCCGCACCGGTGTCGGGATCCACCTCGACACCGCCCATCACGTAGTGGCACGTCGGCCCGACTTCCATGGGCTCCTTGGTGATATCCACCTCGGCGAGCTCCATGAACTGGTGATACATGGAGGGCAGCCGACGTTTGATCTCCTCGGCGGGCAGCCGCGACGCGATGTCGAGGAAGACGCCGCCGTGCGGGGAATTCCGACCGGCCTTGACCTCAGAGTTGATGGCACGGGCCACCTCGTCGCGCGGCAGCAGGTCAGGGGTCCGGCGTGCGGAGTCGTTGTCCTTGAGCCACTGGTCGGCTTCTTCGATGGACTCGGCGTACTGGCCCTTGAAGACCGGCGGGATGTAGTCGAACATGAACCGCTCACCCTCGGAGTTCTTCAGCACTCCGCCGTCACCGCGCACACCCTCGGTGACCAGGATGCCCTTCACGCTGGGCGGCCACACCATGCCCGTGGGGTGAAACTGGACGAACTCCATGTTGATCAAGGTCGCGCCGGCCCGCAGTGCCAGGGCGTGCCCGTCGCCGGTGTACTCCCACGAGTTCGAGGTCACCTTGTAGGACTTGCCGATGCCGCCGGTTGCCAGCACCACCGCGGGCGTCTCGAACAGGACGAAGTTGCCACTCTCGCGCCAGTAACCGAACGCGCCCGCAATCCTGTCGCCGTCCTTCACGAGGTCGGTGATGGTGCATTCGTGGAAGACGCGGATGCGCGCCTCGTAGTCGCCGAACTCGGCCTTGTCCTCTTGCTGTAGCGAGACGATCTTCTGCTGCAACGTGCGGATGATCTCCAGACCCGTGCGGTCGCCGACGTGGGCGAGGCGGGGATAGGTATGGCCGCCGAAGTTGCGCTGGCTGATCCGCCCGTCCTTGGTGCGGTCGAAGAGCGCACCGTAGGTCTCCAGCTCCCAGACGCGGTCCGGCGCCTCCTTGGCGTGCAGCTCGGCCATGCGCCAGTTGTTGAGGAACTTCCCGCCGCGCATGGTGTCGCGGAAGTGCACCTGCCAGTTGTCCTTGGAGTTCGCATTACCCATCGCGGCGGCGCATCCACCCTCGGCCATCACGGTGTGCGCCTTGCCGAACAACGACTTCGTGATCACGGCCACCTTCATGCCGCGTTCCCGCGCCTCGATGACCGCACGCAAACCCGCGCCGCCGGCACCGATCACGACCACGTCGTACTCGTGCCGCTCTAGCTCACTCATCAACTCTCACTTCATCTTTCGAAACTGGGCTATGGAATGTCATGGAATGATCGGCAGATCTTTGAGACCCAACGAGACGCTCATGATGTAGAAGTCGGTCAGCATCAATGTGCCGAGCGTGATCCACGCGTACAGCTTGTGCCGGGTATTCATCCTGCTGATTTGTGTCCACATCCAGTAGCGCGCTGGGTGTTTCGAGAAATGCTTGAGGCGCCCACCGACGACGTGCCTGCAGGAGTGGCAGGACAGCGTGTACACCCAGAGCATGATCACGTTGACCCAGAGGATCAGGTTGCCGATGCCGAATCGGAATCCGCTGTCGGGGAACATCGCCAACACCGCGTCGTAGGTGTTGATCACCGAGATGATGCCCGCGATGTAGAAGAAGTAGCGGTGCGTGTTCTGGATGATGAGCGGGAAGCGTGTCTCACCAGTGTATTTCGCGTGCGGTTCGGCCACTGCGCACGCGGTCGGCGACTGCCAGACCGAGCGATAGTAAGCGCCGCGGTAGTAGTAACACGTCAGCCGGAACAGGAGTAGGAACGGCAGCGAAAGCGCCGCGTACGGCAGGAACCAGACGTCGGGCAGGAAAGTGCCGAAATGGGCTGCGCCTGCAGGGCATCCGGACCCGGTCGCCGCGTCGTAATTGACCACGCATGGCGAATAAAACGGCGTCAGGTAGTTGTACTGCTCGACGTAGAAGTGGTCCTGCATGAACGCCCGCGCCGTCGCGTAGATGACGAACGCCGCGAACCCGAGGTCTGTCCATATGGGCGACTTCAACCAGTTGTCCGTGCGCAGGGTGCGCTGCGGAATCTGGGCACGGCCCGGCGAGAAGACGCCGGTCGCCTTGCGGTCGGCGGTGGGTGCGCTCACTATTGCCTTTCGGTGGTGATGTGTCCCGGTCGGTCCGCGCCTAGCGCGTACCGCCGAGACCCTCGTCGTCGACATCGCGCCAGAAGTCGGTGTCGTACGCGGTGTCGGGGATCGGAATTCTCTCGCCGGCATGGTGGTGGTGAACCACCCCGCGAGCGAGCTCCAGTTCCTCGGCGTCAATGTCTAGGCGGTCGATGTCGTTGAGGATCCGTTCGGCGTCGTTGACGATCCGACGCGTCGCAGGGCTGTCGCCGTACCTCGACGCCAACGATGTGACACACCGCCGAAGGCTTCCGATTAGCTCGTGCAATTCGGCAAGTTCGGTTGTGCTGGACAATTGACCTCCTTGGGCTGAAGGGTGTCAGGCATCACGTTACGACACCTGTTGCTAGTCACATCATGCAGTACGTAGTGAGACGGATCACGTCTGAAGCGGAGGTTTGCCAAATGCCTGACCAGGAACTCAAGCAACGAGCCGAATCATTGCTCGCGCTGCACCAGGCCGGGAACCCGGTGGTACTGCCGACAGTGTGGGATGCCTGGTCGGCCAAGCTGGCCGTCGATGCGGGGTTTGCCGCCCTCACGATTGGCAGCCACCCGCTGGCCGACTCCATCGGCAAGGAGGACGGGGAGGTGATGTCGTTCGACGATGTCCTGACTCGGGTGGCGCAGATCACGTCAGCGGTCGACGTGCCGATCTCGGTCGACATCGAGTCCGGATACGGCGAATCGGCCAGCCGCCTCATCAATGGGCTCCTTCAGGCCGGAGCCGTCGGGCTGAACATCGAAGACTCCGTGCACAAAGAGGGCAAGCGCCTGCGGTCGTCTGCCGAGCACGCCGAGTTGGTCGGGGCGCTGCGCGAGGCCGCCGACGAATCGGGTGTGCACGTGGTCGTCAACGCACGGACGGACCTGTTCCTGCGTGCCGACGGCGACGAGTCCGATCGCGTGGATCGCGCGATCGCACGCCTCACCGAGGCCGCGGCCGCCGGCGCCGATTCGCTCTACCCGGTCGGCCGTCACGAACCGGAGACGATGCGCCGCTTGACCTCTGAGCTGCCGTTGCCCGTCAACGCGATCGCGATTCCCGATCAGGACGACCCCGCGTCGTTCGGACCGCTCGGCGTCGGGCGGATCAGCTTTGGTCCATTCCTGCAGCAGGCTCTGTCAGGGAGTGCCAGGCAGATGTTGCAACGCTGGGCATAGCATTCCGCGTGTGTCGAGCGACGACGAGCCGAACTGGCAGGACCAGAAACCGGTGGTGTGGTCGGGCGGTGTGGCGGCGCTGCTCCTGGTGGCGCTGCTCATCTTCGCCGTGATGCGCACCTCGGATTCGTCGAAGGTGCCAGAAACGGTGCCGATCCCTACGTCATCGGCGACTCCGTCGACGTACACCACGTCGTCGACGTCGACCACCAGCTATACGGTGCCGAGGATCCAGACGAGCGAAGAAAACCCCGTCAACCCCGTCACACCCGTCACCCCCGGTCCCGGCTGACGCTCACAGCGGGTGATCGCCGACGGTGAGCACACCGTGATGGCCGCTTCACACGAGGCGACATTGCGGCAATATCGGCTGCTTAGCCTCGGCGCATGCGGTCTTCAAAGAACGTCGTGGTCGTCGGCCACGGCATGGTCGGGCACCGATTCGTCGAGGCGCTGCGCTCGCGCGACAGTGCCGGTGAATGGCGGGTGACCGTCCTGGCCGAGGAGGCGGACGCCGCCTACGACCGCGTCGGTCTCACCGGGTACACCGAGCACTGGGATCGCGGGCTACTGGCGCTGGCCGGCAATTCCTATCCCGGCGACGACCTGGTGGATACGCGGTTGGGCAGCCGGGTGACCGGCATCGACCGGGACGCCAAGTGGGTGCTGACCGCCGACGGCGAGCGGATCGACTACGACGCGCTGGTGCTCGCCACCGGCTCCTATGCGTTCGTTCCTCCGGTCCCCGGGCGCGACCTGCCGGGCTGCCACGTGTATCGCACGCTCGACGATCTCGACGCGATCCGCGCAAGTGCCAAACGGACGCTGGATGCGGGCGTTCCGGTCGGGGTCGTCATCGGCGGCGGGCTGCTGGGTCTCGAGGCCGCCAACGCGCTGCGATCGTTCGGGCTGCGGGCGCATGTCGTCGAGATGGCGCCCCGGCTGATGGCCCAACAGCTCGATGAGGCCGGCGGGGCCCTCCTCGGTCGGATGATCGGCGAGCTGGGCATCTCCGTGCACACCGGCGTCGGCACCGCCGGCATCGCACCGGCACAACGAAATCGGCCCCTCCGCCGGTCCGCCGACAACGACTCGATGCGGGTGACGCTGAGCGACGAGTCGTACATCGACACCGGCCTTGTCGTCTTCGCGGCCGGTGTGCGGCCACGCGACGAACTGGCAATCCAGGCCGGACTGGCGATCGCCGATCGTGGGGGCGTGCTGACCGATCTATCCTGTGCCACAACCGATCCCAACGTCTATGCGGTCGGCGAGGTAGCAGCGATCAATGGCCGCTGTTACGGCCTTGTCGGGCCTGGCTACACGAGTGCCGAAGTGGTCGCCGACCGGCTGCTCGGCGGCGGGGCGGAGTTCGGCGAGGCCGATATGTCGACCAAGCTCAAACTGCTCGGGGTCGACGTGGCCAGCTTCGGTGACGCCATGGGCGCTACCCCGGACTGCCTGGAGGTGGTGGTCAACGACGCGGTCAACCAGACCTACGCCAAACTGGTGCTCTCCGACGATGCGAAAACGCTTCTGGGCGGCATCCTGGTGGGCGATGCCTCCTCCTACGGAGTGCTGCGGCCGATGGTCGGCGAAGAGCTGCCCGGCGATGCGTTGGCACTCATCGCACCGGCGGGATCAGAGGGTGGCGGGGGACTGGGAGTCGGTGCGCTGCCGGCCGCTGCGCAGATCTGTTCATGCAACAACGTCACGAAGGGTGATCTCACCGAAGCCATCGCGGGTGGCTGCTGCGATGTATCGGATTTGAAGAAGTGCACGCTGGCCGGTACCTCGTGCGGTTCGTGCGTTCCCCTGCTGAAACAACTGCTGGAGGCCGAGGGCGTCGAACAGTCCAAGGCGTTGTGCGAGCACTTCAACCATTCGCGCGCAGAGCTCTTCGAAATCGTCTCCGCAGGACCCTCAGAGTCGGTTCGAACGTTCTCGGGTCTGATCGAGCGCTTCGGCACCGGAAAAGGTTGCGACATATGCAAACCCGCTGTCGCGTCTATCCTGGCATCCACGAGCTCCGAGCACATCCTCGACGGTGAGCAGGCATCGCTGCAGGACAGCAATGACCACTTCCTTGCCAATATCCAGAAGAACGGTAGCTATTCGGTCGTGCCGCGGGTGCCCGGTGGAGACATCACTGCCGAACAGCTGATTCTGATCGGCGAGATCGCACGGGATTTCGATCTTTACACCAAGATCACCGGCGGCCAGCGCATCGACCTGTTCGGCGCGCGGGTCGACCAATTGCCCGAAATCTGGCGACGGCTCGTCGACGGCGGGATGGAGTCGGGCCACGCCTACGGCAAGTCGCTGCGCACGGTCAAGAGCTGTGTGGGTAGCGACTGGTGCCGCTATGGGCAACAGGATTCGGTGCAGATGGCCATCAATCTCGAGTTGCGCTACCGGGGCCTGCGCGCACCGCACAAGATCAAAATGGGTGTCTCGGGCTGCGCGCGTGAATGCGCCGAGGCGCGCGGCAAGGATGTCGGTGTCATCGCGACCGAGACCGGGTGGAACCTTTACGTCGGCGGCAACGGCGGCATGACACCCAAACATGCCCAGCTGCTCGCGAGCGACCTCGACGACGAGACTCTGCTCGCCTACATCGACCGGTTCCTGATGTTCTACATCCGCACCGCCGACCGGTTGCAGCGCACCGCGCCGTGGGTGGAGGGCCTCGATGGCGGGCTGGACCACCTGCGCGATGTCGTCTGCCACGACTCCCTCGGGTTGGCCGACGAGTTCGAGGCGGCGATCGCCCGCCACATCGAGGGTTACGCGTGTGAGTGGAAGGGCGTGCTCGAGGATCCCGCGAAACTGTCCAAGTTCGTCTCGTTCGTCAACGCCCCCGATGTCGCCGACCCAACCGTTGAGTTTACCAAGCGGTCGGGCCGCAAAGTTCCCATCGGACTACCAAAGGTGCCCCAAAAGTGACTCTGCTCAACGATGTTGACGTGTGGACCACGGCCTGCGCCTATGACCGTCTGATGCCGTGCCGTGGTGTCGGCGTGCTGCTGGCCGATGGCACCCAGGTGGCGTTGTTCCGCCTGGATGACGGCACACTGCGCGCGGTGGGCAACATCGATCCGTTCTCGGGGGCCGCGGTCATCTCGCGCGGCATCGTCGGTGACCGGGGTGGGCGCCCGACTGTCCAGTCGCCGATCAAGAAGCAGGCCTTCAGCCTCGATGACGGTGTCTGTCTCGACGATGCGGACGTCGCGCTGCCGGTGTACCCGACGCGGATGACGGACGAGGGTGTGGTCGAGGTCGGCGGTTAGGCGGCTTTCGTCAGCCGCGCGCGGCGGAATCTGCTCGCTATCAGCCGCACCATCGCCGGGTGGCTGCCCAGCGGATCAGATACCGCGTCGGCTCCGCTGTTGCGCAGCCGGTCCTGAAAAACCCCGTCCGCCAACAGATATGACGCCACCACAACACGCCGGGCGCCTCGACGGCGCAGCGTGGCGACCGCATCGCAAACCGGAGGCTCACCCGTCGCGGCGAACGCCAACTCGACGCGTGAGCTGCTGAGTGCCGACACCCAGGCCGCCATCTTGTGCAGATCGCTGCGAGCGGCCGGATCTGACGTCCCCGCCGCGGCCAGGACGACGGAATCCCCTGGACGCCAGTTACTTTCGATGAGGCGATCGCCGAGCACACGGGCCACCTCGGGACTCGGTCCGAGGGCATCGGCGACCGTGACGCCGGCACGTCCGCTCGCAGCGACATGCGCGGGGATGTCGGTGTTGACGTGGTATCCGCGCGACAGAAACGCCGGGACGACGACGGCGGGCCCCGTCAGCCCACGGAGGACTTCGGCAGGTGTCGGACCGAGCACGTCGACAAATGCCACATGCACTCCGCACCCCACCACGGCCGCGACCCGGTTCGCCAGCGAACCGATCATCTCCACGCCGGTGCTCTTGCGAGTGCCGTGCGCGACGAGGACATAACTCATCGTGCGTGCGCCAATTCCTCATCGACGGCCAAGCGGTAGCCCCGCTTGACCACCGTCGACACGATGTTCTTGTCCCCCAGGGCGGTTCGGAGTCGCAACACCGCAGTCTCGACGGCGTGCGTATCGGTCCCGCTGCCGGGTAGCACCGAAAGCAGCGCATTGCGCGATACCACCGCGCCGGGATGATGCGCGAGCGCTCGGATCGTCGCCATTCCGGACGGCGACACTGCCTTGACCGCGCCGTCGACGAGGACACACGTGCCGCGGATCTCCAGTACGTGGCCCGCCACGCGTGTGGTGCGCGCGCATAGCAGTGGGAGCTCGTCGGTGATGTGGCGGGCCAACGCGCCCAACCTCATTCGCTCCGGAGCCGATGTGGGCACACCGAGGCGGACCAGCGGCCTGGCGGTCACGGGCCCGACGCACATCGCGTGCACGCTGCTGCGTAATGCGGCAAGCAGCCTGTCTTCGACACCAAGCTCGTTCGCCCGCATCAACACCGACGCGACCGCAGGCGCGGAAGTGAAACTGACAGCGTCGAACTTCTCGTCCGCGATACCCATCACCAGTTGATCGAAATCGCCGCCACGGGGCGCGGGATGCCAGCGGTAGACCCGTATCGGCACCACTTCCGCACCGGCGGCGCGTAGTTCGTCGAGGAACTCGGGGAACGGATCCCAGTCGTCGGTGGCGCCGTGCAGCTGGACCGCGATGCGCTGTCCGGCAATGCCGCCCTCGACGAGGTAGTGGAGCACCTCCCTCGACGACTCCGACTCGGGTGACCATTCCTCGGGCAGTCCCGCGGCGCGTAGTGCACCCGTCGCCTTGGGGCCGCGCGACACGATGCGTGCCTTGCCGAGGGCGGAGATCAGGTCGTTGGCCAGCCCCCACCCGTCGGCTGCCGCGACCCAGCCGCGGAATCCGATGCCGGTGGTGGCGATCACGATGTCGGGCGCTACGTCGATCAGTGCTTCGGTGTGCGCGCGCAACGCGTCATCGTCGGGCAGCGGCACCATCGTGATCGCCGCCGCGCTGGTCACGGTGGCGCCACGACGTTGCAGCAGCGCACCCAACTCCTCGGCGCGACGGGCGGAAGTCACCGCCACCCGGAACCCGGTGAGCGGTGCCCAGTCAGGCTCACTCATTGCACCTGTGTATTCAGCTCATGTTTCCGGGTGATTACTTGGCCATTGCCCGGACGTGTCAGCGCGCGTCGGCAGTGCATAACGCCAGCCTAAGGGCCGTCTGTTGCCCGAGAATGCTCCGCGGTGACCCCATCGTGAAATTCCGCTCACCTCCCGGCAGGGTCGGGTGTGAGCTGCGCCGTCACCAGACGTCGCCGTCGCGCCAATCGCAGGTCATCTCGGCGGTGCGGTCCAGTTCCATGCCGTCGGGTAGGTCAACAGGCAGGACGAACAGGCAGTTGTCGTCGTCGGGTGTGCGGGTCACCCCGTCGGGTGTCAGCACCGACGTCGGACCCTGCCACGGCAGCCAGCCGCGCGCCGGGTAGATGTGCCGACCGGCCTCGGAGGCACTCAGTGCGCCCAGCTGATACGCGCCGCGCAGCACCTGCTCCGCGGCATCCATCACGGCGGTGGCAAGGCCCTGGCCTCGCCGGTCTTCACGCACCGCGACACCCTCGAGGTAGCCGCAGCGCAATGCGGTATCGCGGTACAGCAGCCGTCGCTGCACCACCGCTGCGTGCGCGATCAACGCGCCGTGGTCGAAGATCAGCGCATGCATGCCACCGAGGGCATGCTCCCAATCGGCATCGGTGAATTCCCCGCCGAACGCATCGACGACCATCCGCCGCGCATCGTCACGCGTCTCGTGGTCGAGATCGGAAGTGTGGATCAGGCGGGCGCTGTGCACGCGAGGAACCGGGTCCTCGCGAACTTGTCCAGCGGTGGAACTGCGCGCATGCACACTGCCGTTCTACCAGCAGGCGAGATTTTATGCGGTGCCTTCGAACGGGCGACGCGGTCGCGACCAGTGCATGCGCACCGTCTGGCCCGGCCGGATCTGGGCGACCCGGTCGATGTCGTCATCGGCCACCACGCCGATCACCGGGTACCCGCCGGTGACGGGATGGTCCGGACCCAGGATCACCGGAAAACCGTTCGGCGGCACTTGAATTGCCCCGCGGGTGGCCCCCTCGCTCGGCAGTTGGCGATCCGGCCACCGGTATTCGAGCGGCATGCCGACCAACCGCATCCCGACGCGGTCGCTCTTGTTGGTGGCCAGCCAGTTCGTACGGACCAGCACGTCGGGATCGGTGAACCAGTCGTCGCGAGGCCCGGGCACCACCATCAATTCGAGCACGTCGTCGGAGATCGCGGCAACGGGTGCCTGGTCCAATTCGGGGAACTCGTCGCTGTGCACACCGATCGGCAGCACGTCACCCGGCGTGAGCGGCAGCGGCCCGATCGCCGACATGACGTCGTATGAGCGCGACCCGAGCACTGGCTCGACGTCGATGCCACCGCGTACCGCCAGATAGGTTCGCAGCCCCGAATGCGGGGCGCCGAGCTCGATCACTTCACCGTCGCGCGCGTAGTGAATGCTGTTCGTGCCGAACGGCACTCCGTTGATTGCCGGATCGGTGTCAGCTCCGGTGACGGCGATCGCGACGCCCTTCTTGTCACCGCCACGGACCCGCACAGTCAGGCCGCCGAACGTCACCTCGATCGTGGCGAGCTCGCCCGGGTTCGCCACGAGCCGGTTGGCCAGGGTGTGCGAGCGGCGATCTGCGGCACCGGATCGGCTCACGCCCATGTGGGCGAGGCCCGGCCTGCCGAGATCCTCGATCAGCGCCAGCGGACCGGAACGCAGGATCTCCAGTGTGGCGCTCATGATTGCACCGCCCGGAACTGCACCCACATACCCGGCGTCAACAAGGCCGGGGGGTCACGATCGACATCCCACAGTGCCGCCTGTCCCTGCGCGGTGCGTCCGATCAGCTGCCAGCCGCCGGGAGACTCCCTGGGGTAAACGCCGCTGAACTCGCCCGCGAGGCCGACCGCTCCCACCGGGACTTTGGTCCGTGGCTCGGCTCGCCGTGGCACTTCGAGTCGGCTGTCGCCTCCGACCAGATACGCGAAACCCGGTGCGAAACCGCCGAATCCGACACGCCACGGTGTCCCGGTGTGCGCCGCGATCACCTGGTCGACGGTCAGATCGGTGAGCCGGGCGACGTCCTCGAGATCGGGTCCGTCGTACACGACGTCGATCTGGACTTCACCGGCAGCTGCCGTCGAATCCGATACCGCGGTGACGTCCAGCTTGCCCAGTCGCTGCCGGGTGGGTGCCTGATACTGGGCGCCCGTCAGCTTCATCAGCACCGTGCGCGACGCCGGAACGATGTCGAGCACACCGAGTAGGTCGGCGTCCCGGATCGCCGCCGACCACGCCAGCACCTCGTCGGTGTTGTCGAATTCCAGCAGCAGGGCACGATCCCCGTAGTCGCGGATCACCATGCGACCCATGGGACCCGCACCGTTTGCGTTGGCGTCCATCACATCCGCTGTCGCGCTCATGGCATCAAAATTACCCGCGAGTAGCAACGGCGAATCATCCTTTATGAGCCTTGCCAGAGGAGCCTTAACGAAGCCTCACACGGCGGGCTGATACGTCGGCTCCCTGCGCTTGATGTACGCGATCACTCGGTAGGTGACCGGCAACACGACGATCTCGACGACGGTCTTGTACACCCAGCCCAACGCGACGTAGGTGATGAAGTCGCCCCACGTGCTGATGCCTATCGCCCCCGCGGCGATCGCGCAGAACACCACGGTGTCAGCGAACTCGCCGACGATCGTCGAGCCGATCAGCCGGGCCCACAGATGCTTCTCCTTCGTGCGGGCCTTGATCTTCACCACGACCCACGCGTTGAGTGTCTGTCCGACGATGAAGCCGGCGAGACCCGCGATGATCAACTGCGTGAACGGCTTGACGACGGCCTCGAACGCCGCCTGGTTGGTGTAGAAGTCCGCCGCGGGGAGGTAGGCGGTGAGCCAGAACGTGAACGCCGCGATGGCTTCCATCACGAAGGCGATGTAGATGGCCCGCCGGGTCGCCTTGAAGCCGTACACCTCCGACAGCACGTCGCCGATCACGTACGTCAGCGGGAACACGATGAACCCGCCGTCGGTGATCAGCGACCAGTCTCCGATGATCGGCCCGAACGCGATGCCCTTGGTGGCGGACACATTCGAGATCAGCACAAGGCCGGTGAAGATCGCGACCAGTGTCGGATAGTAGGCCGAACCCGTCAGCGCGAAACCCCGGTGTTCAGACTCGGTGCTGGTGGCGGTCACCCGAACATCTTGTCAGGCGATCGCTCCCGCGATGAGCGCCGGCAGCTGCTCGGCCACCACCGGATACGACAGTGGTGAGGCGAAGGCGATGGCGCCCGCGAGTTCCTTGCCGGTGAACGCGTTGCGCCGCCGATTGATCGCCGGATCGGCAAGCAGCGCGGCCCGCTGCTCGTCGTTTTCGGTGGACCAGACCAGCACATCGGCCGAACTGAGATCGTCGGCGACGGCGAATCCCATCTGCGTGAGGAATTCGCTACGCCAAGCGGGGGACATCACCGTCGGGCCGTCCGGCCCCAAGGTGCCTTCCAGCAGCAGGATCTTCTTGCCGGCGAACTGCGCGTTGTTGGTAGCCGCCGCGGCGAAGCGCTCATCGACGGCGGCGATGAGCGCCTGCATCTCGTCGTGCTTGAACACCGCTTGGCCGATGGCGCTCGCCTGCACCTTCCACGGTTCGAAGAATGCGTCCTGACCGGACTGTGCGACCGTCGGGGCGACGGCCGTCAGTCGGTCGTAGGTGTCGCGGTCGAGGCCGGCATTGGTGGCGATGATCAGGTCGGGTCGCAACGAGGCGATCTGATCCACCGGAATCCCGTCGACGAGGTTGAGCACCACCGGTTGTGCACCGCCGAGTTTTGGCCGCGCCCAGGGCCAAACACCGAATGGCTCGCCGCCGAACCAGTCGGTCACCGCGATCGGGATGACGCCGACGGCGAGCAGTTCGTCCTGCCCGGTGAGACCCGCGCTGACCACCCGTTCGGGCGGCGCAGGGATTTTGGTTTCACCGAACACATGTTTGACGGTGACCGAGCCGTCGTCGGCGACTTCACCCGGCTCTGACCCGCAGGCTGCCGCCAGCGCCGCCGCCCCGGCGCTCAACGCCAGGAAACTCCGTCGGGACAACGAAGCAGGCACCCGGCGAGAGTAGCTAACTCACTTACAAACCGCCGAACTTGGATGGGCTCAGATTGGCGGCGCCTCGCCGTACGACGAGGACGAGGACGACGACGTCAGGACGTCGCCGCGATTGAGCTGAGCTCTTTCGATTCCCTTGATCAGCACGCCCACGTTCTCGCCGGTCGTCGCCTCATTCTGCTGTTTGCGGAACTTCTCGATGGCGGAGACCGTCACGCCGGGGCCGCCGTTGATATGGACGGCGTCGCCGACGCGTAGCGTTCCGGTTTCGACTCGGCCGGTCGCGACCACGCCCCGATTGCGGATGGCGAACACGTCTTCGACGGTCATCTTGAACATCAGTGTTGCGCCAATCTCTTGTTGACCAGCCGGGTGAGCCAGCCGGGGGAGAAGCGGGAACCGGCGGCCAGCGCTTTGGTCTGCGGCCCGACGGGGAAGTGCACCTGGTGGATGGCTCGGCGCAACTTCGACGGTTCGGTCGCGGCCACGATGGCATCGGCGATGTCCTGGGCGGTCAACCGAATGCCGAGCGACTCGGTGGTGCCGGTCTTGAGGTCCTGGGTCATCGCGGTCTGAACGTACAGCGGCCACATTGCTATCACCCGGATCCCATACCGCTCCCACTCGAGGTCCAGTGCCTCGGTGATGCCGCGTACGAAGAACTTGGTCGCGCTGTAATTCGCGAGTTCGGCCTGGCCGTATATCGCCGACGCGGATGCCAGGTTGACCGCCAGCGCGTTCGGCGTGGATCGCAGATAGGGAAATGCGGCGTGCAGCCCGTTCGTCACGCCCTTTACGTTGATGTCGATTTCCTTGAGGTGGCCGCCGATGTCCATCTCCTCGAACCGGCCGGCGCGCAGTATGCCGGCGTTGTTGATCATCACGTCGAGCCTGCCGCCTGCCGAGTTGGCGAACTCGCCGACTCGCTGCGCCATTTCGTCGGAGTCGGTGACGTCGAGGTGTCCGACGACCGCCTTGGCGCCGAGCCGGTCGATCTCGTCGGCCAATGACTTCAGGCCGACCTCGTCGATGTCGAAGCCGCCGACGGTGAATCCTCTACGAGCGAAGTTCAGGGCGGTCGCCCTGCCGATCCCCGCTGCGGCTCCGGTGATGAATACAGTCTTCTGTTCTGCGGTCATATGAACGGCATACCCGCTTCTCAGGACAAGAGCAGGGACACGCCGAGGCCGGTCATTGTGATGGCAATCAACCCGTCGAGGATCCGCCAGGTGATCGGGGTGGCGAATAGGCCGGAGAGTCGACGAGCCCCGAGTCCGAGGCAGACGAACCACACCAGGCTGGCGGTGACGGCCCCGACGCCGAACAACCAACGTTCTTCGCTGTGCTCGTTTGCCAGCGTGCCGAGCAGGACCACGGTGTCGAGGTAGACGTGAGGATTGAGCCACGTCAGAGCGAGGCAGGTGACCAGCACCTCGAGCAGTCGTGCAGGGCCCTTCTCCGACGGGGTCAGCGCGGACGGCCGCCAGGCGCGCCGCGCCGCAAGCAGGCCGTAACCGATCAGGAACGCCGCGCCGCCGAACCGTGCGACATCGAGGGCGCCCGGATGTGCGGCGATGAGGGCTCCGATGCCTGCGATGCCCGCGGTGATCAGCAGAATGTCGGACACGGCGCACACGGCGACCACCGCCAGTACGTGTTCGCCGCGGATGCCCTGGCGCAGTACGAACGCGTTCTGCGCGCCGATCGCCACGATCAGCGTCAGCGAGGCAAGGAAGCCAATCACCAGGGGTGAGTTCATGTAATAGACGGTAGAAACCCACCTGGCATTAGTACAGCTAATGATTCTTAATTCACATTAGCAGAATTAATGTTCATCGGGCCCATGTAGCATCCTCGAGTTACTGACGTTCGCTGCGGATCGTGTCCACTGACGCAGGTAGCAGCCTGGTTCTAGCAGTGACGATCGCCTCGCGTGTGGCGCGCGACGGCTCGTTCGTCGGTGAATCGGCCTGTCGGTTTCGACGCAGTGGCGTAACCAAGGGCAACCGCACCCGGAACGTCGTCCGGCCCCCTTGGGATTCGGCCGAGATTGAACCCGCGTGGGCCTCGACGATCGACGCGGCGATCGCCAGCCCCAACCCGAAGCTGCCGGCCTGCCGTGACCGGGACTTGTCCGCGCGGACAAACCGTTCGAAAAGGTGCCCGATCATGTCGTCGGGGATCCCTGGGCCGTCGTCGATGACGGTCAGTTCGGCGAATGCCCTGTCGTCATCGGCGCGGACGGTGACAACGCCGGTCGTCACTGTGGTGCCGGGCGGTGTATGTACACGCGCATTCGACAGCAGGTTGGCCAGCAGCTGGTGCAGCCTTGAGCGGTCCCCTCGCACCGGGACCGCGTCTTCGGGCAAGTTGAGCAGCCACTGGTGCGTCGGTGCGGAAACTGCTGCGTCGTTCACAGCGTCGACAGCGATGTCGGTGAGATCGAAATCGACGGTCTCTAGGTCCTGCCCCTCGTCGAGGCGGGCGAGCAGCAGCAGGTCGCTGACCAACGAATTCATCCGGTGCGCTTCGGCTTCGATTCGGGCCAGCGAATATTCGGTGGTCTCGGGCAGCACGGAACTGTCCTGGCGTGTCAGCTCCGCATACCCCTGGATTGCTGCCAACGGCGTGCGCAACTCGTGGCTTGCATCGGTGATGAACTGTCGCATTCGTCGGTTGGAGGCCGCCGCTTCGCCCAGCGAGCGTTCGAGGTGGGCGAGTAGCCGATTGAGGGTGTCGCCGACGAGCCCGACCTCGGTGCGAGGGTTGGTGTCGGTGGCAGGCACTCGTGGGGTGATCGCGTGTTGCTCCTGGTTCAGGGGCAGGACGGCCACCTCTGCTGCGGTCGCTGCGACCCGACCCAGCGGGCGTAGTGCGAACCGCACGATCATCAACGTGCCCAGCGCGGTACCCAGTAGCGCCAACACCGTCGCAGCGACGACAACCGCGGTCTCCCGGGTGACCGCCTGCTGCGTCGGCCGTAGTGATACGCCGTTGACGAAGAACTCGCCGGGATCGCCTGGGCGACTGTCGATCAAGTAGTCGCCAAGCCCAGGCAACTCGATGGTCCGCGAACCGCCATCTCCCCATGATTGTTCCGCGACCTTCCTGAGTGCCGCTTCCGGGACCGGCTGCGCCTCTCCGTCCTGGAACAGCGCCGAATCCACAATGCGGCCGTCTTGAATGAGGGCCGCGACATTACCCGGCGCCTGACCGATCAACTGAGTGAGCGGTTTCATCGCCCCGGGCGGCGGCAGCGTGCCGTCCGGCCGCGGAGTCGATCGATACTTGGCCGCCGAATAGCTGTAACCATTTGCAGCTGCGGACAATTGGGTATCAGTGATGTTCGTCAACGTGTTTCGAAGCGTGAGCACCGAAAGGGCCCCGACTACCAGTAGAGCCGCCATGACGACGGCCGACACGCCCAGCACGAGCTGGTGTCGAAGGGGCCACGTGCGCCAGCCTCTCGACGCGTGCATGACGGTCATTGAATGGGCTGCAACATGTAGCCAACCCCGCGGACGGTTTGAATCATGGGCTTCTGATCGGCATCGATCTTCCTGCGCAAATAGGAGACATACAGGTCGACGACGCTCGAACGTCCGCCGAAGTCGTAATTCCATACCCGCCGCAGCACTTCCTGCCGGCTCAGTGCTCGCCGCGGGTTTCGCATCATGAATCGCAGCAGCTCGAACTCGGTGGAGGTGAGCGCAATCGGAACTCCGGCACGGCGGACCTCCCGGCTGGCTCCGTCGAGCTCAAGATCGCCGACCGTTATGCGTTCCTGGTCATCTGGAGTCATGTACGCCGACCGGCGCAGTAGGCCACGCAATCGGGCCACCAGTTCCTCCAGGCTGAACGGTTTGGTCATGTAATCGTCTCCGCCTGCGGTCAGACCGGCGACCCGGTCGCGAACCGAGTCCCGGGCCGTGAGGAACAGAATCGGTGTGTATGTCGCCGACTGGCGGAGTCGCTCCAACACCCCCAAGCCGTCCACATCGGGAAGCATGATGTCGAGGACAACGACATCGGGCACGTTCGCTTGATACAGGGCGAGCGCTTCCTGGGCGTCGTGTGCGACGGCGATGTCCCAGCCTTCGTACTGCAACGCCATACGCACCAAGTTGGTCAGCGCACGTTCGTCGTCGACGAGCAGCACCCGGATAGGCGATCCGTCCGGCCGCTGCATT
Source organism: Mycobacterium neglectum (assembly GCF_002591975.1). Taxonomy (GTDB): domain Bacteria; phylum Actinomycetota; class Actinomycetes; order Mycobacteriales; family Mycobacteriaceae; genus Mycobacterium; species Mycobacterium neglectum. Next base: position 9,202 of record NZ_NVQE01000003.1, on the reverse strand, counting down.
CGTGGCAGCTGTCCGAGGATCGCCTTGCGAGGTGTTCGATCGCCGGCCATTGACGACGTCATGCCCCCATTGTTGCCACGCCGCAGCCGGGTGTCAGGGTTCACATAGAAGATTCACAGAAACCGGCTGTGTGCACGAGCCTGATCTTGATAGTGCGGCTGCGGCGTTCGGTCGGCAACAGTCTCCTCATCCCGTGCATATGAAACTCCTATGCGTGTCGCGACGAGTCGCCACGGGATCCCGACAATGAGAACACGACGTTCGAACGGCTGCCATCAGCTCGCGGCATTCGTTCCCGCTCACGTGCAGACGGTGGGCGTAGTGAGCGAACGCGCCAGAGCAATGGCGTTGGGGAACAGCAGTGCCTGGAGCGACGGTTATCTCAGATGTCGCGAGTTGGACTACGCGGCAAGAGGATTCATCAAAGGGACCGGGAGCCTTAAAGATATGCGGTTCCTATGAGTCATCTGACATGTATGACGGCCGGGCATAGGTTGGAAAGTGTTCGAAGACAAAGCTATTCATGGCGTACGGCGACTGAGGTATTTACTCGCCCGAACCATGTTGTAGCGCAACCTATATCGCGACAACAACAAAGGATAGATCAATGAACAAGTGCATTCTTGCGATCGGTGCGGCTTTCACGATGACAGCGGTGGGGTTGGCATCAGCGACCGGAGCGGTCGCAGCGCCGTCGGGAGGTGGGTCAGCCACCGACGTTGTCAACGAACTGCGTGCGCAGGGTTACCGGGTGAACCTCAACGGGACGAGGGGCGGGCCGCTGGCCAATTGCTCGGTCGAACGTATCCGTGAGTCGTCCGGAAGTGCAGCGATCAACACGGTCTTCGTGGACCTGTCGTGCCCCGCCGAGTACACGAACGACTAGCCATAGCGCTCACGGTGCATGGAATCCGGGCAGTACCTGGAACGACAGCCCCAAACAGCCCATGAAACGCGGGTAATCTGCTTCGATTGCGACGGACCTGCGCAGAAGGGCGACGATGACGACCCACCTCCCCGATTCGGCTGTGGGGCAGCAGACGGTGAAGAAGGTCACCCGCCGTCTGATCCCGTTCCTCGTGCTGCTCTATTTCATCAACTACCTCGATCGCGTCAACATCAGCTTCGCCGGGCCCAACGGCATGAACGAAGACCTCGCGATGAGCGCAAAGATGTTCGGGTTCGCATCGGGCATCTTCTTCATCGGCTACCTGCTGCTGGAAGTGCCGAGCAATATCGCTCTCAACAGGTTCGGCGGCCGCCGTTGGATCGCGCGCATCATGCTGACGTGGGGAATCATCAGCACTGCAATCGCATTCGTGCCCAACTTCGAAACCCTTGTCGTCCTTCGGTTCCTGCTCGGCGTTGCGGAAGCGGGTTTCTTCCCGGGAATCATTCTCTACCTCACTTTCTGGTTCCCGGAAAGACACCGCTCCAAGGCGGTCTCGTTGTTCATGGTGGCCGTGCCGGTATCAACTGCCATCGGATCCACCCTGTCCTCGTTGGTCATCGATTGGGGACACGGCATCTTCGGCCTCGAAGGTTGGCGCGTCATGTTCCTCGTCGAGGGCATCCCCGCCGTCATTCTCGCGTTCGTCTGCTGGTTCTACCTGACGGATCGACCGGCCGAGGCCGGGTGGCTCAACGCCGACCAAAAGGACTGGCTGGAAACGACACTGGACTTCGAGCGGTCGCTGGCTGAGAGCGGCCAGCACTGGCCGCTGAAGAAGGCACTCAGCCACCCGAGGATCCTATTGCTGGCATTCATCTACTTCGGAATCACCTACGGCCTGTACGCGGTCGGGTTCTTTCTGCCGACGATCGTTGCCGGTTTCCAGGAGCAGTACGGCACGCATCTGAGCATCATCGAGCGCGGACTCGTGACGTCGGTGCCCTATGTCGTTGCCGCCCTGGTGATGGTGCCCTGGGCGCGCCATGCTGACCGCACCAACGAACGGGTATGGCATGTGGCGATCCCCGCGATCGTCGGGGCGGTGTCCATACCGGCCGCGCTCTACATGAGCGATCCCTACCTGGCGATGGTCGCGGTCACCCTGTCCACCTGTTCGGTCATGTGTGCCCTGCCGGTGTTTTGGGCGCTGCCCTCGACCTTCCTCACCGGAGTGGCCGCGGCAGGCGGCATCGCACTGATCAACTCGCTGGGGAACCTCAGCGGATTCGGCGGCCCCTACATCACCGGATGGCTGAACGATCTGACCGGCAACGCCAAGGCGGCGATGTGGGTGGTCGGCGTCATGTCGTTGGCCGCTGCGGTCGTGGTCGTATACCTGGGGCACACGCCGAAGCCGCAAGAACAGCGAGAACAGCCACGCTAACGAGCTTGCGCAGGCGAATCCTTTCTGAAGACAAGGTCTTTGAAGTCTGCGGGACATGACACCTCGCACGCCACAAACCCACCCGCAAATACCACCCGTCAGGGGGATGAAGGGCGCAGGTGGCCGCTCGATGCTTGTTGCAGTATTCGACGACCACAGATGCTCCTGCACGCTCACATGAGCGCGACTTGTGGTTGCGGATACACCGTTTCGCAACTCGCGACGCGGCGGTCTGTACTAGTCGTTACTGCGCATTGGAGGCGCTATGGGAAGAAACCATCGCGATCCCGTTGATCACTACCGCACAACACACCAACACGCGGGCGAGACATTCATCGACGGCTATTGTTGGCCGGGTCTCCTTTCCATTGCGCTCGGCGTAATTTCAATGGCCGGCTGTGTTGCCTCGGTTGCCTACAACCAACGCGAATACACCATGATGACCGCAGTCGTCGCAGTTCTGGCGATCGTATTCGGCATACTGTGGATCGTGCTCGAGCATCGTCGGGTGCGTCACATGGATATCCGTTGGCTGGCCGAACATTCCGATCAAGCCGGGCGAGCGGCAGCGTCGACGTCTAACCGAGACTGAAAAGAGCCCAGCAACGTGAACCGGCAGGTTCCAAGCCTGGGCGAAGGTCCCCGAAGTGGGGGATTCGCGGGGTGAACGGGACCGAAAGGTCTATCACGATCGAAAGATTCGGCACTACCGTGCATACATGACGGTGGCAGTGGTTGCAGGGCCTGTGCGAGTTGTCCTCGTGGACGATCACGAGATCGTAATCGAGGGCCTCAAGGCGATGCTCGCCTCGTTCCATACAAGAGTGCGTGTGGTTGGTGCGGCCGTCGGTGTGGAGAATGCGCTCAGCGTTATTGCCAACCTCATGCCCGATGTCGTTTTGTGCGATGTCCGGATGCAGGGTGCAAGCGGATTGGATCTGTGTCGGTCAATCCGGGAACGAGATCCAGAGCGCAAAGTGATCCTGCTATCGGTGTACGACGACGAGCAGTATCTATTCCAGGCGCTGCGTGTCGGTGCGGCCGGGTACTTGCTCAAAGGAATCACCAGCGACGAACTGGTTCGTCAACTCGAGTACGTACGCGACGGCTCGACCGCGATCGACGCCGGTCTGGCCGCGCGAGCCGTCGACACCGCTGCGCGTCTGCAATCGAACGAGTTCTGGCCGGGCGCCCGGCAGGGGCTGACTCAACGGGAGAGCGAGATCCTGTCATACGTGGTCACCGGCCTGTCCAACCGTGGGATTGCCAACAAGCTGGTGATTGGCGATGAGACGGTGAAGAGCCACCTGCGGTCCATCTACCGCAAGCTCGGCGTCAGCGACCGCACCAGCGCGGCGGCCACCGCACTACGGGAGGGCATCTACAGGTGACGACATCCGGAGCGCGCGCCATGCGCGGCCTGGTCGACCCCGATCGCGAGGTCGCCCTCCTGCTCGACATCGTGGCCGCAACCTCCAGCGGACCTGGGTTGGAGGTCATGGCGGCCGCGGCTGCGCGGATGATCATTGCGGCGACCGCATCGGATGTCTGCTTCGTGCACGTACTCGACGACACCGAGGGGTCCCTGACCCTGGTGGGTGCGACGCCACCGTTCGACGAGCAGGTCGGCCGGATCCGGCTGCCGTTGGGGTCAGGCGTCTCCGGGTGGGTGGCCAGCCATCGTCAACCGGTGGTCATCACCGACAACAAGGAAGCCGACCCTCGCTATGTGCCGATCGGATCATTGCGCGGATCGGACTTCACCTCGATGGCATCGGTTCCGATGGAGACCGAGCCGGGCGGCCTTGTGGGCGTCCTCAACGTCCACACCGTCGAGCAGCGTAATTTCACGGCGCGTGACGTCGAGTTGCTGCTGGTCATCGGGCGGCTGATAGCCGGCGCACTGCATCAGGGCCGGCTGCATCGACAGCTGAAGGCCCGCGAGCGAGCACACGAGAACTTCGCCGAGCAGGTGATCGAGGCCCAGGAGGTGGAGCGGCGCCGCCTGGCGGGTGACATCCATGACGGCATTTCGCAGCGGTTGGTGACGCTCACGTATCGGCTGGACGCCGCAGCCCGCGCCGTCGACGAGGAAAACTCCGCGGAGGCGGCCGAACAGATCGCGAAGTCCCGTGAAATGGTCGGACTGACGCTGGAGGAGGCGCGCTCGGCTATCAGCGGCCTTCGGCCACCGGTTCTGGAAGACCTCGGCCTGGCCGGCGGGCTGGCAAGTCTGGCGGCTTCGATCCCGCAGGTCGACCTGAAGCTCGAGCTTGCCGACGATCGGCTGCCCGAACACATTGAGGTCGCGTTGTATCGCATCGCCCAGGAGTGCCTGCAGAACGTCGTCAAGCATTCGCACGCCAGTGTTGCGAGCTTGCGGTTCTCGGTGTGCGACCACGTCGCACGCCTCGAGGTCGCCGACGACGGGGTCGGTTTCGATACGGGCCAATCCACCGTCTCTGGGGATGGTCTCCGCGATCGTGTGGCCAAACCCGCCGGCTACGGAATGTTGTCGATGACTGAGCGGGCCGAACTGGTAGGTGGTCAACTGTCCATACAGTCGAGCCCTGCCTCGGGCACCACGGTTACCGTGAAGGTTCCGTTGAACGCCGCGCTGCCGGCCTGATAATCCGGCCCGAATGTGGGGCTGCCGCAGCGAGATCAACCGTGTTGAACACATGGCACGTCGGCGGCGAACCGACGTAGCCAGGTGAACCAGTCCGGCATGCCCGCGCCCGTCCTGGCGCTGATCGGAAGGATCATGGCGGTCGGGTTGACCTCGCGGATGTGTCCGATATAGGTGTCGATGTCGGCCTCGAGATAGGGGGCCAGGTCAATCTTGTTGAGCAGGACCACATCCACCGAGCGAAACATCACCGGGTACTTGAGCGGCTTGTCCTCACCCTCAGTGAGGGAATAGACCATCGCCTTGGCATGCTCGCCGACGTCGAACTCGGCAGGGCAGACCAGGTTGCCGACGTTCTCGATGATGACCAGGTCGAGCTCGGGCAGATTCAGACCCTGCAGCGCCCTGTTGACCATCGGCGCATCCAAGTGGCATTCACCGCCGAAGCCGTTGTTGGTGTTGAGCAGAGAGATCTGTGCCCCTCGGCCACCCAGCTTGGCCGCGTCGAGGTCGGTTGCGATATCGCCTTCGATCACCCCGACGGCGATCTCGCCCCTGAGTTCGTCGAGTGATGCGGCGAGCACCGTTGTCTTGCCCGAGCCCGGTGAACTCATGAGATTGAGGGCGCGAATCCCATGTTGCTCGAACGCATTACGGTTGAAGTCTGCGCGGACATCATTTTCGGCGAATATCGATTCGAGCACGTCTACCCGCGCAGAGCCGGTCTCGTAGCCGCTGTGGTCCCCGTGGTCGTGGGCCTGGTCGTGGCTTTCGTGCTCATGGGCGTGCACCGTGCCGTCGTCGTGCCGATGAAATCTACCCATGCTCATCACCTTTCATGAAACTTGGCACGTCACGTCACATCGAGCGACGTCACCTGGAACTCCTCGCCTTTGACCACCTCGACGTCGGCACTCTGGCATTTCGGACAGCACACGGACCACCGTGAAGCGATCTCCGACCGTTGTGCACACGAGCGGCACTGCACCTCGGCAGGAACCAGCTCGAGTTCCAGCTGTGCGTCGGGCATGCACTCGTGTTCGCGGACCAGAGTCCAGCAGAAGGACAATGAATCGGGTACCACTTGACGCAGAGCGCCGACCTGGACGTGCACGACATCGACATGCCGATCGGCGGCATAGGTCTTGACGACGCCGGCGATCGCACGGCACAGCGACAGCTCATGCACTGCTTCGCACCGCCGTCTCCATGTTGGACTCTCCTCGCCCTCGTCGTCGCAGGTACTGCGAATGGGCGCTCCACACAAAGCTATCGCTGCGCGGTGGTCATCCACGGCGGAATGACAGGCAGAAAAACGCAGTCTTGTTGTGCGAAATTCTGATTGTCGGCCCGGCGGAATTTGGCTAGCGTGATCGCAACCCGCGCGGGAGCCCACACCCGCGCACGGTCGCCGTGATTGCCTGACCGGAAAGGAAGGCATATGTGCCTCGGAGTTCCCGGCCAAGTGATCGACGTCTGGGAGGCTGCGGGCACCCGCATGTCCACCGTTGACTTCGGTGGCAACACCAAGACCGTCTGTTTGGCCTACCTGCCGGACATGCAGGTGGGGGAATACACAATCGTGCATGCCGGATACGCGATCAGCCGCCTCGACGAGAAATCGGCGATGGAGACGCTGAAGATGTTCGACGATCTGGGTCTCCTCGACGACCTGGACGGTCATGCGTCCAGCGCATGAGCCGTCATGAAAGTCCCTGAGCGCCAACGGTAGTGGCCGCGTCAAGCGTCGGAAATAGCGGACCACTCCGCGTCGCTCCGCTGGTATGCGGCGACGCGTAGTGCGGCGTCCGCGACCGCGGTCGGAGTCAGTCCGAGGTGCGCGGCGACGTCGCCACCTGGGCCGCTCTCGCCGAACCGCTGAATGCCGACGACGGCATCGCGGGGTCCGGCAATCGCGCGCCACCCGATCGGCACGCCCGCCTCGATCCACACCACAGGCACATCGGGCAGCTGGTGCCGCCCGTTCCGCACAGCCTCGTCGAAGCGTTCGCGCCACATCACCGAGGCCACAGTGGCGGTCACACCCCTGGCCGCCAGCACGTCAGCGGCATCGAGCGCAAGGGCAACCTCGGATCCGCTGGCCGCCAGCACCACATCCTGGTGCCCAGCCTGGGCGCGGACGACCCGCGCGCCGTGGCTGCGAATCTCGTCGAGTCCAGCGCCCCCGAGGATCGGGAGATCCTGGCGGCTCAACACCAGTGCGGTGGGACCATCGACATTGGTCACCGCCAGCTCCCAGGCCAGCGCCGTCTCGGCGGCGTCGGCGGGGCGCAATACGGTCAGACCTGGTATCAATCGGAGCGATTCGAGCTGTTCGATCGGCTGATGAGTAGGTCCGTCCTCGCCAACGTGCACCGAATCGTGGGTGAACACGTAGACCACCGGCTGCTTCATCAGCGCAGACAAGCGCAGCGCCGGTCGCAGGTAATCAGCGAATACCAGGAATGTGCTGCCGAACGGCCGAAGCCCGCCGTGCAGCGAGATTCCGTTCATCACCGCGGCCATCGCGTGCTCGCGGATTCCGAAATGGATGGTGCGTCCGGAGTAATCGCCGGGTCCGACGTCCCCGCCGGGGATGGCCGTATTCGTCGACCCCGCCAAGTCCGCAGAGCCACCGATGAGTCCCGGGTACACGGTCGCGAGCGCGTTGAGGGCCGCACCAGACGCCTTGCGGGTCGCGGTTTTGCCACCGGGGACCGCTCCATCAGAGAGCGGGGTCAGGGCGCGGAGGTCCTCGGGTCGGGGCGTGGCGTCGAGGGGATAGTCCGCGCTGAGCTGTGCGTGATCGGCCTGCCACCGAGCGTGGGTGTCTGCCCAATCGGCATGTGCCGCAGCACCCTTCACGGCGACGGCGGCGGCGGTAGCGCCGACCGCGACCGGCACGTGAAAGCTCGCCGCCGGCCAACCAAGCCGTTCGCGCATCGCCGCAAGTGTCTCTGCGCCCAGTGGACTGCCATGAGCCTTCGAGGTGCCTTCTACCCCTGGCGCGCCGTAGCCGATCGTCGTGTGCACCGTGATGAAGGTTGGCCGATCCTCGGATTCGCACGCGGTGGTGAACGCCTGGTCGAGCGCCGCGATGTCGTTACCGTCGTCGACGGCGAGGATCTGCCATCCGTACGACGCGAAGCGTGCCGCTGCGTCGTCGGCGCAGCTCTGACTTGCTGGACCGTCGATGGTGATGTCGTTGTCGTCGAAGATGACGGTCAGCTTCCCGAGCCCCAATCGACCAGCCAGAGACGCCGCCTCATGCGAGATGCCCTCCATAAGGTCACCGTCGCCGGCCAGTACCCAGGTTCGGTGGTCTACGACGGTGTGTTCTGCCGTGTTACACCGAGCGGCCAGCATCCGCTCGGCCAGCGCCATGCCGACAGCATTGGCCAACCCCTGTCCGAGAGGTCCCGTTGTCGTCTCCACGCCGGGGGTGTGGCCGAATTCCGGGTGTCCAGGTGTGCGGGACCCGAGTTGGCGAAAACGCTGCAGCTGGTCGATCGGCATGTCGTAGCCGAATACGTGCAGCAATGCATACAGCAGCATTGAGCCGTGGCCGGCCGACAGGATGAACCTGTCGCGATCCGGCCACTGCGCATCGGCGGGGTCGTGTCGGAGGTGGCGCGACCACAGCGTCCAGGCGATCGGGCTGGTACCCAACGGCAAGCCCGGATGACCGCTGTTGGCCGCCTCGACACCGTCGGCCGCCAAGAACCGCAGCGTGTTGACCGCCAATTGATCGATTTCGGCTGTCCACGTTAGCGCTTCACTTGATGCGGTGGTCATTTCGGACACGCTAGGTAATATCGGGCGCCATTTATCCCCCGAAGCGGGGGATATATCGGGTTAACGGCGAATCAGTTCAATTCTTTCGGCGGTTTCGCGGAATTTTGTCGCGCGACTTTCGAATGCTCGATTGCTTAGGCTGGCTGCCTGCATTGAGGCAACAATTTAGGGCACAAAGAAAACAAAGGAGATACGTGACCATTCGGGTTGGCGTTAACGGCTTCGGTCGAATCGGACGCAACTTCTACCGGGCCCTGGCGGCGCAGCAGGCCGAGGGCAAGAACACCGACGTCGAGATCATTGCGGTCAACGACTTGACCGACAACGCCAGCCTGGCGCACCTGCTGAAGTTCGACTCGATCCTGGGCCGTTACCCCGAGGACATCAGCCTCGAGGGCGAGGACACCATCGTGATCGGCAACACCAAGATCAAGGCACTCGA
>NZ_NVQE01000029.1 GCF_002591975.1 Mycobacterium neglectum | reverse complement strand
CTTCCCAACCAGCGCGCCAACGCCGGTCTTGATCGAGATCCTGTTTCCGTGATGATCATCCTCGGGAAGGTGCGCCCACTTTCACGCCACCTCGCCGAGGCTCATCCACAGGTTCTGATCATTGCTCGTCGCGCAGACAACTAGACCCAGTACGCCACTCGTGACCGGTACTGCCGCATGGCAAGCGCTGCGAAAGTCCAGCCGATGATCGTCAGCACGATGACCACCACCCAGTGGTGCACCTCCTGATCGGCACCGAGGAGCGGGGCCCGGACGATGTCCAGGTAGTGCAGCAGCGGATTCAGTTGGATGATTCGGGCGTACTCACCGGCACCCTGTTGCTGCAGGGTCGACTCGTTCCAGATGATCGGCGTCATGAAGAACAGCAACTGCACCAGGCTGACCAGTAGCGGGCTGATGTCGCGGTACCTGGTGGCCAGGATGCCGAAGCACAGCGACACCCATACGCAGTTCAACACGATCAGGAACAAGGCCGGAACGACGGCCAAGTCGGTCCACTTCCATGGCTTCGGATAGATGAACGCGATGACCACGAAGATGATCATGTTGTGGCCGAACAGGATGATCTGTCGCCACACCAATCGGTACACATGAACGGACAGCGGTGTCGGAAGCTGTTTGATGAGACCCTCATTCGCGATGAAGACTTCTGCGCCTTCGAGGATGGACGCGTTGATGAGGTTCCAGACGATGAGACCGAGCGTGACGTACGGCAGGTGCTCCTCGAGGGGAAGCTTGAACAACTTCGAGTACAACAAGCCCATGGCGACCGCCGTGGCGCCTGTTGCGATGGTGATCCAGAACGGACCGAGCACCGACCTGCGGTAGCGCTGCTTGATGTCCTGCCAGCCAAGGTGAAACCACAGTTCGCGCTTGCCGAAGCCCGCGACGAGGTCACCCCAGGCGCGTCCCATCGTCTTCGACTGCGCTGCGGCGTCGGTGAACGTCACTGTGGCGGCCTCCCGAACCTTTCTTTACGGCCCATGCGCCGCAACCGAATCCACTCGACCAGCCCTGCGGGATCTCGCCGCGACACCAGGAAGAACCAGCCGAAGCGCACCCATTCTTGAAGCAGCAGCCTGCGCATGCCCGGCAGTGACTGCAGATAGCCGCGATTGCGATAGGTGAAAAATCGCTTGGCCGTGTCGTCGGGATATTGCGTATGCATCCGCCCGCCCAGGATCGGCTTGAACTCGTCGCCGCCCTGCGGGTGCAGATACACAGCGTCCAGGCACGTGCCGAACGGCAGCCCGGTCCGCACCAGGCGGCGGTGCAGTTCCGTCTCGTCACCGCGCACGAACAGCCGCAGATCGGGCACGCCGATGGCCTCCAGCGTCGACGCACGGAACAACGCACCGTTGAAGAAGGACGCGATGCCTCTCAGCAGGTCCGAGGACCCGTCGATGCGCAGTTCCTCGACCCGCCGCCGCCAGGCAAGGCCGCGGCGCAGCGGAAAGGCAAGTCGCCCAGGATCGTTCATATCGCACACCATCGGCGACACCGCTGCCAGCGCGTGCTTCTCGGCGCATCCGAGGAGCGTGTCGAGCACTTCGGAGTCGGCGGGCCGCCCGTCGTCGTCGGCCAACCAGACCCAGTCACTTCCGAGCGCCAGCGCGTGCAACATTCCGAGCGCGAAACCTCCTGCGCCGCCAAGGTTTCGGCGTGACCCGAGATATGTGGTCGCAAGCGGCTGGCCCGCTACGAGTTCGGCAACGCGCGGGTCGTTGTCGTTGTCGATGACGATCAGATGATCCGGCACCCGCGTCTGGGCCGCCACCGCTTCCAGCGACTTGGCCAGTTCGTCGGGACGCCGATGCGTGACGACGACGGCGCACACCGCGTCATTCATTGGGGGCCGTCGCCGGCCAATCCGAGCGATGTTCGTCGAGGACTTCGCGCACGTGACGGGCGGCGTCCTCGCCCTCGTACGCGCGCACCACTTCCTCGATACCGCCGGTCATTTTGATGGTTCCGTGGTCGATCCACATCGCGGTCTTGCAGAGCCGGGCCAGGAATTCGTTGGAGTGGCTGGCGAAAACCAGGATGCCGGAGCGCTCGACGAGGCTCTGCAGCCGCGTCTGGGCTTTCTTCAGGAAGTCGGCGTCCACCGCTCCGATGCCCTCGTCGAGCAGCAGGATCTCGGGGTCGATGCTGGTCACCACGCCCATCGCGAGGCGTACCCGCATGCCGGTGGAATACGTGCGCAACGGCATCGACAGGTAGTCACCCAATTCGGTGAACTCCGCGATCTCGTCGACCTTGGCCAGCATCTGCTTGCGCGTCTGGCCGAGGAACAGCCCACGGATGATGATGTTCTCGAACCCGGTGATCTCTGGATCCATGCCGACCCCGAGGTCGAACACCGGGGCCACCCGGCCGGTCACCGTTGCAACCCCGCGGGTGGGCTCGTAGATGCCGGACAGCAGTCGCAGCAGTGTCGACTTACCGGCGCCGTTGTGGCCGACCAGACCGACGCGGTCGCCGAGTTCCAGCGACATGGTGATGTCCCGCAGCGCCTCGATCACGACGACGTTGGACTCGTTGCGGCCGATCGCGCCGCCGGCCTTCCCGAGGAACGCCTTCTTCAATGACCGCGACTTCGCGTCGAAGATGGGAAATTCCACCCACGCGTTGCGGGTCGAGATGTGGGGGGCCATTAAGGGGGCACCTACAGGTACTGGCCGGTCCCGGCGCCGCCGCGCGGTCCGGTGACTCCCGGTGGTAGCGCGCCCTGGCCGCCACGCATCTGCTCCAGCTGCTGACGCGCGGCCATCTGTTGGGCGAACAGCGCCGTCTGAATGCCGTGGAACAGGCCTTCCAGCCAGCCCACCAGCTGCGCCTGGGCGATGCGGAGCTCGGCGTCGGACGGAATACCGTCCTCGGTGAACGGCAGCGTCAGTCGTTCAAGCTCGTCGCGCAACTCGGGCGCCAGACCCTCCTCGAGCTCGGCGATGCTGGTCCGGTGGATCTCGCGCAGCCGGCTGCGGCTCGCGTCGTCGAGCGGTGCCGCGCGCACCTCCTCGAGCAGCTGCTTGATCATCGTGCCGATCCGCATCACCTTCGCGGGCTGCTCGACCAGGTCGGTCAGCGGTTTACCGTCGTCGCTGTCGCCCATCGCGGCGCGTGGATCGCCGCCGATGATCTCGATGCCGTCGTCGTCGTTGTTGGCTGTCATGTCCCTCTCCGCGGTCTGTTCCCTGCCCTTCGGGCGGTGCGGGCTGCGTGGTCTTCTCAGGTTGTTGTGGACCTTGTTCAGCGATCCGACGTCTCTAGCGACACTATCCCGTCAGCCATGACGAACCCGCAGGCCCGGCCTCGTCATGCATTCAATGTCACTCCGGGATCGCCGGTTATGAAAGTGCGACGAGCACTCCGAACTCAAAGGCCACTGGACTAGTATGACCCGCTAGGTGACCCGTGCCGGGCCCGGCTGGATAGCTATGCGTACAGCCGGTCATCGTCCGAGATCGTGTCACGTTGTGCAATTCAAGGACGCTTTAAGGTGGGCTGCCATGGCATATGACGTCGCCCGGGTGCGTGGCCTGCACCCGTCTCTGGGCGACGGCTGGGTGCATTTCGACGCCCAGAACGGCATGCTGCTTCCCGACGCTGTCGCGAGGGCCGTGTCCACCGCCTTCCGCGGTTCGATGCCCACCTCCACCGGACCGCACCCGTCGGCGCAGCGCAGCGCGGCCGTCCTCACCGCCGCCCGCCAGGCGGTGGCCGACCTCGTCGGCGCCGACCCTGAGGGTGTCGTGCTTGGCCCGGATCGAGCGGTCCTCCTCACATCGCTTGCCGATGCGTCCGCCGCTCGGGTCGGTCTGGGCTACGAGATGGTGGTCACCCGACTGGACGACGAAGCCAACATCGCCCCGTGGCTGCGCGCCGCTAATCGCTATGGCGCCAAAGTCAAGTGGGGCGAGGTCGACATCGAATCCGGCGAGCTGCCGAGCTGGCAGTGGGAGAGCCTGATCACCGCGCCGACCCGCCTCGTCGCAATCACCTCGGCCTCATCGACCTTGGGCACCGTCACCGATCTGCGGGCGGTGACCAAACTGGTGCACGACAACGGCGGCCTGGTGGTGGTCGACCATTCCGCCGCCGCGCCGTACCAGCTGATCGACATCGACGAGATCGACGCCGACGTCGTCGCCGTGAACGCACTCGCATGGGGCGGACCGCCGATCGGTGCCCTGGTGTTTCGCGATCCGTCGGTAATCGACTCCTTCAGCTCGATGTCGCTGAACCCATACGCCCGCGGTCCGGCGCGGCTGGAGGTGGGTTCGCATCAGTTCGGTCTGCTCGCGGGCGTCGTCGCCAGCATCGAGTACCTGGCCTCACTCGACGAGGCGGCACAGGGCACCCGCCGCGAAAGATTGGCGACGTCAATGCAATCGGCGTCGTCCTACATGAGCCGACTGTTCGACTATCTGCTGATGTCGTTGCGCTCGCTGCCCGCGATCATGGTGATCGGCCGGCCCGAAATGCGGATTCCCGTCCTCAGTTTCGCCGTCAGTGACGTGCCGGCCGAGCGGGTGGTGCAGCGCCTGGCCGACAATGGGGTTCTTGCCATCGCGAACGCCGGTTCGCGGGTGCTCGACGTGATCGGCGTCAACGACATCGGCGGCGCAGTCACCGTGGGGTTGGCGCACTACACGACGACCGCCGAAGTGGATCAGCTCGTTCGTGCGCTCGCGTCGCTGGGTTGATTCCGCTAGTCCGCCACTCGCAGAACGATTTTCCCGGCCACCTCACCGGACTCCAGCAATTCGTGCGCGGCGCCGGCCTGCTCGATCGCGAATTCGGCACCGATGATGGGACGGACCTCGCCGTCGGCGATCATCGGCCAGACGTTGGCGACGACCTCCTTGACGATCGCGCTCTTGCTGCCAGGACCGCTCACCGGACGTGACCGCAGTGCGGTCGCGATCACCCCGGCCCGTTTGCCGAGCAGTTTGCCGAGGTTCAACTCTGCCTTGACGCCGCCCTGCATGCCGATGATCACGAGCCGGCCGTCGGGGGCCAGAGCGTCGACATTGCGGTCAAGATAGGCGGCACCCATGATGTCGAGAATCACGTCGGCACCGGCCCCGCCGGACTCCGCGCGGATGCGCTCGACGAAGTCCTCGTCGCGATAGCCGATGGTGATCTCGGCGCCGAGTTCGGCGCACAGGTCCAGCTTGTTCGCTGCTCCGGCGGTGACCGCAACCCGGCTGCCGAGCGCGCGGGCGACCTGAATCGCATGCGTGCCGATGCCGCTCGCACCGCCGTGGATGAGCACCAGCTGCCCGGCCGTCAGGTTGGCGGTCATGATCAGGTTCGACCAAACCGTGCACGCGACCTCGGGCAGGGCGGCGGCGTGGTGGAGCGAAACCGAGTCGGGGATCGGCATGACCTGGCCTGCGGGCACGGCGACGAACTCGGCGTAGCCTCCGCCGGCCAGCAATGCGCAGACCTCTTGCCCGAGATCCCAGCCGGTGACCCCGTCGCCCAATCCCGCGACAGTGCCCGATACCTCCAGGCCGAGAGTCTCACTGGCTCCCGGCGGCGGCGGATAGTTGCCTGCGGCCTGCAACAGGTCTGCCCGGTTCACCCCGGCGGCGCTGACCTTGATCAATATCTCGCCTTCGCGCGGCGCGATGTCAGTAACTTCTTGCCAGGTCAAATGACCTTTGCTGGCAACCATGATCGCTTGCATTCAAATAAGGTTACTAGCCTGCGGAAACAGGTCTGTTTGTTCGGCCCCCAGCAACGCCGTTGAGATTTACCATTGCCGGATGGAGCGGATCATCGCGGGGCGTACAGCCAGTGATATGCCCGGATTGGATATAGCCGAGCAGAGGTCGTGGCAAAACTTCCTCGATTCGGCGTTGCGGATGTATGCGACCCTCAATCGGTCGCTCATGGACGAACATCATCTGACCCTCAACGATGTGCGGCTGCTGGACATATTGGACAAGTCCGCAACGGGGTCATCGCGTATGGGGGACCTTGCCGACAGTTTGATGTCGTTGCCGAGTCGCGTCACCCGGCAGATCCGGCGCCTGGAGCTGCAGGGCCTGGTGCGACGGGGCGCAAGTCCTGAGGACGGCCGCGGCGTGCTGGCCACGATCACCGACGACGGCAGGGCCGCGGTACGCGAAGCCATGGCAACGTACGGCGAGGGTGTGCGCGCCCACTTCCTTGGCCGGCTGTCGCGTCCGCAGATCGCGGCGATGGGGGAGAACTGCAGGCGCATCAGCGTTGCGCTCAAGACCACGGCACCGCCCGCAAAACTCGGCCGCGTCTGAGCGGGCCGGCACCACCAGTACGCTTGTCGACGGTGGCGTGGCAGAGCGGCCTAATGCACTCGCCTTGAAAGCGAGAGACGGCTAAAACCGTCCGGGGGTTCAAATCCCTCCGCCACCGCCCAGCGCCCGAGCGAGCTCCTGCACACCCCGCTCGATCTGCGACTCGGTGAGGTTTGCATAGCCGAGGAGCAATCCCGGTGGTGCCGTGGCGGGTTCGGCGTAGCACGGGGCGAGCGGTTCGACCCGGATGCGCTTCTTCGCGGCGTGCGCGACGAGGTCCTCGATGGGAAAGCCGTCGGGAAAGCGGACGGTGAGATGGACGCCTGCCGCAGCACCGAGCACCGCCGCCTAGGTAGATCCCGTGCCAGCGCACGCAGTAGCGCATTTCGGCGGACCTGGTAGCGCCTGCGCATCTGCCGCAGGTGCCTGTCGTACTCGCCCGATACCAGGAACTGTGCGAAGGCCACCTGATCCATCACCGAACTCCCGGTGTCGGCAAGCCCTTTCGACAACGCGACCGCCTTCACGAGGTGCGGGGGCAGCACCATCCAGCCGATGCGCAAGCCGGGGGCCAACGTCTTGCTCGTCGACCCCACATACACCACCCGTTCGGGGGCGATACCCTGCAGCGACCCGACAGGCGCACGGTCGTAACGGTATTCGGCGTCGTAGTCATCTTCGATGATCAGATGGCCGGCGCGGGCCCACTCCACCAACGACGTTCGCCGTGCGGCCGACAGCACGACACCCGTCGGCGACTGATGAGCAGGCGTGGTCAGCACCACCTCAGCCCCGCTACTTGTCAGCGCGCCCACGTCCAGGCCCTCGTCATCCACACGGACAGGAATCGGATCGATGCCGTTGTGTCGCAGAATCCTTCGATGTAGCCAGAATCCCGGATCCTCCATCGCCACCGGTGTGGACCGCAGCGCGTGGCTGAGTAATGCGACGGCCTGCGTCGCGCCGGAGCAGACGACGATGTGGCGCGGATCGGCCAGCACACCTCGGGTGCGGCGCAGGTAGTCCGCGATCGCAACGCGGGCCATGAGAAGACCTTGGGGTGCGACATATCCGAATGCATCGGACTCGAGGCCGGCCAACCCCTGCCGCAGCGCGCGCAGCCATGCGTGTCGCGGGAAGCTGGACAGGTCCGGAGATCCGGGCAAGAAGTCGATGTCGTAGCGCGTCGGCTCGGCGGATCGGTGCTCGGGGGCGCTCGCCGTATCGACGGTGGCCACGCGGGTGCCCGAACCGTGCCTGCTGAGCAGGAAACCCTCGGCGACCAGTTGGCTGTAGGCATCGACGACGAGTCGGCGCGAGACCCCGAGGTCGGCGGCGAGCACCCGGGTCGACGGCAGCCGGGTGTGCGGCGTCAGGCGGCCGGAGCGGATCGCGGCACGCAGGCCGTTGGCGAGTTGGTGATGCAATGGGTCCGGTGCCGCCCTGTCGAGTTCGACCAGTAGCTCGGGCCCGGAAGTGGTACCCAAAATCGTCATCTAAGTGGTGCCTATCTGGAGGCCAGTCTCGTACTAGCGTGACGGTATGACGACGACTCCCACCCGCACAAGAGGCGGTTTCGTCGAGGTGACGCTGGTCGTCTTCGGGGTGTACGCCCTTGGCATCGGGCTGTTCATGATGTTCGCGCCGGGAGCGTTCTTCGACACGCTCGGGACGTTCGGCGTGCGCAACGATCACTACATCTTCGACAACGCGACGTTCGAGATCCCGCAGGGTCTGCTGCTACTCGCGGCGGTGCGCCGGGTGTCGTGGCGGGTACCGGCCCTCGCCTTCGCCACCGTGCATTGGGCGCTGCACTCGCTGAGCCACATCATCGACCCGCACCACGGTGCCGGCGACGTGATCGGCTGGATCGAGGCGGGCGGACTGGTATTCACGACGGTGATCCTCGCCATCGCGTTGCGCGCCGCGGTGAAGAACGAGGTGACGGAGAAGGGCGGCCACTGATGCGGGTGCTGGTGGCCGGTGCGACGAGTGTGCCGGGGCTGCCGCTGCTGCGGGAGTTGAACTCCCGCGGGCACGAGGTGATCGGCGTGACCCGGTCGGAGTCGAAGACATCGCAGATCGAAGCGGCGGGTGCCAAGCCGGTGGTGGCCGATGTGTTTGACGCCGACGAGATCGACAACGTCGTCGCCGACGCCGGACCGGAGGTCGTCGTCTCGCTGCTCACCACGCTGCCGAAGTGGGGGCCGAAGCGCCCCAAGGACTTCGACCCCGCGAAGAAACTGTGGAGCATCGGCGCACCGAACCTGGTGCGCGCCGCACAACGGAACGCAGTGCGGCGCGTCGTCGCGGAGTCGGTGGTGTTCGCCTACGGCTATCCGACGTCGGGACCTCCCGTGGTGGACGAAACCAATCTGTATCCGGGCCGCCGCCGAAGGGGGGCGACGCCATGCTCGCGGCGCTGCGCGGCATGGAGCAGACCGTGCTGACCTCCGGCGAGCACAGCGACACCGAGGGAATCGTGTTGCGCTACGGCATCTTCTACGGTCCGGATGTGCCGCACGACGAGTTGTTCACGCGACTGGCGAAGTGGTGGGCCCTGCCGGCCATGACCGGTGACGGCGTGGCCTCCTGGATTCACATCGACGACGTCGCGAAGGCCACCGCCGATGCGATCACCAAAGGTCGCGGTGGTCAGGTCTACAACATCGTCGACGACCGGCCGCAGTCCTTCGGGGACTACGTGCGCGAGTTGTCGGCCAAACTGGGTCGGCCGCGGCCGCTGCCGATTTCACATCGGCTGGTCGGCCTGATCGCGTCGTATCCGGCGACGGCGTTCGGGACGACGCGGCTGCCGCTGTCCAACGCCAAGGCGAAGGCCGAGTTGGACTGGACCCCTACTCCCCGGTGAAGTTCGGCGGCCGTTTCTCGAACGTCGCCGTGAGGCCCTCGCCCAGATCCTTGGATGGCAGGAACGCCGCGTTCCACGCCGCGACATAGCGCAGGCTCTCCGAGACCCTGGCGACGCGCTGCTGATCGAGGACGTCCTTCACGCCGTTGACGACCAGCGGTGGGTTGGCGGCAATCTCGGCGGCGGTCTCGTGCGCGGCGGCCAGCGAGGCTTCGGCATCGTCGTACACGTCGTTGACGAGGCCGATCTTCTCGGCGCGCGCCGCGTCGATGTCCTTACCCGTCAACGCCAGCTCACGCAGATGCCCGTCGGACAGGATCAGGGGCAGGCGGGCCAGGCTGCCCACGTCCGCGACGATCGCCAGCTTGACCTCGCGCACCGAGAACTTCGCGTCGGCGCTGGCGTAGCGCATGTCGACAGCGGAGATCAGATCGACACCGCCGCCGATGCACCACCCGTGCACTGAGGCGATGGTGGGGGTGCGGCAGTCGGCGACGGCATTGATGGCACCCTGCATGCGCAGGATCGTGGCGTGGAACTCCGAGCGTGGGCGGGCGGTGGCCCCGTCGGCCAGCACGCCGGAGAGGGTGCCGCCCATCGCGATCAGGTCGAGCCCGTAGCTGAAGTTCTTGCCCGATCCGGTCAGCACGATCGCGCGCACATCGCGATCGGCGTCCAGTGTCGCGAACACCTCGGGCATCTCGGCCCAGAATGCCGGGCCCATCGCGTTGCCCTTGGCCGGACCGACCAGCGTCACCTGCGCGACGTTGTCCTTGACGTCGACGGTGACGGATTCGTATGTATCGCCCACCGGTGAAGGCTATCCACTCACGGTGGAGAGCCCGACACCACCTCGCTGACCGTGAGGTCCGGCATGAACTGGCACATGGCGCCGGCCATGATCATCGCCGTGAACTCGGCTTCCTCGTCGGTCACGCCCTCCTCGGTGAGGATCGCGCGGATCACGGCTTTCTGGGTGGCCTCGTCGAGGCCGGTGTACTCGTCGCATGTCATCGTCTGCGCGTTCGCCGGTGCCGGGACGTCGGGGACATCCGAACCGGGCATCCCGGGTAGGTCCGGCAGACCCGGAATGTCGGGGAACTCAAAGTCCGGCAGTCCCGGAATCATCGGCTGCCCTGGCTCGGTGTCTGGAGATGAGATCGGGGGTCCCGGCTCGGTTGTCATTGCGACAGTGCCCTCCGTGGTGCGCGAGCAGCCGGTCGCGAGGCCCACCAGGATCAGCGCCGCTGCTCCGACCCGCACGTACGTCTTCATCTGGGCAACGATAGGCGCAAGCGCGACGTAGCGTGGGAGCATGCCCGACCTGCGTGCAGGACCCGATTCACCGCCCGCGGACGAACTCGAATGCGCCGAAGCGACCTTCGCCGTGCTCGAGCAGGTGCTGCACGGAATCGCCGACGACGACCTTGACAAGCAGACGCCGTGCCGAGAGTTCGACGTCGCAAGCCTCACCGATCACCTGATGAACTCGATCACCGTGATCGGCGGCGCGGCCGGCGCCGAGTTTCCCGAGCGGGACCGGACGGACTCGGTGGAGCGGCAGGTCGTCATGGCGGGGCGGCCGGCACTGGATGCCTGGAATCGGCGTGGACTGGACGGGACCGTGCCGTTCGGTTCCGGCGAAGCGCCCGCCAAGATGATGGCGGGCATCCTTTCGCTCGAATTCCTGGTACACGCCTGGGATTACGCGGCCGCGATCGGACGTGAGGTGAATGCGCACGATTCGCTGACCGACTACGTCATGGGATTGGCGAAGACGATCATCACCCCGCAGGGCCGAACCACCGCCGGTTTCGACGATCCGATCGAGCTTCCCGATGAGGCTGGTTCGCTGGACCGGCTGCTCGCTTTCACCGGCCGCCGGCTCGGCTAGACGCGTTCGAGGTGCGCAAGATTGCTTCCAGGGTCGTGGATAGCCTTTTGCAGCAGCCCTCAGTGCAATCTTCGCGGCGTCGGCCCGCTAGACCCAGCTGCGCGCGAACTCCAGGAACATGTCGTTCTCGTGCTCCGCGGCGATCGTGACACGCACGCCGTCCTCCCCGTAGGGCCGCACGATGATCCGGCTGTTCGCTGCGGCCTGCGCGTACTCCTGCGCGCGTCCCGGCAGGGGCAGCCAGACGAAGTTGGCCTGCGACGGCGGCACGGTATAGCCGGCGTCGAGAAGGGCTCGCGTCACGCGGGCGCGTTCGGCCACGACGGCGTCGGTGCGGGCCAGGAGTTCGTCGGCGGCGTTCAGCGATGCGATGGCCGCGGCCTGCGAGACGCTGGTCGCGGTGAACGGGACGTAGACCTTGCCGAGTGCGGTGATGATGTCCGGGTCGCCGACGGCGTAGCCGATGCGCAACCCGGCCAGGCCGTATGCCTTCGAAAACGTCCGCAGCACAACAACGTTCGAGTGGGCTCGCACCAGCCCGAAACTGTCCGGCAGCAATCCGTCGCGGATGTACTCGACGTACGCCTCGTCAAGTGCGATCAAAATGTCTGACGGCACCGCCTCGATGAACCGGGCCAGCTGATCGGGGTCGACGACGGTGCTGGTGGGGTTGTTCGGGTTGCACACGAAGATCAGCCGGGTGCGATCGGTGATCGCGGCCAGCATCGCGTCGAGGTCGTAGATGTGGTCGGTCAGCGGCACCTGAACGGGGGTCGCTCCGGCGGTGCGGACCTGCAGGGGGTAGATCTCGAAGCTGCGCCAGCCGTAGAGCACCTCGTCGCCGACGGTGGAGGTGATCTGGATCAACTGCTGGCACAGGCTGACCGATCCGCAGCCGACGGAGATGTGTTCCGGGGAGAAGGCCCCGTTGTCCAGATGCTTGGCCAGGTGTTCTCTGAGCTCGACGTAGCCGTTGTCGGGGTACCGGTTGATGTTGTCGGTGGCCTTCTCGATCGCGGCCCGCACGCTGGGCAGTGGCCCGTGCACCGTCTCGTTGCTCGCGATCTTGATGGCCCCCGGCACGGTCTTACCGGGGGTGTAGGCCGGCAGATCGGCGAGTTCGGGTCGCAGGCGGGCGGTCACGTGACCTAGTTTATTGGGTCGGCTCAGTGCGCCCTGATCTGCTTTGCCTCGTCCCATGGCGGCTGTGTACTCTGTCGGATCGGCGGTAAACGTCGGGAGGCGTGCCAGAGCGGCCGAATGGGACTCACTGCTAATGAGTTGTCCGCCTTAAAGCGGACCGGAGGTTCAAATCCTCTCGCCTCCGCCAACAACTAAATACATGCGCCCGTAGCTCAACGGATAGAGCATCTGACTACGGATCAGAAGGTTGGGAGTTCGAATCTCTTCGGGCGCACTCTAGGTGTCTACGGTGTCGGTATGACGGACACGCCGTGGGAGCCGCCGCTGGCCGGCACCGAGGTCGAGCATCTGATCGGTGCGCTCGACCGGCTGCGCGCAACATTCCGCTGGAAAGCCGACGACCTCGACGCGGCAGCGCTGCAGACCCGGATCGGCGCATCGGCGTTGACTCTCGGCGGTCTGCTCAAGCACATGGCGATCAACGAGGACTACATCTTCACCCAGAAGCTGTACGGTGATCCCGTCGGAGAACCATGGGAATCACTGTGGGACGGCACAGACGATTGGGAGTTCACTTCGGCAGCCGACGACCCGCCCGAGACGCTGTATGCGCTCTGGGAGGACGCCGTGCAACGGTCTCGTACCCGGCTCGATGCGGCGCTGGCCCGGGGCGGCCTGGATCAGCTCGTCCACATCTCCGACGACGACGGCGACCACGCGAGCCTGCGTCGCCTGCTGTGCGACCTGATCGAGGAATACGGCAGGCATACCGGGCACGCCGACCTACTTCGCGAGGCGCTCGACGGCCGGGTGGGTGAAGATCCGCCGCCTGGCTGGGCGCCTCGGTCGGGCCGATAGATTAGGGCGGTGCGGCTCCTGCTCATCGCCGATACCCACGTTCCGAAGCGCGCTCGCGACCTTCCCACACGGGTGTGGGACGAAGTCGCAACGGCCGATGTGGTGATCCACGCGGGGGACTGGGTGGAGCCTTCGTTGCTCGACACGCTCGAGGCTCGTGCCCAGCGGCTGGTCGCCTGTTGGGGCAACAACGACGGCGAGGAGTTGCGTCGGCGGCTCCCCGAACGTGCGGACGTCACACTCGACGGACTGCGGTTCACGGTCACACACGAGACCGGAGCATCGAACGGTCGCGAGGCGCGGATGGCCAAGGTCTACCCCGACACCGACGTACTGGTCTTCGGCCATAGCCATATTCCTTGGGACACTTGCGCGAAAACCGGTCTACGGCTGCTCAATCCGGGCTCTCCGACAGACCGTCGCCGGCAGGAGTTCTGCACGTACATGACCGCGACCGTGCGCGACGCCGAACTCACCGACGTCGTGCTGCACCGACTGCAGCGCCATGCGTGATCGGCCAGCGTGCATCGCCGACGTGCATGAGATCGCCGCGGCGATGCCGCACACCACCCGCATCGAGGGCCCGAAGGGCAACGCGATCTACCAGGTGGGCGGCAAGTCGTTCGTGTTCTTCCGCACGCCGCAACCCGATGCCGAGGATCGGCAGACCGGCGAGCGCTTTACCGACGTGATCATGATCTGGGTCGAGTCGGAAGCCGACAAGCTGGCGCTTGTCCAGGACCCGCACTCGCCGTTCTTCACCACAGAGCGCTTCGAAGGTCATCTTTCGGTTCTGGTGCGCGCCAGCCGATTAGCGGAGATCGGGAGGATCGAGCTGACCGAGCTGATCCAGGATGCCTGGCTGTCTCGGGCGTCGAAACGGCGCGGCGAACGATGGTTGGCCGAGCAGGAAAGCTGAGTCAGCCCGCTTCGGCGGCACAGATCAACTTGATGTACTTGGTGGCCCAATCACCAAGCGGGTTAAGCGCTTCCAGTAATTCCTCACCGGCTGCGGTCATCGAGTACTCCACCCTGGGCGGCACTTCGTGATAGCTCTCGCGGTGCACGACGCCGTGGCGCTGCAACTCCTTGAGGTGTTGGGTCAGCATTTTCTGGGAGATGCCGGGTAGATCTCGATGCAGCGCGTTGAAGCGCTTCGGGCCGCCCTTGAGCTCCCAGAGGATCAGCGGCTTCCACTTTCCGTCGACGACGGCCATCGCGGCATCCAGACCGCAACTGAACTTGCCTAACGAAGCCACAGCTCACTCCCAATAGTTTCAATAAGGTAAGTATCCCACTTTTTAGTGGGTACTTGTCGAAAACTCCGCGTCCCCTCAACGATGGTGCCATGACAATCACCAAACCCGCAGTGAGTTTCCTTGGGCTCGGCGAGATGGGCTCGGCGCTGGCGGCTGTCGTGCTGCGCGCGGGCCATCCGACGACCGTGTGGAACCGCAACGCCGCCAAAGTGGCCCCACTTGTCGACGCTGGGGCCACCGCCGCGCACACCGCCGCCGACGCTGCAGACGCCGAGTTGATCGTGGTCTGCCTGTTCGACCACGCGTCCGTGCACGAGGTGCTCGATCCGATTGCGGATCGGCTCGCGGGCCGGCGCCTGCTCAACCTGACCACCACGTCACCCGACGGGGCTCGCGAACTCGCCCGCTGGGCGGCGGCAATCGGCGCCGATTATCTGGACAGTGGCATCATGGCCACCCCGGAGATGATCGGCACGCCGAAGGCGGAAGTCCTCTACAGCGGGTCCCGCCAGCTGTACGATAGCTACCG
This sequence comes from Mycobacterium neglectum, assembly GCF_002591975.1. Taxonomy (GTDB): domain Bacteria; phylum Actinomycetota; class Actinomycetes; order Mycobacteriales; family Mycobacteriaceae; genus Mycobacterium; species Mycobacterium neglectum. Next base: position 59,981 of record NZ_NVQE01000029.1, on the reverse strand, counting down.
CGGCGTGCTCGGAACCTGGGGAACCGCCGAGTATTTCGGTGACGACGCGGGCATGGCATCGCTGTATGACCTGGCCCTGCTGTCGTCGATGTACGTGATGTTCGCCGGGTTCTTCCACGGAGCGGCGATGGTCGGTGCGGCGGGCGTACCGGCCAAGGACTTCGCCACCCGCGCCGTCGAATGGTTGCGGACGGTGGTTCCCGCGATCACCGAATACGCCGAGGTCATCGACGGCGGCGACTACTCGGTGCCGGGGCAGCAGAGCCTCGAGTTCTCCGACATCAGTGACATCGTTGACGCCAGTCGCGCGCATGGCATCAGTACCGAACTGGTGGACGTGGTGCAGGGCCTGATACACCGGCAGATCGATGCGGGCCACGGCAGCGACGGCGTCGCGCGCGTCATCGAGAGCATCAAGCATCCGCGGGCGGCGGCATGACCGCGGTCGCCGTATTGGGTTTAGGTCCGATGGGTCAGGCGCTTTCGGGCGCGCTGCTGGATGCGAACTACCGCACCACGGTGTGGAACCGCACCGAGGCCAAGGCCGACGCGGTCCGTGTACGTGGCGCGGCGTGGGCGGCGACGCCTGCTGAGGCGGTCGCCGCCGGCGACGTCACGCTGATCAACGTCGTCGACCATGACGTGGTCGACGTCCTGGTGGAGCAGGCGGGCGATGCCGTGGCGGGGCGAGTCATCGTCGGGCTGAGCTCCGACACCCCCGACCGCGCCCGGCGTACCGCAAAACTCGTCGCAGACCTCGGCGGCCGGTACCTCGACGGCGCCATCATGACGCCAACCGAGACGATCGGAACACCAAGCGGCAGCATCCTATTGGCCGGACCGGAGCAGCTGTTCGCGACCTGCCGCGACCTCTTCGGCGCGCTGGGTGAGCCGACGTGGCTGGGGTCCGACCACGGGCGCGCGGCGGCGTTCGACATGTCGCTGCTTGACGTTTTCTGGACGTCGGTCAGCGGGTTCCTTCATGCGTTGACGATGGCGAGGGGCAACGGGATCACGCCGGGTGAACTTCTGCCCCACGCCAGGGGCATTGTCGACATCCTCGGCCCGATCTTCGACGAGTTCGCCGAACGCATCGCAAACAGTCGGCATGACGACAGCAGCGCACCGGTGTCGTCCGTCGCGACATCGGTGCGACACCTCATCGCCGCATCTCATGACGCGGGCGTCGATGCCGGTGTGCTCGACGTGTTCCGGCGCTATGTGGACGCCACTGTGGCCGACGGCCACGGCGCGGACGAGGTCAGCCGAGTCGCCTCGGCGATGACACGGTGAGGGTTAGTCTGCGCTTCTCGGTGCGAGAGGGGCAGCCATGGCATCAGCGTCGGCGATCAACGGGAAAGTGGTCGTCGTCACGGGGGGAGCGAGGGGTATCGGCCTCGCCACCGCGCGGACTCTGCACGCGCTCGGCGCCAAGGTGGCCATCGGTGACGTCGACGAGGCGACGGTCAAGGAGACCGGCGCGGACCTCGACCTCGGCTTCTACGCGCGCCTGGACGTGACCGACCGCCAGTCGTTCACCACTTTCCTCGACGACGTCGAACGCGAGTTGGGGCCGGTCGACGTGCTGGTGAACAACGCCGGAATCTGCCCGGCGGGTGGCTTCCTCGACGAACCCGACGAGGTCACCCAGCGGGCGATCGCCATCAACCTGTTCGGCGTCATCCTCGGCACCAAGCTGGCCGCCGAGCGGATGGTGAACCGGGGACGGGGCCACATCATCAACATTGCCTCCGTCGGTGCGGTGAACGCGGTGCCCGGCATCGCCACCTACTGCGCCACCAAGCACGCGGTGCTCGGCTACACCGATACCGCACGCCTGGAGCTGCGTGGCACCGGGGTGAGGGCTTCCGTGGTCATGCCGACTCTGACGAATACGTCGATGATCGATGGCGTTGCCAGCGCGTCGGGACTGAAGAACGCTGAACCCGAGGACATCGCGGCGGGAATCGTGGGGCTGATTGCGAAGCCGAAGCCACGCGTGACGGTGACGCGGCCGGCGGCCCTATTGATCGGCCTGTCACGGCGGCTCCCCCTCCGTGTCAGCGAGGCTGTCAGCCGCGCGATGAACGCCGACAGGATCTTCGTCGACGCTGCGCGCACCGCGGCGCGGCGAGACTATGAAGATCGCGCCCGCCACTCCTGACGGATGAATATCGTTGCGGCATGGATCAGAAGCCACCGACCGCCGTCATAGAGTCCGCACACGCCGATCAGCTCAACACTCTGCCTTTCGGTGACACCGCCGATTTCGAGGCCGCTGACCGTGGGTTCATCACTGCGCTGCAGCCATGCGTGATCAAGGCGGCCGACGGCCGCGTCGTATGGGACAACGACGCCTACGGCTTCCTGTCCGGCGATGCGCCGACCTCGGTGCACCCCAGCCTGTGGCGCCAAAGCCAACTGGTGGCCAAGCAGGGCCTCTACGAGGTGGTCGAAGGCATCTACCAGGTTCGCGGCCTGGACCTGTCGAACATCAGCTTCATCGAGGGCGACACCGGGATCATCGTCATCGACCCCCTGGTCTCCACCGAGACCGCGGCGGCCGCGCTTGCGATGTATCACGCCCACCGCGGGGACCGCCCGGTGGTCGCGGTCATCTATACCCACAGCCACGTGGACCATTTCGGCGGCGTACTGGGCGTGACGTCGCAGGCCGACGTGGACGCAGGCAAGGTCGCGGTGCTGGCACCGGAGGGGTTCACCGAGCACGCCGTACAGGAGAACGTCTACGCGGGTACCGCGATGGCTCGCCGCGCCGGTTATATGTACGGGGCGGCGCTCGACCGCGGCCCGCTGGGGCAGGTGGGCTGTGGTCTGGGACAGACGCCGTCGACGGGCGAGGTGGCGATCATCGTGCCGACCGTCGACATCACCACCACCGGCGAAACCCACACGATCGACGGTGTCGAGATCGAGTTCCAGATGGCGCCGGGCACCGAGGCGCCTGCCGAAATGCATTTCTATTTCCCGAAATACCGCGCGTTGTGCATGGCCGAGAACGCCACCCACAACTTGCACAACCTGCTGACCCTGCGTGGTGCGCTGGTACGCGACCCGCACGGGTGGGCCGGCTATCTGACGGAGGCGATCGATACCTTCGCCGACCGTGCCGACGTGGTATTCGCCTCTCACCACTGGCCGACGTGGGGTAAGGACCAGATCGTCGAATTCCTTTCGCTGCAACGTGATCTGTACGCCTACCTGCATGATCAGACGTTGCGGCAACTGAACCAGGGGTTCACCGGAATCGAGATCGCCGAGAGCTTCCAGATGCCGCCCGCTCTACAAAAGGCCTGGCACACCCACGGCTACTACGGTTCGGTCAGTCACAATGTCAAGGCCGTCTACCAGCGCTACATGGGTTGGTTCGACGGCAACCCGGCCCGGTTGTGGCAGCATCCGCCGGAGGCGATCGGACCGCGATACGTCGAAGCGATGGGTGGGATAGACAACGTCGTCAAGATTGCGCAGCAATCCTTCGACAAGGGTGACTTTCGTTGGGCTGCAACCCTATTGGATCACGCGATGTTTACCGACGAGAAGCACGCCGCTGCGCGCCAGCTCTACATCGCGACGCTGCAACAGCTGGCCTATGGCTCCGAAAACGGTCCGTGGCGCAACTTCTTCCTGGCCGGGGCCACCGAATTGGCCGACGGCAATTTCGGTACTCCGACCCAGGTCGCACCAACGACGTTGATGGCCCAGCTGTCGCCCGAGCAGATCTTCGATGCCCTGGCCATCAGCGTAAACGGCCCCAAGGCCTGGAACCTCGACCTCGCGCTCGACGTCACGTTCCTGGACACGGACATCAACTATCGGCTGACACTCCGCAACGGAGTACTGGTGTACCGCAAGGTGAATGCCGACGAAGCCACGGCCGGGGCCACCGTGAAGGTGGCCAACAAGGTGCGGCTGCTCGGGTTGGCGGCCGGCGATCTGTCGTCACCAGGGTTCGAGCTCGTCGGCGACGCCGCGGTGCTACAGCAGCTGACCGAATCGCTCGACCGGCCCGATCCGGGGTTCAACATCGTCACGCCGTAGCCGGCGGTCACGGCCGAATGGCCAGTTAACCGACGACTTTCGCGAACTTGCGTCAGATATGTGGCCACTCGGCGCATGACGGGTCAGCGGGTCAGGGAATCCCGCCGTCCACGCGGATGATCGATCCGCTGGTGTAGCTCGATGCATCCGACGCCAAAAACAGTGCGGCGCCGATGATTTCGGCGGGTTTGCCGAGTCGCTTCAGCGCAAACCGCTGCGCACCGGCCGTCGTCGCCTCGATGTCCCACGCCTTGCTGACATCGGTGAGGAACGGACCGGGCATCAGCGTGTTGACCCGCACGGTCGGGCCGTAGGCGAGCGCCAGCCCCTCGGTCAATGCGTTGAGTCCGGCCTTGGCCGCTGCGTAGGGCAGTTCGTGCGGCCCGGGACGCAGCGATCCCGTCGAGCTGACGTTGATGATCGATCCACCGCCGTCGGCGACCATGCGTTCAGCAACGAGCGCCGACAGCCGGAACGGGCCCTTCAAGTTCAGGTTGACGACCGCATCGAACAACTTCTCGGTCACCGAGCCCAACGACTCGTACAGCGGCGACATGCCCGCATTGTTGATGAGGACATCGACTTTGCCGAAGCGCTCGTATGCCGCGGCGACCAGCCCGTCGAGCTCGTCCCAGCGCCCGACATGCACCGCATACGGCAGCGCGGCACGGCCCGTCGCGGCGGTGATCTCCTCCGCGGTGGCGGCGCACGCGTCGTACTTGCGGCTCGCGATGACGACGTCGGCGCCGCAGTGTGCGGCGGCGAAGGCCATCTCCCGGCCCAGCCCGCGGCTGCCGCCGGTGACCAGCACCACCCGATCGGTGAGGTCGAACAGTTCGTCGGCGAACCCTCGTCCTTGGCTCACGTCACCTCCCGGATCACTTTCTGCACGAACCCCAGCTTGGCCGCCACGGGTGGTGGAATCTCGAACGGGTACAACGGATTCTTACCCATCGCCGTGTTGACCCGGTTGAAGAACAGCGACATCCATTTCCAGTCGTACAGCATCCGCTCGACGGGTACGTCCGCATAGGACTCGAGCGGCACCACGTCACGTGGCGCCGAGAAGCGCAGCCGGTCGGCGTGTAACACCATGCCTGCCTCACGACTGGTTTCAATGGAATCGGTGATGTGCAGATAGTGCGCGAAGCACTCCGCGAAGTCCTCCCAGGGATGCATGGTCGCGTACTCCGAGATGAACGTCTCCCGCCAGCCCTCGGGTGCACCGAACTTGTAGTGACGATCCAGGGCGCCGGAATAGCTGATGCGTTCGTCTCCGAACAGCCCCCGGCATTCAGCCAGGTATTTGTCAGCGCCGGCGCCGGTCTCGACCAACACGTTCTGGTAGTAGTGGCCGACCTCGTGGCGGAAGTGGCCGAGCATCGTGCGATACGGCTCGCCGAGACGCACCCGCAGCTTTTCGCGGTACGCGTCGAGCGACTCGACGAGGTCGATGGTGATGACTCCGTTCGCGTGGCCGATCACCACGCGCTCGCCCTCGCTGTAGCTGGAAACCAGGTCGAAGGCCAAACCGCCGTCGCGGCGCCAGAACGGATCGACGGGCAGGCCGATGTCGAGCAACTGATAGACCAGCCGTCGCAGGGCCGCGGCCGTCGGCACCAGCTTCTCCCTCGCGATGGTGTCCGAGGCGTCGGGCTCGCGGCGGATCAGGGCGTCGGCCTGGCAGCGGCCCCGCTGGTAGGCGTCCCGGTCCTCCTCGGGGACAAGCCAATTGCAGCCCAGTGTCGCGCTTTGGGTGCACCGGGTCCACCGCCGTCCGTCGATGCTGACCGTGTCGTCGGTGACCGCGAGCATCGACATCGTCGGCGGGTGCAGCCCCAGGGCGGCATGGCAGTTGTGGCAGCGGTGCGCCTCGAACGGCGCGAAGTTGTTGCACACGGGACAGGCGAATGCGCGCACGCGTCCTATGGTGTCACGGTGCAGTTGCTACTCATCCGGCATGCGTTGCCGCACCGCAGCGAGCCAGGACAAGGCTCCGATCCCGAACTTTCCGAAGAGGGCCTGGAGCAGGCCAAGAGGCTTCCCGACGCGCTGGCCCGCTTCCCGATAAGCCGCATCGTCAGCAGCCCGCAGATCAGGGCCAGGCAGACCGCTGCGCCCGTCGCCGATGCCCTGGGGCTCACGGTCGACATCGACGATCGGCTCGCCGAGTACGACCGTGACCTCTCGCATTACACACCGGTCGAGCAGATCTCCGCTGCGGACATGAAGCGGCTCGCCAGCGGCGACCTGCCCAGTGGGGTGGACCAGCCTGCATTCATCGCGCGGGTCAAAGCGGGCGTCGACGACGTCCTCGCCGCCGCCGACCACGAGGACACCGTCGCGGTCTTCACCCACGGCGGCGTCATCAACGCGCTGGCCCACACGGTCATGAAAACCGACCGCTTGCTGTGCGTACAGGTCGACTACGCGGGCGTCACCCGGCTGCTCTGGTCGTCGCGGCAGAAGGCGTTCTTCGTCGCGGGTATCAACGCGACTGAGCACGTGTGGGACCTGCTGCCCCGAAACCAGCAGTGGTAGACAAGTCCGGTGACCCAATCGCTTGAGGGGCTCGACCTCGACGCCCTGGACCGTCACCTGCGCTCCGTCGACATTCCCCGCTCCGGGCAACTGCGCGGAGAGTTCATCTCGGGCGGCCGGTCCAACCTGACGTTCCTGGTGTACGACGACGCGTCCAAGTGGGTGCTGCGCCGGCCCCCGCTGCACGGGCTGACCCCCTCGGCGCACGACATGGCGCGTGAATACCGGGTGGTGGCCGCATTGGCGGGCACCCCGGTTCCGGTGGCCGGCGCCGTCACGATGCGCAACGACGACACGGTGCTGGGTGCCCCGTTCCAGATGGTCGAGTACGTCGAAGGCCGCGTTGTTCGGCACACCAAACAACTCGAGGCGCTCGGTGACAAGAACACGATCAACGACTGCGTCGACGCGCTGATCAAGGTCCTCGCCGATCTGCACGCGGTCGACCCCGAAGCGGTCGGCCTCGGCGACTTCGGCAAACCCACCGGCTATCTCGAACGTCAAGTGCGGCGCTGGGGCGGGCAGTGGGATCTGGTGCGAACCGAGGACGACCCATGCGATGCCGACGTCAAGCGATTGCATTCCGCTCTGGCAGAGGCGATTCCATCGCAGAGCCGCAGCGCGATCGTGCACGGCGACTACCGCATCGACAACACGATGCTGGATGCGCAGGACGCCACCAAGGTGCTCGCCGTGCTCGATTGGGAGATGTCGACTCTTGGCGACCCGATCAGTGATGCCGCGCTGATGTGCGTGTACCGCCATCCGATGTTCAACCTGGTGCACGCGGATGCGGCATGGTCATCGCCGTTGATCCCGGCGGCCGACGAACTTGCGCAGCGCTACTCCGTGGCGGCCGGGGTCGGGCTGGATCACTGGGAGTTCTACATGGCGTTGGCGTACTTCAAGCTGGCGATCATCTCCGCAGGTATCGCCTATCGCGGCCGTGAGGGTGGCGGCGTCGCCGACGACACCGACCAGGTGGCAGAGGCCGTCGGCCCGCTGATCAGCGCAGGGCTGGAGACGCTGACGCGCTGAGTCAGAACGGTTGCGACTTGAGGTTCTTTTTCGCGGCGCGGCGCAGCTGAACGATTCTGGCGGTGCCGACGGCAACCGTCAGCAGGCCACCGCATACCGCGGCCAACAGAATCGCCACGCCCACAGGAAGATTCCACTCCCAGCCGAAGAAGTTGATGGTCGTGGAGTTGGTGTTCTGCATGATGAACACCAGCAGCACGATCAGAATCACGAAACCGGTGATCAGTGCCGACCACAGCGCGGCGGCGCGAGTGAACTTCACCGCCGATTCCGGCTTGGTCAGGTGTTCACCAGGCGTGGCGACCGGATCCGGCGGCAGTCCCTTCCCGGGCGCCGACGGTGGAAGGTCGGATGGGACGGACGGATCGGTGGTCATGGCTCCATCTTGCCCTTTCCGGAGTCGAATCAAACCAGTATGGGTACTCACGCTGAGCTAAAGCGCGGCGTGCCTGCGTGCGTGTCGATAGTGTCCTTCAGATGTCTGGAGGCCGAAAGGGCTTGGGTATGGCAGCGAATATGTCACTGCGGACGTCGAGCACGCGGAGATGGAATCTGGCGATTCTGGCGGCACTGCTGGCACTGATCGCATCGATCTCCTCGGCATGCGGCAGTTCCAATCCGCTCGGCGGCGGGGAGATATCGGGGGACCTCAAATCGATCGCCGTCGGGTCGGCCGACTTCACCGAAAGCAAGATCATCGCCGAGATCTACGCTCAGGCGTTGGAGGCCAACGGCTTCAACATCCGCCGCCAGTTCGGCATCGGCAGCCGTGAGACCTATATCCCTGCGGTACAAGACCATTCCATCGATCTGATTCCGGAGTACACCGGCAACCTCTTGCAGTATTTCGACGCGGAAACCACCGCGACGACGCCGGATGCGGTGCTGCTGGCGCTGCTCAAGGCGCTGCCCGGCGACCTGTCGATCCTCTATCCGTCACCCGCGGAGGACAAGGACACGCTCGCGGTCACCGAGGCCACCGCCCAGAAGTGGAATCTCAAGACCATCGCCGACCTCGCCACGCACTCGCCGGAGGTCAAAGTCGGCGCACCGTCGGAGTTTCAGACCCGGGTGACCGGCCTGGTGGGGCTGAAGGACAAATACGGTTTGGAGATCACGCCGGCCAACTTCGTCTCGATCAGTGACGGAGGTGGTCCGGCGACAGTGAATGCCCTGACGGGTGGCACCATCACCGCGGCCAACATCTTCAGCACCTCCCCGTCGATCGAGCAGAACAAGCTGGTGGTTCTGGAAGACCCGGAAAATGTGTTTCTCGCCGCGAACGTCGTTCCCTTGGTTGCGTCGCAGAAGATGTCGAACGAACTCAAGACCGTGCTGGACGCGGTCAGCGCCAAGCTGACCACCGAAGCGCTGATCGAGCTCAACACCTCGGTCGAGGGCAACCAGGGCGTCGACCCCGACGAGGCCGCGGCGAAGTGGATCACGGACAACGGCTTCGACCAGCCGGTGCAGAAGCCGGCCAAATGATCACATTCACCAACGTCACCAAGAAGTATCCCGACGGCACCGTCGCGGTCGACGATCTGACGCTGGAGGTGCCCGAAGGTACGCTCACGGTCTTCGTCGGGCCGTCGGGCTGTGGCAAGACCACGTCGATGCGGATGATCAACCGGATGATCGACCCGACCTCGGGCACTTTGACCGTCGACGGCAAGGACGTCACCAAGGTCGATCCCGTTCAGCTGAGGCTCGGCATCGGCTACGTCATCCAAAGTGCTGGGTTGATGCCACACATGCGCGTTGTCGACAACGTCGCCACGGTGCCTGTGCTTCGTGGCGAATCACGGCGCAGCGCACGCAAGTCCGCGTTGGCGGTGATGGAACGCGTCGGGCTGGATCCCAAGCTCGCCGACCGGTATCCGGCACAGCTCTCGGGTGGCCAGCAGCAGCGCGTCGGGGTCGCCAGGGCGCTGGCCGCCGACCCGCCGATCCTGCTGATGGACGAACCGTTCAGCGCCGTGGATCCGGTGGTGCGCGACGATCTGCAAACCGAAATCCTGCGGCTGCAAGCCGAATTGCGTAAGACGATCGTGTTCGTCACCCACGATATCGACGAGGCGGTCAAGCTCGGCGACAAAGTCGCGGTGTTCGGGCGCGGCGGCGTGCTGCTGCAGTACGCGGACCCCGCGTTCGTGTTGTCGAATCCCGCCAACGAGGACGTCTCGGCATTCGTCGGCGCCGATCGTGGCTATCGGGGTCTGCAGTTCTTCCACGCGACGGGGCTGCCGCTGCATGAGATCCGGCACGTCACCGAGACCGACGTCGACGGGCTGAACCTGAACCCGGGAGAGTGGTCGCTGGTCACCAAGGCCGACGGCACCCCGTACGCGTGGATCAACGGCGACGGTGTCGAACTGCATCGCAAAGGCAAAGACCTTTACGACAGCACCGTCGGTGGCGGGTCCTTCTTCCGGCCGGACAACACCTTGCGGCAGGCGCTCGACGCCGCGCTGTCCTCACCGAGCGGGCTGGGGGTCGCGGTCGACGACGAAGGCCACCTGATCGGTGGAGTGCGCGCCGACGACGTGCTCGACGCGCTCAAGGAGCAGCGCCGGATTCCGGAGTTGGGCTAGCCATGCGGTATCTGTTCACCCACCTGGACGACCTGTGGGCACTGACGGTGATCCACCTGCGCCTGTCCCTGATCCCGATCCTGCTCGGGTTGATCATCGCGGTGCCGCTCGGCGCATTCATTCAGCGGACCACCGCATTGCGACGGATTACGACGCTGACCGCAAGCATCATCTTCACCATCCCGTCACTGGCGCTGTTCGTCGTACTGCCGCTGATCATCCCAACGCGCATCCTGGACGAGGCGAACGTCATCGTCGCGCTGACTCTCTACACCGTCGCCCTGTTGGTGCGCGCGGTACCCGAGGCGTTGGACGCGGTATCACCGGCGGTGCTCGACGCCGCCACCGCCGTCGGCTACAAGCCGTTGGTCCGGATGCTGAAAGTTGAGCTGCCACTGGCGGTTCCGGTGCTCATCGCCAGCCTGCGTGTCGTCGCCGTCACCAACATCTCGATGGTGTCGGTCGGTTCGGTGATCGGCATCGGCGGTCTTGGCACCTGGTTCACAGAGGGTTACCAGGCCAACAAGAGCGACCAGATCGTCGCGGGCATCATCGCGATCTTCGTTCTTGCGGTCGTCATCGACACGTTGATCATGTTGGCCGGGAAGGTGCTGACTCCTTGGACACGCGCGGGGCGTCCGAGCCGGCTCAAGGCGGCGACCGGATGAGCCCGATGAGCTTCCTCACCGAGGCGCTGGCCTACATCTTCACCGCGGCCAACTGGGGCGGGCCTGCCGGGCTGACGGCGCGCATTCTCGAACACCTGCAGTACACGGTCGTCGCCGTCGTCTTCTCGGCGATCATCGCGGTTCCTCTCGGGATGCTGATCGGACATACCGGCCGCGGCACGTTCCTGGTCGTCACGGGGGTCAACGCCCTGCGCGCGCTCCCGACACTCGGCGTACTCCTGCTGGGAGTCCTGCTCTGGGGACTCGGGCTGATTCCCCCCACTGTCGCGCTGATGCTGCTCGGCATCCCGCCACTGCTCGCCGGCACCTACTCGGGCATCGCCAACGTCGATCCCCAGGTGGTGGACGCCGCCCGATCGATGGGCATGACCGAAAAGCGAATCCTGTTGCGGGTGGAAACACCCATCGCGATGCCGCTGATTCTCAGTGGGCTGCGGACGGCGACATTGCAGATCGTCGCGACCGCGACGGTGGCGGCGTACGCAAGCCTTGGCGGTTTGGGGCGCTACCTGATCGACGGCATCAAGGTGCGCGAGTTCTACCTCGCGCTGGTGGGCGCGTTGCTGGTGACGGCGCTGGCTCTGATCCTCGACGCCGCGCTGGCGTTCTCGGTGTGGCTGTCGGTGCCGGGCTCGGGCCGACTGCTCAAGTTTCGGAGCATGCCGCAACCGTTGCTCAGCGACGAGGTGGCGCTGGAGTCACGGTCACCGACCAAACGCTCAACCGGTGTCGGGCGGGCGTCTTCGTCAATTACGGTAGATGAGTGAGTGAAGTAGCCCGCTCAGAGCAGCACGATGGTTGGCCGGCGATTCTGACCTGGCGCGCGCATGACGTTCCGCGGATGGAGTCGGTGCGGGTGCAGCTTTCGGGCAACCGCATCAAGGCCTACGGCCGGATCGTCGCCGCCGCGACCCCGTCGCACCCGGCGTTCTCCGCGTCCTATGACCTGGTGACCGACGAGTCCGGCGCCACCAAACGGCTGTCGTTGACCGTGACGCTCGCCGAGCGGGAGCGGCAGCTTTCCATTGCGCGCGACGAGGAGAACATGTGGCTCGTCCAGCAGCACACCGGCGAGACTAGCCGCGCCGCCTATGAAGGCGCGCTGGACGTCGACGTGATCTTCAGCCCGTTCTTCAATGCCCTGCCCATCCGGCGAACCGGGCTGTATCAGCGAAGCGAGTCGGTGACGATACCCGTGGTGTACGTCAAGCTGCCGGAGCTGTTGGTCGAGGCCGCGGCCATCAGCTACAGCAGTTCGGACGACGGCATCAAGCTGCACTCGCCGGTCGCCGAGACCACGGTCAGCGTCGACGCCGAAGGTTTCATCCTCGATTACCCGGGCCTGGCAGAGCGGATCTGATCACCCCGCCGGCACGGCCCGCGGCGGCGAGCTCCTCGCGCCACCGTGCCTCGCCGATCGCCACGGTCACGATCTCGGGGCGGCCGAAGTTGTCGTAGCGCACCCGGGCGGCATGACCCGCCTCCACGAGCTCAGTCAGCGGCTTTCCCGCGGACAGCGCATCGCGGGCCTGGTTGAGCTGCTCGATGGTGCGGTCCAGGACCGGGAGCACCTGGTCGGCGTTGGCCTCGCACATAGCGCGGACAAGGTCCGGTGCGGTCGCCGCGACCCGCGTCCCGTCGCGAAACGACCCGGCGGCCAGCGCGAACGCCAGCGGCACCTCACCCGCCGTCGTCGCCAGCGCCTCGGCCAACAGGTGCGGCAGGTGCGAAATCGCGGCGGCGGCGGCGTCGTGCTCGTCGGATCGGGCGGGCACCACCACGGCGCCGCAATCCAGGGCCAGGTTCATCACCACCGTCCAGACGTCGGGGTCGACGTGGTCGTCCACGCTGACGACCCAGGGCGCCCCGACGAACAGGCGGGTATCGCCGGCGGCCCAACCGGACTGCGCGGTGCCCGCCATCGGATGCCCGCCGACGAAACGGTCCAGCAGTCCCACCGATCGGACCTCGTCCAGGACGCACGATTTGACGCTGGTGACGTCCGTGAGCGGGCATCCGGGCGCCAAATCCCGGACACGGCTCAGCAGCTGTGGCAGGGCAGGCACGGGCACGGCGAGCACGACGAGCGCGTTACTCTCGGTGGCCCGGGTCAAGGCCTCGTCAAGGTCTTCGGTCGCGTCGAAACCGTCCGCCGTCGCGGCCTGAACTGCCTCGATCGACCGGTTGTAGCCGAAAACCTCGCGTCCGGCCGCCGCGGCTGCGCGCATCAGGGAGCCGCCGATCAGGCCGAGGCCAACCACACAAACCGGCGTATGCGTCACCCCTCCAGCCTGGCATATTCCTGGTGACGCTGGGCGGTGGCATAGCGCAGCATTCCTGGTCAAGTCCCTGGTCGGGGACTACCGTTGGCCCCCATGGGAGCGCAGCGTGCCGCCACGCAGAAGCAGGCCGCCGACCGCCCGGACGGCTTCGGAGTGGCCGTGATCCGGGAGGAAGGCAAATGGCGTTGTGCCGCAATGCGCTCGGCAGCGCTCAACAGCCTGTCCGCCGCAGAAACCGAGCTTTGCGAAATCCGCAGTGCAGGAGCGATTTTCGGGCTCCTTGACGTCGATGACGAGTTCTTCGTGATCCTGCGGCCTGCGCCTGCCGGTACGCGCATGCTGCTGTCGGATGCCACCGCGGCGCTGGACTACGACATTGCCGCAGAGGTGCTGGAGAAGCTCGACAACGACATCAGCGAGGACGATCTCGACCCCGAGGAGCCGTTCGAGGAGGGCGACCTCGGGCTGCTCGCCGATATCGGCCTGCCCGAGGCCGTGTTGGCGGTCATCCTCGACGAGTCGGACCTGTATGCCGACGAACAACTCGGCCGGATTGCGCGGGAGATGGGCTTCGCCGACGAACTGTCGGCGGTTCTCGACCGTCTCGATAGGTGACGGACGAAGACCTGGTCCGCGCCGCGCTGGAGGCCGCGGTCGCCGCCGGACCCCGGGACGTCCCCATCGGTGCGGTCATCCTGGCCGCCGATGGCACCGAGTTGGCGAGGGCGGCCAACGCGCGCGAGGAAACCGGTGATCCGACCGCGCACGCGGAGATCCTGGCTATGCGCGCCGCCGCGGCGGTGCTCGGCGACGGCTGGCGCCTCGAGGGGACCACGCTGGCGGTGACCGTCGAACCCTGCACGATGTGCGCAGGCGCGCTGGTGATGGCGAGGGTCGCGCGACTGGTGTTCGGTGCGTGGGAACCCAAGACCGGGGCGGTCGGCTCGCTGTGGGACGTGGTGCGCGACCGGCGCCTGACGCACCGTCCGGACGTTCGCGGCGGCGTGCTGGCCGCCGACTGCGCGGCACCGCTGGAAGCGTTCTTCGCCAACCAGCGGTGAGGGGCAAGCGCCTCACGAAGATTGCGTCCAGGGCTGTGATCGGGCGCGATCTCACGACCCTCAACGCAATAACGAGTTCAGCGGTGAGGTCTTTGCCTCAGTTCGTGCTGGCGTACTCCGGGCAGAAGTACAGCGGAGCGCCGGCCATGATGTAGTTCGACAGGCCTTCGTTCTTGGTCGTGGCATCCAGGCGTTGCACGATGGTGGCCATATCAAGGCCGCGATCGTATTGGGCGCACACATCCTTGGCGAGGCTGGTCAAGGTCGCGCAATCGCCCGGATATCCCGCACTGGCCAGGCTTCGGCAGTAGTCGGATTCAGGGACCGCGATGGCGCTCGGCGCGCAAACGAGTGACGCGATTGCCCCGGAAATCACCAGGGCTGCGAGCGCAATGGTCTTCATCGCCACCTTTCTAGCGCTTGATACCCGGTTGCGCGGCCGGCCACGCGTTGCCGCCGCGCGTCGATTCGGTCTCGAAAGCTCGGACAGCGATTTCAGTGACGCGGCTGGCTCCCGGTAAGCTGCGACACGGTGGCGTGTCCGAGCGGCCTAAGGAGCACGCCTCGAAAGCGTGTGACGGGTAACCCCCGTCCGAGGGTTCAAATCCCTCCGCCACCGCCATATATTCCGGCCGATACCGAGGACGTGCCCAACTCCTCACCCAGCCACCGACGCAGCGCCGTCATCCACCCCTGGCGGTCAGATGAGTCCCCACCCACGCGATGTAGCCATCGGGCCGGACCAGCACAGCAGGACCGGTGTCGGATCGCTCGACTTCGGCAAGGCCTGTGACGTCGATCGGCCGCGTCCCCCGTTCCCGGATGTGCACGAACCCCGCGCAGCGCTGAAGCTCCGTCAACTTGCGCTGCGTCAACTGGATTTCGGAGGCACGCGTGCCCACGAGCGGGTGCTGACCGGACTGGATCAGTACCCGCTTGCCGATGGGGTGACGTTCGTCGTGGTAGGTGTCGAGCACGTCGTCGTCGGCGCCCGAGAGGACCGATTTGGATCGCAGTGACGGTCACTGAAGGTAGGACTGTGCAGCCATGCTGTCAACAGTCGTTGAATACACTCTGGGAATGGCTGCACGGACACGGGATGCGGCGGCGACGAAGGCTGCGATCATGGCTGCCGCGAGGGCACAGTTCGGACAAAACGGATTCGAGAGGACGACTATCCGGTCGGTGGCGAAGGCGGCGGGCGTTGATCCGGCGCTGGTGATGCATTACTTCGTCAACAAGGACAATCTTTTCCGCGAGGTGTCGCGTCTGGACATCTCACCCCCGGACCTGTCCGGTGTGGCGCCCGAGGACGTGGCCGACGTGATGTTGCCGCTGTTCGTCGAGGTGTGGGGACCCGAAGGCCCCTTCTTGCCGCTGCTCCGCGCCGCAGCGTCGAGCCAGGCGGCGGCGGACGCACTCCTCGACGTCTTCGCCCGGCAGGTCGCGCCGGCGCTGGCCGCTGTAGCGATCGACAGGCCGATGGAGCGTGCCGCACTGATCGGGTCCCAACTGCTGGGCATCGCGGTCGGGCGCTACATCATTGGTATCCCGCCGCTGGTCGCGATGGATGATCAAACGTTGGCGCGCTGGCTCAAACCTGTTCTGACGCACTACCTGACTGATCCGGCGCCCTAAGAAGCCTGCATACTGGCAATCACGTGGTCCAGCAGCGGGCTCATCCGCCGATCTTTTGGAGGCCCGCGCGTTGTCTGACGCTGAACCGAACGAGCATTACGTGCCGGTCGGCACACGCGTCGATCTCGACAACTGCGCGCGGGAGCCGATCCATATTCCCGGCAGCGTTCAGCCGCGCGGTGTGCTTGCGGTGTTGCGTGAGCCCGACTTCGAGGTGCGCCAGGTCAGTGCCAACGTCGCGGACTTGCTCGGTCGCTCCACCGAAGAGGTCCTCGGGCGGCACCTGTCTTTCCTGATCGGTGCCGACGATGCCGCTCGCGTCGAGCAGGCGGCGTCGACTCCCGGCGATCTGCGCCAACGCAACCCGATCGAGTGCATGATCGACGTTGCCGGCGAGTCACGCGCGTTCGACGCGATCGTGCACCGCGAACCCGGTGGCGTCCTGCTGGTCGAGGTCGAGATCGCCTACGGCGAAAGGCCGTTCTCCTTCCCGAACACCTACCTGGCGGTGCGCAGTTCGGTGGACGAACTCAACCGTGCAGCCACATTGACCGAGCTTTACGACGCCACTGCGTGCGCAGTTCGCGAGCTCACCGGGTTCGACCGCGTGATGGTCTACCGCTACGACGAGGACTACAACGGCGAGGTTGTCGCCGAAGCCAAACGCGACGAGCTGAACTCGTTCCTCGGCCTGCACTATCCGTCCACCGACATTCCGGCGCAAGCGCGGGCGCTGTATGAGAAGAACTGGCTGCGGCTCATCTCCGACGTCGGCTACACACCCTCACCCCTGGTGCCGGCCATCGACCCGAAACGGGACGTGCCGACCGACCTGACGCATGCGACGCTGCGCAGCGTTTCGCCTATCCACATCGAATACCTGCAGAACATGGGCGTGCAGGCGTCGATGTCGATTTCTCTGCTGCGGCATGGGCGGCTGTGGGGGTTGATCGCCTGCCATCACTACGCCGGTCCCCATCTGCCGCCATTCGGGACCAGGGCGGCAGCCGAGTTTCTTGGCTCGACCCTCTCACTGCGACTCGTCGACCAGTTCGAAGACGAACAGTTGCACAGGCGGTTGGCGGCGCAGGCCGTCCTTGGCAAGCTCACCGCCGCCACTCTGGACGACGGCGATGCGCTGACCGCGGTGCTGCTCGGGACACCGAGTCTGCTCGACCTCGTGCCTGCCGACGGCGTCGTCGTCAATATCGGTGGGCAGTACCGGGTGATGGGTTCGGTTCCCTCGCCGGATGTCGTGGCCGCCGTCGCCAGGTGGGCGCTGGAGGCGGGTGACGAGATCGCGAGCAGCGAGTCGTTGTCCCGAGAGCTGTTGGATCTCGACCTCGATCCGCGGGTCGTCTCCGGTGCGCTCGCGATCAACCTGCCGGACGGGCAGTACGCCATCTGGTTCCGAAGTGAGGTGCTGCGATCCGTCGATTGGGGTGGCGACCCGCACAACAAGGCAATCGCGATCAGCGAAGGAGACAGAGTCCGGCTGAGCCCACGCAAGTCGTTTCGATCGGTGGCGAGAGATCGTGGACCGATGCTGCGAACCGTGGGGGCTGACGGAAACCGAGTCTGCCGAGGCACTGCGGCGACACCTCGTCGAATCGCTGTACCGGCGCACGCGTGGCGCGCTCCGTGTCGCCGAGACGCTGCAGCGCAGCCTGCTGCCGTCAACCATTCCCACTCTCGGAGGCTGGCAGCTGTCGGCACACTATGAACCCGCCGTCGGAGGGCGCGTCGGCGGCGACTGGTACGACGCGTTCGAGTTGCGCGACGGACGGCTGATCGTGCTGATCGGCGACGTCGCCGGTCACGGCATGACCGCGGCGGGAACCATGGCGCAGATGCGAAATACTCTGCGCGCATATCTCTTCAGGGGTGCGGCTCCCGCTGAAGCGCTCAATCAGCTCAATGACTTCTGTGTGCACATGGTGTCTCGCGCGTTCGCCACGGTGATCGTCGCGCGTGTCGATTTGGGCTCCGGGGAGGTCGAAGCTGCGTGTGCGGGTCACCTGATCCCGTATGTCACCCAACAGGGGGATGTGGCCGTACCCGCGCCGATACGGCTTTCGCCGCCGATCGGGGCCGTCGGCATGACGTATGAGCCGAGCGCCTTCGCCGTCGCGGCCGGCCAGGGATTGGTGATGTTCTCCGACGGTCTCGTGGAACGACGCAATGAGCCGATCGATGACGGCATCGAGCGACTCGCCGAAACACTCAGCCGTGCAACTGATTCGACGGCCACGCGAATCGCGACGGCAATGGCATCGGGTGAAACCGACGACGATGTCACGATCGTCACCCTCCGGCGTCCCTAGGCTGCTACCGTCCGGACGTGCATCGAGTCATTCAGTGGGGTACCGGCACGGTGGGAAGCGAAATCATCACCGCCATCCTCGACCACCGAGACGATCTCGCCCTTGTCGGCGCGCTGGTCTACTCCGAGTCGAAGGACGGGGCCGACATCGGCGCACTCGTCGGCCGCGAACCGATCGGCGTCACCGCGACCACCGACGTCGAGCAGGTCTTGAAGCTGGACGCCGACTGCGTCCTCTACACCCCTCGCACCGCGCACCTGGATGACGTTTGCCGACTGCTGGAAAGCGGGAAAAACGTTGTTACGACGGCATTTCTGTTCCACCCGGCGCGGCTCGACGCCCCGGATCGCGACCGCCTACTCGCGGCCTGTGAGAAGGGCGCCAGTTCGGTCCACGGTTGCGGCCTCAACCCCGGCAACCTCTCGGGTGTCCTGCCATTGGCGCTTTCGGGCATGAGTCGAACGATCGACAAGATCACGCTGCAGGAGCGCGCCGACTGGTCGGTCTACGAAAGCACCGGAATCACGTTCGACAACATGGCATTTGGACAGCCGGTCGAGTCCATCAGCCCGACCGCGACCGACTTCCTGGCATTCAACAGCTCGATCTTCACCGAGCAGGTCTGGCTTCTCGCCGATGCGCTCAACGCCGACATCGACGACGTCTCCGCCACGGTCGAGGCCGTCGCCGCCGAACAGGATCACCAGATCTTCGACCATCTACTGGCCGCGGGTACAACTGCGGGACAGCGCTGGAACTGGACCGGACATCGCGACGGCGAAACGCTCATCGAGATCGAAACGCTGTGGACGGTGGGCGGCGAGTACCCCGGCCACTGGCCCAAACCGCAGCACGGCTGGACGTTGACCATCGAAGGCGATCCGTCGATGCGCACCCACTTCATGTCGCTGGCCAGCTTCACCCGCTCCGCCAGCATGGACGAGCACGTCCGGTCGGCCAGCGTCGCGACCGGGATGCAGGTCCTCAATGCCGTGCCCGCCGTCTGCGGTGCCCCGCCGGGCTTCGCCACTTCGGCGACGCTGCCCCTGATTCCCAGCCATACCGGGTTCAGGCGCCGAACCCCGACGGGTTAGCCGCTATTGTCGGGGATGTCACTAAAGCAGCGGCCACGGCGGCCACGGTGACTGGCGCGTGAAAGTCGTGGTAGCGAGTGCCTTCGGTATATAACCCTGTGGTGAGCATGTCCGCCGATCAGGCCGCCCCGGCGCGCCCGTTCTCGGTACTGCTTGTCGAGGACGACCGTGGCGATGCCGTTCTGGTCGAGGAATTGATCGCCGACTCGGGCGCCGACATCGAAGTGGTGTGGGCTCCGTCGATGCAGGAAGCCGAGCGCCAGTTGGCGATCGCCCGTCCCGACTGCATGCTGCTCGACCTCAACCTGCCCGATGCGAAGGGAATCACGGCGCTCGATCAGGTCGCCAAACACGACGCGACCATGCCGATCGTCGTGCTCACCGGTCTCAACGACGAACACTTCGGGGTTTCCGCGGTGGCTGCGGGGGCCCAGGATTACCTGGTCAAAGGTCGGGTCGAGCCCGAAACGCTGCACCGCGCGCTGCTGTACGCCGTCGAACGCAAACGCGCCGAACTGACCGCGGTCGAGTTGCACGCCAGTGAAATGCGCGCCAAGGAGAATGCCCGCCTCGAACGGGGGCTGCTGCCGTCACCGCTGTTGCTCGACCAGCCGGGCGTGGACATCGTGGCGCAGTATCGGCCCAGCCGCCAGTTCGCCCTGCTCGGCGGCGACTTCTACGACTTCGTCCAAACGCCAGACCGCACCGTGCACGTCATGGTCGGCGATGTGGCCGGACACGGTCCCAATGAAGCGGCCCTTGGTGTGGCACTGCGCATCGGCTGGCGCGCACTGACCTTCGCGGGCCTACGCGGCAATGACCGCATGCGGCAGCTGGAACGGATCCTGAGCGCAGAGCGCCCCGGCACGAGCATCTTCGCGACGGTGCTGTCGGTGGCGATCTCGCCGGACGACCTGAGCTTCAACGCCGTGTCCGCCGGCCATCCAGGCATGCTTCTGCACGGGCCGGACTCGGTGGAATGGCTGGAGCCCTCAGTCGGCCCCGCGCTTGGCCTCAACGGTCATGAGTGGCCGCTGAACATCCACGAACTGCCGACCGGATATGGACTGGTGCTGTTGACCGACGGCTTGTTCGAGGGCCGTTCCGGGCAGGGTGCCGAGCGCCTGATGGAGTCCGGTCTGCTGGACGTGGCGCGGTCCTATGCCCACCTTCCCGGTCCCCAATTCGTGAGCGCGCTGATCGACGACGTCGAGCGCCGCGCGCAGTCCGTCGGTGGGATCAGCGACGACATCGCTGTCGTGCGGGTCGAGCGGACGGCGACCCAATGAAGGTGAAGTGGCAGCCGACGGTCCAGGGTTGGCAGAACCTGGTGCTGGCGGTGATGGGCGCCGTTGTGCTGGCCGGAGCCATCGCCGGGGCAGTGCTGCTGAATCGGAACGACGCAGTGTCGAACGAGATCACCGGCGAGATCGGGCCGATGCGGATCGCGGCATACCAGCTGCAGGCCGCCTTGCGTGACCAGGAGACGTCGGTACGCGGATATGCGATCTCGGCCGATCCGCAGTTCCTCGAGCCGTACGTCGCCGGGCAGAAGGCCGAAGCATCCGCGGCGCAGGTGATTCGGGACCACGCTGGAGATCGCACCAAGGTGCTCGACGACCTGGACACCATCGAGCGCACGGCCGCGGCATGGCGAAGCGACTATGCCGAGCCGCTCATCGCCGATGTGAAACCCGGTGTGCCGGCGGTGATCGATGGCGAAACGGCCGAACGCGGCAAGACCCTGTTCGATTCTCTCCGGCAAGACTTCGACACACAGCTCCAACACCTGCAACAAGAGCGCGACACCGCAGATGCGGAGCTCGAGACGATGCAGACCTGGCGGGATGCCGTTCTGACCGCGATCGCCGTCGCACTCGTCGTCGCCGCCATCCTGTCCGCGCTGGTGATCAGAACCGCGGTCACGCGCCCCCTCGCCGCACTGGCCGCCTCGTGTCGGCGAATCACCGAAGGCGACTTCAGCGAACGGATCGTGCCGCAGGGGCCCAAAGACATCCGCGCCATCGCCGCCGATGTCGAGGACATGCGTCAGAAGATCGTCGATGAACTGGAAGCCACCCGCTCGGCGCGAAGCCAGTTGGCCGGTCAGGCGCTCGAACTGCAGCGATCGAACGCCGAACTCGAGCAGTTCGCCTACGTCGCATCGCACGATCTTCAGGAACCGCTGCGCAAGGTGACCTCGTTCTGCCAGCTCATCGAGAAACGATACGGCGACAAGCTCGACGAACGCGGTACGGAGTACATCGCGTTCGCCGTCGACGGCGCCAAGCGGATGCAGGTGCTGATCAACGATCTGCTCACGTTTTCTCGGGTGGGTCGGCTCGATGAGACGCGTGCCGACGTCGACCTCGGCGTGACGCTGGACGAGGCAATCGAGAACCTCGACACCGCGATCGCTCAGTCCGGAGCCGAGATAATTCGCGAAGGGCGGCCGCTTCCGCGGATCACCGGCGATCCCACTCTGTTGACGATGGTGTGGCAGAACCTCATCGGCAATGCGATGAAGTTCATGCGCGACGGCGTCGCCCCACGCATAGTCATCCACTGTGAGCAGAGTGTGAATGATCCCGATGGTCCATGGGTGCTGACGGTGACGGACAACGGCATCGGCATTCCTCAGGAATTCGCCGACAAGGTGTTCGTGATCTTCCAGCGCCTGCACGGACGCGACGTCTACACCGGCACCGGCATCGGTCTTGCGCTGTGCAAGAAGATCGTCGAACACCACGGCGGCAGCATCTGGATCGACACCTCCTATACCGGGGGAACCAGATTTCGCTTCACGATTCCCTTCGCTGTCGACACCCATGTCGCAGCCGATTTGGCCAATATGGAAGGAACACCTTCATGACACCCGCCGGCCGCGCAATCGACGTCCTGCTCATCGAGGACGATCCCGGGGACGAACTGATCACCCGGGAAGCCTTCGAGCACAACAAGATCAAGAACAACCTTCATGTGGCACACGACGGCGAGGAAGGCCTGGACTTCCTCTACCAGCGCGGTGCGTACAAGGAGGCGCCGCGGCCCGACCTGGTGCTGCTCGATCTGAACCTGCCGAAGTACGACGGCCGTCAGCTGCTCGAGCAGATCAAGTCCGACCCGAACCTCAACCACATTCCGGTGGTGGTGCTGACGACGTCCTCGGCAGAGGAGGACATCCTGCGCAGCTACCGGCTGCACGCGAATGCCTACGTCACCAAGCCGGTCGACCTCGACCAGTTCATGAACGCCGTGCGTCAGATCGACGAGTTCTTCGTTCAGGTCGTCCGGCTGCCGCAGCCCTAGCAGGCCGCGTCGAACTTCATCCGCACGGTGGTGCCCTCGGGCGAGGACTTGACGTCCACATCTGTGCTGACTGCGCGCATGATCGGCAGTCCCCGGCCGCGGGTGCTCGGCTGGGTCGGCGGAGTCTGCCAGACACCGTTATCGGCGACGTCCACGAGGATCTGTCCGTGGTCGTGATTCGCATCGACGAGGATCTGCCCAGCGTCGATGTCGCGGTACGCATGCTCGATGCAGTTGGTGCAGGCTTCGTTGACCACCAGCACGATGTCGGCGATGCCGATGTCGGACACTCCGATCGGCTTGAGCCAGCGGGTCAGTCGGCGACGGATCTCGGCCAGGCATTCGGCGACCGCGGGGACCTCGATGCGGAGCGACTCAACCGGTCGCGAACACGCATCGATTGCCACGCACGAGGTTGTACCCCGGGAGGCCCGATATCTCACCCATGCGTTCGGCGCGTTATCAGGCTGTGACCTACTTGTAGAAGGTCCAGCTGTAGTCCGACGTCCAGGCGCCCCCGATGCAGCTGAGCGGGACACCGTCCGGCGACTGCGCGACACCTGTCTGTTCCCCGCAGGGCAGCCGCAGCGTGCGGATCCCCACCAGCGGCGGCGCAGCGATCCAGATGCTGCGCGAACTGCAGGCCAGGGTGTTGCCCGAGGCGTCGATGCCCCAGTTGTAGCGGGTGTTCTGGGTGCAGTGCTCGCCGGCGACGGCAGTCCGAGTGAGATACGGCACGCAGTCCGCACCGTCGCAGTATCCAGGGGATGCCGATGCGTTCGCCGCGACCACCATGGGTGCCGCCGCGAGCCCGCACGCCAGCGCAACTGCAGCCAGGATCTTCATGAGCCTTAGCGTAGGTATTTCAGGCGCGGCCCGCGTAGGGTTTCGGTTCATGAAGCTGGCCATCACCACAATGGCTGCCGCCCTGGCGACCGCCGCTACCACCATTGGGCTGGCACCGCCGGCCGGTGCCGACACTGTCGCCTACCTCGTCAACGTGCACGTGCGGCCCGGCTACAACTTCCCCAACGCCGAGGCCGCGATCGGCTACGGCAACACCATCTGCGACCGCGTCGCGACAAAGATGGGCTATGCCCAGCTCGTCGACCAGGTGAAGGCCGACTTCCACACGACGGACTACTACCAGGGCGCCTACCTGATCAACCAGGCCGTCAACGAGCTGTGCCCCGCGCAGATCTGGCAGCTACGGCAGTCCGCCGGCGGCTACACCATTCCAGCAGTCTGACCAACGACAACGGCGGCGCCCCCGTTGGGGACGCCGCCGCTGTGACGCGATTGGTGTCGTCTGGCTAGGGGCAGACGACTGCGATTTCGAACGGCTTGGTCACCGGCTGCAACGGATTGGCCATGTCGATACCGGTGGCGTTACCCGTGATCGTCCAGTTGCTGCCGTCCATCTCGGCCTTGGCGTCACCCTGGCCCGTGCCGTTCTGGTAGCCAAGGGTCACACCGTTGACGTTGCCCAGGCCGACGGACTGCACGGTGGAGCCGTCCTCGCTGACCACCGCGGCGATGCCGGTGGCCGCGTCGCCGATCGCGATGTTCATGTTGCCGCCCATGGCGGTGCAGACGACGGTGCCCGTGACCTGCTGGTCCTGGCCGTCGATGGTGACCTTGGTTTCGCTCTCGCCCGAACTGGCGGTCGCGGTGTCACTGGTTGCTTCCGCCGAGGTGGCGGTCGAATCGCTCTCGGACGCCTTGTCGTCTGACGAACATCCGGACAGACCGGCGACGAGGATGGCCATGCCGCCTACGGCGACCACGAATCCACGCTTCACCACGTTCTCCTTTGTGTCGACGCGACCCGTCAAGATCGGCGGATCATCTCGGCCAGTATGGTGCGCGGCTTCGGCCCCGACATCGGATTGGACGAAAACGTGCTCAGGGTCAGCAGGACACTTTGATGGAGAAGGTCCCGGATTTTCGGAAGCTGGGGCTGTCGGTGTCGAAGCCATCCGCGGTGCCGGAGATGTCGTAGGTGCGGCCGGTCATGGTGACTTCCGCGGTGTCGCTGAACCCGGCGTTGTAACTGCCGGTGAAGCCGCCGAGGTCGCGGATGGCCACCGATTCCGCGGTGAGCTGGTCTTTGTTCGAGACCATCGCGATCACGCCGCTGGCCTCGTCGCCGGTCGTGATGGTGGTGAGCGCCCCGGTGGAGTCACACTGCACGGCCTCGGTGGTGCCCGCGTCCTGACCGTTGACGGTCACCTGCGCGGTGCCGGCGGCCAGCATCCCGGGGCCCGGCTGGTACTCCGGCGGCCCCGACGAGCAACCTGCCAACGCGAGTGTCGTCATGGCGCCGACGAGCAGGGGAGTTCTCACAGTGCAGAATCTACGGCGTGGCACCGCCGAATACAGTCCGTCCGCAAGACTCGTCGGCGCCGTTTTTCAGCATTGACGCACAGTTGCCCGGCAGGCTCGGTCGCGCAGGCGTGATCCGAACGGCGCACGGGGACATCCACACTCCGGCGTTCATTCCGGTGGGCACCCAGGCGACCGTCAAGGCAGTGCTGCCGGAGACGATGAGAAGCCTTGGTGCACAGGCAATCCTGGCGAACGCCTACCACCTTTACCTGCAGCCGGGGTCCGACATCGTGGCGGAGGCCGGCGGGCTGGGCACATTCATGAACTGGCCGGGGCCCACATTCACCGACAGCGGGGGATTCCAGGTGCTCTCGCTGGGCGCAGGTTTCCGCAAGGTGCTGGCGATGGACACCGAACGTGTGCAGGCCGACGACATCATCGCCGAAGGCAAGGAACGACTCGCCAACGTCGACGACGACGGGGTGACCTTCCGATCGCATCTGGACGGCTCGACCCACCGCTTCACCCCGGAGGGGTCGATCCGGATCCAGCACCAACTCGGCGCCGACATCATCTTCGCCTTCGACGAGCTGACCACGCTGGTGAACACCCGTGGCTACCAGGAACGGTCGGTTCAGCGCACCCACGAGTGGGCCGTGCGGTGTGTGGCCGAGCATCGTCGTCTCATCGCTGCGACGCCCGATAGGCCCGCGCAGGCACTGTTCGGTGTCGTGCAGGGTGCGCAATACGAGGATCTCCGCAGGGCTGCCGCGCGCGGGCTGACGGCGATCGTCGGCGAGGACGGCGTCGGGTTCGACGGCTACGGCATCGGCGGGGCGCTGGAGAAGCAGAACCTGGCCACCATCGTCGGCTGGGTCACCAGCGAGCTGCCCGACGACAAGCCGCGCCACCTGCTGGGTATCAGCGAGCCCGACGACCTGTTCGACGCCGTGGCCGCGGGGGCCGACACCTTCGACTGCGTTTCGCCGTCGCGGGTGGCGCGCAACGCCGCGGTCTACTCGACCACCGGGCGGTTCAACATCACCAATGCGCGCTACCGGCGCGACTTCACGCCGATCGATGCCGAATGCGACTGCTACACCTGCGCGCATTACACCCGGGCGTATCTGCATCACCTGTTCAAGGCCAAGGAGATTCTGTCCGCGACGCTGTGCACGATCCATAACGAGCGTTTCGTGGTCCGGATGGTCGACCAGATTCGCGCGGCGATCAGGGCCGAGGAGTTCGACGAACTGCGCGCAGATGTCCTGGGTCGGTACTACTCGTCGTCCTAGTTCCCTCGCGAATTCGGCGCGCTGATCAACCCTCAGGGTGCGTTGGCGCGCCGGATTCGCTAGGAAAGTTCGGCGATGACCGCCGCCGCCGCGCGTTCCCCCGCGTCGACCGCACCTTCCATGTAGGCGCTCCAATACGTGGCGGTATCCGTTGAGGCCCAATGGATCACGCCGATCGGGGTGGTCAGTGCGGGACCGTAGGTAGTCCAGACATGCGGGCCGTGGTTGGCGTTGTAGCAGCCGCGGGTCCACTGCCGCTCCGACCATTCACCGTCGACGTAGAACTCGGGCTTGGCGGCCTTGGGTCCGAAGTGGCGCACGAGTTCGGCGGTCAGTGCTTCCCGCCGCTCGGCCTCGGGGAGGCGGCCGTAAGTGCGGGCTTGATCGCCCTCCAGGAACATCAGGATCACGCCGTGGTCGTCGCCGGGGATGCACGTGTCGTTGGACATCCGGGCCGGGCCGATGTCGGAGATGAGCTGACCGTTGAAACCGTCGTTGCGCCAGAACGGCTCGTCGTAGATGAAGAATGCCTTCATCGACGAGCCGTTGGGCAGCCGCTGGGTCAGCTGGTCCCGTATCCCGGGCATCGGCGGGTCGTACATGATGCGGCCGGCGAGCGTCGGCGAGATCGCGACGATGGCCCGTCGACCACGCGCGGACAATCCGCCGCGACAGTGCACGGTCACGCTGTCGGCGGTGTGCTCGATCAGTTGGACGGGCGCGTCGAGCACGATGCGGTCGGAGATCAGTGCCGCCAGCCGATTCGGGATCTCGCTGGTGCCGCCGATGAAGCGGGTGGTCTGCGCGCCACCCTCGGACTCGGCGAACAGTTCCGACGTCACACCGCAGGTCTTGATGGTGAACAGCAGGTGCAGGAAGGACACCTCGGCAGTCGGCACCGCGAGGATTCCGACGGTGCAGATCTCCAACAGATTGCGGGCCACCGGCGAAAGACCCTGTGCGTCATACCAGGCGCCCGCGGTCACGGCATCCCATTCGAGTGCCCGAGGGGCTGTCCATGGCGTTTCGACGGGAACCTCCGCGGCCAGCACGTCCAGCCGCCGCAGTACGAGTTCGAGTTCCTTCAGTTCCGATCCGAAACGGGCGTGAAATTCGTTCTCCCGCAGCACCCCCGAGTCGACGAGTTCATACGAGGTGTCACCCTCGTCGTACTGGCCGAAGGTCTCGACGCCGAGCTCTGCGGCCAGGCGGAACATCCGTTCGTGGGTGTCGCCGATCCATTGCGCGCCGAGTTCGACCGGAACCCCGGGCAGGACCTCTTGGGTGAGGATCCGGCCGCCGACACGTTCGTCGGCTTCCAGGACCAACGGCGTCAGACCTGCCTCGAGTAGTTTCCGTGCCGCGATCATCCCGGAGAGTCCCGCTCCGACGACGATGACGTCCGCTTCCATGGTCGATGGCTGCACCATCGAGCCACCTTCTCACAGCCCTTCGCTTTGATAGTGCCGAGTGGCCAGTTATGCATCACTTTTCGGACGTTTCCGTCCCATAAGTGGACACTCGGCGGTTGTTCTAGAGCGGGTTGAGGATGCGGTCGAGGAACTGGCGGGTGCGCTCTTCCTTCGGGTCGCCGATCACCTCTGACGGCGGGCCCTGCTCGAGGATGACGCCGCGGTCGGTGAACAGCACCTGATCGGAAACCTGCCTGGCGAACTGGATTTCATGGGTGACGATCACCAGAGTCCAGCCCTCGACGGCCAAGTCCCTGATCACCGACAGCACCTCGCCGACCAGTTCGGGATCCAGCGCCGACGTGGGCTCGTCGAACAGCACGACCTTTGGCTTCAGTGCCAGGGCGCGCGCGATGCCCACCCGTTGCTGCTGCCCGCCGGACAGCTGAAACGGGTACTGGTCCTTCTTTTCGGCAAGTCCGACCTGATCGAGCAACTCAGCGGCCTCGGCCTCCGCCGCTTCCTTCGGCCGCTTCTGCACGACGATCGGCCCCTCGGTGACGTTCTGCAACGCCGTCTTGTGCGGAAACAGGTTGTGGGACTGGAACACGAACCCGCTCTGCGCCCGGTAGGCACGCAGCTGATCTTTGGCCACCGGCTTGGAGAAGTCGAGCTCGACGTCCCCGACGCGGATCACGCCCGCATCCGGCACATCGAGCGCGTTGAGCGCGCGCAACAGCGTCGTCTTCCCCGAGCCGGATGGCCCGATGATCGTGGTGGCCGAGCCCTGCGCGACCTCGAAAGAGACACCGTTGAGAACCTTGTTGTCCCCGAAGGCTTTCCGCACACCTTCTGCTCTCACGCAATTCTCTGTCATCGGGCCACATACCTTTCCAGCCGGCGCTCGTATCGGTTCTGGCCGAACGAGAGCACCAGGCAGATGATCCAGTAGTACAACGCCGCCGTGCCGTAGAGCGCGAAGAACTCGAAGGTCGGAGCGGCGACGTTCTGCGCGGTTCGGAACAGTTCGGTCACGAGGATCGTCGACGCCAGCGACGTGTCCTTCACCAATGAAATCAACGTGTTCGACAGCGGCGGTACGGCGACGCGGGTGGCCTGCGGCAAGATGATCCGCCGAAGCGATCCAACGTAGTCGAGGCCGATGGTCTCGGCGGCCTCCCACTGGCCCTTCGGAATGCTCTGGATCGCCGACCGGATGATCTCCGCGGCGTAGCCACCGACGTTGAGCGAGAACGCGATGACCGCGGCGATGAACGGCTCGATCTTCACACCGATCTGGGGTAGTGCGTAGAAGACGATGAACAGCTGCACCAGCAGTGGCGTGCCGCGGATGATCGAGATGTAGAACCGTGCGAGCGCCGACACGACGACGTTCGACGACAGCCGAGCCAGCGCGACGACGAGCGCGAGCGCCAGGCCGACGATGAAGCTGATGATCGTCAGTGGAATGGTCTTCTCGATCGCGGCCCGCGCCAGCGGCCAGAGGTTGTCGAGAATGAGCTGCCAGGTACTGGTCGGCCCGGCCTTGGACAGATCCACGTCAAGGTAGCGCTCAGAGATCTTGGTGAGGGTGCCGTCTGCGCGCAGCTCGTCGAGCGCCGTGTTCAGCTCCGGAAGCAGCCCGCTGTCCTTGCGCGCCGCGAAAGCCTGCTCGCCACGTTCGTCGGGAATGGTGATCACCTTGAGCGGAGCCTCGGGGTGTTCTGCCTGATAGGCGAGAACGGTGATGCTGTCGTTGACCACGGCGTCCACCCGGCCGTCGTTGAGCACGGTGATGGCTTGGGAGAACCCGTCGACGGATTCGACCTGGGCGCCGGCGTTACGTGCGATCTCGGCCCAGTTGCTGGTGGGGTTCTGTGCGGTCCGCTTGCCCTTCAGATCCGCCACCGTGTTGATCGAGTTGTCGTCCTCGAGGGTCACGATGACGCCCTGGGAGATCGAATACGGCTCGGAGAGGTCGTATTTCTGCTTGCGTTCCTCGCTGATCGTGACCTCGTTGGCGACGATGTCGAAGCGGTCGGCCTCGAGCGCCGCGAACATGGCGTCCCACGGCGTCTCGACGAACTCGATGTCGACGCCGAGCTTGTCGGCGACGGCCTTCGCGACGTCGACGTCGTAGCCGGCGAGCTGTCCACCCTGACTCGCGTCGTGGAACGAGTACGGCGGATAGACACCTTCGGTGCCCACTCGCAGCACGCCTGCCGATTTGATGGGATCGCTGTTATCGGTACCCGACGAACCGCAGGCTGTCAGCAGCAATGCCGACAGCAGCAGTACCGCGAGAACCGATCTTGATAGACGGTGCACCTGCGGACGTTAACAATCACATGGCAGCCGGCCAATAGTTCGGCTCATGCTGACGCCGGTGGTCTCAGCGACAGCCGGCGTGGTTGGCTAGCGCCATGCCCGAGGAGCTCACCGCCGAGCAGGCCGCCGCGCGCCTTCAGACCGCCGACACGCTGGGGATCCCGCTGGGTCCCGGCCAGCCGCCTGCGCTCCTGCGCGCCCTCGGCGAGCGCGACGACTGGACCGACCTGCGCGTCTACGGCGCGTTGATCGCGGTACTCACTGAACTGTTCTCGCGCAACGGCGTGCATTATCTGTCGGGCTTCTTCGGTCCGCTCGAGCGGGCGCTGCGCGACAGCGGCGCCGACATCGGGTTCACGCCTGCGGACTTCCGCCGCTTCGCGCCACTGCTCGAACGACAGCGGCCCCGCGTGATGACGACGGTCGCGGCGCCGCCCGATGCCGACGGATGGTGTTCGTTGTCGCTGCACGCCGGTGGCACGATCGGCGAATTGCACCGCGCGGGCGCCGATCCGGACCGGCTGCTCGTCGTCGAGGTCTCCGACGCCTATCCCCGCACGTTCGGGCTCGGCGACCAGCATCGGCACGCGCTGCACATCGACGAGATCGACGTCCTCGTACGCTCGACCGACGAGCCGCTCGCGCTGCCCGGCGGTGACGTGCCGCCCACCGATGCCGACAAGGCGATCGCCAGGCACGCTGTCGAATTCGTCCCGTCCGGTGCGACCCTGCAGACGGGTATCGGCTCGATCCCCAATCAGATCGCCACGCTGCTGGCCGAGGGCGACGGCGGCGAATACGGGCTGCACAGTGAGATGTTCACCGACGGCTGCATGCATCTGCATCAGGCGGGCAAGATCTCCAACGCCCGCAAAGGCATGTACGACGGTGTCAGCGTGACGACCTTCGCGTTCGGTTCCTCTGAGCTCTACGCATGGCTGGACGGCAATCGCGATGTCGCGTTCCTGCCGGTCGAGATCGTCAACTCGCCGGAGGTGATCGCCGCCAACCATCACATGATCTCGGTCAACGGTGCGCTGGCGGTCGACATTCACGGCCAGGTCGTCGCCGACACCATCAACGGAGACCAGTTCAGTGGCATCGGCGGTGCCGAGGACTTCGTGGCCGGTGCAGGGCTCGAGCTGTCGGACCGCTCGTTGATCTGTCTGCCCTCGACGTTCGAGAAGGACGGCAGGTTGCAGTCGCGGATCGTGCCGTGGTTCGGCCCCGGTGCCGTGATCACGACGCCACGCCATCACGTCGATGTCATCGTCACCGAGTACGGCGCCGCCGAGCTGGAGGGCAGGACGGTTGCCGAGCGCGGCGAGGCGCTGGCGGCCATTGCGCACCCGGAGTTCCGCGACGAGCTGCTCGCCGCCGCGCAGCGGGCGGCCAAGGGCCGCTCGCCCGTCGAGTGAGCCACCCTCGCGGAAAACTGGCTAGGGGCGGTAGATCCAGGGCTCGCGCGGCAGCCTCGCCGGATCGAACTGCGGCAGCATGTCCTCGACGGTCGTCGCTTGGTAGCCAAGGGAATCCGCGATCTGAGCGACGACGCTTTCGACGCCGATCTCGGCGAGCGTGACGGCGCCGTCGCGTTTGGCCAATCGTGCACCGTCCTCGTTGAGCACCAGGGCGACGTGTGCGTACGTCGGCTCGGCGTGGCCGAGCAGCCTGGCGAGGTAGGCCTGACGCGGTGACGAAGGCAGCAGATCGTCGCCGCGCACCACCTGGTCGATGTCCTGCGCCGCGTCGTCGACCACCACGGCGAGGTTGTAGGCCGGAACCCCGTCACCGCGACGCACCACGAAGTCGTCGACGATCCCGGTGTAGTCGCCGTGCAGCAGATCGTGAACCGTGTGCGTGATCGCGTCGGTACGTAGTCGCAACGCCGGCGGGCGGCCCAGCTGGGCGCGCCTGCTGTCACGATCGGCGTCGGTGAGATCCCGGCACATCCCCGGATACGCCCCCTCTGGTGCATGGGGGGCGCGCGGCGCCTGGGCGATATCCTTTCGGCTGCAATAGCATTCGTACAGAAGACCGCGGTCGGCAAGCCCCGCGATCGCCGCGTCGTAACGATCGGAGTGTTGGGTCTGCCATTCGGCGGGCTCGTCCCAGCTAAGACCGATGGCGGCGAGATCGTCGAGCTGACGATCGGCGATATCGGTGAACGTACGGTCGTCGAGGTCGTCGACGCGCATCAGGAATCGGCGACCGGTCGAACGGGCGAACAGCCACGCGAGCACCGCGGTGCGCAAATTGCCGATATGCAGGTCGGCAGACGGGCTCGGGGCGAACCTGCCTGCACTCACCCTGGCAATCTAGCTAGCCGCGCTCCCAGGGCGGCGCCTCGCCCATCTTCTCGGGGCGTGCCCGTGAACGCCATCGCTGAAACCGTTGCGCAAGCGCAAAAGTTACGATTCGGTCACGCCCGGCGGTGTCATTTGAAAAAATGGGTAGTACCCCAAACGCCGGTCAAACGATCGGCGGAAATCCGACGGCCCGGTCCAGCGGTGTAGGTCACCGACGACGTAGCCGAGTGAAGTGCGCGGACCCGTGTCGACTGACTCGAGGAACCGATGGACGCACAAGACTCCGAGAACACTGCCGATCCGCAACGCGCTGTCGTCGAGACGGATGAACCGCCCGCCGTCGTGCGCAAGGCCATCGCGGCGTCGGCCATCGGCAACGCCACCGAATGGTTTGACTACGGTATCTACGCATACGGGGTCAGTTACATCTCCGCTGCGATCTTCCCCGGTGACACGGCCACCGCGACGCTGCTGGCTTTGATGACGTTCGCGGTGTCCTTCCTGGTCCGTCCGTTGGGCGGATTCATCTGGGGTCCACTCGGCGACCGCTTGGGACGCCGGCACGTGCTGGCGATCACGATTCTGCTGATGGCAGGCGCGACCTTCTGTGTCGGGCTGGTGCCCAGTTACGCCACCATCGGAATGTGGGCGCCGATCCTGCTCGTACTGCTGCGGATGATCCAGGGCTTCTCCACCGGAGGCGAGTACGGCGGCGCGGCCACCTTCATGGCCGAATACGCACCGGCGCGCCGTCGCGGTCTGTTGGGCAGCTTCCTCGAGTTCGGGACGCTGGCGGGCTTCTCCCTCGGCGCGCTGCTCATGCTGGGCTTCTCCCTGCTGCTCACCGAAGACCAGATGAATGTCTGGGGCTGGCGACTGCCGTTCCTGATCGCCGCGCCGCTTGGGCTGATCGGCGTCTATCTGCGGTCGCGGCTGGAGGAAACGCCGGTCTTCAAGGAACTCGAGCAGAAGGGCAAGCAGGAAAAGAATGTCGGCGGCGAGTTCAAGGACCTGATCGTCCGTTATTGGAGCCCGATCCTGCAGCTCGGTGGCCTCGTCGTCGCGCTCAACGTCGTCAACTACACCCTGCTGACGTACATGCCCACCTACCTGGAGACCGCGATCGGCCTCTCGACCGACATGTCGTTGATCGTCCCCATCATCGGCATGCTGTCGATGATGGTGTTCCTGCCGTTCGCGGGCCTGGCCTCTGACCGGATCGGACGCAAACCGATGTGGTGGTTCTCGCTGGTCGGCCTGTTCGTCGCTGTCGTGCCGATGTTCATGCTGATGTCGACCGGCCCACTCGGGGCGGTCATCGGATTCGCCGTGCTGGGGCTGCTGTACGTGCCGCAGTTGGCGACCATCTCGGCGACGTTCCCTGCGATGTTCCCCACCCAGGTCCGCTACGCGGGGTTCGCGATCGCATACAACGTGTCGACGTCGATCTTCGGCGGTACGGCACCGGCGGTGAACGACTGGATGGTCGTCGAAACCGGCAACAACCTGATGCCGGCTTTCTACATGATGGCCGCCTGCGTGGTCGGGGTGATCGCCCTGATCAAGGTGCCTGAGACAGCGCGCTGTCCAATCAACGGCACCGAAACGCCGGGCACACCGGAAGCGCCCCCGCAGCTCGAATACGAACTGGCCGCGAGTCGGGGTTAGCGATCGGAAGGGCGAAGGCGGCAGCGTGGACATCAACCGCGAGAAGGCAGTGATCGACACCGTCGACAAGCGACTCTTCATCGACGGCAAATGGATCGACGCCAGCGACGGCCGAACCTTCGACGTCGTCGACCCGGGCACCGGTCAGAAACTGTGCACGGTCGCCGATGCCACCCCTGCCGACGGCAGGGCCGCACTGGACGCTGCGGTCGCCGCGCAACGCGAGTTCGCAGCGACTGCGCCGCGGGCCCGTGCCGACATGCTGATGGCGGCCTTCGAGTTGCTGCATCAACGGGTCGAGGACCTGGCGCTGCTGATGACGCTGGAAATGGGTAAGCCGCTCGCCGAGGCACGCGGTGAAATAGCCTACGCTGCAGAGTTTTTCCGACACTTCGCCGAGGAGGCCACCCGAATCGACGGCGGATATCAGACGGCGCCCGCCGGGGGTGCGCGGTTTCTGGTCGCTCGCCAGCCGGTCGGTCCCTGCCTGCTGATCACCCCGTGGAACTTTCCGATGGCGATGGGCACCCGCAAACTGGGCCCCGCCATTGCCGCCGGCTGCACCAGCGTGATCAAACCCGCGCACCAGACCCCGTTGTCGATGTTGGCACTGATGGGCATCCTCGAAGAGGCGGGCGTCCCGCCGGGGACCGTCAACTGCATCACTGCAATGGATGCCAACGCGGTGTCCGAACCCCTGATCCGGTCCGGTTTGGCGCGCAAGCTGTCCTTCACGGGGTCGACGCGTGTGGGCCGAATCCTGCTCGAACAGTGCGCGCAGA
This sequence comes from Mycobacterium neglectum, assembly GCF_002591975.1. Taxonomy (GTDB): domain Bacteria; phylum Actinomycetota; class Actinomycetes; order Mycobacteriales; family Mycobacteriaceae; genus Mycobacterium; species Mycobacterium neglectum. Next base: position 25,227 of record NZ_NVQE01000029.1, on the reverse strand, counting down.
AGGTGCTGCGGACTTCGATGGAACTCGGCGGCAATGCCCCCTTCATCGTGTTCGCCGACGCCGATCTCGACGAGGCGGTGGACGGCGCGGTCGCCGCCAAGATGCGCAACATGGGCGAGGCGTGCACCGCGGCCAACCGGATCTACGTGCACGCCTCGGTGATCGACGAATTTGGACGCCGGCTGGCCGAACGACTGGCGACGCTGACCGTGGGCCGCGGCACCGAAGCGGGGATCAGCGTCGGCCCGCTGATCGACGAGGCAGCGCTGCACAAGGTCCAGGCCCTTGTCGACGATGCGGTCGGGCACGGGGCCCGGGTACTGACCGGCGGATCGGCCGAGCCCGGCGACGGCTATTTCTACCCACCGACCGTGCTCACGGGCGTCCCGCGAGAGGCCAGGATGTCCGACGAGGAGATCTTCGGCCCCGTCGCACCGCTCACGCCGTTCATGTCGGAGGACGACGTGATCGCCGCCGCGAACGATACGGAGTACGGACTGGTCGCCTACGTCTTCACCAACGACCTGCGCCGGGCCCTGCGCGTCGCCGAGGCACTGGAAACCGGCATGGTGGGGCTCAACCAGGGGGTGGTTTCCAACCCGGCCGCGCCGTTCGGCGGCGTCAAACAATCCGGTCTCGGGCGCGAGGGCGGGGCAGCAGGGATCGACGAATTCCTGGAGACCAAGTACGTCGGTATCGCGTGGGCGTGACGGCCCGCGTCAGGCGCCGCGGGCACGACGCGAGATGAGCCGATCGACGGCGTCCTCCATGTGGGCAATCAGCAGCTTGTTGGCGAGGTCCACGTCGCCTGACCTGATGGCGCTGGCAATCGCTTGATGCTCGGCCACCCGGTCGTTCGTGTTGTCGTATGTGTCGGCGAGCGCGTGCACGCACATTCTCGTCTCGACGAGGTAGGTCTGGTGCATCCGCGACAGCCGCGGGCTGCCGGCCAACTCGACCAGGCGCTCGTGGAACCGGATGTCGGCCTCGCCGCCTTCGTCGACATCGGCAGCGCAGGCCATCTCCTCCACGACCGCCAGCAGCTCATCACCGGCGGCGGCGTGGTCGCGCTGGAGAATCCGTCGCGTGGCCGCACGCTCGATCGCCTCGCGCGCAAGGTACATGTCCGAGGCCACGTCCGGGGTCATATCGATCACGAACACGCCCCGGTTGCGGATTGCGATGAGCAGCCCTTCCTGGGTCAGCCGTTGCATACCTTCACGGAGGGGGCCGCGGCTGACTCCGAGCTTGCGGGCCAGTTCGGCCTCACCCAGCTGCGTGCCAGGTGCGAGCTCCCCGTGCGCGATGGCTTGGCGCAGCTTGTCGGCGACGATGCTCGGCATTGACTCCTGCTCCACCGGCGCGATGAAGTCGGTCATCCGTCCTCTCCGAACAGACGGCCCAAGCCTGGGGTAGCCGGGACCGGACCGATGAGCTGCAGACCTTTCCAGACGGTCACCTGGTTGGCGGTGAGCACGGGTTTGCCGACAGCGGCTTCGAGCTGGTCGATGATCGTCAGCGTGTGCATCGCGGTGTCGGGAACCAACACCGCCTGCGCATCGGCGTGGTCGGCCGCGATGACCATGTCGAGCACCTGCGCAGGTTCGAGGGTGCCGACCTCCGCGGCGGTGACGATGCCGTGGCTGCCCATCGCCACGACGTCGACGCCGTCGGCGGACAGGAACCGCACAAAGTGCGCGGCGACGTCCTCTGGATACGACGCGGCCACGGCGACCCGCCGGATGCCCAGGTGGCGCAGGGCGTCGACGAACGCAATCGAAGTGGAAGACGCCGGAACACCGGCGGCCGCAGCGACTTTCGCGGCCTGATCGCGGGCGCCCGCCGGGCCGAAGACGAAACTGCCCGACGTGCAGGCCCACATCACCGCTTCAGGTTGCGCCTCGGCGAGTTTCACGACGCCGTCGGCGAGACGCTCGACGCTACCGAGGTCCAGCAGCGCGTCTACCCGATGAGCGTCCTCACCGACCGAGGTGATGACCACCGGTAGGCGCAGATCTCCGGCCAGCCGTGCTTCCAGCGAGGGAAAATCGTCTTCGGCGCTGTGCCCGGGGTAGAGCAGTCCTACGGTCGCCATGGGGTCCCTTGTTGAATGCTCGTTGATCAGATTGTCGACAATGCTAACAATGGTGCGGTCGGCCTAGGCCTCCAGTAGTCGCTGACCCGGACCGACGGCCTTGCGCCCGGCGACGCGCAGCGCAGCCCACATCGTGACCTGGTTGGCGGTCACCACCGGCTTTTCCAGTTCGGCTTCGAGCTTGGCGATCAAGTCGTAGGTCGGCAGGTTGGTGCAACTGATGACGATGGCCTCGGCGTCGGGAACGTCGGTGGCGCGGACAAGTTCGGCGGTCTGTTCATACGGCACCGCCCAGATGTTCGAGGTGAGTCCTAGGCCGGATGTCGCGACCACCTCCACGCCGGCTTCCATGAGGTAACTGGTCAGCCCGACCGTGAGATCCGTGGTGTACGGGGTCACGGTGGCAACTCGGCTGAGACCGAGATGCTGCAGCGCTGCGAGCACGGAGCCGCTCGTGGTGACCGCGGCCGGGGCGCCGGCTGCACGCATCGCCGAGACGAGTGCGGCCTCCCCGGCCATGCCCTTGACGAAACTGCCCGCGGTGCAGGCGTATGCAGTAACGAGGGGTGCGACGGCGAGCACGTTGGCGGCGCCGGCGAGGACCTGCTCCGGATCGGAGATGTGCACCGCCATGTCGATTGTCACGGCCAACGGGGCGTATCGGAGCCTGGTGACGTAGAGGCTCACGTCGTCGGGCACCCAGCGCCAAAGTTCACGGTCGAGCGCGAAGTCATACGGGGTCACGACACCTATGCCGACCTGCTGCAATGGTGGGGGTATAGCCAGGTCCCCGAGCGTCATTTCCACAGTGTGAGGCCAGCGGGCCGAACCGGCAACAGATTGTTGACAATCATACGGCGGGTCCCTAGCCTCGTGGCGTGCCGAGCCCCCGCGAAAGCGTCCGGAGCGCGCGGCGCAGCGGCGTATCAGGCCAGCTCAAGGCCGGTTCTGACCGACCGGTGATCGCCGTCCTTTGCGAGCGCCTCACGGACCGCCCGCCGGGCCTCGTCGGGCTCGGTGTCGACTTCCGCTATTGCACCGCGGAGGACCTCGCGGTTGCCGTTCGCGATGCCCGCGCTCTCCTGCTGTGGGACTTCTTCTCCAGCGCGGTCCGCGACGTGTGGGATGACGCGCGCGCTCTCGAGTGGATCCATGTCACCGCCGCCGGCGTCGACACCTTGCTCTCCCCAGACTTCCCTGAGCTTCGCAACTCCGACGTCGTGGTGACCAATGCGCGCGGTGTCTTCGACCGCCCGATCGCCGAGTATGTTCTCGGCGCGGTACTCGCCCACGCCAAGGACAGCCGCACCAGTTTCGCGTTGCAGCAGCGTCGAGAATGGGTCCACCGAGAGACGCGTGGCATCGCCGGCGCCCGTGCGCTGATCGTCGGTACCGGGGGCATCGGGCGGGAGATCGCGCGACTGCTGCGCGCGGCCGGTATGCAGGTGCGCGGGGTGGGCCGCGTCGGACGAGCCGACGACCCGGACTTCGGCGAGATCACGATGAGTGCGGACCTGATCACCGAGGTCGGGTGGTGCGATCACCTGATTCTCGCTGCACCGCTTACGGATTCGACGCGCGGTCTCGTTGATGCGGCGGTGCTGGCAGCGATGAAGCCGGACGCGCATTTGGTCAACGTCGGTCGCGGTCCATTGGTTGACGAAACGGCGCTGCTCACGGCGTTGCGGGACAAGCGAATTGGCGGTGCGACGTTGGATGTGTTCGATACCGAGCCACTCCCGTCCGATCATCCGATGTGGGAAGCTCCCAATGTGACGATCACCGCGCACATGTCCGGCGACGTCATCGGCTGGCGCGAGACGCTGTCCGACCAATTCGTGCAGAACGTGCGGCGTTGGCTGGCCGGCGAGCCGTTGGTCAACGTGGTGGACAAAGAGCTGGGCTATGTACCCGGAGCCGGAAGGCCGGCGACATCAGGACCGAGCAGCTCGCGATGATCCCGACCGCCGTCGAGCTCGTGCAGGGCTATCGCGCCCACACCATCTCTCCGGTGGAGGCCACCCGAGAAGCGCTGGCGGCCATCGAATCTCATGGCAACGCCGTCAACGCGTTCGTGCTGGTGGATGCCGACAATGCGTTGGCTGCGGCCAGAGCATCGGAGGCGCGCTGGCATGCCGGGCGGCCGCTGGGCCCCGGTGATGGGGTACCGACGTCGATCAAGGATGCGCTGTGGACCAGGGGGTGGCCGACGCTGCGCGGCAGTTGGCTCATCGGCGAGGCCGGTCCGTGGGACGAGGACGCGCCTGCCGTCGCGCGGCTTCGAGAGACGGGCGCCGTTCTGATCGGCAAGACCACCACACCCGAATACTCATGGAAGGGTGTCACGGACTCACCGCGGTACGGGGTGACCGGCAATCCGTGGGATCCGACCAAGACGGCAGGCGGATCGAGCGGCGGCAGTGCAGCAGCGGTCGGCCTCGGCATGGGGGTGTGGTCCGTCGGCACCGATGCAGGAGGATCGGTGCGCATTCCGGCGGCGTTCACCGGAACGGTCGCACTCAAGGCGACCTACGGACTGATCCCCCACTACCCGCCGAGCCCGTTCGGCACACTGGCCCACCCCGGCCCGATGACCACGACTGTGGCTGACACCGCGGCGCTGTTGGACGTCATCACCGGGTTCGATGCCCGCGACTGGTCGGCGATGCCGACGCCGTCCGGCTCGTTTCTGGCCGGCCTCGACGCAGGCGTCGACGGCCTGCGGGTGGCGTTCTCGCCGAATCTGGGGTTCGTGCGCAACGACCCGGAGGTCGACGCCGCGGTGCGGGCCGCCGTGACCGTCCTGGCCGACGCGGGTGCCAGGATCGATGAAGTAGACCCCGGTTTCACCGATCCCCTCGAGGCTTTCCATGTGTTGTGGTTCTCGGGCGCGGCGAAGGTGTTGCAGGCGTACGGCCGTGAAGTCGATGACCGCGTCGATCCCGGCCTGCGGCGCATTGCCGCGGTCGGGGCCGGATACTCCGCATCGGACTACCTCGACGCGATGGCGGTGCGGATGCAGCTCGGTCAGTTGATGGGGCGGTTCCATCAGCAATACGACGTCCTCGTCACACCGACCCTGCCGCTGCCGGCGTTCACCGGCGGCCGTGACGTTCCCGAGGGTTGGCCGTCACCGGACTGGGCCACGTGGACCCCGTACACCTACCCGTTCAACATGACTCAGCAGCCCGCGCTCAGCCTGCCGTGCGGTTTCACCTCGACCGGCCTCCCGATCGGGCTGCAGATCGTCGGCCCCCGCCATGCGGACGCGATGGTGTTGAAGGTGGGGCGGGCATACGAGTCGGCCACCGACTGGCATCGGCGAACGCCGACCGTGATGGCACAAGGAGTTCGATGAGCAGGCTGATCAAGGTGTCCCTCGACAAACGCGGCGTCAGCTGTGTGGCCCGGCTGCTCGACGACGCGGCGCCGCGCACCTGTGCAGCGGTGTGGGATGCGTTGCCACTATCCGCGCCGGTGTTTCACGGGAAGTACGCGCGCAACGAGATCTACACGCTGCTGCCCGTGTTCGCGCCCGGCGACCCCGGCAAGGAGAACACCACGGTGACGCCGATCCCCGGTGATCTGTGCTGGTTCTCGTTCGACTCCGATCAGCTCGGTAACCCGGCCTACGGCTACGAGAACACCACCGGCACCGGCACCACCGGCTCGATCGTCGACCTCGCGCTGTTCTACGGGCGAAACAACCTGCTGATCAACGGCGACCAAGGTTGGGTTCCAGGCAATGTGTTCGGTGCTGTCATCGAGGGACTCGACGAGATGGCCGCTGCCTGCCAGGACCTGTGGATGGGCGGTGTGCGCGGCGAAACGCTGAGCTTTGCGCGTGCCTCGCAGGAGTGACTGCCCGCCTGTGGGCGATGAGTTCGGCGCCATGCGACGGTCTATACGCCTATGAGGACTGAACACAGCACCTATCCAGCCCCCGAGATCGTCGACCGGGCCGCCTGGCAGGCCGGGCTCGACGAACTGCTTGTGCGCGAGAAGGCGCACACCCGGGAGGGCGACGCTTTCGCGGCCGCGCGACGTCGGCTGCCGATGGTAGAAGTGGACGCGCAGGCGCGAGTAGTCGGCGCTGCGGGTTCGGTTCCGCTGCTCGACGTGTTCGAGGGACGCACGCAGCTGCTCACCTACTTCCACATGTGGCATGACGGTAAGTCCGCGCCGGAGCAGTGCGAGGGCTGCACGTTCTTTACCGGACACGCGCAGGAGCTGTCGTATCTGCACAGCCGAGACGTCACGTACGCGACGTTCTGCCAGGGCACCTACGCCGAGAGCGTGCGGTATCGGGACTTCATGGGCTGGGAGATGCCGTGGTACTCGGCGCGCGACGCCGACGCGATTCTGCAGGGCCGCCACTTCGGCTTCTATGCGTGCTTCTTGCGCGACGGCGACCGGGTCTTCGAGACGTACTGGAACACCGGTCGCGGCACCGAGGCCGGTGCCAACAGCTACCACCTGCTGGATCTCACGGTGTACGGCCGGCAGGAGCAGTGGGAGGACTCGCCGGAGGGCTGGCCCCAGCCATACGACCCCTCAGCCGGTGACCAGTTCCGCAGCGGTGAACGGCCGACCTCCCAGTGGTCCCGGATCGCCGCGGGGCGATCGGACGACTTGTCGGGCTAGAGCGGAACCAGGCTGATCGGATTCTGGCCGGACGTCCAGTCCGGGTCGCCGCAGACGCCGGGCTTCGATCGGAAGCTCACGGCACCGACCAGAGTCGCAGGGTCGAACGAATACATCAGATCCGCGGGACCGGTGCTGCCGTTGGGGCATATCCGGCCGTTCGGGACGTCAGTGCGTTCGACGGTCCATGGGCCGCCTGCGACCCGGGTGATCTGTTCGAGCAACCCGGTGGATGACGAGATCGTCCCTCCGCACGTGACCTCGGCATTGCACTGTGTCGTGATGCTCCACGTGTTCGTCGTAGGGCCGTTGATGAAGTGAAAGTCGCCGTCGAGCCGGTCGTCGGCCCACGCGGGGCTCGCCAGCCCTGCGGCCACCCCGGCCAGGACGCACGAGGCCGCCACCGCTCGAATGATCACCACGCGAGCATCACACGGTTCGGCCGAGCCCGGGGACGATATCGCCGAGGCTGAAGGTGACCGGCTGTTCGAGCTGTTCGTAGGTGCATGATCGCGGGTCGCGGTCGGGGCGCCAACGGTTGAACTGCGCGGTGTGGCGGAACCGCTCGCCTTCCATGTGGTCGTAGCGGACCTCGACGACCCGCTCGGGCCGCAGCGGCACGAACGAGAGGTCCTTGCCCGCGTTCCACCGCGACCCCTCGTTCCGGCGTGGTGTGCGCTCACCCGACACGTGGGCGGCCCAGTTCCACGGATGGTCATCGAATGATGTTATGAGCGGCTGGAATTCGGTGAACAGCTCGCGCCGCGTCGCCATCGGGAACGCGCCGATGACACCCACCGATGCGAGTGTGCCGTCGTCGCGGTACAGGCCGAGCAGTAGCGAGCCGATCGCGCCATCGCCCGACTTGTGCACCCGGTAACCGGCGACGACGCAGTCCGCCGTGCGCACGGGCTTGATCTTGAACATGACGCGTTTGTCCGGCTGGTAGGTGACGGTCAGCGGCTTGGCGACCAGGCCGTCGAGGCCGGCGCCCTCGAATTCGGAGAACCAGCGCTGCGCGGTCGGCAGATCGGTGGTCGCGGGCGTGACGTGGATCGACGGGCCCGAACCCGCCAACGCGTCGACCAGTGCGGCGCGGCGCTCGCTGAACGGCCTCGCCGTGTAGTCCTCGTCGTCGAGTGCGAGCAGGTCGAAGGCGATGAATGCCGCCGGGGTCTTCCTGGCCAGCATCTGCACGCGTGAGTCGGCGGGGTGGATGCGCTGCTGCAGCGCTTCGAAATCCAGACCGTGGTCGGTGGCGATCACGATCTCGCCGTCGATCACGCAGCGCATGGGTAGCTCCGTGCGGACGGCGGCGACGAGCTCGGGAAAGTACCTGGTCAGCGGGCGCTCGTTGCGGCTACCCAGTTCGACGTCGAAGTCGTCACGAAAGCAGATCGACCGGAATCCATCCCACTTGGGTTCGTACGAGGCGTCGGGCGGGATCGTCGCCACCGACTTCGCCAGCATCGGCGAGACCGGTGGCATCACGGGCAGTCTCATCGCAGCCATTGTCCCGACGGCATCCGGCATGCTTTGGGATCGCCGCAATAGGCGCCGGCTTCCACCGTGATATCGCCCTCGTCGAGCACGAAACCATCTACGGTCCAGCGCTGCAGGGGCCGCAGCGAGCAGTCGACCCTGACAACGTCGGTGTGTCCGGCTGATACCGCCGCGGAGGCGAATCCGATGAGATGGCGCACCGGTCGCCCGTCGACGGCGCGCACTGCGTATATCTGTACGACGTGGCGGCCGTCGCGATCGCCTGTGTTGGTGATCGTCACGGTGGCGTCGAAGTGCTCGCCGTTCACGGCGCCTAGCGTCAGATCGGTTGTGGTGAATGTCGTGTAGCCGAGGCCGTATCCGAGCGGGTACGCCGCGGCTACGCCGTCGTGATCGAGCTTGCGCTGTCCCCACCATCGGTCGTAGGTGACCGAGCGGGCGCGCCAATCTACTTGTGGCAGATGCGATTGCTGCGTGGGGGTGGCGACGGGCATCCGTCCTGCCGGCTCGGCACCGCCCAGGAGTACGTCGGCAAGTGCGCGACCGCCCTCCATTCCGGGGTACCAGGCCATCAGCAACGCGGCGACGGAACTGTCCCACGGGTCGACGACGACGGTGCCGCCCGCGATGACGATCACGACGGTGCGTGAGTTGGCGGCGGCGACGGCCCGAATGAGGGCGACGTCCTCGCTGTGCAGATGCAGATCGGATCGATCGCCACCGAAGGTCCACCAGCGCTGAGAGGAATTGAACAGCGCACTGGCGAGTTTCGCGACACGAGGCCGACGCATGATCCCGCCGAACAACGCCAGCGTGTCGGCGTCGATGGCGATCAACGCCTCGCCCTCGTCCTTCGGAGTCAGGCCGACCACGACCACCGCGACATCGGCGGTGCGGGCAATGTCGGCCGCGCGTTGCGGTGACGCGTCGGCGTCGGCCGTGACCACGCGGTGACTGCCGAGCCGTTCCCGCAGACCTTGCACCACCGAGACCGTGTTCGGGGGCCTGACGTTCGACGAGCCGGTGTCACCGAGGTTCGCTCGGCCGGCGAGACGGCCGAGGACGGAGACGCGCTGCAGTTCCTGCTCGGCAAGCGGCAACAGCCTTGTGCCCTCGGTGGTTTCGTTGCGCAGCAGCACCGTCGCACGGTGGGCCACCTCACGCGCCAACGCACGATGTTCGGCGCCGGTGACAACTGAGCGGGCCGGGGTCGGCCGGGCCCGCGCCGCGAACTCGATCTGGGTGCGCAGGATTCGGGCGCCTGCCTTCAAGACGTCGGCGCGGGCGAGCTCACCGGACCGCAATGCCGCCGGCAGCGCAGGGGCGCGCTGCTGACGGAACGGCATCTCCACGTCCTGGCCGGCCGCAACGGATTTCACCGGATGGCGCAGACCCCACACCCAGTCGGTGTGAACGAAACCGGTGAACCCCCACTGGTCCCGCAGAATCTCGGTCAGCAGGTGGCGGTTCTGTCCGGCCCATTCCCCGTTGACCGAGTTGTAGGAACTCATCACGGAGTCCACGCCCGCCTCGACGGTTCGGCGAAAGTGTGGAAGGTATCTCTCGTGCAGGATGTCCTCCGGCACCCCGACGTCGACCTGGAACCGGGCCTCCTCCATGGAATTGAGTGCGAAGTGCTTGACGCTCGTGATCACCCACGGCTTGGCGCCCTCGGTTGCCGCCGAACCCATTTCGCCGAGCAGTAATGGATCCTCGCCGTAGGACTCCTGGGCGCGACCCCAGCCGGGGAAGGGGGCGACATTGATGCAGAGGCCACCCCAGAAGTTGGCACCGTGGACCCGCGCCTCGGCTCCGATCGCAGCGGCGACGCGCCGTTCGACGTCGACGTCCCAGGTTGCCGCGCGCGCGATGGCGACTGGAAAACTGGTCGATGGGGCGATTCCGACGCCGCGCGGGCCGTCGGTGAAGCGCAGCCCGGGGATGCCGATGCGGTCGATGCGGCCCGCCGTGACGGCGAGGAAGTTCGTCCGAGCGCGCGCACCGTCGACGACGGACCCGATCATCGTCTTGTCGCCGTCGAGCAGCCACAGCAGCTCCCGGTCGGTCAGCATGGCCAACAGTTCGGCGGCGGCGACGTCGGAGGACTTGTCGCCATGTCGCACCGCGTCCACTGCCTCGGCGAACGGCGTATCGGTCATCAGCGTGCGAACTCCTCGACGATGATCTCCACGAATCGGTCGACGTCTTCAGGTGTGGTGTCCCATGCCGTCATCCAGCGGACCTCGCCGCGGGCGCGGTCCCAGTCGTAGAAGCGCGCGCGGTCGCGGATCCGGTCGGCAAGCTCGTTCGGCAGCGTCGCGAAGATCGCGTTCGCTCCGCTGTCCTGGGTGAAGGCCAGACCGCTCAGCGTGCCGTCGGCGATGCCCGTCGCAAGTGCGGTGCGCAGGCGTTGCGCCATCGCGTTCGCGTGAGCGGCGCTGCGCAGGCCGAGATCGTCGTCGAAGAGGGCGAGCAGCTGCGCGGACGCGAAGCGCATCTTGCTCTCGAGCTGCATCGTCAACTTGCGCAGGAACAACAGCCCATCCGAGCGGTCTGGATCGAGCACCAGCACCGCCTCCGCGCCGAGCAATCCGTTCTTGGTGCCGCCGAGGCTGAGGATGTCGACACCCGCGTCGGTGGTGAACTCCCGGAACGGCACACCTAGTGCGGCCGCCGCATTCCAGAGCCTGGCGCCGTCCATATGGACGGTCATGCCGTGCTGATGGGCGAAGTCGCAGACCTCGCGGACCTCGTCCGGCGTGTACAAAGTGCCCAGTTCTGTGGTCTGTGTGATGCTCACGGCCAGCGGCTGAGCGCGGTGTTCGTCGCCCCAGCCCCATGCCTCGCGGGCGATCAGCTCGGGTGTCAGCTTGCCGTCCGCGGCGGGGACGGTGAGCAGTTTCAGGCCGGTCACCCGCTCGGGTGCGCCGGCCTCGTCGGTATGGATGTGCGCGCTGGTCGCCGTCACCACCGCGCCCCAGCGCGGCAAGACGCTGGTGAGTGCGACGACGTTGGCGCCCGTGCCGTTGAAGACGGGGAACGTCTCGGTGCGCTCACCGAAATGCGCGCGGATCACCTGGGCAAGGCGTTCGGTGTAGATGTCTTCGCCATAGGCGACCTGATGACCGCCGTTGGCGGCGGTGAGTGCAGTGAGTACCTCGGCGTGCACACCTGCGTAGTTGTCACTCGCGAAGGCGCGCCAGTCGGGATCGTGCAACGGGGATATCGACACACCTCGATCCTGCACCCGATGGCTATGCCCGGGCTGGGAGGTCTACCTATGCATGGGCGACAACATGGCGAAGCAGGAAGGCCCCGCTATCCCGTCACCGTCGATGCAGCAGCAGATCTCCCTGCCGGAAGTCCGTTCGCGCGACGAATGGCAGGCGGCGCGCGACGACCTGCTGGTCGAGGAGAAGGCGTTGATGAAGGCGCGGGACAGCCTTGCCGCGAAGCGTCGGCGACTGCCGATGACCCCCGTACGCAGCGATTACCGCTTCGTCGGCCGCGACGACGAAGTGGACCTTCTCGGCTTGTTCGCCGGACGGCGCCAGCTGATCGTCTACCGGTTCTTCTATGCCCCCGACGTCGAGAACTGGCCGGATGGGTCCTGTTCCGGGTGCGCGTTCTTCGCTGACACGGTGACTCATCCGGCACACCTGGCCGCTCGCGACACCAGCCTGGTGTTCGTAACGGCGGCTCCGCAGGAGCGAATCACTGCGCTCAAAGCACGAATGGGATGGGAGCAACTGCCCTTCTTCACCCTCGTTGGTGATGAGTTTTCTTCCGACTTCGGCGTCGAGGAGATGTTCGGGGTCATCGTCTTCATTCGCGACGGGGATCGCATCTACCAAACGTACTTCCTCAACGGACGCGGCATCGAGGAGATTGGCCCGGCGTGGTCGCTGCTCGACATCACGCCACTCGGCAGGCAGGAGGACTGGCAGGACGTTCCTGAAGGGCGGCCGCAGGGCGCTCCGTATGAATGGTGGCGCCTGCACGACAACTACGGCGCGGTAGCGGCGGAGCACACCAACAGGTGACACCATTCACTCGAGTTGATGGTTACTGCTTGTGGCTCCATCGATGTGGATCGGCTTCGAGCGCGGCGCGGTCCCAGTCACCGCGTACGGCGGCGGCATCATAGGTGGTCTGTAGAAACTCCATCAGCGTTCGGTCCGGGTCTGCCGCCGTGCGCACGGCCTCGTAGGGCAGCAGGAACTGGCCGTTCTCCTTGCTGTAGAAGGCTTCCCGGGGAGCGACGGGGTAGTCGGCGAAGCCGTCGGGTTCGGGATAGGCGTAGGCGTAGAAGGCACCTTCGTCGCCGCCGCCGGGCCAGAAACCGCAGCTACTCAACTCGTGTGAGTAGCCCTCCACCATCACCCAGTCGCCGACGTTGGGTGCACCGCCAGGATGTTCGGGCGCGGTGCGGCCTGAGAACCTGGTGCAGGCCAGATCCAGTGCGCCCCAGAAGAAGTGGACCGGACTGACCTTGCCGATGAACCTTGAGCGAAACTGGTGCATCACCCGATCAGCCGCGACGAGCTGGCGCCAGAAGAGGTTCACGGCATCTCGGTCGTAGGAGCCATGCTCGCGGTCGTCGGCGAACGGGATCGCCGGATCGACCTCGTTGGGCGTGGCCTGGATCGTCACCGCGATACCGAGTTCGTCGAGGGCGCTCATGGTCTCGGCGTAGAAGTCGGCGACGGGCTTGGGCTCGAGCGTGACGTGACGAGCGCCGCCGTCACTGGATCGCAGCGCCAACCTATGGTCGACGAAGTCGAACTCGATGTCGAAGACTCCCGCTCCGTACGGGATCGCCGAGGTGGTCAAGCCCCGCGGGCTCACGTAGAGGGTGACCTGCCACCAGTGGTTGACCAACGGCGCATGCGCGAGCCGTATCTTGCCGACGATCTGTGTCCACAGGTGCAGCGTGTCGCGGGTCGCGGTCCAGTCGTCGACCCGCAATTGTGGCCAGCGCGCCGCCGTCGTATGAGGATCGGTCATCCTGCCTCCCTCTAACTCGCCCTCATTTCGTCTACCCAAACCGTACGTGCATCGAGAATCACCCGATGACATTGCCGGGCGTCGGAGGTCTACGTGAGTATGGAGACTGTGGACTTACCCGTGCAGCCGCCGCTGGAGCCGATGCTCGCGAAGGCACAGGCCAAGGTGCCGACCGATGCGGGGGTGTGGTCCTACGAGCCGAAATGGGACGGGTTCCTTCACTGGACTTGTCAAAGGTTGTTAAGGGGAGCCGCAGTCCATCTGGCGGGTGGTTTGCTTCCGTCAGCGGCTTGGCCCCATCACTCCGTGACCCATACCGGGACCCATCATTCCGTGACCCATGCCAGGTCCCATCATCCCGCCGCCCATCATTCCGCTCATCATCGCCGGCATCCCTTCGACGACGAATCCGGTGACTTCGCGGGCGTGTTCGCGAATGGCGTTGGTCAGTTCTGGGTCGCTGGAGGTTTCGACCACCACCACGCCGCTGGGTGTGAGCGTGATCTGACGTTGATAATCGGCAGCGCGGCGGAACAGGGTGGGCAGGCTTGAGCTCATGCAGGTGACTTCACTGCCCTGATCGAGGTGGGTGTACATCGATGAGACGTGGGCCTGCAGTTCGGTGACGAGGTCGGCGGAGTCGGATTCGGTGGTGGTGCGCACGCCTCCGGGAATCTCTTCCACGCTGCGTCGAAGCTCCTGATGCCGCATGAACATGTTCATGTAGGCGCGCATGTCCATGCCGGTCGCGCCACCCATCCCGGGTTGGGCACGGCTGATTGGTATGTCGATAATGTTGCGCAAGACATACCCCAGGCCGAAGAGGGCCCCACCGGTGGCGAGCATTCTCAGCGCCGCTCGCCTGCTCATTCCGGTCATTTCCGATGATCCCTTCGCGTGCTCGACGTGTGCCGTGACAATCGCGTTGTGGGCGAACGCGCGGTGCGAGTTGCGTCCGTCTTGGGGCTATGGCGGCTTCGTGGCCGACGATGGCCGACTCGACGAGACAACGTGAAATTGCTGCCGTCGCAGCGTGAACCTGTGCTTGTGCGCTACGGCCGAGGTGTGGTTGGAGTGGTTGTCGGCGGCTGCGACTGGCCGGGCCCCAAGGGGCCAGAGGGCCCCATGTTCCCCGGTGGCCACGAGCCCTGCGGTCCCATCATGCCGGGTCCCATCATGCCGGGTCCCATCATGCCGGGTCCCATCATGCCGGGCGTTCCTTGACAGTGCCCCCGATTGCCGCCGAAACCGTCGGTGGCCCTGCCGATGAAGAACCCGGAAAAGAACACCACCGCAACGATGAACACCGCAGCGGCGGCAATACCACTCCACGCCAAGGCGTGGTTCACCCCTCTGCGCTGTCCGGCCGCGGCGATTCGTTCGCTCGTTGATTCAGGTGTATCGGTCATTCTTTCAATCTCCTTCGCTGCATCCATTTTTGAGGTCCTCGGTCGACTGGCACCGCGCTATCGGCCGACGCTGAGCTGTCGGCACGTGAGTCATCGCGGTTCCTGGTGTTCGCGCAGCAGCGTCATCCGCCGCAGATACTCATCCTCATCGATGTCGCCGCGCGCAAACCGTTGGGCTAGAGCATTTTCCGGCCGCGACCAGGTCCCTGAATCCGTGCGGTTGCGCTGTGCATCGCTACCGGCGAGATGCCGAACGGCCAGCACGACCGCGGTGATCAGGGCGGCCGACAACAGCACCATCACCACGCCCATGAGGATCCAGCCGCCCCATCCCCAACCGCCCCACATGCAGTCGTCTGTGCCGTACATCATGGTGGTGAACCCCTTTCATCTGACTGGCCGGGAAATGTCTCACCTGACACCACGATGGACTGGCAGGGCGCTCGGGCGGTAGGGCCGATGTGCCTCAACATGCCCGCAAGCCGTGCCGAAACCAGAAAGTGCCTGTCTCCGTAGTTCGGCGGCATTGGCTCGAGGATCATTTTCCTGCTACCTCTCAGCGTGAACCCTATTCTCCAATACCCCTGCGGGTATAGCAAGGGCGGTTTTCGGGGCGGATCCAACACGGCGTGGCGATCCGTGCCGCTCCGGCGACCCGACCGCCCGCGGATATGCCCTTGACCGGCCCTGTGTGCGCGGTGTGGTGGTGTGTGGGTTGGCATGCGGCCTCAGCCCGGTTCGCTTTCCCTGCCACGGGGCGTGTGCGCTGATGGAGATTGTCGGACAACTCCCGCCGATCATGAAGGCGCCGCTGCTGTGTGGGCTGTTGCTGGTTGGTCGGCCGGTGCAAGGGGCAGGGGCTTGGCGCGGCCGGCGCGCACACCGTTGGCGATGACGACGACCTCGGCCAGCTCGTGGACCAGCACGACGGCGGCCAGACCGAGCACACCGAGCAGCGCCAGCGGTATCAACACGATGATCAGCGCAAGTGACAGGCCGACGTTTTGCAGCATGATCCGTCGGGCGCGGCGGGCGTGGCTGAATGCCTGCGGCAGGTGGCGCAGGTCTTCGCCCATCAATGCCACGTCGGCGGTCTCGATGGCTACGTCGGTGCCCATCGCCCCCATCGCGATACCGAGGTCGGCGGTGGCCAGGGCGGGGGCGTCGTTGATCCCGTCGCCGACCATGGCTGTGTTGCGCTGGGCACGCAGCTCTTCGATGAGCCGCGCCTTGTCCTCGGGACGTAGCTCGGCGTGCACATCGTCGATACCGACATCTTTGGCGAGCGCGGCGGCGGTGGTGTGATTGTCGCCGGTGAGCATCGCGATGTGGTAGCCGTCGCGGCGCAGCTGGGCGACGACCTCGGCCGCCTCGGGACGGAGTTCGTCGCGCACGGCGATCGCGCCGACTGTTTGGCCGTTGTCTTCGACGAGCACGGCGGTGGCGCCGGCCTGCTGCATCCGTACCACGGCATCCGCCAACGCGCCCGCATCGAGCCACCCGGGGCGGCCCAGGCGAATCGTGTTGCCGTCGCGGCGGCCGGTGAGCCCGGCGCCGGTCACCGCCTGCACGTCAGTAGCCGGGGTGACCTCGTTGACGGCGGCCAGGATCGCCGCGGCCAGCGGGTGTTCACTGCGCGCTTCCAGCGCTGCGGCCAGATCGAGCACCTGCTCGCGAGTGGCGCCGTGGGTGGTGGCCACCTCGATGACAGCGGGCCGATTGGCGGTCAGGGTGCCGGTCTTGTCCAGGGCGACGCCGCGCACCGCGCCGAGCGCCTCCAGCGCGGCCCCACCCTTGACCAGCGCACCGAGCTTGCTGGCCGCACCGATCGCGGCGACCACGGTCACGGGCACCGAGATCGCCAACGCGCACGGCGAGGCCGCGACCAGTACCACCAGAGCACGTTCGATCCACACGGCCGGATCGCCGAGCAGGCTGCCGATCACTGCAATCAGGGCCGCGGCGATCATCACCCCGGGCACCAGCGGTTTGGCGATGCGGTCGGCCAATCGCTGAGAGGCGCCCTTGCGAGACTGTTCGGCCTCCACAATCTTCACGATGCGGGCCAGCGAGTTGTCCTCGGAGGTGGTGGTGACCTCGACCTCCAGCACGCCGGTGCCGTTGATCGAGCCGGCGAACACCTCGTGGCCCGGTTCGGCTTCCACGGGCACCGACTCACCAGTGATGGCCGAGACATCCAGCGCGGTGCGGCCGTTCCGGATGATGCCGTCGGTGGCGATCCGCTCGCCGGGCTTGACTAGCATTCGGTCGCCGACACGCAATTCACTTGAGGACACGACCATCTCGGTGTCGTCTCGCAGAACGGTGGCCTGGTCAGGCACCAGCGACAGCAGGGCGCGCAGTCCGCGACGGGTGCGGGCCAGCGAATACTCTTCCAAACCCTCGCTGATCGAGAACAGGAACGCCAGCATCGCGGCTTCGCCGACTTCGCCGAGGAGCACCGCGCCCACAGCGGCGATGGTCATCAACGTGCCCACCCCGATTCTGCCTTTGGCCAGACGCTTGAGCGTGGACGGCACAAAGGTATAGGCGCCGACAACCAAGGCGAGCGCTTCCAACGTGAGCACGACCGTCGGCGGCGCACCTGCCCCGCCGGCGATCAACTCGGCCAGCAGGAACACGCCCGCGACGGCCGCGAACTGCAGTTCCCGAACCTGCCACAGGGATTCGGCCTGCTCCTCGGACTGCTCGCTGACGTCGGCCTCGTCTCCGCCGCAACCGCAGGTGTTACTCATTTCTTGGTCACCGTCGCTTTCTTCGTCGCATCGGCTCCGTAGATAGAGCACAGCACCACCTGGTTGCCGGTCGCGGCCAGCAGCGATTCCGCCGACGCGAGCAGATCCATCAGCTCGGGGCGAGTCAGGGAGTAGAACATCTGCCGGCCTTCCGGGCGCCCGGTGACCAGGCCGCACTCGCGTAGGCAGGCCAGATGCGCCGACACAGTCGACTGCGCAGTGCCCAACACCCTGGTCAGATCCACCACCCGGGCCTCCCCTTCGGTGAGGCGCTGCAGGATCGCCAACCGGGTGGGATCCGATAGGCCGCGAAACAGCGCTGCCGCCGGCGCCAGATCCGCGGCCGATGGGGAAGTAGCCCGTCCTTTTGTCATCGCCATTCAACGATGATAGCCGCAAACGCCTATCAATCGCCAGGGGTCGCTGGGCTCACTCGTCCGATGTCAAAACAAAGTCGCTGCAGAGTCCCATGCCGACGGCGCGACGGCGTCTTAGGCCCTTGAGCCGAGGCCGGGGATGATGTCGTCGAGCCGGAAGACAACTGGTTGTTCGAGTTGGGCGTAGGTGCACGAGCGTGGGTCGCGGTCGGGCCGCCAGCGGTTGAATTGCGCAGTGTGGCGGAACCGGTCGCCTTCCGTGTGGTCGTAGCGGACCTCGACGACCCTCTCGGGTCGCAGCGGGACGAACGAGAGATCCTTGCCGGCGTTCCAGCGGGAGCTTTCGTTCTTGCGGGGTGTGCGGTCACCGGCTTCGTGGGCGGCCCAGTTCCACGGATGGTCATCGAATGCGGTTATCAGCGGCTGCATTTCGGTGAACAGCTGGCGGCGCTTGGTCATCGGGAACGCGCCGATCACGCCGACGGAGGCGAGGGTGCCGTCGTCGGTGTAGAGCCCGAGCAGCAGGGAGCCGATCGCGTCCTGGCTGGCCTTGTGCACCCGGTAACCGGCGATGACGCAGTCGGCGGTCCGCTGGTGCTTGATCTTGAACATGACCCGCTTGTCGGGTTGATAGGTGGCCGTCAGGGGCTTGGCGACGACGCCATCGAGACCCGCCCCCTCGAACTCTTCGAACCACCGATGCGCCGTCGTGAGATCCGTCGTCGCAGGAGTTAGGTGAACCGAGGGCCCGGAGTCGGCCAAGGCCGTGACGAGTGCGGCGCGCCGCTCGGTGAACGGTTTCCCGGTGTAGTCATCGTCGCCCAAGGCGAGTAGATCGAACGCTACGAAGGACGCAGGGGTCTGCTTGGCGAGCATCCGTACTCGCGAATCGGCGGGGTGGATGCGTTGTTGCAGTGCTTCGAAATCCAGCTCGTGGTTGGTGGCGATGATGATCTCGCCGTCGATCACGCAACGCTCGGGCAGTTCGGCGGTGACGGCGGCGACCAGTTCGGGGAAGTACCGTGTCAGGGGCCGCTCGTTGCGGCTACCCAGTTCGACTTCGTCGCCGTCGCGGAAGCAGATCGATCGGAAGCCGTCCCACTTCGGTTCATAGGAGGCACCAGAGGGGATTGTCGGCACCGACTTGGCCAGCATTGGCGAGACCGGCGGCATGACGGGAAGCTTCATCGTCTCATTGTGGTCTCTGCTCGGCGAACGGGTTGCCGCCGTGTGAAAGTCGTTGCTGGGCCTCGGATTGGCGGACGCGCAGATGCTTGATGCTTTCTTCGAGGGCGGCGACCTCGCCGAGCCATGCTCGGTCCTTTGCTTCGACGAGGCGCTGCTCGGCGTTCTCGGTCATCTCGTTGATGCGGCCCAACTGGGCGGGGTCGACGCGCAGGAACCGGCATCGGGTACACGCGTGTTCGTGGACGCAGGGTGTGCCGTAGGGGCGGTGGCACTCGCCGAGGGCAACGCGGCGCAGTAGGAAGTGCTCTTCGAAATCGGCCCATTCGTCGTCGTCGGCGACTGTCGCCTCCTCGAATGGGCGCAGTTGGCGGCGACGTTCGATGAACGCCTGATGGGCGGTGACGATCTGCTCGGGGAACACGGCGGTGTAGCCGCGGGTGGTGTCGAGGTTGAGATGTCCGAGTAGCGCTGCGGCGATGTGCAGCGGCAGACCGTTGTTGACGGCATCGGTGGCGAACAGTCGGCGGAAGTCGTGCGGGGTGAAGTGCACCGGTCGACCGGCATCGGTGAGCCCGGCGATCGTGGCGAGGTGGACCAGAATCTGGCGCACGTAGTGCCGTCCCAGCACTTCGTGACGGGTACCCAGAGGGCGTGCGAACAGGTGCGGGAACGGTTCGCTGTGGACCTTGTCGTTGGTGTCGTAGGCGATCGACAGCGGCACGTGATCCTTGCCGGCCTTGGCGCGGCGCAAAACCTCCAACAGCACTCCGACCAGTTCCGGAGTCATCGGGATCAGCCGCTCGCAATCGGTCTTGGACGGCACGATGTGGAGCAAGGGCACCAGCGTGGCCGTTGTGGAGGCGGTGTAGTGCCGCAGCGATAATTGGGTCAGTTCAAGAAGTTCCTCGATGCGAATGCCGGTGTGACGCAGTGTCTCCACGAGCGCCCAACCCCAGAAGCCCTCCTCTTCGAGCGCGGTTACGTCGATGCGCTCGGCACTGCCTCGGATCCATCCCGGCCGCTGCTGTCCGGGTGCCAGGTGCGCCCAAATCCGGGCGCGGGCGTCGCCGTCGCGCCGCAAGGGTGGGCAGTGCCGAAGGAAGGTGAAGCCGTCGATGACGAATTCCTGGTCGTGCGTGCAGGTCAAGGCACGCCGCAGAAGCGTTGCGGTGCGGTCCTTATGCGCTGTAGCCGCAGCCAGGAGTGCCGGCAGCAGCGGGGTAAGCATGCGGGTGCGATCCTGCATGGAGGCCTTCTGGCGGCGTTTCTGCTTGGCCGCCGCGCGACTGAGCGCCCGCGGTACTGGGCACGGCGCGACCCAGACACCCCAGCGGACGGGGTCGTCGTGCGACCACTCGGCCAGGTCGCGGTACATGCCGCGGATGGCGAACAGGATCGAGTGCACTTCGCGTCGCGGGCGGCCGTCGAGGGTCATCGCCAACCGTTCCCGCCACGCCGTCACCACCTCGGCCGAGATCGCCAGGTCCTTTTGGTCCGGATTGATCTGCAGGATCTCCCACCAGAACAATCGGGCCAGGCGGTAGGCAAGTCCCTCCAGCGAGCTGTAGTCCATGTTGGGCTGTAGCTCCTCGAGGTAGCCCACGAGGAGGTCGCGCACTCCTGAGGCGGGGATGCCGTATCGATCGACTAGCGTCGCAGCGCTGTGTTGGCGTGTGTTGCCTCGCGCCGACCACGTCGCCCGCAGCGTAGGCGCCTCCTCGGCCAAGGGGCCCAGGGCGACCAACAGCTCCCAGATGAGGTGTTCGCGGCGCTGTCGCCCCGAGGTGCGCACCACGTCGGCGTAGAACAGCAGATCGTCGCCGCACAGTTGTCCGATGTTCTTCCCGGTGCGGATCATCACCCGCGCCAATGCCTTTTCGGCGTCGTCCTGGTATTTGGGCACCGCGTCCCGGTAGGCGGGCAGCGTACGCAACCGTTCCAAGTCCGGCCCGCCATTGCTGTCGAGGAACCTGCCGAGGGCTACCCGCTGCTTGGAATCCAACAGCCAACTGTAGGACGGCCGCAGTGCGCGTACGCGCAGTAGCGCATTGAGGGCCTTGAGCGTGGGTGACCAATGGTCGTAGTGCGGCAACGCATCATGCTCGATCCAGGTGCGCGGAGCGGCGTCGTAACCGCTGGCCAGCCACCGCTCCTCCCACGTCTGCCCTGAATATTGAGCCAGGACACCCAGCAGGGCCTGCGTTCCCCGAACCATCGGCTGAAGCTGCTGGGGTGGCAGCGTCCGGTGGCGCTCGGTTACGACGTCGCACAACTCAGTGATGGTGAGATGCTGCATCGTCACACCGCGGGCGCCCTCTGGCGGTGATGGGGGCGCGTGGTTGGCGTCGTAGCCCCACAGGGGCCGGGCCAGGCCGGCGGGGCCGAACCGGCTGTCTGCTGGGATCGCTTGCAGATGCGGTGAATCAGGCCGTGACAGCAGCTGGACCTGTGGGCTCATCGCCCGCCGCGTCGCGGCGGCCTGCCGGCGTTGCGGTGATCGGATGTCCTCAGCGCTCAATTCGGCAGCCCCAACAGTTCTCGGACCGCTGCGGGGTCGTAGGCAGGTTCGATCGTCGATGCTTCGATCTTCGGTCGGGCGTGATGCTCAAGGACCTTGCCGATCAAATCTTCCAGGCGAGGCTGGGTGTAGATCTGAGTGGTCGTCACGCTGGCATGCCGCAGGACGGTTTGCACGTCGACCAGCGTGAACGCGGGGTCGGCCAGCATCCGCGCGGCGGCGGTGTGGCGGAAGTCGTGCAACGACCAGTTCGCGCCCAAGCTGGCGTTGGCGCGGCGCAGCACCGCGCGCATTGCGTGGTAGTTCAGCGGTGCAGGCTGAGAGCGTCGGGTCCACCACACCGGACCACCCGGCTCGATCGGCGGGCGTCCAGCCAAATACAGCGCCAGCCATACGAATGAGTCCACTGAGGCCGGAACGGTCTCCCGCATGCGGCTGCCCTTGCTGGTGACCGTGATTGTGTAGCGGCCGGCATCCAGATCACCGTGACGCAAACCGAGCAGCTCCGATGCCCGCACACCCGAGGACAGATAGAAACTCACTAACGCTCGATCGCGGTGGCTGCGCAACGCGTTAAACAGCGCTGCGGCGGCGTCATCGGGGATCGCCCGCCACACCGGCCGTGGGGTCTTCTGCCGGTAGTTGGCGCGCCGAAAGATAGCGAAGTCTTCCATCGGGTTGTGGTGCGCATGCGGTCGGCCACCTTGCCTAGCACGTTGTGCAGGAACGGGATTCACCAGCGGACCCAGATCGACGGCACAGGCGTGGTCATAAAACCCGAATAAGACTGACAGCTGATGGTTGATGGTGCGGGGGGCGTACTTGCCGGACAACTCCGCCTTGCCGGTCACTGCGTTCACCGACCCCGGTGGCGGCCCATCCGGTCGTCGGCGAAGACGTTGCGGATTGGGCGCCGCCCGCAAGTGCTCGACGAACGCGCGGACATCTACGCGCTCGGCTCGCTCCCAACTGATCAGGCGGTCATGCAGGAAACGGAACCACCGCAGAAGGTCGAACGCGTAACTTCGAACTGTGAGTGGACTGCAATCAGACGCCGCCAGTTCGCGAAGGTATGACGTCGCCCCGGGATGCTCGGCATCGGGGAAGATCACCCGCCACGGCAACCCGCTCGGCGCCGACTCCACCCGACCCACCTCGCCCATAGCCGGATCCTCCGCCCGCCGCAGCCACTCCATCGGAAGGCTCGCCGAAGTTCAGTCAACTAGACGGGCGCTGGTGTTCCGCGACGGCGACGAGATCGTCCTGCTGTCGCGCAGCGGTAAGGACCTGGGCCGGTACTTTCCCGAACTTCTCGTCGCACTGCGTGACGAGCTGGCGCCCCGTTGTGTGCTCGACGGCGAGGTCGTCGTCCCGCGGGAGATCGAGGGTCGCATGCGGCTGGACTGGGAGTCGCTATCCCAGCGCATCCATCCGGCCGCCAGTCGAATAGAGCTGCTGTCCGAACAGACGCCGGCGCACTTCATCGGGTTCGACGCGTTGGCCACGGGCGACGCGTCGCTCCTCAAAGAGCCGTTCCGGGTCCGCCGCACGGCGCTGGCCGACGCGGTGAACGAGAAGACGTGGTGCCACGTCACGCGCACGACCGAGGACCCCGAGCAGGGTGCGCAGTGGCTCGACACATTCGAGGGCGCGGGTCTGGACGGGGTGATCGCCAAGCGACTGGACGGACCGTACCTGCCCGGTAAGCGGGAGATGGTGAAGGTCAAGCACGCCCGCGACGCGGACTGTGTCGCCATCGGTTACCGGGTCCACAAGAGCGGCGAAGGTGTCGGTTCGATCCTGCTCGGTCTCTACCGTGAGGACGGTGGCCTCCAGATGATCGGTGGTGCGGCGTCATTCAGCGTCAAGGACCGCATCAAACTGCTCGCCGATCTTGAGCCGCTGCGTGAGGGGGACCAGGTCAACGACGGCGACCCCAGTCGCTGGAACTCGGCGGCCGACAAGCGCTGGATCCCCGTGAAACCCGAGAAGGTCTGCGAGGTCGCGTATGACCAGATGGAAGGAAACACGTTGCACGGCAAGCGGTTCCGACATGCGGTCAAATTCGTGCGCTGGCGTCCCGACCGTGAGCCGGCCAGCTGCACCTTCGACCAGCTCGACGTGCCCATGAACTACGACCTCTACGACGTGCTGGAGTCCTGAAATGGCAGCGCCCGCAGAAGAAATCGACGTCGACGGGGTCAAGGTTCGGTTGACCAACCGCGACAAGCCGTACTTCCCCAAGCTGGGCTCGGACGGCACCAAAGGCAAACTCTTCGACTACTACCTGTCCGTTGCCGACCGGATGGTGGCGCTGCTGCGCGACCGCCCGGTGCATTTGCAGCGCTTCCCCGACGGCATCGAGGGGGAGGAGATCTACCAGAAGCGGGTTCCGCAAAAGCATCCCGACTACCTGGAAACCTGCGTCGTGACGTTCCCGTCGGGACGAACGGCGGACGCGCTCAAGGTGACTCACCCGTCGGCAATCGCCTGGGCCGCGCAGATGGGCACTGTCACGCTGCATCCGTGGCAGGTGCGTTGCCCCGACGCCGAACACCCTGACGAACTGCGCATCGACCTCGATCCGCAGCCGGGTACGGCTTTCAAGGAAGCCCGGGAGGTCGCGGTGGATGTGCTCAAGCCGCTGCTCGACGAGCTTGGGCTGGTTGGGTACCCGAAGACCTCCGGGGGCCGCGGCGTGCACATCTTCCTGCGGATCAAGCCGGACTGGGATTTCGTCGCGGTGCGACGCGCGGGCATCGCGTTGGCGCGCGAGGTGGAGCGGCGGGCCCCGAAGGCGGTGACGACGTCGTGGTGGAAAGAGGAGCGCGGTAAGCGGATCTTCATCGACTACAACCAGAACGCCCGCGACCGGACGTTCGCGTCGGCATATTCGGCGCGCAAGACCGCGATCGCGACCGTGTCGACTCCGCTGAGCTGGGAAGAACTGCGCGAGGCCGACCCCGACGACTACACCATCCTGACGGTGCCCGATTTCATTGCAGGACGACCGGATCCGTGGTCCGATATCGACGCCAAGGCCCAGTCGCTGGAAGCGCTGCTGGAGATGGTGAAAGCCGACGAGGAGGAGCGAGGCCTCGCAGATCTGCCATATCCGCCGAGCTACCCGAAGATGCCTGGCGAACCACCCCGGGTGCAGCCCAGCAAGAAGGTCGCCGCCAACTGGGACGACGAGGGCAACCCAGTGTGAAGGCTGCCTGAGTCGACGGCTTGCTGCTGCCAGTCTACGAGGCCCCGCCAGGGTTAGCGTCGAACGTTGCAGCCGGCGGCGACGTTGTGGCAGTGCGTTTCACTGTCACATTTGCCGCAGTGGCATCTACAACCCTTGTTCTTGAGTGTCTCTGAGATCTTGTGGTCGTCACCCATAGCAAGCTCCTTTGCTCGTTGCTACGACGCTAACGGTTTGTAGCCGCTTGCAAGCGAAAAGCATCGGATGTCAGCGTTCGTCCAGGCGTGCGAGGTTGGGAGCGTGGCCTCGGGGGGTCTTCCGTACCCGCTGAGTTATCCGCGACGGCAACCCCGTTTAGCGCATCTAGCAAAGTTTACTTGTCACAAAATAGTAATGGGGGTGAGTAGGGATTTAGCCTCGATCCACCGACTGACCTGGTGTTTTCTGGGTGTCGGAATGAGGAAAGTGCCCTCTGAACTGGGATGATTGTAGTTCTCACACAAACAATCGGGTCAGTTCGGAAAGGCACTTCCAGTGCAA
>NZ_NVQE01000028.1 GCF_002591975.1 Mycobacterium neglectum | reverse complement strand
CCCGACGTCCCGCCCTACCGCGGACCCACCGGCGAACGCACCCAATGGCGACGATGGTATGTCCCCTTCCAACCCCAACCACCCAACCCCAACTAGGCCACCGAGGCTGCTAGTTGTTCGATCGCAGTGTCCAGGCGTGGCCACGGAAGTGCATGACCGTCCGGCTCACCGGCGCAATGTCGATGCGCCAGAACGACTTCGGTGGTGCATCAAGGGCAATGAGGATGACCGCGCGGATCACGGCCGGATGGGTGACCGCGACCAAGCGGGCACGGTCGGCGGTCAGCGAGTCCATCCATCCGCGCACCCGCACGATCAGATCGACGACGGACTCTCCCCCGTGTGGTGCGCGCGTCGGGTCCGTCAGCCAGATCGCCAGATCCGCCGATTCCACCCTGCCGAGGACATCGCCGCGCCAGCGGCCGCAGTCCAGATCCGCAAGCCGAGTATCGGTTTCCGCATGCAGGCCAAGCAATTCCGCGGTCTGCCTCGTCCGCTTCTCGGGTCCACAGTAGGCCTGCTCGGTGACGCCGAGTTCTATCGAGGAGTCGACCTGGCGGTGGCCGACCGAGTTCAATGGCTCGTCGGTGGGAAACCGTCCGGCTGCCATCGCATCGGTCATCGCATGCGATACGAGAGTCAGCCGGACGACCTCACTCACGCAGTCAGCTGCTCCTGCCGTCTGCTCTCGCCGAGCAGCTTCGCGGCCATCGCGCCGAAGACCAATCCGAGCGTCGCGTAGATGACCAGCTGATTCCCCAGAGAGAACAACCGGAAATCGTAGAGGAGGTCGGCAGGGAAGCCTTCATAGACGATGTTGCCCGCGTCATCGAGCAGTGGTCCGGGCGTCTCGTCGATGGTCGGCAGCACGAGCATCAAGATGGCGGTCGCCACGATGTACGCACCTGCACCCGCCAGCGTCGCATTCCACGCGCCGAGCTTCTCGGTCAGGCGTCGGCCCAGGTACACCGCAGCGACGAATAGGGCCGCAGACAACACCACCATCAACAAATACAGCAGGGTGCGCTGACGGATCGTCTCGTCGAGGCTGAGCGCGGGCGGGCTCGGCGGGTACTTCAACGCAGGCACGATGAACAGGCTGACCAGCATGCCGCCGGCCACATAAAGCGACGTCAGCCGCGCTGAGATGTCGCCGATACGCCCGTATGCGACCGCGAACACGACGGCGAACAGCGCGCCGATGGCGATGCTGAAGAGCAACACGCCAAGGCCCATTCCGATGTTCATCTGGACGGCGCGCGTGAATCCCTCGAATCCGCCGTCGGCGCCATGGTGATGTCCTTCGGCGGCACCCGAGAGGGCCTCGCGGGCCGCGCCGATGCCGTCCTCGTAGCCGATGGCCTTGTCGATGACCGGCTCCAGGAAGATCCGGGAGAAGATGAATGAGAGCACACCCGCAGCGGCGCCGGCCAGCAGGCCACGCCAAATGATCTGCTTTTCCATATCAGTGGCAGGGGAAGCCGAGTAGATGCCTGGCGTCGTGCACGAATTCGTGGATGACGGTGTTGTTGCCCAACACCGACGTGGCGCCCTGGTCCATCCCGATGAAGTAGATGACCAACAGTGCGAAGAATGCGGTGAGCGTCAGCCAGACCGCCGCCTTGGTGGCGGAGAAGTCGATCGGCGTCGCCGGAGACAAGGAGGTCTTGCGGGCCTCTGGAGATGTCATTGTCAGGTCCTTCCCAGGATTTCGCGTCCCAGCTTCAGGTGTTGACGACGGACGTCGGGTCTGACTTCACAGTGGCGCGACCGTTCTGGATTATGACCAGATTCCTTCGCCCGTCGATTACATCAGCATCCTAAGCAAAGGGTCCAGCGTTCGCGTGATGAGGACATACAAAGACCCCGAAACCGTGATGGTTTCGGGGTCCTTGTGTCGTTGAGTTATTCGGCGGTGGCGCTTGCCGCGCCTGCGGCACCGGCCTGAGCCAGGTCCGGCTCCTCCACCTTGGCCGGCTTTTTGCTGCCGACAAAGGTGAAGACCGCGTCCTCGCCCGCCCCTTCGCCGTCCCAGTTGTCCACGTCGACCGTGACGAGCTGGCCGGGACCGACCTCTTCGAAGAGGATCTTCTCCGACAGCTGGTCCTCGATCTCGCGCTGGATGGTCCGGCGCAGCGGCCGCGCACCCAGCACGGGATCGAATCCGCGCTTGGCCAGCAGGCTCTTTGCCTTGTCCGACAACTCCATGGCCATGTCCTTGCCCTTGAGCTGCTTCTCCACCCGGCCGATCATCAGGTCGACCATCTGGATGATCTCTTCGCGAGTCAACTGGTGGAAGACGATGATGTCGTCGATGCGGTTGAGGAACTCCGGGCGGAAGTGCTTCTTCAGCTCGTCGTTGACCTTCTGCTTCATCCGCTCGTAGTTGTTCTCACCGCCACCCTGGGTGAAGCCAAGCCCGACCGCCTTGCTGATGTCGGACGTGCCGAGGTTCGAGGTGAAGATCAGCACCGTGTTCTTGAAGTCCACCGTGCGACCCTGACCGTCGGTGAGACGACCGTCCTCGAGGACCTGCAGGAGGCTGTTGTAGATCTCCTGGTGGGCCTTCTCGATCTCGTCGAACAGCACGACGCTGAACGGCTTGCGGCGCACCTTCTCGGTGAGCTGGCCGCCCTCCTCGTAGCCGACGTAGCCCGGAGGGGCACCAAACAGCCGCGACGCGGTGAACCGGTCGTGGAACTCACCCATGTCGATCTGGATGAGCGCGTCGTCGTCGCCGAACAGGAAGTTGGCCAGCGCCTTGGACAGCTCCGTCTTACCGACACCGGACGGGCCGGCGAAGATGAACGAGCCGGACGGCCGCTTGGGATCCTTCAGGCCGGCGCGGGTACGCCGGATCGCCTTCGAAACCGCCTTGACGGCGTCCTCCTGGCCGATGATCCGCTTGTGGATCTCGTCCTCCATGCGCAGCAGCCGGGTAGTCTCCTCCTCGGTCAGCTTGAACACCGGGATACCCGTCCAATTGCCGAGCACCTCGGCGATCTGCTCATCGTCGACCTCGGCGACCACATCCAGATCGCCTGAGCGCCACTGCTTCTCACGCTCGGCGCGCTGAGCTACCAGTTGCTTTTCCTTGTCGCGCAGGCTTGCCGCCTTCTCGAAATCCTGCGCATCGATCGCGGATTCCTTCTCGCGGCGCGCGTCGGCGATCTTCTCGTCGAACTCGCGAAGGTCCGGCGGAGCGGTCATCCGGCGGATACGCATCCTGGCGCCGGCCTCGTCGATCAGGTCGATCGCCTTGTCCGGCAGGAACCGGTCGTTGATGTAGCGGTCGGCCAGCGTGGCCGCGGCCACGATCGCAGGATCGGTGATCGAGACGCGGTGGTGCGCCTCGTATCGATCGCGCAGCCCCTTGAGGATCTCGATGGTGTGCTCGACGGTCGGCTCGCCGACCTGCACCGGCTGGAACCGGCGCTCCAGGGCGGCGTCCTTCTCGATGTACTTGCGGTACTCGTCGAGCGTGGTGGCGCCGATGGTCTGCAGTTCGCCTCGCGCCAGTTTGGGCTTGAGGATCGACGCCGCATCGATAGCACCTTCGGCGGCGCCCGCACCAACGAGCGTGTGCAGCTCGTCGATGAACAGGATGATGTCGCCGCGGGTGTTGATCTCCTTGAGCACCTTCTTGAGGCGCTCCTCGAAGTCACCGCGGTAGCGGCTGCCGGCCACCAGCGAACCCAGGTCAAGCGTGTACAGCTGCTTGTCCTTCAGCGTCTCGGGGACCTCACCGTGCACGATCGCCTGGGCCAGGCCCTCGACGACGGCCGTCTTACCGACGCCGGGTTCACCGATCAGCACCGGGTTGTTCTTGGTGCGCCGGCTCAGCACCTGCATGACCCGCTCGATTTCCTTCTCGCGGCCGATGACCGGATCGAGCTTGCCTTCCATCGCGGCGGCGGTGAGGTTGCGGCCGAACTGGTCCAGCACCAGCGACGTCGACGGATTGCCCGCCTCGCCGCCGCGGCCGCCGGTACCGGCTTCCGCCGTCTCCTTGCCCTGATATCCGCTCAGCAGCTGGATCACCTGCTGACGCACGCGCGTCAGCTCAGCGCCAAGCTTCACGAGCACCTGAGCGGCCACGCCTTCGCCCTCGCGGATCAGGCCGAGCAGAATGTGCTCGGTGCCGATGTAGTTGTGGCCGAGCTGCAGCGCCTCGCGCAGCGACAGTTCCAGCACCTTCTTGGCGCGAGGGGTGAACGGAATGTGACCGGACGGCGCCTGCTGGCCCTGACCGATGATCTCCTCGACCTGGCTGCGCACGCCTTCGAGCGAAATGCCCAGCGACTCCAGTGACTTGGCGGCTACGCCTTCACCCTCATGAATGAGCCCAAGAAGGATGTGCTCGGTTCCGATGTAATTGTGGTTGAGCATCCGGGCCTCTTCTTGGGCCAGGACGACGACCCTGCGGGCACGGTCGGTGAATCTCTCGAACATCGGTGGTTACCTGCTCTCCATCAATAGACTCGGCGCTTTGCACTTGAATAAGTGCACCGCACCTGCCGTCCACTCTAGTGGGCGACGGCCCTGGGTGCCCCGCCTCCCGGTCCGCTCTAAGCGGACAGCGGTGTTAACAGACCACGCGGAGGGTGTACCCAGGTGCTTATGCGTGTCAACGCCTGAGCGATGAGATTGTTTCCGAGGATCGCTCGTCGAAGGTTCGCGGCGAGCGAACGCGTGGCGCAGGCCGATTACGTCGCGGCGTGGAATGCGTCGATGACGTCTGCCGGAATCCGCCCGCGAGTGGACACATTGTGTCCGTTGCGGCGGGCCCAGTCCCGGATGGCGGCACTCTGTTCGCGGTCGATGGCGGCCCTGCCGCGCCCCGACCCTGCCGACCGCCCGCGGCGACGACCGCCGACCCGGCGTCCGGCGTCGACCCATTGCTTGAGGTCGCTGCGCAGCTTGGACGCATTCTTCGAAGAAAGGTCAATCTCGTAGCTGACCCCGTCGAGCCCGAATTCGACTGTCTCATCGGCTCCGCCTTCGCCGTCGAAATCATCGACCAGCGTGACGGTCACTTTCTTCGCCATTAGCCCACACAGCCCTTCTCGGAAGCACGTTGCTGATTAGATAAGTTTCGATCCCCCGCACTAATGTGCCATATTAAGACACACCATTCAACAAGATCGCAAAGATCGCAAATCCGGCAGTTCGGCCAGATCACATGCCATGCCGTCGGACTATCGGGAACAAAACCGTCTCCCGAATCGACAGTCCGGTCAAAGCCATCAACAATCTATCGATACCCATTCCGGTCCCTGTCGAGGGCGGCATCGCATACTCCAGGGCGGCCAGGAAATCCTCATCAAGAGCCATTGCCTCGTCGTCGCCTGCGGCCGCTGCGCGCGCTTGGGCCGCAAACCTTTCACGCTGGATAACGGGATCGATGAGTTCGGAGTAGCCGGTCGCGAGCTCGACGCGCCGCACGTAGAGGTCCCATTTTTCGGTGACCCCCTCGATGCTGCGATGTGCGCGAGTCAACGGAGTTGTCTCAACAGGAAAATCCCTGACGAAGGTGGGTGCCCACAGAGTGTTTCCGACGGTGTGCTCCCACAGCTCCTCGATCAATTTCCCGTGCCCGTAACCACGGTCGCGGGGAATCTCCACTTCCAGCCGGTCGGCGATCGCCCATAAATATTCGGCCGAAGTATCCGGGGTGATCTCTTCTCCGAGTGCTTCCGACAGCGATGAATACATTTGTATGGTCTGCCATTCGCCATCGAGATCGTAGACAGTGCCATCCGGTAATGGCACCTGCCTGGTGCCGATCGCCTCGTCGGCGACCTCCTGAATTATCTCCCGGGTGACGATGGCGGAATCGTCATACGTTCCGTAGGCCTGATATGTCTCGAGCATCGCGAATTCCGGTGAATGCGTCCAATCGGCGCCTTCATTTCGGAACACGCGATTCAACTCGAAGACGCGCTCGAATCCGCCGACGAGGCAACGCTTTAGGAAAAGTTCCGGGGCGATTCGGAGGTATAGATCGGCGTCCAGCGCATTGGAGTGGGTCACGAACGGGCGGGCGGCCGCCCCCCCGGCCAATGTCTGCAGCATTGGCGTCTCGACCTCCAGAAACCCCCGTCGTTCGAGCGCCGACCGCACGGCGCGGACCACGGCTACGCGCTGGCGCGCGATGATCCGAGCCTCCGGACGCACGATCAGATCGACGTAGCGCTGCCGGACCCGGGACTCTTCACTCATCTCTTTGTGGGCGACCGGAAGAGGGCGCAGCGCCTTGGAAACAATTTGCCAAGAATCCGCAAGAACAGATAGTTCTCCGCGCCGCGAACTGATCACTTCACCGTGCACGAAAACGATGTCACCGAGGTCGACGTCGGACTTCCACGATTCCAGCGATTCCTGACCGACCCGGTCCAGGCTGATCATTACCTGCAGTTGCGTGCCGTCACCCTCCTGCAATGAGGCGAAACACAGCTTTCCGGAATTGCGGGCGAACATGACGCGGCCCGCGATACCGACGATGAGCCCGGTCTCGGCATTCGCCTCGAGATCAGGGTAGGTCTGGCGTATCTCGGCCAGCGTGTGCGTGCGGGCGACCTCGACCGGGTACGGCTCGCGCCCTTCGGCCAGCAGACGTTCCCGTTTTCCCTGGCGAATCCGGTACTGCTCAGGGATGTCGGTCTCCGATGTCGCGACCGGGGCCGCTCCGGTGTCAGGCGAATCAGGTGTCGTCACGACGTGCCAGCTTAAATGAACTCATGACGGCCCCGATCAACGCAGCGGCGGTAGCCGCGCTGGCGGCCGAGCCGCTGGACTGGCGGTTCAAGGGTTTACCTGCGTCGTGGTGGGGCCGCACACCCGCCGATGTGTGCGCCGAGTCACCCCGCCTGCTCGCTGGTGGCGCCGTCGGACCGGTATGTGTACTGCTCGCAGACGCGCTCGCGGCAAACCTCGCGACAATGGCGCAATGGTGCGACGAGCGCGGCGTCGAACTGGCGCCACACGGCAAGACGCATATGTCCCCTCAGCTGTTGGCTCGCCAGTTCGACGCGGGCGCGTGCGCGGTCACAGCCGCCACGATCAGCCAGGTCCGCATCTTCCGAGCATTCGGTGTCGGCGATGTCGTGCTGGCCAATGAGCTGGTCGACGGGGCCGCACTGCGCTGGCTCGCCGCCGAACTCGACGCGCATCCGGACTTCACCCTGGTGTGCTGGGTCGACTCGGTGCGCGGAGTCGAGCTGATGGCGTCGACGTTGGCCGAAGCAGGCGCGGTCCGGCCGGTGGACGTGTGCGTCGAGGTCGGCATGGCGGGGGGCCGCACGGGTTGCCGCGACGCGCAGACCGTCGACGACGTCGCCCGGGCAGTCGTCGCCTCCCCGTGGCTGCGACTGATCGGCGTGGCCGGCTACGAAGCCGCGCTCGGACATGACGTGGCCCCCGATGCCGTGGCCCTCGTCCGTTCTTATCTGGCCGACGTCCGCGCCGCGGTACTGCGGTTGGCGCCGATCTTCGAAACCGACCGCATCATCGTGACGGCAGGCGGCAGCACATACTTCGACACGGTCGCCGAGGGGCTCACCGGATGGCCCGCGGATATGTCCGTGCGCACGATCCTGCGCAGCGGGTGCTATCTGACGCACGACGACGGCCTCTACGGCCGCACCTCGCCGCTGCGCGACGGCCAGCTTCGGCCGGCACTGCGGGTGTGGTCGCAAGTCGTGTCACGCCCCGAGCCGGACCTGGCGGTGCTGACGATGGGCCGCCGCGACGTGTCCTTCGACCAGGACCTGCCGACCCCGTATGGCCTCGCGAGCGCGCACGTGGTCAAGCTCAACGATCAGCACGCGTACCTACGGCTCGGCGACGACCGGGTGGAGGTCGGCGACTGGCTGGAATTCGGAATCAGCCATCCGTGCACGGTCTTCGACAAGTGGCCGATGATCCCGGTGCTCGACGACGGCCGCGTCGTCGAGCTGATCCGGACGTTCTTCTGAGCGGCGGTCAGCGGGCCTGCTTGAGCCTGCCGCGCTGGCTGTCGCGATTGCGTTCGAACACCAATCGCAGACCGTCGAGGGTCAGGTGCTGGTCGTAGTGGTCCACGGTGCGCAGATCCGGCAGCACCAGCGGCGCTCCGTGCCCGGTGGCGACCACGGTGATGTCATCGCCGCCGAATCCGTCGACATCCGCCCGGATCCGGCTCACCAATCCGTCCACCAGACCCGCGAATCCGAAAACCGCGCCGGCCTGCATGCATTCCACCGTGTTCTTGCCGATGACCGACCGCGGCCGGGTCAGCTCGACGCGGCGCAGCGCCGCCGAGCGTTCCGCCGCCGCGTCGGACGACACCTGCACACCGGGCGCAATAGCGCCGCCGAGGAACTCACCCTTGGCCGAGACCACGTCGACGCAGATCGACGAGCCGAAGTCGACCACGATCGCAGCGGTGCCGTACTTGTGAAAGGCCGCCAGGCAATTGACGATACGGTCGGCGCCGACCTCCTTGGGATTGTCCACGAGCAGCGGAACGCCGGTGCGCACACCCGGTTCGATGAGCACGTGCGGCACCGACGGCCAGTACTGCTCGAGCATCAGGCG
This sequence comes from Mycobacterium neglectum, assembly GCF_002591975.1. Taxonomy (GTDB): domain Bacteria; phylum Actinomycetota; class Actinomycetes; order Mycobacteriales; family Mycobacteriaceae; genus Mycobacterium; species Mycobacterium neglectum. The sequence continues at coordinate 67,867 of NZ_NVQE01000028.1, read as the reverse complement.
CACCTCATGAAGCACCGAAGGCACCGTAGACAGCCCGGCGGCACCCGTCAGCTGCTCGGCGTCGTCCCCGATGAGACCGTCGATCGTCAGCGCCAACTCGTCTGCGGTGACCTCCGATTCGGTGCGAATCCGCCAGTGGTGTACTACTTTTGCGTGGTCGCCCGAGCCAGACACCAGTCCGACGACGGTGTGGGTGTTGCGAACGTCGATAGTGAGCAGCACAGTCTTACCGCGGTGACATCAGTTCGGCCGCATCAGCAGGCACATGAGCGGGGTCGTGTCCGAGATCGATCTGCTTGTTGTCGTTGTCGACGAACACGACTCGTGGCTGATACCTGCGCGCCTCGGCATCCTCCATCAAGGCATACGCGATCAGGATCACCAGGTCGCCCGGGTGCACCAGATGGGCTGCTGCGCCGTTGATCCCGATCACGCCGCTGCCCCGTTCACCGGTGATCGCATAGGTCACCAGACGCGCGCCGTTGTCGATGTCCACGATCGTGACCTGCTCACCCTCGAGCAGGTCGGCCGCGTCCATCAGGTCAGCGTCGATCGTCACCGAGCCGACGTAGTGCAGATCGGCCTGGGTCACCGTGGCACGATGAATCTTCGATTTCAGCATCGTCCGCAACATTCAGTTCCTCCAAGGTAATTCGTGTTCGTCATACTCGACATGCGGACCCGCACCAGACGGCATGCCGATATCGATCGCGATGTTGTCCAGGAGCCGGGTTTGTCCGAGCCGACCGGCGACCAGCATGCGGGCCATGCCCACCGATGGCGCCGGGCCCAGCATCGGGTCGCGCACCTCCAGGTAGTCCAGGTCGATGGCAGGCACCTCGTCGAGCACAGCGCGGGCCGCATCAAGCGCAGCCGCCGAACCCTCTCCGGCTCCATACATCCCGGCGAGCAGCGCAGCCGACAAAGCGCCCGCCTGTTCGCGTTCGACCTCGTTGAGGTAGCGGTTGCGCGACGACATCGCCAGGCCGTCCGGTTCACGCACGATGGGGACACCGACGACCTGCGTGCCGACGTCGAGATCGGCGACCATCTGCCGGATCAGCGTCAGCTGCTGGTAATCCTTCTCCCCGAAGAACGCCCGATCCGGGCCGACGATGTTCAGCAGTTTGAGCACAACCGTCAATACACCGGCGAAATGCGTTGGCCGCGCGGAACCTTCGAGTTCGGATCCGAGCGGGCCGGGGTGGACTGAGGTGCGCATGCCGTCGGGATACATGTCCGCTGCCGTCGGGGTGAACGCGATCTCGATACGTTCCTCGCGTATGGCGGCGAGGTCGTCGTCGAGTGTGCGCGGGTATGCGGCGAGGTCCTCGTGCGCGCCGAACTGCAACGGGTTCACGAAAATGGACACCACCACGACCGCGCCCTGGACTTTCTTGGCCGAACGGATCAGCGTGAGATGACCATCGTGCAGAGCACCCATGGTCGGCACCAGCATCACCCTGCGACCGGTCGCACGGAGCGCCCTGGTGACATCCGAGACGTCCCGCGGTGCGGAGTAGACGTTCAGTTCGCCGGCGTTGAACTTGGGCTTCGGCGCGGTGATCATCGGTGCGTCCCCAGCACCGCGAACACTTCATCGGGGGCGTGTGCACGCTGTGCCGTGCGCAGGGAATTGGCCCGATATGCCTGGGCGAGTTGCGGATCCAGTTCCATCAGCGCCTCCAGGTGACCTGCAACCGCATCGGCGTCGCCGCGGGCGACCGGTCCTGTCAGCGCAGCCTGGCCGCGCACCAACGCATTCTCCAGCGATGCGCGCGCCAGCGGACCGATGACCCGCTCGGCAAGGCCGCCGGGTGCATTGCCGATGATCTCCTGCCCCAGCAACTCCTGGCCCCACAGCGCTGAGCGCAGCGCCTCGACCGCGTCGAGCACCACGGTGACAAGGTGATTGCTCGCATGCGCCAGCGCCGCGTGATACAGGGTTCGCGCGTCTTCGCGGATGCGGAACGGTTCGCCGCCGATCTCCAACACCAGCGACTGCGCGATCGCGTATCCGACTTCGTCGGCCGCCGTCACCCCGAAGCACGCCTCTGGAAGGCGTGCGATGTCCTCGTCGGCCCCGGTAAAAGTCATCGCGGGGTGAATCGCCAGCGGAATGCAATCCTGTTCGGTCAATGGTGCCAGCACACCGATGCCGTTGGCCCCCGACGTGTGCGCGACGATCGTGCCCGGGCGTACCGCCCCGGTGGCCGCCAGTCCGGAGATCAGCCCCGGCAGTGCTGCGTCAGGAACGGCCAGGAGAAGCAGTTCGGCGCGGGCGGCAACCTCGTCCACCGGCAACACCGCCGTGTCGGGCAGCCTGCGCTGCGCCCGCTCACGCGACGCGGCCGATATGGCACTGCAGGCTACGACGACATGCTCGGCGCGCTCCAATGCGGCGCCGAGCGCACTACCCACCCGACCAGCGGAGATGATGCCGATCGTGAGCCGCGCCGGGCGGAATCCGTCAGAGGGGGTCCCCATCGAAACCACGAAGTCGACCTCGCTGAATGTTGAATGTTTCTTTCGTTCCGGTCCCGCAATGCGGGTACCGGACGGTCAACGAAGCCTAGCTCACTCGTCCCGGCGCCGGCGGCGACCGCCACCGGACGGGGCGGCCTGGAGTCGGGCCAGCAGGTCGGCCACCGACTGTCCACCGGTCTCCGCGTCGTCGGGACTGCGATGTCGTCGCGATACGGCCGGTTGTTCGGGCGGCTCCGGCTCCTCATGAGGCGGTGGTTGAGCAGATTCGGTGGCCAAGGTGGGCGGCGCGGGAGGCCTGCCGGGATCGACGGCCTCGGGGGACGCCGAATGCCTGCCTCGCCGGGGCAACTCCGGCGGCGGAGTCGGCTCGGGCGGGGCAGCCGGCGCCTCCCAGTTGCTATCGGGCGCCCCCGCCGGAATCCATCGCCCCTCGGCAGGCGCCGGCTGCCACTCAGGCTGGGGGGCGGGCTCGGGCGGCTCCTGCAGTCTCGGGGGCTGTTGTGCCGGCGGCCAAGTGAATTGCGTGGTGCGCTCGTTCTCGTTGGGCGGCGGGACCGGTGGCGGCGGCGCCGGTGGCGGCGGCGCCTCCGCAGCCCTACGGTGCGCGCCTCCCGCATTGACGGGCGGCACCCATTCGTGCTCCGGCGGATGCGGTTCCTCCGGCACGTCGATGATCGGGCTCTCATCGGTGTGGAAGTCGGTGTCGTCGCGGTCCTCGGTGTCGATGCGGCTGGCCGTGACCCGACCGGCGGTCTCGGGGGTGGGCGCCCAGTTGTCGTAAGGCGGCGCACCGGCCCGGTCGGTTTCCAGCGCGGGGCGGTGTGACAGGTCCGCGTCGAACAGGATCTCCAGGTTGGCCCGCAGCGCGGCCAGTTCCGCCCGCAGGCCCGCTACTTCGTCGGCCGCCTGGGCACGCAGTTCCGAAACGAGCTCGCGGCGCAGTTGTGTCTCCACCGACAGCTCGTACTCCCGGCGCGCGGAGATCTCACGATCCAGCTGTAGGTCGTAGACGAGCTTGAGGTCGCGGACCTTGGCCTGATCCATATCGCTCTGCCTGCGATAAATGACCGACACGAACGCCGCGACCACCGCGGCCCAGAGCGCCAGGATGACGGCGAGTTTCAGCAACTCCACCCGGTCGGTGAACACGAGCGCCGAACTGGAGCCGATGGCGAGCACCAGCAACACCGTCAACAGCACCCAACCGGGTCGACGCACGCTGCGCCGAGTGCGCGCGCTGCGGGCCGGTTCAGTCATGGGGCGACAATACCCGCCACAGGTCACCTAGCGTGTCGACCTCTTCGGCGATTCGGCGCACATGCGTGGAAACCAGTTACTCCGTTGCGCCGTCAGGGTTGTCGGGCGGCTCCTGCGGAGACTTGCAGCAATGCTGTAGCCACAGAGCGGCGGCAACCAACGCGAGGGCACATGCGGCGGCCAGCAGCGCGCCGGCCGTATCCTCGCCCGCGACTCGCAAAGTCGCGCGCCGCGGTAACAGGTATGCCAGCACGCCGACCCACCAGCCGAGCACCACCGCACCGACCCATGCCGAGGCCTTGGCGATCGACACGGATCTGGCCACGGCGAGCGGATGCAGCCAGCCAGGACCGTCGCCGATGCGACCATCGTTGATCTTGCCCCTCACGTAGACGGCCCAGCCCGCCTCCGCCATCGCGACCACCAGCAACGACACTCCGGACAGCAGGGTGATCGGCGGGAAGAAGCGATACAACGTGAGCACGAGGAGGTACGCCGCCACGGCGGCAACGACGGTCGCGGCGGTCAGATCACGCTTGCGTGTCGGACCCATCAGCTCAGCGCCGCGTCGGTCAATCGCACCCCGTCGCGATCGGCGGGGTCGAGTCCGGCGAGCAACGCCTCGACGGACCGACGCTCGCCGGCAACGGTCAGCGTGGCGGCGGGGTCAACGGCAAGCCACGGCACGAGGACGAACGCGCGCTCATGCGCCAGCGGATGGGGCAACGTCAGTTCCTCGTCAGTGGACGTCACCTCACGTCCACCCGAGCTGCACATCACGATGTCGACGTCGAGGGTGCGGGGTCCCCAGCGCTCGTCGCGCACACGCTCGGCGGCCTGTTCCAGTTCCTGCGCGCGACGCAGCCACCCGCGGCCGTCGAGTGCGGGATCGGCTGCAAGCACCACTGCGTTGAGGAACGCAGCTTGTTCGACGCCGCCCCACGGATCGGTTTCATACACCGGCGAGACGGCGCTGACCGAACCGCCGAGGCCGTCGACGACAGACTGCAAGCGCGCCAGCCTGTCGCCGAGGTTCGAACCGATCGACAGCACCACTTGAGTCACGGGTTGCCCCGTCCGCCGCGCCGCGACCGACGTGCCACCACAGCCACATCGGCGAAGGTCAGCGGGATCGGCGCGGCAGGTTTGTGCACAACCACCTCGACGGCGTTCACCCGCTCGTCGCACATGATGTCGTCGGCGATCTCTCCTGCCACCGTCTCGATCAGATTGCGCGGCGGACCCGCCACAACGTCGGCGGCCCGCTGAGCCAGCCGGCCGTAGTCGAGGGTGTCGGCCAGATCGTCACTTGCCGCCGCGGCCGCCAGGTCGACCCAGACGGTGATGTCGACAACGAAGTCCTGGCCATCGCGGCGCTCGTGGTCGAAAACACCGTGGTGACCTCGAATAGTCAACCCGCGCAACTCGATTCGATCAGCCATGCTTAGCCATTCCAAGCCTCGAGTACTTTCAGCGCGTCCACCGATGCCTGCACGTCGTGCACCCGCACACCCCACGCGCCGTGTAGTCCGGCGAGCGCGGAAATCACCGCCGTCGCGGCTTCCCTGCCGTCGGGCGGACGCGGTTCGCCGTCCCGACCCGCCAACAGCGTGCCGAGGAAGCGCTTGCGAGACGCGCCGACCAACACCGGCACTCCGGTGGCGACGAACTCCGGGAGCGCCCGCAGGATCGCCCAATTGTGTTCTGCGGTCTTGGCGAAACCCAGTCCGGGGTCGATGATCACGTTCACCGGATCCACCCCGGCCGCCACCGCCGCGTCGACACTTGCCATGAGTTCGTCGCGAACATCGGCCACCACGTCACCGTAGGGGGGCACGTCATGCGGTTGCGCAGCTCCGACGGAACGCCAATGCATGAGCACCCACGGAACCTTCGCGTCGGCGAGCAACGGAGCCATGTCCGGGTCGGCCCGGCCGCCGGACACGTCGTTGACTATCCGAGCGCCGTTCTCGAGCGCAGCTCGCGCCACTGCGGCATGCATGGTGTCAATGCTGACCGTAAGACCCTGTCCAGCAAGGTCTTTGACCACTGGTACCACTCGCGATGTTTCGACCTCCGGGTGGATACGCGTGGCGCCGGGTCGCGTCGATTCGCCTCCGACATCGACGATCGCGGCACCTTCGGCGGCCAGCGCCAGCCCGTGGGCGACGGCGCGATCACGGTCGAGAAAGAGTCCACCGTCGGAGAAGGAGTCGGCGGTGACGTTCACCACCCCCATGACCTGCACCCGTGGTGGATTCACTTCCGCAGGATGAGATCCAGAGCTTCGGACCTGGACGCGCTGTCGGTCTTGAACTGCCCGCGCACCGCCGACGTCGTCGTGATGGCACCGGGCTTGCGAACACCTCGCATCGCCATGCAGAGATGTTCGGCCTCGACGACGACGATGGCCCCGCGCGGATTCAGCTTGCGCATCAGCGCATCGGCGATCTGTGCGGTCAGCCGTTCCTGCACCTGCGGCCGCTTGGCGTATAGGTCCACCAGCCGAGCGATTTTCGACAGCCCGGTGACCCGGCCGTCCTCGCCGGGGATGTAGCCGACGTGCGCCACCCCGTGGAACGACACCAGGTGGTGTTCGCAGGTGGAGTACATCGGTATCTGCTTGACGATCACCAATTCGTCGTGCTGTTCGTCAAAGGTGGTGTTCAGCACCGTGTCCGGGTCGGTGTACAGACCGGCGAACAACTCCTTGTAGGCGCGCGCCACCCGGGCCGGGGTGTCTTCGAGGCCGTGGCGGTCAGGGTCTTCCCCCACCGCGATCAGCAACTCGCGCACCGCCGCCTCCGCGCGCGGCTGGTCGAACTGTCCGGGTTCGAATTTGACAGAGTTGTTCTGCGACTGCGTCATTGAAGCCTCCTGTGGCCCTGCAAGCCTGTCAGCCGTGCGGGTTCTGCCGACCGTTCTCCTGCCCCGATTCGTCATTCGGGTTCGGTTGTCCACCCTGAGGACCCTGAGGTGCGTGGCCGGGCTGCGGGTAGGGCTGATACGGGGGGTAGGGCTGTTGCCAGTTGGGCGGCGGATACCAGTAACCCTGTGGCTGCGGGTGCTGCTGGTTGGGCTGCTCTTGGTTCGGCTGCGGGGGCCAGCCGGGAGCGTGCCAGCCGGCGGGAGCGCCGTAGTCCGGCTGCGTGGCGGCTCCGGTTCCGTTGGTGCCGTTACCGTTTGCGCCATTCTTACCCGCCTCGGCGACCTTGGTGGCCTCCGCAATGGCGGTCTTGAAGGCGGGTTCGGGCACCGGCTTGGGCCAGGGCTCTCCGCGCTCGATCGCCAACTCGCCCGGCGTCTTGATCGGCGGCTTGTCCGACGGGACGCGGCCACCGAAATCGTCGAACATGGTCAGCCGCGGGCGCTTCTTGACGTCCTCGAAGATCGCCTTCAGCTCGGCGCGGTGCAGCGTCTCCTTCTCCAGCAGCTCGCCTGCAAGGATGTCGAGCACGTCGCGATACTCGGTGAGGATCTCCCACGCCTCGGTGTGCGCGGCCTCGATCAGCTTGCGCACTTCGTCGTCGATGATCTGCGCGACCTCGTGGCTGTAGTCAGCCTGGGTGCCCATGGTCCGACCCAGGAAAGGGTCGCCGTGCTCGGTGCCGTACCGCACCGCACCGAGTTTGGAGCTCATGCCGTACTCGGTGACCATCGCGCGGGCGATCTTGGTGGCCTGCTCGATGTCGGACACCGCGCCGGTGGTCGGCTCGCGGAACACCAACTCCTCGGCAGCGCGCCCGCCCATCGCGAACACCAGTCGGGCGACCATCTCCGAGCGGGTCATCAGGCCCTTGTCGTCCTCGGGCACCGCGACCGCATGGCCGCCGGTGCGGCCGCGGGCGAGGATCGTCACCTTGTAGATCGGCTCGATGTCGGGCATGGCCCATGCCGCGAGAGTGTGTCCGCCTTCGTGGTAGGCGGTGATCTTCTTCTCGTGCTCGCTGATGATGCGGCCCTTGCGCCGCGGCCCGCCGACGACGCGGTCGACGGCTTCCTCCAGCGCCAGAGCGGTGATGACGGTGCCGTTTTCGCGAGCGGTAAGCAGCGCCGCCTCGTTGATGACGTTGGCCAGGTCGGCGCCGGACATGCCGACGGTCCGCTTGGCCAGGCCGTCGAGGTCGGCGTCGCCCGCCATCGGCTTGCCCTGCGAGTGCACCTTGAGCACGGCCTTACGGCCCGCGAGGTCAGGACTGGACACCGGGATCTGGCGGTCGAAGCGACCTGGACGCAGCAGCGCCGGGTCCAGGATGTCGGGCCGGTTGGTCGCGGCGATGAGGATGACGCCCGCACGCTCGCCGAAGCCGTCCATCTCGACGAGCAGCTGGTTCAGCGTCTGTTCGCGTTCGTCGTGGCCGCCGCCCATGCCGGCGCCGCGCTGACGACCGACGGCGTCGATCTCGTCGACGAAGATGATGCACGGGCTGTTCTGCTTGGCCTGCTCGAACATGTCGCGCACTCGGGATGCGCCGACGCCGACGAACATCTCGACGAAGTCCGAACCTGAAATCGTGAAGAACGGAACCCCGGCCTCACCCGCCACCGCGCGGGCCAGCAGCGTCTTACCGGTGCCGGGCGGGCCGTACAGCAGCACGCCCTTGGGGATCTTGGCGCCGAGCGCCTGATACCGCGTCGGGTTCTGCAGGAAGTCCTTGATCTCGTAGAGCTCCTCGACGGCCTCATCGACACCGGCAACGTCGGCGAACGTGGTCTTCGGCATGTCCTTGGACAGCTGCTTGGCCTTCGATTTACCGAAGCCGAAGCCCATCCGCCCACCGCTCTGCATGCGGGAGAACATCACGAACAGGCCGACGAGCAGCAGCAGCGGCAGCAGGTAGATGAGCAACGAGCCCAACATGCTGCCCTGGTTCACGACGGTGTTGATCTTGGCGTTCTTCGCGCTCAACGCGTCGAACAGCTGCACTCCGTACCCGGTGGGGTACTTCGTGATGATCTTGTCGCTGTTCTCGGTGTCGCCGTTGCCGCTCTTCAGCTCGAGCCGAAGCTGCTGCTCACGGTCGTCGATCTGCGCACTCTTGACATTGTCGCTGCTGATCTGGGACATCGCGACAGAGGTATCGACGGGTTTGAAGGCGCGCGTGTCGTCACCGAAGTAGTAGAACGACCAACCCAGCAACAGCACCACCGCAACCACGGTGAGCGTGCGGATTACATTTTTCCGATTCATCGAATGTCCGTCGCGACTTCCTCTATGCGCAGTCAGAAACCTCAAGGCTACCGCTAGACCAACGAACTAAGGTTCCCGCCGGTGTGCTTGGCTGACGTCGTGCACACCTCGGCCGAACGGATCGTCGAGACGAACGGGGTGGCGCTTCGGGTCATCGAAGCCGGAGAACGCGGTGCGCCCCTGCTCGTGCTGGCCCACGGATTCCCTGAACTGGCGTATTCGTGGCGCCACCAGATCCCGGTTCTCGCGGCGGCCGGCTATCACGTGCTCGTCCCCGATCAGCGCGGGTACGGCGGCTCCAGCCGCCCCGACGCCGTCGAGGACTACGACATTCATGCGCTGAGCGCCGATCTTGTCGCCCTGCTGGATGAGGTCGGCGCCCAGCGGGCGGTGTTCATCGGCCACGACTGGGGCGCCATGGTCGTTTGGCATACCGCGCTGCTGCACCCCGACCGGGTGCGGGCGGTGGCCGGACTCAGCGTGCCACCCATTCCCCGGGCGCGCTCCCGCCCGACCGAACGCTGGCGGGAGAAGTTCGGCGATGACTTCTACATGCTTCGTTTCCAGGAGCCCGGACTCGCCGACGCCGAGATGGCAGCCGATGTGGCCGTCACGATGCGCGGAATGTTCGCCGGGCTGCTCGCGGGTGACGCGCCGCTGCCCGACTGGATCAGCCGCGACGAGTTCGACCATTACGTCGCCGAGTTCGGCAGGACCGGGTTCACCGGCGCGCTGAACTGGTACCGCAACTACGACCGCAACTGGGAATCGACGCCGCAACTGGCCGGCGCACAGACCACTGCGCCCGCACTGTTCGTCGGAGGTACGGCCGACCCCGTCGGCCCGACGATGAATCCCGCCCGCGCGCGTGAGGTCGTCGCGGGGCCCTACACCGAGGAGTGGATCGACGGTGCGGGGCATTGGATCCAGCAGGAGCGGCCCGAAGAGGTCAACCGAATCCTGTTGGCATTTCTGCGCGACGTGGAGCAACCATAGGTACGTCGAGCCTGACGGTATGGTGCCTCTCATGCCGATCGCCGCGCGAGCGAAGTTGCCCGCCCGTTTGCTCGTCCTCGCCGCCGCGGGACTGGTTGCGACAGTGTCGGGTTGCGACGCGACGTCGGGTCCGACGGCGGCCGCCCCGACCGCGAACTCCGACGTCCGCCAGGTCACCGTCGTGGGTTCCGGTGAAGTCAAGGGCACTCCGGACACGTTGAACGTCAACGCATCGATCGAGTTCACCGCCCCCGATGTCACCGGCGCCATGAACCAGGTCAGCGACCGTCAGCTCGGGGTGGTCAACGCGCTGGTGGAAGCGGGCGTCGATCGCAAGGACATCAGCACGACGGAGGTGAGCCTGCAGCCGCAGTTCGCGCCGACGACCGACAGCACCGCCATCGTCGGCTACCGGGCGAGCAATTCGATCGACGTGAAGATCCGCCAGCTCGACGCAGCATCGCAGGCGCTGGCCCTCATCGTCAGCACCGGCGGCAATGCGACCCGGATCAATAACGTGAACTATTCGATCGAAGACGACTCGCAACTCGTCCGTGACGCGCGCAGCCGCGCCTTCAACGACGCCAAGGACCGTGCCGAGCAGTACGCGCAACTGTCCGGTCTCTCGCTCGGCAACGTGATTTCGATTTCCGAGGTCGCCGGCACTGCGCCACCAGTCCCGATGCAGCGCGGCGGCGCGGAGATGGCGATGGCCGCTCCGGTACCGGTCGAACCGGGCCAGCAGTCCGTCGGGTTCAGCGTGACGGTGATCTGGGAGCTCGACTAGTCCGCGGCGGCTCACCTATCCCGCAGGAGCGATGTCGACCGGGATCCCATTCAGCACAGCGGTACCCGACAGCGGGTCGAGCTGATTGCCTGCGTTGAGCTGATTGACGTTCACCCCGGGATGGCGCGACGCGACCTGCTGGCCGGTGCCGCAGCGGTCATGACCCCATCCGTGTGGCAACGACACGACGCCGCGCCGCATACCGTCGGTGATCTCGATCGGAGCCAGCACTTCACCACCGGGACCCTTCACGACCGCGGTGTCGGTCAGGCCGAGTTCGGCGGCATCGTCGGGATGGATCCGCAACGTGCACCGGTTGGAGCCGCCGGCAAGAGCGGGCACGTTGTGCATCCAGCTGTTGTTTGAACGCAGATGCCGTCGCCCGATCAGCACGAAACGATCGGCGCGCTTCTCGAGTGCCTCCCGAAGCCTCGCCACTTCCTTGATGAGCGACGGCGGCGCGAGTTCGATTCTCTCCGTTGGCGTCCGGAGCACCTCGGACAGGCGCGGCCGCAGCGGACCCAGGTCGACACCGTGCGGGGCGCGGATGAGTCGCTGCAGCGTCAGACCATCCGGTTTGGCACCGAACGCGTCACCGTAGGCGCCGAGCCGCAGCATCATGTCGAGGCGGCGCTCGTATCCCGGACCGGGCGCGAGCATCGCGGTCAGTTCGGCGACGGGACGGCCGGCCACCGGTGATGTCGGATCGGCGGTCTCCTTGGTCAATGTCGTCGCGATGACCTGTTCGTCGACGGCGGCGGGGTCGGCATCGGCGCCGGCACCGAACAGCACGAGCGCGATCCGCGACAGGATCTCCGCCTCGTCGGGTCGGCCGTCGGCAGGCAACACCGGCGGCGAATACCTGGCGTTGTTGCGCACCGCGAGGTTGTTGAGCGCGAAGTCGAAGTGGGCGCTCTGGGAGGGCGGCGGTGGCGGCAGGATGACGTCAGCGTGGCGCGTTGTCTCGTTGAGGTAGGGGTCGATGCTCACCATGAATCCCACGCCGTCGAGCGCACGGTCGAGGCGGTCGCCGTCCGGAGCGGACAGCACCGGATTTCCGGCGATCGTGATCATCGCCCTGATCTGGCCGTCACCTGGGGTGTCGATCTCTTCGGCGAGCGCGGCCGCAGGCAACTCGGACAGCGCTTCGGGATGACCCGACACCCGGCTGTGCCAGCGCCCGATCGAAAAGCCGCGACCGGCCTTTGGCGGGCGCGGGGCGGGCGCCGTCGGACCGAGCGGGAACATCGCCCCGCCAGGGCGGTCGAGGTTTCCCGTCAGGACGTTGACGACGTCGACGAGCCAACTGCCCAGTGTTCCGAACTCGACGGTGGACGTGCCGATCCGGCCGTAGACGGCGGCACTCGGAGCGGTGGCGAGTTCGCGGGCCAGCACCCGGATGTCGTCGGCGGCGACTCCGCAGTACGCGGCGACGACGGCAGGCCCGAAATCCGCTGCGACGGCGCGAACGTCGTCGATGCCGTTGACATGGTCGGCCACCGTCCCGAGGTCGATCAGGCCCTCGTCGAAAAGCACATGCACGATGGCGAGCAGCAGTGCGGGGTCGGTGCCGGGACGCGGGGCGATGTGTCGGTCGGCGAGTTCGGCGGTCCGGGTGCGGGCGGGATCGATGACGACGAGCTTGCCGCCACGCTTGCGCAAGGCACGCAGCTTGCCTGGAAAGTCGGCGGCGGTGGCCAGACTGCCGTTGGACACAAGGGGATTCGCGCCGATGACGACGAGGTAGTCGGTGCGGTCGAGGTCGGGCACGGTGAACGCGACCGGGCTCCCGAACATCAGACCGAGCGCAACGTGCTTGGGCATCTGATCCAGCGTGCTCGCACTGAACACCTGGCGGGTGCCGAGCGCACGGATGATCACCGGCGGATACAGCGCACCCGCGACCGTATGCGCGTTGGGGTTGCCGAGGTACACCCCGACGGACGTTCCGCCGTGTTCGCGCACGACCGCACCGAGACCGTCGGCGACGGCAGCGAACGCCTCGTCCCACGTGGCCTCGGTCAGGACGCCGTCCCGTCGCAGGAGTGGCCGCTCCAACCGGTCGGGGTCGTTATCGAGCTCGGCGAAGCTCGCCCCCTTGGGACAGATGAAACCGTGGCTGAACACGTCGTCGCGGTCGCCGCGAGCGCCGGTGAGCCGGCCGTCGTCGATCGTCAGGGTCAGGCCACACGTGGCCTCGCACAAAGGGCAGATCCGAAGGGCTGTTTCGGTCATGCCCACATCTTGCGCCGACTACAGCTGCTCGTACACCTTGGGGTCCAGCGTGCCGATGTAGGGCAGGTCGCGGTAGCGCTCGGCATAGTCGAGGCCGTAGCCGACGACGAACTCGTTGGGGATGTCGAAGCCGACGTAGGCGATGTCGACATCGGCGCGGACGGCGGCGTCGGGTTTGCGCATCAACGTGCACACCCGCAACGAACGCGGGTGCCGCGTCGCGAGGTTGCGCAGCAGCCAGGACAACGTGAGCCCAGAGTCGACGATGTCCTCGACGATCAGCACGTCGCGGTCGTTGATGTCGCGGTCGAGATCCTTGAGGATGCGTACCACGCCCGACGAGGACGTCGATGTTCCGTAGGAACTGACGGCCATGAACTCCAGCTGGGTCGGCAGCGGGATCGCCCTGGCGAGGTCGGTGACGAAGAACACCGCACCTTTGAGCACCGTGATGAGCAGAAGATCCTGGCCGTTCTCGGCGAGGGCGTCGCGGTACTCCGCGCCGAGCTGCGCGCCGAGCTGCGCGACCTTCGCCTGAATTTCGTCCGACGAGATCAGCACCGACTTGATGTCACCCGGATACATCTCGGTGGTTTCCACGGCCACGTGCACAGCGTGCCATGTTTCACACGGGCTCGGTGTGCAGGGTCAGCATCCCGTCACGTCGGCCCGCGATCAGCCGTCGGCTGCGCAGCGGTGATCCCACCGCGACGCCGCCCTGTCCGCGCCACGCCGTCACCAGAGTGTCGACACCGCGAATCTGCTTGTCGGTCAGCGAACTGGCACCGCCGGCCAGCAGCCAGCCTCGAATCACCCTGCGCCGAACGGCGTCCGGCAGGTTGACCAGACGAGCGGTGTCGAGGCCGCCTGCGGTCGGCATCTCGGCGAGCTCGCGCTCTGCCAATCCGTCGAGCATCTCAGTGTCCTCGCGCAGCGCGGCGGCGGTGCGGGCCAGCGCCTCGGCGACACCGCCGCCGAGCACGTCTTCGAGCAGCGGCAGCACCTCGGCGCGCAGCCGGGGACGGGTATACCGGCGATCGACGTTGTGCGGGTCCTGCCACGGCGTCAGGTTCAGCTCGGCGCACGCCGCCTGCGTCACCGCACGTCGAATCCCGAGCAGCGGGCGGCCCCAAGGTGGGTCGAGTGGGCGCATACCGGCGATGGAGCGGGCACCCGAGCCGCGGCCAAGGCCGAGCAGTACGGTCTCCGCCTGATCATCGAGCGTGTGCGCGAGCAGCACCGGCGCATCGCCTCGCGCGCTGTCCAGTGCGCGGTAGCGCGCGGTGCGCGCGGCGGCCTCGGGACCACCAGCGGAGCCTACATCGACGCAAAGAACTTGAGCCTCAACACATCCCAGTGCCAGCGCCTGCTCGCGCGCAGTTGCCGCGACCGCGCCGGAATCGACCTGCATTCGATGATCGACGATCAGCGCTGTCGTCGGCTTCACCGTTACCGCGGCCGCCGTCAGCGCCAACGAATCGGCACCCCCGGACAGCGCCACACACCAGCGCGGGCTTGCGCTCGCGTGCTCGCGGGAGAACGCCGTCACCGCCGCCTGCAGTGCGGCTAGAGCACTCTGTCGATCCACCGTTGTGGCTTGTCGATTTCCGTTGGCAGCGGGAGGGTTTCCGGGCTCGACCACACGGTGTTGAACCGCGTCATCCCGACCCGGGACACCACGTGGTCGACGAATGCCTTACCGCGGGTGTACTGGCTGAGTTTGGCGTCGAACCCGAGTAGCGCCCGCACGACCCGCTGCAGCGGCGGCTGCTTACGTTGGCGCCGTTCGTCGAAGCGCCTGCGGATCGTCGCCACCGACGGCACCACCTTGGGTCCGACGGCATCCATCACATGGTCTGCATGACCCTCGAGAAGGGTGCCCAGCACCAGCAGTCGGTCCAGCGCCTGCCGTTGCGGTTCGGCCTGAACCGCGCGCATCAGGCCGATCATTCCCGACGAATTCGGTTCCGAATCAGCGTCGACGACGTAATCGCGACGGCTCCGGAGAAACTCCGCGAGGCGCCCCACCACCTGGGTAACGTCGTCGCCGGCTTCCTGGGTGAGCACCCCGAGAGACTGCGACATGTGGTCTGCCAGCCATGGGTTGGCGCGAAACTGGACTCGGTGGGTGACCTCGTGCAGACATACCCAGAGCCGGAAATCGCCTGGGTCGACCCGCAATTGGCGCTCCACGCCGATCACGTTGGGATAGACCAGGAGCAACTCGCCGCCGTCGCGGCCGAACGGGTCGTACTGGCCGAGGATGCCCTGCGACACGAACGCAAGCACGGCGCCGGTCTGCGCACCGGTGATGCGTCCGCTGATGAAACTGTTCGGTTTCTCTGCGCCGCCGGTCATTACGCGCATCGACTGGGTTGCGGCGTGGATCCACTGCGGGCGGTCCACGATGCGGGCTTCGGGAATCGCGCCGCCCTCATTGAGACCGGTGACTTCACGCACCGGCACCTCGGCGGTGCGTGACGACTCGGCCAATTGGTCGATGACCTGACGGTGGGTGTAGTCGGAGGCGGCCGGACCCGGCCGCGCCAGTTTCTTCCCGACCTGGGCGGCGAAGTCCCAGTCGACAGTGCGTCCGACGCTGGGCGATGCCTTGACGGACTGCTGAGTCGAGGTGCTCATGTGCTGCATCCACACGACCGTAGCGCGGCGGCGAAGGTGTCGAGCGCGATGCGGCCCGTCGGCCCGGCCTCGTTGGAGATGAAGGCGAACGTGAGCACCCGGCCGCTCGCGTCGGTGATGATGCCGGCCAGTGAGTTGGTACCGGTCAGCGACCCCGTCTTGGCCCGCAGGAACCCGGCGGCCGACCGACCGGCGTCGGTGTCGAGGTAGCGGTTGGACAGGGTCCCACTGCCGCCCGCGATCGGCAGCATCTCGACCAGCGGACGCAGCTTGGGTTGGGCGCTGCCCGCGGCGGCGTTGACGACTTCGTCGAGGGTCTCCGCGGTGAGCCGGTCATCGACAGACAGCCCGCTGGAGTCGAACAGCCTGGCGTTGGTGGTGTCGATCTTGGCGCCGTCCAGTTCGCCGAGCACCGCCTGCACCGCGCCGGCGAAACTCTGCGGGAGGCCGACTTCGGCAGCGACCTCACGACCGATCGACTCGGCCATCACGTTGTCGGACGCGTTCATCATGTCGCGCAGCCGGTCGATGAGCGGCGGTGACTGCACTGACGCGATCTCCTGGCCACCGCGCGCCGCCCCCGGCGCCACCGTCACCTTTGCGGGATGCACGCCCAGCGCAACGGCCAAGGCGCGGCCGGCGTCCAGCGCGGGGGTCTTGGAACGCCAGGAGTCGACGCTGACCGGCTGCGTGCGGCCGCCGTCGAGCATCACCGACTCCATCGGCGCGATGTCGCCGCCGTCGATATCGGCCGGATCCCAGCCCGGTGCCATCGTGGGGCCGCTATAGGTGCTCACGTCGACCTGCACTTCGGTGGCATTGATACCCGCGGCCTCGACCTGCTCGGCCAGATCGCTGATCCGCGCAGCATCGCGGTACCAGGTCTGCTCGTCGGGCGCGGCCGCCGACAGCGTCTGATCTCCGCCGCCCTTCAGCACCACCGCTCCGGGCTTGTTGATGCGGAAGACCCGGGTGGTGAGCCGGTCGTCACGTTCGAGGGCCAGCAGCGCCGCCGCGGCCGTGAGCGTCTTGTTGGTCGACGCCGGTTGCATCGGCACATCGGCACCTCGGGCCCACAGTTCGGCCCCGGTGATGGCATCGGTGATGCGGCCGGTGAACTTGCCGAGGTTGGGGTCGGCGAGCGCGGGCGCGAGCACCAGCGCCAGTCGGTCGGGGGTGGGCTTGGGGGCGGATTCGTCGACGGGCACGATGCCCGGGCTCGCCGACGCTGCCGCCGGTGCGGGCTTGACCGCCGCCGCATCGGGGGCACCTCCGCCGGTCAGCAGCGCCGACGCCGCGACGACGGCGGCGACCAACGCCAGCACCGCCACCGCGATCAACGCATGGGTGGATCGCCCCCACGTCGTGGGCCGCATAGCTCTCCTGGTCTCGAACGATCGCCGCTCTAAGCAGGGTATCCGTTGCCGTCGGTTACGCCCGCCGAGTGCCGGCGCCGAACGCCGTCTGCACGAGCTGCGCGTCGAACGCGGCAGGTGCCTGGCCGGTGGCCGCGTACTGGTACACCGCAACGCGGAAAATCGAGTTCAGCGCGCTGGAGACGATGGCGACGACGATCACCGCGGCCGCCGCGACAGCACCGACCGCGATGCCAAGCGGCGCCAGGCCAGCAGAGAACAGGGCGAACCCGGCGCCGAAGCCGGCGAGGACGAGCACGAAGACGATCAGCCCCGTCACCGCCGAAATCGCGACCTGACCAGTCGCACCTTCACCCCATTTGGCCTTGACGACCTGCACCGACCGCTTCAGCGACCGGAACGGTCCGGTGCCCTCCAGCGCGATCACGGGGATCACGAAGAACGTCGCGATCGCCCATGCGGCACCGGCGATCCACACCGCGATCCTGCCCGCGATCGGAAAGCGGTTCTCGAGGATCTGCAGGATCAGCCCGACGGTGCCTGCGACGAGGGTCCAGCCCAAGATCGGCCCGATACGGCCCATCGCGGCCGAGATACCCTCGCCGACTCTGGTGTCCTCGCCACGCAACGAGCGTGCCGCACATGCGGCCAGCGCTACGTTGAAGAAAATGACGGTGAACGTGGACGTGTAGATGGTCACGACGGCGCCGACGGCGATGATCGGGTTGTTCTCGTCGACGGTCCCGTTCTGGAGGAGGCCCGCGGTGATCACCGTCGGCACCCAGATCACGACAAGCGCAATCGCGGCGAACACGGCCGACAGGATCGGGAAGATCACCAGCGACCGGTCGTTCTTCAATACCGCCCAGCTCTGTTTCGTCAGAGCCCAGCCGCTTGAGATTCTGCCCATCGTGCCTCCCGAGTAGGTGGCCAGAATCGTAGGCAGATTAGGGTGATGCCGTCCGCAATACCGCAGCACAGGGCAGGAAGGCGCCGGAGTGGAATTCGACGTAGTCATCGAGATCCCGAAGGGTTCGCGCAACAAGTACGAGGTGGACCACGACTCCGGGCGGGTCAAGCTCGACCGCTACCTCTACACGTCGATGGCGTACCCGGCCGACTACGGTTTCTTCGAGAACACCCTCGGCGAGGACGGCGACCCGCTGGACGCGCTGATCCTGCTGCCCGAATCCGTGTTCCCCGGGTGCATCGTCGAGGCCCGGCCGGTCGCGATGTTCCAGATGACCGACGAAGCCGGCGGCGACGACAAGCTGCTGTGCGTACCCGCGGGCGACGGGCGCTGGGACCACATCCAGGACCTCGAAGACGTGCCCGCGTTCGAACTGGACGCGATCAAGCACTTCTTCGTGCACTACAAGGACCTCGAGCCGGGCAAGTTCGTCAGAGCCGCGGACTGGGTGGGGCGCGAAAAGGCCGAGGCGGAACTGCAAGCCTCTGTCGAGCGGTTCAAGACCGCAGGCCACTGAGGGACGACTGAGTTTTCACCGCCGTAACACGCGGTAACGCGGGCGTACTCTGCGCCTCCGATGATGACGCTGTGTTGATGCATCAGGGGATCGGCCTCGAGGCGTTCAACGCAATGCCCATGCGGCGCGCGGTACATGCCGTATACGAGTGCTACTACAGCGTGCCGCTGGCCGCCGATCTTTGCCGCGGCAGGCCCTTTGCCAGCCACGACGAACTCTTCCGGGCCGCGGACGAGTTGCTGTTCGGGCTATCAGAAGAATCGGTCGACACCATCCTGCAGGCCTATCCCGACATCGGACGTCGGCCCGGCAGCGAGAAATCAGCGGCCGAGCAGTGTGCCATTTGGTGCGATCAGCCAGAGGTCATGGTCCAGCTGGGACAGGCGTCGGAACGCTACCTGGCGCACTTCGGCTTCGGCTTCGTCATGTTCATCAACGGATACACCGCACAGGACGTGCTCGCGACGATGTCAGACCGGCTTCACAACGACGCCGAGACCGAGCGCAAGGTCGTGCGCAACGAACTGGCTCGGATCAACCGCACTCGCCTGGAACGCATGCTCGGACCCGAGGGCGGCTACAACAACTGGTGATGCCCTCGAGCTAGACCGCCTGCCAGTCCAGGATCGCGGTGTTCTGCTTCTGCCCGAGTTCGGTGACGAAGTCCGGGGGCACGGGATCGTTTGGCGGACCCTCGAACTCGATCGTCGTCGCCACATTTCCTTCGGTGAAGGACAGCACGGTCACTGACTCCGTCCCGTCGAGCGAGGTCCCCGAGACCATCGTCCCGCCGGTGCCCACCGGCGCAGGCACCGATGTCGGATTGCCCACCTGGGCCGCGGCCCCGGCAAGTGATCCCGTCGCCTCCTGCGCGCTGGGGAGTATCAGGATGGTGGTGGTGATCGACCGGGTGGCACCTTCGCGGTGGGTGTACTCGGCCCGCACGCCCCGCTGCCCGTTCGGATCGATCTCGAACGGGGCCGCGCTGAACGCCTGCGAATCCGTCACGAGGTTCGGGTCAACGGGCAGCTGACTGTAGTTGCCGGATTGTGCTGCGGCAGAACCCAAACCACCGATCGTCGCCGCAACGGCCATGGCGGCGAATGCTGCCGCCGCCTTCACGTAGGTGTTCAGCATGGGTAACACGCCCATCCGCGCCACCCGTCGCGCCAGAACCAGCCGGGTCCGCAGCCCATGTTGCCTGTGGTCCCATAGCAGTCCAGCGGCTGGGTCTTCGGTGCGGTCGGCACCGAAGGCTGGGTGTAGGTCGCATCTTGAACAACTCCCGCCGCGGCTGCCGGCGCGGTCAGGATTGTTCCGGTCGCCATCGCGGCCACAGCGACCGCCATCGTGAGTCTGTGCATAGACTGCTCCCCCTCAATATTGACTCTCGGGTAAGCAGAAGGTACCTCTCAGGGGCCGGGGGCACTTCGCAATTGCCGGAACAAAGCGACACCGGGCGTCGCATGATGGTCCGATGCATGACGTACTGCAGGGGCACTGCGATCCGCGATTCGACAAGGTGGCCGAGGCGCTCGCCGACGAGATCCTGTGCGGCGGCGAAGTCGGCGCCGCCATAGCGATCGACATCGACGGCGAATCCGTGGTCGACATGTGGGGCGGCCACGCGGACGCCGCGAAGACGGTGCCGTGGAGTGAGGACACCATCGTCAACGTCTGGTCGTCGACCAAGACGATCACTGCGCTTGCAGCCCTGATGCTCATCGACCGGGGACTGGTCGAAGCCACCGCACCCGTGGCCACCTACTGGCCTGAGTTCGCCGCGAACGGCAAGCAGCACATCGAGTTTCGTCATCTGCTGTCACACACGTCGGGTCTTTCCGGATGGGACCAGCCGGTGGTGGTGGAGGATGTTTTCGACTGGGCGAAGTCGACGGCCGCACTGGCCGCCCAGGCTCCGTGGTGGCAACCGGGCACCGCATCGGGCTATCACGCCCTCACCTACGGCCATCTCATCGGCGAGGTCCTGCGCCGCGTGACCGGAACGACGTTGAAAGACTTCGTGCGCGACGAGATCGCCGGCCCGCTCGGCGCCGACTTCCAGATCGGCGCCAGCCCGACTGATGCCGGCCGGATCGCGGAGATCATTCCCGCGACGGAGCCGCTCGACCTTCCGCCCATGGATCAGTGGCCCGCACCGATGTTGAAAACGTTCACCGGCCCGGCGCCCGACCCCGCCGTAGCCAACACCGATGGGTGGCGGGCCGCCGACATCGGCGGAGCCAACGGCCACGGCAACGCCAGATCACTGGCGCGCATCCTGTCCGCGATTTCGTTGGGCGGCACGGTGGATGGTGTCCAACTACTGCGGCCCGAAACCATCGACAAGATCTTCGAAGTCCAATCCGACGGCCCCGATCTCGTCCTGGCCAATCATCCGCTGAGATTCGGGTTGGGATTCGGTCTTCCGCAACGCGAATCCATTCCGTTCGTTCCCGACGGACGCATCTGCTTCTGGGGCGGCTGGGGCGGATCGTGGGAAACCATGAACCCCGACCGTCGCGCCACGGTCGCCTACGTGATGAACAAGATGGGGCCGGGAATCGAGGGTTCGCCCCGCACCGACCGGTACTTCACGCTGGTCTACGAAGCCTTCGCCTGATCCCGCAGAGCCAGCGCAGTACCGGTCGGCGTTCGAGCGGCCGCCGTCGACCCTTCCGATCAGCGCGGATCCAAGGACTCCTCGGTAGCCGGCGCCGAATCCTTGCCGGCGTCGCTGTCCTTGCCGTTCTTCACATCGTGCACGCGCGTCTTGTAGAGGCTGGCCACGGTGGTGATGAGCAGCGTCACGATGATCACGCCGAGGCTGGCCAGCGTCGGGATCTCCGGCACCGGCACATGCTCGCCGCCGTTGATGAAGGGCAGCTCGTTCTCGTGCAGCGCGTGCAGGATCAGCTTCACGCCGATGAACGCGAGGATGATGGCGAGCCCCTGCGACAGGTAGACCAGCCGCTTCAACAGGTCACCGAGCAGGAAGTAGAGCTGACGCAGACCCATCAGCGCGAACACGTTCGCCGTGAACACCAGATACGGCTCGCGGGTCAGGCCGTAGATCGCGGGAATCGAGTCCAGCGCGAAGAGCAGATCGGTGGTGCCGAGCGCGACGATCACGAGGAACATCGGCGTCATCAGCCGCTTGCCGTTCTCCCTGATCCACATCTTGAGGCCGTGCCACTCATCGGTCAGGCTGAGATGCTTGCGCGCGAAGCGCACCACGAAGTTCTCGGCGTCGTCATCGTGATCGGTGTCGCGGACGAGCGTGATGGCGGTGTAGACCAGAAACGCGCCGAAAGCGTAGAAAATCCAGGAGAACTGGTTGATGGCCACCGCGCCGAGCGCGATGAAGATGCCGCGGAAGATCAGCGCCAGGATGATGCCGACCAGCAGCGCCTGCTGCTGATACTTCCTCGGCACCTTGAAGCTGGCCATGATGATCAAGAAGATGAACAAGTTGTCCACCGAGAGGCTGTATTCGGTGAGCCAACCTGTGAAGAACTCCAGGCCGAACTGGCTGCCGTGGAAGTTCCACACCCAGATGCCGAATGCGACCGCAAGCGTGAGGTAGATCGTCAGATACGTGCCGGTTTCGCGCTTCGTCGGTTCGTGCGGGCGACGCCCGATCACGATGACGTCGAACAGCAGAATCGCGATCGTCACGCCCAGCGTGATGATCCACTCGAGTTGAGAAACGTTCACAAAACCTCCGGTCGTCGCGGCGAGCCGCGGATGCGGCCCGAAAAACGCCGGAGGTCTCTTCCACCGCCACGACCGTGCGGCCCGCAGCACCGGTCGACCGATTGGGGTCGACGTGATGACGACGCTGCGGCGAAGGAATACTCCCCTCCGCCCGTGATTCTGCCAGGTAACCGCGATTGACCGAAATCGAGGAGATCAAACGTGCGATCGCTGTTCGCGCAATTGTGATCAGCCACCGCGTGCGGCGTGCACGCGCAGCCATGGCCGCTTAGTAGTTTTGTATCCGTGACTGGGGACGTTGGGCACCAGATACCTGCGCAGTATCTGCTGTCGGCACATGCGCCCGAACCCCGCACGCTCATCGACATCCTCTACGACACCGCGGGCCGTCATCCGGATTCGCCTGCCATCGACGACGGCGAGGTCCAGCTCACCTATGCCGAGCTGGTCTCCGATATCGAGGACAGCGTCGAATGGCTGGCCACCCGGGGCATCGGGCGCGGGGACCGCATCGGAATCCGCATGCCATCGGGCAGCTACGCGCTGTACGTGGCGATCCTCGCGACCCTGGCCAGCGGCGCGGCCTACGTTCCGGTGGACGCCGACGATCCCGACGAACGGGCCGACCTGGTGTTCGGCGAGGCCCGCGTGGTCGCGATCATCACCGAGGCGGGGCTGATCCGCGCCCATGGCTCCTCGCGCGGGTGGCGGGCCGCCGCTCCACTCGGCCGTGACGACGCGTGGATCATCTTCACCTCGGGCTCCACCGGTACGCCGAAGGGCGTTGCGGTCACGCATCGGAGTGCGGCGGCGTTCGTCGATGCGGAAGCACGAATGTTTCTGCAGGACAATCCGATCGGGCCAGGCGACCGGGTGCTGGCCGGACTGTCGGTGGCGTTCGATGCGTCGTGCGAGGAGATGTGGCTGGCCTGGCGGCACGGGGCGTGCCTGGTGCCTGCACCACGGTCGCTGGTACGCAGCGGCATGGATCTGGGCCCATGGCTGGTGTCGCGGGACATCACGGTTGTCTCCACCGTGCCGACGCTTGCGGCGTTATGGCCCGCCGAGGCGCTCGAGGCGGTGCGGCTGCTGATCTTCGGCGGTGAGGCCTGCCCGCCGGAGCTCGCCGAGCGGCTCGCGGTCGAGGGGCGCGAGGTGTGGAACACCTACGGACCCACCGAGGCGACCGTCGTCGCGTGCGCGGCGCGGCTGGCGGGCGCCGCGCCTGTCAGCATCGGGCTGCCACTGCCCGGCTGGGACCTGGCGGTGGTCGACCGCTCGGGCGTCCCGGTGTCGCCGGGCGAGGTCGGTGAACTCGTCATCGGCGGCGTCGGCCTGGCCCGCTATCTGGATCCGGACAAGGACGCCGAGAAGTACGCCGCTATGCCTTCTTTGGGTTGGGATCGCGCATACCGCAGCGGCGACCTGGTTCGCCTAGAGACCGACGGCCTCTACTTCCAGGGGCGCGCCGACGACCAGGTCAAGGTCGGCGGCCGCCGGATCGAGCTGGGCGAGGTCGATGCGGCGCTGGTCAATCTGCCGGGAGTCAGCGGCGGCGCGGCCGCGGTGCGGCGCACGGCCAGTGGCACCCCGCTGCTGGTCGGCTACATAGCGAGCGCAGATCCGTCCTTCGATCTGGCTGCGGCGCGCGCCACGCTGGCCGAGGCTTTGCCCGCTGCGCTCGTGCCGCGCCTGGTGCTCGTGGCCGAACTGCCCACCCGGACCTCGGGCAAGGTCGACCGCAACGCACTGCCGTGGCCGCCTCCCGGCGAACCGGAGGGCGCCGATGCCGCCGATTTGGTGGGCACGATGGGCTGGGTGGCGGGCCTGTGGCGCGACGTCCTGGCCTCCGCCATCGAGGGTCCCGAGGCGGACTTCTTCGCTCTCGGCGGCGGATCGTTGTCGGCCGCCCAGTTGGTGGCCGCACTACGTCAGCGGTATCCGCAGGTGACGGTCGCCGACCTCTACGACCATCCCCGACTCGGCTCGCTGACCGGATATCTCGACGAACTCAAACCGCCGCCGCGGGTAAAGACCCGTGTGGTCGCACCGACGCCGTGGCTCTCCCAAGCCGTCCAGGTCGCCCTGACGCTGCCCCTGTCCACGCTGACCGGGCTGCAGTGGGTGGTCTGGCTGGCCCTGGCCAACAACGTCGCCGCCGAACTGAATCTGGTGCCATGGGCGGCATCAATCAGCTGGTGGTGGATCGTCGCGGGATTCCTGCTGTTCGTCAGTCCGTTGGGCCGGATGGGCATCGCGGTGCTGTTCGCACGGATGCTGTTGTCAGGTTTGGAGCCCGGCACGTATCGCCGCGGCGGTCCTGCGCATCTGCGGGTGTGGTTCGCCGAACGTCTCGCGGAGGCCAGCGGTGCGGAGAATCTGGCAGGCGCGCCGTGGCTGGTGTACTACGCCCGCGCGCTCGGCAACAAGGTCGGCAAGGGGGTCGACCTGCACTCGGCCCCGCCGGTGACGGGGATGATGAAACTCGGTCACCGCAGTTCGGTCGAACCCGAGGTCGATCTCACGGGCCACTGGATCGACGGCGACCACTTCCACGTCGGCCGGATCACCATCGGCAACGACGCCACCATCGGCGCCCGCACGACGCTGCTGCCCGGGGCCATCGTCGGCAAGAACGCGGACGTCGCCCCGGGTTCGGGGGTGGTCGGCAAGGTCAAGAACGGCCAGTACTGGAAAGGCTCGCCCGCGGTGAAGTCCGGTAAGGCCCGCCATCCGTGGCCAGATCACCGACCGCGACGGGCACCGCTGTGGGTCGTTGTCTACGGAGCGACGTCGGTGCTCCTTGGCGCGGTGCCGCTGCTGGCACTCGGTGTCGGCCTCGCCGTGATCGGGTGGGGTATCCGCGGCGCGGGCACGGTGACGGCCGCGATCGCACCTGCCGCACTGTGGACCCCGGTGGCGACGGTGGCCGCCGTGCTGACATACGCACTGCTGACGGTGATCGGGGTGCGGGTTCTTTCGCTGTGGCTCAGTGAGGGCTATCACCCGGTGCGCAGTCGCGTCGGCTGGCAGATATGGGCCACCGAGCGACTGATGGACGCTGCGCGCAACTACCTGTTCCCGCTGTACGCCAGCCTGCTGACCCCGTGGTGGCTGCGCGTGCTCGGCGCGAAGGTGGGCCGCGGCACCGAGATTTCGACGGCGCTGCTGACACCGAAGTTCACGGTGATCGAGGACGGCGCGTTCCTGGCCGACGACACCATGGTGGCGTCCTATGAACTCGGCGGCGGCTGGATCCACGTCGCGAAGGCGACCATCGGCAAACGCGCTTTCCTCGGCAACTCGGGCATCACCCAGCCGGGCCGAAAGGTGCCCGACGACGGGCTGGTCGCGGTGCTGTCCGCCGCACCGCACAAGGCGAAGGCGGGATCGTCGTGGCTCGGCAGCCCGCCGGTTCGACTGCGGCGCAAACCGACAGCGGCCGACACACTGCGCACCTTCCATCCGTCACTGCGGCTGAAGATCCTGCGCGCCATGGTCGAAACCTGCCGGATCATCCCGCTGATCGTGACGTTTGCGATCGGTGTCGCCGTGCTGCTGGCGTTGCAATGGCTGGCTGTCAGTTTCGGTTGGCTGTGGCCGGTGCTGGCCGGCGGTACCGTGCTGCTGGCGGCGGGCGCGATCGCCGGCGGCATCGCGGTGATAGCGAAATGGGTTGTGGTGGGCCGCATTCAGGCCATCGAGCATCCGCTGTGGTCGCCATTCGTGTGGCGCAATGAAGTGTCGGACACCTTCGTCGAGACCGTCGCGGCGCCGTGGTTCGCGCGCGCAGCGACCGGCACTCCGGTGATGAACCTGTGGCTGCGGGCGCTCGGCGCGTCGATCGGGCGCGGTGTCTGGTGCGAAACGTACTGGTTGCCAGAGGCCGACCTGGTCACCCTCGACAAGGGGTCAACCGTCAACCGTGGCTGCGTGGTTCAGACGCACCTGTTCCACGACCGCATCATGCGGATGGACACCGTTGTGCTGGAGGAGGGTTCGACTCTGGGACCACACTGCGTCGCGTTGCCCGCCGCACGGATCGGTGCGGGCGCGACGGTCGGCCCGGCCTCACTGGTGATGCGTGGCGACGAAGTACCGCCCTCGACCCGCTGGCTCGGCAATCCGATCGCGCCGTGGAATCTGTTCCGCAAGAATCGCGGCGGCGACACACCTGATCCGGCACCCAAGAAGCCAAAAGACGCCGCCGCGTGACACGCAGCAAGAAGAAGGGGCCCGCTCCCGTCATCGATCCATACATCCCGGCCAACGGCAATTTCGGCTACCGGGTATCGCGCTACGAACTCGACCTGGAATACAAGGTCGCGATCAATCGACTGTCCGGCACGGCGACGATCACCGCCGTAACACTTGCGGCTCTGCGAAGCTTCACCCTCGACCTGTCCCACGCACTCAACGTGACGAAGGTGACGGTGAACGGACGACGACCCGCGCAGTTCAGGTCGTCGCATCACAAGCTGCACATCGGTCTGGCGGACGCCGTGCCCGCCGGAGCCGCGATGTCGATCGTCGTGCGCTACGGCGGATCTCCGCGGCCGATCCACTCTCATTGGGGTGACGTCGGTTTCGAAGAGCTGACCGAGGGTGCTCTGGTGGCGGGTCAACCGAACGGCGCCGCCTCTTGGTTTCCCTGCGACGACCACCCCAGCGCGAAGGCGAGCTTCTCCATCCGGATCAGCACCGAGAGTTCGTACTACGCGCTCGCCAACGGTGAGCTGGTGTCCAAGCGGGCGCGGGCCGGAATGACCACCTGGACCTACGAGCAAGCAGAGCCGACGTCGACGTACCTGCTGACCTTGCAGATCGGGGTGTACCACCGGCACCGCATGGCCAAGAACGGCGTCCATATGCACGCGGTGCTGCCAAACCGGTTGCGGCACAACTTCGAACAGGACTTCGCCGACCAACCGCAGATGATGAAGTTGTTCGTCAAACTGTTTGGACCGTACCCCCTGGCCAGCGGCTACACCATCGTGGTCACCGACGACGATCTGGAGATACCGCTTGAGGCACAAGGTATCTCGATTTTCGGTGCCAATCACTGTGATGGAAGCGGCACTTCCGAGCGCCTGATCGCACACGAACTGGCTCACCAGTGGTTCGGCAATTCGGTTACCGCCCAGCGCTGGCGGCATATCTGGTTGCACGAGGGCTTCGCCTGCTACGCGGAGTGGCTGTGGTCTGAACACTCGGGCGGTCGAACCGCCGACGAGTGGGCGCGACACTACTACCAGCGGTTGGCCGATTCGCCTGAGGACCTGTTGCTGGCGGATCCCGGACCCCGCGACATGTTCGACGACCGGGTGTACAAGCGGGGCGCACTCACGCTGCATGTGCTTCGGCGGCGCATCGGTGACGACAACTTCTTTGCGCTGCTTCGTGATTGGACGGCACGGTATCGGCACAGCACCGCGGTGACCGACGACTTCACCGGGCTCGCGGCGAACTATACAAACGAGTCACTGAGGCCGTTGTGGGCGGCATGGCTCTACTCGACGGAGCTACCCGCGCTGGACATCGCCACGTGACCGACGCGGGCACGCCGGCCGGCCCCGTCACGCGGGCGAGCGTGGCCAGGGTCGGCGCGGCAACGGCGCTCACCGCTTTGTGCGGGTACGCGGTGCTCTACCTCGCCGCCCGCGACCTCGAGCCGATCGGCTTCTCTGTCTTCAGCGTGTTCTGGGGGGCGTTCGGCCTGGTGACCGGCGCCTCGTTCGGGCTCTTGCAGGAAGCGACCAGGGAGGTGCGCTCGGCCGGCCACACCGGGGTCGTCACCGGGCCGCGGACGCACCCGATGAGGGTGGCGGCGCTGGTCGGCGTCGCCGCCGCCGGGGTGATCGCCCTCAGTTCCCCGCTGTGGTCGGCACACGTGTTCGCCGAGTCGCGGTGGCTGTCGGTTGCGCTGCTGTCTGTGGGCCTTGCCGGCTTCTGCCTGCACGCCACGCTGATGGGCATGCTCGCCGGGCTGGACCGGTGGACCGGATACGGATCACTGATGGTGACCGATGCCGGCCTGCGGATGATCGTGGCAACGACGACGTTTTTGGTGGGTTGGGGGCTGGCCGGATACCTGTGGGCGACGGTGGCGGGTGCGATCGCCTGGCTGATCATGTTGACCGTCTCCCCTTCCGCACGGGAAGCCGCCAAGCTGCTGACACCCGGCAGCACAGCCACATTCCTGCGGGGGGCGTCGCATTCGATCGCCGCGGCCGGCGCGAGTGCCGTGCTCGTGATGGGCTTTCCTGTGCTGCTCAAGGCGACCTCGGATGATCTGGGGGCCACAGGCGGCGTCGTGATCCTCGCCGTGACGCTGACGCGTGCACCGCTACTGGTGCCGTTGACGGCCATGCAGGGGAACCTGATCGCCCATTTCGTCGACCAGCGCACGCACCGGCTGCGGGCGCTCATCGCACCGGCCGCCGTGGTGACCTCGGTTGGCCTGCTCGGTGTGCTGGCTGCGGGCGTCTTCGGACCGTGGCTGCTACGCGCCGCGTTCGGGGCCGACTACGCGGCCAGCGGCGCATTACTGGCGTGGCTGACCGCCGCAGCGATCACGATGGCGCTGTTGACCGTGACCGGCGCCGCGACGGTGGCGGCAGCGCTGCAACAGGCGTACTCACTGGGGTGGATCTCGGCGACGGTCGCAACGACGGCCCTGTTGCTGTTGCCGCTGAGCCTCGAGACACGCACCGTGGTCGCGCTGCTGTGCGGTCCACTGGTCGGGATTGTCGTGCACCTCGTCGCGCTGGCGCGAAGGCCCTAGCCGCCCTGTGCCGGTGACACACCGCTGAGCAGCGCGGTCAGCAATTCAATCCGTTTGTCCTCGAGCTCAGGCTGCGGCATCACCGCACGCACGATCGCCGCGCCGTCGAAGGTGTTCGTGAGGATCGCCGTCAGCGCGGCAAAGGTGTCGTCACCGAACTGATCGGCGCCGGGGAGCGCCCTGGCCGTCTCATAGATGTTCGCGGCGTACTCGGTGAGTACGTCTTTCAATGTGACCCGCAACTTTTCGTCGGTGCGCGCGGCAACGAGCAACTCGTACATCACCGTGTTGGTGGCGTTACCGGTGACGTCCCGCAGAACTGTCAGCGCGGCCTCCAGAGCGGGCCTGTCGGCCGGAATCTCGGCGACCCGCTTAGAGAACAGGCCGAGCTGGCGCCGCATCACTTCCTGCGCGGTGGCCGCCATGAAGTCACCCATCGTCGGGAAGTGACGAAACAGCGCGCCATCGGAAACCTTTGCACGCCTGGCGATCACCGCTGCCGAGGCCCGCGCATACCCCACTTCGACGATGGTGTCGATGCTGGCGTCGAGCAGCCGTGCGATAGTTTCCTCGCGACGCTGCTGCTGAGTCCTTGCCATATCAGGCAAGCGCTTTCGCGCGCTGCGACTGGCCGGCGCGCAGGAAGTGGCCCGACTTGACGGTCGTGGCGTAACCCTCACAGAACTCGCCGTCGCGGAACACGACCATACCGTTGACCGCGGTCGCCACGACAGTGGAGTCGTTTCGGTTGACCATCCGGCTCAGCCCGCCGTAGAACGGGACCGTCGCTTCGTGGTACCCGTTGACCGATTCGTCGAGGCGCTCAGGGTCGATGACGACGAAGTCGGCACGCTCACCCTCGCGCAGGGTGCCCGCATCGAGGCCGAACCATTCGGCGACCTCCGCCGTGAGCCGGTGCACCGCGCGCTGCGTCGACAGAAAGGGGCGGCCCGCACGCTCGGCGTCGCGTACCCGCTTGAGCAACCGCAGCGAGAAGTTGTAGAACGCCATGTTGCGAAGGTGGGCGCCGGCATCGGAGAACCCCATGTGGATGGACGGTTCAGCGGCGAGCCTGTCGAGATACTTGGGTCGGTGATTGGCCACGATCGTGGTCCACCGCACGTTGCGCTCGCCGTTCTCGACGAGCACATCGAGGAATGCGTCGAGCGGATGCAGCCCGCGCTCGTCGGCGATCTGACCGAAGCTCTTACCGATCAGATTCTTGTCGGGGCACTCGACGATCGTCGCGTCGTGAAAGTCGCGGTGCCACAACGACGGGCCCAGCTTCTTCCGGTCGAACGACTTGCGAAACCGGCGACGGTAGTCGGTGTCTGCCAGCAGTTCGTTGCGCTCGAGTTGGTCCCGCAGATGCAACGCCGCGGTGCCGGCACCGAACTCCTCGAAGACCGGCAGGTCGATGCCGTCGGAGTACAGCTCGAACGGAACCGGAAGGTGCTGAAAGCGCACCAGCGAGTCGAGCACCTTGTTGAGTAGCCTTACGCCGGGACCGAACACATGCACGGCGCCGGTCGCCGATTTCGCGTCGGCCGATACCAGCAGGCTCATCCGGACACCGGGACGGCGGCCGAACAACTTGCTGCTGGTGATGAAGAACATGAGCGCGGAGGCCGGGCGCTTGGTATTGGGCGCACTCTGCAGAATTCGGCCGCGCTTGCGCAGGACGGAGATCAGCTTTCGACGCTCGCGCCAGGTGGCGAACGTCGAAGGCAGCGCCCGCGACCGGTATCGATCGCCGTCGAGTTTGTCGATGGGCGCGTCCATGCCGGACAGGCCGAGAAGTCCTGCGTCGAGCGCCTTCTCGAGCATCACCATCATCCGGTCCAGTTCGGCCGGGGTCGGCTTCACACCCTCGGTCGTCGCACGGTCCAGGCCGAGCACACTGGTGCGAAGGTCTGAATGTCCCAGCATCGAGCCCACATTCGGGCCGAGCGGCAGATCGTCGATGGCACGGACGTAGGAGGCCGGATCGGACCACGTCCTCTTGGCTTCCAGTGCCCCGTGGACGAAGCTGCGCGGCACCGCCTCGACGCGGCTGAACAGATCGGCGGCGTCATCGGTGTCGGCGTAGACCGTCGACAGCGAGCAGTTTCCGAGCAGCACCGTGGTGACCCCGTGCCGCACCGACTCGCGCAGGCCGGGATCGAGCAGCACCTCGGCGTCATAGTGCGTATGCACATCGATGAATCCGGGCAGGATCCACTTGCCCGCCGCATCGATCACGTCGAGGCAGCCCGTCTCGTCCAGGGGGGTGGCCGAAACGGTGGCAACGATGCCGTCGCGGATGCCCAGCGAGCGGACCTGCGGGGCCGCGCCGGTCCCGTCGAACCAGAGGCCGTTGCGAACAATCACGTCATAGGTCATGTCGCGAGCCTACAATAGAAAGTGAGTACTCGCAATCTTTATTGGGAGGCGACTTTGTTGCCCGTGGTGATGGCTCTCTAGACTCGGCTCCAACATGACGTGGATGGTGACGGGCGGGGCCGGCTACATCGGTTCTCACGTGGTCCGAGCCCTGCTGGAGGCTGACCTCCCGGTGGTTGTGATCGACGACCTTTCATCCGGGCTCGAGCAGTTCGTCCCCACGTCGGTGCCGTTTGTGCGCGGCACGCTGCTGGACGGTGACCTCGTCGCACACACGCTGCGAGACCACAACGTCGACGGTGTCATTCACATCGCCGGGTTCAAGTACGCCGGGGTGTCTGTCCGTCGGCCCCTACACACCTATGAACAGAACGTCTCGGCGATGGTGGCGTTACTCAAAGCGATGGACGCCGAGGGCGTCGACAAGATGGTGTTCTCGTCAAGCGCGGCCACCTTCGGCACACCGGACGTCGACGTCGTCACCGAGGACACCCCGAACGGACCGGAGTCGCCATACGGCGAGACCAAGCTGATCGGCGAATGGCTCCTGCGCGACGTCGGACGCGCATCCGGCCTCAAGCACACCAGCCTGCGCTACTTCAATGTGGTGGGCTCGGGATCGGCGGAGCTGTTCGACGCCAGTCCGCACAACTTGTTCCCCTTGGTCTTCGACATGCTGTACCGCGGTGAGACCCCGCAGATCAACGGTGACGACTATCCGACACCGGACGGCACGTGTGTGCGCGACTACATCCACGTTGCCGATCTGGCGCTGGCGCACGTTGCCGCCGCGCAGCGGCTGAATGCCGGCCAGTCCGTCGAGCCCATCTACAACCTCGGTAGCGGCGACGGCACGTCCGTGCGAGAGATCATGACGGCGATCCGGAAAGCAACCGGCATCGCCTTCGAACCGGCGATCAAACCCCGGCGGCCGGGGGACCCGGCACGCATCGTCGCGTCCGGCGATTTGGCGCGGCGCGACCTGGACTGGCAGATGCGCCACTCGCTCGGCGAGATGGTGGCGTCCGCGTGGGCGGCGCGGAGCCAAGCCGGCGACCAGTATCCCGCGTGAAACGGTCCACGGGTCAGGTCGGCTGGGTCGCGCGCACCGCTGCCGCACTCATCGCGGTGCAGCTCGTCGTCCGGGCGGTGCTCGCCTTCAACGGCTACTTCTACTGGGACGACCTGATATTGATCGGCCGGGCGGGTACCCAGAACCTGCTGTCGGCGGGGTATCTGTTCGACGATCACGACGGCCACGTCATGCCCGCCGCGTTCCTGGTCGCCGGCGGGATCACGCGGCTTGCGCCGCTGCAATGGCTTTTACCGGCAATCAGCCTGATCGTGCTGCAATTGTTGGCGTCTCTGGCACTGCTGCGGGCACTGCACGTGATTCTGGGCTGGCGGCCCGTGTTGCTCATCCCGCTGACCTTTGCGCTGTTCACCCCGATGGCTGTGCCGGGTTTCGCGTGGTGGGCCGCGGCGTTGAATTCGCTGCCCATGCTGACAGCGCTGGCGTGGGTGTGCGGGGACGCTGTACTACTGGTGCGCACCGGCAATCAGCGCTACGCCGTAACGGGTCTGCTGGTGTTCGTCGGCGGCCTGCTGTTCTTCGAAAAGGCGGCCGTCATTCCGTTCGTCGCGTTCGCGGTCGCCGCGCTGCTGGCCCATGTCACCGGCGCGGGTTCGCCGACGACGGTGTGGCGCCGCGGGGTTCGGCTGTGGGTTGCGTCGCTGGCTGTGACGGCCGCGTGGATCGTTGTCTACCTCGCTGTCGTCGATCAGAAGCGGTGGAGCCTGGACTGGTCGATGACGTGGGATCTGCTCGCCCGGTCGGTGACGCACGGCATCGTGCCCGGACTCGTTGGTGGGCCGTGGGACTGGCAACGGTGGGCGCCCGCCTCGCCGTGGGGGACGCCGCCGCTGACTGTCATGATTTCGGGCTGGGTGGCATTGGCGGCCGTGATCGCGGTGACCGTGGTTCGCAAACGGCGCATCGGTGCGGTGTGGTTCGTCGCCGTCGGCTACGCGGTGGCGTGCCAGATCCCGATCTATCTGATGCGCTCGTCGCAGTACACCGCGCTCGAGTTGGCACAGACGCTGCGCTATCTCCCCGACCTGGTGGTCGTGCTGGCGCTACTGGCGGCCGTCGGCCTGTGCGCGCCCAACCGCGAGGGATCGCGATGGCTGGATGCATCACACGCCAGGACAGCCGTAATCGTCGTCGCCACAACGGCGTTCATGGCCAGCAGCCTATACTCGACCGCGACCTTCATGACCAGTTGGCGCGACAACCCGGCTCAACCGTACCTGCACAATGCCGTGGCGGGACTGGCCACCGCAGCGCAGGAGTCCAACGCTTCGATGCTCGACCAGGAGGTCGACCCGATGGTGCTGCAGCGAGTGGTCGGTCCCGAGAACCGGGCCAGCCACATGTTCGCATTGCTGCGAAGCAGGCCCGAATTCGCCTCGGCCACAACTGACTTGCGCATGCTGGACAGCACCGGACGGTTGGTCGACGCGAAGGTCACGTGGGTACGCAGCATCGTCGAAGGCCCCGCTCCGCAATGTGGCTATCTAGTCCAGCCGGACTTCCCCGTGCGGATGCCGCTGGACGGTCCACTGTTGCCGGCCGACTGGACCGCGGAGATCAATTACCTGGCCAACAGCGATGGATCGCTGATGATGTCGCTGACCGACGGTGACGAGGTGAAGGTGCCGGTGCACCCCGGACTCAACCGGGTTTTCGTCCGGCTACCCGGCGCGGGCGACGCGATCGACGTCCGGGCGAACACCGCGGCGCTATCGGTGTGTATCGCGTCGGGACCCGTTGGATTCGTGGCGCCGAACTAGGTCACAACGCGTGGAGCCACCTAGGAGAATCGAACTCCTGACCTATTCATTACGAGTGAATCGCTCTACCGACTGAGCTAAGGTGGCCGCGCCCTTTTGGGGCGGGACGAGTCTACGACAGGGCACACCGAGCGCCCAAGTCAGTCGCGCAGGGCCTGCCCCACCGTGGCGACCATCGCGTCGACCGCGAACTTCGGCTTCACGTTCATGTCCAGCGCCTCCCGGCACTGCAGAACCGCCTCGATGCAGCGCAACAGCTTGTCCGGCGGCGCGTGCGCGGCCATCGCGGCGACCTTCTCCGCCATATCCGGGTGGTTGGGTTGGATGTCGCCCGCGCCCGAGGACACCAGCAGCGCATCCCGGAAGTAGGTGGCGAGGTCGATCAGTGCTCGGTCGAGCGCGTCGCGCGATGCGCGCGTCTTGCGCGACTTCTGCCGTCGTTCAAGATCTTTGAGTGCACCGGACGCACCACGCATCGTGCCCGCGGTGCCCTTGCCGGTGCCACCGGCACCCAGTGCGGTGCGCAACTCCTCCGCCTCGACCTCGTTGCGGTCGACCGTCAACGACACCGCCTCCGCCTCGGCCGCGGCCACCAGTTCCTCTGCGGCGGCGTAGGCCCGCGATGGGGTTGCGGCATCGCGCGCCAATGCCAGGGCTCGCTTCCGGCGCTCACGCGCCTCCTCGTCGACCGCCAGCCGCCGCGCCCTGCCGACATGGCCGCCGCTGACCGACGCCGCCCAGCGGGCGTCCTGCTCGGCAAGCCCGTCGGTGTCGATCAGTACCTGGGCGATGGCGTCCACCGGCGGCGTCACCAGCGCCACATGCCGGCAGCGCGACCTCAGCGTGATCGCGATGTCCTCGGGGTCCACCGACGGTGCGCAGAGCAGGAACACCGTCGACGGCGGCGGCTCTTCGACCACCTTGAGCAGCGCATTCGCCGCGCCCTCGGTCAGCCGGTCGGCGTCCTCGATCAGCACCACCTGCCAGCGTCCGGTCCCCGGCCGCCGCGACGCGATCTGCACGATGCCGCGCATCTCGTCCACGCCGATCGACAGGCCCTCTGGAACGATCCGCCGCACGTCGGCGTGGGTGCCGGCCATGGCCGTCAAGCACGCGCGGCACTCTCCGCAGCCCGGGACGCCGTCGCTGGTGCACTGCAACGCGGCGGCAAAGCACAGCGCGGCAACCGATCGGCCCGACCCCGGCGGCCCGGTGATCAGCCACGCGTGTGTCATGGTGCCCGTCGCGAGCCCATTGTGAGCCGAATCACCGCGGGCAGCCCGCGCGGCGGCCACCAACTCGGCTTCTACTGCGTGCTGACCCACCAGACGCGAAAAGACACCGGTCATCGCAGATAACAGTAGTGCTGCGAAGCGACACGTCCGTCCCACAGGGCTCGTTTGCGCCTTTTCCCGTCCTTGCCGACCGATACGGTTGTCCAGTGACCACTGGGGCCATCTCCAAGGCCGTACCCATCAGGCGAATCGGCGCATTCGTCCGCTGGGTCGCGCGTACGCCGTGGCCGGTGTTCACCCTCGGGATGTTGCAGGCCGACATCATCGGCGCCCTGCTGGTCCTGAGTTTTCTGCGCTTCGGTTTGCCGCCCGAGGACCGCATCCAGCTGCAGGACCTACCCGCGTTCAATCTGGCGGTCTTCCTGGGCTTCCTGTTCATCTCGTTCACGACCGCGTCGTACCTGAGCCTCCGGCTGCTGATCCCGGTGATCCGCTGGCAGCGCCGAGACACCTTGCTCACCGAAAGCGACCCGGCCGTCACCGAGCTGGCCCGCGTGCGCGCGCTGAAGATGCCCTACTACCGCACGATGATCAACGTCGCGAACTGGTTGCTCGGGTCGGTGGTGTTCATCGTGG
The DNA here is from genome assembly GCF_002591975.1 of Mycobacterium neglectum. Taxonomy (GTDB): domain Bacteria; phylum Actinomycetota; class Actinomycetes; order Mycobacteriales; family Mycobacteriaceae; genus Mycobacterium; species Mycobacterium neglectum. The sequence goes on along the minus strand of NZ_NVQE01000028.1, from coordinate 31,804 downwards.
CCAGCTGGCCGGTGGCCAGTAAGTCGGCGCCCGTCGTCGCCGTCGCCAGCGGTCTCGGCGCCACCGCGACAGCGATCATCGGGTATCTGCAGTCTGAGCGGGTGCTGCGGCCCGTCGCCGTGGCTGCTCTGCGCGGTGGTGTGCCCGAGAACTTCCGCGCTCCCGGGGTGATCCAGCGCCAGGTGATGACGTGGGTGCTGTCCACCGGCGTGCCCATCCTCGCGATCGTGCTGGCGCTGGTGGCCAGCAAGTTCGAGGTCCTCACCGCGCCCGCCGACAAGCTGACAACACCGATCCTGCTGCTGGCCATCGCCGCGTTGATCATCGGTCTGTTCGGCACGGTGCTGGTGGCCATGTCGATCGCCGACCCGCTGCGCCAGTTGCGCTGGGCGCTGGGCGAGGTGCAGCGCGGCAACTACAACGCCCACATGCAGATCTATGACGCCAGCGAGCTTGGCCTGCTCCAGGCGGGCTTCAACGACATGGTCCGCGACCTCGCCGAGCGTCAGCGGCTGCGCGACCTGTTCGGTCGCTACGTCGGAGAGGACGTCGCCAGGCGGGCGCTCGAGCGCGGCACCGAACTCGGCGGGCAGGAACGCGACGTCGCCGTGCTCTTCGTGGACCTCGTCGGTTCGACTCAGCTGGCGGCGACCATGCCCGCCGGCGAAGTGGTCAACCTCCTCAACGACTTCTTCCGGGTGGTCGTCGACACCGTGAACCGCCATGGCGGGTTCGTCAACAAGTTTCAGGGTGACGCGGCACTGGCGATCTTCGGTGCACCGATCGAGCACCCCGACGCCTGCGGGGCCGCGCTTGCGGCTTCGCGTGAGCTCCACGACGAGGTGCTGAAGGTGCTGGGCCAGACCGAGTTCGGGATCGGGGTGTCAGCCGGCCGCGCGATCGCCGGCCACATCGGCGCGCTGGCCCGTTTCGAGTACACCGTGATCGGCGACCCGGTCAACGAGGCAGCGCGGCTGACCGAATTGGCCAAGCTGGAGCCGGGCCACGTGCTTGCGTCGGCCATCGCGGTCAGCGGTGCGCTCGACGCGGAGGCGCTGTGCTGGGACGTAGGCGAGATCGTCGAGCTGCGCGGGCGCGTGGCACCGACTCAACTGGCGAGACCGCTGAACCTGGCGTCACCGGAGGAGGTCCGGGCCAAGCGTGAGGCGTCCAGCGACGCGCCGCGGTAGGTCAGGTCTTCTTGGCGGCCTTCTTCTTCGCCGGTGATTTCTTGGCCGCCTTCTTGGTGCGCTTGACCGGGCCACGCGCGCGGCGTTCGGCGAGCAACTCCGCGGCGCGCTGGTCGGTCAGTGACATCACGTCGTCGCCCTTGCGCAGACTGGCATTCGTCTCACCATCGGTGACGTAGGGCCCGAACCGGCCGTCCTTGATCACCATCGGCTTATCGGTTGCGGGGTCGTTGCCCAGCTCACGCAGCGGAGGAGCCGAAGCTCGTTGTCCACCACGGCGTTTCGGCTCCGAGTAGATCTTCAGCGCCTCGTCGAGGGTGATGTCGAACATCTGCTCTTCGGTCGCCAGGGAGCGAGAGTCAGTGCCACGCTTGAGGTATGGGCCGTACCGGCCGTTCTGCGCGGTGATCTCCTCGTTCGTATTCGGGTCAACCCCGACGACGCGCGGAAGTGAGAGTAACCGGAGTGCATCTTCGAGCGTCACCGTCTCCAAGTCCATCGTGCGCAGCAGTGAGCCCGTGCGCGGCTTGGGACCCGTCGGCTTCTTGCCCTTCTTCGCAGGCGTGCCCGCGTCGCCCTCTGGCTCCTCCGGAGGAGCGGGCAAGACCTCGGTGACATAAGGGCCGTATCGGCCGTCCTTGGCGACGATTTCGTGCCCGGTCACCGGATCCACGCCCAGCGATCGGCCCTCTTGCGGTGTGGCGAAAGCTTTTTCGGCGAGCTCCAGCGTCAACTCGTCAGGCGTGAGTTCGTCCTTGAGGTTCGCCCGCTGCGGAGTCGGCTCACCGTCGTCGCCGATGATCATCCGCTCGAGATAGGGTCCGTTCTTGCCAACACGGACGTAGACCGGGCGTCCCTCTTCGTCGTCGAATAGCTTGATGGAGTTGACTTCTCGGGCGTCGATACCCTCGAGGTTCACGCCGACGAGTTTCTTCAGACCGCCCGAACGTGCAATCGAATCGGCAACCCCATGCTCGCCGCCGAAGTAGAAATTGTTGAGCCAGTTGGTCCTTCGCTCATTGCCCGACGCGATCTGGTCGAGTTCGTCCTCCATCGCGGCGGTGAATCCGTAGTCGACCAGTCGCCCGAAGTGCTGCTCCAGCAGCCCGATGACGGCGAACGCGACCCACGACGGAACTAGCGCGCTGCCCTTCTTGTGGACGTAGCCGCGGTCCTGGATCGTCTTGATGATCGATGAATAGGTCGACGGCCGGCCGATGCCGAGATCTTCCAACGCCTTGATCAGCGATGCCTCGGTGTAGCGGGCAGGCGGCGAGGTGGTGTGCCCGTCGGCGGTGAGCTCCTTGGCATCCACCCGCTGGCCCTGCTCGAGCTGCGGCAGCCGGCTCTCGGCGTCGTCGGCCTCACCGCCGGCCTGGTCGTCGATGCTTTCGACGTAGGCCTTGAGGAAGCCGGCGAAGGTGATGGTGCGGCCGCTGGCGCTGAACACGACCTGCTCGCCCGAGCGGGCGGCTCCCGAGATCCGCAGCGACAGCGTCGTGCCACGGGCATCGGCCATTTGAGAGGCGACCGTGCGCTGCCAGATCAGTTCGTAGAGTCGGAACTCGTCGGTGTCGAGCGCAGCGTGCAGCTGCCCGGGCGTGGAGAACACATCGCCGGCAGGGCGGATGGCCTCGTGTGCCTCCTGGGCGTTCTTGACCTTGCGGGTGTACTGCCGCGGCGTCGGGTGCACGTACTCCTGGCCATAGAGCTGGCTTGCCTGATTTCGCGCGGCTTCGATGGCCGACTGCGACAGCGTCGTCGAGTCGGTACGCATATAGGTGATGTAGCCGTTTTCATAGAGCCGCTGCGCGATGCTCATCGTGCGCTCGGAGGAGAACCGCAGCTTGCGGCCCGCCTCCTGTTGCAGTGTCGAGGTCATGAATGGCGCGTAAGGCTTACGGGTGTAAGGCTTTTGCTCGACGGAGGACACCTCGAGTTGCGCGCCGCGCAGTCCGGTGGCCAATGCACCGGCCGCGGACTGGTCGAGCACGAGCACCTCGTCGGGCTTCTTCAGTCCGCCCAGCGAGTCGAAGTCGCGTCCGGTGGCCACCCGACGTCCGTCGACGGAGTTCAGCTTGGCCGTGAACGTGGGCGGCGAGGCCTGCGCGTTGGACACGCTGGCGTCGAGTTCGGCGGTCACGTCCCAGTAGCCCGCGCTTCTGAACGCCATCCGTTCCCGCTCGCGCGACACGATGATGCGGGTAGCCACGGACTGCACACGACCGGCGGACAGCTTCGGCGCGACCTTCTTCCACAGCACCGGGCTGACTTCGTAGCCGTACAGCCGGTCCAGGATGCGCCGGGTCTCCTGCGCATCGACCAGGTCGATGTCCAGATCCCGCGGATCTTCGGCGGCGGCCCGGATCGCCGACTCGGTGATCTCGTGGAACACCATCCGCTTGACGGGGATGCGGGGCTTCAGCGTCTCCAGGAGGTGCCATGCGATGGCCTCGCCCTCGCGGTCACCGTCTGTGGCCAGATAGAGCTCGTCGACGTCCTTGAGCAGGTCCTTGAGCTCCGCGACGGTGCTCTTCTTCTCCGGGCTGATGATGTAGAGCGGCTCGAAATCGGCGTCGACGTTGACGCCAAGTCGGGCCCACGACTCCGACTTGTACTTGGCCGGCACGTCGGCGGCCGCCCTCGGCAGGTCCCGAATGTGCCCACGGGACGACTCGACAATGTAGTTAGAGCCGAGGTAGCCAGCTATTTTGCGCGCCTTAGTAGGCGACTCGACTATGACTAGTCGCCGCACAGTTCCATTGCGGCCGCTACCGCGCTCCCCGTCTGCCACCTGTGCCTTTGCTCCACTTCTTTCGCTGCCTGGAGGGCCCAATGCCGCACTGAACGTGCAGTATGGCCCCGTCGGCAACTGACAATTTCGCATTCTGCGCGAGTCGACGCAAACTGACCCTCCGGTTGGCAGGCCTCAGATTCGGGGCCACTGGGCGAACGCGTCCACATTCAGCGGTGGTTCCCCCACGTTCTCTACCAGGCGCGATAGCCGACGGCGGCCGCTGATCCGAAGCGCTGGACGAGACCCTCTGGTTCCGATCAGAGTGGGGGCTATCCCGACCCGCATCATCGCCGACGCGAGCGGCGAATGCGTGTCGGGCGCGTGCGGGTCCAGACCAAGCAGGTAGCGATCGGCCTCAGGGGTGCCTGACGCCAGCGTCCAGGCACGCAATTCCCTGGGGCCAGGCAACCACTGCGGCGGCACCGTCTTGACCGCGCCACGGGTCCACTCGCCCGCAATGGCGACCAGGCGCGCGTCCACGGCGGTGCGGACCAGCGGGGTGTTCTCGTCCGTACGGGCGATTTCGGGCTGCAACCCAGCCTCGACGATCATCTCAGCCAGCGCCTCGGCCCGCCACACCTGCTCGACCACGACGGACAGCCGCGCCCCGGCCTGCGAGCCCGAGCCCACCAGCACCACCTGACCCGGTGCGGCGAGTATCCCGGTCAAGTCGGCAACGGCAGGGGGCACCGACTCGGCCGAAAAGAAGGACAGCTGGCTCACGGTACGACCCTAAGGCAGGCACAGCCCCGCCGAGGCGTCGCCGGGCCAGGGCGCCCCACAAAACGAAAACACCCCCGCAGTGCCCGTTGTCGGAGCTATGCGGGGGGTTTCCTTAGGTGCGTCGGTTAGACGGCGCGAACGCCTGTGGCTTGCGGTCCCTTGGGGCTCTGGCCAACCTCGAACTCGACCTTCTGGTTCTCCTCAAGGGTACGGAAGCCGCTTCCTTGAATTTCCGTGTAGTGGACGAACACATCGGCGGAACCGTCCTCGGGAGCGATGAACCCGAAGCCCTTTTCCGCGTTGAACCACTTCACAGTTCCCTGTGGCATCTCTCGTGATTTCCTTCTCTTCATACCGGGTGCGGTCCACCATTTCGGTGCACCGGGCCCGTTCCGACCGCCATACCTTCGTGGAGTGCTCGGAACTCGACCCGACCTACAACCCTCGCAGGAACCGCGATCGCAACGTCGATCCTGCGAGTGCGAATACGCCAACACAGAAGCTGCGACCGCAGTCAGTCAATCACGTTCTGGGCTGCGGCGACAGTGGAGAAGCGATCGATTGGGGAACAATTCACGTACGAGGCGTCCCAGGAAGGCATCAAATGACAGATTTCGGCCGCGAGCTGCTTGCTTGCGCGGTCGACGGCGCCACGCCAGGCGGGCACGACCCGTTGCGTCATGTCGCCGAGCTCCCTCCTCGGCAGGGGCGTGCGGACGTATGGCCGCAGTGGGCCGATCCAGATGTGGTGCAGGCGTTCGTTGATCGCGGCATCACCGCGCCGTGGTCGCATCAGATCGCAGCGGCCGACCTTGCGCATGCCGGACGTCACGTCGTACTGAGCACCGGGACGGCATCGGGCAAGTCGGTGGCCTACCAACTGCCCATACTGACGGCGCTGAACGCTGATTCGCGGTCCCGGGTCCTCTACCTGTCGCCCACCAAGGCGCTCGGCCACGACCAGCTGCGCGCAGCGGTCTCACTCACCGAGGCGGTGTCCGCGCTGCGCGACGTCGCACCAAGCCCGTACGACGGCGACAGCCCAACCGAAGTGCGTCGCTTCGCGAGGGAGCGGTCTCGGTGGATCTTCTCCAACCCCGACATGATTCACCTGTCACTGCTACGCAACCACGCGCGCTGGTCGGTGTTCCTGCGGAACCTGAGATACGTCGTCGTCGACGAATGCCATTACTACCGCGGTGTGTTCGGGTCCAACGTGGCCATGGTGCTCCGCCGATTGCTGCGGTTGAGCATGCGCTACTCGGCTAGCGGATCGGGGCCCACGGTCATTTTCGCCAGCGCAACCACCGCCTCGCCTGCGATCACCGCGTCGGAGCTGATCGGGCAGACCGTCGCCGAGGTCACCGAAGACGGATCACCGCAGGGCGCGCGCACCGTTGCGTTGTGGGAGCCCGCCCTGCTGGACGACGTCGTCGGCGAAAACGGCGCTCCGGTACGACGTTCGGCAGGCGCAGACGCCGCCCAGGTGATGGGGAGTCTGATCGCCGAGGGCGCCCGGACGCTGACGTTCGTGCGTTCACGCCGCGGTGCCGAACTCACGGCACTCGGTGCGCGCGCACGTCTCGAGGAACTCAAATCGGATCTCACCGAGAAGGTGGCGTCCTACCGGGCGGGCTATCTGGCCGAAGACCGCCGCGCACTGGAACGCGCACTGGCCGACGGCCAACTGCGGGGGCTCGCGACGACCAACGCCCTGGAACTCGGGGTCGACATCGCCGGCCTCGACGCCGTCGTGCTGGCCGGATTTCCCGGTACGGTGACGTCCTTCTGGCAGCAGGCGGGTCGCGCAGGTCGCAGAGGCCAGAGCGCGCTGATCGTATTGATCGCCCGTGACGACCCACTCGACACCTACCTAGTGCACCACCCGGCGGCGCTGCTGGATAAACCGATCGAACGCGTGGTCATCGACCCGTCCAACCCGTATGTGCTTGGACCGCAGCTGCTCTGCGCCGCCACCGAACTTCCGCTCACCGAGGCGGAGGTGCGGATGTGGAACGCCGAGGCGGTCGCGCAGTCGCTCGTCGACGACGGCTTGCTGCGCCGGCGGCCGACCGGCTACTTCCCCACCCCCGGTGTGGATCCACATCCGGCCGTGGACATTCGTGGCTCGTCGGGCGGGCAGATCGCAATCCTGGAAGCAGGTACCGGTCGAATACTGGGAAGTGCGGGCGCAGGCCAGGCACCGGCATCGGTCCATCCCGGGGCCGTCTACCTGCATCAGGGTGAGAGCTATGTCGTCGACTCACTCGATTTCGAGGACGGCGTCGCGTTCGTCCACGCCGAGGACCCGGGGTACACGACGTTCGCCCGCGAGCTGACCGATATTGCCGTCACCGGCGAGGGAGAACGCAAGACCTACGGGCCGGTCACAGTTGGACTCGTGCCGGTTTCGGTGACCAACACCGTGATCGGCTACCTGCGCCGCCGGTTGACCGGCGAAGTCATCGACTTCGTCGAACTCAACATGCCGACGCGCACCCTGGAAACGACCGCGGTGATGTGCACCATCACACCAGAGGTGCTGCAGCACAACGGGATAGAGCTGCTACGGGTTCCTGGCTCGCTACACGCGGCCGAACACGCAGCGATCGGACTGCTGCCCCTGGTCGCCAGCTGCGACCGCGGCGATATCGGCGGGGTGTCCACGGCGATCGGTCCGGTGGACGGTTTGCCGACGATCTTCGTCTACGACGGCTATCCCGGCGGCGCGGGCTTCGCAGATCGCGGTTTCCGCAAGATCGGCACCTGGTGGACGGCGACCGCGGCGGCGATCGAAGCGTGCGACTGCCCGGCCGGGTGCCCATCGTGCGTGCAGTCGCCCAAATGTGGCAATGGGAACGACCCGCTCGACAAGCAGGGAGCGATCAAAGTGCTGCGACTGGTTCTGAACGAACTCGCCGATACGGCGTGGTGACCCCGCGGGGGCGACCGACCCCTCGAACAGTCGCCCCCGCGGGTGTACAGCAGGCTCCCAAAGGCGGAAACGCCTGGTCTCACATTTGCAAAGAACGGCCGGACAACGCGATCCGTTCCTTAGCCGGGAACACCCGGGTGCAGGCGTAAACTACCTCGTCGGAGCGGGGTTTCGCAACCTTGACAAGGTTAACTGACGCTCGCGCCAATACCGTGATTCGATGCATAAATGACGCGGTGCAACGGAATCCGTAGGTGGCTGCTGGCTACGGCCAACCGGGGCTCCGCCCTAAACTGCCCTCATGAACCACGACTGGCTGCTCGTGGAGACACTGGGCAGCGAGCCCGCCGTGGTTGCCCAGGGCCGCCGGACCAAGAACATGGTCCCGGTCAGCGCATTTCTAAGGCGAAATCCGAATTTGATGGCGGTACACTCCGCAATCGGCGAGACCGTCCGCGCCGGACAGGGCTTGAGCAGCATCACGCCGAAGAATGACCGCGTGATCCGCACCGAAGTCGTACAGATGACCGACGGACGAATCCACGGTGTGCACGTGTGGATCGGTCCGCCCGACATGGAGCCGCCGGAACGCCCGATCCCCGGACCGCTGGTCTGGGACCTCAGCAGCGGCACCGCCACCGACACCACGGAGTCGCTGCACAACAGCGGATGGGCGCCCGACAGCCAGGTGACGGACGGCAGGGCGTTCGCGGAGGATCTGCCAAAGCGCGATCTCAATCCGAGCGAGGCCCAGGTCCTGTCGATGACGATCACGCGCGAACCCGGTCAGACGATCTGCAATTCCTGGGACGTCACCGACTATCGCGGCGAACCGATCACGATCGGTTTCGTCGCGCGGGTACTGGCCGAAGAGGAGGACGACGGAAGCCAGCGGCTGATCCTGCGTGCGATGAACTGGCGTGGTGAACGCGACAGCGAGTCGGATTCACGCGACTACCTGGCGCAGCGCATCCTCAAGGGACTGGCAGAGCCCGGCGCTCACCGCGCGCTGGTCGACCTTACGAACTGGACACTGTTGAAATGGCTCGACGATCCCGCACCGTTCTTCAACTGGCGGGTGAGCCTGGCGGGTGATCACCTCGTACATCCAGACGACCGTGCCCAGATAGCAAGGATGACAAATGAATTCGCCACGGGTGCCACCTCTGCCACGCTGCGCTTGGCGGCCAACGACGGTGGGTGGACACCCGTGCACGTGACGATCAACCGCGTCGAGCTCGAGGACGACGTGTACGCGGGGCTGGCGACGCTACGTCAGCCGTGAGTCAATCGGGCCTGCACGGGCGGTCGCGCGTGCGGTACCGATGCCGAACCGGCCCAGCGACACGCTGACGTCCACTGCGACAACGACATCGAGTCCGGTCACCGAGCAGTCCGCGACCGCGGTGCGCATCGCCTCGGCCACCGCAACGGCCTGCGCGCACGCCGCCTGGGCGCCGTGCGCGAGGCCACCCGCTGCGGCCAGTGCTGCGAGGTCGGCCGCTGACTGAGCGCGATGTCGCGCAATCACGGCCGAACCGAAGTACACGCACGCGACGGTGACCGTCAGCAAAACCGCCATCATCGCCACGGCTACCAGAGTGGCCGAGCCCGCCTCAGCGCTGACCAGGCTCCACCGCGGCGACAGCGTGTCCTGCGACGGTGAGTCCCGGCAGGAACACCGATCGCGCCGACACGGTGACGACGACGTGTTCGCCGTCGCGACGAAGTTGCACCGCCGCGCCGTTGGGCGCGATGGCTCGTGCGGTGTCCGAGCCGTCTTCGCCACGCGCCACCAGGCGCGCCGCCTCCCTGGCCGCGTCGACACATCGGATGTGCATCGACACCGCAGTGAGACTCGACGTGCACAACAACAGCACCGCGACCAAACCCGCGATGCCGAATGCCGCCTCGACCGTGGCACTGCCGACCTCGCCGCCTAGACGTTGGTGTTCAGCGCGCGGTTGATGATGTTGGTCAACGCGCTGACGATCGAGTCGCCCGTCACCACGGTGTACAGAATGGCACCGAACGCCGCTGCCGCGATCGTCCCGATTGCGTATTCGACCGTGCTCATACCACTTTCGTCCACTATTACAAGGTTCAGCCTCGCCTTGGCCGAACGCATGTGCGCCCCCACCACGCGAGCCCATTTGTTTATCAATCGATTTCCTCCCCATCACTCGATCCGTTACAACACACCGGAACGCAGGACATCTCCGGCCAGCCCCGCCACGACCGGCACGATGCCCAGACATAGGAACGCAGGCAGATAGCACAGGCCCAACGGTCCTGCGATAAGAACAGACGCCCGTTCCGCGGCAGCACGGGCTGCGTCCGCGGCCTCGTCGCGGGCCTGGGCGGCCAATTCCGAAACACCCTGCGCGAGAGCGGCACCCGACGACGCCGAACGCCGCGCCAGCCGCAGCAGCGCTTCGGCCTTACCGTCCTGGTGCCGGGCTGGATCCGACCATGCCGACGCCGGATCAGCACCGAGCGCGAGCAGGTCCGCGGCGCGGTTCAAGATGCGGGCCAGGTGCGGTGGCGCGGACGGCGCCGTCGCCGCGGCGGCCGTCGACACCGCCATGCCCGACCGCAGGCACGCGGCCAGCACCTCCAGCGCCGACGCGGTGGCCAGCGGATCGGACTCAGCGGCAGCGCCAGTACGCGTGGACAGCGCCGTCTGCGCCACCCCGGCACCGGTCCGCGCCCGAATTCGCGCTCGCGACCTGTCGTTGCCCAGCAACACCGCGGTGGCGAGTAGCAATGCGGCGCAGGTCATCTCGACACCGCACAGATGATCCGGTCACACCACAGCAGACCAGCGCAGGCCAACAGAACCCCGATTACCAACAGCCATTCTCCGAAGCCACCGGAAAGCAGAAAGGTCAACGGATCCGCACCGATCAGCTGGCCGAGTCCGATGCCGATGACGGGAAGGCCCGACAACACCGCAGCGGTGGTGCGCGCTCCGGCCATGCCGGCCTCGACGCGGGAGGAGAAACGTTGCCGCTCGACGAGATCCCGCTGCGCGGTTTCCATCAGCGTCCCGATGGCCAGGCCATGCGTCTGCGCGAGCTGCCAACACACCGCGAGTCGCTCCCACTGCCCGGGCAGCGACGAGTGGCGTGCCACGCTGAGCATGCCCGCCGCGACGTCAGCGCCCAGTCTTGCTCGTGCCGCGATTGTCCGCAGCGCTGCGGCGACGACACCGTCGGTTTCTTCGGCAGCGACGCCGAATGCGGCGACGGGGTGCGCTCCCACACGCAACTCACCCACCAGGATGTCCAAAGCGCCCCGCAGCGCGACGGCTTCGGCGGCGCGGGAGCGGCGCCGTTTCCGGCTCCTGCGACGGATCTCGACAGTCGCGCCCACGATCGCCACGGCGGCAACCACACCGACGGACGTGGCCGCAGCCACCAGAGAAAGCATTATCGCCGTCAGTGCCAGTCCCGAGGCGACGGACAGTCTCGGGGATTTTGATCGGACGGGTTGCCTGGCGCTGAGTCGGTGCCGGGACGGACGCGGTGCCGTCAACAGCGCGAGGGCCAACGCGAGTGCCGCAGCGCTCATGCCGACCGCCGCTCACGCACGAGTTGGCGTAAGTCGTCTGCGCCGCGGTCGTACCCCGCGTCAACGCGCCACGCGGTCACGGCGCGGACCCGGCCATCGCCTGCCGTGCCGAGCACCGCGATCTCGCTGAGCCGCCGACGACCGGCGCGATCGCGTCGGACATGCACTAGTACTTGAACGGCCGCCGCGAGCTGGCTGTGCAGCGCACCGCGGTTGAGCCCGCCCAGCGCGGCAAGCGCTTCCAACCGCGCGGGGACCTCGGCCGGACTGTTGGCGTGGACGGTGCCGGCTCCGCCGTCGTGCCCGGTGTTGAGCGCGGCGAGCAGATCGACAACCTCGGCGCCGCGGACCTCACCGACGACGATCCGGTCCGGTCGCATCCGCAGCGCCTGCTTGACGAGATCGCGCACGGTCACCTCGCCGACACCCTCGACGTTGGCGCACCGTGCGACGAGCTTCACCAGATGCGGGTGTGCGGGTTCCAGTTCAGCCGCGTCCTCCACACAGACGATGCGTTCATGAGCAGGAACCGCACCCAAGATCGCGGCCAACAACGTCGTCTTGCCTGCGCCGGTGCCGCCGGAGACCAGGAAGGCCAGGCGGGCGTCGATGATGTCTTCCAGAAGCGCCGCCGCTGACGGCTCGATCGTTCCGGTCGTCATCAGGGCGGCGAGATCCTGGGTCGCGGGGCGGAGCACTCGCAGCGACAGGCACGTGCCACCAGGGGCGACCGGCGACAAGACGGCGTGCAGACGGACCGTGCACTGCCCGCCGCCCAATCCGTTCAGCTGGCCGTCGACCCAGGGTTGCGCCTCGTCCAGACGGCGTCCGGCCGCGAGCGCCAACCGCTGCGCCAGTCGGCGGACAGCGTCGTCGTCGGCGAACCGAATCGATGTCCGGCGCAGACCGTCGCCATCGTCCACCCACACCGCATCGGGCGCGGTGACCAGCACATCGGTGGTCCCGGCCGCACGCAGGAGAGGGTCCAGTACGCCGGCCCCGGTGAGTTCGGTTTGCAGTACCCGCAGGCCGTTCAGCACCTCGGCGTCACCCAGGAGCCCGCCGGACTCCGCCCGGATCGCCGCGGCGACCGAGGTTGGCCGCAGCGGTGCCGATTCTGCAGCGAGCCGCTCGCGGACGCGTTCGATCAATGAGGCGCTCATGCCGCGGTCACCACCGGGTGTTGTTGCAGAACCGCCATCACCCGGCGGGCGGCACCGGCGAGCGGGGCGCGGCGCCCCAGTCGAAGACCGCCGCGTTCGAGAGTGTCCGCGAGACCGGCCTGCGGGCGCATGGCGGCGAGCAGCGGAAGGCCCACCATTTCGGCCACGTCGCAGGACCGCAAACCGCCGGGCGCCGGCCCCCGCACGACGACACCTGCGTTGGGGTTCACCGACGACACCCACCGCGCGACTCCCTCGGCGGCAGCGCAGGAGCGCACATCGGCGGAGGTGACGACGATGACGAGATCTGCCGATTCGAGCGCGGTTTCCGCTGCCGCGGTCGATCGTCTCGGCACATCGCAGACCACCGTCGCGCCGCCGCGGCTGCCCGCATCGACGACGGCACTCAGGGGAGCGGCGTCGATCTCACCACCGCCGCGTCCACCTGAAAGCACTGATACACCGCGTTGCCGCGGAAGCGCGTCACGTAGCGCTGCATAGTTCAGTCGTCCGCCGCGCAGCATCAGGTCGGGCCAGCGCAGCCCTGGGTCGGCCTCGATACCCAGCAGCAGATCGATGCCTCCGCTCCACGGGTCGGCATCGATGAGCAGCGCATCGGTCAGCTCCGACGCCGTGTATGCCAACGCGGTCGCAAAAACCGATGCGCCCGCCCCGCCCCGGCCCGCGACGACCGCGACGACCGCGCCGCGCGGACCGTCCGTAAGAGCGGCTTCTGCGGCATCGGCCAGTTCGGCCATCAGGTGACCGTCTTCGGACGGCAGGGCGATCACGTGTTGAGCGCCGACGGCGATCGCGGCCTGGAAGTCGGCGGGACCGGGATCCGCTTGCGTGACGAGGATGACGTGGCCGCGCCTCGGCAATGCCGTCCGTGCGCAGCGGTGCGCCGCCTCGCGGTCGAGCACTACGGCGACCGCGCCAGTCCACACTTTGCGGCCGGACGGCTCGCTTGCGTGGATGACCCGGACGCCGGCTGCCGCGGCGATGCGATCGACGTCATCGCGCAGGTCGGTGTCGTTGATCAGTGCGAGTACCCCGGCGGCTCCCATGAGCCAACCATGCGGCCGCCCGCTGACCCCGCGCTACCACGACGAGCCGCTCTGTGGATCAACTCGAAGGTGGGGATGGATCGCAAAAATCTACGGCGAAAATCACATTCCGCAACGACAGTGGGCCAGCCCATCTATCCGAAAGGCGAAGCATGCGACAAAGGGAAACGACCCCAACTAGGGCGACGTGGCCACAGAGAATGACTCCCCCCAGAAAAGGGACAACCCCCGCCAGGGGGGGAGGAGGCGGAGGTCGTCGTGTATCAGCCCCGGGGGGTCGGGCTGATGCACACCCGGCATAAGCCGAGTGACATTCACTATACACACGGCAACAGGGATGGGCGCAAGTGTCGCGCCGTATACAAACATGGTTGGAGCAGGAAAGATGCAGTCACCGGCACCTGTCGGAGACTGTCATTTCATACGGCCTCCCGGCTGGGGTCTGGCGCCCGCCCCTATGCTGGTGCTGTGGCCGCTTCGCACCCCGGGACAGCGGGGTCCAGTGCACCGCGGACTATGCCGTCGGCTAACAAACCGATCCGCACCGCAGCCTTCTTCGATCTTGATAAAACGGTCATCGCGAAATCGAGCACTTTGGCTTTCAGCAAACCTTTCTTCGACCAAGGGCTAATCAATCGGCGGACGGTTTTGAAGTCGGCCTACGCGCAGTTCCTCTTCCTGATGTCGGGTGCGGACCACGATCAGATGGACCGGATGCGCTCGTATCTGACCAACATGTGCACCGGTTGGGACGTCGAGCAGGTGAAGTCGATCGTCGGCGAGACACTTCATGAGATCGTCAATCCTCTGGTCTTCGCCGAGGCGGCCGAACTCATCGCCGATCACAAACTGTGCGGGCGCGATGTGGTGGTGGTTTCGGCCTCTGGCGAGGAAATTGTTGCTCCGATCGCCCGTGCCCTCGGAGCCACGCATGCCATGGCCACCCGGATGGTCGTCGACGACGGCAAGTACACCGGCGAGATCGCGTTCTACTGTTTCGGCGAGGGCAAGGTGGAGGCGATTCGCGAGCTTGCCGCCCGCGAGGGATACGCGCTCGAGCACTGTTATGCCTATTCGGATTCGGTCACCGACGTGCCGATGCTCGAGGTGGTCGGACACCCCACCGTGGTAAACCCGGATCGCACGTTGCGCAAAGAAGCTTCCGCGCGGGGTTGGCCGGTGCTGACGTTCTCCAAGCCGGTGTCGTTGCGCGACCGCATCCCGGCGCCGTCGGGAGCCGCCATGGCAACGACCGCCGCAGTCGGCGTGAGCGCACTGGCCGCCGGCGCGCTTACCTACTCGCTGTTGCGTCGCTTCGCGTTCTGACCGGACCGTGTGACGGTATCCGCGCCGGGTCGGCCAGCACCGCGCGTAACAATCTGGAGTCACGCCGGATTTGCCCCTTGATGTGACCGCGGTCACGGAGTACAAAGGAGTCACGGAAGCTTGGTTAGGCCAAGGCCGAGCCGGAAGAGAAGGCTCGGATCTCCCAAATCAGGCTCCCCAGCACGGAACCCGGCACCCACGCGGCGCACATGCCGCGGAATAGGCAAAAGTGTTGCGGGCCTGCGTAGTTGCGGAAGCGGACGGTTACGACAGCCCCTTGGGTGGGGTTGAAACCGAAGCGCATCGACAAGACGCCGAGGCCACCCACGCAACCCACGAGAGCACGCATGGTAACCGGTCTCCGTGCTAGCGGGCGGCGAGCCGAATTAGTTCGGAGCGTCGCCCGCTTTACTTTGCTGCGGAGCCCTCTCCGGGCCCGCCCTGCGCAATGGACATTGCCTCCCGGGCACCTGCGTGCAGCGCGCGACAGGTCATCAGCACCCAGGCCGTGAGGCCGTCCGGAGTCCCGGACGCGAAGCCCCGCGCGGCAGCGCGGTAGTCACCGGACTGGCGCATCCAATAGACCTCGGGCACACCGAGTCCGTGCGGATCCAATCCGCTTGACATCGTCACCAGTCGCGAAACTGCCCGAGCCACCACTCCGTCGGCGGTGCCGAACGGGGCCAGCGTCAGCAGTTCACCGTGCACGACGGACGCGAGCACGGGCGCGGGCACACCCCGGCTTCGCGTCGACCCACCGATACCGCCGGTCACGACATCCGCCAGTAGTTCTAGTCGATGGCCGGCATCGATGTCCGGGCGCGGTCGCCCGAGCCCTTCGTCGTCGGCGATATCGGCGGCGGCCAGCGCGTGCAGCCGCGCGATGGCCTGCAGCGGAGCGCGTTGCCACACACCGACCAACGAGGTCGCGCCACCCTCCAGCGCTTCGGATACCCGCAGGGCGCCGGCAAGGACCGGATCTGGACCCGCTTCGGACAACTGCAGCGACCCACCGTCCAGAACGGATGACGCCCTCGCCGCCCGCAATGCCGCCTCGGCCGCGTTCGCCGGCCACCCGCGTAGGTTGGCGCGGTGCCGGTGCGCGCGGCCCAATGCCTCGCTGGCTTCCGCACATGCATCGGCCACCCCGGGCAGGTCGGCCAACGGGGCCAACGGGTCGGCGGCGGTCACGCCAGCACACGCTAGCCGACCGCTGGGCCCGTCTGTCATGACGTTCGGCGCGCACCACGCGCCGCCCGCGGAGCGAGCTGTGACTTGCCTGCGTGATCGCCTGAATTGGTGACTACGCTCACAGACATGACTGGCTCTTCGACGAAGCAGACCGATGTTCCGTCCGTCTATCCCCCCTCCGAGGAGTTCGCCGCGCAGGCAAACGCGACCGAGGAGATGTACAGCGAAGCCGAGGCCGACCGGCTGGCCTTCTGGGCCAAGCAGGCCGAGCGGCTGTCATGGGACACCCCGTTCACCGAGGTGCTGGACTGGTCGGAGGCACCCTTCGCCAAATGGTTCGTCGGCGGCAAGCTCAACGTCGCCTACAACTGCGTCGACCGCCACGTCGAGGCAGGCAACGGCGACCGGGTCGCGATCCACTGGCAGGGCGAACCGGTCGACGACACCCGAGAGATCACCTACGCGCAACTGCAGGCCGACGTCTGCAAGGCCGCCAACGCGCTGACCGAGATGGGCCTGGTCGCCGGGGACCGCGTCGCCATCTATATGCCGATGCTGCCCGAGGCGATCGTCTCCATGCTGGCGTGCGCCCGGCTGGGCATCATGCATTCGGTCGTCTTCGCCGGTTTCTCCGCGACCGCGCTCGCGGCCCGCATCTCCGATGCCGAAGCCAAGCTGGTCATCACCAGCGACGGGCAGTTCCGTCGCGGTCAGGCCGTGTCGCTGAAGGAGGCGGTCGACGAGGCCTGCAAAGGCCAGGAGTCCGTCGAGCACGTTCTCGTCGTGCGGCGCACCGGCATTGACACCCCGTGGACCGAGGGCCGCGACCTGTGGTGGCACGACACCGTCGAACCGGCATCACCGGAGCACACACCGGAAGCGTTCGATTCCGAACACCCACTGTTTCTGCTGTACACGTCGGGAACCACCGGTAAGCCCAAGGGCATCATGCACACCACAGGTGGGTACCTGACCCAGACGTCGTACACGCACCACAACGTCTTCGACCTCAAACCCGAGACCGACGTGTACTGGTGCACCGCCGACATCGGCTGGGTCACCGGCCACAGCTACATCGTCTATGGGCCCTTGTCGAACGGCGCAACGCAAGTGGTCTACGAGGGCACACCGAACTCGCCGAACGAACACAGGCACTTCGAAATCATCGAGAAGTACGGCGTCACCATTTATTACACGGCGCCGACGCTGGTCCGCATGTTCATGAAGTGGGGTCGTGAATACCCCGATGCCCACGATCTGTCGAGTCTTCGGCTACTGGGGTCGGTCGGTGAGCCCATCAACCCGGAGGCCTGGCGGTGGTATCGGAATGCATTCGGCAGCAACAGAACTCCGATCGTCGACACCTGGTGGCAGACGGAGACCGGGGCGATCATGATTTCGCCACTGCCCGGCGTCACCGAAGCCAAACCGGGGTCGGCGATGAAGCCGCTTCCCGGCATCTCGGCGATGATCGTCGACGAGGAGGGACGCGAGTTGGTGCCCGGCGCCGACGAGGCCGAGCACGTCACGGGCTATCTCGTGCTGGACAAGCCGTGGCCGGCGATGCTGCGCGGCATCTGGGGTGACCCGGAGCGGTACAAGGAGACGTACTGGTCCCGCTACGGAAAGCAGGGTTGGTACTTCGCGGGCGACGGCGCACGGGTCGACTCCGACGATTCGATCTGGCTGCTTGGCCGCATCGACGACGTGATGAACGTTTCGGGACACCGGATTTCGACCACCGAGGTGGAGTCGGCGCTCGTCGGTCATTCCGGCGTGGCCGAAGCGGCCGTCGTCGGCGCCAACGACGAGACCACCGGTCAGGGCATCTGCGCGTTCGTCATCCTCGAGTCGCATGCCAAGCACCGCGACGACGATGACATGGCACACGAACTTCGCGAACACGTTGCGAAGGACATCGGCAAGATCGCCAGGCCCAGGGAGATCCACGTCGTGCCCGAGCTGCCGAAGACCCGTAGCGGCAAGATCATGCGCCGACTGCTACGCGATGTCGCCGAAGGACGGGAACTCGGTGACACCTCAACTCTGGTGGATCCCAACGTGTTCGAGGCGATCCGCGCCAGTAAGGCCGAGTCCTAGTCAAGCCACGGGGGCGGCGCCGACCGGAACGAAGCCGGACCCGGGCCGGTTCTTCGCGACGATGTCGGCCAACTGCGTGTTGAACGACATGTTCACCGCGGGTGTGTGCAACGGGATGTACTTGATGACGCAGGTCGGGAGTTCCTCGGAGAACGCCCCGTGGATCATGCCGACCAGCCGGTTGTTGACCGTCACCGGCGCACCGGAGTCACCCGGCTGACCGCACACCTGATTGATGAAGGTGCCCGGCTCGTCGCCCGGCCCCCAGGTGATGCCGCAGGAGTACCCGGTGGTGCGGCCCAGCTTGCATGCCACGTCGCCGACGAGGGGGTCCGGGCCGAGTCCATCGATCTGAAATCCGTCGACGTTGTTGACCGGGCGCACCTTCTGCGGGTCGAACTTGATGACCGCGTAGTCGAGGAGATCGTTGCCTGCCACCATCTCGCCGAGTACACCGGCGTTCTCATGACCCTCCGCGCTCACTTGCGCGCCGGGACCACCGCAGTGCGCGGACGTGAAGCCGATCAGGTCGCCTCGGTTGTCGTTGCCGATCGTGGTGAGCGTGCACAACGCCTCACCGTTGACGACCAAACCAGAACCGCCACCCAAAGTGATCCGATCCTGGGCCTGAGCGGGTGCGGCGGCGGATAACAGCACTGCAATCAGCGCCGCGATCACCACTGGAATCCGCAGGCAGCAACCGCTGCTCCTCAACTGCAATACCTCCTCGGTACGCCCGACCTGCGATCCATTCGACCTTGTCAGTCTAACGTCGGCCGGAATCGTTTGACCGCGCGCGACATGGCAACATGAACCGCAGACCGACATGAATGCGGGAGGAACTGTCCGTGAGCGATCGCAGGAATGGCGTGCCGACCACCGTGACCTCGATACCACTGGTCGACCCGCACGCTCCCAAGCCCGACCCGTCCATCGGCGATCTCGTCAAGGACGCCACCGCACAGGTGTCCACGCTGGTGCGCGCCGAGGTGGCACTGGCCAAGGCCGAGATCACCCGCGACGTCAAGAAGGGCCTCACCGGCAGCGTCTTCTTCATCCTCGCCCTGGTGGTGCTGTTCTACTCAACCTTCTTTTTCTTCTTTTTCGCCGCCGAGCTGCTCGATACCTGGCTGTGGCGGTGGGCGGCGTTCTTGATCGTGTTCGGGGTGATGGTCGTGGTGACCGCGATCTTCGCGCTGCTCGGCTACCTCAAGGTGCGCCGAATCAGGGGCCCGCAGAAGACCATCGAATCGGTCAGGGAACTCCCGGAGGCGCTGACACCCGGCCACGACAAGGCTGCGGCGACGATCGAGCCGGCAGGCGAAGGAAAGTCCGGGAAGCCGGCATCGACTTCTGATCCGTCGGGCTGGTAAATGCCGCCCGATCCGTCGATCGTTCGCATCGACGGTCCGTGGCGTCATCTAGAGGTGCACGCCAACGGAATTCGTTTCCATGTGGTGGAAGCGGACCAAAATCAATCGACCGCTTGGTCTGATGTCGCTGCCGGCGCAGCTCCGGCTACGGAACGGCCGCTGGTCATCCTCCTGCACGGATTCGGGTCGTTCTGGTGGTCGTGGCGTCACCAGTTGCGCGGCCTGACCGGCGCCCGGGTGGTCGCCGTTGACCTGCGTGGCTACGGCGGCAGCGACAAACCGCCACGCGGTTACGACGGCTGGACGCTCGCCGGCGATACCGCCGGGCTGGTGCGGGCACTCGGCCACAAGTCCGCAACGCTGGTGGGGCACGCCGACGGCGGGCTGGTCTGCTGGGCGACGTCCGTGCTGCATCCGCGAATGGTGCGGGCGATCGCGGTCGTCAGCTCGCCGCACCCGGTCGCGCTGCGGGCTTCGGTTTTGACGCGACGCGACCAGGGCCGGGCGCTTTTGCCGTGGATGCTGCGTTACCAGGTGCCGTCGTGGCCCGAGCACACGTTGACGCGCCACAACGGTGAGGAGCTCGAGCAGCTGGTCCGCAGCCGATCCAGCGGGAAATGGGTTGCCTCCGAAGACTTCTCCGAGACGATCTCGCACATGCGGCGAGCGATCCAGATCCCGTCGGCGGCGCATTCGGCGCTGGAGTACCAGCGTTGGGCGGTGCGTAGCCAGTTCCGCGGTGAAGGCAGGCGGTTCATGCGCTCGATGAAGCGGCCGATCAACGTTCCCGTGCTACACCTACGCGGTGATGTCGACCCGTATGTCCTCGCCGATCCGGTGTACCGGACGCAACACTACGCACCGCACGGCCGCTACGTCTCCATCGCCGGCGCAGGACATTTCGCCCATGAGGAAGCACCGGATGCAGTGAACGACCAGCTGTCGCGCTTTGTCTCGCAGGTGTACGGCGCTTGATCAGGTAACGCAGGCGCCGGTGGGGACACGCTGGGTGCTGTTGATCTTCTCGAGCTGACGGTTGACCTCCTCGGCGGTCAGCACGAAGCCGGTATCTGCGTCGTCGACCGCCGCGCCGAACACGACACCGAGCACCTTTCCGTTGCGGTCGATCATGGGTCCACCCGAATTACCTTGTCGCACATTGCCTCTGATGGTGTACACCTGACGGGTGACGGTGGTGCTGCGGTAGATGTCGGGGCCGTTGAGTTCGATGGTCTCCCGGATACGGGCCGGCGTGGCCGCGAAGTCGCCGCCACCCGGGTAGCCCATCACGACGGCATCCGTCCCAGTGGCGGCCTCGCCCTGTGCGAACTGCAGTGGCGCGGCGGACAACTCCGGCACGTCGAGTATCGAGATGTCGGCCTGCGGATCGTAAGACACCACGTATGCGTCGTAGGTCCGGCCGTCGACCTCCACGGTCGCGCTCTCCGCTCCCGCGACAACATGCGCGTTCGACATCACCCGGTTGGGTGCGACCACGAACCCGGTGCCCTCGAGCACTTTCTGGCACCCGGGAGCGACGCCGCGGATCTTCACGACGCTCGGCCGCGTCGCCGCGACGACGGGGTCTGCGGCCAGCGCAGCGTCGGGAGCGTCGACGGCGACTATCGGAGTGCGCCCGAACGGCTGCAGTACGTCGGGCAGGCCTGAGGTGTCCAGCAGCGCCGAGAGTCGGGTGGGCACGGACCTCAGCCACCCGGGCGCGACGTCGTCGACCTCCTTGAGCACCACCGAGCCACGCACGGCGGCGGCCAGGTTCGGCTGATCCGAGGTCTGCAGGGGGTAGGTAAGCATCCAGGCGGCGACCAGCACCGCGACGATCTGCAGCACCACGCCGATCGTCGAGTCCAGCGTCCGCATCCCGGAGTTGCGAATGGCCCCGCGCACCGCCCGGCCCAGCACGACGCCTGCGATCTCACCGACGACAACCAGCGCCAGGATCAGAAACAAGGTGACGAACAGCTTCGTGCGGGGACCATCGATGTTGGCGACCACGTGCGGGGCCAGCAGCACGCCGGCCACCGCGCCGAGCACCACGCCGACAAATGACAGCAGCGACCCCAGCGCGCCCGAGCGCCAGCCAGAGATGGCGGCGATGAAGGCGACCGCCAGGACGGCGAGGTCGAGCCACTGCGACGAAGTCATGATTGGGCCCTACCCTAACCGGCAGCACCGCCGTCTCGTCCGACGAGAGCCATCGCGTCCTCCAGTTCCCGTATGTCGTCGGTGTTCCACGGCTGGGCCCAACCGGCGACGTCGAGCATCGCAGAGACCACCTGCCCGGTGAACCCCCACACCAGCATCTCGTTCAGCAGGAACGCCGGACCGGCAGCACGACGCGTGTTCTCCTTGCGGTAGACCATGATTCGGTTCTCGGGATTGATGAAGGCGCGGACCGGGACGCGAGCAACGACCGCTGTCTCGGACTCGTCTACCACTGCCACCGGCCCTGGGTCGGGCGAGTACGCGAGCACCGGCACGACGTGGAAGCCCGACGGCGGGATGAACATCTGCTCGAGAGTGGCCAGCGGCTGCAATCGGCCCACGTCAATCCCGGTTTCCTCGTTGGCCTCGCGCAGGGCGGTGTACACCGGGCCGCTGTCGCCGGGGTCGGCCGCCCCGCCTGGAAATGCGGCTTGTCCGGCGTGGTGGCGCAGGGTGGACGCGCGCACCGTCACGAGCAGGTCGGCCTCGTCCGGAACGCTGGGGGACTGGGCGTCGGACGG
Source organism: Mycobacterium neglectum (assembly GCF_002591975.1). Lineage (GTDB taxonomy): Bacteria > Actinomycetota > Actinomycetes > Mycobacteriales > Mycobacteriaceae > Mycobacterium > Mycobacterium neglectum. The sequence continues at coordinate 9,622 of NZ_NVQE01000028.1, read as the reverse complement.
GCCGGAGAACAGCACCAGCACCGCGGCATCACGTCGTGCTCCGGTGACGGCGGCCTTGGTGTTCGCTGCGGTGACCATCGCAAGCACCTCGGGAGGCACCCGCCTCCGATAGGCGTGTCTGATGTCCTTGGCGTTGTCGACCAGCGGCTTGAGCCACGATGGGGCGGCACCAGCGTTGAGGGAAACGAGTTCACTCCCGTCGCTGGCCCAGCTCAACGCGGCTCTCCTAACTGTTCCCCAAGTGCGGATCGACAGCGGCCGCAATCTCGTCGGCGTTGGCGAACGACCGCGGCAGGATCGCGGCAACGCTACCGTCCGAACGCAGCACAACCGTCGCTGGCATGACGTTCGGAACCTTCAGTGCGGCCGCGATCCGGCGGCGGCCGTCCTGCAGGGTGGGCAGGTGTACGCCCAGCTCGGCCAGGCGCAGCAGGGCCGCCGTCTCGTTCTCGTCCTGATGCACCGTCAGCACCGTCACCTCGTCGCCAACCCGCCGCTGGTACTCGGCCATCGCGGGCAGTTCCTCGGTGCACGGTGCACACCAGTGGGCCCACAGGTTCAGCACGACGTTGCGGCCGGCGACCGCCTTGGCAACATCGATGCTGGCCCCGTCGCCCGCGCATTCCAGCACGATGCCGCGCAACGCCTCCGGGCCTGCCCCGGTGCCGGGTGCCGGACATGACGCCAGGTCAGCACGGGCCCGTGGCCCCGCCAGCGCCTCGGCGGTGTCGGCGTCACGCCGGTCGCGCGAGGTGCCGGGCCCGGTCGAACCCGGCGCAGATTCGTCGCCGCCGAGCTGGGTCCACAACGCCACGCCGAGGGCGACGACGACGACCATCACCACCACGGTCCATCGGGTCGAAGTATTCATCGGGACAGGGACGGCGGCTAGAGCCCGGCCAGCGCCAGCAGATGTTCGGTTTCGGGGCCTTTGACCAGAGGTGCCGCGATCAGCGGGTCGGTGGGGCCTGCGCCGAAGGACGGGCAGTCCTTGGCAAGGACGCATACACCACACGCGGGCTTGCGGGCATGGCAGACGCGGCGGCCGTGAAAGATCACCCGGTGGCTCAACAGGGTCCACTCGCTGCGCTCGATGAGCTCGCCGATGGCGTGCTCGACCTTCACCGGGTCCTCTTCAGTCGTCCAGTGCCAGCGCCGGACGAGCCTGCCGAAGTGCGTGTCGACGGTGATGCCGGGAATTCCGAAGGCATTACCAAGGATGACGTTGGCGGTTTTGCGGCCGATGCCGGGCAGCGTGACGAGTTCCTCCATGGTCGCGGGCACCTGGCCGTCGAATCGCTCCACGAGTTCCTGGCCCAGCCGAATCAACGAGTTCGCCTTATTTCGATAGAACCCGGTGGGGCGGACCATCTGCTCGAGTTCCGTGCGATCGGCCTGCGCATAGTCCAAAGCGGAGCGGTACTTCTTGAACAGCGCGGGGGTGGTGAGGTTCACCCCTTTGTCGGTACTTTGGGCGGACAGAATCGTCGCGACGGCCAGCTCGAGCGGATTCGTGAAGTCCAGCTCGCAGTACACATGCGGAAACGCCTGTGCCAACTCACGATTCATTCGCCGGGCGCGGCGAATGAGACCGAGGCGGGTCTCGCCGTCTCTTTTGCGGGCGCGCTTGGGCACAGTCACAAAATCAGCGTACTGAGCGACCCCGACACGACCGAGACAAACCAAGACAAACCCTGTGCGGACCGGTGACAATTCGTGATCCCGCTGAGACCTTGGCCGTGTTTACTTCAGCCTTGTGTCGTGGTTGCTCGTGGCTCTGATACCGGGGTTGCTGATGATGGCAACCTTCGCGCTGGAGCGACTCGAAACGAGCCTTTCCCGCGACACGGTCTCGGCGAGCGACGTGGCGGCGTTCTTCGAACAAGCTGAGGCCGACGACGTCAACACACTTGCGCGAGACGGCATGAGCCGTGCCCTGGACAGCCAGCATCGGCGCCTGAACGGGCAGGGGCCCAAGCGCAACGGCAATCAGCCGACCCCCGATAGTGAGCGTTTGCCGACACGGGTCTTGGTGCACAGCGCGGCCAATCCTGAATTTCAGCGGACTCGACAACCCAATCGTGTGTAGCGTGGGCTGGTCACGAAGGGTCTCACCTCTAGACTGATTTCGCCGAGCATTTAGAGGTCGGCCTTCGCATGTCATATCAGCCAACAGCTTAAGAGGGGCAACGTGGACGAGATCCTGGCGAGGGCCGGAATCTTCCAAGGAGTCGAACCCAGCGCGGTTTCCGCGCTGACGAAGCAATTGCAGCCCGTTGACTTCCCACGTGGGCACACTGTGTTCGCAGAAGGTGAACCCGGCGATCGGCTCTACATCATCGTTTCGGGCAAGGTGAAGATCGGCCGACGTTCACCGGACGGCCGCGAGAACCTGCTCACGATCATGGGCCCGTCGGACATGTTCGGCGAGCTGTCGATCTTCGACCCCGGCCCTCGGACGTCCAGCGCGACCACCATCACCGATGTGCGGGCCGTGTCCATGGACCGCGACGCCCTGCGCGCGTGGATCGCCGACCGACCCGAGATCGCCGAGCAGCTGTTGCGCGTGCTGGCCCGCCGGCTCCGCCGCACCAACAACAACCTCGCCGACCTGATCTTCACCGACGTCCCCGGCCGGGTGGCCAAGCAGCTGCTGCAGCTCGCGCAGCGGTTCGGGACTCAGGAGGGCGGCGCGCTGCGCGTGACGCACGACCTGACCCAGGAGGAGATCGCCCAGCTCGTCGGCGCATCGCGCGAGACCGTCAACAAGGCGCTCGCCGATTTCGCCCACCGCGGCTGGATCCGGCTGGAGGGCAAGAGCGTTCTCATCTCCGACAGCGAGCGCCTGGCCCGCCGCGCCCGCTAGCTTGTTGCGGCACGTAGGTAGTTCACCTGGGCTTGGACGCTCCATTCCGCTGCGTCCCACAGTTTTTCGTCGACGTCGGTATACACGTGTTCGACGATCTGTCGCGCGGTGGCATCGTCGCCGATTTCCCGTAACGCCGCCCGCACCTGATCGAGTCGCTCCTCGCGATGCGCCAGATACATGTCGCTCACCGCTTCCAGGTCGGCGAGATCGGGGCCGTGGCCCGGCAGGACCGTCCGATGACCGACGCCGCGCAACCGGTGCAGCGACTCCAGGTACTCCCGCAGGTTGCCGTCCTCTTTGTCGATGACGGTCGTGCCGCGGCCGAGCACGGTATCTGCGGTCAGCACCGCGTCGTCGAGCAGGAACGAGACCGAGTCCGCGGTATGCCCTGGAGTGGCCATCACCTTGATACGCAGGCCGGCCGCGTCGATGACTTCGCCGTCGGTCAGCGGACCGCCCAGGCCACGCAGGAACCCGCTGCGCACCGAGCGGACCACGGCGCCGGTGCGGTCGACGAGCTTGTCGATGGCGCCGGTGTGATCCTCGTGTTTGTGGCTGATGAGCACCAACGGGATCTTGCCCAGGCCCGCGACCAGTTCGATGTGCTCGTCGTCCTCGGGCCCGGGGTCGACAATCACCATCTCGTCGCTGCCCGGACCCCGCAGCACCCAGGTGTTGGTGCCCTCTAGGGTCAGCAGGCCGGGGTTGTCGCACAGCAGCACCGACGCGGTCTCCGTCACCGGACGGAGTTTTTTATACGCGGGGTGCTCGAGGTTCACGCAACCTCGAAAATCACTTCGACCTCGACCGGTGCGTCCAGCGGCAGCTCCGAGACCCCGACCGCCGACCGGGCATGCGCCCCGGCATCGCCGAACACCTCACCGAAAAGCTCCGACGCACCGTTGATGACCCCCGGTTGACCGTTGAAGCCGGTGGCCGAAGCGACGAAGCCGACAACCTTGACCACGCGGGTCACCGAATCGATCCCGACCAGCGAATGAACCGCGGCCAGCGCATTGAGTGCACACACCCGCGCCAGCGCCTTACCGTCCTCCGGCGCGACCTCAGCGCCCACCTTGCCGGCCTGAATCAGACTTCCGGCCACCATGGGCAGCTGTCCCGCGGTGTACACCAGATTCCCCGTGCGCACCGCGGGCACATAGGCCGCCAGGGGCTGCACCACGTCGGGCAGCTTTATGCCCAGCTCGGTGAGCCTGGCCGAGGCACTCATTTAGGTCGCTTGAGATACGCGACGTGCTGCTCACCGGTCGGCCCCTGGAGCACCGAGACCAGCTCCCAGCCGTCCTCACCCCACTGATCGAGGATCTGTTTGGTTGCATGCGTAAGCAGCGGGACGGTGGCGTACTCCCAGCGGGTCGGTTCGCTCATGTGGCTGAGCTTATCGGTCAGCGATACGCACTTGGTTAGCATGCACGGGTGGGCACCACCTCTGAGGACCGCAGCGCGGTCGGTTGGCCGTCGCGGCTGACAAAGGCGCGACTGCACTTCGTCACCGGCAAGGGCGGAACCGGTAAGTCGACCATTGCCGCCTCGCTTGCGCTGGCGCTCGCCACCGGCGGTCGAAAGGTGCTGTTGGTGGAAGTCGAAGGGCGGCAAGGTATCGCGCAGCTGTTCGACGTGCCGCCGCTGCCCTATGAGGAGGTCAAGATCGCCACCGCGGACGGCGGCGGCACCGTCAACGCACTGGCAATCGACACCGAGGCCGCGTTCCTCGAGTACCTGGACATGTTCTACAACCTGGGTATCGCCGGCCGTGCCATGCGGCGGATCGGGGCGGTCGAGTTCGCCACGACGATCGCGCCCGGCCTGCGTGACGTGCTGCTCACCGGCAAGATCCGCGAGATCGTCACCCGCGCCGACAAAGGTAAGCAGCCCGTTTACGACGCGATCGTCGTCGACTCGCCACCGACGGGCCGCATCTCCAGGTTCCTCGACGTCACCAAGGCGGTCTCGCAACTGGCCAAGGGCGGCCCGGTGCATTCACAGGCCGAAAGCGTCGTCAAGGTGTTGCACTCAGACCTCACGGCGATCCATCTGGTGACGCTGCTCGAGGCGCTGCCTATCCAGGAGACTCTGGAAGCCATCGACGAGCTCAAGGAGTTGGGCCTGCCGATCGGCAGCGTCATCGTGAACCGGAACATCCCCGCGTACCTGCCCCCGGACGACCTGATCAAGGCCGCCGAGGGAGTGATCGACGCCGACACTGTCCGCGCAGAACTTACCGATTCGGGAATCACGTTGTCCGACAGCGACTTTGCGGGTCTGCTGACTGAGACGATTCAGCATGCCACCAGGATCCAGGCACGTGCCGAGAGTGCCGAGCAGCTCGATGAGCTCGACGTGGCACGTCTAGAGTTGCCGCAGATTTCCGATGGTGTGGATCTCGGCAGCCTTTACGAACTCGCCGAAGCACTCGCCCACCAAGGCGTCCGATGAGCTTGCGAATCGGACAAAGCAGGAGAAGTCGATGAGTACCACACCACCTGCACTGGACATGGCCTCGATCCTGTCCGACACTTCTAATCGCGTCGTAGTGTGTTGCGGCGCAGGCGGTGTCGGCAAGACCACCACCGCCGCGGCGATGGCATTACGCGCAGCCGAATACGGCCGCACGGTCGTGGTGCTGACGATCGACCCTGCCAAGCGGCTGGCGCAGGCGCTCGGCATCAAGGATCTCGGCAACACGCCGCAGCGGGTGCCGCTGGCTCCCGAGGTGACGGGCGAACTGCACGCGATGATGCTGGACATGCGTCGCACATTCGACGAAATGGTGATCCAGTACTCCGGACCTGATCGCGCACAAGAGATTCTGGACAACCAGTTCTATCAGACCGTCGCGACGTCGCTTGCAGGCACACAGGAATACATGGCGATGGAGAAGCTCGGGCAATTGCTCGGTGAAGACCGGTGGGACCTCGTCGTGGTCGACACACCCCCGTCCCGCAACGCACTCGACTTCCTCGATGCTCCAAAACGGTTGGGCGGCTTCATGGACAGCCGGTTGTGGAAGTTGCTGCTTGGCCCCGGTCGCGGCATCGGCAAACTGGTGACCGGCGCGATGGGTTTAGCCATGCGCGCTCTGTCGACAGTGCTCGGCTCTCAGATGCTCGGCGATGCAGCGGCTTTCGTCCAGTCGCTAGATGCCACCTTCGGCGGGTTCCGGGAGAAGGCCGACCGCACCTACGAACTGTTGAAGCGGCGCGGCACCCAGTTCGTCGTCGTGTCCGCCGCGGAACCCGATGCGCTGCGTGAGGCGTCGTTCTTCATCGACCGCCTCTCGCAGGAGAAGATGCCGCTGTCCGGTCTGATCCTCAACCGCACCCACCCGATGTTGTCGACGCTGCATGCCGACAAGGCAGACGAGGCTGCAGATGCCCTGGAGGCCGCGGATCCCGACTCGGTGACCGCGGCGGTGCTTCGGATCCACTCCGACCGCGCCGGGCGGTCCAAACGGGAGATCAGGCTGCTGTCGCGCTTCACCGGCGCGAATCCGCACGTGGCGATCGTGGGTGTGCCGTCATTGCCGTTCGACGTCTCCGACCTGGAGGCGTTGCGGGCGATCGCCGATCAGATCACCGGCGAGACTTCCGCGGCTTAGACGGCGCTGCGGTGCTTGCGCTGGGCGGCGAAGAAATCAGCCCAGGAAACGACCTCGGGGTGCTGCTTGAGCAGGGCGCGGCGCTGACGTTCGGTCATGCCTCCCCACACACCGAACTCCACCCGATTGTCGAGGGCGTCGGCGCCGCATTCCAGGATTACCGGGCAATGCCTGCAGATAACCGCGGCTTTGCGCTGCGCGGCCCCGCGGACAAAGAGCTCGTCGGGGTCAGCCTGGCGGCACCGAGCCTGTGAAACCCAGGCGATGCGGGCCTCGGCTTCTGCACCTGGCACGACACTGGGGGCAGTAATGGTCATGCTCGTCCTCCGCGCTGCGGGCCTCATACCGGACACCAGCGTTCCCCTTCGTTCCGGCCGCCCCCCGACGACGGCTTACTCTCCTGGTGCAGAACGCGATGGTGCGTTCTACGTCACTTTGCGAGGGTCTAGTGTGACCTGCATCGCACTGTCAGGACAACTTAAGTGGTCAGGGCGCTTCTGCGCAATACGTAGGAGGCCACTTTTTTGGGACGACCGTGCAGTCCTTAAGCAAACTCTGAGCAAAATTTACGCGCCCGCAGGTCGGAGAGCTGACAACGGCGCCGTCCGAGACCCGGGATCTACGAATTTTGCCGTCAGGATCCGCTAGCTACTCTGTACGCATGCCGGAAAGCCCACCGTCCCCGCCGCCACCAGCGGTCACGGTGATCAAGCTCGCGTGGTGCTGTCTGTTGGCCAGCGTCGTCCTCGCGGCATTGATGTTTCCGGTGGTCGGGGGGTTCGGACTGGTCTCGAACCGGGCCTCCGATGTCGTGGCCAACGGTTCGGCGCAGCTGGTCGAGGGTGAAGTGCCGCAGGTATCGACGATGGTCGACGCCAAGGGCAATGTCATCGCGTGGCTCTACAACCAGCGCCGGTTCGAGGTGCCCGGCGACCAAATCGCCAACACCATGAAACTGGCTATCGTCTCGATCGAGGACAAGCGGTTCGCCGAGCACAACGGCGTAGACGTGCAGGGCACGCTGACCGGCCTTTCGGGCTATCTGTCCGGAAACCTCGACACCCGCGGTGGCTCCACGATCGAGCAGCAGTACGTGAAGAACTACCAGTTGCTGGTGATCGCGCAGACCGACGCGGAGAAGCGTGCGGCCATCGAGACCACCCCGGCCCGCAAGCTGCGCGAGATCCGGATGGCCCTGACGCTGGACAAGACCTTCACCAAGCCCGAGATCCTGACTCGCTATCTGAATCTCGTCTCGTTCGGCAACGGCGCGTTCGGGGTGCAGGACGCCGCGCAGACGTACTTCGGCATCAATGCCTCCGAACTGAACTGGGAGCAGGCGGCGCTGCTGGCGGGCATGGTGCAGTCCACCAGCACACTGAACCCCTACACGAATCCCGAAGGCGCGCTGGCCCGCCGAAACGTGGTGCTGGACACCATGATCGAAAACATTCCCGAAGAGGCCACAGCGCTGCAAGCGGCCAAGGCTCAGCCGCTTGGCGTCCTGCCGCAGCCCAAAGAGCTGCCGCGCGGCTGCATCGCCGCCGGTGACCGCGCGTTTTTCTGCGACTACGCCCTCGAATACCTGGCGCGCGCCGGGATCAGCAAGGACCAGGTCGCAAGGGGCGGCTACCTGATCAAGACCACCCTCGATCCCGATGTGCAGATTCCGGTGAAGGCGGCGATCAACGACATTGCGAGCCCCGACCTCGACGGCGTCGCCAGCGTGATGAGCGTGATCAGGCCGGGTAAGGAATCCCACCCGGTGGTGGCGATGGCGAGCAACCGCACCTACGGCCTGAACCTGGAGGCCGGCGAGACCATGCAGCCCCAGCCCTTCTCGCTGGTCGGCGACGGCGCAGGGTCGGTCTTCAAGATCTTCACCACCGCCGCCGCGATGGACATGGGCATGGGCATCAACGCTCAGCTCGACGCGCCGGCTCGGTTCCAGGCCAAGGGCCTGGGTAGCGGTGGCGCCAGGGGCTGCCCACCCGCGACATGGTGTGTGCAGAACGGCGGCAACTACCGCGGCACCATGAGCGTCACGGACGCGCTGGCCACCTCACCGAACACCGCTTTCGCCAAGCTGATCTCGCAGGTGGGCGTGCAGCGCACCGTCGACATGGCGGTCAAGCTGGGGCTGAGGTCCTATGCGCTGCCCGGCACCGCGCGTGACTACGACCCGGAGAGCAACGAGAGCCTGGCCGACTTCGTCAAACGACAGAATCTCGGTTCCTTCACGCTGGGCCCCATCGAGGTCAACGCATTGGAGTTGTCGAACGTCGCGGCGACGCTGGCGTCCGGCGGCACATGGTGCCCGCCGAATCCCATCGCCGAGGTGATCGACCGCGACGGCAAGCAGGTGTCGGTGACCACCGAGACCTGCGAACAGGTCGTGCCAGAGGGCCTGGCCAACACCCTGGCCAACGCGATGAGCAAGGACGACACCGGCGCGGGCACTGCCGCGGGGGCCGCGGGCTCGGTCGGTTGGAATCTGCCGATGTCGGGCAAGACCGGTACGACCGAGGCCAGCCGCTCTGCGGGCTTCCTCGGCTTCACCAATCAATACGCCGCCGCCAACTACATCTACGACGACTCGACCGCGCCGGGGGCCCTTTGTTCCTATCCGCTTCGCCAGTGCGGCGGCGACGGCAACCTGTTCGGCGGTAACGAACCCGCCCGCACATGGTTCAGCGCGATGATGCCGATTGCCAACAACTTCGGCCCGGTCACGATGCCCCCGACCGACCCCCGGTTCGTCGACGGCGCACCAGGCTCTCGGGTGCCGAGTGTCTCGGGTATGAACGAGAGCAGCGCGCGGTCGCGGCTGCGCGATGCTGGTTTCCAGGTCGCCAACGAGTCGACGCCGGTGAACAGCACCGCACCGTACGGCGCGGTGGTCGGCACGTCGCCGGCCGGGCAGACGGTTCCCGGTTCGATCATCACGATCCAGATCTCCAACGGCATCCCGCCACCACCTCCGCCTCCACCGGCTGGGATACCGGGCCTTCCGCCGCCGATCGGGCAGACGGTGGTTCAGATTCCTGGGCTGCCGCCCATCACGGTGCCGGTGCTTGGCCCGCCACCGCCGCCGCCACCACCGTTCCCCCCGCCGCCACCACCGCCACCACCGC
>NZ_NVQE01000027.1 GCF_002591975.1 Mycobacterium neglectum | reverse complement strand
CAAACTCTCCAAACAAAAACAACCCAACCCAAAAGCCAGGTGGAATTCGAATCAGAAAAATCCAATCCAACAAAAGACACCAAAAACTGGCATCAAAAAACATCCACCCCTAAACGGGAAAAAGAGGTGAACAAAAAAAACAACAAACAAAAACCACCAAACACACTATTGAGTTCTCAAACAACACACCCGGTTTTCAGGCAACCCTGCCACTGTACTCCACATGGTCAGAGAGGTCAAACCCGGGCCGCCATTCCATTTGGACTGGGGCCCTTGGCTTCTGGGTAAAGACTACGCCTCATCCGCCTCAATCCCAAAAGGGGGTCCCGGAATCTAGGCGATCCGCTCGATCTCCGCCCCGAGGCTGACCAGGTTCTCGACAAACAACGGGTATCCGCGATCGATGTGGAACACATCGTGGACCTCGGTGTCACCGTCGGCGACCAGGCCGGCCAGGACCAGTCCGGCGCCTGCGCGGATGTCCGACGACCACACCGGTGCGCTGGACAACTGCGGAATTCCCCGCACCACCGCGTGGTGCCCGTCCGTGCGGGCGTCAGCGCCCAGCCGGATCATCTCCTCGACGAAGCGGAATCGGGCCTCGAAAACGTTCTCGGTGATGATCGACGTGCCGTCGGCGATGGCTGCCAATCCGATGGCCATCGGTTGCAGATCGGTCGGGAAGCCCGGGAACGGCAGCGTCGCGACATTGACCGCTTTGGGCCGCTCGTACTGGACAATCCGGAAGCCGTTGTCGTCCTGCGTGACGGTCGCGCCGGCGTCATGAAGCTTGTGCAGCACGAGTTGCAGGTGCTGGGGGTCGACTCCGGTGACCGAGATGTCGCCGCGGGTCATCGCCGCCGCTATACCCCACGTCGCGGCGACGATCCGGTCGCCGATCACCCGGTGCTCGGTCGGATGCAGGCGCTCGACGCCGGTGATCGTCATCGTCGGCGTCCCCGCCCCCGAGATCTGGGCGCCCATCTGGTTGAGCATCGTGCACAGGTCGACGACGTCGGGCTCGCGTGCGGCGTTGTGAATGGTGGTCACGCCTTCGGCGACCACCGCGGCCATCAGGATGTTCTCGGTCGCACCGACCGACGGGAACTCCAGCTGAATCTCCGCGCCCCGCAGGTGATCCGCTTCGGCGACGACGCAGCCGTGCTCGATGTTGCACCGCGCGCCCAGCTGGCGCAGTCCGGCCTGGTGCATGTCGAGAGGGCGCGATCCGATCGCATCGCCGCCCGGCAAGGCGACCTTGGCACGCTTGCAGCGCCCGACCAGCGGGCCGAGGACACACACCGAGGCGCGGAACTGCCGAACCGCCGCGAAATCTGCGTCGTACTTGGGTTCGTCGGGCGAAGTGATCCGGACGACATCGCCGTAGAGCTCGACGGTCGCGCCGAGGCCGCGCAGCACCTCTGCCATGAGCGGCACATCCAGGATGTCGGGGCAGTTCGTGATCGTGCTGACGCCCTCAGCCAGTAGCGATGCAGCCATCAGCTTGAGAACGCTGTTCTTCGCCCCCCCGACGGCAACTTCGCCCGCTAACCGGTTTCCACCGGTCACCACGAAACGCTCGCTCACGCCGGTCAGTGTAAACAGCGGCGCGAGCCATGTCAGTTTCCCGACGGCATTCAGGCCACCTTCTCCGGTACGGTTTTCACATGGCAGTTCATCTGACCCGCATCTATACGCGGACGGGCGATGACGGAACCACTGGACTGAGCGATTTCAGCAGGGTCTCAAAGAATGACGCCCGGCTCACGGCATATGCCGACTGTGACGAAACCAATGCCGCCATCGGCGTGGCGGTCGCGCTCGGGAACCCGGGTGAGCAAATTTTAAAGGTTCTCAGACAGATTCAAAACGATCTCTTCGATGCAGGCGCTGACCTGTCCACGCCTGTCGTCGAGAACCCCGAATACCCTCCCCTGCGGATCTCGCAAAGCTACATCGACCGGCTGGAGTCGTGGTGCGATGAATTCAACGAGCCCCTGCCGGCGCTGAATTCCTTTGTACTGCCCGGCGGTTCGCCGCTATCTGCCCTATTGCATGTCGCCCGCACGGTGGCGCGGCGGGCAGAGCGGTCGGCCTGGGTGGCGGTGGACACCCACGCCGAAACGATCAGTGTGCTGCCGGCCAAATACCTCAACCGGCTGTCAGACCTGCTGTTCATTCTGTCTCGGGCGGCCAACCCAGACGGCGACGTATTGTGGCAGCCCGGCGGTCCCGCAACAGGTTAGGACGTACGGCGGCGCGCACGTGGGGATGGTCTCGACTCCACCCACGACAAGAAGGCCGTCAGCGCCCCGCGATCCAACGCCACCTCATAGCCGCGCCGGCGTTCGGGACCGGTGTCGCGCAGCTCGAGGACCACGATTTCGTCGGTCATGATGTCGAATTCGTCGCCTCGCGGCGTACGCCGGGACACGATCTCCAACCCGCGGCGGCTCAACGTGCGGTCCGGCCACCATCGGATACTGGACAAGCGGTAGAAGCCGGCTTCCCCACCGTGGTACCGCATTACACCGTGGCGCCACCCGTGACCGCCGATCGCGGGAACGTCACGCAAGATCGCCGCGGTACCGCCAACCTGCCGGAGCTTCCACAGCCGATAGCACATCATCAAGACGACCACCAGCAGCACACCAATCAGCGCGACCATGAGGAACATGGACACGCTCATCGGCTGCCTAGTCGATCTGGCCTAGAGCGCGTAAACGCGCTCTGCCCCATGCTGCGGTCCGCTCGTCCTCGGACTCTGAGTCTTGCTTTGCGCTGTCGCCGTTGATCTCTGACTCGAACTCCGCGTTCTCGACCAGGATCCGCACAGTCTCCTCGGTGACCGAGAGAAACCCGCCGTCGACCGCGATCCGCAGATCGTCTTCGCCTTCGCGCTCGACGCGCACCATCGCGTCGTCGACGAGCTGAGCCACCAGCGGAATGTGATGCGGCAGAATGCCGATCTCACCGGAAGTGGTCCGGGTGAAAACAAAAGTGGCCTCACCCGACCAGAGCTCGCGCTCGACGGCGACGATCTCAACGGTCATCTCGGCCATGAGCTAGGCGTCCTCGCCCGTGGAGTCGTCGGAATCTTCGGCCTTCTTCTCGTCCTTCTTCGACGAGCCGCCACTGCTGCCCTTGTCGATCTTGGCGCCAAGGCTTTCAGCCTTCTTCGCCAGATCGTCCAGGCCGCCGATGAGGAAGAACGCCTGCTCCGGGAGATGGTCGAAGTCGCCCTTGGAGAGCTTGTCGAATGCCTCGATGGTCTCCTTGAGCGGCACCGTCGAGCCCGGCTGCCCGGTGAACTGCTCGGCAGCCATCATGTTCTGGCTCAGGAAGCGCTCTATGCGGCGGGCACGGTATACCAGCTGCTTGTCCTCCTCGGACAGTTCGTCGACACCGAGGATGGCGATGATGTCCTGAAGGTCCTTGTAGCGCTGCAGGATTCGGATGACCTCCTGCGCCACACGGTAGTGCTCGTCACCGACCACCGCCGGGTCCAGGATTGTCGAGGACGACGCCAGTGGGTCCACCGCCGGGAAGATGCCCTTGGAGAACACTGCGCGGGACAGCTCAGTGGTGGCATCCAGGTGGGCGAACGTCGTCGCCGGTGCGGGGTCGGTGTAGTCGTCGGCCGGGACGTACACAGCCTGCATGGAGGTGATCGAGTGACCACGCGTCGAGGTGATGCGCTCCTGGAGCTCACCCATCTCGTCGGCCAGGGTCGGCTGGTAACCCACGGCCGACGGCATACGGCCGAGCAGCGTGGACACCTCGGAACCGGCCTGGGTGAACCGGAAGATGTTGTCGATGAACAGGAGCACGTCCTGTTCCTTCTCGTCGCGGAAGTACTCCGCCATCGTCAGGGCGGACAGCGCGACGCGCATACGGGTGCCGGGCGGCTCGTCCATCTGACCGAACACCAATGCCGTGTCCTTGAGAACGTCGGCGTCGGCAAGCTCGACCCAGAGGTCGTTGCCCTCACGGGTGCGCTCCCCCACGCCGGCGAACACCGAGGTGCCGCCGAAGTTGCGGGCGATACGGTTGATCATCTCCTGGATCAACACCGTCTTGCCCACGCCGGCACCGCCGAACAGAGCGATCTTGCCGCCACGCACATACGGGGTCAGCAGGTCGACGACCTTGAGGCCGGTCTCGAGCATCTCGGTGCGGGGCTCGAGTTCGGCGAACGGCGGCGGCTTGCGGTGGATCGACCAGTGGTCGAAGTCCTCGCCGTAGCCGGGCTCGTCCAGGCAGGCGCCGAGTGCGTTGAACACGTGGCCTTTGACGCCGTCGCCAACAGGCACCGAGATCGACTTACCTGAGTCGGTGACCTCGACGCCGCGAACCAGGCCGTCGGTGGGCTGCATCGAGATCGTCCGAACCAGGCTGTCGCCGAGGTGCTGCGCCACCTCGAGAGTCAGCGTCTTGGCCAGGTCCTTGTAGGTGATCTCGGCGTTCAGCGCGTTGAACAGCTCGGGTACCGAACCACGCGGGAACTCGACGTCCACGACGGGACCGGTGATGCGCACGACGCGCCCGGCGGTGCCAGTCTTCGTTTCTGCGGTTGCAGTCATTTCCTCTTCGCTTCCTGAAAGGGGCCTATGTAGTTGATCGGGCTAGCGTGCGTCGGCCAGCGCGTTGGCGCCGCCGACGATCTCGCTGATTTCTTGGGTGATCTGGGCTTGACGTTCGCGGTTGGCCATCAGGGTCAGGTCCTTGATCAGGTCGTCGGCGTTGTCGGAGGCCGACTTCATGGCTCGACGACGTGATGCGGACTCCGATGCCGCTGCTTCCAGCAGCGCGGCGTACACGCGGGTCGCGACGTAGCGCGGCAGCAGTGCGTCGAACAGCGTCTCCGGATCGGGTTCGAAGGAGAAGAGCGTGCGCGGGCCGTCGTCGTCAGGCTCGTCCTCGACGTACTCGACGACCATCGGCGCGATGCGGCGTGCCACGGACGTCTGCGACAACATCGACCTGAACTCAGTGAAGACGATGTGCAGTTCGTCAACACCGAGGATGCCGTCCGCGCCGGCATCGTCGCCCTCATCGTCGGCACCGGACATGAACGCCGTCACCAAAGTGTCGGCGATCTCACGTGCCTGTTCATAGGTGGGCCGCTCGGAGAAGCCGGTCCAGGACTCGGTCACCTCGCGCTGGCGGAAGTTGTAGTAGCCCAACGCCTTCCGGCCAATGGTGTAGACCACGGGATCTTTGCCCTCGTCACGCAGCAGCGCGAAGAGCTCCTCGGACTGCCGAAGCACGTTGGCGTTGTATGCGCCGCAGAGCCCGCGGTCCGAGGAAACCACCAGAACGGCTGCGCGTCTCGGGTTCTCCCTGGCGACGAGCAGTGGGTGATCCAATGCGCTGGCACTCGCAAGCTCAGTGAGCATGTTCGTGATCTCGGTCGAGTACGGCCGAGCCGCTTCGACTCGGGCCTGCGCCTTGGCGATTCGTGATGTCGCGATCAGTTCCTGGGCTTTGGTGATCTTCTTGATCGAACCCGCAGAACGGATGCGCCCACGCAATTCGCGCAGTGTTGCAGCCATCTAGCTCTCCAGACCCCTTCTGGTCCTACTTCTTCGGCTTGCGGACCTTGACGGATTCCTTTTCGACGTCCTCTTCGTCCATCGCTTCGGAATCAGCCTCGTTCACCACGACCGAACTACCGTCGGTGGCCGAGAAGCCCTTCTTGAACTCGTTGATGACGTCGTTCAGCTTCTCTTCGGCCTCTTCGGAGAGCTTCTTCGTCTCCCGAATCTCTTTCAGGATGCCCTCATGGGAGGCCTTGACGTGTTCCAGGACCTCCTGCTCGAAACGCGAGACATCTTCGACGGGAACCGAATCCAGGTGGCCCTTGGTGCCGAGGAAGATCGCGACGACCTGGTCCTCCACCGCATACGGCGTGTATTGCGGCTGCTTGAGCAACTCGACCAGGCGAGCACCTCGCTCGAGCTGGGCCTTGGATGCGGCGTCCAGATCCGAGGCGAAGGCCGCGAAGGCTTCCAGTTCGCGGTACTGCGACAGCTCCAGACGCAGCGAGCCCGCCACCTCTTTCATGGCCTTGATCTGTGCAGCGCCACCGACGCGTGACACCGATACACCCACGTTGATGGCCGGTCGCACACCCTGGTTGAACAGATCGGATTCCAGGAAGCACTGGCCGTCGGTGATCGAGATGACGTTGGTGGGGATGAACGCGGAGATGTCGTTGGCCTTGGTCTCGATGATCGGCAGCCCGGTCATCGATCCGCCGCCGAGCTCGTCGGACAGCTTTGCGCAGCGCTCGAGGAGCCGCGAATGCAGGTAGAAGACATCGCCGGGGAAGGCCTCGCGACCGGGCGGACGGCGCAACAGCAGCGAGATCGCGCGGTATGCGTCGGCCTGCTTGGAGAGGTCGTCGAACACGATCAGAACGTGCTTGCCGTCGTACATCCACTCCTGGCCGATGGCCGATCCGGTGTACGGCGCAAGCCATTTGAAGCCGGCGGCGTCGGAAGCCGGTGCAGCAACGATGGTGGTGTACTCCATCGCGCCACCGTCCTCGAGCGCCTGCTTGACCGAGGCGATCGTGGTGCCCTTCTGGCCGATCGCGACGTACACGCAGCGCACCTGCTGCGTGGGATCGCCCGTCTCCCAGTTCTGGCGCTGGTTGAGGATGGTGTCGACGCACACCGCGGTCTTGCCGGTCTTGCGGTCGCCGATGATCAGCTGGCGCTGTCCGCGGCCGATCGGAGTCTGGCTGTCGATGGCCTTGATGCCGGTCTGCAGCGGCTCGCTCACACCCTGGCGCTGGACGACCGAGGGCGCCTGCAGTTCCAGCACGCGGCGGGTGTCGGACTCGATGTCGCCCTGACCGTCGATGGGCTGTCCCAGCGGGTTGATGACGCGTCCGAGGAACGCGTCGCCGACCGGAACCGAGAGCACATCGCCGGTGCGCTTGACCTGCTGGCCCTCTTCGATCTTCTCGAAGTCGCCGAGGATCACCGCGCCGACGCTGTGTTCGTCGAGGTTCAGCGCCACCCCGAGCACACCGCCGGGGAACTCGAGCAGCTCCTGGGTCATGACCGAGGGCAGACCCTCGACGTGGGCGATCCCGTCACCGGCGTCAATGACCGTGCCGATCTCTTCACGTTCGGTGTCGGCGGAGAACGAAGATACGTAATCCTCGACGGCGCTTTCGATGTCAGAAGCGGAGATTGTCAACTCTGCCATGGTTCTTCGTCTTCCTGCCTTGCGTTAGCGGGTGGTCTCTTGTTGTTTCGGTCAAGCCGGTGTCGTCAGTCCGGCAGCTGGCTCTCGGCGGCCGCCAGGCGAGACGCGATCGAGCCGTCGATCACCTCGTCGCCGACGGTAATGGCGAGGCCGCCAAGGACGTCGGGGTCGACGTGCAACTGCACGGCCACGGGATGCCCGTAGATGCGGGTGAGCACCTCGGTCAGGCGGTTGCGCTGCGCGTCGGAGAGCTCGGCCGCCGCGGTGACGTGGGCCACGACCTCGCCCCGCCGCGCCACCGCCAGCTCGGCCAGGTCGACAACGGCCTCGTCGGCCCGTTCACCGCGCAGCAGACGCACCGTCTGCGCAAGCAGCGCCTTGGCCGTCGGGTTGACGTCGTCGCCTTCGAGCACCTTGTCCAGCAAGGCGACTCGACTGTCCGCAGGAGTGGTGTAGTCGCTCAGCAGCGAGGTCAGCCGCGGCTGGGCATCGAGGATGCGGCCGAACCGGAACAACTGATCCTCTACCTCGTCGACCTCACCGTTGACCTCCGCGAGCTTCAGCAGTGCCAGCCGTGCGATGTGTTCGATGCCCACCAGAAGGTCGGCTTCGGCCGACCAGCGCTGAGAGACGGCCGTACGCAACAGATCCAGGGTGTGATCGTCGACCTTGCCCGAGAACAGACGCTCGATCAGAGTCACCTTGGCCCGCGGGTTGTCGCTCGGTTCCGCCAGGTGCTTTGTCAAGCCCGGCTGGTCCACGAGCAGCGTGACCACGGCGGCCAGTTCATCAGCGATAGTGGTGAGCCCGGGTTCGCGTAGCCGACCGGCGACGTTGTCGAACTCCTCCGTCAACGCGGCCATTGCCTGCCTGCTGGCCGAACGCAGCCTGGCCGATGCGCCGGTTTCGATCGCCACGCTCGACGGCGCCATGTCGTCGAGATCGTCGAGGAAACGGTCAACGGTTGCCGCCTGAGCGGCAGGATCGGCGACGTGCTCACGCACGAGATCGGCTGCCTTCTGTACAGCTCCTTCACCTAGGCCACTGCGAAGTTGCCGGATGAGCTGCTGGCGCATCAACTGAACCTGCTGTGCACCCTGAACCTTGATTCGCTCGGCATCCACACCCGCCTGCTCCTGCAACTGCGCGGCGATTCGCTCTGAATCCTGTCGTGCCTCATCGGTCACCTTCGCCGACTGAGCTTCGGCATCCTCGATCGCCCTGGCGTGCATCGCGTCGGCGTCTTCGAGTTTCTTTGCCGCCTCAGCGCTTTCTGCGAGGGCCGTGCGGATCGCGTCCTGCTGCTTGCGCATCATGTCGCGCACCAGCGGCACGACCCACTTCATGAGAATGAAGACGATGACCGCGAAGCCGATCAGCTGGCCGATGAAAGTCGACATCTATTGCTTCCCACCTGGTTTCACGTCTACGCCGAGAATCTTGCTGGCAAGCGTCGCGGACAGGCTGTCGACAGACGAATACAACTCGGTCTGGGTTGCCGCGCCCTGCTGGGACAGCCGGTGTTCGGCGTCTTGCACGGTTTGGGCGACCTCACCGCTTGCCTCGGCGCGCTTCTCGTCGATGACCTTGCGGCCTGCCGTCCGAGCCTCGTCGCGGATGGCCGACGCTTCACCACGCGCGCCGGACATCTTCTCGTCGTAGTCGGCTTGAGCGGCCGCGAGTTGTTCGGCCGACTTGCGGTTGTCGGCCGACGTCTTCGCCAACATGGCTTCCCTTGCGGCAAGCACCTTTCCGACCGGAGGCACCACCCACTTCCAGATCACGGCGAGCGTGATCAGGAAGATGAGCAGCACTGCGAAGAAGGTGCCGTTGGGGACCAGAAAGTTGCTCTGCCCCCCACCTTCTTCCGCGGCGAGGATCGTCGTGGTGAGTTCGGTCATGCTGTCGGACTACGACAAACCCGGCGTGGCGAATACGAACAGCGCCATGAAGGCCAGGTTGATGAAGTAGGCCGCCTCGACCAGACCGACGGTGATGAAGAACGGCGTGAACAGCCGGCCCTGGGCCTCGGGCTGACGTGCGATGCCGGCGATCAGCGCGTTACCCGCGATGCCGTCACCGATACCGGCGCCGATGGCGCCGCCACCCATGATCAATCCACCGCCGATCAGAGCGCCAGCCATGATAAGGGCGTTTGGATCCATTTCCTTTATCCTCCTTGATAACTGGCGGCCTCCGCCAGAGTTCGTGGTCGTTGGTGCTACAAGATTCAGTTGTTTGGTCTAGCGCTCAGTGGTGCTCGTCGTCGAGTTCCATCGATTGGCTGAAGTACAGGATCGTCAGCAGCGAGAAGATGAACGCCTGGATAAGTCCGACGAAGAGGTCGAACGTCTTCCAGATCGCGTTGGGCGCCCACTGGATATACCAGGGGAACATTGCGATCAGCGCCACCAGGATGCCGCCGGCGAAGATGTTGCCGAAAAGTCGCAATGCCAACGAGATCGGCTTTGCGAGTTCCTCGACGATGTTGATCGGCGCCAAGAGCGCGACGTGGCCCTTGACCACCTTGATCGGGTGACCGATGATGCCGCGCCGCCAGACTCCGGCCGCGTGGTAGCAGATGAATACGAAGAGGGCGAGCGCGAGCACGAAGTTGATGTCTGATGCCGGCGGCTTGTAGAGCTCCGCCGCGGCTCCGTCGGACCCGCCGTACTGCAGGGGCAGCACCGCCAGCCAGTTGGAGACGAGGATGAAGACAAAGATCGCTACGGCCAACGGCAGGACGAAGGGCGCGACCTTCATGCCGATGGCGCTCTCGATCTGGTTGCGCATCTGGATGGTCAGCGCCTCCCAGAACAGCTGCACCCCACCGGGAACGCCCGTCGACGTGACCTTGACTCGCAGGACGAACGCAAGGGCGATGACGATCAGCGCGGTGATCGCGGTCGCCATGATCGTGTCGCCATTGAACGTCATGCCGAACAACTCGAACACCATCGTGTGATGGCCGACGTGGATGGTGGCGCCACCCTCTTCTGCGGCAGCGAGGACGATCTGCGACGTCTCTGTCGTAGCCCAGTTCATGAAACCCTGCTCAACCCTTCGAATCCGTGTCCACGAAATCCAGACCGTCGGTTCGGATCTTCTTCAGTATCGGAAAGCTGGTGCTCATCACGAGCAGCGCTTGGAAGACCGCGAGTCCGAACACCACGCCCAGACCGCCGTTGTTCTTGAAGAAGAACGCTATCGCCAGTGCGACGGCGGAGATCGCCAGCAATCTGCTCGCCGAGTTCAGCGCCATCTTCTTCTTCAGCGGGTGATCCTCAGCGGTGATCGACTCCACCGCGCGCTTGACCAAGATGGCATTCAGCAAACCGAGGACCAGTCCGAGACCGAAGAAAACACCGAAGAACGGGTGGCCGGTGAACCAGGCTGCCGTCACTGCAATCGCAGTGAGCACGAGGCAAACGATCAGCAGCCGCAGCGGCCGGAATGCAACCGACGGAAACACCAACGGCGCGTCTTGCGCTGGCGTCGTCACGCCTTCACCTCGATCCCGCGGTCAGAGGAAGTTTCCCGGACTGATCCCACTGTTTCTGTGAGTGGCGCCCCGAGCGTATCGGAGGGCATCGGGCTCACTGGAATCACCCTGGGGTCGCTCCCTTTGTCGGTCGTTGTTCCGCGCCAATCGGTGATTAGCCGATAGCCGGGGGCCGGCAACCCGCGAGGTTATTTTCGGGTTCTGCTTGAACCCTAACACATGGTGAGGGCCATAAAAGAGGTCTACTACTAATTGTCGTACAATTCATCCAACTGACCGTCGCGGCGACGAAGAAGCGGGATCAGCGTGACGACGATCGCGACCAGAATCGCCGCCAGCATGACGGCACCGGTGTAGCGCGGATCGAAGAAAATGGTGCTGGCCGCACCCAGCGCGACGATGCCCACCCACAGGTAGATCAGCAGCACCACCCGCCGGTGCGAATGACCGATCTGGAGCAGCCGGTGGTGCAGGTGCATCTTGTCCGGGCTGAACGGGCTGCGGCCCGCGCGCGTCCGTCGCACGATCGCCAGCAGCATGTCCAGAGCGGGCACGAACAACACCGCAACAACCAACAGGAATGGCGACAGCAACGCGAACACATCGCGGGCGCCGTACGCGGTCTGCGATATCGGCCCCGCCGCAGTGGTCGAGGCCGCGGCGAGCATCAGGCCGATCAGCATCGAACCCGAGTCGCCCATGAAGATCTTCGCGGGGTGGAAGTTGTGAGGCAGGAAGCCCAGGCATGCGCCGGCGAGCACGACCGAGATCACCGCGGGCGGATAGAACAGGACATCGCCACCGTGATCGCGCAGCAGTCCGATCGAGAAGATGCAGATGGCCGACGCGGTGATCAGGCCGAGGCCGGCGGCGAGACCGTCGAGTCCGTCGACGAAGTTCATGGCGTTGACGATCGCGACGGTCAGCGCCAGCGTCAGCAGGATCGATGACACCTGGTCGAGCACGATGGTTCCGACGCCTGGGATGTAGAGGACGCTCCATGCGACGCCCATCGTGACGAGGACGCTGGCCGCGGTGATCTGGCCCGCGAACTTCGTCAACGCATCCAGTCCCCATCTGTCGTCGATCAGACCGATGGCCATGATGAGTCCGCCCGCGACCACGACCGCGGGCATTCCCGACGAGTAGACGAACCCCCGGGTGAGCGCCGGCAGCTGTGATGCCAGCAGGACGGCGGCCACCACGCCGATGTACATCGCCAGCCCGCCCATCCGCGGCGTCGGCTGCAGATGTACGTCTCGTTCGCGCGGATAGGCGACGGCTCCAAGCCTGCGCGCCAGGACGCGCACCCAACCGGTCGCGAAGTAGGTGATGATCGCCGCGGTGAGGCCGACGAGTGCGAGCTCACGTAACGGGACACCGGCGCCGCGATCGTTGAGCGCCAGCAGACTGTCTGCAGAGTGGAGGACCGATGAGCCGTATGTCACGTTGCCCCAGATCAATCCGTCAACGTCGACGGGTCAACACCGAGGACCTTCGCCACCGCGTCGACGGTCACCGGCCCCTGCCGCAGCACCCTCGGATGCGCGCCGGTGAGGTCGACGATGGTCGAAGCCGCCTGTTGTTCGGACGGTCCGGCATCGAGATAGACCTCGACGAGATCGCCGAGTTGGTCTCGTGCCTCCTTCGCGGTCACGGCCGCGGGACTACCCGAGATATTCGCGCTCGACACCGCCATCGGTCCCACTTCGCGCAGCAGCTCGATGGCCACCGGGTGCAGGGGCATGCGCACCATGACGGTGCCGTGTGCGTCGCCGAGGTCCCATCGCAGCGACGGCGCCTGCTGCACGACGAGGCTCAGGGCGCCCGGCCAGAATGCACGGATGAGCTCACGAGCGGTGTGCGGGAGTGAGTACACCAGGCCCTCGATCGTGTGCCAGGAGCCGACGAGTACCGGAACGGGCATGTCGCGACCGCGCCCCTTGGCCGAGAGCAGTGCCGAAACGGCCTCGTTGTCGAAGGCGTCGGCGCCGATGCCATAGACGGTGTCGGTGGGCAGAACGACCAGGTTGCCACCCTTGAGCGCACTGACGGCCGAGGCGATTCCGGTCGCGCGCGTCTGCTCATCGAGGCAGTCGAACGTCTCCGTCATGTATCCAGCATCTCACCGGCTCCGGATCGCTGTGACGAACCGGGGTCGACCCGTCAGGTCGCGTCGCGCGGTGACGTCCACGAATCCGCGCGTCCGGCTGAACGCTTCCATCGTCTGGGCCGCGGTGGTGTCATCGTGCTCGACCGCACAGAACCCCCCAGTGCGAAGCCATCTGGCAGCCAGGTCGGCGATCGCATCGATGACCACCATCCCATCCGGGCCACCGAACAGCGCATGCGGTGGATCATGTTCGGCCACTTCGGGTTCCAACACCGCACCGTCGGGAATATAGGGCGGGTTGGCGACAAGGAGGTCCACGCAGGCGTCGAGTTCAGGCAGCAGACCTGGTTCGGTGACGTCGGCACGGACCAGTTCGACGCCGGAGCCCGCAAGATTTCTGCTCGCGTATTCGAGCGCGGGCGGGGAATCGTCGACGGCCAAGATGCGGGCGCCTGCCCAGTTCTTCGACAGTGCGAACGCCAACGCTCCGCTACCGGTGCACAGATCGACTATCACTGGGTCGTGCGGTAGCCGTTGGGCGACAGACCATTCCAGCATCGCCTCGGTTTCGGGCCTGGGAATGAAGACGCCAGGGCCGACGTGCACGGTCACCGGGCCGAACGCTGCGGTCCCGACGATGTGTTGAAGCGGCTTTCGTTCGGCGCGCTCGGCGACGAGTCCGTCGTAGGTCTCGAAGAAGCCAGGCCCCGCTTCGAAGAACGGCAACCGCCCGCGCTCGACACCTGCCGCATGAGCCGCAAGGAGTTCCGCGTCCGCCCGTGGGGATCCGACGCCAGCCTTGGCCAACACCGCCGCGGCGGTATCGATCGCCCGGCGGATCTCATTCATGCTGGCACCCGGCCGCGCCGGCTCATGCTTGTTGCAGCCGGGACTGCTTGTCTGCCGTTGCCAGCGCATCGAACATCGCGTCGAGTTCGCCGTCGAGGACCTGGTCGAGATTGTGTGCCTTGAAGTTGATGCGGTGATCGGCGATCCGGTTTTCCGGGAAGTTGTAGGTGCGGATCCGCTCGCTGCGGTCGACTGTACGAATCTGGCTGGCCCGGTCCGCGGATGCGTCGGCGCTCGCCCGCTCCTCGGCCAAAGCCTGCAACCGTGCCGCCAACACCAACATGGCGCGGGCCTTGTTCTGCAGCTGGCTGCGCTCGTTCTGGCAGGTGACGACGATGCCGGTGGGCAGGTGCGTGATGCGCACCGCCGAGTCCGTCGTGTTCACGCCCTGGCCGCCTTTACCCGACGAGCGGTAGACGTCGATGCGCAGATCGGATTCGTCGATCTGGACTTCCTCGACCTCTTCGGGTTCGGGGTAGACGAGCACGCCGGCAGCCGACGTGTGTACACGACCCTGCGATTCGGTCACCGGCACCCGTTGCACGCGGTGGACACCGCCCTCGAACTTGAGCCGCGACCACACACCGTCGGCGGCGTCGCCCTTGCTCCTGATCGACAGCGTCGCGTCCTTGTAGCCACCCAGGTCCGAGAAGGTTTCGTCGAGCACCTCGACGGTCCAGCCGTGCCGCTCGGCGTAGCGGGTGTACATGCGTGCGAGATCGGCGGCGAACAGTGCCGACTCCTCGCCGCCCTCCCCCGATTTCACCTCGAGCACGATGTCGTCGCCGTCGTGGGGATCCCGTGGGGCAAGAAGGTCGCTCAACCGGGTTTCGAGCTCGTTGACAGTGGACTCGAGCCCGGGCACCTCGGCCGCGAAGGATTCGTCGTCGGCACCGAGTTCGCGCGCGGCCTCCAGGTCACCGCGGGCGGCCTCGAGCTTCCGATACGTCGAGACGATCGGGGAAATCCGCGCGAACCGCCTGCCGACCTTTCGGGCGGCGCCGGGGTCAGCGTGCAGGTTCGGGTCGGCAAGCTGGCGTTCGAGGTCGGCATGCTCGGCGAGCAATGCGTCAACCCTGGGCGTCGTGTCGGTCATACCGTCCTCCTTCCGCGCAGCGCACTCCTGTCGTTCTTCCGCCGAACGCAAACCGACGCCCGGGCTGCGCTTGCGCGCAGCATCGGGCGTCGGAAGGTCAACTAGTTGTCTGTGCCTGTTTCGGGCGACTTCTCGCCCGCGCCCTTGCGCTTGCCGTAGCGCTTCTCGAAGCGGGCCACGCGGCCGCCGCTGTCGAGGATCTTCTGCTTGCCGGTGTAGAAGGGATGGCACTGCGAGCAGACCTCGACGTGGATCTGGCCGCCCTTCTTGGTGCTGCGCGTGGTGAACGTGTGTCCGCAGCCGCAGTGCACCGTCGTGTCGGCGTAGTCAGGGTGAATGCCTGATTTCATGGTTTCCTCTTCAATCGTGGGTTCCGGGTCGCCCCTCCGTTGACCAGGAGGTATCGGCGTGAACCGGAGCCGAGGGTGTCGGCGCCATTATGCCAGGTCAACCGCCAACGGCCTAAACGCCTACAGCGCGGTCGCTATTCCTGGTCCGGTACATGAACAGATCCGCAACGGTGTTCACAGTGACAGAATGCCCTCGTGACGACCGGCACTGCCTCCAAGAGCGTCCGCGATCGGTTGACCGATGCGGCCGAGGTCTGCATGCGCGCGAAAGGGATCCGCGCGACGACGGTCTCGGAGGTTGCCGAGGTCGCTGGGGTGTCGCGCGGCTGGCTGTATCGCCATTTCCCCGACAAGGTGTCACTGCTCGGCGCGGCGATCGTGCGCCTGAACGAGGCGTACTGGTCGGAAGCACGCGCCCTGCTCGAGCAGGTCGAATGCCTGGATCGCCAGATGGCGCTGGGCATCCGGCACGCCAGGACCGCCTATGACGACCCGGGTGCGCTTCTGATGAAGCTGCGAATGGAGGAGCCCGAGGAATTCGCGGCCTGCGCAGGAGCGGGTGTGCAGGGACTGGTTCCAGACTTGGCGGACTTCTGGTCGCCCTACCTCGTTGCAGCCCGCGATCGCGACGAGATCCACCCGGACATCGATGTCGCCGAAGCCTCGGAATGGGTGGCGCGCGTCCTCATTTCGCTCGCGACGGTACCTGGCGACACGCTCGATCCCGAAAACGCCGACGCCGTGCTCATCCACGTGCGCCGGTATGTGATGCCCGGCTTGAAGGCCGACCCCGCCGTGTCGGGCGACTAGTCGTTGTCGTTGCCGCCGGGCGTGTTCTTGGAGACCTGTACCAGGAACTCGTAGTTGTTCTTGGTCTTGCGCAGCTGGCTCATCAGCAGGTCGATGGCCTGGTGCGGGTCGAGGCCCGACAGGACGCGACGCAGCTTGTGCACGACCGCGAACTCGTCGGCCGAGAGCAACAGTTCGTCCTTACGGGTGCCGGACGGGTTGACGTCGACGGCCGGGAACACCCGCCGCTCGGCGATCTTGCGATCGAGCTTGAGCTCGGCGTTGCCGGTGCCCTTGAATTCCTCGAAGATCACGGTGTCACCGGTCGAGCCGGTCTCCACCATCGCGGTGGCGATGATCGTCAGAGACCCACCGAACTCGATGTTGCGGGCAGCGCCGAGGAACCGCTTGGGCGGATACAGCGCGGTCGAGTCGACACCACCGGACAGGATTCGGCCCGAGGCCGGTGACGCGTTGTTGTATGCGCGCCCGAGCCGGGTGATCGAGTCGAGCAGCACGACGACGTCCTTGCCCTGCTCGACGAGTCGCTTGGCGCGCTCGATCGCGAGCTCGGCAGCCTGAGTGTGGTCTGACGGCGGTCGGTCGAAGGTCGAGGCGATGACCTCACCCTTGACCGAGCGCTGCATGTCGGTGACCTCTTCCGGACGCTCGTCGACGAGCACGACCATCAGGTGGCATTCCGGGTTGTTCTTGGTGATCGCGTTGGCGATGTCCTGCATGATCGTGGTCTTACCGGCCTTGGGCGGCGACACGATCAGGGCGCGCTGGCCCTTGCCGATCGGCATGATCAGGTCGATCAGACGGGTCGTCAGCTTCTCGCTCGTGGTCTCAAGGCGCAGTCGCTGATTCGGGTAGAGCGGGGTCAGCTTGGTGAACTCGTCCCGATTCTTCGCGTCCTCGACAGGTCCACCGTTGACGGTGTCCAACCGGACAAGCGGATTGAACTTCTGCCGCGGATTCTGGCCGCCGCCTTCGCCCTCTTTGGGCACCCGGACCGCGCCGGTCACCGCGTCGCCGCGGCGCAGACCGTTCTTGCGGACCATGTTCATGGACACGTACACATCGTTGGGTCCGGCCAGGTAGCCCGATGTGCGGACGAACGCATAGTTGTCGAGCACATCGAGGATTCCCGCCACGGGCTGCACGACATCGTCCTCGCGCAACTCGGTATCGCGGTCTTGACCGCCACCACCGTCGCCGCCGCGCTCACGGCGCCTGCGGTCGCGGAATCGGCGACCCCGGCGGCCTCCACGACCCTCGCCGTCGTCGTCGTCGTTCTGGTTGTTCCGGTCGTTCTGGTTGTTCCGGTTGCCCTGGTTGCCCTGGTTGTTGCGGTTCTCTTGACCGCCCTGCCGGTCGTCGCCGTCGGACGAGTCGTCGGACTTGTCGTCGGACTTGCCGCGCTGCTGCTTGGCGGGCTGCTCCCCGGCGTCGCCCTTGGGCTCCTGGCCACCGCCCTCGGCGGGCTGGTCGGAGCCACCCGGGGCACCCGACTGACGGGAGGCGCCGCGACGCTCGCGGCGTGGGCGCTGTTGCCGGTCGGTCTGCTCGCCGGTCTCGGCGGCCGGCGCGGTGTCGGCTGCGCCGGTCTCGGCGGCCGGCGCGGTGTCGGCTGCGCCGGAGTCGGCGGCCGCTTTCGAGGCCGCGCCGTTGGCTTCGCCACGACGCTCACGGATGGCGGTCACCAATTCGCCTTTGCGCATTCCGGAGGCACCCTCGACCCCGATTTGCTTGGCGAGTGCCCGCAGCTCGGGCAGCACCATGGTCGACAGCGAGCCCGCACGGCTACCGGACGCGACGTCGGCGGCGGGTGCGGTTTCCGCGGTGGGCGTGCTGTTGGACGCTTCGCCGGCCGCGGGAGTCGAGATATCTGAATTCACGGGGCTCGACAGCTGTTCGTTTTCGCTGCTACCGCCGGCCGTGATCAGGTCCGTTTCGGTCACGGATTTCCTTTCTTTCCCTCGCTGATCTAGTCATGCGGGGGTTCGGTGCGTTCAGCTGAACCGCTGAACGCGGGGGTCCGACCATTGCCTCTGCAACAGTGATCGCCGGTATTCGCCGCTTAACGGCGAACCGTCAGTACACGAGATGAGCACTTGAAAGAAGAGTGGTCGTCCTAGTGTCGACGCAGGCAGAGACGCTGCAATTGCTGGACGGAGCGAGAATAACCCGCTTCTGTGCTGGAAGCAAGAACTGGACTGGTTCGCATGTGACTCCTGTTATGTGAGGCGTCCCAGCTCGGATCACGTCCGGACGGCCGCACCAGACGTCCAGCGGACGCCCTCACCAACCGTCATCTCGCTGACGGTGAACCCGTTGGCGATGCCGTAATCCAGCGCTTCGACAGGCAGTTCCGGTTGCGTACTCAATGCGATAACCGCAGGTCCAGCACCGGATAACACCGCTGCTACTCCACAACGCCGAAGAATCTGCAGGTATTCCGCGGAACGCGGCATCGCGGCCGCGCGCTGCGGTTGATGCAGGACGTCCTCGGTGGCCTCCATCAGCAGATCCGGCCGCTGCGTCAGCGCCACCACCAACAGCGCCGCCCGGCTCAGGTTGAACCGGGCATCGGTGTGACTGACCTGATCTGGAAGCAATACGCGCGTCTCGGCCGTCGAGGAACGCTCCTCGGGGATCGCGGGAAACAAATGGATGTCGGGATGCAGCCGCACTGGAACCGCCGAGTAGCGCGGCAGCACGCCTTCATGTTCGGACCACGACACCACCGCCCCACCGAGCACGGACGCCGAAGCGTTGTCTGGATGTCCCTCGAACTCACTGGCCAGCTGGATCAACTCGGTGTCGTCGAGCGGCTTCGAACCCACCTGCGTCACAAGGCCGTTGACGACAGCGAGGCCTCCGACGACCGCCGCTGCCGATGATCCCAGCCCTCGGGAGTGTGGAATATCATTTCGGCAGAGCACTTTTAGCCCCGACACCTTCGCGCCGGCACTCTGTAGCCCGTGCTCGATCGCGCGCACGACCAAGTGGGTCGAGTCCAGCGGAACCTGGCCGGCACCCTGACCCTCGACCTCTACGACGAGACCGGATTCGGTTGTCTCCACAACGATCTCGTCGTAGAGGCTCAACGCAAGGCCCAGGCTGTCGAACCCTGGACCCAGGTTCGCGCTGGACGCCGCAACGACGGCGGCGGCCGTCAGTCCGGCCGGCAGAGTCTGGTTCACCGACGAAGCCACCCCGCTAGACCAAACCCAACTGCTCGGCGACGGCTGACGGGTCGACCGGTAGCGCAGTGACGGCCGGCATGCCTTTCAGCGCCGTGTCGGGGTCCTTGAGGCCGTTGCCCGTGACCGTACACACGACGGTCGACCCCTTGGGGATCCAACCGTCCTCGATCGACTTGAGTAGTCCGGCGATGCTGGCCGCCGAGGCGGGCTCCACGAAGACGCCCTCGGTGCGTGCCACCAGGTGATATGCGGCGAGAATCTCCTCGTCGGTGGCAGCGAGGAAGCGGCCGTCGGACTGCTGCTGCGCCTCGACCGCCGTCGTCCACGACGCGGGTGAGCCGATCCGGATCGCGGTGGCGATCGTCTCGGGCTCACTCACCGGCTCACCCAACACGAGCGGCGCGGCACCTGCGGCCTGAGTACCGAGCATGCGCGGCAATCGGTCGGAGAGTCCGTCGCGGTGAT
Source organism: Mycobacterium neglectum (assembly GCF_002591975.1). Classification (GTDB taxonomy): domain Bacteria; phylum Actinomycetota; class Actinomycetes; order Mycobacteriales; family Mycobacteriaceae; genus Mycobacterium; species Mycobacterium neglectum. The sequence continues at coordinate 57,892 of NZ_NVQE01000027.1, read as the reverse complement.
ACTCGGTGTAGCCCTTCCAGTACGCGGTGATGTTGCCCGCATTTCCCACGGGCAACGAATGCACGTCGGGCGCGACGCCGAGGGCGTCGACGATCTCGAACGCCGCGGTCTTCTGCCCCTCGATGCGGAACGGGTTGACCGAGTTGACCAGGGATACGGTCGGATAGTCGGCGGTGAGCTTGCGGGCCAACTCCAGGCAGTCGTCGAAGTTGCCGTCGATCTGAATAATCTTCGCGCCGTGCATGACCGCCTGGGCCAGCTTGCCCATCGCGATCTTGCCCTGCGGCACGAGCACCGCGCAGGTGATGCCCGCCCGGGCGGCGTACGCAGCGGCCGACGCCGAGGTGTTGCCGGTCGACGCACAGAGCACGGCTTGCTGACCGCGGGCGACGGCCTCGGTTACCGCCATCGTCATGCCGCGGTCCTTGAACGAACCCGTCGGGTTGAGGCCTTCGACCTTCAAATGCACCGTGCAGCCGGTGTACTCGGACAGCCGAGGTGCCGGCAGCAGCGGAGTGCCGCCCTCGCGCAGCGTGATCGGGGTCCAGCTGTCTTCGACGGGGAGCCGATCGCGATACGCGGCGATCAACCCGGGCCACGGCTGATGAACGGCCGTAGTGCTCATTCGGTAGTCCCTTCCAGGCGAAGCACGCTGTTGATGCCCTCCACAGCATCGAGGTCATCCAGCGCCTCAACGGTTTCAGAAAGGGCGGCATCGGTGGCCTGGTGCGTGACGACGACGATGCGCGCACCGCACCTCTGGCCTTCTTGGTCGACCATGCCCTCTTGGCGCACCTCGGCGATACTGACCTCGCGCTTGCCGAATTCGGCTGCGACAGAGGACAGGACACCGGGCCGGTCGGCGACATTCATGCTCACGTAGTACCGGGTGGGGATGAACCCGATGGGCGAGATCGGCAGCTTCGCGTACTTCGACTCGCGCGGGCCTCGCCCACCCTGCACCCGGTTACGCGCGGCCATGACGAGGTCGCCCATCACCGCGGATGCGGTCGGCGCGCCACCTGCACCCTGGCCGTAGAACATCAGCCGCCCCGCGGCCTCGGCTTCGACGACGACCGCGTTGAAGGCGCCGTTGACCGACGCGAGGGGGTGAGTCAGCGGCACCAGAGCCGGATAGACGCGAGCCGAAACCCGCTGCTGTCCTTCGTCGGTGGTGAGCCGCTCGCAGATCGCCAGCAGTTTGATCGTGCAACCCAGTGCGCGCGCCGAGACGAAGTCCGCCGATGTGACCTTCGTGATTCCTTCCCGGTACACGTCGTCGGCGGTGACACGGGTGTGGAATGCGATCGAGGCGAGAATTGCGGCCTTGGCCGCGGCGTCGTAGCCCTCGACGTCGGCGGTCGGGTCCGCTTCGGCATAGCCCAGAGCGCTCGCGTCGGCCAGCGCCGAGGTGTAATCAGCGCCCGTGCTGTCCATCTCGGAGAGGATGTAGTTCGTCGTCCCGTTCACGATGCCCGCAACCCTGATCACGGTGTCGCCCGCGAGCGATTGGGTCAGCGGGCGGATCACGGGGATGGCACCGGCCACGGCCGCCTCGAAATACAGGTCGACGTGGGCGTGTTCGGCGGCCTGGGCCAGTTCACCGGTCGAGACGGCCATCAGCGCCTTATTGGCGGTGACGACGGACTTGCCCTGCTCCAGGGCGGACAGAATCGCCTTGCGCGCCGGCTCGACCGGTCCCATCAGTTCGACGACGATGTCGACATCGTCGCGCGACACCAGTTCGTCGATGTTGTCGGTGAGCATGTCGACGGGAACACCGCGGTCGTCGGCCACTCGGCGCACCCCGATGCCGCGCAACACCATTGGCGCACCGATTCGGGCGGCCAGGTCCTGGGCGCTCTCCTCGATGATGCGGACGACCTGACTGCCCACGTTGCCGAATCCCAAGACCGCTACGCCGATGGGCTTATCTTCGGTGCTCATTGCTACCTCACTTCCAGACTGAGTAGATCGTCGACCGTTTCCCGGCGCAGAATCAGGCGGGCTTGCCCGTCGCGCACGGCCACGACCGCAGGGCGGCCGATGAGGTTGTAACGGCTCGACATGGAATAGCAGTAGGCGCCCGTGGCAGCGACGCCCAGCAGATCACCCGGCCTGATATCGTCGGGCACCCAGGTGTCGCGAACGACGATATCGCCACTCTCGCAGTGCTTTCCGACGACACGGCCCAAGGTCGACGAGCCTTCGCTGGCCCGTGAGATCAGGCGAACGTCGTATTCCGCGCCGTACAACGATGTACGGATGTTGTCGCTCATACCGCCGTCGACGCTGACGTAACGCCGATATCTGTCGGATGAGACGGCCACATCCTTGACGGTGCCGACCCGATAGAGCGTGATGGTGCCCGGGCCGGCGATCGCGCGACCCGGCTCGACAACCAGTTTGGGCGTGGGCAGCGCGACCGCCGCCGACTCGTCGCGGACGATGGCGCTGAGCTTGGCAGCCAGATCGGCAACCGGCGGCGGATCATCCTGCGGCAGATACGAAATGCCGAGCCCGCCACCGAGATCGACGATCGACATCTGCGACGTCTTCTCGACACCGAATTCGGCGACCACGTCGCGCAGCAGACCGATCACACGGTGCGCGGCGATCTCGAAACCGGCAACATCGAAGATCTGCGATCCAATATGGCTGTGCAGGCCGACCAGACGAAGATGGTCGGTGGCGAAGACGCGGCGCACGGCACCCAGGGCCGCGCCACTGGCCAGCGACAGACCGAACTTCTGATCTTCGTGAGCGGTCGAGATGAACTCGTGGGTGTGCGCCTCGACCCCGACGGTGACGCGCACCAGTACGTCCTGAACAATCCCCGCCGCTCCAGCGATCTCGTCGAGGCGCTCGATCTCGACCATCGAGTCGACGACCACATGTTCGATTCGGGCGTTGACGGCAGCGGTCAGTTCTTCGATCGACTTGTTGTTGCCGTGCAATGCAATCCGATCGGCGGGGAAGCCCGCGTGCAGTGCGACGGCCATCTCCCCACCCGTCGCGACGTCCAGGGATAGCCCTTCTTCGGCGATCCAGCGCGCCACCTCAGAGCACATGAACGCCTTGGCCGCATAGCGCACGTTCTCCCCGCCGCCGAACGCGGCGGCGATCTCGCGGCAGCGCGACCGGAAGTCGTCTTCGTCGATCACGAACGTCGGGGTGCCGAACTCGGCGGCGATGTCGGCGACGGAAACACCAGCGATCGACACCACACCGTTGTCATCGCGAACCGTGTTGCGTGGCCAGACATTCGGCGCGAGCAGCAGGACCTCGGCTGCGGACATCGGGCGCGGCGGTGCTCCCCCGTGGTGGATCTCTTCTGCGTGCCGGGGGCCCGCCGGGTGGGCAATCACATCCGCTCCGGGGCGGTGATGCCCAGAATGCCAAGACCGTTGGCGATGACCTGGCGAGTCGCATCGCAGAGCGCCAGACGCGCGGAATGCAGGTCGTTCGCAGCCTCGTCGCCTTGCGGCAGTACGCGGCACGAATCATAGAACCGGTGGTAATCGCCGGCGAGGTCTTCGAGGTAGCGCGAGACTCGGTGCGGTTCGCGTAATGCCGCCGCGGTTTTCAGCACACGGGGGAACTCGCCGATGTTGCGGATCAGCACGCCCTCCTTCTCGTGTGTCAGCAGATCCAGGTGCGCTGTGCTTGCGGCCAGCCCAAGCTCGGCGGCGTTGCGAGCCAGTGCCGAGAGCCGGGCGTGGGCGTATTGCACGTAGTAGACCGGATTTTCGCTGGAAGCCGACGACCACAGCGCGAGGTCGATGTCGATGGGGCTGTCCACCGAGGACCGGATGAGCGAGTACCGGGCGGCGTCGACGCCGATCGCGTCCACCAGGTCGTCGAGCGTGATCACGGTGCCCGCACGCTTACTCATCCGCACCGGTTGGCCGTCGCGGACAAGGTTGACCATCTGCCCGATCAGCACCTCGACGGTGGCGGGATCTTCCCCGAGAGAGGAGGCGATCGCCTTGAGTCGGGCGATGTAGCCGTGGTGATCGGCGCCGAGCATGTAGATACACAGGTCGAACCCGCGCTCGCGCTTGTCGAGGTAGTAAGCGATGTCGGCGGCGACGTAGGCGGGCGCCCCGTCGCTCTTGATGACGACGCGGTCCTTGTCGTCGCCGAAGTCGGTGGTGCGCAACCAGACTGCGCCGTCCTTTTCGTAGACCTTGCCTTCCTTGCGCAGCTTGGCGATCGCCTGGTCGACGCGGCCCGAGGTATGCATCGAGTCTTCGTGGGTGTAGACCTCGAAGTCGGTGCCGAACTCGTGCAGCGAGGCCTTGATGTGGGTGAACATCAGGTCGACGCCGATGGCTCGGAACGTTTCCCGCATCGCGTCGTCGGGCAGGCCGAGCACGTCCGGGTCCTTGGCAAGCACCTGGGCGGCAATGTCTTTGATGTAGTCGCCGGCATAGCCGTCGTCAGGCGTCGGCTCACCCTTGGCCGCCGCGATCAACGAGCTGGTGAACCTGTCGATCTGGGCGCCGTGATCGTTGAAGTAGTACTCGCGGACGACGCGCGCGCCCTGCGTCGTAAGCAGCCGACCCAGCGCGTCGCCGACGGCGGCCCAACGGGTGCCGCCGATGTGGATGGGCCCGGTGGGATTCGCCGAGACGAACTCGAGGTTGACGCTCTCGTTGAGCTCGTCCGAGTGACCGTAGGCCTGGCCTGCGTCGATCACGTTTGCGACAAGTACGTTCTGGGCCGAGGCATCGAGTCGCAGATTGACGAAGCCCGGGCCGGCGACGTCGGCGGCGGCGATCCCGTCCGCCTGCGCCAGCCCGGCGGCGAGCCAGCCGGCCAGCTCCCGCGGGTTCGCGCCGACCTTCTTGCCCAGCTGAAGGGCCAGATTCGTGGCGTAGTCGCCGTGGTCGGGGTTACGGGGACGCTCGACGGTGACTGTGGCGGGTATCGCTGAGGTGTCAAGGCCATGCTCGGAGAGCACCGCGGCCGCGGTGGTCTTGAGCAGCTCTGCCAGGTCGGCGGGGGTCACGAGGGTCCATCCTATGGTCTGGCATGGTCAGGCCCCGAATCCGTTTCCGCTCACGTGGATGCGTTAGGCTGTCGACGCCCATTGGCGCAGCTTCACCTATGTGCGCCCCCGTAGCTCAGGGGATAGAGCGTCTGCCTCCGGAGCAGAAGGCCGCAGGTTCGAATCCTGCCGGGGGCACCAGCATCTTCGCAGCTCAGTTGTCGCAACAGGTGTGGTCGGTCCATCGATGATGATCCGATGCCGATCGCTGAGAGCACGGGCAAGGGAATGATGCGTACCTTCGTCGTCGCCGCCTGCGTGATCTGCGCGATTGCCGCGTTCGGCCTGTCCCTCTGGACGTATATGGATGTATCCATGTTCGGCTTTCCCGATGGACACAGCACCGACTACCAGAAAGCGGCAGACACCCCTCTGACGATCATCACGTGGATGGCGGCTGGTTTCGGACTGCTGTTCTTGGCGCTCGCATTTTCGCCGATCGGGACCCGAGTGCGCACAATTGTTTGGCTCGCCGCGTTTGTCGCATTCGTGCTGATCGCAACGGCCGCACAAGTCGGCGTCCCTTGGTACTTCCAAACCCATCTCGGCCTCGACAACGGAATCGGCGGCTGACGCACCACGTCCATGACAAGCCACGACGATGATTCGAAATCGCTTCTGGCAGTGGGTGGAGACCAGCCTGGGCTCAGCCCTCGTCACCGTCCTTGCCAAGGCTGCCGACCGCGTCGCTGACCTTGTCGGTGACCGACTTGACGGTGCCGCGCACCGTGTCGGTGACGCGCTTTGGCGCATTCTGAACCGTCGAGCGAAGCCCGCCCGGCGCATTCGTCCGCGACCCGTTGGTCGAAGTGCGGTTACCGAAGACAGGGCCATCGTCTTGGTCGTCCGTGCTGGATGTGAGATCCAGCCGCGGCAGCTTCCTCGGTTGCGGGCCGTCCGGCAGAACGACATCCTCATTGTCGGCAATATCGGCGACGGCTGCGAGGGGCCTGCCCGGCACGACGGGCGCAGAGCCTGTGAACAGGTCGTTCGGCACGGGGTTGGCCGGCGGTGTCGACACCGGCACGCCGGACCCGTTTGGCAAGCTCGCCGATGGGATCGCCTGTGATGCTTGATTCAACAGTTCGGTCAGGGTGACTAATCTGCGGGCGATCTCGCTTGCCGCCGGACCGAACGAACCGTTGAGCGCCTTGGTGAGCTGAGGACTCAGAGGCTCCACCGCGGTGCTGACCGGAGAATTGAGCGCAGCGGTTACCGCTTCGCCTTGGTCAGGCACCCCTAGATTCGACAACGCTGCGGCGATGGGGTCCGCGGATTGGCGCGTCGGCGCGGTCCCAACCTGAACGGGCGGCAGCGGCGTGGTGCCGAACAATGACGGGGCGGCGAAACCCAATCCGGTGGCGCCGGCGTTAAAGGAGCCGAGCGTGTACACGAGCGGAACAAGGCCGACTGGCGTGATCAGCAGGCCGATAGTGCCACCGCTGTTGTAGTTGACCCCATTGGTTCCGACGTACGTGGAGGACGGGGTGCTCAGACGCGAATAGCTGACAGGAACCGGTGGAGTGAAGAAGGTCGCGGCGGGCGTGATGACACCCGGCGCGGTGAGAATGCCGAACGACGCTATGCCGTAGGGCGACTCAATGCCCCACCCGCCGATGGGAGCGACGACGACCGCTGTGTCCTGGGTGGTGTCGGGTAAGCCGTCAGGGAGCGGAACCGCCGACAACGCGGCGACAGGCCCGACGGCCACCATCGGCACCGCCGCCAGCCCGCCTGCCGATCCGATCGGAGTGTGCAACGTGCTGGAGCCGGCCGGTATCCACGCGGTCACCGTCGGAGTGGCGACGATGTTGTCCAGGGGCGCCAGCGCATTGCCGACGACCTGCTGCACTTCGGGAGCGGCTTCGGAAACCGGCCGACCGCCGATCGTGAGCCGCTCGCCGAGCCGGGCGGCCAGCGTGGTTGCGGTCTGGCGGGGCAGCTGGATGAACGTGTTGCCGACATGGGTCGTTCCATCGAGCCCGAATATCGGCCACTGGTACGTCGATTCGAACGTGGTCTGAGTAGCAGTCAGGCCGAGCACGTCGAGCAGATCTTCGACCGAAGGGATGCCTGCCAGCTGGTGGCCCACCAACGGAGCATCGTTGAGGCCGTTGAGTGCGTCGATCACTTGCCTGATACTCGCGAGCGGTATCAGGATCGTGTCGACGGCAGCCTCCACCTCGTCACCCGTTCCCGGGACGGGGCTAACCGTTTCCGCGGTGGCAGCGAGGATGGTGGTCGTCGCATCCCCCGATACGCCCGGGACCACATTCAGCTTCGTCGCTGCGCCCCCCGCACCGAGAAGGCCTTCGGAGGTGCTCAGGTCTCGCTGCGTGGTTCGCGCGGTGAAGGTGGGCAACCAGCCGCCCGACATCCCCGCGATTGGGTTCCAGAACGCCGCCGCGGCACCGCCGAAGCTACCCATGAAGAGCAGGGAGTTGTCGAAGGTTCTCGACCAGTTGGTCATGCCTTGGGTGCTGAAGGGGCTGGCGGCCGCAGCAAGCTTCACGTCCCCGACTACCGGCGGCTCGGGCGCAGCCATGACGGCGGCCAGGGCTACCGCGGTTGTGGCGGCGGCGCCCACCATTGCGATTTGTGTCGATCGGCGCCTCGCGTTGCGGTTCTTGTCAGACATCTGACCAGTCCCTTCAGCCTCCGTATAACTTCTTGCCAGGAAAACGCACTATTGTCAAGATCGTTAATTGAGCCGGGACTACCCGATTCTGGGCGGCGCAAACGGCGAGTTTCTGGCCGAAACAAGCGAGTGCTTCCAGACCGAGGCAGTCGCGAACGATGGGCTCTCCAGCTTGATTCAGGCCGACGGCTGCAGTGGCCCGATGTAGGTGGCAGGCGACGTCGCGCCGTCCTGCCGCTGAACGGCAGTACTGGGAATCCACGGGATTTGCAGCTGCGTTGTGGCGTCTGGTGGGGTCACCACGAGGGTGGTGGGCAGCCAATAGTCTTCGGGGAGCGAGGGCCCTCCGATCGTGAGAATGCTGGTGGCCGATGCCCCGGGTTCAAGGGTGAAAGACTGTGGATCGCCGCTCTGTCGCGAGAGGCTGAAGACCGGACCCCACATTGGGACGTCGGGGCCGACGAGGTCCACACCGGGATAACCCTGCAGCGTGCACGACTGCGGAGAGATGTTCGTCAGGATCAGCTCGAGCTGATCCTGGTTGACGTACTCGGTCGTGGTGAGCGCTCCGGTGCTCAGGCCCAACGAATCGGTTCCACACCACGGGGCGGCGAAAGCCGTCGTATCGAGGGCCGCCGCAATGCCGAGCGCAGACACGATAGAAATGCTGGTCGCGTACACCGAGAATCTTGGAACCATCAGGTTGCCTCTTCTCGACGCTGGTGGACGAACTCTAGGCCCCGGGCCAGCATCTTTATCGGCGTTCAACGATGTTGGTCCTGGTATCGCGTCCACACCGTCGTGACTGTGGGGCTATGACCACTCCGCGAGCACGCGCATCTTGGCTGCCTTCACCGCAGCCGACCGACGTAACCGCTTGAGTTCTGGCGCAAAACCGTTGCGTTCGTTGTCCTGAAAGTTCAGCGGGAGATCCAGCGCGCTGATCAGCTTGGATTCCAGATACCACGGCTCCGGGTGCAGCACCCAGGACACCGCGGCGTTCTCGACCATCCACTGGGTCAGGACTGCTTCGCCGCCCGCGAAGGTCTGTCGCTTTCCCGAACCGATCCGGCGCAGAGCGAAGCCGAGCTGGTCGCCGAGCAGAACGCCGAGCGACTTGCGCAGCGTGGAACCGTCCGCGTTCGCATTGCCGGCACCGAAGTGATATCGGATGCGCTTGCGCAGATCCTGCGGGCTCTGCGGCTTACCCCCGGCCCGCGGCGGACCGGGGCTGATTCCGACGTAGAGCAGGGTCCAGCCGTCCCGCTGTTCGCAGCCCGAGATATCGATGTCCCCGGGGATTTCGCGGAACCACCAACCGTGGGCACCCGCCTGGTCGGGCACCGGACACGGATCGGCGAATATCTCTGAACGCGTATACCGCTGAGCCGCAAGAAAATTCGCGACAGCGTTTGCGGCCCGCTTCGCGGCCATCGACTCAGCCATGTTTGTCAGCGTAGCCGCAGGCGAGCGCCCACCCACGCCATTGGATTCAGCCCACCATTTCGCCCGCCGCGGGTTACTACTTTCTTGACGGAAATTCATACGCCGCGCTGAGCCGACAATTCGCCCAACGGCCATGCAGATCAGTTTCTTCAAATTCGCCCGGCCGGTCTCGGCGCCATGTAACGATTCGTTATGTAACGATTCGCGTTACCTAAGCACCCTTTAGAGAAAGAACGACCATGAAGCATTCCCTGAAGATCGCCGGATCCGTAGCTGCCGGCTTGTCTGCGGCGGCCTTGATCTGCGCGCCGCTTGCGGCCGCGAGTCCCGAAGATGCGTTCGTCGGGGCACTGACCGAGCAGGGCGTCACCTGGCCAGGTGCCACCCCAGACAACATGGTCGCGGCGGGCAAGGGCGTCTGCCAGGACTGGGCGAGCGGCGCCACGTTCGAACAAGAGGTCGCCTCACTTACCAGCAATCTCAGCCCCGACGACGCCGCGTTCCTCATCGGAGCGGCGACGGGAGCGTTTTGCCCGGAGTACGAGTCGAAGGTGAGCTGACTCACATTCCGAATTCTGAACTAACGCCCCGGCGAAATTCGCCGGGGCGTTCTTTCGGTAAGGCGACCGTTTCTTCATCGGTCTTGTTCTGATTGCCGAATCTTGTTCAGCTTTAGGCGCAACGCATTGATTGCTCTGCCATAGAAACTGGCAACGCCCCTATCGGACAGAGGTTGTGGCGCAATCACCCGGTGTCGGCGATCGACATGATCAGGTCGTCGATGCCGGCACTCGCCTCGTCCCGCGCCGCATCGACATCGACGGCATTCGCGACAAACAGCGCCGCCTCATTTGTCGCAGCGTTGATCAACCGCGCCATCATGCGGGTCGACGGCAACGGGCGTACGTCACCGATCTCGATACCGCGTTGCAACAACCGGTCGAGGACCTCGAGGGTGTAGCGATCGTCGATCTGATGCCACCGAACGAATCCGAGTACCGACAGCGCGTCCGTCAGCACGACCTGGCGGACATAGGGGTCCGTGCACCAGGCCAACAGGTTGTGTGCCGAGACCCGAATGATTTCCAGCGGTGAGGTGATTCCGGCGCTCCATTGCTTGGCCCGCCGCACGCCCTCTTCCTCGAACTCGGTGAGCAGGGCCTCAAGTACCGCGGCCTTATCGCGGAAGTGGTGGTAGAAGGCGCCCTTGCTGGATTCGGCGCGGATCAGGATCGTGTCGATGCTGCACCCGTGATAACCGTGCTCGGCGAACAATTCGCGGGCCGCGGTGAGGATGGCGGCGCGGGTCGCGGCACGGCGTTGTGCCTGGGTGCGTCTCGTCATCAGCGATTCCGCCATCTCATGTAGATACAGACTACTAGTCTGTATCTACATACCGCGGAAAGTTGGCCCTGATGTCCCTGATCGACGCGCTCGGACTTGCCAGCGGCATTTTTTGGATTTTCACGTACGCATGCGTGATACGGCGTGGCCTGCTCGACCGTACGTACGCGATGCCGTTTCTCGCCCTGGCGATGAACATCACCTGGGAGTTCCTGTTCACCTTCGTCTATCCGTCGATCGGCGGGATCATGCAGGAATCCATCAACGCGATCTGGTTCGCCGCCGACGTCGCGATCCTCGCGATCTTCGTGAAGTACTGGCGCTCCGACTACCCGAAAAACCTTCCCGAGTCGTACTTCTGGCCAATGTTCGTCTTCACCTTCGCGATGGTGGCGCCCATGATGGTCGCCACGGTGTCGGTGTTCGGGCGCGAGGACGGCTCGGTCTACACGGCATACATCGACAACCTGGTCATGTCGGTGCTGTTCCTGAGCATGCTTCTGCGTCGTGGTGACCGCCGCGGCCAGAGCATGTGGATCGCGTGGGGAAAGCTGCTGGGCACCGTGACCGCCGCCCTCTCGCAGTACTTGTACGACCCGGGAAATGTCCTCTGGTTGGTGATCTACGTCGAGATCCTGATCCTGGATCTGCTTTACGTCTTCCTGTTGTCGAGAGCCCCTCGCTACGAACGCGATGAGGTGGCTGCCGTCGCGGCGACGGTGCGCTGAACAGGCGGCGTCTGTCGAGGTGATGATTTTTGCGGTCCTTGTCAGTCTGCCCATTCGACAGCAGCCTTCGACCAAGGAGTTCTCCCTATGACCGTCGCCTCTCATCACACAAACCCCGCCGGCATCTCACCGGAGCCTGCGGCGACTCGCCGGAGCCAAAGGATCGGCGTTGCCATCAGCGCGCTCGTCGGGGCGTTCCTGGTGTTCGACGCGGTCGGCAAGCTCGCGGGCGTCCAGCAGGTCAAGGACGGCACACAGGCACTCGGTTTCCCGGTTGGCCAGGCGCTGGTCATGGGCGTCGTGTTGGCGCTGTGTGTGTTGGTCTACGCGATTCCGCGCACGGCTGTGCTGGGGGCCCTTGGCATCACGGCCTACCTCGGCGGAGCGGTGACCGCGAATATGCGAATGGAAGCCCCGCTGTTCACTCACGTGTTGTTCGCGGTGTATGTCGGCGTGCTGATGTGGGTCGGACTCGCACTGCGCCGTCCGCAACTGCTGACGATCGTCGGCCTGAAACGCTGAAAATCCCTCGCGCGGCGATTTTGGCTAGACGGGCAGGGCGGTGCCCGTCTCCTTCTCGGCGAATTCCCAGAGCTTCCGGGCGTCGGCGAAGTCACAGGCATTCGCTTTGCGGCCACTGAGCGTCGGACCGCCCTTGAACCCGAACCTTCCGTCGATGCCCACGTAACTACCCGGCGCAATCGGCTCGCTGATGCAGTACAGCGTTGGCGCGGCGCCGGCGTCGATGTCATTGCCGACCACGTTCGCCACGGAGGTCACCACCGAGTGGAATCCCGACATGAGCCTGGTGTCGGAAATGTTGGGCAGATTCGACGCGACCCAGCCCGGATGCGTCAGGAACGACGTCACCGGCGAACCCGCCTCGCGCAAGCGGCGGTCCAACTCCAAGCCCCACAACATGACGGCCAGCTTCGAGCGTGCGTATGCCGGAAATGAAGACCACTTCAGCGAGCGGAGGTGTGGATCATCGAGGGCGATCGAGGCCGACTTGTGCGCATCGGAGCCGACGTTGATGATCTTCGAACGCACCCGCTCGAACAGCAGGTTGGTCAACGCGAACGGGCCAAGAAAGTTCGTGCCCATCGTCATCTCGTAGCCGTCGACGGTGTCACTTCGCTTCTGCGCGACCATGCCGGCGTTGTTGATCAGGATGTCCACGTCGCCGGTGAACAGATCGGGAAACGCCCGCACCGACGACTGGTCGGCGAGGTCGAGCTTGACGACCGCGGTGTCGCCGCCGATCTCCGCCGCGCGCTGCGCGCCAAGGTCGAGGTTGCGGACGGCCAGAATCACGTGCGCACCGGCGCGGGCCAACGCTCGCGCCGTCCCCAGACCCACACCGTTGGTGGCGCCGGTGACGATGATGCGCTTACCGCTCAAATCGCCGAGTCGGCTCGGCGCCCAATTCGATGTCACGCTGTCGAACATAGTCAGGGGCCGAGTGAGGGCAAACGTTGACATGACACTTTCGGACTGGTTGTCTACCGCCGATGAGCGACGGCGCCCGCGAGATCGAGAATCTCGTGTACACCTATGCCGAGCGTCTGGACGCAGGCGACCTCGACGGTGTCGCCGCTCTGTTCGCACACGGACGGATCTGCGGCATGGAGGACGGGCCGCCGGAAACCGTCTTCGCCGGCACTTCCGGGGTCCGCCAGATGTACGAGATGGCAACGCGCCTCTACGAGGACGGCACACCAAAGACCAAGCATTTCACCACGAATGTGCGCCTCGAGGTCGACGAGGCCACCGGAACCGCGCGCGGTAGCGCCTACTACTGCGTCACGCAGGCGACAAATGACCTGCCGCTCCAGATCATCGTGACCGGCCATTACCGCGACACCTTTCACAGAATCGACGGCATCTGGTGGTTCGACACCCGCATCATGTACGTCGACCAACTCGGCGATACCAGCCACCACCTGAAGTTCTGACCCGGTGAACAATTCCTTCGACGCGACCGGTCTCGCGACGACAGCGCAGCAGAAGGAGGGCCTTGACGACTGGGGCCCGCTACCGTTCGAGGAGCCGCTGACCGTACTGGCAGAGAGCTACCGTTCGGCGGATCTGAACGACATCGGTGCGCACATCCTGCGATCGGGCCTCGTGCACAGCCTGCGGATGAGGCTACGCGCGCAGGAGTGGATACGGCGCCATCCGGAGATCGCTGCGGAGGTCATCACCGCGCCGATCGTGGTGGTCGGCATGATGCGCAGCGGTACCACGCTGCTGCAACGACTTCTTGCCGCCGACAACCGCTTTCATTGTGCATACGGGTGGGAGGTCGTCGAGGTCGCCCCTCGGCTCGACTACGACTGGTCCGCCGAAGAGGACCCGCGGATCGCCGTTAGCGAGAAGCGTGAAGCGACATCGCGTGAACTCGCCCCGGAGTTGTTCGCCATCCACCCGATGTATGCCCGCGAGCCCGAAGAGGAGATCGTCTTTCTGTCGGATGCGTTCTTGTCGCATGTGCCCGAGTCGGGTGCGCAGGTGCCCAGGTACCGCGAGTGGATTGACGGACAGGACTTCGCACCGGCATACGCCTACCTGCACAGAATGTTGCAATTCCTCCAGTGGCAGAAGCGCCAACGCGGCCTGACCGCGGGGCCGGCGGGGCCGGTGTGTCGGTGGGTGCTCAAATCCCCTGCGCACCTGGGGTATCTGGATTCCCTGCGGCACCAGTTCCCCGATCTGCATGTGGTGCACATGCATCGCGATCCGAAGCAGACGATCCCATCGGGCGCCAGCCTCAACGCGACGCTGCACGCGATGCACTCCGATGAGGTGGATCGCCATCGAATCGGGGCCCAGTGGCTGCAACGGATGGGCTGGACCAATGACCGTGCAATGGCTTCGCGCTCGGGTTGGAGCGACGAGTTCCAGCGCTACACCGACATCGAGTTCACCGACGCGGTCGCCGATCCGATCGGACAGGTGGCCCGGGTCTACGACGCGATCGGATTGACGCTGACGTCCGACGCCGAATCGGCGATGCGCCGCTGGCTGGCCGAGCGTCCGCGCGAAACCGCTCGCCCGCCGTACGCGGCAACAGATTTCGGGCTTGACGACCGAGAGATCGACCAACGGTTCGCCGAATACAACTCTCGTTTCCGCGCCGCGGCCACTTCGAGGAGGAATTGATGCCAGATTTCACGGGCGACCCGGTGGCGACGGCGTCGCAACACGAACAGGAACTGGCCGCACTGGACCTGACCAACCACCCCACCGTCAAGGCCGCGTACCGCAGCGTCGCTGAGAAGTGGCTCAGTCGAGCCAAGGCTTCAGACGCGATGCGCGAACGGTTCGACGATGCGTTCGCCGAGGTGATGTTCTCGGCAGCGGTGTGGTCTTCCAATCAAGACAAACTCCGACCGAAAGTCAGCTGCATCACCCGGATCGGGCACCCCGTCGCAAATCGTCCCATCCCGGGATCACGTTGGGGTATCGACAATCCCGACAGTGTCTATCGGGTGATTCCCATCTCCGGAGACGAGCGCTATGAGATTCACGGTCGTGTCGGCCCCAACCGGATGACGGAGAATTACTTCACGCTGTGGGATGCCAACATGGGTACCGTCGCGGTCCTGAACGGCCGCACGATGCAGGTCGACAGCGACGGCTCGTTTGTGATCTCAGTCGATCCGGACCCCGCTGACGGGCGGCCAAACCATGTGCAGACAACGCAGGAGGCGCACGAGTTCTACATCCGCGATGTGCTGCTCAACTGGGACCGCGATGACGCGAATCATCTGGCCGTACGGCGACTCGGCGCGGAGCCCAGGACACCGCCGCGCACACTCGACGAACAGGCAGACGCCACCGCGGCGATGATGGCGTACTTCGCCGACTTCACCGGCAAGCTCAGCCACGGGGTTTACAAGATGGCGCCCAACAACTTCAACCTCGCGTGGTCGGCCGATCGTGTCGGCGCGATGCGCAACCAGGTGTACGTGATGGGCCGCTTCGAGTTGAATCCCGGCGAGGCGTTCGTGGTCGACGTCAGCGACGGCGGTGCCGAATACTTCACGGTGCCGCTGAGCAATATTTGGGGCACCACCCTGGACATCGTCGACCGAACGGGCAGCCTCAACAAGGCGCAGTCAGTGCCGAATGAGGACGGCACCTACACCTACGTCATCTCCCCGACCGACCCCGGCGTCGCGAATTGGATCGACTCCGATGGTCTGCACGAAGCCATCCTGACGCTGCGCATGGCCGAGTTCGGCGGTGACGGTCCCAAGGAGGATCTCGGTGCTAGTGGACGTGTGGTGAAGCTCGACGACCTCGAGAAGGAGGTACCGTCGCTGCGCCGGGTGTCCACAGCGGAACGGGGCGCCGAACTGGCCGATCGCCGAGCGGCTTATCTACGCCGACTGCCCGAAGGGACGAATTGACATGGGCCGCTGGTTGATTACCGGATGCTCGACGGGAATCGGACGAGAAATCGCCAGGGCCGCTCTGGAAGCGGGCCACTCCGTCGTGGTCACCGCGCGGCGGACCGAGACGGTGGCCGATTTCGCCGACGCGTACGGTGACCGCGCCACCGTGGTCGCATTGGACGTCACCGACAAGGGCCAGATCACCTCGGCGGTCCAGGCGGCCGAGGACGCGTTCGGTGGAATCGACGTTCTGGTCAACAACGCGGGCAACGGTTACCTGTCCGCGATCGAAGAGGGTGAGGACGACAAAGTCCGTAAGCTGTTCGACACCAATTACTTCGGTGTGGTCGACACGATCAAGGCAGTACTCCCCCAGATGCGTGACCGCCAGTCGGGGCACATCGTGAACATTTCGTCGATGACAGGCCTGGTCGCCAACCCGCCGAATGCGTACTACTCGTCGACGAAGTTCGCGCTTGAAGCAGTGACCGAAGCGTTGGCGCAGGAGGTGAAGTCGTTCGGCATCAAGGTCACCGCTATCGAGCCCGGCGCTTTCCGCACCGATTGGGCCGCCCGCTCGATGTGGGAATCCTCCACTCCGATCGGCGATTACGACGAGAACGTCGGCGCCCGCAAGACGATGATCAAGGAGTTCGCCAATCACCTACCGGGTGATCCACGCAAGGTCGCCGAGGCCGTTCTCATGGTGACGGATCTCGACGACCCACCGTTGCGACTCCTTCTTGGGCGCGACGTGCTCAAAGCCGTGCGCGACAAGCTAGCCGCGTTCTCCGCCTCCATCGACGAATGGGAATCCGTCACCAAAGACGTCAACTTCCCGAAGGAGTGATGGTGGCCAGCCTCGAGGGCAAGGTCGCCCTCATCACCGGAGCCGCCCGTGGGATGGGCCGTGCGCACGCGATCAAACTCGCCGGCGAGGGTGCAGACGTCATTGCCATCGACATCTGTGCCGACTTCGAATCGACCGACTATCCGGGCGCGACCGCAGCGGACCTTTCCGAAACGGCAAGGCTGGTCGAGTCGCGGGGGCGCCGGATCGTGGCGCGCGAGGCCGACGTCCGGGACGCCGACGCGATGGACGCGGTGGTGGCCGACGGATTGGCAGAATTCGGCCGCATCGACATCGTCCTTGCCAATGCGGGCATCATCCGGGTGACCGACTGCGAACACTCACGGCAGACATTCAGAGACATCGTCGAGGTGAACCTCGTCGGCGCCTGGAACACCGTCGACGCCGCGATTCCGGCGCTGATCTCCGGTGGCCGCGGTGGGTCGATCGTGCTGACGAGCTCGACCCAGGGCATCAAGGCATCGGGCACCGATCGCGCCGGCCTGCAGGCCTACGCCGCATCGAAACGCGCCCTGGTCGCTCTGATGCAGGGCTGGGCGCTGCAGCTTGCACCGCACTCGATCCGCGTCAACACCATCCACCCCAGCGGTGTCGCCACCCCAATGATCATCAACGAGGCGACGATGGCGCTCGCAGGCGCCAACGATCCCTGGCTTCTCGCCCAGCAGAACGCGCTACCCATCCCACTGCTGGAGCCGGAGGACGTCGCGGGGGCGGTGGCGTGGCTCGTCTCAGATGCCGGTCAGTTCATCACGGGCACGTCATGGCCGCTCGATGCGGGTTTCACGCTACGTAGCTAGCTGATTTCATAGGCGTCGGCCAACCGCATCCATTCGTAGGGCGGTTGTTGCGGCCACCCAGCCGGTGACTCCTCCCACGTCTCCTGCCGCCCGTACGGCGTGAGATCGAGTAGGTCGAAGACCACCATGAACGGCTCTTCGCCTCGGCTGAACGTCTGCCACGTATGGAACACCCTGTCCCCGTCGCGCAGGAACACGCTCACCGACTGGAGCTCCTCACCGTCGACCGTCACACCGAAGTCCTCGTTGAAGGTCGTGCCCGACGACGACACCCACGGAAGCCGCCAGCCCATCCGGTCACGGAACGCGAGCAGCTTGGGCAGCGCGGCGCGCGAAACCAGCACGAATGAGGTGTCTTTCGCGTGCAGGTGCGACAGCGGTCCGATGTGTTCGGCCATCATCGAACACCCGTCACACCCTTGCGCCCAATCGCTGCCGAACATGAAGTGCTGCACGATCACTTGCCTGCGCCCGTCGAACAGATCGAGCAACGTCACCGCACCCTGCTCGGAATCGAAGGTGTATGACTCGGTGACCTCGACCATCGGAAGGCGGCGCCGGGCAGCGCTGACGGAGTCCTTGAGCCTCGTCAGTTCCTTTTCGCGGAGCAGCAATTCGGCGCGTGCTTTCTCCCAATCGGAACGCGAAACGATCGGCGGCAGCGGATGGGTTGTCATCTATTCAGCTTGCCACGGCACTACTGATACGTTCGGCGCGTGCGCACCAGGTTCGAGTTCGATTTCGTGACAACCGCGACGCCGGAACAGGTCGTCGAGCTCATGACGGATTTCTCTCCGAACCGTCCCCACCGATGGCCGGCGTCGTCTGTTGACGCATTCGAGGTGTATCGGGTCGGCGATACCGACGCCGACATCCGCGAGGGCCAGGACTTCCCGAAACTGTGGGCGAAATGGCACTACGACTGGTCGGAGCCGAACGCGGTGATTCTGACGATCACCGAAAGCGACGCCCTCGAAGCGGGGGGTTTCATGTCGCTCACCGCGGCACACCGCGACGGCGGCAGCGTGGTGCACGGGGTGTGGCAACAGACGTCGAAGAGCATCAGGGGCCTGCTGGCTGTCACCATGATGCGGTTCATCGGGTCGCGTTCGCTGTCGTCGTATTACAAGAAGGTCTACGACGGTCTCTGAAGCTCCTTGACCACGTCGGCAACCCGGCGGACCTGATCGATGTCCGAACTGGTTGGGATCAAATGGATCTCGTCGGCGCCGATCGCTTGGAATCCACGCAGTACCTCGAGCAGCTCAGCCTCGGTTCCGGCCCACCCGGTGGTGGGTGCCATCGCGTCGACGATCTCGGCCGGAATCCAGTTCATGTAGCGGCGCAGATGCGCGTGGACCTGCGCCCGTGCGTCGTCCCCGTCGCCGATTGCGAACCAGAAGGACGTGGCCAGGTGCGGACGCTGCTTGCCCGCCTGCGCCCATGACGTCCGCGCCACGTCGAACAGGGCGTTCTCCTTCTCGACGTCCAGGTCCAACGTCATACCGGCCAAACCGTCGGCCCACGCGGCGGCACTGCGCACGGTCTTGGGTCCGATGGTTCCCACCAGCAGTTGCGGCCCGCCGGCCTGCAGCGGCGGCGGCCCGACCGGAATGACGGACTCGGTCACCTTCTCCCCCGCCCAGATGCGCTGCATTACCGCGACGCTGTCGGCCATCCCGCGCATCGTCTGGGTCGCGATGTCCGCGCCGACGGCGTTGTAATCCTCGTGCCTGCCTCCGACACCCAGGCCGACGGTGAGCCGACCGCTGCTGAGCATGTCACCGGTGGCCAGCGCCTTGGCGAGCATGACGGGGTCATGTAGCTGCGGAACCACGACGGTCGTCACCAAACGCACCCGATCGGTCCACGCCGCCAACGCACCCAGCAGCGTCAGGGAGTCGGGGTTGCCGAACGCAATGCGTTCACCCCAGCACAGCGACGAAAAAGGTCCGTCGTCGATCGTCCGTGCCCACGCCTGGAGCGTCGCCGCGTCCAGGTTCGGCTCCATCACCGGCATCGTCATCCCGATCTGCACGCTCGCGATTCTGGCACGATCGACTTTCATGGCGATCAACACCACGTCCATTGCGCACATCCGGCTCACTGTCACCGACATCGATCGGTCTCGACAGTTCTACGAGAGCGTGTTCGGCTGGCCCATCCTTGTCGAGCTGCCCGAGGGCGCCGATGACGCGACGCGCGAGATGCTGGGATTCCTATTCGGCGGCGTGATCTACGACCTCGGCAGCGCACTGGTTGGACTGCGCCCTGTCGCCACCGAACGTTTCGACGAAGACCGCGCCGGCCTGGACCATCTCGCGTTCCGGGTCGGCAGCAAGGACGAATTGAATTCCGCGGCAAGTCATCTCGATTTCCTTGGCATCGCCCATGAGCCGATAAAGGACATCGGCCCTGCCTACATCCTGGAGTTTCGCGACCCGGACAACATCGCGCTCGAGCTCAGCGCCCCGAAATAGCCGCGCTCTAGCCGAGAATTCGCTCCGCTTCGCGGACACCGCTCAGATACGCGCCGTGCACAGTGGCGAAGAATTCCGGGTTGGTGGCTTCGCCCGCGAACAGAAGCCGCTCGCCAACTGGTTCGCCCAGGGCCGCCATGTCGTCGGGGCTCGAACCGACGGCGATGAAGCTGTACGAACCGCGCGCGAACGGGTCCTCAGCCCACCGGGTGACCAGTGATCCGGTCGGGTTGGGAGCGTTCAGGGCCGTCACCACTTGGCCCACCGCGTCCTGATCGGTGAGAGCCTCGCGTCCACGCGCCTCGCGACCGCCGCGTAAGCCGATCAGCAGCGGCGCATCGGCGAACGTCTCACCGTTGATGAGCATCGACACCGGCTGGTCGCGACCAACGAGACCGATCACCTGGGCGTCCGGCCAGAACGGCCGGTCGAACTTGAGTACCACCTTGTCGAGCAGACCGAAGCCGAGCCGTTCGATCGCCGCCTGCTTCTCATCGGGAAGCGGTGGGTCGAAGGCGATCGCGCCCGCCTTGAGCACACCCAGCGGAATCGTGATGATGACCCGGTCCGCGTCGACGGCGCCCTGGATCGTTTCCAGCCGCACCCCCAAGTCACTGTGAATGACCTTGCTGACCTCGGCGCCCAGCTTGATCGTCAACCCGCGTGCCAGGTGCTGTGTCAATTGCTCGTATCCACCAGGCAGAATCAGATCACCTCCGCCGAACTCGCCCTCGCTGCCCAACCACCGCAGCGAAAGTTCATCTGGATCGGCCGCATACTCGCCGACGATCTCGCTCGCCACAGCCCACTGGATCAGCGGATCGTTCATATCTGCGACTTCGGCCAAACCGTTGGCGACCGACTCGTCCTCCCCCGCCTCCTCGCTCAGCGGTGCAAGCTCTTTGGTGACTTCCTGCCAGCGCATCAACGTGTTCTGAACGACCTCGGCGCTGAGTTCACGACCATCCTGGAATACGACAGGATTGTCGAAGTCGGTTTCGACTCGTCGCGCGCCCGCGGAATCCGCGAGTTCGGTGAGTGGATTGTTCTCGGGGCCGTGAATCCATGCCCCACCGAGATCGATCGGCACTCCCAGCGAGGTATCCGTCCACGTGCGGCCGCCGATCCGGTCGCGGGCCTCCAGCACGGTGACTTCCATCCCCGCATCGGCCAGACGCCGCGCGGCTGCCAAGCCCGACATACCCGCACCTACCACCACGATGCGTTCTTTGGGCGCGTCGCCTCTGGGGCGTTGTTCAGGCTCGTCGCCGCTGCTGCCGCAGCCGGGCAGCAGCGTCGCAGCCGCGAGCACGCCCGCGCTCACCGTGAACTGGCGCCGACTCAGCTGCGACATGGTTCGGACAGTAGCTTGCCGGTGCCGATGTCACGGCGATATTGACGTCTACGTTAGTACCGCGATGATGTCTGCGACTGAACCAACCCTGGCGTTGCGGTATCCCGTGCCCGCCCAGACGTTGACGCCGTGTGGGTCGCCTGCGCGCACCGCCGCAGCACGGACCGGGCTGGTCAGATAGTGGACCTCGGGGTAGCCGAGCGGCGCCTCGGCCTCGTGCTCGTTGACGAACCGGTTCCGCAGACCACGCGCGTAGCGACCGGAAAACGACCGGGTGACAACGGTTTCGGTGAACTGGGGATCCTTGAGTGCGGCACGGTGAACACCGCTGCTGCCCGCTTCATCGGCCAGCAGGAACGCGGTGCCGAGTTGGGCTGCGGCCGCGCCACCCTCAATCACGCGCCGGATCTCCTCCGCGGTCGACAGTCCGCCCGCCGCGATCACCGGAACATCGACTGACGCACTCAAGGCGGCCAAAAGTTGCTCGAGCGGTTCGGATGCCGGCTGCGCCGACGGGTCGAACGTCCCGCGATGCCCGCCTGCCGAAGGGCTCTGTGCCGCCAGCACATCGACGCCCGCCGCGATGGCCATCTGCGCCTCCGCCTGCGTCGTCACGGTGCCAACGGTCACAATGCCCGCATCGCGCAGGCTCCTGCATTCGTCCGCGCTGGGCACACCGAAGGTGAACGACGCCACTTCGGGCCGCAGATCAAGCAACACGTCCAGCTTCGCGGCCCATGCGTCGTCATCGAAGCGAGGCGAGCCGAGCGCAGCACCGTAGCGCTCCACCTCAGGGGCCAGTGCCGCGGCGTACGCCTGGATTGCGGCAGGCGTGCCCGCACTCGGCTGTGGCGCAAACAGATTGGCGCCGATGGGCCCGGTCGCGAGTTGGCGCGCCCTGGCAAGCCGTTCGGCGAACACTTCAGCCGTCAGGTACCCCGCAGGGACGAACCCGAGGCCGCCGGCATTGGTTCCCGCGGCAGCCAGCTCCGGCGTCGACGGCCCACCGGCCATCGGCGCGACGATGATCGGGACCGTGAGGTCGCGAAGGTCGAACGCACTCATTACTTCACCGCCTTTGCGAACAGCAGGCAGTCCTGCGGCTCAGAGCTGATATTCGGTAGCCGGGCGTAGCGCTTCAGACGGCCTTCCAGGGTGAGGCCGCTGCGTTCCAGCACTCGTGCCGACGCCGTGTTGTCGACGTAGCAGTACGCCGAGACGCGGTATACGGCCGGATCGCTCTTGGCGCTGTCGAGGAGCAGGCGCACCGCCTCCGCCATGAACCCCCGGCCCCACCACCGACGGCCGAGGTAATAGCCGAAGTCGATGATGTGGGGTTGCGGACGCCGCCAGCCGATGGCTCCTATCACTCCTCCATCTTCACCCAGGTCGATCAGCCGTGTGGTCTCCCCTCCGACGTTCAACACCTCGGTGATCACGCGTCGGGTCTCGCCGACGTTGCGATGGGTCCGCCACGACATGTACTTCGGTACAGCAGGGTCGGACGCAATCCCGAACAGCGGTTCCGCATCATCGAGGGTGGGTGCGCGCAGAGTGACCCGTGGGCCGGTCAGGACATCGACGTGCGTCATTCCCCTATGGTGCATCGTTGCCGTCCCGACGCTGACAGTGGTTCACTGGATCTGATGGCAATCACGTTCATCCACACCATCGTCGCCGCGAAGAGCCGAGCAGAATCGGCACACTTCTTCACTGAGCTGTTCGGCTTGCCCGCCCCCAGGGAGTTTGGGCCGTTCCTGGCAGTCGAACTCACCCACGGCGCCAGCTTCGACTACGCCCAGGTGGGTGACGACGAGGAGATCCACGCGCAGCACTACGCATTCCTCGTGTCCGAGGACGAGTTCGACGCCATCTACGGGCGCATCCGCGAGCGGGGCCTGCAGCACTGGGCCGATCCAAGGGGCAGCCGGCCCGGGGAGATCAACCACAACGACGGCGGCCGCGGCGTGTACTTCCAGGATCCCGGCGGTCACTATCTGGAGATCATCACCCGGCCCTACGGATCCGGCGCGGGCTGACCCGCGACGCGAGCAGTTCGACGCCGTCGCCGCGCAGTGCGGGCAGCATGCGCGGCCGGTTGCCCAGAACGGACACCAGTTCGGCGGCGCGGCCCTCGACGAGGGGACCCTGCTCACCGTGTGCCCACCCGACGTCGATTGCGCGCAGCCTTAGTCCCCGGCTGTTACGGAAGGCGGGCACGAACGGATTAGGTAGTGCCACTTGCGTGTTCAGCACCGCTACCGCGGCCTCCTCAGGAATCTGCGGTGCACGGTCGAGCGCGAACAGGATGTCGAGCTCATGGGTGATGTGATCACCAAGCAGCAGCTGCGGTGGGAAGATGCGGCCGATCCCGCGGGGTCGATACACCAGCTGCGCGAACTCATCGAGCAGTTCGACCGGACTGCGGGCTTCGGCGAGCGCGCAGGCCATCGCGGCGTTGGCGCGGTCGAATGAGCCACCGCGGCGCAGTATCTCGCGCATCGTCAAACCGGCGCCCGCGCGGTAGCCGACGACGAGGTGTGCCAGCACCTGGTGGTTGGACCACTCGTGGCACAGGCTGGGGTGCGCCCATTCGTCGGGGCCGAGTCCGGCGGCCAACGAACGGAAGCGCTCGTCGTTGAAGCGCAGCATCTCACGCGCCGACATTGAGGTGCTCCTGCAGGAAAGCGGTCTGGTCGGCAAGAACCCGGCTGACGAGCGGCGGATGGTAAATCGCGAAATGATCCGAGTCGTAGTGCCGGACGACGCCGCGAGGCGCCCTGCGAGCAGCCAGTTCGGCGTAACCGGGGTCCATCAGGTTCTCGCGATCGCACACGCAGACCAGCAGCGGCGCCGTGACGTCGCGGGCGTGACGAAGCGCCGATGTGGTCACCACGGTCATCGCGTTCGCAGCGGCGATCCGGTTGTCGAACCGTCCGCCGGGCGGCACGGTCGAGTTCCAGCCCTCCTCGGCACCCTTGACCGTGACCATCGCGAGCGCTCCCGGCGGTCCCACGATCGGTACGTAGCGGCGACCGCGTCGTGTCGCGACGCGCAGGAGGTCTTCGGTGATCGCCGGCGCGAGACGGAGCGCTGCGAACAGCCCGAGTCGACGGGCTGCGCCTGGCCCGTGCACGATCGGGCATTGCACGACCGCGACGGCGATATCGTCGCGTTCGGCCGCGACCCGGAGCACGTTCATTGCACCGAGGCTGGTCCCCCACAGCCCGATTCGCGCGGCGTCGATATCGGCGCGTGCGTCAAGGTGCGCGATGGCCGCAGTAACGTCCTGACATTGGTTTCGTGTCGAGATATGTTGCCGCGGTTGACCATCAGATGCACCGGTGTGTCGGTAGTCGAATGCCAGGGTGGCGATGCCGGCCGCGGCGAAGTGCTGTTCATACTGAGCCAGCATCATGTCGTGCGTCGCACCCAGGCCGTGCACCAGTATGACGGCGGGGTGCGGCCCGGCACCGGCAGGCAGCGTCAGCCACGCCGCGCAGCGCGTCCCGTGCGAATCGAAGTCCACCCGTTCGGTCGGAATCGTCACTGTCATGGCCCACTCCTCATAAGTACGTTGTACGTATGGCTAGACTGCTTCACGTACGACGTACTTGTCAAGGAGTCGGAAAAGAATGCGCGCACGGTTCACCACCGATGAGATCGCCACCGCGGCATTGAGCATTGTTGACGATGCCGGCGTGAGCGCGCTGAGCATGCGCGCTCTGGCCGCCGCGCTCGGCACCGGACCGATGACGGTGTACAACTACGTGCCCGACAAGGAGGGCCTGGAGGAACTGGTCGTGGCCGCGGTGGTCGCCAAGGTGCGAGTGCCCGAGCCGAGCGCGAACTGGATCGACGACGTCTACGCGGTGGCCGAGGCGATGTGGCTGGGTATCAGAGCCCATCCCGCCGCCATTCCCCTGGTGCTGACGCGCCGAACCTCATCGGCGACCGGTTTCGCGGTGGTCGACGCGCTTATTGCCGCACTTGGCCGTGGCGGCCTCTCGGACGCCGACCACCTCTCGGCCTTCCACGCCGTCTTTGCACTCATTGTCGGCGCGGCCCAGGCCGAACTCGCCGGGCCCTTCACGCGTGGCCGTGATGCCGGCGACGCCGCCGCACGCATCGGATCGACCGCGGGCGCGGCGCATCCCCACGTGGAAGCGCTCTCGCACGTCGCCGAGGAGGTGTCGGTGGAAGCGGACTTCGCGCTGGGCCTGCGCATGTTGCTCGACGGGATCGCCGCGCGGGGCACGAAGCGACGCCGGCGCTAACCCAGGGAGTGGCCGCGCACTTCTTCCTGCTTGCGGTAGTCGTCGGCCAGCTTGCCGACATGCCTTGGCAAGGCGCCTGCGGCGACCTCGGCGAGACTGGTCTGCTCGAGCACCGATCGCATGCTGGCCCGCAACGCCCGCCACACGTCGGTCAGCGCCGCGGTCGGTCCGGAGTACGGAAGGTCGCCGAGCCCGATGTCGCGCACGCTGGCCAGCGGGCCGTCGATGCATCTGAGCACGTCGGCAATGCTGATGTCGGCGGCCGGCCTCGCCAGCGCGTATCCGCCGTCGCGGCCGCGGTGGCTGCGAACGAGACGGTCAGTGCGCAGGTCGGAGAGGATGTCGACGAGAAACTGCGCCGGGATGCCCTGTGCCTTGGCCAGGTCGTCGGTCTTGACCACCGCGCCGTCATCGGTGGTGGCCAGCTGAATCATCGCTCGGACGGCGTATTCAGCTTTTGCCGACATCCGCATGAGCCCAGTCAATCACGTGTGACCGTGAGCACCGCTGCTGCGAGCTCCGGTCGGCACACCACGACGTCGGGCAATCGTGGATCGCGCCTGTTGTAGGTGAGGGGCGAGCCGTCGATACGCGACGTGTGCAGCCCGGCTGCACGGGCCACCGCGACCGGCGCGGCGGAATCCCATTCGTATTGGCCTCCGGCATGGACGTAGACGTCGGAGCGCCCTTGCACCACGGAGGCGACCTTGGCGCCCGCCGAGCCCATTTCGATCAGTACGCCGCCCAACGCGTCACGCACCGCCAGCGCGACAGCGGGAGGTCGGGTACGCGAAACCACCACACGCGGCTTCTCGGGAGCCGGCGGCGGTGCGCTGACCGTAGGGGTCGCGAGCGTGATGCCTTGGGCCGGAAGCGCAACGGCACCTGCGACCAGTTCACCCGACTGCCAGAGCGCGACATGCACCGCCCAGTCGTCGCGGCCCGGCTCGGAGAATTCCCTGGTGCCGTCGAGCGGGTCGATGATCCACACCCGGTCGACGGACAGCCGAATCGGATCGTCCGCACCTTCTTCTGACAGCACCGCATCGCCAGGACGCTCGTCGGCCAGCGCGGCCATCAGGAAGTCGTGGGACCGCTTGTCCCCCGCCGCTTTCCGCTCATCCTGGCTGGCATTGGCAAGTTCGTCGCGGACTTCGAGCAGAAGCTTGCCCGCCTCTGTCGCCAGCCGTGCGGCAACGTCATGATCGCTGTGATCGCTCACTGCTTGCTTTCCAGCAGTTCGATCACCCTGTCGGCGAGTTCATCCGGCGTGCTGTCCGGAGTGAGCTGCAGATCGGGGCTCTTTGGCCGTTGGTAAGGGCTGTCGATCCCGGTGAAGTGGGTGATCTCGCCGGCGCGCGCCTTGGCGTACAACCCCTTCGGGTCGCGTCTCTCGCAGTCTTCGAGCGGTGTATCGCAGAAGATCTCGAAGAAGTCGAGCCCCGCATCGGTGGTCACCTTGCGCGCCAGTGCTCGGTGCTCCTCCAAAGGGCTGATGGCGGGCACCAGCACCACCTGACCGGAGTCGGCGAGGATGGCCGCGATGTGGGCCAGTCGGCGCTGATTCTCCGCCCGATCCGCCATCGAGAACCCGAGGTCGGCGTTGAGACCGTGGCGCAGGTTGTCGCCATCGAGAACATAGGCAGGGACGCCCTTTTCGATCAACTTCTGCTCGACGAGCATCGCCACCGAGGACTTGCCCGACCCGGACAGCCCGGTGAACCACACGGTCCTGCCCTTCGACAACCGGTCCTCAGCCTTGCACAGCGATTCGTGGCGCACGGTGTTCGGGCTCGAGGTGCGCGCCGCGACCTGCGGCAGGATCATGCCCGCCGCGATGGTGCCGTTGGTGTTCGGGTCGATGAGGATGAACGAGCCGGTGGCCGCGTTGCGGCTGTACTCGTCGAGCAGCAACGGCACCTGTGTGCGCAGCGAGATGCGCCCCAGCTCATTGAGTTTGAGCGCCGTCGCGGTCTTGTCGCGGTGCAGTGTGTTGACGTCGAGACGGTAATCGAGAGCAGTCACTTTGACCCGTGTGGTGCGGGTCGTGTGTTTGATGACGTAGTCGCGGCCCGGTTCCAGCGACGTCTCGTCGGCCATCCAACACACCGTCGCGTCGAATTCCTGCGCCACCCTTGGCTGGTTGTTCGGCCGGGCGATCAGGTCTCCGCGCGAGATGTCGATGTCGTCGGCCAGGCTGATCGACACGGCCATTGGCGGGAACGCTTCGGAGACAGGCCCGTCCGGCCCTTCAATTGCAGTGATACGGCTCGTCTTCCCTGCCGGAAGGACGACGACCTCGTCACCGGGGCGCATCACACCACCGGCGACGGTACCTGCATAGCTGCGGTGATCGATGTGCTCGTGGCTCTGCGGCCTGATGACGTACTGCACCGGGAACCGCACGTCGACGAGGTTGCGATCGCCCGCGATGTACACATCCTCGAGATGCGACAGCAGCGCGGGCCCGTCGTACCACGGCGTGACGTCCGATTTGGTTACCACGTTGTCGCCGTTGAGCGCTGACAACGGAATGGTCGTCACGTCGTGGATGTCGAGTCGCGCGGCGAACTCGTGAAAATCGTCACGGATCTTCTCGAACCGCTCCTGATCCCAGTCGACGAGGTCCATCTTGTTGACCGCGAGGACGATGTGCCGGATCCCGAGCAACGAGGCCAGGAAGGCGTGCCTGCGCGACTGCTCGAGCAGGCCGTGCCGGGCGTCGACCAACACAATCGCCAGTTGGGCAGTCGACGTGCCGGTCACCATGTTGCGCGTGTACTGGATGTGGCCCGGCGTGTCGGCGATGATGAATTTCCGCTTGGACGTGGCGAAGTAGCGGTAGGCGACGTCGATCGTGATGCCTTGTTCACGTTCGGCGCGCAGGCCGTCGGTCACCAACGCCAGGTCGGTGTAGTCGTGTCCGCGTTCCTTGGAGGTGCGCTCGACAGCGGCGAGCTGATCCTCCATGACGGCTTTGGAGTCGAACAGCAGTCGCCCGATGAGCGTCGACTTGCCGTCGTCGACGGAGCCGGCGGTCGCGATGCGCAGTAACGTCGCCATCAGAAGTAGCCCTCTCGCTTACGGTCTTCCATGCCCGCTTCGGAGATGCGGTCATCGGCTCGGGTGGCGCCGCGTTCGGTCAGGCGCGAGACCGCGGTCTCGGCGATGACCTCAGACACCGTTCCCGCAAGGGATTCCACGCAGCCGGTGCAGGTGACATCGCCGACGGTGCGGAACCGCACGGTCTTCTCGACGATCGCCTCTTCCTTGCGCGGCTGCAGGTACTTGTGCACGGCCAGGAGCATGCCGTCACGTTCGAAGACCTGGCGCTGATGGGCGTAATAGATCGACGGCAGCTTGATCTTCTCGGCACCGATGTAGGACCAGATGTCGAACTCGGTCCAGTTCGACAGCGGGAACACGCGGATGTGCTCGCCCTTGTGATGGCGACCGTTGTACAGGTTCCACAGCTCAGGCCGTTGCGCCTTGGGATCCCACTGACCGAACTCGTCGCGGAACGAGAACACCCGCTCCTTGGCACGCGCCTTCTCCTCGTCACGGCGCGCACCGCCGAACGCGGCGTCGAACTTGTTCTCCCGGATGGCCCGCAGCAGTGTGAAGGTCTGCATCGGGTTGCGCGATGGGATGGTCTCTACGACGCGGCCCGCGTCGATGTCGTCCTGCACCTTGGCGACCACGAGGCGCACGCCGGACTCGGCGACGAGCTCGTCGCGGGCCTGCAGTACCTCATCGAAGTTGTGCCCGGTGTCGACGTGCATCACCGGGAACGGCAGCCGGCCTGGCCGGAACGCCTTGATCGCGAGGTGCAGCATGACGATGGAGTCCTTGCCGCCGGAGAACAGCAGCACCGGCTTCTCGAACTCCGCGGCCACCTCCCGGATGATGTGAATGGCTTCGGCCTCCAGCGAGCGCAGGTGGCTCAGCTCGTATCGGGGCGCGTTGAGTTGCTCGGCGGTATCGGTCACGATTTCCTCGTAAAGTTGGTAGGAATGACCAGCTTTATCTGCATAACCCGATATGAAACCAGGGTTGGCCTGCTCTGTCAACGCTCGAATGTGCGCGAACGTGCACAAACTCCGGGCTTTCGACGGCGTGTCGGCCGCAAACACGCACGGTCGCGGAACAGGTGACTACCCCGGAGGTAATTGATCCGGTGCAGAT
Organism: Mycobacterium neglectum; assembly: GCF_002591975.1. Taxonomy (GTDB): domain Bacteria; phylum Actinomycetota; class Actinomycetes; order Mycobacteriales; family Mycobacteriaceae; genus Mycobacterium; species Mycobacterium neglectum. The sequence goes on along the minus strand of NZ_NVQE01000027.1, from coordinate 28,316 downwards.
ACTGGATACATGACACAGACCGCTACCCCACCCCAGACCGGCGCCGAGGTTATGGCCCAGTTCATCCCCGCCTCGCCGTTCGTCGCCAAACTCGGCATCGTTGCCGAAGTACTCGACGGTGACGAGGTGCGGCTACGCCTGCCGTGGGACGAATCCAACGTCACACTCGGCGACATGGTCCACGGCGGCGCCGTCGCGGCGCTGGCCGACGTCGCGGTGATGGCCGCGGCATGGGCGGGCGCGGAGGTACCCGAGTCCCTGCGGGGCGTGACCACATCGATGTCCGTGCAGTTTCTCGCGCCGGCCCGCGCAACGGATCTGATCGCAGTCGGCCGGGTGCTGCGGCGCGGTAAGACGTTGGTGAATTGCGATGTCGACGTCGTCACTCCGGACGGCGAGGCGGTCGCGAAGGCGATCGCAACCTACAAAGTGGGCTAGTCAATCGTTCGGCGTGATGACGGCGCGTCCGGCTATCTTGCCGTCGTGCAGTAGGCGGTAGGCCTCCGCTGCACTGTCGAGCGGGAAATGTTCGACCAGCATCTTGATCTTTCCGGCCTGCGCCAACGCGATGACGTCGATCAGCTCGGGAATGGACCCCCAGAACGGCGATGCGACAGAGCATTCCTTCGCAGGGCTGTTGAAGTTCACCGGCAGGGCGGCGTTGCCGAGCCCGACAATGGTGAGATGCCCGAGCATTCGCGACACCTGTGCCGCCATCGTGAGCGTCGGGTTGATGCCGACGAAGTCGAGCACGACCTCAGCCCCTTGACCGTGGGTCATGTCCTTGATCTGTTTGACCGCGTCGTCGCCTGAGACGAGTTCTTCGTCGGCACCCATCGTGTTGGCGATCTTCAGCTTGTCTGCCGAAGTATCGATCGCAACAACGGTTGTCGCGGAGCTCAAGGCCTTGAGCACCTGGATCGCCATCTGACCGAGGCCGCCGGCACCGATAACCACCGCTGTCGAGCCCGGGCCCAACAGGTGTACCGAGCGCTTCACGGCGTGATAGCTCGTCAGACCCGCATCGGTGAGTGGAGCCGCCTCGCGCGGGTCGAGACTCCCCAGCGGGATCAGATAGCGCGTCGACGGGACAAGAAGGTACTCGGCCATACCGCCGTCGGTGCCGCCAAGCCCTCCCGGGCTCGGCTTTCCCGGTGTCTGGCAGTAGTTCTCGATTCCCTGCCGACAGTTCATACAGAGGCCGCAACCCCATGGGCCGTACACGATGACCGGATCTCCTGGTTCGAAACCCGTTGCCCCGGGACCCATCGTCTCGACCCAGCCGGCGTTCTCGTGCCCAAGGGTGAAGGGCAGCGTGAACGACCGCGCCCCGGCGGGCACCTCCAACAGGTGCAGGTCCGAATGGCACGCTCCGGCACCGCCGACCTTGAGCAAAACCTCCCCGGGCCCCGGCTCCGGCACCGGCACGTCACGAAGTTGGCCCGGCTGTTGCCATTCGACGAACTGGAACGCCTTGATTTCGCGGCCTCCTTTCTCCCCGTCGCTTCGCTCTCGGCGTCAATCCTTGATCTCGTCGAACTCGACCTCGAGATGCAGCGGACCGCGGAACACCTGGTTCACCCGGTACGGCGGCGGGTCGACGACCAGTCGGGGGTTCTCCACGCGCCGTAAGAACGTCTCCAGCGCGATGTTGACCTCCAGGCGCGCCAGCGGACCTCCGACGCAACTGTGTACTCCGCGGCCCCAGCCCACGTGTTGGTTGTCAGGACGCTGGATGTCGAACTTCTCGGGGTCGGGGAAGCGTTTGGGATCGCGGTTGGCCGCGCCGTACAGCAGATGCACCGCCGAGCCCGCGGGGATGACGGTCCCGCCGACCTCGATGTCGGCGGTGACGCTGCGGCTGGGGAAGAACTGGACGGCCGACTGCAGCCGAAGCACCTCCTCGATCGCCTTGGGGATCAGCTCCGGCTTCTCGTGGAGCAGGTCAATCGACTCCGGGTTGCGCAGCAGCGTCAACACACAGTGCGCGATGGTGTTGACCGTGGAGTCGTGCCCGGCGATGAGCAGCAGCATCGCGTTGGCCGCAGCCTCTTTCGGTGTCATCGGCCCGTCCGGCCCGTTCGTGTCATTCACCAACTTGGACAGCACATTGTCCTGCGGATCGGTCAAGAACCCATGGATGAGATCGGCCATGTAGGCGGTGAGTGCGGCAGTGCTTTCCTTACCCTTCTGCGCGCGCGCCCGGCCTTCTTCGGTGTCGGCGTCCGGGCCCATATCTGCGCCCGCCATGAAGTCGAAGATCCAGCCGTGAAAGGTGGGCTCGTCCGCCACCGGCACGCCAAGGATCTTGCAGATCACGGCCACCGGCACCGGGTAGGCGTATTCGTCGACCACATCGAACGTGTTGCTGCCCTTCTCCTTTGCCTTATCGAGCAGTTCATCGCACAGCGTCTGGATGTCGGCCGCCATGTTGGGGATGACGTCCGGGGAATGCGGCGGCGCGAAGTGCCGCATCACCTGTCGGCGCTGCTTGTCGTGCTTGGCCGGGTCGGAAACAATCAGGCTCGGCTCGCGGCCGTAGGCGTCCATGTGATCGGCGCCGACGTCTGGCGCGTCGGCGGCCGGTTTGGCCGAGATGGGGCTGCGACTGATGTCCGAGCTGACGTGTGGGTCGTGTGCGAGTTGCAACAGCTCGCGGTAACCGGTGACGACGTAGACCTTGTCGGCGACCTGTACGACCGGCGTCTTTCGAAGCTCGTCGAAGAATCGGTACGGGTCGTGGCGGTTCTCGTACCTCATCGCCTCTGTCCAGGCGGTCTCTGCGGTGGTCATGGCAGCTCTCTTCCTGAGGGCGGGCTAGCGGCTCTTGGGGCGGAACTCGGCGCCTCGTGACGTCGGATCATGGCCGGTGAGAACAACATCCGGAATTCCCGTCGGTTCCCGTGGGTCGGGAAAGCGGGCCGACATCGGCTCCGCGTCTGGCGGCTCGTCATAGCCGGGCGGTGGTGGCGGGAAGGGCGCCGATTGCTCGATGAGTCTGCCGTAGTACTCGAGCCACTTGCCGTGGTTGAAGGTGATGGCGCCCACGATGCGGCCGTTCTTGCCGAAGGCGGCTGCGAATCGGAGATCCTCGACGGAGCCCTGGGTGAAGACGATCTCGTCACCGAAGGAGCACACGCCGCAGCCCTTGATGTTCACGCCGAACTGACCTGACCAGAATTGCGGCAACGGCAGATGCGGTCGTCGTGCCCTCTCGAGGTTGACCATGTTGTGGGCGGCGGTCTGGGCACCGAGCACCGCGGCGTCTACGTGCTCGATTGCCATGAACTCGTACTCGTAGAGCACATGCGGGGCTCGCGCGATGTCGCCTGCGACGAAGATGTTGTCGGTCACCACGCCGTTGATGTCGAATGCGCGACAACCGGCGTCGCAGGCCACCCCCCAGAACCCGCTGGCGAGTTCGGCCCCTTCGAGCCATTCCACGTTGCGAATGGACCCCAGCGACGCCACCACCACATCGACGTCAAGCGTGGTGCCATCGGAGAGCTTGGCGCGCCGGACGTGTCCGTCGGCGTCTCCTTCCAGCGCCTCGACTGCCACACCGGTGCGCAGATCGACTCCGGCATCACGCTGCATTTTGGCGGCGATGTCGCCGATCACCCCACCGAGCGCGCCCACCAGTGGCGCGCTCGAGCGTTCCGCAACCGTCACATCCAGGCCGAGATCACGACAGACCGAGGCCATTTCGGAGCCGATGAAGCCCGCGCCGACGATCAGCACCCGCTTGGGCTTGGCCTTGAACGCGGTCTGAATCGCTGCGGCGTCGTCGCTGGTACGCAGCGTGTAGAGACCCCTCAGCTTCGCCTCTTCGGGGTTGAACCATCCGCGGGACCGGACTCCGGTGGCAATCAGCAGCCGGTCATAGGGCACCTTATCGCCGTTGGCCAACAGCACTTCTCGGTTGTCGCGGTCCAATCCGGTTGCCGCCACGCCGAGCCGCCAGTCGGCGTCGACTGCCCGCAATCGAGGCAGCTTCGTGTTACCCGCAGGCACCCACCCCTTGAGTACCTGCTTGGAAAGCGGCGGGCGGTCGTACGGCTCGTGCACTTCGTCGCCGATGATGGTCAGCGAGCCGGTGAACCCCTCGTCCCGCAACGCCTCCGCAGCACGCAGTCCGGCCAGCGACGCGCCGACGATCACGATCCGCCCCTCCGCCTTGAAGGTGCTGACGATCTCGTCGATCAGCGGATGGGTGCTCACTTCGTCGTCCGGTCCGCGGGCGGATCCATCTCGGCGATGATCGCCTGCACCGGGCACGACGCGACGGCCCGCGCCACCTGCTGGCGTTGCGAGTCGTCCGGGTTCGGGTCGTATGCCAGCGCTTCCTCGCCCTGCAGTTGCAGCACTTCCGGCGCCAGCGGCACACACTGCGCATATCCGAGGCAACGATTCAAATCCACGACAATGCGCACTGTTGCGGCTCCTTCTCAACCGACGCTGAGGGCTGGTCAGCGCAGTTCCCGAAACCTCAGGGAAGAGGGCCGACAGTACCGCCAGGAGACGGAGGAAATCGCAGGATTGACATTTTTGACGGCCGCGCGACCGGCGATCTGCTCCACGGACGAAACTGGTGCTGTCGCTGGGACATTAAGGTATCGGGAACTCGGGTCATCGAGTGGCCTGCCATGGCGACCGCACGCTTGTCGTACACGAAACGCGAGTGACCCCGTTGACAACCGTGCGTCCCCAGCCGCGGGGGCCCACGGCGGAGGGTCTAGAGCGTCACTTCGTTGAGACGGCCCGTCGCCACGTCGAAAACAAAGCCGCGCAGGGACTCGTGTTTGGTGACAAAGGGACTGGCCTCGATGCGGCGCAGCGACTGACGCACGTCCTCGTCGACGTCGATGAACGCCTCCGCGGCCCACTCCGGTTTGATGCCGGTGTCGTCCTGGATCTGCTGTTTGAACCCGTCGTCGGTGAAGGTCAGCATCCCGCAGTCGGTGTGATGGATCAGGATGATCTCTCTGGTGCCGAGTAACCGCTGACTGATGGCCAGCGAGCGGATCTCGTCGTCGGTGATCACGCCGCCGGCATTGCGGATGACGTGGGCCTCGCCGTCGCCGAGGCCGAGCATTCGGTACACGTCGAGCCGGGCGTCCATGCACGCCACCACGGCGACGTGCTTGCTCGGCGGCAGCGGCAGCGGGCCTGAGAAGGAGCTCGCGTAGGCCTCGTTGTTCTTCAGGTAGTCGTCGGTCACAGACATCTTTCGACTGTATCGCCGCTCAGTGGCGTCCGAGGCGAAGAGAATCATCCCGATCAAAATGGCGAGGGTGCTGGCCCCGGACGCATCACTTACTGATCGGTGCGTCGAGGTCGTACACCGTCGTGCCGGCAATATCGACCGGTGTGAAGTTCTGCTTCACCCAGGCCGTGATGTCGTTCGAAGTGCCAGACTCCCGCCACGGCGGTGGGCCGTCGTGGTTTCCGGAGATGAAATACCGCACGTCATGGTTGGTGACGTAGTCCTGGAACTGCGCGAGTGTCGGCGAGTTGTCCGAGCCGGTGAATCCGCCGATCGCCATGACCGACGCGCCGGTCTTCAATTCGAGACTGCCCGCCGTCATCGATCCGACGGTCGCTGCTGCCCAACGGTTGTCAGCGCGTCTGACGAGATCTTCAAGCAAAGGATTGTCGACGGCACCGCGGGGCGGACCGTCAGGACCGCCCGGCGGCCCGATCTGGGCGTTACTGCTCGGGCCTGCCATTGCCATCGGTCCACTGCTGTGAGCATTCGTCACCGTCTGGATTGAGTACGCGGCAGGCCCGAGAACACCGAAAAGCATTGCACACGCTGCCAAGAGTGCCGTCCAACGGCCGACACGGTGTGCCCCGAACACCAGGATCAATGCGACGACGATTGAGCCCACCAACGCCACCCAGCGCACCGCCGGCCACCACTCCGGCGTGCGGTCCATCAGGATGAAGGCCCATACGCCGGTGGCCGCCAACATGCTCGCCACCAGCATGCGCGATCTCAGAAACTCCCTGCTACGCCACAGCTCTCGCGCCGAGATACCGATCAGCGCCGCGATCGCCGGCGCCAATGCAACCGTGTAATAGGGATGAATGATGCCATCCATGAAACTGAACACCGCACCGGTAACGATCAGCCAGCCGCCCCACAGCAGCAGCGCGGCACGCAGATTGTCCGTGCGGACCGCACGCCGGGTCAACCACAGCCCTGCGAGCAGACCGATCAGTGCGGCAGGTAGCAGCCACGACGCCTGGGTGCCCATCGAATGGCCGAACAATCGGCCGAGGCCCGGCTCCCCACCGAACAACACGTTGTGCGCCCCGCCGAGGTCCGCCCCCGGGCCGTCGGGCGGTCCGCCGGGCGGGCGCCCTTCGCCGCCGCCGAGCACACGGTCGATTCCGTTGTAGCCCAACGTGAGCTGGAGCAGGCTGTTGTCCGATGAGCCGCCGATGTACGGCCGGGAATCGGCGGGCCACAGGTCGACGAGCACGAGATACCAGCCGGCCGACACGACCATCGCGATACCGCCGATGGCCAGCTTTCCGATGCGCTTCCAGATGCCGACCGGAGCCGCGACGAGGAACGCCAGCGCCAAACCGGGGACGATCAAGAAAGCCTGTAGCTGCTTCGTCAGGAATGCAAAGCCAATCACGGCGCCCGCCAGGGCGATCCAGCGGGTGCTCGCGGTTTCGATGGCGCGCACCATGCAGTACGCGGCCACCACCAACAACAACACCAACAGGGCATCGGGATTGTTGAACCGGAACATCAACGCCGCGACCGGGGTCAACGCCAACGCGGCGCCAGCCATCAGGCCCGCCGCCGGGCCGCTGGACCGGCGGACAGTCGCATACAGCGTCCCCACGGCACCGACCCCCATCAACGCCTGGGGCAGGAGCATCGTGAAGGCGCTGAAGCCGAGGATCCTGCCGGACAACACCATCAACCACAGTGACGCGGGCGGCTTGTCGACGGTGATCGCATTGCCCGCGTCGAGCGAGCCGAACAGCCAGGCCTTCCAGTCCTGGGTGCCCGCCTGCACAGCTGCTGCGTAGTAGTCATTGGCCCAGCCGGATGACCCCAGTCCCCACAGGTAAAGCACTGCGGTCGCGGCTAGAAGGGAGAACAGCGCGGGTCGAACCCAGCGCGGCTGCGCGCCGTTGGCAGGGTCGTCGGCAGCCGGCGTCGTGTGCGGTTGGGCGTCGGTGATGGTCATCGATGAGTTGCCTTTTCGGTCAGGAGATTGTCAGAGAAGGTCAGTGGGCCCGGCGGGGGTGAAACACCCACCCGCGCAAGAGGACGAACCGCGCGGCGGTGGCCATCAGGTTGGCCATCACCAGCACGACGAGCTCGATCAGGTGGTGTGGATCGGCGACTAACAGGTGTAACACGGCCAGCGATCCGCTGGTGATCGCCAGCGCGATCGCAAACACGATGAGGCCTTCGACGTGATGGCGGGCCACGTTCGTCCTGCCGCCGATACCGAACGTGAAGCGGCGGTTGGCCGCGGTGTTGCCGATCGCGGTGAGCAGCAACGCGATCAGGTTCGCCGACTGCGCGCCGAGTGATCCCTGCATCGCCATGAACAGCGCGATGTACGCCACCGACGACACCACTCCGACGGCACCGAACCGCACCGCTTGCCGCAACAGTGAGCGCGGCGCCGCTGTCAACCCGGGCGGACCGAGCTGTGCGGCGATCGTATTCACCGGAATGGTCCCTTTCGCAAAGCTGCGCAGCAGCCGGCCGATGCCCTTCAGATCAGCGGCGGCGGTCGCGACGATGTCCACCCGGCTGTCCGGGTCGTCCACCCAGTCCACCGGGACCTCGTGGATGCGCAGACCGCTGCGTTCGGCCAACACCAGCAGTTCGGTGTCGAAGAACCATCCGGTGTCCTCGACGTGGGGCAGCAGCAGTTTCGCCACGTCGGCCCGAATCGCCTTGAATCCGCACTGCGCATCGGAAAAGCCAGCTGCGAGAGTAGATTTCAGAATCCAGTTGTAACAGCGGGAGATGACCTCACGTTTGGCGCCTCGCGACACCCGCGAGCCGCGGCCCAGCCGGGTGCCGATCGCCAGATCGGAATGGCCTGATACCAGCGGAGCCACCAGCGGGGCGAGTGCGGCGAGATCGGTGGACAGGTCCACGTCCATGTAGACCAGCACCGGCGAATCAGACGCCGACCACACCGCGTGCAACGCCCGGCCTCGCCCCTTCTCCGGCACCCGCACGACACGGACGCCGCTCAGCTCGGCCGCGAGTTCGGTGGCGATCTGCTGGGTGTCGTCGATGCTTGCGTTGTCGGCGATGGTGATGCGCGCCGAGAACGGAAAGTGGTCCCGAAGGTGCCGGTGCAGTCGGTGGATCGAGTCGGCTAGGGCGGACTGTTCGTTGTACACCGGCACCACCACGTCGAGCACGGGCACGCCTGCATCGCGCGCGATCTCGGTGGCGTTGGGTCGCCGTTGGATTGTCCTCCGAGCAGAAGTGCCACGTTCGAGGGCGGTATCGGTCATGAAACCCATGTTCGAGGTGCAGGTTGTGCTGGCCGTTGGGCCAAGCTGTATGCCAGCTATGAATTCCGCGGCAGCACGCTGAGGTCATAGACGACCGCGTGGTCGACGACAATTGGGGTGTAGTGCGTCTCCACCCACTGCGCGATGTATGCAGACTCACGGCTGCCGCTGTTCGACGATCCCCAACGCCCGGTCAGCATCCGGCCGCCGATGAAGTAATGGACCTGCCGCGTCGCCACATAGTTCTGGAATTCCTCGAGCGTGGGTGCGGGGTCGGTGCCGTTGAAACCCCCGACGGCCATCACCGGCGCCCCGCTCGCCAGCTGATATCCCGCGGCGTTGTTGGAACCGATGACCGCTGCGGCCCAGGTGTAGTTACCGGCGCCGTTGGCCAGTGCTGCCGAAAGTGCCTGCCCGGGCTTGGGCGAGTCCAGCAGTCCCGCCGGTGGCCCGGCCCTACCACCGCCGAACGAGTGATGGGTCGGTCCGACGGTCGGTATCGCGCCGCTGTGGGACGACGCCGCGGTCGCGATCGAGTGGGCCGCGGGGGCGGCCAGACACGACACGAGCGCCAGGGTGGCGATTGACCGCGTGACATTCGGCCCCATCCGACTGGAGACCAGCAGCAGCGTCGCCGCGGCTACTCCCCCGACCATGACACTCGCGCGCAGCCACGGCGTCCATTCCGCGTGACGGGACAGCAACTCCGCGGCAAGGAGGACGGTGACGAGCACAGCACCGGCGATTGTGACCGCCGCTCGGACGTCGAATCGTCTCTGCCACAACAGCGTTGCCCCGATGCCGATGCATGCACCGATGGCAGGTGCGAGAGCAACGGTGTAGTACGAGTGCACGATGCCGTTGGCGAAGCTGAACACCACCGCGGTGACGGCAAGCCAGCCACCCCAGATGATGAGTGCGGCGCGGGTCGGGTCGGTACGGGGTGCGCGCCGCGTGACGATCACGCCCGTCACGACGCAGATCACCGCCGCGGGCAGCAGCCACGCGATGTCCGACCCCATCCCCACGCCGAACAGCCGGCCCCAGCCGACGTCGTGGTTGAGATTGCCCAGTCCACCGGTTTCGTTGCCCGTCAACCGGCCTAAACCGTTGTAGCCCAGTGTCAATTCGATGATGCTGTTGTGCTGCGAACCTCCGATGTACGGCCGCGCGGACGTCGGCCATAGTTCGACGAGCGCGAGGTACCACCCGCCGGAGACCACGACGGCGGTGGCCGCGATCAACAAGTCGGCGAGGCGGCGCTTGCGCGGGCGGTGCCCAGCGACCAGATAGGCCGCCGCGAATCCGGGCAGCACCAGGAACGCCTGCAGCATCTTGGCGAGGAAGCCGAATCCCACCGCAACGCCCGCAGCCACCAACCACCAACGGCTGGCGTCCTTTTCACATGCCCGTTGCACGCAGTATGCCGCAGCGACCAACAACAGTACGAGCAGCGCATCAGGGTTGTTGAACCGAAAGATCAGCGCTGCGACGGGCGTCAGCGCGAGCACCGCACCGGCCAACAGTCCCGCCCCAGCTCCGGCGACACGGCGGACAGCGAAGTACAGCAGCGCGACCGCCGCGACCCCCTCGAGCGCCTGAGGCACCAGCACGCTCCACGGATTCAGGCCGAACAGCCGAACCGATATGTCGATGACCCATAGCGCCGCTGGTGTTTTGTCCACGGTGATCGCGTTCGCGGCATCGCTGGACCCGAACAGCATCGCCGTCCAGTTGCTGGCGCCTGCCTGCGCCGCCGCCGTGTAGAAGGCGTTCGCCCACCCGCTGGCCGACAGGTTCCACAGGTACAGCACCGCCGTCGCCACAAGCAGGACGGCGAGTTGCACCCGCGAGACAACGGAAAGGTGGCCTTTCGCCCTGCGTGTCGGGGCCTTGTCCGTGTGCTCGTCAGAGAGGGCGAGGGTGGTCGTCACTACGACGACCCTGTCCGGCCCCGCTATGCCCCGAATGGGCTCGCACTGTGATTTATCTGTGAATCGCCCCGCAAGGTCACGGTGAAAGCCGTCGATCCGGGCTCGCTGTCCACCTCGATCGCGCCGCGATGAGCTTTGACTACGGCGGCGACGATCGCGAGTCCCAGCCCGGTACTGCCCCCGCGCCGGGAGCGCGACGTGTCGCCGCGGGCGAACCGCTCGAAGACCTCGGGTTGCAGCCACTCTGCGATGCCGGGACCGTCGTCGACCACCTTTAGCACCGCGCCTCCGCCGGGGGATCGCGCCAACGACGTCGTGACGGACGTGCCCGGCGGCGTGTGGGTGCGCGCGTTGGCGAGCAGGTTGCCCAACACCTGATGCAGACGCGCTTCGTCACCGATGACGACGACGGGCTCGTCGGGCAGGTCGAGTAACCACTGATGGTCAGGTCCGGCGATGTGGGCGTCGCTGACGGTGTCGACGACCAATCGCGAAAGATCCACTGCCTCCTGCTGCAACGGCCGCCCGGTGTCCAGGCGGGCCAGCAGCAGCATGTCCTCGACCAGCTGGGTCATCCGCTCCGTCTCGGACTCGACGCGGTTCATCGCATGCGCCACATCGTCGGGGACATCACCGCGCTTGCGTTGTGCCAGTTCGGTATAGCCGCGGATCGCCGCGAGCGGCGTGCGCAGCTCGTGGCTCGCATCCGCGACGAACTGACGCACCCTGGTCTCGCTGGCGTGCCGGGCGGACAACGCGTCGGAGATGCGGTCGAGCATCCGGTTCAGTGCAGAACCGAGCTGCCCGATCTCGGTGTGCGCGCCCGCCGGATCCACCTCGACGATCGGCGTGGGCAGCCGGACCTCGCCGCGATCGAGCTCGAGGTCGGCCACCTGCCGTGCCGCCGCGGAAACCCTTGACAGCGGCGCGAGTTGACGGCGGATGATCAGGATCCCGGCCGTGGTCCCGCCGATCAGCGCCATGACACCCACCACGCTGAAGATGATCGCGACGGTGAGCAGGGTGTCATCGACCTCGGAGGTGGGCAGGCCGGTGACGATCGTCTCGCCAGGCCCGTGCGCGCGCATCGCGATCACTCGGTAGCGGCCTAGACCGTCGAGCTGAACCGTTGTCGGCACTTCGTTGGGCTCGATACTGGCGAGTTGTTGCGCTGCGGTGGAACTGATCTGGCTGCGAGTGCCGTCGGCAGTGATGACACCGGCGTCGACAGGCGTGCCGCGCGAGATCACCGCGCCGACCGTTCGCGCTGCTTGACCGGGCGCGTTGAGGAAGGCCGGGCCGGGCCCCACGTCGTCGCGGATGATCATCCGGCGCGGAAAGCCCGGCGGCCCGGGGAAACCGGGCGGGGGCGGGCCAAGTTCGAACAGGCCCGCAGAGCGCGTGCCCGTCTCAGCCAGCTGGCGGTCGAGCTGGTTGGTCAGAAAGTGTTGCAGAGCAATCATTGTGCCGACACCCATGCCTGCGCACACCAAGGTCAGAAGGATGATCTGTGACACGAGCAGCCGCGTTCGAAGTGACCACGTGCGCGGCGAACGAAGCCGCGTCCGACCCGCCGGTTCAGCGTGCGGGTTTGAGGACATAACCGGCGCCGCGCAGTGTGTGGATCATCGGTTCGCGCCCGATGTCGATCTTCTTGCGCAGATACGAGACGTACAACTCCACGATGTTGGATCGCCCGCCGAAGTCGTAACTCCATACCCGGTCGAGGATCTGGGCCTTGCTCAGCACACGTTTGGAGTTGCGCATCATGAACCGCAACAGCTCGAACTCGGTCGCGGTCAGTGTGATCAACTCGCCCGCGCGGGTCACTTCGTGACTGTCTTCGTCGAGCACCAGATCCCCGACCACGATCTTCGCACCGCCCGATTCGCTGGTGACCCCCGTGCGTCGCAGCAGGGCGCGCAGTCGCAGTACCACCTCTTCAAGGCTGAATGGCTTCGTCACGTAGTCGTCACCACCCGCGGTGAGACCGGCGATCCGATCCTCGACCGAATCTTTGGCGGTCAGCAGCAGCAGCGGCAGACCCGGAATCTGCTCGCGCAGTTTGTGCAGCACATCCAGCCCACTCATGTCCGGCAGCATCACGTCGAGCACGACCACATCGGGTGGGGTCTCGCGGGCAAGGGCGATGGCACTCGCTCCGTCGCCCGCCGTCACGATCTCCCAGCCCTCATATCTAAGGGCCATCGACACCAACTCGGCGAGGACTGGTTCGTCGTCGACAACCAGCACATGAATGGGGTTACCGTCGGCCCGACGCATCACGACGCGCCCGGGCTCTGGGTCGCTGACCGCCGAACCGTTGGGACTCACCACACGTCCATTATCGACCGGTCAGTGGGCTATCACTGTGCGCTGGCTATGTGCCAGCTGTGAATCGCCCGGTCGATAGTCGGCCAACACCGTCCAAGCAGGTTCCGGCCAGCCCTACTCGAGCCACCGGAACCTGATCCGGACTGTCAGTTCGGACGCTGGGGCTGTACCGCCGTGACGTCGGGGACCACAACCGTGGTTTCGCTCACGACAACCTCCGACGTCGCCGGCCCTGGCGGATCCGGCTCGTCTTGAGCAGCACTCGTGCCGCTGGAGACGCCGAAAGCGCCCATTGCAATCAGAGCGCCGGCACCCAGTGTTGCCGAACCCAGCTTGATCTGCTTCGAATTCACCTTGACCACTCCTATCCGGTTTCAGGTGAGCCGCTTCGATCGAACGAAACGGCCCATCGGAACAGTGCGCTACGGGCTCGTCGTTGCCCGTCTACATGTTGGGTAACCGATGCGGACAGCGACGAAACGAGTTTTCTGGCGGCCCCTGCTCGGACGGCGTCGCCTGTGCACTTATCGCACTGACGGTCATCGACTCCCTCTTCGCCGCCGCCGTCGTGCTCCTGGGCCACCATCGGGCCGATCGCGGCCACCGCGAAAACTGCAGGTGACTACCACTGAACGCGCCGAATCTGGACACCCGCTGTACGCCACATGTGAGTTGTCCAGAGGTCGGCCGCCCCGATCTCATAGCCTGTGCGCATGCAGCCCACGTGCGGACCGACCGAATGACGCGCTTCCTTTCGCGTCGGCTGCTCAACTACCTGGTGCTGTTGGCGCTGGCCTCGTTCGTGGTGTTCTCTCTGGCATCGTGGCAGTTCGATCCCCTCGAAAATCTGCAGAGCCGCAATCCGCGTCCACCGCAGGAGGTCATCGAGGCGAAGCGGGTCGAACTCAACCTCGACAAGCCGATATTGGTCCAGTACGGACTCTGGGCGTCCGGGGTTGTCCACGGCGATTTCGGCACCACGGTCGGCGGCCAACCGGTCAGCGACGAGCTGTGGCGGCGCATCGGCGTCAGCCTGCGCCTACTCGTCCTCGGTTCGGTGATCGGCACTGTCGCCGGAGTGATGATCGGCGCATGGGGCGCGATTCGCCAGTATCGGCTCAGCGATCGCGTCATCACCGCCCTCTCGCTGCTGGTGATCAGCACACCGTCATTCGTGATGGCCACCCTGTTGATCCTGTCGGCACTGGGAGCCAACTCTGCGCTGGGGGTCCAGCTGTTCGAGTTCACCGGGGAGACGTCGCCGGACGCGGTCGGCGGTGCTTGGAACCAGTTCGTCGATCGTCTCCAGCATCTGGTGCTGCCCACCCTCACCCTGGCGCTGGGAGGGATGGCCGGTTACAGCCGATACCAACGCAACGCGATGCTCGACGTGCTCGGGCAGGACTTCATCCGCACCGCCCGCGCCAAAGGGTTGACCCGCCGCAAGGCATTGTTCAAACACGGGCTGCGGACCGCGCTCATCCCGATGGCAACGATGTTCGCCTACAGTTTCGCGGGCCTGTTCACCGGAGCGGTGTTCGTCGAAAAGATCTTCGGGTGGCATGGCATGGGTGAATGGTTCATCCAGGGCCTCAACACCCAGGACATCAACATCATCGCCGCCATCGCGGTATTCGCGGGTGTGACGGTCCTGTTGGCCGGCCTGCTCTCCGACGTCATCTACGCCGCACTCGACCCGAGGGTGCGGGTGACATGAGCGAACCCGTGACTCCTGCCGATTCGTCGCCCACGACGGCCGACTCTTCGACGACCGCGAATTCCGGCCTCGCTGTTGCGTCCTTCGCATCGCGGCGCACCCTCGTGCTGCGACGGTTCCTGCGCAACAAACCCGCTGTCGTGTCAATCGCCATCCTCTTGCTGCTGTTCGTCGGCTGCTATGCGCTGCCGCCGTTGCTGCCATACAGCTACAGCGATCTGGACTACTTCGCACTGCAGCAGCCGCCGAGCACCAGCCACTGGTTCGGCACCAACGGGCTCGGTCAGGATCTGCTGGCTCAGACGCTGCGTGGAATGCAGAAATCCATGCTCATCGGCGTTTGCGTGGCGTTCATCTCGACAATCATCGCCGCCACCGTGGGGACCATCGCCGGCTACTTCGGCGGCTGGCGCGATCGCACCCTGATGTGGGTTGTCGACCTCATGCTGGTGGTGCCGAGCTTCCTGCTCATCACCATCGTCGTGCAGCGCACCAAGGGCGACACCGTATGGATGATCGTTCTGCTGTCCGTCTTCAGCTGGATGATCAGCTCCCGCATCGTGCGAGGCATGACGATGAGCCTGCGCGAACGCGAATTCGTTGTGGCCGCAAGATATATGGGTGTGCGCGATACGAGGAACATCATTCGCCACATCCTCCCGAACGTGGCGTCGATCATCATCATCGACACCGCGCTCAACGTCGGCATAGCGATCCTGGCCGAGACCGGACTGAGTTACCTGGGCTTCGGCGTGCAGCCACCCGACGTATCGCTGGGAACCCTCATCGCCAGCGGCACCCCGTCGGCGACGACGTTCCCGTGGCTCTTCTTGTTCCCCGCCGGTGTGCTGGTCTTGATCATCTTCTGCGCCAACCTCGTCGGCGATGGCCTGCGCGATGCGCTCGACCCCGGCAGCCGCGCTTTGCGACGGAAGGCCCGCAAGTGAGCCTTCTCGAGGTGAGTAACCTGACGGTCGCCTTCCCGACCGACTCTGACACCGTGAATGCGGTGCGGGGGATGAACTTTCACGTCGACCCGCGAGAGGTCGTCGCGCTCGTCGGCGAGTCGGGTGCCGGTAAGTCCGCGAGTGCGATGGCCGTCGTCGGCCTACTGCCCGAGTACGCCGCGGTGTCCGGTTCGGTTCGGCTGCACGGCGACGAGCTCATCGGACTTTCCGATCAACGGATGTCCGAGATTCGCGGGAAGACCATCGGGACCGTGTTCCAGGACCCGATGTCGGCACTGACACCCGTGTACACCGTCGGTGATCAGATCGCCGAGGCGATCGAGATCCATCAACCCGGCACCACACGGCGAACGGCTCGGGACCGGGCAATCGAACTGCTGGATCTGGTCGGCATCGCCCAGCCCGAACGGCGGGCGCGAGCCTTTCCCCACGAGCTGTCCGGCGGCGAGCGGCAGCGGGTCGTCATCGCCATCGCGATCGCCAACGATCCCGATCTGCTGATCTGCGATGAGCCCACCACCGCTCTGGATGTCACTGTGCAGGCGCAAATCCTCGACGTGCTGAAAACCGCGCGCGACGTGACCGGCGCGGGCGTTCTGATCATCACCCACGACCTCGGGGTGGTCGCCGAGTTCGCCGACCGCGCGTTGGTGATGTACGCCGGAAGACCCGTCGAGATCGCGCCGGTCCAAGAGTTGTACCGCGACCGCCGAATGCCTTACACCGCTGGGCTACTCGGCTCCGTGCCCCGATTCGATGCCCACCAGGGCGCTCGGCTGGTACCGATACCCGGCGCTCCGCCGTCGATGGCCGCACTGCCGCCCGGGTGCCCGTTCGAGCCCCGCTGCCCGCTTGCCATCGACGACTGCCGCACCGCCGAACCGGATCTGCTCGAAATAGCGCCAACCCACCGTGCCGCCTGCATTCGAACCGATGAGGTCGCCGGCCGCAGCGCCGCCGATATCTACGGCGTGTCCACCGCCGCACCCGACGTACGGCCCGATGCCGACTCACCCGTCGTGCTGCGCGTCCGGGATCTGGTCAAGACCTACAAACTCACCAAGGGTGTCGTCTTCCGCAGACAGATCGGTGAGGTGCGCGCGGTCGACGGCATCAGCTTCGAACTGCAACAGGGGCGCACGCTGGCCATCGTCGGCGAATCGGGATCGGGCAAGTCCACGACTCTGCACCAGATTCTGGAATTGAGCGCGCCGCAGTCGGGTTCGATCGAAGTGCTCGGCACCGACGTCGCGACTCTGGATGCTCGGTCCCGCCGGGCGCTGCGCGGCGATCTGCAGGTGGTGTTTCAGGACCCGGTGGCCGCACTGGATCCACGGCTGCCGGTGTTCGACGTCTTGGCCGAACCGTTGCAGGCCAACGGGTTCGACAAGGCTCGAATCCACGACAGAGTTGCCGAGCTGCTCGGCATCGTCGGGTTGCGACGGGAAGACGCCGCCCGATACCCCGCAGAGTTCTCCGGTGGCCAGAAACAGCGCATCGGTATTGCGCGGGCGTTGGCCACCCAACCCAAGATCCTCGCGCTCGACGAGCCCGTTTCCGCACTCGACGTCTCGATCCAGGCGGGCATCATCAACCTGCTGCTGGATCTGCAGCAGCGGTTCGGGCTGTCCTATCTGTTCGTCTCGCACGACCTGTCCGTGGTCAAGCACCTCGCTCACCGGGTGGTGGTGATGTACAAGGGCACGATCGTCGAACAGGGCGACGGTGACCAGGTGTTCAACAACCCGCAACACGAGTACACCCGCCGATTGCTAGCTGCGGTTCCGCAACCAGAGGTCAATCGCCGCTAGAGGACGCTCCGGGTGCGTCGCCGAAGCAGGTGGCGTCGCGTGGGTCATATGAGTCCGGCGGTGATTGGATGGACCGGTACATCGCTGCTCGCCGGGGGTTGTCGGTGTGGTGTGCGACAGTCATTGGCGATGGATCGGCACACCACATTCCGCTTCTGCTTGGATCCGACGGTCGAGCAGGAACAAGCGCTGGCCCGCCACGCGGGGGCCTCACGGTTCGCGTTCAACCAATGCTTACAGGTGGTGAAAAGCGAGCTCACACGGCGGCGCACCGACCCGGACACCGCGGTGCCATGGACGGGGTTCGACCTGATCAACGCATTTAACGCGTGGAAGAAGACCGAGGATGCCGGCCGGATCATCACTGTTGACAGTGCAGGCGTTGCCGAGGTCGCGGTGACAGGCCTGGCATGGCGGGATCAGCTGTGTCAGCAGGTTTTCGAGGAAGCGGCAGTCGACCTGGGCAACGGGCTGAAAGCCTGGTCGGATTCGCGCTCGGGGAAACGGGCGGGCCAGAAGGTCGGGTTTCCCCGGTTCAAGAGAAAGACCACGGTGAGGCCGTCGTTTCGGCTGCGCAACAAGCAACGAAAAAGCAGACCGGCCGCGATTCGAGTCGGCGATAACGATCGACCGCGCTCAGTTACCCTGCCCGGCATCGGCGCCATCGGGGTCCACGACGACACTCGAGCGCTACGGCGCATGCTGACCAAGGGCCGGGCCACCATCTGCTTTGCCACAGTCAGCCGTCACAGCGGCCGATGGTGGGTGGCGCTCAACGTGGCGGCCGCCGATCTGCACCCCGCCCTGCGGCATCGGCAGCGACCCGACGGTGAGCAGGACGGCTGGGTCGGTCTGGATCGCGGCTTGTCGGTGTTTCTGGTCGCCGCCGACGCCGCCGGCGCCGAGCTCGCCCGCATTGTCGACGCCCCCAAGGCACTAGCCGCCAGCATGAAACAGCAACAGCGGCTGGCAAAGTCGCTATCGCGCAAAAAGGAGGGATCACAGAACCGCAGAGATGCCGCCGCCCGCTTGGGGCGGCATCACCAGCGCGTCGCCAATGTGCGTCGGCATTTCTTGCACCAGGTGTCAGGCGAGGTGGTCAAGACCCACGACCGGCTTGTCATTGAAAACCTGAACATACAAGGAATGCTCGCCAACCATCGTCTAGCCCGCGCGATCTCCGATGCCGGGTGGGCCGAGTTTGCACGTCTGCTCAGATACAAACAGGCGTGGCGCGCAGGCCAGCTCGTCGAAGCAGACCGCTGGTATCCGTCAAGTCGGCTTTGCTCAATCTGCGGTGTACGTCGCAGCGATTTGAGCCTGGCTGATCGGGTGTTCGTCTGCGTTAACGAACATTGCCTGGATCGTGACCTCAACGCGGCGACAAACCTGGCCCGTTGGGGCCAGGACCACTACGACTCTCACCGATCCCCGGACCCCCAAGCAGGAGGCCGGGCCACCAAGGTCCGCCGACGGGACGGCTCTGACCACCACCTGCGTGTTGGTGAAACCAGCCCGAAAGACGCGGAAACCGACGTTCACGCCGCACCCGCCGCCTGAACTGACGACGCCCGAGAAGGGCGGTGACGACACCTCACCTCACCAGAGTTGTTCGGCACGCTTTAGAGTCGGTCGGCATGAAGACCCGACGCTTCGTTGCGGCAACTGTGATCGCTGCGCTGACCCTGACGGCCTGCTCCGACAGCAACCAGGAAGCGCCGTCGGCGGGCGGATCCGCAGAGGTCGGCAGCACGAACGACATCAATCCCCAGGACGTCGCGAACCTGAAGCAGGGTGGCAACCTACGGCTGGCGCTCAACGACTTCCCGCCAAACTTCAACTCACTTCATATCGACGGCAATACCGGCGACGTCGCCTCTATCGAGCGGCCCACCATGCCGCGGGCGTTCCGGATCGGCGCCGACGGCTCACCCACGGTAAACACCGATTACTTCACCAGCATCGAGTTGACGGGCACCAACCCGCAGGTGGTCACGTACACCATCAACCCCAAAGCCGTGTGGAGCGACGGCACCCCGATCACCTGGGAGGACCTGCAGTCCCAGATCAACGCCACCAGCGGCAAGGACAAGGGGTTCGCGATCGCGGCCACCAACGGCAGCGATCGCGTCGAGAAGGTTGAACGCGGAGTCGACGACCGACAGGCCGTCATGACATTCGCCAAGCCCTGGTCCGACTGGCGCGGCATGTTCGCGGGCAGCACCATGCTGCTGCCGAAGGCCTCGACGGCCACCCCGGAAGCGTTCAACCGGGCGCAGCTCAACGGACCGGGCCCGTCGGCGGGACCGTTCATCATTTCCAACCTCGACCGCGGCGCTCAGCGGATAACGTTGACGCGCAACCCCAAATGGTGGGGGGAGCCGCCACTGCTCGACAGCATCACTTACCTGATCCTGGATGACGCCGCTCGGATTCCCGCGCTGCAGAACAACACGATCGACGCCACCGGCCTCGCCACGCTCGACGAGATGGAGATCGCCCGACGCACCCAGGGCATCACCATCCGTCGCGCCCCCGGGCTCGGCTGGTACCACTTCACATTCAACGGGTCTCCGGACCGAATCCTGGCCGATCCGGCACTGAGACGCGCCGTCGCGCGGGGGATCGATCGCAACACCATCGCCGCGGTGGTCCAGCGGGGGCTCGCCGACAACCCGGTGCCGCTGAACAATCACATCTATGTCGCCGGCCAGGAGGGCTACCAGGACAACAGCGGCGTCGTCGCCTTCGACCCCGAGAAAGCCAAGCAGGAACTCGATGATCTCGGTTGGCGGATGAACGGGCAGTTCCGGGAAAGGGACGGTAAACAACTGGTCATCCGCGATGTGCTCTTCGACTCGCTCGGCACGCGACAGTACGCCCAGATCGCGCAGAACAACCTTGCTCAGATCGGCGTAAAGCTCGATCTCGACATCCGGCCCGCGCAGGGCTTCTTCACCGACTACATCACGGTCGGCAACTTCGACATCGCCCAATTCTCCTGGAGCGGCGACGCTTTCCCGCTCTCGAGCCTCACTCAGATCTATCGCACGGATGCAGAGAGCAATTTCGGAAATATCAGCAGCCCGGAGATCGACGCCAAGATCGAGGAGACGGTCAGCGAGCTGGATCCGGCGAAGGCGCGAACGCTCGCAAACGAACTCGACACGCTGCTGTTCGAAGAGGTTTTCAGCCTTCCCCTGACTCAGTCGACCGGAAACATCGCGGCGCGAAGCAATTTGGCGAACTTCGGCGCGTTCGGCCTGGCCGATGCGGACTACTCGAAGATCGGCTTCATGAAGTAGCCCTGCGTACGGTTCGGGGAACCACCGCGGGCACCGCCGACTCCAGGGTCGCCGCCGCCTCGATACCCCAGATCAACGCCCGGACTCCGATCCCGGCGGGTTTCGAGTCCAGGGCGGCCTGACGTTCGGGCAGCGTTTCGACCGTGCCGTCGTAGACGGCCTCGACGATGTCCAGAGCCGCGCTCTCCCGCAGATCGACGATGCTGTGGCCCGCAGTCGGCAGGCTGACCAGCACTGAGTTCGGGATCAGCGAGGTCACCCGCTCTGCCACCGTCGGTGGGGTGATCAGGTCGCGCCCCCCGGAGATCACCACCGTGGGCCAGGTGAACTTCGGCATCTCGGCGACCAGATCAAACGGTTCGGCATCGAATTCTGTTGTCCCCGTGTCAGCTTCGCGATATGCCACCGCGGGATCGAACGGCTTGCCGTCGGGGGTCGCCCCGTAGTTGAGCTCGCGGTAGGCGATGCGATTGACGAGGTCCGGCTCGTTTCGGTACGGCGCCTCGCGCTCCAGCACGAGCCGGGTGGCCTGGGCCATGCCCGACCACAGCCAGTGCTTGCCCGTCAGCAGCAGGTCCAGTTGGCGCCGCAGCAGGGTGGGCCCGGCGAGACCGTAGACGGCGATCGCCAGCTGGGTGGCCGCTGGAGTCAACTGGTCATCGCCGACCAGCCGTCGCACCTTGGGCGCCAGATCGGCGGTCTCGGGATCGTCGCCGTTCCAGAGCAACCGCCGGGCCGCCTCGCGGACCGCATCGATGTCCTGGGCGGAAAGCACGGGTGAGTCGAGCACCATCGCATGCACGCGTTGGGGATGGCGCACGCCGAACCCGGCGGCGAGATAGGTGCCGTACGAGGTGCCGTAGATGACTGCCTTTTCGACGCCCGCGTCGTCGAGTACCGCCGCCACATCGTCGACGACCTGGCCGATGGTCAACGCCTCCGGCGGCAGGTCAGCACCGCGGTCATCGTGGCGCGACAGGCCGACACCGCGGTGTTCGATCATAATGACGTCCAGGCCTTCGGCCGCGGCGCGACGGCGAAATCCCCTGTACAGCGCGACGGAGGCCGCGCCCGGACCGCCTGGGATCACGACCAGCGGGTGTGGGCTCTTGCGTCCGGACCGCACGTAGTAGAGGTCGAACTCGTCGTCAGCGCCGCCCGCACCGCTTACCACCGGCCGCCGGACGGCGCGAACACCGGGAAGCGCCGCAAGTTTGTCGTGTGCGCGCCGGCGTCTGGCGTTCATGGTCATCGTCGTACATTGTGCCCCTCACGGGCGCAGGTTCTATAGAGTCGCGGAACGAATCGATCACCCAACTGAGCCGAGGCAACGTGCGAACCGAAGAGTTCTTCGAGCGGGCGACGCAGGCGTTCGAGGTGCTGGGCGTTTCGTCGATGGTCGTCGGGTTCGCCTTCGCCTTCGCGCTGTCGATCGTCACCTGGGTGCGCACCAAGAATGGCGGTCGCGCGTTCAAGACACTGCGGGAATCACTCGGCGGAGCAATTCTTCTCGGCCTCGAATTGCTTGTCGCTGCGGACATCGTCAAGACCGTAACGTCGACGCCTTCACTGACCGACGCCGCCGTTCTCGGGATGATCGTCCTGATCCGGACGGTGTTGAGTTTCACGATCCAGATCGAAATCGACGGCGTCCCACCGTGGCGCAAGGCACTGACCACCGGGCCTGAAGTGCTGGCCAATGCGGCGCGCAAGGCGATGAGGGCCAAGCCCGACTCCCCCGCCTAACTGGAGCGGATGAGGTCTGCGGCCTTCTCACCGATCAGCACGCTGGGGGCGTGGGTGTGCCCGCGGATGATCGTCGGCATCACCGATGCGTCGGCGACCCGCAGCCCTTCGACGCCGCGGACCCGCAGCTGCGGATCGACCACACTGGCGTCATCGCCACCCATCCGGCAGGTGCCCACCGGATGATAGAGGGTGTGCGACAACGAATTCAGTGCCCGGTCCAAGGTTTCGTCGTCGAGGATCGTGGCATTCAGCGGTCTGGCGATCGAACCGATGATGCCGTTCAGCGCCGGCGATTTCGCGATCGTCGCACACATCCGCAGTCCGGCCATCAAGGCGTCGCGGTCCGCACCGGCGGAATCGGTCAGATAGCGCGGATCGATGATCGGCTTGTCCTTCGGATCTGAGGACCGCAACGTGATGGTGCCGCTGCTGTGCGGTTTGAGCAGGATGGGACCCATGACGACGGCATGGCCCGCATACGGGTCGCCGATCCCCTCCTCGAAGTACGGTGCGGGCGCGAAGATCAGTTCCAGATCAGGCAATTCGAGGTCCGCGCGGCTCTTCACGAACCCGTATGCCTCCCCGACGTTGGATGTGAGCATGCCGCGCCTGCGGATGAAGTAGTTCAGCAGTTCCAGCGGCTTCTCCGCTGCGAACAGCGTGTCGTTGGGCACGTCGAATCCCAGCGGCACCACCAGATGATCGAGCAGTTTGCCGCCGACGTCCGGTGACTGGGCGACCACGTCGATGCCGTGTTCGTTGAGTTGGTCGCGGTCACCGATTCCCGAGAGCATCAGCAGCTGCGGACTGTTGATCGCGCCGCCGCACAGCACCACCTCACGCCGCGCCCGAACCGTCTGCGTGTTTCCGCCTTTGTCGAACTCGACGCCGACGGCACGGCGCCCTTCGAAGATCACCCTCGTCGCGGCGGCCTCGGTCAGCAGAGTCAAGTTCGGGCGCTTGAGCGCGGGCCGCAGGTAGGCATCCGCGGTGCTCCACCTGGCACCACGCCGCTGAGTGACGCGTGTTTCGCAAAAGCCCTCCGGCTCAGCTTGATTGGGCTCCTCGACTCGATAGCCGCATTCCTCGACGGCCTTCAGCCACGCGGCGGTGGACGAACGCGGGCTGCGCTGACGCGCGATCGACAACGGGCCGTTCTCGATCCGGGACAGGTACGGTTCGAGATGGGCGTAGTCCCACTGATCACCGGCGGCGGCACCCCACTCGTCGTAATCAGCGGCAAAGCCGCGCACCCACATCATCGCGTTCATCGACGACGAGCCGCCTAGCATTCTGCCTCGCGGCCAATAGATCTCGCGTCCGTCGAGTTCTTTCTGCGGTTCCGTCCGGTAGTCCCAATCCATCGCGCTACGCATCAGATTGGCGAAGCCCGCGGGGATGTGGACGAACTTGTCCTTGTCTTTCGGCCCAGCTTCGAGCACCACGACCTCGGCGGACGGATCCGCGCTCAGACGGTTGGCCACCACCGATCCGGCGGAGCCCGTTCCCACAACGATGTAGTCGGCGTCCATCCGCCGGAGTCTATGAGTCCTGCGCGCGAGGCGTGGCGGGCTCGCGCAGATTGGGAAGATTACGTCGACAGTGCGATGTGATGAGCGCCGTCGACGCCCGCGTACCGCTGCGGGCTGCACGTCAGCACGATGACCTGCCCGTCTCCGCCGACGGCGTTGAACACCGCGCCCATCTTCACCAGGCGATCGGCATCGGTGAATCCCAGCGCGTCGTCGATCACCACCGGGACGGTGTCTTCCTTGGCCACCAGCGCCGCGCCTGCCAACCGGGCGACGATGCCCAACTGCTCCTTGGCCCCGCCGGACAACGACTCGTATGGGACCGTGCGGCCCGACAGGGTACGGCTGCAGATCCTGAGATCACTGTCGATCTCGACCTCGAAACTACTGCCGAAGACCAGGCGACCGAGCCGTTCCACCTCGCTGCGGAACGGGTCGACATAGCGCAATCGGGTGGCGTCACGGTGCCGTGTGATCACCGCACGCAGCAGCTCCGCGGCCCGGGCACGACGTTGCACCCGCTGGTATTCCGCCTCGGCGTGCTCGCGTTCGGTTTCCGCGGCGTCCAGTTGCGCCTTGCGGCCTTCGGTGCCGTAGACCTTCAGCTGCGTCGTCACTTCACGCAACGACTCGGCCACCGCGTCGTGGCCGCGGCCCACCGCATCGGCACGACGGGTGGCTTCGTCGAGCGCGGCAGCGACTTGGTCGGGAGCCGCGCCCGCCAGCTCGTCGCTGAGCCCGGCGACCAGGACATTCGCGCGGCGCAGTTCTTCGTCGGTCGCCGCGGCCTTGGCGGTCAGCTCCTCGTCGGTGGTCGTCGCTCGCTGTCGCGCCAGCTCGTCCCGCGCCATTGCGAGTTGTCCCTGCTCGGTGGACAGTTTGTCCCGCAGCAGCGCGACGCGGGTTTGTCGCTCCCCCAGCAGTTTTACCGCTGCTTCGGCGACCTTGCGATGCTTGTCGCAGTCCGCGATCGCATGGGCCACCGCCGCCGTTGCTGCATCCACTTCGGCCCGCGCGGTGCCCGCATCGGTTCCGAACAGGTCAGCGGTGGCGGGCTGCCGGGCGGTCAACTCGGCCAACCGGGTCCGCAGCTGGTCAACCGATGCGTCACCGGTCAGTGCCTCGATGCGGGCGCCCAGCCGATCCCGCGTTGCCGTCAAATGTTGACGCCGCTGGTCGAGGATACGGCCCGCGGCCACATCGGCGACACCGTTCTTCGTCAGCGCGGCAGCCAGAACCGCCTGGGCGGCAAGCAGTTTGGCCTGTGTCTCCGATGCCGGTGTGCCCGGCGCCAGGCGTGCCGTCAGTACCCCCGGGACTTCAACGTCGGTCTGCGCGCTGATACTCGCCGACCACGTCTCACCCGCCGCAAGAACGCGGGATTCGCCATCCAGGCGCACCTCGATATCGCCGAGTGCGACGAGTTCGACGTGTGCCGATACCAGCTCCACCTGCCCCAGCGCCACATCGACCGCAGCGTTCGCGGTCTCGATGGCCCGCATTCCTTCACCCGTCAGCGTGATGCCCGCGAGCTCGGCATCGGTGCCCGCCAGATCGCGTTGTGCGCCAGCGATCTTGGCCAACAGTGACGACAACCGGTCGGCTTCGTCGCGGGCCGCCAGCTGGTCCACAGTTCCGCGCGCCGCATCGGCGCGGGCCTGGGCGGTGGCCATCGTCTTTCGCGCCTGCTCGGCCACCGCGTCGGCCGCCTGCTGCACCTCGGCGGCGGTGGTCAGCGCCTCGGCCGCTTCGACGGCGGAAGCCTCGAGCTCGACGACGGCGGCGGCCCGCTGACCGATCCCCTCGACGAGCTTGCGCCGCTCGTTCACCGCCGCAACCGAGGTGGTGCGGACGGCGTCCGCGGCGGCGGCGACCTGCTGAGCCTGTTTGAGCTGGCCGGCCAGCGCGGCGACAGCATCGGCGGCGGCCCGGGCCGTCGCGAGCTCCTTGGAAGCGTCTATGCGCTCGGCGGTCAGCTGGGCCAACTCGGCGGTCAGCGCCGCATGCCGATGGACCCCCTCGTCGACCTCGGCGATGGCGGCCGCGCAACGGGCCAGCTCCTCATCGGCGGCGCGCAGCCGGCTCGTTGCGGCGGCCCACGGGCCGGTGGGACGCCCGGTTCGGGTGAAGTAGCCGAGGTACTCGGCCTCGATGCGGTCGACCAGCAGCGCGTCGGTGCCGTTGGCGCCCGAAGCGGGAGCGTCCGACAGTGCGACGGCCGCACCGGCGGCGACGTCGAGTGCACGCGACAGCGCATCGCACCCGGACAGGTCCACCGCCGAAGTGGGCGCCGACTGCAGCACCCGCTGGGCCTGCCACAGGCAGGTGTCGACGGTCTCGTCCAGCATGGCCCGGACCCGGTCGTGCGCCTCGTCGCCCGTCAACTGCTCGCGCCGCGGCGCCAGCACGGTCAATTCGGTCTCGCACCGCTTGTGAAACCGCTTGCGATAGACGAACCGATAAGGGCCGGTGGAGATTTCAGCAGTGATCTCGGCACCGACGTCGGCGTGCGTCGGCTTGACCTGTTTGATCTCCTTCTTCGATGACCGGTCCTTGGCCTCCAGAAGCAGGTCCAGTGCCTCGATCATCGACGATTTGCCGATCTCGTTGGCGCCACTGACCACCACCACGCCGCGATCGGGAAACTCGACCTCACGGTGGGTGATGCCACGGTAGTTGGTCAAGACCATGCGATGCAGCTTCATGCCACACCCCTGTCGGCCAGGCGCAGCAGCAGAGCCAGCGCGGCACGTGCGTCGTCGCCGTCATCGCCGTCGGATCGCGCTACGGTGACCAACTCGTCGATGGCGGCGGCGGCGAATCCGCCGATTCCGAGGTCGTCGAACTCGCCGTCAGCGGGTGTCACCGCGATGTCGGACTGCTTGTCCCACAGGCTAAGTGCCGCGAAGAGGCGTGAATATTTGTCCAGGCACGCATCGAGCGCCGCCTTGTCGGTCACCGTCAGTGAACCGGTCAGCCCGATTCGCACCACGGTGCGTTCCTTGTCCGGCATCAGGTCCAGGTTGAGGTCCAGGTCGGCGATGTCACGGCTGCTGTCAACGGAACGGCGAAGCGTCACGAACCGCCACCGGCCGACCTTGCGTGGTTCGACTCGCACGGCCGCGCCGGGTTCGGCCTCGTCGAGGTCGACGACCAGCACATGGCCGGGATCGGACTCGATGTCGTCGTAGTTGGTGACCTCCGGCGAGCCCGAGTACCAGATCCGGCCGGTGGAACCGACCTGCATGCGAGAGTGCTTGTCCCCCAGCGCCACGTAATGCACGGCGCCGCGGGCGACGGCAGCCTCCAGTGCCGCGAGCCGGATCAGCGAAGGCCGGTCCTTATCGGGAACGAAGATGTCGACACCGCCATGGCCGACAGCGACGCGGGCCACTCCGTCGGCAGGTAGGCCGTCGAGCACGGAGGCGACCGGATCCGCGCACGGCGCTTTGGATGTCCACGGTGCCGCCACCAGTTGCAGGCCGGGCCGCACCTCGTGCACACCGGGGCGGTCCAGGACCGTCACGTTGTCCGGGCATTCGGCGACGAACAGCGGGCTGGTGTAGATCGACGACGCATCGAGCGGATCGTGATTGCCCGGCAGCAGATACACCGGCACGCCGATGGCGCGCATCGCCTCCAGCGACTGGCTGATGTCCTTGGGTGCGAGTTGGCTGTGCTCGAAGACGTCGCCCGCCACGACGACGAACTCGGCACCGGTGTCAACGGCCAGCGTGTGCAGCCCGGCGACGGCATCGCGACGCGCGGCCGAATAGCGCGGCTGCGCCTCGCCGTTGAGGAAGTAGCGGGTCATGCCGAGCTGCCAGTCTGCGGTGTGTATGAATCGCATCTCGAACCATCCCCCTTCTACTCACGCGCGGCCGATCCGCTGCTTACGCCGTGTCTTCGCCAGGCATCGCGAGTGTAGGTCCGGCCGCCGACAAGTCCGGTGAGGCGCGGCGCGCCCGTGGACTGTTCATCGATGGGATTCGAGCAGCGTCTGGCCCAGATATCCGGTAGGTGATCCGACACCGGGCAGGACCGCGAAAGTGGCCGATCCGATGGTGGTGATCCACTGGTTGAGCGCATCGGCGGCCGCCAGCCGCTCCTGTACCGGGACGAACTGGCGCGCGGGGTCACGCTGATAGGACGCGAAGATGAGCCCGCTGTCGGTGGTGCGACCCGCACCGGGTTGATCGTCGTAGTTGTAGGGCCTGCGCAGGAACTGCTCGTCGGCGGTGCGGTGTCGGGCCAGCGCGATGTGCGCGTTGGGCGGGATGACCGGTATCCCGTCGACGGCGGCGTCCAGGTCGGGCACATCGGACTCCTTAAGTTCGTAGGTGCAGTTACTTCGTGTTGTTACGTTGTGCTGTGACCCGGGTGGGCCGGGTGAGGCTGCATCGGTTTAGCCGGCCTTGGTGGTGCGGCTTGAAAGGACTGGCCGCCCGGCCT
>NZ_NVQE01000026.1 GCF_002591975.1 Mycobacterium neglectum | reverse complement strand
CGCGATTCGATAACAATCGATCCCTGCTGACCGGCCGACAACCGAGCGCAAGGAGCACGTCGCGGACACCGTCCACACCGCAAATCAGCAGATCACAGCCCTGCCCGACCACCGGACTACAGATAACGATCGAACGGCTCAATAAGGAGATCCGCCGGCGCACCGATGTCGTGGGCATCTTCCCCGACCGCGATGCGCTGATTCGTCTCGTCGGGGCCGTATTGGCCGAACAACACGACGAATGGGCCGAGTCTCGGCGCTACCTGGGCCTCGACGCGCTGAGCAAATCACGTGCCGTCAACGACACCCCGAGCGAACAGGAGGCCACGCCGGCGGCACTGACCGCCTGAACCATCACCTCGAAGAATCACCCGACGACGTCGTACACCACGTCCCTGGACTTGACCAGCTTTGTCGATCCGGCCCAGCTCGCCGCGCTGGCCGATCGGGCCGGTGACTACGTGCGCCGGGCCCTGCCCGGGCTGGATCCCGAGCCCGTGGACTACCGCCACTGCTGGGTGACCGACCTGCCCTGGAGTGAGGACGGAGTGGCGATCTGGGAGGCCGACGGCATTTACTTCATCGCCGGCCACAATCTCTTCAAGCAGGCCCCCGGGCTCGGCCAAGCGCTCGCGCAAGCGGTCCTCGGCGCGGAGCTGGCCGTCGAACTGCGTCCTGAGTCGACGCTCGGTCGACCGGTGCTCTCGGCGTGAGCAGACACGACCCCCGAACATGGAGAACTAGGAAACCTTTGCACGTGCTCGCTCAGCGGAAGGTCGGCGTACGGACTGGCCAGTGACCCACTCAATCTTGTCGCGAAAAGCGTCCGGAATCTTTACCAGCGGTGACGACCTGACCGTCAACCTGCTCGGGTTGGCGGCGGGTCGGCCGAGCTTACGACGGCGCGCGAAGCCGGCACCATCGGTGAGACGTGAGCATCTGGGCGCGCCGTCCTGACAGTTTGAGGAATTCACGCGTCATGCGGGGCGCAGGTGCTCGATCGTGACGTGGTGCTGATCGCTTAGGCGCTGGGCGATCAACGAGCGGTGGCAGGCCTCAGGGTCGCGCTCGACACAGAGCAGCGCTGCGGTCCCATTGCTCGACAGGCCGACACGATCGGCGTGAGGTCGGCAGGGTCGAGGATCTCAGTGGTGTAGCGGCGGACGTACTCGGCAGCGAGCTCGCGGCGCGAGCGTTTGCCGACTCCGCGACGGTCATCCTCGGCGTACTGGAGCCGGCGTAGCTCGGTGGTTGGAGCGAGCTCAGGGTGGTGCTCGTAGGCGATCCGGGCATGGGCGAGGGCTGTCTGCAGCCGGCGTGAGTTCGCCCAGGCGTATTGAGATCCGCGGACGCCGCGGCGCTGGCGTACGTCGAGCAGCAGGCCGACGTTCGCGCGCCGCAGTCGCTCTAGGAAAGACTCGCCGTCGAAGCCATAGACGCCGATTGTCGCCATTCTGAGCACCGGGATCACCCACCTGCCTGCCCCCCCTGCCGGGTCATCGCGGCTTTAGGCGGCACCAGACGATGCCGTACTTGCACCGAGCAATGACGCCGTCCGGGTCGAGCACGCGCTTGATTGCAGACGATACCCGCGACGAAAGCGGCCTGATGTTCTCCGGCTCGCCTGGCGGATACTCCCTGACGCATAAGCGGTTGTGCGCCCGTCGACCAGGCCGAGGCAATCAGGGACTGGAACGAAGTCGTGCTGCCGAGCACGGCTTTGGTTGAGTTGATCGCCGCGCAAGCGTCATCTACCCGGCGCTGCGCCTACTGCTTCGGGGTCCTGGGTCAGCGAGAGTTGGGCGGCCTCGGGCTCACCGATATTCTCGTGGTCGTATTGGTCGCCGAGGCGCGTCGTGTTGCGCGACCGTGGCGGGGTCAATCAGCACGTCCACCATCGGGTAAGCGCTCGCGGGCAGCGGGGTCAGTCGGACGCGGCCGGAGATGACCAGTCGGTGTAGTCACCGAGGTTCAATCGAGTCCGTTCTGCAGCCCTACGCGCTGACCATGCAGCATTCGATACCTGGGTTGAGCATGAGAACTCCTATGACACATGCGTGCGCCTTCTCGAACGTGCTGTAGGTAACGCTAATTCGCGGCGGCATCGCCGGACAGCAGCAGTTGCACGGCTCGGTCGATGTGGTCACGGGCTTCGGCGGCCGTTGCCCGCTTGCTGATGAATGCGGCGCGATTGGCTAACCAAACATCGGCGATCAGGCCGGCAATCTGACGGTGGTGGTCGGTGGGATCGCCGCCACCGAGGGTTCTGGCGAGGAGTCGTTCGATCACGTTGGCCGCCTGGTTGACCGCGCTGGCGGCGGTGGTGTCGGCAAAGACGCACGCGCGAGTCATCGCCTCGGTCAGTTGGGGGTCGCGCTGCCAGTCGGAGTGCAGCCGCGCGGTGAGCATTCCCAGCCGCTCCTGGGGCGTGGCGCCGACGGCCGACCAATCGCAGGAGGCGTCGAGGCGTTGGAACTCACGGGTCAGCGCCGACACGAGCAGATGGGTCTTCGACGGGAAATACCGGTACAGCGTGCCCACAGCAATACCTACCTGCTCGGCCACGGCCCGCATCTGGACGGCTTCATAGCCTCCCGTGGCGGCCGTCGTCAGCGTCGCATCAAGGATCGCGTCGCGGCGACGGGTGGACGTGCGGGAACCCCGCGGCGACACCTCCGCTCGTCGTATCGAATCCGCCTCGGGCACTGGCGGTGTGACAGAACCCGTCGTGGTTTCCGTCACGTCGTGGCACCAGGCGAGTCGGGAAATGCCTGGCTCGTGGCGGCGAACCGTTCCAGCAGGTCACCGAAGTCCGACAGATCACCATGGGTGGCGAAATGATCGGTGCTGACGGTGATGAACACTGCGCTGGCGGTGAAGCGGGTGACCCCATCGCTACCTATGCCGGTGCCAAGGACATTCAGAGCGCGACCATCCCGCGAGACGATGTGCGCGGCGATGCGGTGGGGCTGATGCAACGGCACCGGCAGCAGATACTCCACCGTCAGGCTGCGCGTGACCACGGGCGTGCCGGCAATCCAGAGCGTGAAACCAAGCACGTCGTCGCAGGCGGCCGCCACCGCGCCGCCATGCGCCAAACCCGGCGCGCCGATATGGCGTTCATCGAACGTGACATCGCCATACACCGTGTCGCCGTCGCGGTAGACCACCAGCTGAAGGCCGTGCGGATTCTCCGGGCCGCAGCCCATGCACGTCGGAGTATGAGACGGCAGCCGATGCGGCTGTGACGCGCTCTCGGCCAAACTCATACTCCCCAGTACCATCAGTTTCGCTAC
Source organism: Mycobacterium neglectum (assembly GCF_002591975.1). Classification (GTDB taxonomy): domain Bacteria; phylum Actinomycetota; class Actinomycetes; order Mycobacteriales; family Mycobacteriaceae; genus Mycobacterium; species Mycobacterium neglectum. Next base: position 80,579 of record NZ_NVQE01000026.1, on the reverse strand, counting down.
GCTACCGTTAGTAGCATAACTGCTAGAATCCCGGGACGACATCGTCTGAAGTTCGACCGGCTCGAGGTGAATCAGTGAGTGAGAGTAGCCAGCCAGCGCTGATCCCAGACGCGGATGACGGTGACATCGACCCCCGCCGAGTTCGGTCACGCAACCGGCTGCTGGATGCTGCCGCGACCCTTCTAAGCACCGGGGGCGTAGAAGCCGTCACTATCGAGGCAGTCACCAAGGCCTCCAAGGTCGCTCGCACCACCCTCTACCGCCACTTCACGAGCTCGTCGCATCTGCTGGCCGCGACGTTCGAGCGTCTTCTGCCGCAGGTAACACCGCCGGCGCCGACGACGGGCCCCCTGCGCGAGCAGCTGATCGAATTACTCCGTCGCCAGGCCGCGCTGTTCAACGATGCGCCACTGCACGTCACGACGCTGGCTTGGCTCGCGTTGGGACCCACCGGCGCCAAAGGCGACACGGACGACCGGCACGTATCCGGCGCGCTGCGGACCCGAGTCATCGACCAGTACCGACAACCGTTCGACGCGCTGCTACAGGGCGGGCAGGCACGAGCCGAACTCGACGACTTCGACCTGGAACTGGCGCTCTGTCAGCTTGTCGGGCCATTCGCGTTCGCCCGAATGACCGGGTTTCGCATCATGACTCACGACGACTGCAGAAAGATTGTCGAGGACTTCCTTATCGCCCACCGGCGCAAGGATCTCGGCACCCATACGGAGTCAAAGCCCGCGACGACACGGGCGAAGAAGACGCCGGCCCCGCCAGGTAGCTAGTTCGCCGCAGATGATGGGCACCGACAGATAACCGCGATACCCCCACCAGTTTATCCAAGGCGATGCGATCCATCGGTTTGGCGACGGTGCCTTAACGATCGGCCCGTCGGCGATGGCGCACCATGCGCTGCTTGAAACACACTGTTTCCGATCCCGGAGGCCCTGGAACACGCGGTTTCCGGCCCGGCTTGGTTGTGGGTCTTCACCCTCCAGACACCTGGACCCAGGATGCTCACCGAGGTTCGGTAATTGATCCCCTTGCCGGGCTTGATCGGCCTTATTGCTGCGGATCACCACCTTGTCCCCCATTACAACCTCGGCTGAAGTGAGCCGGTCGCTTTCGAGCCCTGTCTAATTCGTGTTCCGTGGTAAAACCTCCACATCCTCGACGACCAACGCACCTTCACTCAACGAACGCCAATGACGTCTCGTTCGCATTGAGTAGGTCAGGCAATGAAGCCGTACGGCAGGGTGCTTTCCAGTCGCCGATACTTGGGCGGTGTGGTCGACGCCGTCACCGAATCGGCTCCGCGATCTCACGGCCGAGCGCGAAGATATCGCCGTACGACTCGAGCAACGGTTGATGCCATCAACACGCCGCGCGTATCCGCAGGTCGTTTAGCGTAATCTTGCGTCGTTCACGACGGGATCTCATCGTTTTCCGCAGGTCAACGCGATTTGAGTACCGGTTTCGATTCCCGGCAGCTCCACAACTGAGAAGTGGGTCAGAGCAAAAAGCTCTGGCCCACTTTCTCATTTCACGGTTTCCCACCGGACGAGTATTAGCCCGGTCGGTAGAGTTCGGCTGATCGCGATCTCGTCCTACTAAGACGTGCCCGAGTACTTACCGTTCTTGTAGTGGTCAACGTGCAGCCCGCCACCGATGTCTGTGTAGGTGCAATCCGAGTACCTGTTGCCGTCCCGTCCGACGCCCGTATCGTACGTGCCTCCCGCGGACTTGCATTCGGACTTGATGGTGCCCTCGGGAAGTGCGCTGGCAACGGGGCTTGCCCCGAACGCGATGCCCGTCATGAACGCAGCCGCGGCAACGCCGAAACCGATTCGAGTCACGATGGTGGAAGTCATGGGATTCTCCTTGTCTTGGCCCCAAAGGTGAGCCGGTTGCTGGAGATCGTATGAAGGCTGCAGTGTCGCCTGATATCCCTATGGCAGCCACAATTTTCAGTCCACTTGGATAGGTAAGGCTTGCCCCGAGGCAAGGCGACCGAGGCTGGGATTCCTGCCCGTCCTTGGGGGCGCAAAGGTGTTTCCGCCTGCTTCTCATTTCCTAATGGACGCAATATCCCGGCAACGACTTGACTGACAAGCGCGTCAGTCGTCCCGCGCTACCGCGGCTGCGAGATCGCTGGCGAGGCTCACCAGCTCTGTCTGAATGCCCGGCACGGCCGCCATGGCTCCAGGCGAATCGAGACTTAGCGGGGCTCCGGCGTAGTCGGTACATATCGCTCCCGCCGCGCGAGCGATCGCATGTCCCGCGACGACGTCGTACGGGTTGTTATGGGCAAGCACCATGCCCTGGATCTGGCCGCTGACAAGCCAGGTCCAAAGCACCGACGCTGCGCCGACGCAGCGAAAGCGCATCGCTCGTCGGTGCACGCTCATGGTCAGGTCGAGATAGGCGTCCAGCCGGGCGCCGCCCCGATGGAAGGCGTCGCCCATTCCGACGATCCCATCCTCGAACGAGCTCACGTCGGCCACCGCACCCGAGTCGACACGTACGCCGAGGAACGGCAGGTCGATCACGCCCAGTGTCGGCACGCCGTCCTCGAGCAGGCCGAGCATCACTCCGCATAGCGGTGACCCGGTTGCGTAGTTGATAGTTCCGTCGAGCGGATCGGCGACCCAGACCCTGCCCGTGTCGAGCGGCGCCCCGCCGCCCTCTTCGCCGTAGAAGCCGATATCCGGAGTCGATGTCGCGAGTGAGCGTTGCATCGCCGACTCGCTGGCCAGATCGACGTCGGTGAGGAAATCCTTGGCCGCCTTGTCGATCCGCTCGTGCGGCTTGGCGCGCCCGTCCCGAAGGATCGCGACCGCTTCGTCCACCGCGGCGTGCGCGGCCGCCAGCTCTGCTCTCATTCGGGCAGCGTAGTTCCGCATCCTTTGCCGGCACCGCCGGCTCGTGGGCTGGTTCGCCAATAGTCCAGCGATTTACCTGGAGTCTGAGCTCGCAATCCACGCCTCTCGGATCCCTATTGACATCGGGTGTGCGCAAGGTCACGCTGAATACGTCAGACGTCAGATGTCAGATGTCAACAACGAAGGCGGGGCCGTGGCACTTCCCGAAGAACTCGCGGACATGCTTCTCGAGTCGATTGTGGATGGACAGTTCCCAGTCGAGTCGGTCCTCCCATCGGAGGGGGAGCTGGCCCTGAAGTACGGGATGAGCCGGTTGACCGTCCGCGAAGCGGTGCGCATCCTGCGGTCGCAAAACATCGTCACGATCCGACGCGGGCGCGGCACCTTCATCAATCCGCCGAAGGCCTGGACGTCACTGGCCGCAGTCGTCCGCATCGAGGAACGCCGCTCGTCCTCGGGGCGGGTGTCGGGACGCTTGATCGAAGCGAGGCGGCTGGTCGAGATCGGCGCCGCACAACTGGCCGCCCTCAACCGGTCGAAGGAGGATCTCGAATCCCTGGCCGCCAGTATCGAAGAAATGCTTCTGGCCAAAAGAACGAACCGGGTCGATCTCTTTGTCGAGGCGGACATCGCCTTCCACGACGTGATCATGCACGCGACCGGAAACATGTTCATTCCGTTCATGTTTGAACCCTTCGGCAATCTGCTGGTCGAGGCGCGCACCGAAACCTCCTCAATTCCAGAGATCCAGGTGAACGCAATCGCTATGCACGAAGCGATCCTCGAGGCACTCACCTCCGGTGACCCCACGCGGAGTCGCGACGCCATGGAGGCCCACATGGACCAAACCGAAAACGACCTGCGCCGGTATGTCCTCGACACCGAGACAACGCTGACCCGCGATCGAGGAACTGTCGTGACAACGTCCAACCCCCAACGGAAGGCCACCCCCTGATGAGCGCTTCACTCCCTACCGAACGCACCGCCGTCGTCACCGGCGGCGCATCACCCCGAGGTATCGGCCGGGCCACTGCCGACCGCCTGGCGCGTGACGGGTGGTCCGTGGCGATCCTGGACATCGACGAGGGCGCTGCCAAACTCGCGGCCGACGAACTGACCGACAGGCACGCGGTGTCCACTCTCGGTATCGGCGCTGACATCTCGGACGAGAAATCAGTGGAAACGGCCATCGCACAGGTTGAGTCGACGCTGCCGCCGATCATCGGGCTGGCCAACATCGCGGGAGTCAGCTCTCCGACCGAGTTCCTGGAAGTCACACCGGCAGAGTGGGACCGGGTGTTCAACGTCAACATGCGCGGCACATTCCTCGTCACCCAGCGTGTCCTGCCCGCGATGATCGCTGCTGGAACCGGCCGCATCGTCAGCGTGTCCTCCATCTCCGCGCAACGTGGTGGCGGGACGTACTCGAAGGTGCCCTACAGCGCCTCCAAGGCGGCCGTCATCGGATTTTCACGAGCGTTGGCCCGAGAGGTGGGCCCCCACAACATCACGGTGAATTCCGTGGCACCCGGGCCGATCGATACCGACATCATGGGCGGCACGCTGACCGACGAGCGCAAGGCGCAGATGAGCGCCGACATCCCGCTGGGCAGGGTCGGCACCGTCGAGGAGGTTGCCGCCCTGATGGCCTTCCTGATGAGTGAGGACGCCGGGTTCATCACCGCGGCGACTTACGACGTCAACGGCGGACTGCAAATCTCGTGACCTTCTTCACCCAACCCGAGGAGTCCGGATGATCGCAAAGAGCGCCGACTCCCACAGCCCGTCGGCTGAGGAAGTTCTCGCCGGCACCCCATCCGTCCGGCACGAACCCGGTGCGCGGGAACGTATCCGGGCCGCCAACGTGGCCGCGGGCCGCCGCATCGCCGTACTCGATGACGACCCCACCGGTTCGCAGACCGTGCACGACGTCAGCGTCGTCACTGTTTTCGAAACCGATGAGTACGCCGCGGGCCTCGCAGCGCCAGGATCCGCCTGCTTCATCCTGACCAACACGCGCAGCATGTCCGAGGACTCCGCTGTCGAGATGAACACCAGCGTATCCGCCAGTCTGTTCGCACTTGGGCAGAGTTTCGGCGGCCCGATGGAAGTCATCAGCCGCGGCGATTCCACTTTGCGCGGCCACATCATCGCCGAGATTCGGGCCATTGACGCCTCGCGCCGCCGTGTGATCGGCACCGGATTCGATGGGGTGCTGCTGATTCCGGCCTACTTCGAGGCCGGCCGGTTCACCGCCGGTGACATCCACTGGGCCAACGTGTCCGGGAAACTCACGCCGGTGGGGGAGACCGAATTCGCGCAGGACGCGACGTTCGGCTACAAGTCCTCGAACTTGCGTGACTTCATTGCCGAGAAGAGCGGCGGCACCATCTCCACCGACGAGGTCCACAGCATCACGCTCGACGATATCCGGATCGGTGGGCCGGGTAGGGTCGCCCAGATACTCGATGGGGTCAGTGGCGGTGCGTTCGTCGTGGTCAACGCGACCGACTACGCCGACCTGGAAATCGTCGTCCTCGGATTGCTGGAGGCAGAGCGAAGTGGACGCAGCTTCGGGTACCGCTCAGGACCGTCGTTCGTTAGGGCGTTGGCGGGCCTGGAGCCTCAGGAACCGCTTGGCGCGGAACAGATCTGGCCTGACGGCAATCCAGGTGGCCACGGTTTGGTGGTTGTCGGTTCGCATGTTGGTCTGACGAGTAGGCAGGTCGCCAAGGCACAGGAACGAAGCGGCATGGCCGAAACCGAACTGGACGTGCCCACCCTGATCGACACCGACCGGCGCGACGCTCACGTCGCCGAGATCGGGCGGCACGTCATCGAGGCGCTTGCCACCTCCAATGTGCTGCTGTTCACCAGTCGCACCCTGTTGCGCGGCGGTGACGCCGACGACAGTCTGGCCATCTCGCGCACCGTCTCCACCGCGGTCATCGAGGTCGTCAGGGCATCGCTTGCCGCACACCCGGCGTGGGTCGTAGCCAAGGGTGGCATCACTTCCCACGACGTCGCGGTCCGCGGCCTCGGAATCCGTCGCGCAGAGGTCATCGGCCAACTGTTCCCTGGGATGGTGTCGGTCTTCCGCCCCATCGAAGCGGCACCGGAAGCCGTCGGTACTCCCTACGTGGTGTTCGCGGGCAACGTCGGTGACGACGACACCCTCGCCGATGTCGTCGACCTTTTCGCCACACCTCTAGCAGAAGGAAATCAGCAGATATGAGCAGCGTCGGATGGATTGGACTGGGAGCCATGGGTTCTCCCATGGCGTCGTTCGTCGCCAAGGCTGGACACGCGGTCACGGCGTTCGACATCGACCCGAAGAAGGCCGAGGCCCTCGCGGGCGACGGTGTGAAGGCCGCGACAACGGTCCGTGAGGCCGCAGCCGATGCCGACGTGCTCGTGCTGATGGTCGCCACCGCCGCGCAGGTCGAATCGGTGCTCTACGGCGAAGGTGATGCCGCCGCGGCACTCAAACCGGGCAGCGTCGTGCTGTTGATGGCCACCGTCGGACCAGCAGCCGTGGAGGACTGGGCACGGCGGCTGACTGTGACCGACGTCCAGATCGTCGACGCCCCCGTGTCCGGTGGTGCCGCCCGGGCCGGGCAGGGCGATCTGCTGATCATGGTCAGCGGTTCCGAAACTGCGCTCGCCGCGGTCCAACCCTTGCTGGACGTGATGGCCCGCAACGCCCCCGTCGTCGGCACGGAGCCCGGGGAAGGGCAGAAGGTCAAACTCGTCAACCAGCTGCTGTGCGGAGTGCATGTCGCGGTGGCCGCCGAGGCACTCGCCTACGCCGAGGCGCTCGGCCTCGACGCCGGTGACACGTGGGAGGTGCTCCGGCATGGTGCTGCTGCGTCGTTCATGCTCGACGATCGCGGTGCCCGGATGATCGACAATCCGAACAACGACATCCGTTCCGCCACGGATATCTTCGTCAAAGATATGGGCCTGGTGACCGCCGCGGCCCGCGAGAAGTCATATCCCACCCCGCTGGCCTCCGCCGCTGAGCAGCTGTTCCTCGCCGGCCGCCGCGCGGGCCTCGGACGAGCCGACGACTCCTCCCTCATCCAGATTCTGCGTGGCACCGCAACCGCGTCGACCTGACGGGAGCCGATAGGTCAAGCCCGCACGGTGGGCCAGTAGAGCGCGAACCGCCCGCCTGCGAGAGTCTTGACCACGCCTGCGGATTGCGCCAAGGCACCGCGACGACCAAAGGACGGCAAGCAGTGACCCAAGGACCTGGACGTCTCCACGGAAAGTCCGCCGTGATCACCGGTGCGGCGTTCGGCATTGGTCGGGCGACCGCCGAGCACTTCGCGCGCGAGGGCGCACGGCTGATCGTGACCGACATCCAGGGCGAGCCGCTGCTGGCGCTCGCCGAAGAACTACGACATACCGGGGCGGAAGTCGAGACCGTTATCGGCGACGTCTCGGTCGAGGACGACGCGCGGCGGATGATCGAGGCAGCGGCCGACCGTTTCGGACGGCTCGATGTGCTGGTCGCCAACGCCGGCATCATCCCTCTCGGCGATGTGATGGAGATGACCACCGCCGCCTGGGACGAAGTAATGGCCGTCGATGGGCGTGGCATGTTTCTCACGTGCAAGTTCGCGATCGAGGCGATGCTGCCGACCGGTGGTGGGGCCATCGTCTGCCTCTCCTCGATATCCGGAATGGCCGGGCAGAAGCGGCAGGCCGCATACGGGCCCGCCAAGTTCATCGCCACCGGCTTGACCAAGCACCTGGCGGTCGAGTGGGCCGACAGGGGGATCAGAGTCAACGCCGTTGCTCCCGGAACGATCCGAACCGACGCTGTCAAGCGGATCCCGGACGAGCCGGGCGGCGCGGAGTATCTCGAGGAGATCGAACGCATGCACCCGATGGGACGTCTCGGCGAACCGGCCGAAGTCGCAAGCGCCATCGTGTTTCTCGCTTCCGACGACGCCTCCTTCATCACCGGCGCCGTGCTGCCCGTCGATGGGGGATACCTAGCGCAATAACGGCCGCGCGGTGCGCTGATGACCGCGCTACTCCAGATCTGACGGCATCGCGCCCAGACGAGTCCAGAGATGCGGCTGCGAACGGACGCCGAGCTGGCTCACGACCATCTGGGCGGCCTGGCTGACTCCCTCGGTGAAGGTGGGAAAGGCGAACTGAAGTTCGGCGACCTCCTCGACGCGCATCCCCGCCGCCATGCATGCCGCGACCATCTGGATGACTTCGGCCGAATACTCACCGAGGACGTGAGCGCCGACGATCTGCCGTCGCGTGGTCTCGACGATCAACTTGCAGAAACCTTCCGGATGCCCGTCGGCGACGGGCCGCAGCATGTCTTCATAGCGGGCTACGGCCACAGTGCAGTCATAGCGCGCCCGGGCCTGCTCCTCGGTGAGCCCGACGCTGCCGTATTCCGGGTCGGTGAAACTGCCGCCAGGGACGATCTCATGGACCACGCGGCGACGCGGGCCGAGCACTGCGTTCTCGGCGGCGACACGGCCTTCGAGCGTCGCGCTGCTGATGACCATGCTGTTTCCGTCCACGTCGCCGGCGGCGAAGATGTGGGGAACGTTCGTGGCGGTGTAGTCGTCGACCACCACGTAGCCACGCTCGGTGACCACGCCGGCTGCCGCGGCATCGACCTGGTCGGCGTTGCCGGGCCAGCCGACGGCGAAGAACGCCGCGTCCACGTCGACCGTCCCTGCCTCGTTCCCGACCCGATACAGCACGCGCATTCCGCGTTGGAGTCCCTCGATTTGGTGCACCGCGGCGCCGGTGATGACCCTGATGCCGCGTCTTCCGAACGCGTTCTCCAGGGCGACCGAAACGTCGATGTCGGCTCGCGGCACGATCCGGGGCGCATACTCGACGAGCGTCACTTCGCAGCCGAAGTCCGCCAGAATCGACGTCAGCTGGCAGCCGGTGTCGGCGGCCCCGATGACGCAGATCCGGTGGGGCAGCGAGGTCAGGGTGCGAACGTCCTCGTACGTCAGGCCGAGCTCGGCCCCGGGGATCGGCAGTCGCCCGGCCCTGCCGCCCACGGCAATGATCACCCGATCAGCGGTCCAGGTACGGCCATCGGCCACGGCGACGGTATCGGCGTCGACGAACCGTGCGTCGCCTGCCTCTTCGACGAGATCGACTCCGGCGGAACGGATGTGATCGGCGAGTCGCTTGCGTTCGTACAGATAGTCGGCGACCCGTTGGGCATTGGCGAGGGTAGCGACGAGGTCGACCTCGGGCCGCGGCCCGTGCAGACCGAACGTTTCCCACGAACTCCAGTCCCGCACCAGTCGTGCGGCGCGGGCAAGCGTGCGCACCGGCGCCGGCCCGCTGTTGAGCGCGGTTCCGCCGACTCTCGCCCGCTCGATGAGTGTGACCTCTGCGCCCAGCCCGGCGGCGTGCAGAGCGGCGGAAACGCCGGCGGGCCCGCCTCCAATGACGACAACACGCATCTTGACCACTCCTGTCACGCGAACGCTGCGATGTCGAACCCGGCGATATCGACCCCGACCACGATGTCGTGCCTGCATCGTGAATGGCCGCTTGGCCGCGTCGAGCCGTTTCGCGAAAACAACGGTGGGCGCTGGACGGGGACGGCATTCTCGTGAGCATGACTCCGGCAAACCGTCGCGGATGCCGAAGTGCGGACCAAGGCGAACAAAACGGGGACCGACCTTCGCAATCGAGTGCGATGATCCGAGGATGAAGCCCGCTCCGACGCGCAGTCCCGCACCCCAAGCGGCGTCAGATCTCGGCGTCGGCGGGTTCAGATTCTTCTACGTCGGGCAGCGGTGGGAGTGGTCCGACGAGGTCGCCCGCATGCACGGCTATGAGCCAGGCGAGGTTATTCCGACCACCGAGCTCCTCCTGTCCCATAAACACCCCGACGACCGCGAGCACGTTCAAGAGCTCCTCGACCATGCCTTGCATTCCGGGAAGTCGTTCTCCAGCCGGCATCGCTTCCTCGACACGGGCGGGCGAGTTCACACCGTGATCGTGCTCGCCGACAGGATGCTCGACGACACCGGCGCGGTCGTCGGCAGCGAGGGCTATTACATCGACCTCACCGACACGTTCGAACTGACCCGCCGTCGTGCGCTTGACGACTCGTTGCCGCAGCTGCTTGAGGCGCGCGCCACGATCGAGCAGGCCAAGGGCGCATTGATGCTCGTCTACCGCATCGACGCCAGTGCGGCCTTCGAGTTGCTCCAATGGCGTTCGCAGCACACCAACACCAAACTGCGGGCCTTGGCGGCACAGATCGTGGCTGAGCTCGACATCGTCGAATTCCAGCCAGACGAGCTGCGCCGCCAATTCGATCACCTGCTCCTCACCGCGCACGAGCGCATCGGCGAAGCGCGCGACGCGTAATCTGGATCACCCGTGACCCGACACCTGTGTGCCAAAAACATCAAATTGGGTATCGGCAATTCGACCATTCGACGAGCAACGGGTGTAACAGCGTGTCGCTAGTGGGAGTGCACCAGGACGATCGAGGCACAGGCCTCGTCCTGTCCGTTCGCGGTGATATCGATTCGGCGAGCGTCGCGACCCTCGTTTCTCACCTCGACGATGCCCTCAAGACGGCGCTGGACCATCCGGCTCGACTCCTCGTTCTCGAGTTGTCCGCTGTCACCTACTTCGGCAGCGCGGGGCTGAACGCCGTCCTGCAATGCTATGAGCAGGGTCTTTCGATCGGCGTGGCAGTCCGGCTGGTGGCACCCACCGTCGTCGTCACTCGCCCCATCGAAATCACCAAGCTCGACGGCGTCCTCCGGCTGTACCGGACGGTGCCCGATGCGATCGAAGGGACCTGAATTGACCTCGGCGGACGGCGCATCCCGCCGGCTCAATGCCGTCTTCAGCGCCGACAGCGAGGTCGGACCTGATCTCGCCAAGGTGAACTGGGATGCCACGCCGCTCGGCCCGCCCGCGCAGTGGCCACAGAGCTTGCAGACGGCGGTGAGCATCCTGCTGTCGTCCCGCTTTTCGATGTGGATGGCATGGGGTCCGGAGCTGACCTTCTTCTGCAACGCCGCCTATCGGCGCGACACCCTGGGCCGCAAGTATCCCTGGGCGCTCGGACAACCTGCCCGCGAGGTGTGGGCCGAGATTTGGGACGACATCGGCCCGCGCATCGATCATGTGCTGGCAACGGGCGAGGCCACCTGGGACTCGGCGCTGCTGCTGTTCTTGGAGCGTTCGGGATTTCCAGAAGAGACCTATCACACGTTCTCCTATAGTCCGCTCCGCGACGACGCAGGTCGGATCGTCGGCATGTTGTGCGTGGTCAGCGAGGACACGCAGCAAGTCATCAGCGAGCGGCGCATGACGACCCTTCGTGACCTCGGCTCGGATCCGAGCGTGATACGCACGGAACACGAAACCCTTGCCTTCGCCGACCGTCAGCTCGGTCATAACTTGCGTGACCTCCCGTTCACCGTGACCTATCTCTTCGATGACGACGGCAACGCGCGGCTCGCCGGTTCGAGCGGTATCGCGCCGCCGCATCCTGCATGTGCTGTGCACCTGGACGCGGGCGACGCCGCGGTGTGGCCGGTCGATGAAGCTGCTCGCGGCGAGGCGGTGTTGGTCGACCTCGGTGCGGGTGCGTTCACCGATCTGCCGACCGGCGAGTGGCGTGATCCGCCGGCGCAGGCCTTGGTCGTCCCCCTCCTGCGTCAAGGTGCAGCACCGAGTGGGTTCCTGGTGGCTGCATTGAACCGTTATCGACCGTTGGACGAGGTCTACCGCGACTTCGTCATGCTTGTCGCGGGACATATCGCGGCGGGGATCGGCAGCGTCCGAAGCTACCGGGCGCAGCAACGGCGGGCGGAGGAGCTGGCCGAGCTGGATCGTGCCAAGACGACGTTCTTCTCGAACATCAGCCATGAGTTCCGCACTCCGCTGACGCTGATCCTGGACCCCGTCGACCAAATGCGCCGTCGCACCGAGCTTGACGATCCAACACGAAAAGATCTAGATATCGTCTGGCGCAACGGATTACGGCTCAACAAGCTGGTCAACACGTTGCTGGACTTCTCACGTATCGAGGCGGGCCGTGCTCAGGCACGTTACGTGCCTGTCGATCTGGCAGCCGTCACCGCTGAGCTCGCCAGCGTGTTCCGTTCGGCGATCGAACGGACAGGGCTGACGTTCACGGTTGACTGTCCGAGCTTGGACGAGGCGGTCTATATCGACCGCGACATGTGGGAGAAGGTGATATTCAACCTGCTCTCGAATGCGCTCAAGTTCACCTTCGACGGAACCATCGCCGTCAAAGTGCGCCGCGCGGATGCCGAGGCGATCATCACGGTCGCTGACTCCGGAATCGGTGTGTCCCCTGATGAGATTCCTCGCCTCTTCGAGCGTTTCCATCGCATTGAGAACGTCCGCGCCAGGTCCAATGAGGGCAGCGGAATCGGCTTGGCTCTTGTGAAGGAACTCGTCGATCTGCACGGCGGAAACATTGCCGCCGACAGTGCCGAAAACGGCGGCACGACGTTCACGATCCGGCTGCCGTTCGGAGCCGCGCACCTACCTGTGGATCTCGTCGCCGCGGTCGACGCACGCTCGGCCCCGTCCGGAGTTGCCGAACCATTTGTCCAGGAAGCTTTGCGCTGGATGCCGAGCGACGACGACGAATCCCTCACCCTGAGCAGGGGTTTCGCACCGACGCTGGAGGTCGCCGACGCCGCGACTGACACGCCCGGCGCGCCGGTGCGCGTGATCGTCGCAGACGACAACGCTGACGTTCGTGGCTATTTGGTGCGTCTGCTGCGCAATGACGGCTACGAGGTAGATGCGGTGACCGACGGCCAACAGGCGTTGGATTCCATCCGCGCCTCGGTGCCGGACATGATCATCAGTGACGTGATGATGCCACGCCTCGACGGGCTCGAGTTGGTCGCGGCGCTTCGCGCGGACCCCAGAACTGCGGCGGTCCCAGTGCTACTGCTGTCCGCGCGCGCCGGGCAGGAAGAGTCGATCGGAGGTCTTCAGGCAGGTGCCGACGACTACCTCGTCAAACCGTTCGCCGCCGCAGAACTGCTTGCTCGTGTGCGCGCGAATATCGCGCTTGCGCGACTGCGTGACCACCACGCCAGATGGCGTACCGCCCTGATCGATTCGCTGCAGGAAGCCTTCTTCGTCTGCGATGAGCAGGGCACGGTCATCGAGGTCAACGCCGCGTTCACCGACATCCTCGGTTTCGGCACCGATGGCTTGCCATATCAGCCGGTTTATCCATGGTGGCCGTCTGCCGATGTCGATCCCGAAGCCCACCGTCAGGCGGGGGAGATGCTGGATCGCCACTTGAGCGAGCCGCACGGGACCTACACCGTTCCGGTGACGCATCGCGATGGACATCGGCTGTGGGTCACCGCCACCTTCACGCATGTTGAGGATCCCGACACCGGTCAGCGAGTATCGGTGGGCACCTTCCGCGACGTAACCGCTGACCATTACACGGTGCAGCGTGAGACCGCACTGGCAGCGCTCAACCAGCAACTGGCACAAGCCGATACTCTCGATGATGCGGTACGCGCGGCCGCCGAGGCATTCGGAGACCTCTGGTCGGCACGTCGCGTTGTCGTCGTCACTTTTCCTGAAGGTGATTCTGTTCCATCAGATTTCATCTGCCTTGGTCAGCCCACATCGTGGGAGGAACTGGGAGCATCGGCCCGCACGGCCATCGATACCCTGCGTGTTGGCGACCTGCTTTCTCCGTTGGCAGCCGAGTCGGGTACCGCAGGTATTGCGTTTCAGCATCCGGATGATGGTGTGCTGGTGGTGTTTATCGAGCTGGATGAGCGCAGGCCGTTCAGCGTCGAAGACAGGACGCTGCTTTCCCTGCTGGCCAGCCGCCTTGGGCAGGGCCTGCAACGCGTACAGCAGCTCGATCAGCAACGGGAAACGGCGTTGGCCTTGCAGCACGCCATCCTGGGTCCGAGTGTGTCCAGCGGTTTCGCCGTGCGGTATCAGCCGGCCACCCGCCCGTTGCAAGTCGGCGGTGACTGGTACGACGTGGTCGATCTGGACGACGGGCGTATCGGGTTGATCGTCGGCGACTGTGTGGGCCACGGGTTGGCCGCCGCCACCGTGATGGGCCAACTCAGAAGCGCGTGCCGCGCGCTCCTGCTCGAAAACCCCAGTCCCTCAGGCACGCTGGCCGCGCTCGACCGGTTCGCGGCGCGACTTCCGGGCGCCCAGTGCACCACGGCGTTCTGCGCGGTCCTCAACCCGGAGACCGGCGAGGTGGTCTACTCCAGTGCGGGCCATCCGCCACCGATTCTGGTCCTCGCCGATCGCACCAGCAGGCTGCTCGACGCAGCTGCCGCCATGCCACTGGGCCTGCCATACGACCGGATTCGGCCCGAGGCGCGCGAGGCGATGCCTCCGCGCGCGACGTTGTTGCTGTACACCGACGGTCTGATCGAACGGCGCCGCGAGCCGCTCGACAAGGGGATCGGTCGCGCTGCCGACCTGATTCAGGACAATCGTGACACCGCTCTGGACGGCCTGGCCGACGAGATCATGTCGCGGCTGACACCCAGCGATGGCTACCAGGACGACGTCGCCCTTCTCCTGTACCGGCAGCCGGCACCACTGGAAGTCACGATGATCGCCGACGCGGATGAACTCGCAACGACGCGTTCCACATTGCGCAAATGGCTGACAAGCGCCGGGTTGGATCCCGACCAGACGGTCGACGTGTTGATCGCGGTCGGCGAGGCCGTCGCGAATTCGATTGAGCACGGACACCGTGACCGCGATGAAGGGTCGGTGGTGTTGCGTGCGACGGTGGTAGCCGACCGATTGCACTTGACCGTCATCGACACCGGATCGTGGAAGACAGCCGAAGATGATCCCAACTCCACGCGCGGGCGGGGCATCATATTGATGAATGCATTGATGCAGGATGTGACAATCGAGCCGGGTGAGACCGGCACCACGGTTCATATGCACGCGAGGATCGGCTGATGGCCACACCGCTGCGTGTCGGCGCAGACCGACGCGATGACGGAACGGTCGTGCTGCGCGCCTCAGGTGAACTCGATATGAGCAACATCGATGTCTTCGCCGCCGCCGTCACAGACGCGCTCGGCCCGGCATCGCAGGACGGCGGAGTTCTGACGGTCGACCTGAGCGGTATCGAGTACCTCGACAGCGGTGCCATCAACGCGCTGTTCGGGCACGCAGAACGCATCCGCTTGATCGTCAACCCGATTCTCATGCCGGTTCTGAAGATCAGCGGACTCACGGACGTGGTCAGCGTCGAGGCCAAGCCACGGGACAACTGAGTTCGGTCCGCGGCGGTTATCGCCTGTCGGGGGGCCCGAGCTGGTCGCGAGCGCTGGCTGAATCGACGTACTCCCAAGCCTCAATCAAGAGGCCATCGCTGAACCGCGCGATTATCGCGTAGTGGTTCTGATATGGCCCGCGTTGCGTTTTGGCCGTGATGACGAACCGTGCCGCCGCACTCTCTGCGCAGCCGAATGAGTCAATCACATTGAGAGAAAATGAATCTCGCTCGTAGAAGTCGGCGAACTCGCGTTCGAGGCCCCGAAGGATTCGGTCGCGGCCCGTGTTGGTTCTACCGGTTGGCGCGTACAGCGTGAATGACACGTCGGGATGAAGAAGTTCGCGGAGACGCTCGATGTCGGGGATCGCCGTGAGGTATCGGCGCAGCAGTTCGCCGCTGTCTTGGAGGCGTTCGTGGTCATCGTCCATGCGCTGTCACCATACGAGACGTTGTCCGCGTGCCATCGCCGCCGGCTCCACCGTTGAGATGCTCGTTGCTGCCACCTAGGGTGCAGTTGTGACGAGTCGTCCGGCCTCCGTCGACTTCCATTTCGACGTTATGTGTCCCTACGCGTATCAGACCTCGCTGTGGATTCGCGAGGTACGAAACCTGACTGGCCTCGAGGTGAATTGGCGCTTCTTCAGCCTCGAGGAGATCAACCGTCAGGAAGGCAAGAAGCACCCGTGGGAACGGGAGTGGTCCTACGGCTGGTCGATGATGCGCATTGGGGTGGTGCTGCGACGTCGATCGATGGCGGACCTCGACGCGTGGTACGGCAGGGCAGGCCGAGCTCTTCACGTCGACGGGCACAAGCCCCACGAGAAGGCCGTGGCGCGCCACCTACTCGAGGAACTCGGTCTCGATCCGGAACTGGTCGACCAGGCGATCGCGGACCCGACGACCGGGGATGAGGTGATGGCCGATCACCAGCGGGTGGTTGATGCCGGCGGATACGGCGTGCCGACGATGTTCTTCCCCGACGGGCAGTGCCTCTTCGGTCCGGTGCTTGTCGACCCGCCCGTCGGCGAAGCGGCCCTGCGGCTCTGGGACGCCGTCGCCGCCTGGACGGAGTTCCCTCACCTCTATGAGCTCCAGCGGCCCAAGACCGCCGACGACGAGAAGCTGATTGTCAACACCTTCCGCCCGTATCTCGAGGCTCGCGACTGGGTGTCGATCAATCGGGGGCGAGTCATCACCTTCGATACCTGACGCCGACTTCAGCGGATCGGTTATCGCCTCGCCGTCGGGTTGGGGGCGTGGATCTGCTGCTCGGCATCGACATGGGCACCGGGAGTACCTACGGCATAGATCCGCACGATGGCAGCATCCGTCGTGAAATCTCAGGTGGCGGACACACCGTCGCCGCTTGGCGCTTCGTCGGCTTCCTCACGCTCCTCTTGCAGCCGATCTTTACTACGCACCAAGCGAAGAAGCGTCACGAGTCCTAGCCCGCCGATCACGTTGCCCAAGACGGTGTAGCCAAACCAGCTGAGCCAGCTGAGGTATCCAAACGGTGCGCTGCCCGTCGCCAGCGCTCCGAAAATCAGCAGAGAATCCAAAATCGAGTGGAACATCTGCAGTCCGGCGAGCAGGAACGCTCCTGCGATGGCGGCTGCGATCTTTCCGAACATCGAATCGGTGCCGTGCTGCATGCGGGTCATCAAGGTAATCGCCATCCCGCCGAGCAGCGTCAGTGCCACCGTCTCCGCCGAGATCGGTGCCGCGATGTAGTGGAGGGCGGACTCGATGGTCTGCGTGCGCAACTTCGGAAATGCAGTCATGATCAGCGACATCAGCAGCCAGCCGCCGACGAGGTTGGCGGCTAACGTGCCGGTCCATAGCTTGAACAGCTGGCCCACACTGGCGCGCTTGGCTGCCACGGTGGTGACCGGTACCAGGAAGCCTTCGGTAAACAGCTCACTGCGGCCCAGCAGAAGAGCGAGGAAGCCGATGGAGAACGCTAATCCCGCCAGCAGCGGGTTATGCGTGGCATGGAGAACCGCCAGGTAGGCAAGCACCCCCATCGCGACCTCGGTGCCGCCGAAAAATCCGGTCGCCAGCACTTCGCGCCACGTCCGGTGCAGGCGCTGAGTGCCCTCGTCGATCATTCGGGCGAAGGCGTCTTCGAGTTCGTCTTCGATGGGACGGTCGGAATCGCCGAGCTCCCGCCGGCTCGTCTCGCTCAAGAGAGGTCCTTTGGTTGGGTATGGAGATGACGGCTTTCAATACCCACAACTGCGTCCGGCGAAAAGCGGAAGTGCTCACGCCCGCGATCGGGAAATTGCGCCGGTTTTCAATTCCTTCATCGCCGTACGCAGACCGCGGCGCTTCCCGGTAGCGGGGTCGACGCCGAAACTCTCCCGCATGCCTTCTCGGATCCGGAATTTCAGCTCCGAGTTCGTCTCCGGCGCATCATCAGGCGTGGCTTTGAGAAGTTTGTCGGGCAGAGCGAGTTTGAGGATGGTCCAAAAGGACTGCAGATACTGACGGCCAAGAGGTCCCGTGGTGTAAGGCAGGTCGTACTTGTCGCAGAGTGCCCGCACGCGCTCACTGATTTCGGCGTATCGATTGCTCGGTAAGTCCGGAAAGAGATGGTGTTCGATCTGGTAGCAGAGGTTGCCACTCATGAATGCCATCAGCGGTCCGGCATGGAAGTTGGCCGAGCCGAGCATCTGGCGCAGATACCATTCTGGCTGGGTTTCGTTCTCGAACTCCTCTCGCGTGAATTTCTCTGCGCCGTCCGGGAAGTGACCGCAGAAGATCACCATGTACGACCAGTAGTTTCGGATCAGATTCGCCACCGCGTTGGCGTAGAGGGTGTGCTTCCAGTTCTTGCCGGTCAGGGCGGGGAAGACGATGTAATCCTTGCCGACTTGCTTGCCGACCTTCTTGCCGATGATCCGCAGATCCTTGCGGACCTCGGCAATCGACTTCTCACCTTTGCGGTACTTCGTGGTCTCCACTCCATGTAGTGCGACACCCCACTCGAACAGCGTGCCCAGCAGCAGGTTGTAGACGGGATTGCCGATCATCCACCCTTCCCAACGCTGATCTCGGGTGAGGCGCATGATGCCGTAGCCGATGTCGTCATCGAGCCCGACGACGTTGGTGTACTTGTGGTGAATGAAGTTGTGCGACTTCTTCCAGTGTGTGCTCGGCGACGTCGTGTCCCACTCCCATTCGGTGGAGTGGATTTCCGGGTCGTTCATCCAGTCCCACTGACCGTGGATGATGTTGTGGCCGAGTTCCATGTTCTCGATGATTTTCGCCGTGCCGAGCAGTGCGGTGCCCGCGAGCCAGGCCGCCTTTTTATTGCTCGCGAACAGGACGATCCGGCCGCTTGCGGCCAGCGCTCGTTGCAATTGAATGGTGCGTCGGATGTAGCGGGCGTCACGTTCGCCACGTGACTCTTCGACGTCGGATCGAATGGCGTCCAATTCCCGCGCGAGTTCCTCGACGTCCGCGGATGTGAGGTGTGCGTACTGCTTGATGTCGGTGATAGCCATGGTTCTCCTAAATCTTGATGGTGCAGTCGCCGGAAGCGGTGGAGACGCAGGTGTTTATTCGGTCACCCGCGCCGTGCTCGTCCCCGGACCGGAGGTCGCGGACGTGCCCTGACTCCAAGGGCAGTACGCAGGTCTGGCAGATACCCATCCGGCAGCCGAAAGGCATCTGAATGCCGACCTTTTCGCCGGCCTCCAAAAGTGAGGTGGCTCCGTCGATTTCGACGCTTTTGTCGGAAATCGAGAAGAGGGCCGTGCCGCCCTCGCCGCCTTTGTCGGTGCGCGCGATCGTGAACCGCTCGGTTTGCAAGGCATCTTGCAATCCGGCGTCTTGCCATACCTTCTCGGCCGTGTCCAGCATCGCGGCGGGACCGCACGCCCACGTGGGCCGGTCTTTCCAGTCGGGTACCACGCTGTCGAGTTCGTTGAAATCGAGGTGGCCGTTCGTTTCGGTCAGCTGCAAGTGCAGCCGGTAGCCAGGCTGCTCCTTCTCCAGTTCGCGCAGCTCGTCGTGGAAGATCACCGCATCCGTCGACGGTGCCGAGTGGATGTGCACGACGTTAGGGCTTTCGCCGCGGAGCTTCAGCGAGCGCAGCATTGCCATCAGCGGCGTGATGCCGCTCCCCGCGCTGATGAACAAGATTTTTGGTGGCGCTGGGTCGGGTAGCGCGAAGTCGCCTTTTGGAGCCGCCAAGCGAACGATCGTTCCCGGTTTGACCCCGTGCACCAGATGCGTGGACAGGAAGCCTTCCGGCGTCGCCTTGACCGTGATGGTGATGTTTTTGTCGTCGCGGTGGGGGACTGAGGTGAGTGAATACGACCGCCAGTGCCAACGACCGTCGACGCGGAGTCCGATGCCGACGAATTGCCCGGGCCGGTACTGCGCGGAGAAGCCCCACCCGGGCTTGATCGTCACGGTGGCCGAATCCTCGGTTTCACCGCGGACCTCGACAATCTCTCCGCGGAGCTCGCGTGCCGACCATAGCGGGTTGAGAAGTTTCAGGTAGTCGTCGGGCAATAGCGGTGTCGTCGCTCTCGCCGCCAGACCGCGCAGAAGGTTGACGTTCGGCGTGGTGGCCGTATCGACGTCCTTCGCGGGCTTCTTGCTCCACTGAACGAAATCGCGCAACGTCGCAGCCACAGTTCGGTCTCCCTGTCGGTCAGTCCGGTAGACGTTTGGGTGTACATCCGTACACTCAAATACCCGGCATGGGCGTCGTCCACACGTGGAATTGCGGCCTATGGACTTTCTTCGATGAGAGGACCCTGGCCTGGCCCGCTCTCGTATTCGGGAATTCAGAAGCAGTTGACCTACTCTTCCTGGGTGAACGCGATAGACCCCGACAAGCTCAACATCTGCCTGCAGGTGCTGGCAGACGTCGAGTTGTTGGCGCCCGAACACCCGGATGCCGTCGCGGTACGTCGGGCCACTGCAAGCGTCTTCAAGGCGGTGAAGAAGGCTCGCCGCGACGCGAAACGCGACGCAGTGGCCGCCGCCGACCACGCCGTGACCGCCGCCACCGCCACCGGTGCGCCGGGCCGCATCGACGACGAGACGCAGGGCCTTCCGTTGGTTTCCGCCGCGGTCGGTGCCACCGCGGGCACGTTGCTCCGGCCCCGCGCCTGCTACATGTGCAAGAACCGCTACGCGGTCGTCGACGCCTTTTACCACCAGCTCTGCCCGGAGTGCGCCACGCTCAACCGCGCCAAGCGCGATGCCCGCGCCGATCTCGCAGGCCGCAGCGCCCTGCTTACCGGCGGTCGGGCCAAGATCGGCATGTACATCGCGCTGCGACTGCTTCGCGACGGGGCGCACACGACGATCACCACGCGCTTCCCGAACGACGCCGTGCGACGTTTCGCGTCGATGCCCGACAGTTCCGACTGGCTGCACCGGCTGCGCATCGTCGGCATCGATCTGCGCGATCCCGCTCAGGTCGTTGCGCTTGCGGACACCGTGGCCGAGCGCGGTCCGTTGGACATCCTGATCAACAACGCGGCTCAGACCGTTCGACGCTCACCGGGCTCCTATTCGGCTCTCGTCGAGGGCGAGCGGACGCCGCCGCCTCAGCTCGTCGACGTCATTACGTTCGATCACGTCAGTGACGCCCACCCGGCCGCACTCGCGGGAAGCCTCGCCGAACATCAGACACCGCACGCAGTCACCGAACTGGCACTGACTGCGCGCAGTGCCTCCCCGGCGCGGATTGCCGCGGGCACCGCCATCGACGCGGGTGGGCTGCTGCCCGACACCGCGTCGACCAACAGCTGGACCCAACGTGTGCACGAGGTCGACGCGATGGAACTGCTCGAAGTACAGCTGTGCAATCAGACCGCGCCGTTCATTCTGGTGAGTCGGCTACGCCCGGCGATGGCCGCGTCGTCGGCCCGACGCAAATACGTCGTGAACGTGTCGGCGATGGAGGGACAGTTCAGTCGCACCTACAAGGGTCCAGGACATCCGCACACCAACATGGCCAAGGCCGCACTGAACATGCTCACCCGCACGAGCGCCGCCGAGATGCTGGAACGTGACGGCATTCTCATGACCGCGGTCGATACAGGTTGGATCACCGACGAGCGTCCGCACCCCACGAAGCTGCGACTCGCCGACGAGGGTTTCCATGCCCCGCTCGACCTCGTCGACGGTGCTGCCCGCGTCTACGACCCCATCGTGCGCGGGGAACTCGGCGAAGACCTGTACGGCTGCTTCCTCAAGGATTACTCACCGAGCAATTGGTAGTTATTGCGCCCGGCCGAGGTACTGACGCTAGGAAGGCAATTCCTCGATGAGGTCCTCGAGGAACCCCCCGGCCTCCCGTCCTGCCGCTTCGACATCCTGTGCGGTGATCGCGTCGATCAGCCCTTCGTGCCGAATATGGCGGGGTTCGTGAGCCGCGCTGGTGGTGGCGACGCTGGCGGTGACGGCTTCGGTGAGCCCGCGGTAGAGCTCGGTCAGCACGGTGTTGCCTGACGCCTGCACCACGGCGAAATGCAACGCGGCGTCGGCCCTCACGAAGGCGGCGTCATCCTCACCGAGCTCCAATTCGTCTCGGCGCTGGAGTAATTGGCGCAGCGCGGCGACGTCCTCATCTGTGCGCGCAGCTGCGGCCAGCCGGGCGCCCTCGACCTCGAGGCACCGGCGCACCTGCAGAACCTCGCGGAGTTCGGATCCGCACAGGTGGCGCAGCGCGCCGGACACTTCACTGGTGGCGCGCACGTAGGTGCCGTCGCCCTGCCGGACCTCGAGGATTCCGGCGTGTGCCAGCGCGCGCACCGCTTCCCGCACCGTGTTGCGACCCACACCCAGCGCCTCGCTCAGCGTGGACTCGTTGGGGATGCGCGTGTCGACGGGCCATTCGCCGGACACCACGGACTCTCGCAGCTGGCCTATCACCTGCTCGACCAGCCCGGTGCGGCGCGTTGTTGCCAAGGGCACAGTATCTCGATTCATCCAATCATGGGATGTATGGCAGACTAGCGCAGTGAGTCGTGACGCGCCCGGGTTATGCCCGGAACTGGACGAGCGCGGAGCCTCGATCACCGACGCCGAGCTACATCCGGCCGCCCGGGCAGCGGGTGGTGGCCTGCTGATCGCCGCGGTGGTGCTCACGGCGCTGAACCTGCGACCGGCACTCACCAGCGTGGGGCCGCTCCTCGGCGCGATGCGCGAATCGCTGGGTGCCTCGGCCACGTGGGCCGGCGCGCTGACCACACTGCCCGGTTTATGTTTTGCCGCCGCGGGAGTGACCGCGCCATGGCTGGCTCGCCGGATCGGTCTGCAGCACGCCATCAGCGCCGGATTGGTGACGTTGGTCGTCGGGTTGTTGTTGCGCGTGCTCGACGGTCCTTTCGTCGTCATTGGCGGCACGGTGGTGGCCACCGGTGGCATCGCCCTGATCAACGTGTTGATCCCGGTGGTCATCAAGGGATCGTTCCCCGCTCAGATCGGGGTGATGACCGGCATCTACACCGCCGCGCTTCAAGGCGGCGGCGCGTTGGGGTCGGCGCTGACCCCGCCGATGGAATCGGCGTTCGGCAGTTGGCGTGGTGCGCTCGGCGCGTGGGCCGTCCTCGCGCTGCTGGCCCTCGTCGCGTGGCTCGTTGGTGCCAGGCGAGTGAGCGCGGCCGACATGCCTGCCCGCCCCACCGGTGGGTCACTGCTGCGAAATCGCCTGGCGTGGACGGTGACTCTGTTCTTCGGCTTCCAGTCCACGCTCGCCTACATCATGTTGGGTTGGCTGCCCGAGGTGTTCATCGACAGCGGTGTGAGCAAGACGACCGCTGGAATGCTTGTCGGATTGATTTCGCTGATCGCCGTGCCGATCAGCATTTTCCTCGCGCCGTTGGCGGCCCGATCGGGTAGTCAGAGTGGCTGGATCGTTGGTCTGGGCATCATTGGCCTTGCCGGGGTGATTGGCCTGCTGGTCGATCCGGCGGCCGCGCCCCTGCTGTGGAGTGTGCTGGTCGGCGTGGGGCTGAGTGTCTTCTCGTTGGCGCTCACCGTGATTGCGCTACGCGCCCGCACCACCGAGGACACCGCACAGTTGTCGGGGATGGCACAGGGCTTCGGCTATCTGCTGGCGGGCATCGGACCATTCGTCTTCGGCGTACTTCACGATGTGAGCCACGGCTGGACCGTGCCGTGGATCTTCGTGTTGGTGATCTATGCGCTGCAGATGACGATGGGCGCACTCGCAGGCCGCAACCGCTACGTCTGATCGTCAGCCATGGATATCAACCACGCACTTACCCAACGTCTTTCGCGTTGCCACCCGCATCAGCGCCTCAGGGATCGCATCGAAGGGCACCCTCTCGATGACCGTCTCGCGTAGCGCGCCGCTGGCCAGCATCGCGGTGAGACTCTGCAAGATGCCCTCGATGTGGTCCTGCGAATAGCCGGCGGCGAGGACACCGACAAGTGAGGTGTTGGTGAGCGTCATCATTTGGACGTCGACAGTTGGCCAACTGCCGCTGGCGAATCCAATCGCCAGGTGTCTCCCGTTACGCGCGAGTGCGCCCATCGCGGCGGTGCCCTGCGCGCCGCCGACCGGGTCGAAGATCATGTCGACGCCCTGCCCATCGGTGAGCTCACGGAGGGCCTGCGCGAGCGGTCGTCCGTCGGCGACCGTGTCGTTCCTGCTCACCAGCACGTGGTCGGCACCGTAACCCCGGCAGAACTCGGCGCGGGATTCGTCGCCCGCGATCGCATATACCTCGGCGCCGAGCGCCTTTCCCAGTTGGACTGCCGCGATTCCAGTGCCGCCCGCGGCGCCGAGGACGACGAGCCGTTGGCCCGCCTGAAGTCCGCCGCGGTCGACCAAACCCATCCACGCGGTCATGTTCGGAATCCAAAAGCCCGCGGCGGCGAGGACATCCATGGAATCGGGGACGGGTTGCACCGTCGCCGCCGAGGCGAGGGCCTCAGTGGCAAAAGAGCCGTTTCCGCTCATGAAGTCGCTGACACCCATCACCCGTGTGCCGATCGCGATGCCGACGTCGGCGCCGACCGCGGTGACCGTTCCCGCCAGTTCCTGACCGGGCGTGAACGATCCGGGGGGCGTGAGCGGATAGGTACCGCGGCACATCAGGACGTCCGGCAATCCGACTCCGGCGGCGGACACCTCGATCTTCACCTGGCCTGGCCCTGGATCGGGGAGTTGCCGCTGCACCACCCGCATGACCTCTGCGGGCTCGCCCACGCCCTGCACCTGCCACGCCTTCATCGCTGATCCTTATCGGTGTCCCGTGCTTGCCCGCATAGATAACACCATGATTACACTGTGATTTAAAGACCGGAGTCGATCCACCTTCGGTCACCGGCACGACTTCATCGAGGGGTGGGCCATGGCGTGGGACTTCGAGACCGATCCGGAGTTCGCCGAAAAGCTGGCATGGATGCGCGGTTTCATCGATGACGAGGTGATCCCCCTCGAACCCGTTATGTCGGAGCTGCCCGCCGAAGAATGGACAGCGGTCAAGCGGCACTTGCAGGACAAGGTGAAGGCGCAGGGACTCTGGGGCATGTTCTTGGATCCCGCCCTGGGCGGCGAAGGCGCAGGACAGCTCAAACTCGCGTTCATGTCGGAGATCATCGGCCGCTGCATGGTTTCGATGGAACTGTTCGGTGTGCAGGCACCCGACAGCGGCAACATGGAGTTGTTGGCCCACGGCGCTGACGATGCCCAAAAACAACGCTGGCTCTACCCGAATCTGCGTGGGGAGATATCCAGCGCGTTCGCCTTGACCGAACCGTTCTTGGCGGGAGCCGATCCAACGGTCATCGCCACCACCGCGGTCCTCGACGGTGACGCGTGGGTGATCAACGGGCACAAGTGGTTCACCACCAACGCGTCCTGCGCCGACATCATCCTGGTGGTCGCAGAAACCGACCCAGCGGGCCGGCCGCACCGGCACGCGTCGATCTTCGTCGTGCCAGCCGGCACGCCCGGTATGGAGATCGCGCGCGAGATCCCCACCATGGCCCATCCCGATCCCGAGTACGGGCGTCGGGGCAACCACGCAGAGGTGGTGTTCACCGATTGTCGGGTGCCCGCCGACCATCTGATCGGCGCTCGTGGCGAAGGTTTCCGACTGGCGCAGCAGCGCCTCGGCGGCGGGCGTATCCATCACGCCATGCGGTGGCTGGGCCAGGCGCAACGCGCCCTCGACATCATGGGGGAGCGGGCCGTCTCGCGGCAATCACACGGTCGGCTGCTCGGCGAGCACCAAATGGTTCAGGACTATGTCGCCCTGTCGCACACGGAGATTCAGGCGGCCCGGCTGCTGACGTTTCACACCGCGTGGAAAATGGACCGGCACGGAGCGGGTGCGGTTCGTGCCGAACTCGGCATGGTCAAGGCCCACGTGTCCAAGGTCGTGCTCGCGGTGCTCGACCGCGCCATCCAGGTCTGCGGGGCACTCGGCTATTCCGGTGATCTGCCCATCGAGCAGTGGTACCGAATCACCCGGTTCGGGTCGATCGGCGATGGCCCCGATGAACTGCACAAGTCGGTGCTGGCACGTCACGTGCTGAAGCAATACCGACCTGTCGAAGGGTGGCCGACGGAACATCTGCCCTCTCGCCGACCCGCCGCGCAGCGCAAGTGGGAGCAACTGAAGCTGGAAGCCGGAGTGGCATGAGCCATGGCTAGCGAAATCGACCTGAGCGCGGAGCAGGTTGTGCTTGCCGCGGTTGAGATTCTGCGCGAAGGTGGACTCGATTCGGTCAGCATGCGCAGCGTCGCCAATCGTCTCGGCGTGACACCGCCCCCGGTATACGCCCGTGTCGGCAACAAGGACGCGCTGCTGGACGCCGTCGCCGACCATTTCCTCGCCGATGTCGCGCCCGCCGTTGAGCGCGGCGAAAAATGGCCCGATTATGCGCGGCGATGGACACAGCAGATGCGGCAACGCCTCACCGAGGCCGCCGACAGCAGACTCTTCGTCCAAGTCAGGAGACCGGCGTATCTGGAGGCGTCGCGGCCGCTGCTGAAGTGCATGAGCCGCGACGGCATGTCCAAGGACAGCGCCGTCCGTGCCTGCCGACTGCTGACGTGGGCGACGGTCGGCTTCGTCGCCATGGATCGCCCCACGGCACCCTCATCGTCTCGACGCCGCGGCCAACCCGCGGGCAGCGACCCGGCAGGCGTCACGTCGGAGGAAGTCGACGAATTGTTCACGGCCCACATCGACTACCTGATCGACGGCATCCGGCGTGACGAAGCTGCTCGCGGGGACTCAGGCGAACCATGACCGCACAATTTCTGGATTTCGATATCCTTCAGTTCGCCGCATGGCTGGGCGAGGCCACCGGCGAGTACGCCGACATCTCCGTGACGTCGATTCGCGGCGGCGGCAGCTGTGAGATGTTCCGCGTCGATCGACCCGGCGAATCATTGGTGGTGCGCCGCGCGCCGAAAGCTGCGGTGTCTGCCACCGCCCATCAAGTCATCCGTGAGGCTCGCATCATGGAAGCGCTTTCGGAGCAAGGAATTCCGGTACCTCGCATATTGGCGCGCAGCGAGAATTCCGACGTTCTCGGGGCGCCGTTCTTCGTCATGTCCTTCGTGGACGGCGACGTGATTCGGCGCAACGGTTTACCGGCGGGGCTGCACGACAACCCGGACTCGCACGGTTCGATTGGTGAACAACTCATCGACACGCTTGCCGATCTGCACGCGGTGGATTGGGCCAACACCGTATTGTCCGAAATGTCGCATCCAGAGGGATTTTTGGACCGCCAGGTCGGTCGCTGGATGACCCAATTGGACAGCTATCGGGTCCGCGAACTGGACGGCATCGACGACCTTGCGCAATGGCTCCAGACCAACACCCCCGATCGGGCCGACCTCACGGTCATGCATGGTGACTACAAAGTCGACAACGTCATCTGGGCGCCCGCACCCCCGCCACGGATCGCCTGCATCGTCGACTTCGAGATGACCACCGTCGGCGACCCTCTCATCGACCTGGCCTGGGCGATGATCTTCTGGCCCGAAGACGGCAACCCCATCGCCCTGGCAGCTCCCGGTTCTCCCAACGGCATCCACCCCGCACACTGCCAGGCGCCGGCCCAATTGGTGGATCGCTATGCCGCGACGACGGGGCGCGATCTGTCGCGGTTCGACTGGTACCAGGTGTTCAGCGCCTGGAAGCTCGCCATCGTTCTGGAAGGCTCCTATGCCACGCACGTTCGCGGTGAGTCCCGCAATCCAGTTCATGAGGTCTTCGGTCCACTCGTGAAGCAACTTCTCATCCGCGCCAGGAGGTTCGCCCGATGAACGATTCCCTCTTCGACCTCACCGATCGGGTGGTGCTTGTCACCGGGGGAAGTCGCGGCCTCGGCGCCGCCATGAGCGTGGGACTGGCTCAACGAGGTGCCCGGGTTGTCATCGCCAGTCGCAAACTTGCGTCGTGCGAAGAGCTCGCCGCCCGAATCGCCGACAGTGGCGGTTGTGCTCACGCGTTGAGCTGCCATGTCGGCCAATGGGATTCACTGGGCGCTGTCGTCGATGCCGCTGCCGCCCGATGGGGCCGACTTGATGGTCTGGTCAACAATGCCGGGATGAGCCCGTTGGCACCGTCGTTGCTCGATACCTCGGAGACGTTGTTCGACAAGGTGATCGGCGTCAACCTGAAAGGACCGACGCGTCTCACGGCCCTCGCCGCCACGGCGATGGCCGCTACTGGTGGCGGTTCGATCATCAACATCAGCTCGCTGGCCTCGGTGCGGCCCACGCCACTGACGACGGTGTACGCCGCGGCGAAGGCCGGGTTGAACGCATTGACCTCAGCGACGGCCCGCGAGTATGCGTCGGTCGGCGTCCGGGTCAACGGAATCATCTGCGGCACGTTCGACACCGACGCAGCGTCAGGTCTGGTGCAGAACCCCGAGATCCTGCGTGGCATCGCGATGGGTCGCGTCGGTCGCCCCGATGAGATCGTCGGCGCCGTCGTGTATCTGCTCTCCGACGCGTCGAGTTACACCACCGGATCACTCATGACCATCGACGGCGGCGTCGCGGGATGACGTCCGTGCGATCGATGTCAGCGGAGCTTGCGTAGCAGCGCTGCGGCGCGGACTTCGTCACCCACGGCGATGGCGATGTTCACGTCGTCATCGCGGCGGGCCCACCGCAGAGTGACGTCTTCGCCGTACTGAATCGGTCGGCGGTATTCCACGACAGCGCGATACGGCGGCCGGCACACGTCGGGCACGTCGGCCATGACTTCGTGGATGGCATGCCAGTATGCGGTGTTGGTGACGTGTTCGAACACGTCGATGTCGGTGCGACGCAATGCGAATGGCGCAACGACGTCGAAATCGTCCGGGTTGGCCAGCCACGGTCGCCACTTGAGGCGGTGCTCCTCGGTGGTGCTGGCGAACTTCTCGATGAGACTGTCGGAGACCCGCTGCGGTGTCAGGGTCCGTTCGTTGATCGCGATCCAAAAACCCTCGGTTTCGATGCGGCCGCCGTCGTTGCCGACCAGGTCGACGCGCATGGTGCACCATCGCGTCGACAGCGCCGAGCACCACCGGCTGAACGACACCTCATTCGGCCACTCGATCGGTTCGATGACGTCGATCACCGTGCGTTGGACCAGCCAGTGCGGATGCTCCTCGGCTTCACCGGCATCGAGCAGATTCTCGGCGCCGACCTCCTGGATGTACCGGGCCACCCCGTCAAGGCGCAACTGCAGCTGACCGCCGATATCACCGGTCGGGACGGGCCACGAGGTCTGGTAGATATAGCCTGCCGACGGCTTCGGGGCCAGCCGCCGGTCGACATCGCTGTTCGGCATCGCTTACTCAGCCCGCTGCCTGCAGCGTGACCTCCGAGATTTCCGTCCGGCTGCGGCCGTCGGTCGTGCCCAGATTGGAGATCCACACCAGCACATTGGATGTCTTGGCTGAGTCGTGCACCTCGATGCGGTTCTGCCCCGGCTGCAATGCGGCGGTGGGGGCCAGTTCGGTGGTGTCAGACAACGCGGCGGGCCTCTCGGTCGGCGATGAGCGGATCTGCACTTCCGTTCCCGTGCTGGAGATGTCGATGGTGACTGCGCTCAGTGCCGTCGGCTCGGACAGGTGCAGCATCAAACCCTGGCCCTCGATGAAGGTCGGAAACGGGACGGCGTCGCGATAGGTGACGGTGGACCACGCGGTGTCCGGGTCGCCGTCGATCGCCTTGCCGGCATCCTGCGGATTGTCCGGTGTGCCGCCGGGAGAGAAGACGGTCGCGCTCGCGGGCTTGACGATCGGTCCGGGGCCGGTCGAGACACCGAGTGCTCCGGTGAAGTACAGCACCCCGCCGGCCACCACTGCGATCACGGCGAGAAGTGCGGCGATCGGGACCCATTTGCGTTTGCGAGCCTTCGTCGGAGCGTCGGCGCGTGGCAGTTTGGCCGGGGTCTTGGGCCGCCGCCGCGGTGGTTTCACGCCGGCCGAGATGTTGACGATCGTGTCCGCGTCCAGACCCTCGCCGTCCCAGGTCCCGCTGACCTCGACCTCATCTCCGTCGGCAAGTTGATCCTTGACGAGCTGAGTTTGGATCTCGACGGGGACGGGCGCGTCCCGGCCGGCAATGGCTTCAAACGGCACCAGATGAAATGACAGGAGCCCGATGGCATCTCGATCGCCCATTGCGCGGCGCTGTACGCCCCGTGCCGTCCCATGAATGACGAGGCGCTCCAAACGCTGCGTGACTGGCCGCTCGTCTGCGCCGAGATCGGCTGCCTGCGGGCGTGGACTCTGCTGTGTGAGGGCTCGGGCGAAGTCCATGCATGTCGGGTAGCGCTCGGTTGGATCTTTGGCGAGCGCCCTTGTCAGCACGGCGTCGAGGTGCGCGAGATCGGGTCGCCGGTCCGATATCCGCGGCGGCAGGGTCCCCAGATGGTGGCTGATGATGACGGCGGGGTTCGAGTCTTCGAACACCGGTGAGCCGGTCAGCAGGTGAAAGGTCGTGGCAGCCAACGCGTATTGATCCGCCCGACCGTCGATCGCCCTGCCCAGCAGCTGCTCGGGGGCCACGTAGTTGATGGTGCCCAACGCGATGTTGGTGTTGGTGAGATTGCTGGCGTCATCGATCCTGCGGGCGATCCCGAAGTCGGTCAACAACACCCGGCGCCGGTGGCCATCGGAGGCGGTGACGAGGATGTTCTCGGGCTTGACGTCACGATGGAGCAGCTGGCGCTCGTGACCGAAGTCGAGCGCATCGGCCACCGCCGTCACGATCTCCCACACGTCGTGTTCCGGCATGCCGCGGGGGTAGGTCTCACGAATCAATCGGCCCGCGTCGGTGCCGTCCACATAGTCCATCGAGATCCACAGACGACCGTTGAACTCACCACGGTCGAGGACGCCGACGATGTGGGGGTGCCACAGCGTCGCCGCCAATTCGGCCTCGCGGTTGAATCGGGCCCGGAACTCGTCATCGGCCGTCGAGTCCAGCGACAGCACCTTCAACGCGTCCTGACGAGGCAGGCGCGGATGCTGGGCGAGGTAGACCTCTCCCGAGCCACCGGTGCCCAGCAACCGCTGGATCACGTAGCCGGCGAAGACCTCGCCGTTCTCGAACGGCATCCCCGAAGACTACAAACCCGCACGCCTGGGCGACGAACTATGCCGGTGACGAGCGTTTTCGGACCGACCGAGATGACCAATCAGGGCATTTCGCGCAGAGCAGTGACGACGCTTGCCAGATGTGCTGCGGATCCGCAGACCGCACCGCCCGCTGCGCGCGTGGTGCGAGGACGGCAGCGGTCGGTACTGCCGCCTGCACTTCCTACAGTCGAGATTGAACTCAGGGTCGTCACGCCAGTCACAGCCATGGGTGCACTCTCGACCATAGGACTGCAGACAGGACCTCGATCCCCGTCCGCGCGGCGCGGAAAGCACGTCGGACACGCGCTAGTGACGGCACAGTTCGCCCGCCCGGTGAACACTTTCTCGATAGTGTCGCCTGCGTGGACTTCGAGCTCGACGACGAGCAGCGAGCCTGGGTGGACGAGGTGCGGCAGTTCCTCGACGAGAACGTCACCGCGGCGCTACGGGCGGAGATGGCCGAGCATGGACTCGAACACCAGGGCGGCGAGCTGACAGCGTTCCGCCGCAAGATCGGCGAGAAGGGCTGGTTCGGCCTGAACTGGCCGAAGGAGTACGGCGGGCTCGGCCTTACCGCCATGCACCAGCACCTGCTGATGAGCGAGTTCGAGTATGTCGGCGTGCCCGGGCCCGATCTCACGGTGACATCGGTGGCGCCGATGATCATGCGGCACGGCACCGAGCAGAACAAGACGGAGTTCCTGCCCGGCGTCGCCAGAGGCGAGATCATCTTCGCGCTCGGCTACTCCGAGCCCAACGCCGGCACCGACCTGGCCAGCCTGCGCACGCGCGCGGTGCGCGACGGCGATGAATGGGTGATCAACGGCTCGAAGATCTGGAACAGCGGCGCCCAGCGGTCCACCCACGAGTGGTTGTGCGTGCGCACCGACCCGGACGCGCCGAGACATCGCGGCATCTCGGTGATCGTGGTACCCATCGACAGCCCGGGCATCGACATCCACCCGCTGTACGCGTGGTCGGGCTATCGCACCAACGAGACGTTCTTCCGCGACGTGCGCGTGCCGGCCACCAACCTGGTCGGCGAGCTCAACATGGGGTGGACCTACATCACCGGTGCGCTGGACCTGGAGCGCGGCGCGTTGATCAACGTGGGCGACCTACGTCGTGCGCTCGACGAGCTGACCGCGCTCGCCGGTGACCCGGATCCAGCGTTTCGGCGGCGGCTCGCCCAGGCCGAGGCCGACGTCGAGGTCGCCAGATTGATGGGTCTGGAAGCCGCCTCGATGCTCGACAGCGGCCGTATCCCCTCCGTGGAGGTCAGCGTCGAGAAGATCTTCACCAGTGAGCTCCGGCAGCGGATCGCCGACCTCGCGCTCGACCTGCTGGGTCCCGAGGGTCTGCGGGCGCACCGCAGCGCCGGTGCACCGCTCGACGGATTCTTCGAGCGCCTCTACCGGGTGTCGCCTCTCATGCGGTTCGGCGGTGGCACCAACGAAGTCCTTCGTGACGTGATCGCCCAGCGCGGTCACAAGATGCCGTCGTACGGGAGGTGACGGTATGCGGGTGATTCCTTCGCAGGACGAACGCGACCTGGCCGCAATGTGCCGCAGCGTGCTGGCGGCCGACCTAAAGCCGGACGCGCAGTGGAAAGCGCTCGCATCGGCGGGCATCCTCGGCTTGGTGGTCGACGCCGGCCTCAACGACATCGGTGTTTTTTGCGTCGAGGCGGGACGGGCGCTGTGCCCCAGAGTGGTTCAGAGCACGCTGTACGCGGCGCTCGCCGTCGACTGGCTTGGCGTCGGTTCGGCATGGTTGCCGCGTCTGTCGTCCGGCGAGGCGCGCGGAACGTACGCGTTGTTCAACCCGCGTGACGCCGCCGACGTGACCCCGCAATTGCGGGTGCGCCGTGACGGTGACACCTGCCGGGTCAGCGGTGACGTGCACTACGTCGCCGACGCCGACCTGGCCGATGTGATCGTCGCGAGCACAGACGCGGGCGTCGTGGCCGTCGACACCACCGCCAACGGGGTTGATGTCGAGCCCTTGCCGATCATGGGCGGCTTCGGGGTATTCACGGTTCGGTTCGACGACGTCATGATCGACGAGCCGACGCCGGTCGACGAGGATCAGCTGCGACGGACAGCGAATGCCCTTGTGGCGCTGGATTGTCTGGATCTCGTCGGTGTCGGCGAGGCGGTGATCGACCGCACCGTGGACTATACGAAGATGCGTGAGCAGTTCGGCAGGCCGATCGCGTCGTTCCAGGCGGCGCAGCATATGGTCGCCGACATGCACATCGCGCTGGCCGCGGCGCGTCTCGCGGCGCAGTCGGCGGCGTTCTGGGTCGGGCGCGGCAAGGTCGCGACCCGCGAGACGGCGATCGCCCGGATACGCGCCGCCGAGGTGAAGAAGGTCACCCTCGACGCGCATCAACTCCACGGCGGTATGGGTTACGTCGTCGACACCGGCCTGCACCTGTTCTCCGAGCGCGCGCGGGTGCTCTCGACACTCGGCGGTGGGGCGGACATCGCCGCGAAATGGCTTGACGGCACGAGAGGTTCACGATGAGCGCGGAAAGCCTTGTCGACCCGGAATCGGCCGCCAGGGTCGGAACCGTGGTAGCCGTCGCCACCGGCGAGGTGTATCGGCGGGACTGGCAGCGCTGGGCCGCCGCCGTCGGCGATCACAATCCGCTGTGGTTCGACGCGGACTACGCGCGCAGTCATGGCTTTCGCGAGGTCATCTGTCCGCCGCTGTATCTGCAGTACGCGATCCTCGGGGTCGCCGCGCTCGACGAGTTGCGGCCCGACGGCTCCTCGGGCGCGGTGACGGGCAGCATGGCTTTCCCGAAAGCGCCTCGACGAATGGCCGGTGGTGAGAGCACCGCATTCCACCTGCCCGCCTACCACGGCGATGAGGTCGAGATGACCCGCATGGTCGAGTCGATCATCGAGAAGGAAGGCAGGTCAGGAAGATTCGTTTTGGTGACCTGGCGTGCCGAATACCGCAACCAGCATCGTGACCTTCTCGCCGAAGCGACCACGTCGATGATCGCGCGGCCCGCGTGAGCCCGTTGTACGAGGACGTCGACAGCGGTGACGTGATCCCAGCGCTGTCGGTGACGGTCGACGAGACGCAGATGTTCTTCTTCAGCGCCGCCACGTACAACGGCCACCGCATCCACTACGACAAGGACTGGGCCCGCGACACCGAGGGCTACGACACCGTGCTCGTCCAGGGTCCACTGCAGGCGGCGCTGCTTTCACGAGCGCTGACCGACTGGATCGGCGGCGCAGGCCGGCTGGTGGCGTTCTCCGTCCAGAACCGGGCGATCGCGTATCCCGGGCAGCAGTTGACGTTCGGCGGTGTGGTCACCGGCAAACGGGAGGCCGGCCTCGTCGACCTCGATATCTACTGCAAGCGCGGTGACGAGGTGCTGATGCCGGGTACCGCGACCGTCGCGCTGCCGTCAAAGGTCGCGCCATGACGGGCCTGCGCGGCGAGGCGGCGATCATCGGCATCGCGGAACTGCCCGCGGAGAAGCGCCAGAGCGCCCCGCCGTCGTTCACGCTGGATCAGTACGCGCGGCTCGCCAAGATGGTCATCGACGACGCGGGCGTGGATACCGCCCTGGTGAACGGCCTCTCGACGCACGGAATCGCGGAGTCGGACATGTTCGCCCCGGCCACGCTGTCCGAGTACCTGGGTCTGCCGCTGAACTTCGGAGACCGCGTGGACCTCGGCGGGGCTACCGCGGCTGGCATGGTGTGGCGCGCCGCCGCCGCTGTCGAGTTGGGTCTGTGCGATGCCGTGCTCGCCGTCGTCCCGGGATCGGCCGAAGTGCCACGCTCGGAGTCCAAGCCCGGGCGCACACTCAGCTGGTACGGCGCATCGAGCAACAACTACGGCTCACCGCAGGCCGAGTTCGAGATCCCCTACGGCAACGTCGGCCAGAACGGCCCCTTCGCGCAGATCGCCCAGCGGTATGCGCACGAATATGGTTACGACGCCGCGGCATTGGCCCGGATCGCCGTCGACCAGCGGACCAACGCGTGCGCCCATCCCGGCGCGGTGTTCCATGGCACGCCGATCACCGTCGAGGACGTGCTGAACAGCCCGGTGATCGCCGATCCGATACACATGCTCGAGACCGTGATGCGCGTGCAGGGCGGCTCGGGTGTGTTGATCGCCAATGCCGACGTGGCACGACGGGGCCGCCACCGCCCGGTGTGGCTCAAGGGCTTCGGGGAGCACATCCGCTTCAAGACAGCGACCTACGCCGATGACCTGATGCGCACGCCGATTGCCCGGTCCGCCGACCGGGCGTTCGCGATGGCGGGGCTGCAGCGGTCCGACATCGACGTGGCGTCGGTCTACGACTGCTACACGATCACCGTGCTGATGACGCTCGAGGACGCCGGCTTCTGCGGTAAGGGCGAGGGCATGAAATGGCTGACGGACCACGACCTGACCTTCCGCGGCGACTTCCCGCTCAACACCGCGGGCGGGCAGTTGTCCTACGGGCAGCCCGGGATGGCGGGTGGAATGCACCACATCGTCGACGGCGCCAGGCAGGTGATGGGCCGTTCAGCCGATGCCCAGGTTGCCGACTGCAACACGGCGTTCGTCAGCGGCACCGGCGGCATCATGAGCGAGCAGGTCGCCCTGATCCTTGGCGGCGATTGACATGACCGCACCTTTGCCCGAACCGACACCGGTGTCGCAGCCCTACTGGGATGCGTTGCGTGAGCACAGGATTCTGATCCAGTACTCGCCGTCCGCGGACCGGTACGTGTTCTACCCGCGCACGCTCGCACCGGGAACCCTGGCCGACGACCTCGAATGGCGCGAGATCGACGGCGCGGGAACGGTGTACACCTACACCGTCGCCCGCCGCCCGACCGGACCGCCGTGGGCCGAGAAGCTGCCACAGCTCTTGGCCGTGGTCGAATGGGATGCCGGTCCGAGGGTGAGCACCGAACTGGTGGCCGTCGAACCCGAGGCCATCCGAATCGGCATGCGCGTCGTCCCGGTGTTCTGTGACGAGGACGGTGTGACGCTCCTTCGGTACCGGCCGGCCGATGATTGAGACGGTGCAGCAGCTGCTGCGCACGCGCTTGGCTGATGACGGCGTCGCGATGTTGCACGGCGACCGCGCGTGGACGTGGCGTGAGCATCTGGCCGAGGCGTCGGCGGAGGCCGCGGCCCTGATCGAATCGGCGCCGCCGGACGAACCGTTGCACGTCGGCGCGCTGCTGGGTAATTCGCCAGCAATGCTGCGGTCGATGGCCGCGGCGGCGCTCGGCGGCTATGTGCTGTGCGGTATCAACACCACGCGACGTGGTGAGGGGCTGGCGACCGACATCCGGCGCGCCGACTGCCGAATGGTGCTCGTCGACACCGATCACCTCCCGCTGCTCGACGGACTGGACCTCGGCCCCGCGACGGTGGTGGACGTCGACAGCGCCGAATACCTGGCCGCGGTACAGACCGCGAAACCCCTTGTCCCGCATCGTGAGGTCACCGGCCAAGACACCGCGATTATGATCTTCACCTCCGGAACCAGCGGCGACCCCAAGGCGGTGCGGTTTGCGCACGCGATGGCGGTGCTGTGCGGAGCGAGCCTGGTGGACCGCTTCGAGCTGACAGCCGACGATGTGGCGTACCTGTCGATGCCGCTGTTTCATTCGAATGGGGTAGCCGCGGGGTGGGCCGTCGCGATCGCGTGCGGGGCGACGATGGTGCCCGCGAGGTTCTCGCCGTCGCGGTTCCTGCCCGACATTCGGCGGTACAACGCCACCTACATGAACTACGTCGGCAAGCCGCTCGCACTGGTACTGGCGACGCCGGAGCACCCCGACGATGCCGACAACACACTGCGGGCCGCGTTCGGCAACGAAGCGACGGAACGCGATATCGAGTTGTTCGGCAAACGCTTCGGCTGCCGGGTGGTGGACAGCTTCGGGTCGAGTGAGTTCGCGGTCGTGGTGATGCGCGAGGACGGATGCCCGCCGGGATCGATCGGCAAGGGTTATCCGGGGGTGAGCGTGTATCACGCCGACACCGTGACCGAATGTGCGACAGCGGAATTCGACGAGCACGGTGCGTTGGCCAACTTCGACGACGCCGTGGGGGAGTTGGTGAACACCTACGGATCCGGCGGGTTCACCGGCTACTACAACGACTCGGCGGCCACGGATGAGCGCATGCGGCACGGCATGTACTGGTCGGGCGATCTCGCCTATCGCGACGCCGACGGGTGGATCTTCCTGGCGGGGCGCACCGCGGACTGGATGCGCGTCGACGGGGAGAACCTTGCGGCGGGCCCGATCGAGCGGATTCTGCAGCGGCTGCCGGAGGTCAATCTCGTCGCGGTGTATGCCGTGCCCGACGAGCACGTCGGCGACCAGGTGATGGCGGCCGTCGTGCTCAACGACGAACTCACGCCGAAGCGGTTCGAGGATTTCCTTGCCGCACAGCAGGACCTGTCGCCGAAGGCGTGGCCGCGGTATCTACGAATCAACGATGAGTTGCCGCAGACCGCGACGAACAAGATCCTCAAGCGCACGCTGATCCAGGAGGGTGTCGCCGCGGGTGACGGCCAACTGTGGGAACGCGAGCCGCGCGGCCGCCGCTACTCGGCGATTTCGGTGCGCAAACAGTCGCTGAGCGAACGTTAGCGCACCGAAATCACACGCTCAGTACTCCACCTGCCAGTGCTTGATGCCATTGATGAAGCTCGACCGCAGCCGCTCGGGCGCCGACATTGGTTTCAGGTCGGGGATGTGGTCGGCGATCGCGTTGAACATCAGGTCGATCGTCATCCGTGCGAGGTTCGCGCCGACACAGTAGTGGGCGCCCGTACCGCCGAAGCCCAAGTGCGGATTGGGATCTCGCAGGATGTTGAACGTGTACGGATCGTCGAACACGTCTTCGTCGAAGTTTGCCGATCGGTAGAACAACACCAGCCGCTGGCCCTTCTTGATCGGCACACCCGATAGTTCGGTGTCGGCCAGCGCTGTCCGTTGAAACGCGGTGATGGGTGAGGCCCAGCGGATGATTTCGTCGGCTGCGGTCTTCGGACGCTCACGCTTGAACAGTTCCCACTGGTCGGGGAAATCGGTGAACGCCATCATGCCCTGGGTGATCGAGTTGCGGCTGGTCTCGTTACCCGCCACCGCGAGCGTCACGACGAACATCCCGAACTCGGCCTCGGTGAGCTGACCGTCGGCTTCGGAGTCGATCAGCGTGCTGACGATGTCCTCGCCCGGCTCCTTCTCCCGAAGCTTCGCCAATTCCATGGCGTAGCCGATCAATTCGACGACCGCGCCCAGCGAGTTGTGTTCCTCGAACTCGGGGTCGTCACCGCCGACCATCTGGTTGGACCAGTCGAACAACTTCTCGCGGTCCTCCAGCGGAACACCGAGGAGTCCGGCGATCGCCTGCAACGGGAGTTCACGCGAGACGTCGAGGACGAAGTCGCCGGAGTCGTGCGTGGCCGCTTCGGCGGCTATCTGCTGCGCCCGCTCGTTGAGCTCGGCGCGCAGCCGCTCGACGGCGCGGGGCGTGAATCCGCGGGAGACGATCTTGCGCAGCCGGGCGTGCTCGGGGTCGTCCATCATGAGCATCGACAACTTGGACGCCTTGATCTGTCCTTCGACGTCGACCGAGGGCTTGAAATGCGGGACGACGGTTTTCGCGGCTGCCGAGAACACGTCGCTGCGTAGCGACACCTCGCGGACGTCGCGGTGCTTGCTGACCACCCAGAAGCCACCGTCGCGGTACCCGCCCGCGTCGGGGCCCTGCTCGTTCCACCAGATCGGAGCCGCGCGACGGACCTCGGCGAGCTCCTCTGTCGGCAGGCGCTCGGCGTAGATGTCGGGATCGGTGAAATCGAAGCCGGGTGGCAGGTTGGGTGCGGCCATCGGGGACCTCCTCAGGGTCGGCACCGGCTCAGGTTCGATTCCGGCTCAGGTTCGATTCCGGACGTGGCACGGCACGCCGTTGACGACCTGAGTATTGCTGGGCACGTCGATCAGATGGGCGGGGTTCAGCAGATTCGAGTTGACACCCGGCTGGCCGTTGGCGACCTGCAGCTTGGTGCGGTCGACGCCGTGGCCCCATCCGTGCGGCAGCGACACCACGCCGGGCATCATCTCGTCGGACACCTCGGCAGGCACCGCCACCGAGCCCGCGTCAGTGGACAACTCAGCGAGGTCACCGGTCTGCAGGCCGGCTCGCTGTGCGTCGTCGGGGTGGATCAGCAGCGTGCAGCGGTCCTTGCCCCGCATCAGCGCGGGCACGTTGTGCATCCAGGAGTTGTTGGAGCGCAGGTGTCGACGGCTGGTGAGCAGCAGCTCGTCGTCGGCTCGCAGCAGTCGGGCGCGCAGGCGGGGCACGTCGTCGACGAGTCGTTGGTGCACCAATTCGACGGTGCCGGAGGGTGTGCACACCTCGTCGTCCAGCCGGCCGCCGTCCAGGTCGCCCAGGTGCAGGCCGTTGGGATGTTCACGCACTTCGGCCAACGTCAAACCGTCGGGCCGCCTGCCGAGGTCGTCGCCCCACGGGCCGAGCCGAATCCCCATGTCCACGAGTCGCTCCGGGCCGGACCCGATCAGTGCCGCCGTCGCCTCCTGCGGATCCCGCCCACTCAACGGTGTTCCCGGTGTCGCGCATGCGGTGGCGACCAAGCCGGCCACGTAGAGGTCGTCCATGGCGGCGACGTCCACCTCGGGCATCGGCACCCCGACCATCGCGCCGGCGAGCCGCAGCAGGATCTGCCACTCCGGCGGTTGTTCCGGCGAGGGCGCGAACACCGGCTCGGACCATTTCAGGCATGACGAGACCGCGTAGATCCAGTACAGGTCGTCGGCGTGCGGCCGTTGCAACGGCGAGAGCCCGGGCAGGATGACGTGGGCGTGACGGGTCGTCTCGTTGAGGTAGTTGTCCACCGAGATCATCGCGTCGAGCGTCGCCAGGGCCGCATCGAGTCGGCGCGCTCCCGGCGCCGACACCACCGGATTGCCCGCGACGGTGATCAGCCCGTGCAGCCGACCATCGCCGGGGGTGTCGATCTCCTCGGCGAGACAGCTCACCGGAAACTGGCTGAACACCTCCGGCGCACCGCGCACCCGGCTGTGGAAGCGGCCGAACTGCCAGCCCGGCCCGTCCTGGTCCGGCGGCTTCATGAACATCGGCGACCACACGGCCGGCTTCGGGAACACGGAACCGCCTGCGCGGTCCAGCGAGCCGAGCGCAATGTTGATCACGAACACCAGCCAGGTCGCCAAGGTGCCGAACTCCTGAGTGCATGCGCCGATGCGGCTGTACAGCACCGGGGCTTCGGCGTGCGCGAGATCGTGCGCGAGCTGTCGGATGACCGTCGCGTCGATACCGCACGCGCCGGCGACGGTTTCCGGCGGGAAGTCGGCGGCCATCGCGATCACGTCGTCGAGTCCGGTGACGCGGCCTTCGAGATGGGCGGGTCGGCGCACCCAGTTGTTCTCCTCGAGCGTGCGCAGGATCGCGAACAGCAGCAGCGCGTCGGTGCCGGGCCGGATCGGCACCCATTGCGACGAGCGTTGCGCGGTGAGTGTTCGGCGCGGATCGACGACGGTCACCGTGCCGCCCCGCCGGCGAATCGCGGCGAGGCGACCCATCAGATCGGGCGCCGACAGCATCGAGCCCTGCGACGCAGCAGGATTCGCGCCGAAGATCATCAGGTGGTCGGTCCGATCGACGTCGGGAATCGGCGCGTTCCACATGTGGCCGAACAACAGTGCACTGACGAGGTTCAGCGGCCACTGGTCGACGGTGCCGGGCGAGTAGTACGAGGGCATTCCCGCGGCCTGCGCCATGCCGATGAGTGCGCCGATGTGGGTGCTGAGCCCCAGGTTGTGGGCGACCGGGTTACCCACGTAGACGGTGACGGCTTCGGCGCCGTGGCGCTCGAGCACCGGTCGCAGCACGCGTTCGACTTCGGCGTAGGCGTCGTCCCAGGACACCGGGACATGACCGTTCGGTGTCCGGACCATCGGCTGGCGCAGTCGATCGGGGTCGGTGTGCAGATGGGCCAGCGAGGTGCCCTTCGGGCAGATATGGCCGCGCGACCACACGTCGTCGGGGTTGCCGCGGATATCGGCGACCTCGTCGCCGTCGATGCGCACCTGCAGTCCGCACATCGCCTCGCATAGCGGGCAGGTCACCGCAACGTGCCTGGACACTTGTCCAGTCTAGGGGGTCTCGCGACGTGTGTCCGCGGAATCTGCGAGATGAGGGCCGTTGCCACATCGGCCCGTTTTCGCCACCTTCGGAGCCGGACAAGTGTCCAGATTCAGCCGTGCCGGGATCGCCGCTGTACTACCGTCGGCTCATGGACGACGGCGTGCAGGCTTTCATGCGCGCCAGCGACGAGGCCTTCCCCGCGGTCGAGACGATGACGGCCCAGGAGGTGCGGGCCATCCTGGTCGGCCGTCGTCTGCCCGTCGGCAACCTCGACGACGTCGCAAGCGCCGATGACCGCTTCATTCCCGGTCCGGGCGGTGATCTCAGGGTGCGGATCTACCGCCCGCACGGCGACGGCGACCCTCGCCCCGCGGTGGTGTTCTTCCACGGCGGCGGCTTCGTGCTGTGCGACCTCGACTCGCATGACAGCTTCTGTCGGGCGATGTCCCGCCACACCGAGTCCGTTGTCGTATCCGTCGACTACCGGCTCGCACCGGAACACCGCGCGCCCGCCGCCGCGGAGGACGCCTACGCCGCGTTTCGATGGGTTGCCGAACACGCCGCCGACCTCGACGTGGATGCCGCGAGGCTGATCGTCGCCGGTGACAGCGCGGGCGGCAACCTGGCGGCGGTGGTCTCGTTGATGTGTCGTGAGCGCGGCGCGCCGATGCCTGTCGGCCAGGTGCTGATCTACCCCGTAATCGAGCCGACGTTCGAGACGGCGAGCTACCTGGCGTATGCCACCGGCTACGTGAATACCCGTACCGCGATGAAGTGGTACTGGGAGCAGTACCTCGACGGCGCCGAACCGACAGATCTGGTGGCGCCGGGCCGAGCCGAGTCGCATGACGGCCTTCCGCGGGCCGTGGTTGTGACGGCGGGACTCGATGTCCTGCACGACGAAGGTGCCGAGTACGCGACGCGGCTACGCGACGCGAAAGTACCTGTGGCGCATCGGGATTTCCCAGAGATGTTCCATGGTTTCATGACGATCATGCCGTTTGAAGCTGCAGCGTCGGCGCGAGAACTGCTGTGGGCGGACATCCGCGGGCTCATTCGGGCTCAGGATTGAGCAATGCGATCTCAGTGACGACATGGCAAACGCGCGCTACCATGGGGTCACTGTTGAAGTCAGGGCCAGTCGGGGGCCACTGCATAAGTTGGAAGGTCCCCGAACATGCTCAATTCATCCTTGAAAAAGTTGGTCGTCGCCGCTGTCGGCGGTCTCGCGCTTTCGTTGACCGCAGGAACTCCGATGGCCTCCGCCGACCCGATCGTCGACACCACCTGCAGTTATCCGCAGGTCATGGCCGCACTGAATACCGAGAATCCGGCGCTGGCGCAGAAGTTCAACGCGAACCCGATCGCCGCCGCCATGCTAGGCAATTTCTTGTCCTCCCCGCCAGGGGAACGCGCGCAGCTCGTTGCGGAATATCAGTCCACATCTTGGGGTCAGAAGTACTTTGGGCCCATGGCGTCGATCGCCAATAGCTGTAACAACTACTGATCGCGGGTACGCGGCCGAGCTTGCCTGAATACGGCAGGTGCGGGGACCTCGTCGGGTGGGGCCCCCGCACTTGCTGACAGCAGACTGGCGGGTAGGCCTTGGAGGTTTCTTGGAGCGGGCCGGGATGACTTCTATCTCGGAAGGCTCCACTGCCCGAAATCGGGAGCGAGGACCAAGTCCACATCGACGCTGGTCCCGCCCAGGATGACGCCCTTGTCGGTCGGTGTGACGATGACGTCCTGATACAGCACCGCCGCGGGCTCGCGCTCGCCGTACGACCACGCTCTGGTCTGCCATGCCCACGCGTGGCCGGGAGTGGTCGAGGGTCCGATGACGCCGTCCTGGATCGCCCACGCACACGCATTTGCGTGTCCGTACATGCCGGTGCGATTCACGCCCAGTATCGAGTTGATGCCCCGATACCACTGGACCGCAACGCTGTTCCAGGTGTCGAGGTCGATGTCCTCGTCGACGCTGAAGAAGATCGGCGCCGTATCGGGTCCGCCGGCCGCGGTGTGCAGCCGCATCGCCGTCCGCGCGTCCGCCACGCCACCGTCGTAGCCGCGGGTGTAATCCGATGGCGCATTCGGCCAATTGGGCTTTCCGTACTGATAGCAGCTGACAACCTCGAGGCCTTCGGCGCGCAGCGCGTCCGCATACCCGCGGGTGACGGGCTTGAAGTCGAAGTCCGCGCCCGGCCGCAACTCGGATACGTAGACAAGTGCCCCGTCGAAGCCCGC
Source organism: Mycobacterium neglectum (assembly GCF_002591975.1). Taxonomy (GTDB): domain Bacteria; phylum Actinomycetota; class Actinomycetes; order Mycobacteriales; family Mycobacteriaceae; genus Mycobacterium; species Mycobacterium neglectum. Next base: position 37,340 of record NZ_NVQE01000026.1, on the reverse strand, counting down.
CGCTTTGATCAAATCCGGCGCAACCTGGCGGTGCGTGAAATCGATCAACTTCGCGGCAGCGGCCGATGCCTTCGGCCCGTGCATTGTCGAGACGGCCGCGCCGAGAGCCAGAAGAGCTGGGGCGGAGATGGCATATTTCAGTACGTCGCGACGAGACGGCGCTCCGTCGCGACCGGGTGGCGTACACGGGTCGACCACGCCGCGATGGTAACAAGATGTCGACCACAACCTTCGCTCTATGCTGAGGGACCATGTCAGTTCTGGGAAAAGCCATTCCCGCTGCAGCTGTCCTGCTTGCACTCGTTGCGGCGTCCTCATGTGCCGAAGCACGTGAGCCAGAGGTAACCAGTAGCACGCAGGCCACCCAGACCAGCCCGTCCGCCACAACGTCGACGTCGCGAAATCCGACCCGTGACAAGGAATTCGCTGCCGTCTCCCGACTCATCACCGGTGCAATCGCGGCGCGGAAACTGCCGGGGGCAGTGGTCGTGGTCGGGCACGATGGCATGACCGTCTTCGATCAAGCCTTCGGATTGCGCAAGCTTGCAGGCGAGCCCGGACCGGATGGGGCGCCGGCACCCGAGGAGCCGATGACCGAGGACACGATCTTCGACCTGGCGTCGTTGACGAAGCCCCTCGCCACGGCGACCGCCGTCATGCAGCTCTACGAACAAGGCAAGGTTCAGTTCGACGATCCGGTGCAGAAGTATCTGCCCGACTTCAACCCGGCCAATGATCCGCGGCGGGCCGAAGTGACGATTCGCATGATGCTCACCCACACTTCGGGTCTGGTGGGAGAAATCGACCTCGGAGGTCGGTGGGGACTCGATGGGGGAGACAAGGCGGAGGGTCTCTCTCGTGCGCTCACCAAGCCGCTGGAGGCGTCTCCCGGGGCGGGATTCCGCTACTCCGACATCAACTTCATTCTGCTCGGCCTGATGGTCGAGAGGATCACCGGCCAGCCGGAAGACGTCTATGTCCAGGAGAAGGTCTTCGCACCGCTCGGCATGGGCGATACCCGCTATCTGTCAATGTCCAAAGCCTGTGGGCCACAACAAATCAGAGGATCAGCGGTTGCGCTCACTGCCGGGCCGCCCACACCTTGTGCTGCCGGTGAATGGGACGCCAGTCTGCTGTCGCGAATCGCACCGACGGCACGTGACGAAGAGGGTCGAGCTGAACCCGGTGCGAACCCCGATCTGGACTTTCTGCTGCGAGGTACCGTGCACGACCCCACGGCGCGCCGCATGGGGGGAGTGGCAGGCAACGCCGGGGTGTTCTCGACTGCGCACGACGTCGGCATCTATGCGCAAGCTCTGCTGGATCGACTGGCAGGGCGCCCGAGCAAGTTTCCGCTGAAACAGGAGACCTTGCAGTTGATGACGACTCCGCAGCAGCCAGGCCATACGCCCCAACAGGTCGTAGACGCGAACGCCGCGACCCAAGAAGCCCTTGCCGCATCACCGAACACCGAACATCCGCTGCTTGCTCCGCACTATCCGGCGATCGCTGGGCAGAACCTGCGCGGGTTCGGCTGGGATATCGATACCCCGCACTCCAAGCCGCGGGGAATGGTCTTTCCGATCGGTAGCTTCGGCCATGTCGGGTTCACCGGAACGTCGCTGTGGATCGATCCCGCCTCGGACACCTACGTCGTACTTCTCACCAACGTGATCCATCTGCGCGGCAGCGCACCGATCACGAATCTGCAAGGCGAACTCGCGACGCTGGCCGCTCGGGCGCTGCATCTGTAATCGGCGGCACCTGTAGAAACCGCCTCATTGGACCGGCGAGAATTCGATATGCAGTTCTCTGAGTCCGCGTAGCAGAAAGGTCGGTTCGTACGAGTATCGCCGATCGTCGGCGGGCCCGTGTGCAGCTTCGCTGACCGTCAAGTCACGCATGCGGTCGAGCAGACGGTGGACCGTCACCAGTCCCTCGACTCGTGCCAGCGGCGCACCGGCGCAGGTATGGATTCCGCGTCCGAAGGCGATGTGTTCGCGTACGTTCTTGCGGTCGAGTCGAAATTGATGAGGGTTCTCGAACTTGTCCGGGTCTCGGTTAGCGGCGCCCAGGCACAGCATCAACACGGTGCCGGCCGGAATATGCACGCTTCCAAGCGATGTGGTCTTGCGAGCGAGGCGGAAGTCGACCTTTGTGGGGCTTTGCATCCGCAGCGATTCCTCGATGAACGCGGGGATCAGTTTCCGATTGTCATGAAGCTGATGCTGGAACTCAGGGTGTTCGCCCAATGTCTGCACTGCGGCGCTGAGCAGTTTGGTGACGGTCTCTTGGCCGGCTGCGAACAAGAAGGTGGCGGGCCGCACCACCTCCAGAAGTTCGGGGGTCGATCCATCAGGGTATGTGGCGGTGGCCATGCCGCTGAGAACGTCATCGCGTGGGTCGCGGCGCCGCTCGGCGATGTAACCGGCGAACTTGTCGTCAAGGTACTTCAACGGGTTACGGCCGACCGGGGCACCGTTGAGCGCGCCCACCGTGTCACCGGGCGCCCTGCCGGCACCCAGCGCATGACGAATCTCGTCGCGGTCTTCCACTGGCACACCCAGTAGGTCGGTGATAGCGAGGGTGGCGAACGGCTTGGCGTACTCCGCCAGGAATTCACACTTACCGTTGTCGATGAACTCGTCGATCTGGCGGTCGACGAGCGTCCACATGTACTCCTCGTTCTCCTTGAGCCGTCGTGGCGTGAGTAGTCTGCTCAACAACGACCGAGCCCGCTGGTGGTCGGGTGGATCCATGACGACCATGTGTTCGAAAATCGGGAACCGATGCCGGTTGGCTTCGATCTGAGCGGAGATGTCGTCGCCTTCGGGTTTGAAGGGCAGCGGCGGAAACGGGCCGCCGATCGCATTGACCGCCGAAAAGGACTCGGTGTCCTTGAAGGCCGCCATGACCTCTGCGTAGCCGGTGACGGCGACGACGTCGTGGTGAGGCTCTCGGAACACCGGACCGTTGCCGCGCAGATATTCGTAGTATTCGTAGGGGTTTTGGGCGACGGCTTCGTCGGAGAAGTAGTCGATTTCGGCGAGTTCATTCACGGCTGTCGGGAACCTTTCAGTCGGTTCGACGTGTTGAGGTGGCGTGCAGTGGCGGCGATGCTGCCCTCAGCCCATTCCGATGCGAATATTCTTGGTCTGCAGAAATTCATGCAGTCCGTCGATGCCGCCGGTGCGACCGAAGCCGCTCTGCTTGTACCCGCCGTAGGGGCCCTGCGGCGAGATATCGCTGAACGTGTTGATCCATACCGACCCCGCCTCCAGGGCTCGCGCGACGCGATGGGCCCGGTTCAGGTCGCGTGTATGCACGAAGGCGTTCAAACCATAGGGAGTTTCGTTGGCCAGACGTAGTGCATCGGCATCGTCGTCAAACCTGATCACAGAGACGACCGGCCCGAATGTCTCGATTTGAGCCAGGTTCGAAGTGTTGTCGACGTCGCCGAATACGGTGGGCTCGATGTAGTAGCCCCGTGAGTACTCACCGCCTATGCGCTTTCCGCCTGTGAGGAGTACACCGGCGCGCTCGTGAACGGCGTTCTCGATCACCCCGTGGATGCGATCGAGCGCCCCTTCACTGATGACAGGGCCGAACGTGACTGCGGTGTCGAAGGGATCGCCGACCATTGCCGCGTCGATGACGGCTGAAAACCGCTCCAGGAATGCGTCGTACACCGATCCATGCACCAGCAGACGGCTTGCGCAGGCGCAACTCTGGCCCGACTGCATCAGCGGTCCCTGATGCGCAGACAGCATGGCAGCGGCGTCCAGGTCGGCATCGTCGAACACGATGCCGGCCGACTTGCCGCCGAGTTCGGCAACGACGGGCGTGAGATTCACGGCGGCTGCCTGCACCACCGCACGAGCGGTGTGACCGCCGCCGGTGAAATGGATTTTGCGGATGCCGGGATGGCGGACGAGGGCTTCCCCACCCTCGGGGCCCGCGGGCACCACGTTGACCAATCCCGGGGGGAGGCCCGCTTCGAGGCATAGTTCTCCGAAGCGCAACGAGGCAAGAGGCGCCAACTCGGATGGCTTGAACACCACGGCATTACCCGCCGCCAGCGCAGGTGCCACGCACGCGCCGGCCACCGCCAAAGCGCCGTTCCACGGTGCGATGACTCCGACGACGCCGTACGGCTCGCGCTCGACAAGGTTCACATCAAATGAACCGGCTACAGGTGTGCTCAACCCGAACGGTTTGTCCGCGTACCCCGCGAAATGACGCAGAAACCGTTCCAGCAGAATGGCAGTGCCCGCAAACGAAATGGGAACCGCGTAGTCATGCACATTGAGTGCCGCGAGTTCGTCCAGGTTCTCGTGAATGACATCTGCCAGATCGATCAACAGGTCGCGACGGCGATCGACGGTGAACCCCGCCCACTCGCGGTGTGCTTCCCACGCGCAGGCGACTGCGCGGTCGATCTCAGCTGATCCGGCCATCGCAACGATCGCATTCGGCCCTCCCGTGCCTGGGAAGATGTGTTCATGGTGGGGTACAGAGGACGCGGTGATTCGATCTCCACCGACGACCAGACCGACCGGCTCATGTGTAGTCATCGCGGTCACGGAACATCGGCTTCCGTCGCCCATTCGTCGACGACCCGCCGCTTCTGCTCGGCGATCACCCCAGTGAGATGGGACGCTTTGGCCCAGCCGTAATATGCCGCGAACTGCATTGCAAGCTCGTCCATTTCGTCGAACGACACATCACGACTCTTCAGCGCCGCGTAGACGTGACTCAGAATGGGTATCGGCGCGTCCTGGAAAGCCACACACGCTACGGTCACCAGCCGCCTTTGCTTCATGGCGAGGCCGGGGCGCAGCCACATCTCGCCGAAGACGAAGTTCAAGATGCCTGCCCCCGAATATGGATTGTCGCGAATCGGTACGAACGGCATGCAGTTGACGTCCATGAACGACTGCTCGCCCCCCGAGAGCCGCTCTTCCGGGTCGCTCGGTGTCGTCAGTGGCAGCAGCGTCTCGGGCGGCGGTACCGGCCGACCGCGCTCGCGATGGATGCGGTCCCATTGTTCGTCGACGGTCATGTTGAACCGCGACGCCTTCGGCCAACCGGCGTACACGGCGAAATGCAATACCATCTCCTGCATTTCAGTGATTGACACGTCGCCGCTGTTGAGCGCCGCATACACATGCTCTCGTAGCGGCACTTCGGCGTCGGCTGCCGCGACGCATGGCAGCGTGACGAACCAACGGTCACGGCGGCTCAACACCGGACGTTGCCACACTTCGGCGAAGACGAATTCGAGAAAGCTCGCAGTCGCCGGCATTAGGTTGTCGGGCGCCGGGAAGGTCATCACCTCAGCAAAGGCCCGCCTGCCGCGCTCGAGCCGATCATCGATTGTGGTCATATTGCTCCCTACTAGGGTCTCAGCGCAGTGTCACGCCGGCGTCGACCTTGAACTCGAGTCCGGTCACGTACCTGGATTCGTCTGAAATCAGAAACAGCACCGCATTGCTGATGTCGATCGCGTCGGCCATCATGATGGGTAGGGCGTTGAGGAAGACCGGCACCAAGTCGGGCCGCGACTCCGCGAGCAGTCCGTGCAGCGATTCCGGACGCATCCCCGTCTCGACACCGGTCGGATGCACGGTATTGACCCGAACATTCTGTGCGGCAAGTTCATTGGCGAGCGCTCGGCTCAAACCGACGACGCCGTGTTTGGTTGCCGTGTACGGGAGGTGCAGCGGCGTCCCTTTCAGCCCGGCCGCCGAGCTGATCAGGATCAGACTGCCGCCGCGCTCGACCAGGTGCGGCAGCGCCGCAGCGCAGGTGTTCCAAGTTCCGATGAGGTTAACGTCCACGACAGTGCGCCACTGCTCAGGCGTGGTGGTATCCCAGGTGCCGACGGTCAGGACGCCGGCATTGGCAACCGCCGCATCGAGACCGCCCAGTTCGGCGACGCCGTTCTCGACTGCGGCAGTCAGTGACGTGGCATCGCGGACATCGACGATGTGCGTGACGGCTCGCCGACCGAACTCGGTGACCTGCCGCGCCGTCTCCTCGAGGTCGTCCTTGGATGCGAGCGGGTACTCGATTTCTGACACCGATGAACAGATGTCCACCAGGATGAGGTCGGCACCTTCTTCGGCAAGGCGCACCGCGTGGCTGCGGCCCATTCCACGCGCCGCACCAGTGATGAGTACGCGCTTGCCGGCGATTCGCCCTTCTGAAGTGCTCACAGCTTGTTGCAGAAGCCGGCGTCGACCGGGAAGGTCACCCCGGTGACGTATTTGGCGTCATCGGAAACCAGGTAGGCGATCGCGGCGCTGATGTCTTCTGGCTCGAGCATGCCGACCGGCATCGGGTTCTGCAGGTGTGGACCGCCGCCGTCGGGAAAGTTCTTCAGGAAGTCCTGCATATCGTCATTCATTGCCATCATCGTGTTCACCGCGGTGGGATGAATGGTGTTGACCCGAATATTCAGCGGGGCAAGCGCATTGGCGAATGAGCGCATCAGGCCAACGATCCCGTGTTTGGAAGCTGCGTATGCCGCGCCTCCGCCCTGGATGCCGCCGAACCCCTTCAAGCCCGCAGTCGAGCTCGTGAAGATGATCACTCCGCCTCGGTTCCCGTCGATGAGGTGGGGGACAGCGGCTCGAGCGGTGTGAAACGCGCCGACCAAGTTGACATCGAGCACACCGGCCCATTGATCGAGCTCTTCTTCGATCGTGAGTTCGCGGAAGGCGACACTTGCGATGCCCGCGTTGGCCAGCACGATGTCCAACCGGCCGAACTGATCGACTCCGGCGTCCACCGCGGCCTTGAGCCCGTGGTAGTCACGGACGTCGGCGACCGTGGCGAGCATCTTCCCGCCAACTTCCTCGACCAGCGAGACCGTTTCGTCGAGGTCCGCACGCGTGGCCATCGGGTAGTTGTTCGACGGGATGTCTGCGCAGATGTCCACTCCGATGATGTTGGCGCCCTCACCAGCCAGCCTGAGGGCATGGCTACGCCCCTGACCTCGGGCTACGCCGGTGATGAATGCGACTCTGCCGTCCAGTTGACCCACGATGCCCGCTTCCACTTCGGAACTGCCGCGGACCAGGAACTACCTCGTCAGCGGTGAGTAACCGCGTTACTCGGCGCGTACAGTAACATCGTTACTCATGGCTCGGCAAGGATCGCGCAGCGTCGGCGAACACCCCACTGCGGGTGCCGACGATGCCGATGCCGTCATCGCCGCGGTGGTTGACCTGCTCGAAACCGAGGGCTATGAGGCGGTCCAGCTGCGCGAGGTTGCCCGGCGGGCACGGGTTTCGATGACCACCATCTATCGGCGGTATCCGACACGCGAAGCATTGATCGTCGGTGCGTTGCGCTGGTGGATGGACGAGAACCGGTACGCCGGGGTCGCGGCCAGTGCCGCCGAACAGCTGTCAGGCTCGATGTATGACGACCTTATGGCGTTGTTCCGCACCATTTTTCAGCCCTGGGAGCAACATCCGCGCATGCTCAAGGCCTACTTCCGGGCACAGGCTGGTCCTGGTGGACAGGGACTGACCGAGCACGGGTTCGATGTGGTGGTACCCGTCGCCCGGAAGATTCTTGCCCAGGCCGACCCCGCATTTGCACGCGACATGGAAGGGATCATGTCTGGCATCATTTACGGCTTGCTCGGGCAGTTCGCCGACGGGGCGATCTCCGTAACTGAGATCCTGCCCTCGCTCGACCGCGCGGTCTTCTGGTTGACGGCCTCCCAGGACACCATGCGCGCCGCCGGTGATTTATCGCCCTAACCGGCGATTCGCCGACTTGCCTTTGATTCCAGATGGCACCGTCTCCGTACAGTCCTGCTGTGCGCGCATGGACACCATCAACGATGCGAAACTGGCGCTGGCCAGGCTGCAGAAAGGTTGACCATCGATGAAGAGTGTCGTGATCGATACGCCTGGGCAGGTACGTGTGGAGACGCTGCCCGATCCGATTCTGCCCGGCGCTGACGGCGCGGTGATTCAGGTGAATGCCGCGGCGATCTGCGGCTCGGATCTGCACTTCTACGAGGGCGATTATCCTCTCGGCGATCCGGTGGCACTCGGGCACGAGGCGATCGGCACGATCGTCGAGATCGGCCCTGACGTGCGGACGTTCGCAGTGGGTGACGAGGTGCTCGTCTCGTCGGTCGCCGGCTGCGGCTCCTGCGCGGGGTGCGAAACTCGTGATCCGGTGACATGCATCGGCGGTCCACGGATCTTCGGCGCCGGTGCCCTCGGCGGGGCGCAATCGGAGCTGCTGGCGGTGCCCGCAGCGGACTTTCAGCTGTTGCGCCTGCCCCAGGACATCGATACCGAGGAGGCGTTGCTTCTGACGGACAACCTCGCCACCGGTTGGGCGGCCGCACAACGCGCCGACTTCCCTCCCGGGGGAACGATCGTGGTCCTCGGTCTCGGTGCGGTCGGCCTGTGCGCGGTACAGAGTGCGCTCATGCTCGGCGCGGGCACCGTCTTTGTCGTAGACCCGGTCGAGGGCCGACGGCTCCGGGCCGAACGGCTCGGAGCGACTCCGCTGGAACCGCCTGCGCTGCAGGCAGTCCTGGACGCGACGGGCGGGCGGGGCGCGGCCTCGGTCATCGACGCCGTAGGAAGTGATGGCTCGATGTCGGAAGCCCTCAACCTGGTCCGCGCGGGGGGCACCGTCTCGGTGGTCGGCGTGCACAACCTCGACCCGTTCCCGTTTCCCGCCACGATCAGCCTGATTCGCAGCATCACGCTGAGGATGACGACCGCGCCGGTGCAGCGCACGTGGCCTGAACTGGTGCCGTTGCTCCAGTCGGGTCGCCTCGACGTCAGTGGCATCTTCACCGACACCATGCCGCTCGCTGACGCGCCAGCGGCCTACGCCGCGGTGGCGGCGCGCACAGCCGACTGTGTCAAGGTGGCCCTGACCGTCTGAGCCGGCGACGTCGCACAAAGGAGAATCCCATGAGCATCAAAGGACATGCGATACGGCCGTTCCCGATCGCCGTTACCCAGGCCGACCTCGACGACCTGCGCCGCCGACTGGACTCGGCGAGATTCCCGGCCGAACTCCCGGACAGTGGATGGGATTACGGAACCGAACAAGCATTCCTGCGATCGGTCGTCGATCGGTGGCGCGACGGATACGACTGGCGAGCAACCGAAGCCGAGCTCAACGGATGGGGATCGTTCCTGGCCACGGCGGCTGGGCAGCGGGTGCATCTGCTGCATGTGCGGTCCGGCACCGCCGATGCCATCCCGCTGGTGCTGGTCCACGGATGGCCCGGATCCATCGTTGAATTCCTCGATGTGCTGCCACTGCTGCGCGAACGCTTCCACGTGGTCGTCGTCTCCATGCCCGGCTACGGATTCTCGGGTCCGACGATTCAGCGCGGCGTCGATGTCGCGAAGGTCGCTGCCGCTGTCGCCGACGTGATGGCCCAACTCGGCTATGACCGATACCTCGCGCAGGGCGGTGACTGGGGTGCTCTCGTCGTCCGGCATCTGGGGGAGCATCACGCACCATCGGTGGCCGCCATCCACACCAACATGTTGTTCGCCCCCTTCGATGGTGACGCCGCCGACGCGATGACAGGGGTGACGGAAAGCGAACTGGCAGCGATGGTCTCGTCCGCCCAGCGGATCACCGACGGCACGGCGTATATGGACATCCAGTCGACACGGCCGCACTCGCTGGGCTTTGGACTCGACGATTCACCATTGGGCCTGGCCGGCTGGATCTTGGAGAAGTTCCACGCGTGGTGCGACATCCGCGACGGCATGCCGATTCGTACCGACCGCCTCATCGACAACCTGATGATGTACTGGCTCACCGGTACCGCGACATCGGCGGCCCGGCTGTACTGCGAAGCAACCCGGGCGGGTAACTCGGCGCTGAGCGAGTGGAGCGGACGGGTCGATGTCCCGACGGGATACGCGGTCTATCCGTACGAACTTCTGCAGACGCCGCGGGTATGGGCCGAGGGACGCTACAACGTCGTGCATTACAGCGTGCAGGACCGCGGCGGGCATTTCGCCGCGTTCGAACAGCCGCACCTCTTCGCCGCCGATGTCAACGCCTACGGCGACAGGCTTCGGGAACTGGGGGTGTTCTAGACCCAGCTGTTCCACCCCACGCAGATGCAGTGAACGGCGGAATTGGCTCCGGTCATGTGATGGCACACATACTTGCCATGACCGTAGAGTTGGTGAGCCTCTTCCGGGGCACCCCGAAAATCCAGGTTGTGACTCTCTTTTGCGTGACCGCAAGTGCGACAGTATTCCGTCAGTGGTTCGACGACGTTCTGCGATTCCATGCCATCTGCCATGATCGTGCTCTCCTCAACGATTGATTGCTCCCAGAATGCGCGCCGACAATGCCGTTCCTGTAGGGCCGATGGGCCCTCGTTGGCAGTGGCATTGTGCTTCCAAACCCCACATTTTTGATATGAGAGGTTGCGCCGCAGCGCAATACGGCCGTTCGGCCGACGTCAATGCCCCGACTGATCCTTAGTCGGCATCATCGCAACCAAGGGGGTATCGACGCCGATTCGTCCAACACCTTGCGCGCCGCCTGGCGCACCCAACGGCGCGGCACGGCCAGGTAGTACGGTCTGGAAGAAGGCCGCGTTGTCGACGAGGTGCTGCAAATCGCCGTCGGGCAGATCGGTCTCGTATTCGATCGCCTCCATTCGGCAGACCAATTTGCACGCGCCACAATCGACACACTCTTCGGGATTTATGTAGAGCGAGCGCGCACCTTCGTAGATGCAGTCCGCGGGGCACTCGAGCACACACGACTTGTCCATCACATCGACACACGCCGAACCGATTACATAGGTCATGGCGCAACGGTAGGAATATCAACGCCGCGCAGAACGGAGCACAAAGGCACTTTCACGGGTGACCTTCGCCCCTCACCAGCCGCTCCGCGCGAGCCGGCTCAGCCGGCGGCCCACTCCTTCGCGCGCTCGAGTTCGTCGAGCCCGAATATGGCGAGCTCGCCAGGAACCATCCACGCGAGCGCGTGCAGCGTGTGGGCGACCCATTCCTTGTCAGACACGACCGCGACTCGCTTGAAGGCCGAATGATGTTGGAAGAGAGCGCTGAAGCCCAACTTCAGGTCCTCGACCAGCCCGTCGGGCCCGAAACCCCGGTAGTCAGAAGCGATGACTTCGACGATCCGGATCTCATCCGTTTTCAGCAGGTCCTCCATGGCCGGCGCGAATTCACGCAGGTCGTTGCCACTCAATCGGCCCGACACGCGGATACCGGTCACTCCGGGCGGCATGTCATGCAGTACTTCGATCATCGAATTCTCCCTTGCCGCATGGCTCGTGACGGCTCGTGTGGATACCTGCCGTACGTCACTGGGCTGGGCGATCCTGATGCCAACCGGCGACATGCTCGAGCCTAGTTGGCTCGATGTCATGAAGAACGGGGTCTTTGTGCCCCCGGGTCAGGGGCCAGATGACAGCCGTCTGTTCCGTCACCCACCGCTTTTCAGCGGAAGAATTCGACACCACACGGGACCTTCGGCCCTGGGGCAGGAAATACATGTGGTGGTGGTATTGGCACCGAGACCAGCAGATCTCATGAATCACCTTCGGATCGAGGCAATGATGAGTGTGCAAGTGCAACAACGCACCCGGATGTTCGCCCGAGTGCTTGGTCCATTCTTTACTATCGTCGCCATCGTCGTGGCGCTGCGCGCCCCCGACATGCGACGGCTATTGTCCGAGTTCACCGCAAGCGATTTGTGGCCCTGGGTGACAGGGGCCTTCATCCTCATGGGTGGCATCTCGATCGTGGCGTTTCACCAACTCTGGCGTGACCCGGCCGCGATTATCGTGTCCGCCCTCGGATGGCTGCTCATTGCCCGCGGAGTCTTTCTTCTTGCCTTCCCCGATACCTTTGCCTCCGTGGCCAACCGTGTCATCGGAGCGGTCGGCGTATGGCAGGCGGTATACGTCGTATTTGCCGCCATCGGTCTGTATCTGACATATGTGGGGTGGAAGCCCGTCGGCAAAGATCGGCAGGATTCGAATCTCCACATCAGTATCGATTTTCCCAGCGCCGCCTGAATTGCGGGACCGGTGGCTCTACCTCGTCGGGTTGTGCTTGTCGTGGCGTGCCCGTCGCGTGGGGTGCCCGGGATGCTCGTCGGATCCGGGAGGCAAGGGGTGCGGCGCCGCGCGCTCCGCGGGCACCAAGTGACGCTAGCCGCCGGTTTGGGGACTTTGGTCCGTAGATGCTTGGCACTTCTTCGACGCAGACTCTGGCGATGACCACTTTCGCGGCACCGTTGGTGCACGATGAACTTGAAAGCGTCGTGTCGACACTGTGCGGCCGATTCCCCGATCGCTCGCGAATCGAGGTCGAGGCGGTCGTGGCAGAGGTGTACGCCGAGCTGGCCGCGAGAGCGACGGTCACCGCCCATTTGATTCCCCTGACGCTCAATCGAAGTCGACGCCTCTTGAGCTTCGACCACAAGGAAAGAAGCGCGAAATGAGTTCAACAACAGAGTCTTCAGAGTCGAAGTATCACGGCATCGTCGTCGGGGTTGACGGCTCGACTGCCTCGGACGTGGCGACAGAGTGGGCCGCACGGGACGCGGCATTACGCAACGTGCCGTTGACGGTCGTCCACATTCTCCCGGCGACGTCTATCGGGCCGTGGGTCGACATGCCCGTATCGGCGGACTACTGGTCCCAGCGCGACCGACGTGCCGACCAGGTAATTGATGACGCCATGCAGGTCGTCGCCGAGGCCACATCCGGCGCAGCGGGATTGACCACTCAGCGTCGCGTCGTCTCCGGATCTGCGGTGCCGACTCTCGTGGACATGTCAAAAGACGCGGAAATGGTGGTGGTCGGTCGCCGCGGGCTCGGCGGCGTGAAGAGGCTTCTGCTGGGCTCGGTCAGCTCGGGCCTGCTGCACCATGCGCACTGCCCCGTGGCGGTGATCCACGACGAGGAGCCGGTCACGGATTACTCGGTCGCGGCGCCTGTGCTCGTTGGTATCGACGGGTCGCCAGCCTCCGAGCGAGCGACGGCCATCGCCTTCGACGAGGCATCGCGGCGCGGCGTAGAACTGGTGGCGATCCACACCTGGATGAACAACGCAGATTTCTCCTTCGATGTGCCCCTCGAGGGTGGGGCCGTGCAAGCCGAGGAGGAACTGGCGCAACGGCTTGCAGGCTGGTGCGAGCGCTATCCGGATGTCGCCGTCCGGCGCGTCATTGCTCAGGACAATCCCGCCCACTGTCTGCTCACGGAATCCGAACGTGCACAACTACTGGTTGTAGGAAGCCATGGACACGGAGGATTTGCGGGTCTTCTCTTGGGTTCGGTGAGCTCGGCCGTGGCGCAGGCAGCGCGGATCCCGGTCATCGTGGCACGGCAGTCCTAGGGCTCCGGTTCGACTCCGCAAGTCATATGTGTCTGGGTCTTTAGACCCTCTCGATTCTGGCCGAGAAGCGGCACGCTGGAAAGAACAACAGACTTCTCCGATCGAGGTGGGGACAAATGAGCGCGCATTTTCCAGATGCCGAGACCATCACGTCAGCGTTGCTGCTGGCCGTTCGGGCGCCGTCGGTGCACAACTCCCAGCCGTGGCGTTGGGCGATCGGCGAACGCAGTGTGCATCTCTACGCAGACCGTGATCGGCAACTGCCGAACACAGACCCCGATGCCAGAGACCTGCTTCTGAGCTGTGGTGTCGCGCTTAATCATTGCGTAACCGCCTTCGCCGCACTGGGGTGGGCAGCCAAGATTCACCGGTTTCCCAATCCCGCCGATGTGGATCACCTGGCTTCGATAGAACTTCGTCGCCAGACGCCGGCCGATGTGGACATCGCGCTTGCGGCGGCGATCCCGCGCCGCCGCACCGATCGCCGGTACTACAGTCACTGGCCGGTCGCTAAGGGCGATCTCGCGTTGATGGGCGCTCGGGCTGCGCGCGCAGGGGTGACAATGCGCCGGATCGACGACATCGCGCACCTGACGCAGATCGTGGGTGAGGCCGCTTCCCTCCACGCGACCGACTTTGCATACTCGGCAGAATTGGCAGCGTGGAGCGGACGATATGCGGCTGAGGCCGGAGTCCCGGCCCGGAACACACCCGTGCCGGACTCGGCAGGTTCGATTCCGGCGCGATGGTTCGCCGGACCAGTACTCGCGCAGCCTCCGGTCGATGCGGCCGCGGACAACGCTGTGGTTATTGCGCTGGGAACCGTAGCGGACGATGACCTGTCGAGGCTGCGCGCGGGTGAAGCCACCAGCGTGGTACTCCTCACGGCGACTGCCCTGGGCCTGGCAAGTTGCCCGATCACCGAGCCGCTGGAGATCGCCGCGACCCGAGAAGCGGTCCGGGCGGACGTGCTTGGTGAGGATGGCTATCCCCAGATGCTGCTACGCATCGGCTGGGCGCCCGTCAACAGCGATCCGTTGCCCGCCACACCGCGTCGCGACCTGGCAGAAGTGGTTGTCAGGTTAGACGATTCACGACTCGACGGAGCAAGTGTGCCGTCAATGACATTCGGTCAGGTCGACTTCGACGGGTGAGCTAGTGCGCGACGAGTACCGAGAACTCGCCTGCGGAACCAGGCTGTGCTTGTGAGGCTCGACAATTCGCGAGATCAAATGGGCATCGGCGGCGCCGAAGACGACGTCTGGCCCACCGCAACAGGCCATTGGACCCTGGAATCGCGGTTCGTCGGCGCCCAGGATCGATGAAAGACCCTGGGACAACGCAAGGAGAGACGTCATGCAACCGTTCACGATCACGTGGGGGAGGTACTGGTTCAGCCGGATTGCGGGGCGCAATCCCCTCGTGCGGGGCAGCGACCGAATTCAGGCGTGGGCGCTCATTCTCGCCGCCTTCGTCGCTGTCCTGGCGTTGCCCGTCGCCGCTGCCATCGGAACATCCGTGTACGACAAACAAACCCGGCTGTACGCGGAAGAGGCTGAGCACCGCCACGCGGTTACCGCCACGGCGCTTGAGAACGGCACCGTCGATGTGGGTCCAGGACCAGAGGATGTCTCGTTTTTTGTGCGGGCCTCCTGGACTGATGCGGGTTCCGACCACATCGACGTCGTCGAATGGGCCGATAAGGCAACGATTGGCGATCAAGCCGACATCTGGGTCGACGACGCCACCGGCGAGCCGGCTGACCCCCCTTCGCCACCGAGTGCGGCGGTCAGCGATGCCGTGGGTGTCGCCTTCTCTGTGTGGTTCGCCGTTATGGCGACCGCCGTCGGCGGCGCTTATCTCATTGGGGAGTTCCTCGCACACCGAACATATATCCAATGGGATCGCGAGCTCCAATCGCTCCACTACCAATCCTGACCAATCAGAGGACCTTTGGCCTACCAGTGTGGTGGCCATCGCCTCCCGACCGGACCCATCGATGAATGTAGCGTCGCGCATATAGCAGCCATGGCAGAAGGAGTCCGCAAATGTCAACCTCCCCAACACATCACGGTATCCTCGTAGCTGCTGACGGATCGCCTCAGTCAAAGGTGGCCATCGACTGGGCGGCGCGAGAAGCCGCGATGCGCAAGCTTCCGCTGTCGATCATCCACGTCATACAGTCACCCGCAGTCCGAATGTGGCCCGAGATCCCCATGCCCGACGAGGTGCTTGCTCGTATCGAGAGAGACGGCCAAGAGATTCTCAGTGCTGCGCGCGGGGCCGCGCAGGCGGCGACTGCGGGTTCGCGTCAGATTGATATCGAGACTGCGTTGATCACGGGGGGTGTATTGCCCACGCTGATAGATCTGTCCAAGGACGCGGAAATGATCGTCGTTGGATGCCGCGGTACCGGACCGATCAACCGGAGACTGCTCGGGTCAGTCAGCAGGGGTCTCATTCAGCACGCTCACGCCCCAGTCGCGGTCATTCACGAGGACCCAATGATGACGGATCCCGCCAGGGCGCCTGTCCTGGTGGGCATCGACGGTTCGCCGGTATCCGAATCGGCTACCGCCATCGCATTCGAGGAAGCGTCGCGCCGTGGCGTCGATCTCATCGCGTTGCACGTGTGGAGCGATTTCGGGCTATTCGAGCTACCCGAAACCGAGTTGCCTTCTCTGCAGCGGCGCGCGGACGAAACCCTGGCTGAGCGCCTGGCCGGCTGGCAGGAGCGTTATCCCGACGTGCGCGTGCAGTCCATCGTGGCCCTCAACCGTCCCGTGCACCAGTTGCTCGAAAGGTCCGAGGCGGCGCAACTGACCGTCGTCGGCAGCCACGGCCGGGGCGGATTCGCGGGCATGCTGCTGGGTTCTGTCAGTCTGGCCGTTGCGGAGTCGGCGCGCACGCCGGTCCTGGTGGTCCGT
Source organism: Mycobacterium neglectum (assembly GCF_002591975.1). Taxonomy (GTDB): domain Bacteria; phylum Actinomycetota; class Actinomycetes; order Mycobacteriales; family Mycobacteriaceae; genus Mycobacterium; species Mycobacterium neglectum. The sequence goes on along the minus strand of NZ_NVQE01000026.1, from coordinate 21,010 downwards.
CCGACCTGAGATCGCTGTCGGCGGTGGCCTATTCCTCGGAGTGGCGGTGGGATTGATCGAGTTTGGACACGAACACCGCCGCCTGGGTGCGGCGTTCCATGCCCAGCTTGGCCAACAGCCGTGACACGTAATTTTTGACCGTCTTCTCCGCCAGGAACATCCGGGCGGCGATCTGCTTGTTGGTCAAACCCTCGCCGAGCAAATCGAGCAACACCCGTTCCTGGTCGCTTAGGCCGGCCAAGGGATCCGATTTCTCCGCGGCCCCGCGGAGTTTGGCCATCAGTGCGGCCGCCGCTCGATTGTCTAGCAATGAGCGGCCGGCCCCGACCTCCTTGATCGCGTGGGCGAGCTCCATACCCTTGATGTCCTTGACGACATACCCGCTCGCGCCGGCCAATATCGCGTCCAGCATCGCTTCGTCAGACGTGAACGAGGTGAGCATCAGACAGCGCAGATCCGGCAGCCGAGACAGCAGATCGCGACACAATTCGATGCCATTGCCGTCAGGAAGCCGCACGTCGAGGACTGCGACATCGGGCAGCAGCGCCGGTATCCGGGCCAGCGCCTGCGCCACAGATCCGGCTTCGCCGATGACCTCGAGATCCGGATCGGCGCTCAACAGGTCGATCAGCCCGCGCCGGACGACTTCGTGGTCATCGACGAGAAAGACTTTCACCATCTGAAGCCCCCTGTCGGCAACGGCGGTCGAGACGCCGAAATCACAATACGGTGTGTGGTTGGCAGATCAAGACCGAACAGCCTGCTTCCTGCAATGACGCGTAGCCGGGTGGCCCGACCAGATCCTTGATGCCGCGAACGCGCTCATGACCCACCACCAGCAACTGGATCCAGTCGCCATATTGCGTCAGATAGTCCAGCGTATTGCCGTGCACTACGACGGACTCGACATCGAGCTCTGGGTAGCGCTTCTTCCACTGCGCCAGTTGACGGTCGAGCTGCGCCTTGGCGCACCTGTTGCCCTCGGCCACGGAGCGATTGTTGTAGACGTCGGTGAACCGAGTCTGCCAACTGGTCAGCACCCGCAGCGGCGCGTTGCGGAGCCGTGCTTCATCGGAGGCACGCTGCAAGATGTGGTTGCCGACGGGAGACCCGTCAATCTCGGCAACCACCCAGTCATTTCGCCCTGGGCGCGGGTCATAGCTGCGGACAATGGCCACCGGGCAATGGGCGGAGGCCGCGACTTCCGCGGCCGTGGAACCGATCCGGCCTTGTGCGCTGTGTCTGAGGCCCATGTCTCCCAGGCAGAGCATTGCCGCCGACCTGGAGGTATCGATCAGCGCCCGGGCTGGCCGGGCCTGCAGGATCTCCATCTCGATCTTGACGGGCTTGTCGGTCGACTCGATGGCTGTGCACGCGTGACGAACCGCTATCTCTGCCGCGGCAAGGTCCCTCGCCGCATCGTGCGGATCAGTGCCGGAGGAACTGTCGGGATCGACCGCGTAGACGAGGCGCAAGGGAATATCGCGACTCACGGCTTCGTCGACGGCCCACAGCGCCGCATCGAGTGCAGAGCGCGAACCGTCCAGACCGACTACGACTGAGGGCGGCGAATGAGGTAGGTCTCGCATGGTGGCTCCTTGTGCTGCTTGGCGGTCAAATATCCTTCGCCTTTACTTCGAAGACCTCGTCGATCTGCCGCCGTGGCGTCGGCGGTGGCTTGTCGTCGCTCTCCGGAGCTGATCCGACACGGATCAATACCTGGGGAGTGGTCGGCTGGTCGATCAACGATGCGACGATGTCCCGGCCCGGGTAGAGCTCGGTGATATTCGTCAGCGTGCACGTGGCGAGTGCCGCCATCGTGGCTTCCAGCAATACGGCGGAGAGCATTTCGCCGCACTCCAGGACAGAAGTGGGATCACCGTCGTAAGTCGATAGCACAAGAATCTTCGAGTGGTCCTGGCCGACCTCGAAGCGCCGATCTGTGTTGCGGGTGACCGGGAAGTTACGTCCGACATCGACGCGGTCGCTTTCAGCGGCCGACACCAGCGAGCTGTGGGGTATCCCGTCGGTGGACTCGAACGGTCTTGTCCACCAGGACAGTTCAGAGTGATAGGACGAATCGTAGAGTCGCAACGATTCGGTGAGCTGAGCGGCCTCCGCAAGTTCGGCGTGCAACTCGTCGGCGATGACATCAAGGCGGACGGCATCGGAGGTGACGCTACGACGCAACTGTTCCTCGGCCGTGGCCCAGCCCGGCGCCTCCGCGTAGGGGAGACGATCGCTCCGTCGCAGATGTATCGCGTCGGCACGGCGGAGGTGTCCCTCGGTGACGAACTCCATCGGGCTGAAATCGATCGACGCCAAATGCAGAGAGTTGTTGGGATTGGGATATCGGTCGACATGGCAGGCCCACCCCGCCGCAGCCATGGCGACCCGAAAGTGGTCCAGTACGGCACCACAGCCGATCACGGCCTCACGGCCGGTGTGGTCGGTCGAGTAGAGGACGCGTTCCTTGTCGAGGAACAGATCGACCACTTTGCCTGCAGCAACCCAATGCCACGGTTGGCTGTTGTGCAGCGACGGCGCGCGGCACGCCAACTGCACAGCCTCCTTGATCACTTGGGTGTCCACCATGGTGTCACGCATGTCCCTAGCTTCGGATTTAGAACCGGCCTCAACCAGGGTCAATGGTCCCCAAGCCTGGGCCTTAGGACCCTGGCTTACCGGGGACCGCGGGATGAACCATCTAGATATGGATGGCATGACTGCCGAATTGAGCAGCGGCGAAGCTCCTTGGACGATCGCGGGCAATCTGGACGCCCAGGTACGCGAGACGCATACGGGCGTGGTCGTCCTCCTCGGCGACAAGGCGTACAAGGCGAAGAAGGCGATCGCCACCGACTTCCTCGACTTCACCACCGCGACGCAGCGGGAGGCTGCCTGCGCGCACGAGGTCACTCTCAACAGCAGGCTCGCCCCGGACAGCTACCTGGGGGTGGCTCACTTCGCCGGTCCGGGTGGTGGCCCTGCGGAACCGGTGGTCGTGATGCGGCGCTACCCCGACTCGACCCGCCTGGCATCGCTGGCCAGGAATGGTCGCCCGGTCCACGATCACTTGGAAGAGATCGCGCAAAAGCTGGCGCGCTTCCACACCGAGACACTGAGAAGCGCCGCGATCGACAGTTGCGGAACAGCTGACGCAGTCTCAGCGCGATGGCGGCAGAATCTGGTTGAACTGCAACGGTACGCGGACACCGTGATTCCCAGCGAGTTGCTCCGTGAGGTCGGACGGTTGTCCGCTCAGTTCATCGCGGGCCGCGGCGAACTGTTCGCCGAGCGCATCAGCAGCCGCCGGATCGTCGACGGGCACGCGGATCTGTTGGCCGACGACATCTTCTGCACACCCGGGGGAACGGCCATCCTCGACTGTCTCGAGTTCGACGACAAGCTGAGATACGTGGATTCCATCGACGATGCAGCGTTTCTCGCGATGGACCTCGAGTTTCTCGGTCGCCAAGATCTCGGCGAGTTCTTTCTCGATGCGTACAGTCGCTGTGCTCGAGACCCCGCACCGGATGCGCTCAAGCACTTCTATATCGCCTACCGTGCGGTGGTCCGCGCCAAGGTCGATTGTGTTCGCTTTGCGCAGGGTCATGCGGAGGCTTCCAGCGATGCGCGTCGGCATATCGACATCGCGGTGGGGCATCTGCGGACCGGTACGATTCAACTGATCGTCGTCGGGGGAGGTCCCGGTACTGGGAAGACAACGCTGTCACGTGGATTGGCGGAACAGTGTGGGGCAGAGATTATTTCGACAGATGAGGTGCGCCGTGAGCTCGAGCAGACCGGCGTCATAGCTGGAGCGATCGGTGTCCTGGACTCGGGTCTGTACGCAGCCGAAAACGTGAATTTCGTGTACGACGAGGTTCTTCGGCGGGCGCGGATGTTGCTGGGCCGTGGCGTGTCCGTGATTTTGGACGGCACCTGGCGCGATCCCGTGCACCGTGCTCGCGCCCGCCGGTTGGCCGGCCAATCGCATTCGCCGATCGTGGAACTCACCTGCACCGTCCCTCTCGACGAGGCCTCGGAGAGAATCGAGAACAGGCCTGTGACGACCTCCGATGCCACACCTGAGATCGCCGCCGCGATGGCAGAGGTCGTCGGCGCCTCGGCCGACGGTCATCCCATCGACACCACGCGTCCGCTCGCCGACTCAGTCGCCGAGGCTCGCCAAATCTGTTGTCTCGCAATTTGACGACGCTGACCGGAGAGGCGAGATCTAATGGAAGACAGCGTGAATCCCGTCGTCGTCGGAGTCGACGGTACGGACAACGCGATACGCGCGGCCCGTTGGGCTGCGGGGGTCGCGCACAAGCTCGGGGCCCCGCTGCACATCGTGCATGCCAGGCCTTACCTCGGTCACAATCCTTCTGATGCCATTGCCGCTGTCCGGGCCTGCGAGATGTCCGCGCAGCAGGAAAGAGCCTCGGCAATTCTCGACGAGGCGGGCCAAGCCGTCCACGGCGATCACCCCAACCTGCGCATCACCACCGCACATGTGTCTGAAGCTGTCGATCGATTGTTGGTCGATCTGAGCCAGCATGCGAAGTTGATCGTACTGGGCTGTGACGACCTCTCGGTCGCCGCGGCTGTGCTGATCGGCTCGACCACCGTTGCGGTGGCGGCGAACTCGATGTGCCCGGTGGTCGCCTGGCGCGGTGGGGCGACCGCGCTCACCGGTCAGCCGATCGTCGTAGGTGTAGACGATGACGATCCGAGCCGGGTGGCGATCACGTCAGCCTTCGAACTCGCCGACCGATTCGCGGTGAACATCGTCGCCGTCCATGCGTGGTCGACGCGCCGATCGGCCGGCGATGTCACTCTGCCCTTCATGATCGATTGGAATGCGGTCCACGCTGACCAACGCGGACACCTGGTGACCGCATTGGCGCCGTGGACACGGCAATATCCCGACGTCGACGTGCAGTACGTAGTCGACCAGGACAAACCGAGTCGAGCCCTGCTGCATCACTCCGAAGATGCGCAACTCGTGGTCATCGGCAGCCGTGGGCGCGGTCCGATGGCGGGTGCGGTGTTGGGTTCGACCGGGCTCAACCTCCTCCACCATTCGGTCATCCCCACGATGATCTGCCGCTCAATGAGCCCACATTCATCAAAGAGTCAATTCAGGACTGGAGTTCAATGATGAACATGAATCGGCAGGACCTCCCTGTCGTCGTCGGGATCGACGGGTCGAAACATGCTGTCCGTGCCTCGTTGTGGGCTGTTGATGAAGCAGTTGATCGCGATGTTCCGCTGCTGCTCGCCTGTGTGATCAATCCGCACGCGAAGGATCTGGAACGCGAATACGCCTATGCTCAGCATGCGCTGCATGAGGCGTGGGTCGCTGTAGAAGCCACCGGCAAGCCCGTCAAGCTTGAATCGACGGTTCTACAGGGCGATCCCGTCGAACAACTGACCGAGGCTTCGCGATCAGCGCAACTGGTGTGCGTCGGCTCGACAGGCATGGACGACTCACCACATCACGAGCACGGGACAACCAGCGCCGCACTGGCCCAAGCCGCTTACGTACCGGTGGCCATCGTCCGCCGCCGACATCCGCACAAGCCGTTGTGCGACCCCCTCTGGATTGTGGCCGCAGTCGACGAATCGCCAGGCGGCGGTGCCGTATTACAGGCGGCGATTGACGAGGCGACGCTGCGAAAGGCACCGGTGCTGGCACTGACGCGATGGCCGTCTGCGCCCACGAGTGAAGCCGACGATGACCGCGATGTGCGAGCGCGACTCGATGAGTACCTCGCTGAGGCGAGGGACGACGATGCCGCCGAAATCCAGATCTGTGCGCTTCCCATGTCGGAACACATCGGCGGCGTGTTGGCGCAGAGCGCCAACATCGACCAACTGGTGATAGTGGACGCGAATGACCCCGTGCTGACGACTGAAGTCGTCGGTCCTGAAGGGCGAAAGTCGCTTCGCCATACGAACTGTTCCGTGCTGGTTCTTCGCTGAGTGATTGGGCGAGGTCCCCTAAGGTCCTTTGGCCTTCGAAGCGGGGTACCGAAGCCCGTACCGGAAGACCGCCGTGCCGGGGCACGATTGGTGGGTGACCTATGAGGGAGACGGCGCGATGAAGGCAAAGGTCGGCGATTGGTTGGTGACGAAGGGCCTCACGATCGACCAACACGAACAGCGTGGACTGATCACCGAGGTGCACTCCACTGACGGTTCGCCGCCATACGTGGTGCATTGGCTCGATAACGACCATGTGGCGACTGTGTTCCCGGGTCCTGACGCGATCGTCGTGACTGCCGCGGCGCAGCGGGCGGCCGACAACCGCGCCGAGCAGCGTATTGCGGCGGTTCAGACCGAGATCACCCACCACTTCAAGAGCGGCTAGTGGCACATTCAGGGATCGTCGTCGGCACCGATGGCTCGCCGTCGGCGGATGCGGCGATCCGCTGGGCTGCCAAAGATGCCGAGATGCGCAACGCGCACCTGACGGTCGTCCATGCGGTGGCTCCTGTGGTCGGCACGTGGCTGGCCACTCCGGTCCCGCCAGATGTCATGCAGTGGGACCATGAACGAGGCCGCCAGATCGTCGACGACGCGGTTGCCGTTGCGAAGGAAATCACTGGCGGACGGCTGTCGGTATCCGCCGAAGTGCTTGTGTCGGCGGCAGTTCCGGCGCTGATTGCGCTCTCAAAGGACGCGCAGCTGGTCGTGGTGGCCAGCCGGGGCAGAGGGGCGCTCGCACGTACGGTGCTCGGATCGGTGAGCTTGGGATTGGTCCATCACGCGCATTGTCCTGTGGCGGTCATTCGCGAGGCAGAACGGCCCACCGAGGATCTCGACGGTGGGCCGATTCTGCTCGGCTTCGACGGTTCACGCGCCTCGGAATCGGCTACCGCGCTGGCATTTGACGAAGCGTCTCGACGCGGTGTCGAGCTGGTGGCCCTGCACGCGTGGTGGGGTTCTGGAGCGTTCGAATTTGCCCTGGACTGGAACGATCTGCGTTCCGAAGTGGATGACGTGCTGGCCGGGCAGTTGGCCGGGTGGCAAGAACGCTATCCGAACGTGCCTGTTCGGCGGATTGTCGTCCGTGATCAGCCGGCACGACGACTCGTTGAGAACTCATGCTCTGCACAGCTGATCGTGGTTGGCAGCCACGGCCACGGAAGTATCGCCAGCATGCTCCTCGGGTCAGTCAGCGCCGCAGTGGTGCAAGCAGCCCGGATTCCGGTGGTTGTCGCGCGGTCATAGTTCATGGCCGCGGACGGGAATCGGTTGCATACCAGTAGTTCTACCAATTGAGGTCTATGGTCGCCGAGGGCTGTGACTGAAGTCCCTCGCGACCGAACCGACGTGAAGCGTAGACAAGACCTCATGACGTACAGACAGGACTTGCCACCTGTCGATATAGACGTGACAACGCACGGTCAACTCCCGGGAGCCGCCGACTACGCGCGGAGCAAGATAGCAAGGCTGGGGCGGCTTTCGCACCGACCCGTGCTGCATGCCCACGTCAAACTGGCCAGACATCGGGATCCTGCGGTGTGGCGCCCGGTCGTCGCGCAGGCGAACCTCGAGGTGGGCGGCCGGTTCATCCGCGCACAGGCCGAAGGGGTCACCGCGCGCGAAGCCATTGATCGACTCGCGGCGAGGATGCGCCACCAACTCGAACGCGCCGCCCAATACTGGGACGCCAGTCGGGGCGCGGTTAGCCCAACCGGTTCATATCCGTGGCAGCGCGGTTCGAGGGCGACGCCGCGGCCGAGCCACTTTCCGCGTCCGGCTGCCGAACGTCGGGTTATTCGACGCAAGTCATTCGCCATGGCGCCCTGCACGGTTGACGAGGCGGCCCTCGAAATGGACCTTCTCGACTATGACTTTCATCTGTTCAACGAGAAAGGCACCGATATCGCCGGTGTCCTCTACCGCAGCGGTCCGACCGGGTACCGCCTGGCGCAAGTGGTGCCCCCCTCAACGGTGCATTTGGCACCCTTCCAAGCACCGGTGACGATCAGCCCGCATCCGGCTCCGTGCATAACCGTCGAGCAGGCCACCGAGCGTTTGAGCATGCTCGGACTGCCCTTCCTGTTCTTCATCGACGCCGCCCAGGGCCGCGCCGCCGTGCTGTATGTGCGCTACGACGGGCACTACGGCTTGATCACCCCGGCTGGCTAACTCGCCGCCAGACCTAGCCAAGACCGGTCACCGGTCGTCGATCGCGAGGAGGGACGGATGCCCAGGCGGATCTCACATCACGGCGTGGTCGTCGGCGTCGACGGGTCCCCGTCGTCAGGAGTGGCGGTTGCCTGGGCGATGCATGAGGCAGCGATGCGCCATGTGCCGCTCACCGTTGTTCACGTCACGGACCTCTTGTCGGGCGCGGCATCTACGTCGGCGTGGCCCGCAGGCCGAATCCCCGAGGAGGTGCGCGAGATTCAGGAGAACGAGGCCCACAATGTCATCGCCACCGCGATACGCGCCGCCGAGGTCGCCGCAAACGGCGATCGGCCGGAAATCGACAGCGAGATGCTGTACGGGAAAGCTGTTCCGGCACTCGTGGATCTGTCGAAAAATGCCCAGATGGTGGTGATCGGCCGCCGCGGACGCACCCGCCGGCATAGCCGCCTACTCGGGTCGGTCAGCGCCGGGCTGATCCACCACGCGCATTGCCCAGTCGCGGTCATCAACGACGAGAGCCGGTCGTCCCCGTGCGCGGCACGCCTGCCGGTGCTGGTGGGGATCGATGGCTCGCAGGCTTCGGAGTCGGCGATGGCGATTGCGTTCGACGAAGCCTCCTGGCGGGGAGTGGATCTGGTCGTACTACGTGTCCTTTGGGATGCAGACGCGTCCTTCTTCGGCATGGAATGGTCGGCGCTGCAATCCACGGCCGAAGAAACTCTTGCCGAGAGCCTCACGGCCTAGAAGGGCCGCTATCCGGAGGTCAACGTGCAAGCCGTCGTCGAATTCGAGCACCCGGCGCGCCGACTGCTCGAGCGGTCCGAGGAAGCGCAACTCGTCGTCGTCGGCAGTCACGGTCGCCGCGGTGGCTTAACCGAGATGTTGCTTGGTTCGGTCAGTTCCGAAGTGGCGCAGGCTGCACATACCCCTGTACTCATCGTTCGTCAGCACTAGGCTGCACCGGACACCTTGTGGCACAACATCACCGGAACAGGGCTGTGATGGAGCAGGTTGAGGCTGGTGGAGCCGAGCAGTGCACCCGCCAGGGCATTGCGGCCCCGACTGCCAACCACCACGAGTTGTGAATCCGCCACGTGGTGCATGAGGGCCTTGCCGGCCGCCTCGGTCTCGACGAATAGGGTCACCCCGACGTTCGGATACAACTCGGTCCATGGGTCGAGGGTGTTCAAGAGGTTCTGCCACTGAAGGGCTTCCAGCGCATCCCAGTCGACACCGTACGGGGTGATGGCGTCCACCGGGGGGCGAAACGCCGACCACGCGTGGACGGCGTTGAGCCCCAACCCGAACCGGTCAGCGAAATCGAAAGCGGCCCTGAATGCGTCCGGCCCGGTGTGTTCATAGTCGACGCCGAGCACGACCGGCTGGTTGGTCGGCAGCGCGTTGCTCCCGCGCCAGGCGATCACAGGGCAGGCTGAATGTGCGGAGACGGCAAGCGTTGTCGAGCCGATCACGAGTGCGGCCGCCGGAGTCATTTCGTCGGAACCGAGAACGACCAGCCGCGCGCGTCGGCTACGCGAAGTCAGGAGAACATCGACGGGTTCGTCGGACAGAAGGGTGGAGACCTCAAGTGAAGCGAAGTCGCCGCGTATCTCCTCCTCGATCGACTTGAGCATTGTTTCTGCGGATTCACGCTGCGCGGCGACAGCGGCTGCCCAAAGGGCTGCTGCGGCGTCGGTCAGTGGACGGCCGGTGGCATGGCGCCCGTTGACGATCTCGAGGGGCGCACCGAACTTCTCTGCTACCGCGGCCGCCCAGCGCGCCGCTCCCCTTGATGCAGTCGTACCGTCCACGCCAACGACGACAGCCCCTGTGCCAGTGGACATCGTCGGTCTCACCGGTGCCGGACGACGATGACCGGCACCTTGGCGGCCTGAGCCACCTTCGAGCTGACGGAGCCCAGCAGCATGCCGCTGAAGCCCCCGCGACCGTGGCTGCCGACAACGACGAGCTGAGCCTGTTGTGATTCGTCGACGAGCCAACGCGCAGGCTGATCGCACACGATCCGCCGTTCGACATGGACGTCTGGGTACCGCTCCTGCCAGCCCGCAAGGCGTTCGGCCAGCACCTCGTGTCCTTCATCCTCGTACTTGTGCCAGTCCATTCCGAGGACTGGCAGGACTCCGACGTCACTCCATGCGTGCAACGCTACGAGACCCACGCCACGCCGGGATGCCTCATCGAAGGCCAGGGACGTCGCCTCCTCCGAGGCGGGAGATCCGTCGATGCCAAGCAGAACCGGTGAGGCAGCGTCGGGTGCTTGGGATTCCTCCGCGCGGATTATCGCAATGGGTCCGTGCCCGTGGTGGACCAGACCGCTGCTGACCGAACCCAGTAAGGCGCGGCCGAGCGGGCCCATACCTCGGCTGCCGACTACGGTCATGTATGCGTCGCGCGACCCGACCACCAGTGCCGAAGGCGCGTCCGTATGCCTCATTTCGGTACGCAGAGGGGGCGGCTGCGATTCGCCCGCGCTTGCCTGAACAGTCTTCTGTGCCTTCTCGATCACTTCGCGGGCGCTCGCCGCCTGGGAATCGGCGAAACTCGCCTCCAGATAGGCCACCGGCCAGCTGACGACCACGGGAGGGATGGCGTGCATCAGCGTGAGCGGTTGGTCGCGCATGATGGCCTCGGTGGTCGCCCAGCGAATGGCGGCCTCGGACTCCGGCGATCCGTCGACGCCCACCAGGATGCCGTACTTCGCTCTGTCATCGGACATTGCGCACTCCTTGTCTACTTGTTCGAGAAGCGGCTGTTGATGCGGGCGTGTTCGTGGTTGACGCTATGCAGTCACTGCTCGCGCAAGCAGGGTCGTTGGTCCCTTGGCCGGGTGCCGGTAGTCCCTGGACGGTCGCGGCCGTACCGACACGGCGATCGTCAGTGCCGCACGACCAGGACCGAGGCTGCCGTGCCGCGAAACGGGGAGTGCCCGTAGGGGCCGACAATCTGCATAACCTCTTCGGCACGTGAACCGCCGATCACGGCGAGCTGAACCGGTTCGTCGTGTTTTTTTAGAAACCGGGCGACGTCGGCGCCGTTGGTGACGGGGTAGACGTGCACGTCGGGATAGCGCGCTTTCCATTGCACGACAATGTCGTCCAAACGTCCGCGATGTCCGAGCATGAGCACCGGTGCCTCCCGCAACCTCGCCTCGTCCATCGCGCGCTCAACCACGGACTCGCTTTCGGGTTCGTCGGTCACCGCCACGACGACCCACTGGGGGGTGTCGCGCGGTATCTCGTCCTCTGGGCGGATGATCGCGACCGGGCACCGTGCCTTCTCTGCGAGCTCGATTGCGGTTGATCCCAAGATCGCACGGGCGTTTCGGCCGATACCGACGGTGCCGACACAGACCAAGTCGGCGTTCTCCGACTCGAAGATGAGCGAGACGGCGGGGGGCCCTGACAGGATTGCGGTCTCTATCTTGACGGGCTGACCAGTGGACTCGACCGCGTCCCGTGCCGCACGAATCGCGTTCTCCGCGTGGTGGATGTCTGCGTAGTAGTCCTCTGCAGAGGGATGGGTGGCCTTGGTGACGCACACGAGGCGTAACGGCACACTTCGGGCGATTGCTTCGTCGATCGCCCACAGCGCGGCGTGGATCGCAGTGTCCGAACCGTCAATTGCGACGACTACCGGCACGGGGGCGTCACTCTCAGTCATCGTGCACTCCATTCCGCCGTTGTTCCTTCGACGCTATTGGGTTCGACGGCCAACGGGTGGGGCACTAGGTCCCTCCCTGCTGGACATTGGTCCTCAACACGGTCTTCACGCAGTCTGTCGGCAAGTCATGTCTGTAGCGTCAGCTGCCATGGTCACCTATGTCCCAACCGATTTCGGCGGTGAGCCGGAGACCGCGCTGTCACACGCCTATACGCAGGTGCCGACGGCATCCCCGGATGACCTGATCGTCACGACGCTCGAACGTATGCGGGGCAGGCGTTTCGACAGTGCTGGGGCCGTCGCGGTTCTCGACAGAGATCGTCTCGTCGGTGTCGCGACCATTGAGCAGATGTTTGCGGCGGACAACGGCGCGACGCTGCGCGACGTCATGGACTAAGAGCCCCCGGTGGTGACGCCGGACACCGACCAGGAGCGCGCCGCCTGGCGGGTGGTGCAGGACAACGAACCTGGTCTCGCGGTGGTCGACCAGGAGGGCCGCTTCTGTGGGCTGATACCGCCGCAGCGACTGCTTGCTGTTCTCCTGCATGAACATGACGAGGACATGGCACGACTGGGCGGATTTCTGCATACGGTCGAGTCGACCCGAACGACGACGGTCGAGAGTGTGACCCGGCGGCTCTGGCATCGTTTGCCGTGGCTGGTGGTCGGTTTGATCGGTGCCATGGTGTCGGCAGGGTTGATGGCGGTCTTCGAGGATCAGCTCAGCGCCGTGCTGGCGGTCGCGTATTTTGTGCCCGGGATCGTCTATTTGGCCGATGCCGTTGGCACGCAAACGGAAACGGTCGCGATCCGCGGCCTGTCGGTCGGTGTCGGAATTCGCCGCATCCTGGCTCCGGAATCCTTGACGGGGCTGATCATCGGCGTGCTGCTGGGGCTGGTGATCTTGCCGACGGTGGCGTGGATGACAGACGACTGGAGGCTCGCGACGGCGGTGGCCATCGCGGTGCTCTCGGCGAGCACGATCGCCACGGTGGTGGCGCTGCTCCTGCCCTGGTTGCTGCAGGCGCTGGACAAGGATCCCGCGTTCGGTTCCGGCCCGTTGGCCACCGTCATCCAGGATCTGTTGTCGATCGCGATCTACCTCGGAGCAGTCACCGTGTTGCTCGGTTAGCGGCCTACCGCACGGACTCCAACAGCAACCGACGTTCGGCAGCGGCGATCTGCGACGGCGGCGGGGACCGCGTCGGGGTTCACCGAAACCGAGGGTCCCTTGGGTAATCGCGGCATTTGTGTTAGAGCCCAACGCCTCCCCGGCGCGGGACTCCGGTCCCTACCGTCATGATCTGCGATGTAGTCGGATAAGTACCAGCTCATGAAGCGAGGAGGCTGTGCCATGGATTCGATCGTCACTCTGACGATGAACCCTGCGTTGGATATCACCGTCGCAGCGGAGGCCGTGCGTCCCACCGAAAAGATCCGCTGCTCACGTGCTCGTTACGACGCCGGCGGTGGGGGGATCAACGTGGCAAAGATCGCACACGTCCTCGGCGCGCCGGTGTCGGCCGTTTTCCCTGCTGGGGGTGCCAGCGGCGACCTCGTCGCCCGATTGGTCGCCGAGGCAGGTGTGCCTTGCCGACGGATCGACATTGCCGAGCCCACGCGGGAGAGCTTCACGATCGATGAGACCGACACCGGTCTGCAATACCGGTTTGTACTTCCGGGCCCGCGATTGACTGCGTCCGAACAAGCCGAGTGTATGGATCAGCTGCGTGCTGAGGCGGTGTCGGCACAATTCGTTGTCGCGAGCGGGAGTCTGCCGCCGGGCGTGCCTGCGGACTTCTACCAGCGGATCGCGGAGGTGTGCGTTGAGACCGGTGTCAGATTTGTCTTGGACACCTCGGGCGCCGGTCTACAACACGTGCATTGTGGTGTATCCGTGCTCAAGGCAAGTGTGCGCGAACTCCGCGAATGCTTGGGACGTGAACTGACGACCGAACCCGAACAGCTCGACGCCGCGCACGAACTTGTCGATTCCGGCCGCGCCGAGGCTGTGGTGGTGTCGCTAGGAGCTCAGGGCGCGTTGCTCGTCACACCGACCGAAAGCCGCCGATTCGATGCCATTCCGATGCGTGCGGTCAGCGGCGTTGGTGCGGGCGACGCGATGGTCGCCGGCATCACCGTGGGTCTGACTCGCGGGTGGTCGCTGAGCACGGCGGTGCGTTTCGGCATGGCCGCCGGCGCGGCAATGCTGATGACCCCCGGTACCGCCCCGTGCACGCGCGCCGACACCGAGCGGCTCTTCGAAATTGCTGAAGAGCCAGTAGAAGTCGCTGTCGTATCTGCATGAGTTTTCGATTCTCGATTGCACGGCGTGGTTGTCTCGACCTCGACGGATTGATCACCGAAACCGCGTCATTGACACGCCTGATGGCGGCGATCACATGGTGGTTGTCGCCAAATCGACCGAATCGCTTGGTGCACTCGGCCTTTCCGATCCGCTGCCGCGAGCACCACATGTATGTTCGGGTCAGAGTAAAGAGCGCGAGGTTACGGCTGGCGCGCGACGATCACCGGCATGCGCGCTGACTGAACCACCGCGGCGCTGACCGAACCGAGCAGCATGCCGGCAAATCCGCCACGACCGTGGCTGCCGACGACGACCAGTTGCGCCGCCTCCGAATGATCGATGAGCGTGCGAGCCGGGTGATCGCAGACGACAAGGCGTTGGACTTTCACGTCCGGGTAGTTCTCCTGCCACCCGGCCAGACGCTGGGCCAGCGCGGCGTCCTCGGAAGCCTTCATCGTCAGCCAGTTCATGCCGAGAAGGTCGCCCACTCCGAATTCGGTCCATGCGTGCAGGGCAATGAGGTCCACGCCCCTGCGCGACGCCTCGTCGAAGGCGATTGCGGTGGCCAGCTCGGACGTGGGGGAGCCGTCGATCCCGACCAGGACCGGCGCCTGCGCCGGATGCGGCATCAACGGATCCTCATCGTGAATGACTGCCACCGGGCAGTGCGCGTGCTGTATGACGCCTGCGCTTACCGAACCGAGCAGACTGCCGATTGCACCGTGGCCGCGGCTACCGACCACGACCATCGCCGCACCCTTCGACATATCGATGAGAGTGGGGACGGCGGTCGAGTAATAGATCTCGGTTTGGACGTCTAGGGGGCCGGCGTCCCTCTGCACAGCTGCAACGACGGCCATTGCCTCGTCAACGGCCTCGTGGGCCTTCTGCTGTTGCCACTTTCCCACCCCGGTCGGCAGGGGTGCGTGGGACAACGAGCCGAGAACACTGCTGACGACGTGGACCAGGGTGAGCGGGGCGCCGCGTCTCGCAGCGTCTCGTGCGGCCCAGTCGACGGCAAACTTCGCGGCGGCCGACCCGTCGACGCCGACCACGATTCCCGGGGGAGCAATCGAAGACATATGGCACGTTAAGGCCGCCGGGCGACTTCAGGAGTGAGTCTTTAGTCCCCACCCGTTCGGCCAAAGGGCCCCGCCGGGCGCCTGGAGCCCGGGCCCAAAGCACCGCGGGGACCTTTGCCCCTTTGCCAGCAAACTAGCCGGGTGGTCTGATCAGAAGGTCGCAGCCAACGAGGAGGCCACCCATGAACCCACAGAGGGTGAAAACCTATCAGCTCACCGACCGGCTGCACGCGGGTCGGATTGCCCGCGTATCCGCTGATGACATCGTGCCCACGATATCGGCGTGGTTGGCCGAGTTGGACACCAGCAGTCCGTTGGTCGACGACCTTGCCTGCACGCTGCGCACAGGCGATTGGACTGCTGCCCACGCCATCGCTGAAATCCTGTCCGTCGACGTGACCGGCACCGCGTAGCCATGGCCTAATTCCTCAGCAACACCGACACTTTCACCTGGTCGATGGAGAGCGACCCTCGACTGCGGTCGACGATCGTCTCGGTTGTCCTCCTTGACCGGATCCCGAGGTTCTCTACGACTGCCTCGTCACCGGCTTCGACGACGTGCTCGCAATCGCGAATTAGCCTGCGTTCTCGCAAAAACTGCCCGAAGGCGGATGCCAGGTCCTGAGTCCCCCACTCAGCCGCGGCTTCCAGCCTTCGGGCAGATCACCGGTTTGGCCGGCACCACCAACTGTTGCACCGTCGGCGTACCCGATCGGAGGGCCGAAGGACCCCTGTCGACGGTCGAAAGTCATATCATGCGGTGGCGGTGAGTTGAACGCGTCGACGCCGGGGACTACATCAGCCGGGTACCGGCCGTTGCCGCACGCAGCGGTGCGGTCATCAGGCCGAGCGGCAAGGTCAGGTTCTCACGCGGGTGCCGGCGTCCCCGACGACTATTTTGGCGATGTCAGCCAGCGACCCTATGACCGCCTCATTGCCGGTGGATTGCGCGAAGCCGCACGCAGCTTGAACTTTGGGTCCCATCGACCCGGCGGGCAGGTCCAGGTCGACAAGCTCGTCGGGCGTAACCCGCCCGAGCCGCGCCTGTCGCGTTGTGCCCCAGTCGGTGTAGACGCCATCGACGTCGGTGGCGATCACGAGCAGGTCCGCGTCGAGTTGTTCGGCCAGCAGGGCCGAGGCGAGGTCCTTGTCGATGACGGCCTCCACGCCGTGGAGCATGCCGACGTCGTCATACATCGTCGGTATTCCGCCCCCGCCCGCGCAGATCACGATGGTGCCCTGCTCCACCAGGCTGCGGATTGACCGAATCTCGAAGATCCTCTTGGGTTTTGGGCTCGCGACGACTCGCCGAAACTTGTCGCCGTCCGGTGCGATGGCCCAGCCGCTTGCGGCCTTGAGGCGCTCCGCGGTCTCCCTGTCATAGACCGGGCCGATCGGTTTGGTGGGATTGGAGAACGCCGGATCGTTCCGGTCGACCTCGATCATCGTCAATATCGTGGCGAGCGACTGATCGGCGGGCAGTAGGTTGCCCAGTTCTTGCTCGATGACGTAGCCGATCATCGCCTCGGTCTGCGCCCCGAGCAAGTCGAGGGGGTACGAAGCCACCCCATGGGCAAGATCGTGATAGGCCGCCGCTTGCAGCGCCAACAAACCCACCTGCGGGCCGTTGCCGTGCGCTATGACAACCTCGTTGCCCTGAACGACTTCCGCGATGGACTCCGCCGCGGACCGGATGTTGGCCCTTTGATTCTCCGCGGTCATCGGCTGTCCTCGTCGCAGCAGCGCATTGCCGCCAAGGGCGACCACGATTCGCATATCGGCTCCCTGCGCTCAGGCCAGTGCGGACACGAGGACCGCCTTGATCGTATGCATTCGGTTCTCCGCCTGTTCGAACGCGATGTTCGCTGCGGACTCGAAGACGTCCTCGGTGACCTCGATGCCGTTGGCCAGATGCGGGTACTGCGAGGAGATTTGCGCGCCGACCTCGGTCTCGGAGTTGTGAAAGGCGGGCAGGCAGTGCATGAACTTCACCCGCGGATTGCCCGCTGCGGCCATCAACTCGGCGTTCACCTGAAAGGGCAGCAGCAGTTCGATCCGGTCGCCCCAGGCCTCCACCGGTTCGCCCATGGACACCCACACGTCGGTGTAGATGAAGTCGACGCCGCTCACCGCCTTGAATGGATCGTCGGTGACCGTGATCCGTGCGCCGGACGCGACGCCGAACTCCCGGCACTGCGTCAGCAGGTCATCGCTGGGCCAAAGATCTTGTGGGGCACCGATACGCACGTCCATGCCGAGCTTGGCGGCCACCAGCAGCAGTGAGTTGGCCACATTGTTGCGACCGTCTCCGACGAACGCGAAAGCGATGTCGGTCAACGGCTTTGGACAGTGCTCGGTCATCGTGAGGACGTCAGCGAGCATCTGGGTGGGATGGAACTCGTCGGTGAGCCCGTTGAACACCGGTACCCCTGCATACTCGGCTAGCTCCTCGACGATCTTCTGGCCTGCGCCACGGTACTCGATGGCGTCGTACATCCGCCCCAGAACGCGGGCGGTGTCCTTCATCGACTCCTTGTGCCCGATCTGCGACGACGCGGGGTCGATGTACGTCACGTGGGCGCCTTCGTCGTATGCCGCCACTTCGAACGCGCAGCGGGTGCGTGTGGAACTCTTCTCGAAGATCAATGCGATGTTCTTGCCTGCCAGGCTGGTCCGGCTGATGCCGGAGTACTTCGCCCTCTTCAGATCTCGCGACAAGTCCAATAGATACAGCAGGTCGCGATCGGTGTGATGGACGAGGCTGAGCAGACTGCGGTTGCGGTTGTTGAACGCCATGGGGAGCCTCCGGGTAAGGGTCAGGTGTAGAGCGGATCGCGCAGGATCGGGCAGGTCATGCACCGGCCGCCGCCGCGGCCCCTGCCAAGCTCGCTGGCATCGATGGTGACTACCTCCACTCCCGCCTTTCGAAGCGCCGTGTTGGTCAAGGTGTTCCGGTCGTATCCGATAACCACACCGGGCTCGATCGCGACCACGTTGTTGCCGTCATCCCACTGCTCGCGCTGGATACCGTAAACGTCCCCGGCAGTGGTGACGACCCGAAAGTCCACGCCGACCGCGTCGCCGATCGTCTCGATCAGGCCACCTTTTTCGCGGCGGACGTCCAGGCCGGACGACGCGGACTCGTCGGGCCGCAGGCTGATCGCCACGATTCCGTCGACGACCGGAGCGAACGCCGTCACCAGGTCGTGGTCGCAGAAAGTGAACACGGTATCCAGATGCATGGCAGAGCGCGTCTTCGGCAGGCTCGCGATGATCACACGCTCGGCCGCTCCTGCGGCGAACAGGTTGCGCGCCACCTGGGTGATCGCCTGATGAGACGACCGCTCGCCCATGCCGATCACTACGAGTCCCTTCCCGATCGGCATCACGTCGCCGCCCTCGAGGGTGGCCAGACCGTGGTCGGTGGGTGCGCCGTCGGCGTCACCCAGCCACACGGCGTACTTCTCGTCGGCGAAGGCGGGATGGAACTTGTAGACGGCGGCGGTGAGCAACGTCTCCTGACGCCGCGCAGGCCAGTACATCGGGTTCAGCGTCACGCCGCCGAAGATCCAGGAGGAGTTGTCGCGCATGAACTGCGTGTTGGGCAGCGGCCGAATGACAAACCCCGCCGGGTCCAACGAGTTGAACAGCGAGAGGAACCTGCCATCCACTTCGTCGACCACGTCCTGGTAGGCGACACCACCAATGAGCAACTCCGCCAATCGATCCGACGGCTGCTCGGTCAGCCAGGCCCGGATCTCGTTGGTGAGCGCGGGGCCGACCAGGTCCTCGGTCACCTTGCGGTCCAGCAGCCACTGGAGGGCTTCGGGCTGAGCCACGACGTCGGCGAGCAGATCTTGAAGCTCGAGGACCTCGACGCCGCGGTCGACCATTTTGGCGACGAAATCGAAGTGGTCACGGCGGGCCTGCTGCAGCCAGATGACGTCGTCGAACAGCAGCTCGTGGCAGTTGTCCGGGGTGAGCCGCTGATGGGCCAGCCCCGGCGCGCAGACCATGACCCGCCGCAGCCGGCCCGCCTCGGACCACACGCCGAGCCGGGATTCGGTGGCGTTCACAGGACGGACAAATTGCCGGTGGTCATCAATACGACGGCCGCGACCGACGTCAGCGCAAGCACCGCGAAAACGCCCCATTCCGGCTTCGTGAAAACCGGCAGGCGATTCTCCCGGCGCGCCCACACGTAGAACACGGTGGCGACGAAGTAGGCCAACGCCGCAACCAACAGATACTGCCACCCGCCCGCGTACACCAGCCACACCGCGTAGCCCAACGCGACCACGCCGATGGCGAGATCGCGGACCCGGCCATGGCCGGACTCGTACGTCTCACCGCGCACCGCCAGCAGCACCTGATAGGCGGCCGACCACAGGTACGGCAGCAGGATCAGCGAGGTCGCCAGCAGGATCAGATCGAGATAGGTGCTTTCGTTGGCCAGAGTCCACAGCAACATCGCCTGGACGAAGATATTTGTGAGCCACAGTGCATTAGCCGGTGCGCCGTGTGCGTTCTCCTTGGCGAGCGCCTTCGGCATCACGTGTTCGAGAGCGGGCAGGCGCAGGATCTCGACGCACAACAGCACCCATGCGATGAGGGCGCCGAGCAGCGACACGACCAGACCGATCGAGATGAAGGCCGCACCCCACGTGCCCACCTGGCTTTCGAGCACCCCGGCCATGGACGGGTCCGGGACGCCGGCGAGTGTCGCCTGGGCCATCAGGCCGTACGACAGCAGGTTCACCAGGAGTAGCAGCACCAGCACCCCGGCGAAGCCCAGCACGGTAGCCCGGCCGACGTCCTTGCGCCTGGCCGCACGTTGCGAGTAGACGGAGGCACCCTCGATGCCGATGAAAACCCAGACGGTGATCAGCATCATGTTCTTGACCTGCGTCATGGTGTCGCCGAGCGGAGCCCCGTCGATCTGCGTCGCGTTGCCCCAAAAGTCCGCGGAGAAGAGCCCCGCTTTGAATCCGACCGCGGCAATGGCGACGAACACCAGGATCGGGACCACCTTCGCGACAGTCACCACGACGTTTACCAAGGCGGCGGTCTGCACGCCGCGCAGCGTCATGGCGTGCACGATCCACAGCACGACCGACGCGCCGATGACCGCGGAAACCGTTGCGCCGCCCTCGAAAACGGGGAAGAAGTAGCCGAGCGTCGAGAACAGCAGGACAAGGTAGGCCACGTTGCCGATCCAGGCCGACACCCAGTAGCCGAAGGCGGAGGTGAAGCCCACGTAGTTGCCGAAACCGGCTCTGGCGTAACCGTAGACACCGCCGTCGACATCCGGTTTGCGACTCGCGAGCGTCTGGAAGACGAAGGCCAGTGTCAACATGCCCGCGCCGGTGATCACCCAGCCAATGAGCAGCGGACCGGGTGCGGCGCTGCCCGCCATCTGCGACGGCAGTGCGAAGATGCCGCTGCCGATCATCGACCCGACGACGATTGCCGTCAGGGCGGCCAGGCCCAGCCCACGTTTCGGGACGGGGGGACGGGCGGGCTCGGGCCGCGTCATTACGGTTTCGGACATCGTTGTCTCTCCGGTCGAGATGACGCAAGGTCGCGGGTGCCGCCTCGCAGCACTGATGCTTCCAGCGGAGCCGCGATAGCTGTGGAGGCTTTAGCCTCGATCCACCGACTGACCTGGTGTTTTCTGGGTGTCGGAATGAGGAAAGTGCCCTCTGAACTGGGATGATTGTAGTTCTCACACAAACAATCGGGTCAGTTCGGAAAGGCACTTCCAGTGCAA
>NZ_NVQE01000025.1 GCF_002591975.1 Mycobacterium neglectum | reverse complement strand
CCGCCCGGCTCCTCAAAGTGACGACGAGCAAGTCCGACCACGCCACCAGAGCCCGCATCCCCAAGCGCGCACAATCACATGAGGCAACGAAACCACCCTCGCGCGCATCTTGACATGAGGCAACACGGGTCGACATTGTGACTACTGAAACCAAAGTGACACAAGGGAATTGGTCAGTCGCTGCGCCACCCGGGATGGGTCGGGCACCGAGAGGGCCCACAGCAACCGCATTCTGTCGTTGACGGCGACGTAACAATCCCGGAACGCGACCTTCCTACTGTTGGCCGGTCACCGCCCGCAAAGGTTGCGGGCGATAGCAGCGATAGGAAGTCCATTGAGCGGAAATGCAGTGCGTCTGCAGGCGATCAACAACGTCGAGGCGTACGTGCCTCCAGCCATCAGCTTTGATCCCGCCGAGGCTCCCGGTGAGGTCTTCGGCTCCAACGTCTTCACGACGGCTGAGATGCGGCTTCGGCTGCCCAAGTCGGTGTACAAGTCCGTCGTCGCCACGATCGAGAAGGGTGCGAAGCTGGATCCGGCCGTTGCCGACTCGGTCGCCTCGGCGATGAAGGACTGGGCACTGTCGAAGGGGGCCACCCACTACGCACACGTCTTCTATCCGATGACCGGGCTGACCGCCGAGAAGCACGACAGTTTCCTCGAGCCGGTATCCGACGGCGAGACCCTCGCGGAGTTCGCGGGCAAAACTTTGATCCAGGGTGAGCCGGACGCGTCCAGCTTCCCGTCGGGTGGCCTGCGAAGCACCTTCGAAGCCCGCGGCTACACCGGCTGGGACGTCACCAGCCCGGCCTACATCCTGGAAAACCCGAACGGCAACACCTTGTGTATCCCAACGGTGTTCGTCTCGATGACCGGTGAGGCGCTCGACTACAAGACGCCCTTGCTGCGTAGCCAGCAGGCGATGGGCGCCCACGCCGAGCGGATCCTGAAGCTGTTCGGCCACGACAACCTGGCGAAGATCGTCGCGTTCTGCGGGCCGGAGCAGGAGTACTTCCTGGTCGACCGCCACTTTTTCCTGGCCCGCCCCGACCTGGTCAATGCGGGCCGCACGCTGTTCGGCGCGAAACCGCCGAAGGGCCAGGAGTTCGACGATCACTACTTCGGTGCGGTGCCCGAGCGGGTGCTGGGCTTCATGATGGACACTGAGCGCGAACTGTTCAAGCTCGGCATCCCGGCCAAGACGCGCCACAACGAGGTTGCCCCAGGGCAATTCGAGATTGCGCCGATGTTCGAGCGTGGCAACATCGCCTCAGATCACCAGCAGCTGCTGATGACCGTCTTCAAGACGACTGCCAAGAAGCACGGTATGGAATGCCTGTTCCACGAGAAGCCGTTCGCCGGCGTCAACGGGTCCGGCAAGCACGTCAACTTCTCGTTGGGCAACGCCGATTTGGGGTCGCTGCTGGTCCCCGGCGACACGCCACACGAGAACGCGCAGTTCCTGGTCTTCTGCGCAGCAGTGATCCGCGCCGTTCACAAATATGCCGGCCTGCTTCGGGTTTCGGTGGCGTCGGCCACCAACGACCACCGGCTCGGCGCCAACGAGGCACCGCCGGCAATCATCTCGATCTTCCTCGGCGATCAGCTGGCCGACGTGTTCGAGCAGATCGCCAAGGGGGCGGCGACATCGTCAAAGGGCAAGGGCAGCATGATCATCGGTTGCGACACGTTGCCGGTGCTGCCGACCGATCCGGGCGACCGCAACCGCACGAGCCCGTTCGCCTTCACGGGCAACCGGTTCGAGTTCCGTGCGCCGGGCTCGGGCCAGACGGTCGCGGTGCCGATGATGATGCTCAACACGATCATGGCCGAATCGCTCGACTACATGGCGACCGTGCTGGAGAAGGCCGTCGACGACGGTGAGGATTTCGACGAGGCCGTCCAGAAGCTGCTTACCGACATCATCACCGAGCACGGCGCTGTCGTGTTCAACGGTGACGGCTACTCGGAGAATTGGCAGATCGAGGCCGCCGAGCGTGGGCTGCCGAATCTGAAGACGACGCTGGATGCGCTGCCCGAGCTGATCAAGCCCGAATCCATCGAGCTGTTCGAGAAGTACAGCGTGTTCAGCGAGCGCGAGCTGCACAGCCGCTACGAGGTCCGCCTCGAGATGTATGCGCTCACCATCGGCGTCGAGGCCAAACTTGCGCTGGAACTCGGTTCGACAGTGATCCTGCCCGCTGCCGTCCGCTACCAGACCGAGTTGGCGCAGAACGTGGCAGCGCTCAAGGCTGCGGGTATGGAGCCGGACATGACCATGCTGGAGGCCGTCAGCACGCCCATCTCAGAGATGACGGCGGCGCTGGCGGCATTGAAGGCGGGGCTCGCCGAACACGGCGGAGATTCAGCCGCCGAAGAAGCCACCCATGCGCAGAGCCTGCTGCCGAAGATGGACGCGGTTCGCGCCGCCGCGGATGCGTTGGAAGGCATCGTGGCCGACGATCTGTGGCCGCTGCCCACCTACCAGGAAATGCTGTACATCCTCTGAGACCGGGCGCCGCGACGGCGGCGACATGAGGCTTCGCCGAGTGTGGGGGTCCAGTCCGAGCCACTCGGACACTGGTAACCGCAACCCCCACACTCGGCGATTCAAGTCAGGTGGTGTGGCCGTCGGCGACCGTCAGGGCCGCGTCGAGCATGCGCAATCCGTCTGCCACCTCGGCATCGCTGACATTGCACGGCGGCACCGCGTGAATGCGGTTGAAGTTCGCGAACGGGAGCAGGCCATTGGCCTTGCATGCCGCCAGCGTCTCGCCCATCGCCGGGCTGGTTCCGCCGTACGGTGCCAGTGGTTCGCGGGTCTGCCGGCTGGTGACCAGTTCGATTGCCCAGAACACCCCGAGGCCGCGCACCTCGCCTACCGACGGGTGCTTTGCCCCCAGCTCACGCAGGCCGGGGCCGAGAACGTCGCTGCCAATGCGCGCCGCGTTGGTGACCATGCCCTCGTCCTCCATCGCGTTGATGGTGGCGACCGCGCAGCCCGTCGCCAGCGGATGACCCGAATACGTGAGGCCGCCCGGGTACGGCCGATCGGCGAACGTCTTGGCGATCGATTCGTTGATCGCCACACCGCCTAACGGCACGTAGCCCGAGGTGACTCCCTTGGCGAACGTGATCAGATCCGGCACAACGTCGAAATGCTGGATGGCGAACCATTTTCCGGTGCGTCCGAAGCCCGCCATCACCTCGTCTGCGATGAAGACGATGCCGTAGCGGTCGCAGATCTCGCGGACGCCCTTCAGGTAGCCGGGTGGCGGCACCATGATGCCCGCGGTGCCCGGCACCGACTCGAGGATCAGCGCCGCGAATGACAGCGGGTTCTCCATCTGGATCAGCCGCTCGAGGTGTTCGAGCGCCCGCTGCGTCTCCTGCTCCTCGGTGTCCGCATGGAACGAGGAGCGGTAGAGGAAGGGCCCGTTGAAGTGCACGACGCCGCTGTTGCCGTAGTCGTTGGGCCAGCGGCGTGGGTCGCCGGTCAGGTTTACCGCGGTATCGGTGCCACCGTGGTAGGACCGGTAGCGGGCCAGCACCTTGTAGCGGCCGGTATGCAACCGGGCCATGCGAACGGCGTGTTCGACGGCGTCGGCGCCGCCATTCGTGAAGAACACCCGGTTGAGGTCACCGGGCGTCCGTTCAGCGATCAGCCGGGCGGCCTCCGAGCGGGCGGGGTTGACGTGTGCGGGGGCGATAGTGCACAGCTTGGCGGCCTGTTCGGCAATGGCGGCAACGACTTTCGGGTGCTGATGGCCGATGTTGGTGTTGACCATTTGCGACGAAAAGTCCAGCAGCTTGTTGCCGTCACCGTCCCAGACGTAGGAGCCCTGCGCGGCCAGCACGGTCATCGGCTTCAGTGCCGCCTGCGCCGACCACGAGTGGAAGACGTGGGCGCGGTCGAGTTCGTGTGCGTGCACACCCTCGGCGATCGCTGCAGCGAGATCCTGCCCGTTGGGTAACGGTTCCGAACCGGTGGAGCCCATTGCTGCGCCTATCTGTCCGCCGATGATGCGGGAAGCCTAGCCCGATGCCTGAATATCCCGGGTCAGGACGGCCAGGGTGGACTTCGCCGCAAGATCGAGGGCGTCACGCACGGGTAGTGCGCGGAATGTCTCGGACAGAATCTCGACACCCCAGGGGCCGTCGAACTCGAGGTCACGTAGGACTGCTACCAGTCCGTCGAGATCGAAAGTGCCCTCGCCGCAGAGCAGCCGGTGGTCCACGGTGTCCTCGAAGAGCGAGCCGACGGCCGCGGCCGCGGCGTCGTCGAGTTCGACACCGAAGACCATCCCGGGGGTGAGGGCGGCCCGCAACTCATCAAGCGACGTGGCCGCCCGGAACACGTGCCACGCGTCGACCAAGAGCCCTACCGCGGGATGACCGCAGGACGCCACGAGTTCTGCGCCCATCGGAACGGTCGAGACGATGGAGAACGGCATGGTCTCCAGCGCGATCCGCGTGCCGTGTGCGACTGCCTGCACCGCGAGTTCGTGGAGCGGTTCGGCGAGGGCCCCGGGACACTGCGTCGGTTGCCCCAGTTCGGAGCCGATCTTGATGAATGCGGGTGCGAGGGCGTCTGCGGCTTCGAACAGGAGGTCGCGGACACCGTAGGAATGCCCGGCCTCTCCGCGGGGAATCCACCACCGTTCGAGCAGCTCGATCTCGATATGGGTGAGGCAGTGGTCGGCGATTAGATCGCGTAAACCGATAAAGCCGATCGACGCCCGAATCGCCGCCAAGTCGTCAGCGATGAGTCCGAGACCCGAGTAGCCCGCATCGGCCACCGCGGTAATACGTTCCGAGATGGGA
Organism: Mycobacterium neglectum; assembly: GCF_002591975.1. Classification (GTDB taxonomy): domain Bacteria; phylum Actinomycetota; class Actinomycetes; order Mycobacteriales; family Mycobacteriaceae; genus Mycobacterium; species Mycobacterium neglectum. The sequence continues at coordinate 79,786 of NZ_NVQE01000025.1, read as the reverse complement.
ACGGGACTGGTTGCGGGCGTTCGCATCGGCGAGGTGTCTCCGGCACTGGTCCATGCTGTCGCGACGAGTTCGGGCACGTAGTCCTCTCTGCTTCCTCCCTCGCGTGGGCCCACACGTCAGTAGGGGACGTGCGCAAACTCCGATTCGATGGATCGCTTACTGGTTCTGCGGGAAGCCCAGTTCGATGCCGCCGTGACTCGGGTCGAGCCAGCGACTCGTGATGGCTTTCTGGCGGGTGAAGAACTGCACACCGTCCATGCCGTGGGCATGGCTGTCGCCGAACAGCGAGGCCTTCCAACCGCCGAAGCTGTAGTACGCCATCGGTACCGGAATCGGCACATTGATGCCGACCATGCCGACCTGAACCTCGTTCTGGAAGCGTCGTGCGGCACCGCCGTCGTTGGTGAAGATCGCGGTGCCATTCCCATAGGAATTGGTGTTCACCAGTTCCATCGCCTCGTCGTAGGTCTCCACGCGCACGACCGACAGCACCGGGCCGAAGATCTCGTCGGTGTAGACGCTCATCTCGGGGGTGACGTTGTCCAGCAGTGTGGGGCCCAACCAGAAGCCGTCCTGCCCGCCATCGGCGGTCACGTTGCGGCCGTCCACCACGATCTTGGCGCCGTCCGTCTCCCCGGCGTCGATGTAGGACGCCACCTTGTCCCGGTGGGCCTTGGTGACCAGCGGACCCATATCCGAATCCTTGGTGCCGTCGCCGATTTTCAGCGGCGTGGTGCGGTCGGCGATCTTGGCGACCAGGTCGTCGGCGATCGGGCCGACGGCGACACACGCGGAGATCGCCATGCAGCGCTCTCCTGCCGAGCCGAAGCCTGCGTTGACCATCGCGTCGGCAGCCAGGTCCAGATCGGCGTCCGGCAGGACGACCGCGTGGTTCTTCGCGCCGCCCAGGGCCTGCACGCGCTTGTCGTGAGCGGTACCGGTGGCGTAGACGTACTTCGCTATCGGCGTGGATCCGACGAAGGAGACCGACTTGACCTTCGGATTGGTCAGGATCTCGTCGACGGCCGTTTTGTCACCCTGAAGGACGTTGAATACTCCTGGCGGCAGACCGGCTTCGGCCCACAGGGCAGCGATCCACAGTGAGGCGCTCGGGTCTTTCTCCGACGGCTTGAGCACGACAGTGTTTCCGGTCGCGATGGCGATGGGGAAGAACCACATCGGCACCATGGCGGGGAAGTTGAACGGGCTGATCACGCCGACGACACCGAGGGGCTGACGGATCGAGTAGACGTCGACCTTGGTCGACGCGTTCTCGGTGAAGCCGCCCTTCAGTAGATGCGGGATACCGCAGGCGAATTCGACGACCTCCTGGCCACGGCTCACCTCGCCGAGGGCGTCCGAGACGACCTTGCCGTGCTCACTGGTGATGATCTCGGCCAGCTCACCCTTACGTTCGTTGAGCAACTCCCTGAATCGGAACAGCACTTGAGTCCTTTTCGCGAGCGAGGTGTCGCGCCATGCGGGAAATGCGGCCGCTGCGGAGTCGATCACCGCGCGGGCGTCCTCCACGCTCGCCAGTCCGACCTGCCCCGTCACCTCACCGGTCGCGGGGTTGGTCACCGGCGCGGTCGCGCTGCTGGCGCCGGCAAAGACCTTGTTGTCGATCCAGTGCTGAATTGACTTGCTCATGTTTCTACTTTCCGTACTTCGAGACGTATTCGGTCATGGTCGTCAGTTGATAGCGCGAGACGTCGTGTGCGGTCTCGTCCTCGGCGAACACCGACGACACCATCACGGTGTCGGGCCGGTCATAGAAGCCGATTTCGGCCAGACCGCCGAAGAACTCGTCCCAGTCGACGTCGCCGTCGCCGATCTTCAGGTGCTGGTGCACCCGCACCGGATTGCCCGGCGGATTGGTGATGTAGCGCAGGCCGTGGCTGCGGTGATGGTCCATCGTGTCGGCGACGTGCACCAGCCGCAGCTTGTCACCCGCCGCGCGCATGATGTCGATCATGTTCGAGCCCATGTGGTACGTATGGCATGCGACGTAGACCATGCCGATGTTGGGTGAGTTCACACCACGGATGATGCGCAGCGCCTCCATTCCGTCTTCGACGAAATCGTCTGGGTGCGGATCGATCCGGACGTCGATACCCTCCCTCTCGAAGATCGGCACGAGTTCCTCCATCGACCGGAAGAACGCGCGTTCGGATTCCTCGGGCTTCTCGGGTCGCCCGGAGAACTCGGTGTTGATCACGTTGACGCCGAGGTCGACCGTGATCTGAACGACCCGCTTCCAGTTGCGCACCGCGGCCTCACGGGCGTCCTCGTCGGGGCCCGACCACCTCAGCACCGGAAGCACTGAAGCGATGCCCACACCCGCATCGCCACATGCTTTGCGGAATTTCGCGACGAGATCGTCGTCAGCACGCGGATGGTTGAAGAATGGGATGAAGTCCCGGTGCGGTGTCAGCTGCAGGTGCTCATAGCCCAACTCCGCCACCAGCTTCGGGAAGTCGAGCAGTTCATAGTCGTGGTGAAAAGGCGTCGGATCGAGTGCGATTTTCATGTCAGGCGCCCGAGATCGATGCGCGGTCGACCATCTTGACCTCGACCAGCAGACCACTGTTGAGCGACTCGACGCCCGCCTCGCAGACCGCGGCAGCAGCATAGCCGTCCCATGCGCCGGGACCGTCTATGTAGATTCCGCTTGATGCCCCGCGCTGCGCCGCGTCGACCCAGCGCTGGAACTCGGTGTCGTAGGCCTGCCCGAAGCGCTCCCGGAAGCCGGGGGTGATCTGGCCGCCCCAGGTGCCGTCACTCCGCTTGCGAACCAGGCCGACGTCCAGGCCGATCATGGCGCTGCCCTTCTCGGCTACCACTTCGGTGCGGACCTCGTAGGCGACTCCGGTGGTGACGAACAGTTCGACGTCGACGTGCTTACCCGATGCGGTGCGCATGATCGCGATCTGCGGGTCGGCGAGACCCTGCGGCGCGGCGGGATTGGCTGCCGGCTTGACGATCTGGATCGAGGTGATCTCCTCGTCGAATAGAAACCGGGTGACGTCCACCTCGTGCACCAGCGAGTCACGCACGACCATCGCGCTGTCAAAAGACGGCGGCACGGCCGGATTGCGGTGTGCGCAGTGCAGCACCAGCGGGCGCCCGAGTTCGCCGCCGTCGAGCAGCGCCTTCAACCGTGCGTACTCGTGGTCGAATCTGCGCATGAAGCCGACCTGGATCAACCGCTTGCCGAGTTCGGCCTCGCGCTTCACCACGGCCAGCGAGGTCTCGATGTCGGTGGTCAACGGCTTCTCGCAGAGCACGGGCTTGCCGTGCTCGAGGCAGGCGAGCAGTTGCTTCTCATGAGTCGGTCCCGGGGTGGCGAGCACCACCGCGTCGACGTCCGGATCGGCGATGGCGTCGAGTGGGTCGATGACAGCGCGGCAGCCGTCGATACCGGCGGCGATCTGCTCGGCCTTCTCGGTGACGTAGTCGTTGACGACAACCACCCGGGCGCCCGAGATTCTGGTGCTCAGTCGGGCGACGTGGTCGGCGCCCATCACACCGACACCCAGAACGGCAACACGTAAGTCGGACAAAACGTCTCCTAGTTGAAACGGACGGACGGTACGCCGCACGAGCCCAGATAGGACCGGGTGCGCTGGGCGATCGGAAGCGGTGCGTCGACCTCGCAGGGATACATGTCCTGCTCGACGATCGCGAACACGTCGATGCCGAGCTTGTCGATCTCGGCGAGCAGCGTCGGCATCTCCGGAATGCCCAGCGGCGGTTCGATCATCGCGCCGAGCTTGACCGCCTCACCGAACGGCAGATCCTCGGCCTCTACTTTGGCGCGTACCTCGGGATCGACCTGCTTGAGGTGCAGGTACCCGATGCGCTCCGGCGCGCGGCGGATGATCGCGATGTTGTCGCCACCGCAGTAGCTGATGTGGCCCGTGTCCAGGCAGAGGTTGACGAACTCGCCATCCGTGCCGTCGAGGAAGCGGTAGACGTTCTCCTCGGTGTCGACATGACTGTCGGCATGTGGATGATATTGCGCACGCACGCCGTACTTCTCGAACATGGCCCTGCCGAGTTCGTTCATGCCCTCGGTCTTTTGGCGCCACTGCTCGGTCGTGAGGTTGCGGTCCTCGAGGACGGCGCCGGTGGACGGGTCGCGCCACATCTCGGGGATGACGACCACGTGCTTGCCGCCGACGGCCGCCGTCAGCCGTGCCACGTCCTCGATCTGCGTCCACACTGAGTCCCACGCCGCATCTCCACGTGACTCGGACTGATGAAGATGCTCGAAGACCGTGCCCGCCGACAGCTTGAGATTGCGCGAGGCGAGTTCGTCTGACAGCTTCTGCGGATCCGTCGGCAGGTAGCCGAACGGTCCGAGCTCGATCCACTCGTAACCCGACGCGGCGACCTCGTCCAGGAACCGGGTGTACGGCGTCTGGCGGGGATCATCGGGGAACCATACGCCCCATGAGTCGGGTGCGGATCCAACAAGTATGGTGCTCAACGTCGTTCGTCCTTCAGTCAGTCGGCTTGATCAGCGGGCGTTGGATCTTCTTCCATTCGACGTACTTCTCGTACGCCTCCTGGGTGGAAGTCAGTGTGGAGACCTCGGACACCGGCACGTCCCACCAGGACTCGCTGTCCGGCGCCGGGATCAGCGGATCGGTCTCGACATGGATCACCGTCGTGCGATCGCTGGCCTTGGCCACCTTCACGGCATCGGCGAACTCCGCGGCGGTGCCGACCTTGACGACGTCGGCGCCGAGACTGGCCGCGTTGGCGGCGAGGTCCACCGGCAACTTGGCGCCGTCGAGACGGCCGTCGTCGCTGCGGTAGCGGTATGCGGTGCCGAACCGCTGCGAGCCAAGGGCCTCCGACAACGATCCGATCGACGCGAACCCGTGGTTCTGCACCAGCACCACGATGACCTTGACACCTTCCTGGACGGCGGTCACCAACTCGGTGGCCATCATCAGGTAGGAACCGTCGCCCACCATGACGAACACGTCGCGGGTCTCGTCGGCCATCCTCACCCCGAGCCCGCCTGCCACCTCATAACCCATGCAGGAATAGCCGTACTCGACGTGATAGCCCTTGGGATCCCTTGTCCGCCAGAGCTTGTGCAAGTCTCCCGGCATCGAGCCGGCCGCACAGACCACGACGTCGCGGGGATCGCTGAGGGTGTTCGCGAGGCCGATCACCTGGTTCTGGTTCAACGCTTCGCCGTCCTCGACCGCATATACACCCGAGACGATGTCGTCCCACTCTTTGGCCAGGGCCGCGGTGCGGGCAAGGTATTCGTCGCCGACCGCGTAACCGTCCACCGCCGCACCCAGTGCGTCGATCGCCTCGCGGGCATCGGCCACCACCGAAAGGCCGCCCTGTTTGACCGAGTCCAGTGACGCCACATTGATGTTGACGAATCTGACGTCGGGGTTGTTGAACGCGGTCCGCGACGCGGAGGTGAAATCGCTATAGCGAGTTCCGATCCCGATCACCACGTCAGCCTCGGCGGCCAGCGCGTTGGCTGCGGTTGTGCCGGTCGATCCGATGGCGCCCATGCACTGTGGATGGTCGTAGGGGAGCGCGCCCTTGCCTGCCTGACTCATCCCGACCGGGATGCCGGTCTGTGCGCAGAACGTGGCCAGCGCGTCGGTGGCGCCGGAGTAGATGACACCACCGCCGGCGACGATCATCGGCTTGCTTGCGCTGCTGACGATTTCGGCGGCGCGCGCGATGACGGACCGCTCGGGTAGTGGGCGTGCGACATGCCAGGTGCGTTCGGCGAACAGCGATTCCGGCCAGTCGAATGCCTCGGCCTGCACGTCCTGCGGGATGGACACCGTGGCGGCACCGGTCTCGACGGGATCGGTGAGCACCCGCATCGCGCCGATCAGCGCTGCGGGCAGTTGTTCAGGCCGCCACACCCGGTCGAAGTAACGGGACAGCGGTTTGAAGGCATCGTTGACAGTGACGTCGCCGGAGGACGGCAGCTCCAGCTCCTGCAGGACCGGCGAGCTGGCGCGGGTGGCGAACGTGTCGGCGGGCAGCAGAAGAACGGGCAGCCGGTTGATCGTCGCGAGTGCTGCGCCCGTCAGCATGTTCGTCGAGCCGGGGCCGACGCTGGCGGTGACTGCCCAGGTTTGCAGCCGATCCTTCTGGCGGGCGTATGCGACGGCTGTGTGGACCATAGCCTGCTCATTGCGGCTCAGTACGTACTTGAGGCCCGGTCCTCTGCCGGCTTCGGCGGCTTCGACCTCGTCCTGCAACAGCGCCTGGCCGAGGCCTGCGACGTTGCCGTGTCCGAAGATGCCGAAGGCGCCTGCGAAGAATTTGGTGCGTTCACCGTCGCGTTCGACGTACTGGTTGGCCAGGAAGCGAATCGTCGCCTGTGCCACGGTCAGTCGGACGGTGGATTCAGTGTCGGCGGACTTCTCGGCCCGCTTCGGTGCGGTGGAAACCACGGTCAGGCTCCTGTCTCGTAGCCGGCTTTTTGATGAAGGGGCAGGCGGGGGTCGACGGCCTGGTCGTCCCAGGTGCTGCGTAACCAGGCGTGTTCCGGGTCGTCGACGATCTTCCAGGCGCGTTCGGCGCCCGGTCCGGCCATCACGTTGAGGTAGTACATGTGATAGCCAGGTGCGGCGACGGATGGGCCGTGATATCCGTGGGGCACCAGCACCACGTCGCCGGTACGCACCTCTTCGAGTACCTCGATCGGACGGTCCGGCGTCCCGTAGACGCGGTGGTATCCGAAGCCGCGGGAACCGTCGGGTCCACCGGCGATCTCGAAGTAGTAGATCTCCTCGAGTTCCGTTTGAGTGGGCGTGTTCTCGTCGTGCTTGTGCGCGGGATAGCTCGACCAGTTGCCGCCGGGAGTGATGACCTCGCAGGCGATCAGCGAGTCGGCCTCGAAAACTCCTGCGGTGCCGAAGTTGTGCACCTGACGGCTGCAGTTGCCGGTGCCGCGCAGTTCGACGGAGACGTCCGCGGCGGCGACGCGGCGGTTCGGGAACGAGTTCTTGGCGTGGGCTCCGCAGATCGCGAACCGGCCCTCGCCCGAGATCACGTAAGTCTGGTCGATGCCGAGGTAGACCATGTCGGACGGACCGTCGAACACCGATGCCCGCGGGGCCAGTTCGAACGTGTCGCCATCGGATTCCACGGTGCCGCCGCCGGCCAGCGGCAGAATCATCACCTCGGTGCCGCCCGTCGTGAGTTCGGCCCGCTGACTGTCGTCCAGTTCGATTACCTGCAGCGATGATTCGGTCCACCCGGCGGATTCCGGCGTGATGTGAACCGTGTACGGCAGCGCTGCGCTGCGCGCGGGGATGTAGAGCTTGCTGTGCATTGTCACCTCACCATCGATACCGCGGTGGCGACGGCCGAGGCGACGTCGTCATCGGGCGGATAGAGCAGCGTGCGGCCGACGATCAGTCCACGTACCGACGGCAGACCGAGCGCCTTCTCCCAACTGGCGAACGCCTCGTCGGGATCGGTGGGGTCACCGCCGAGCAACAGGGTCGGCAAGGTGGTGGAGTCCATCACTCTGTCCATCTCGTCGACCACTGGCAGTTTCATCCAGGTGTATGCCGAGGTCGAGCCGATGCCCTGGCAGATGTGAATCGACTTGATCACCGCATCGGGGGACAGGTCATTGCGGACCTTTCCGTCGACCCGGGAGGACATGAACGGCTCGAGCATCGCGATGAGACCCTCGGCGGCCAGTTCGTCCACCGCCTGTGCGCACGCCGCCATGGTCGCGACGGTTCCCGCATCGTCGAGATCGATGCGGCACAACATCTTTCCGCCGTTCATCTTCGCCGCGGCAGTGGATGTCGCCGTGGCGGCGGTCATCCTGTCGTCGAGTTCGAACGACGCGCCGGCCAGTCCGCCGCGATTGAACGACGAGAACACCACCTTGTCCTCGAGCGCACCGAGCACCACCAGGTCGTCGAGAATATCCGGGGTGGCCAGCACTCCGTCGACTCCCGGATCGGCAAGTGCCGCACGTAGCCGGTCGAGCAGGTCGGTCCTGCTGTTCATCGCGGTGGGGCGAGTGCCGACGGCGAGGGCGCCGCGGGCGGGGTGGTCGGCGGCGACGATCATCAGGCGACCATTGCCTCGGATGGTCGGCCGCGTCACGCGGTTCTGCCAGGCGCGGGCGATCGCGCCGGGATCGCTGGCGCGCAGCTCGGTGATCCCCGCGTAGTCGGTGCAGAGTGCCTCAGATGTTGACCTAGACATTCACGGCCCCCAGCGCGGTTCGTTCGGCGAGCTCGGCCACCTCGGCGGCGGTCGGCATCGCGGTGGAGCACTCCAGTCGGGAGGCGACGATGGCGCCGGCGGCGTTGGCGTATCGCAGCGTCTTCTCGAGTGACCAGCCGTGCAGCAAGCCGTGGCACAGGCTGCCGCCGAACGCATCTCCTGCGCCGAGCCCGTTGACGACATCGACCTCGTTGGGTGCAACCGTCACCGAGCTGTGCTTGGTTTTGCCGAGGACACCGCGTGGCCCCTGCTTGACGATCGCCAGCTCGACTCCGAGGTCCAAGAGCGCCTCGGCCGCCTTGTGTGGGTTGGATTCTCCGACCGCGATCTCACACTCTTCGCGATTGCCCACCGCGACAGTGACGTGGGCAAGCGCACGCTGCACCTGCTCGGTGGCGGCGGCGGGGGAGTCCCAGAACATCGGGCGGTAGTCGAGGTCGAGCACCGTCAACGGCGCCCGGTTGCGGATTTCCCATGCGGCGAAATGTGCGCTGCGGCTTGGCTCTTCGGAGAGTCCGGTCACCGTCGACCAGTAGAGCCGGGCCGCGCGCACGGCGTCGCCATCGATATCGCCAACGCTGATCTGAAGATCGGGCGCCTTGGGGCGACGGTAGAAATACAGCGGAAAATCGTCCGGTGGGAAGATCTCGCAGAAGGTGACAGGCGTCGGGAACTCGTCGTTGGTCACCACGTGGCTGTTGTCGACACCGAGCCGAGCCAGCTCGTTGCTGACGTACCTGCCGAACGGGTCGGCGCCCACGCCGGAGATCAGGGCCGAGCGGTTACCGAGGCGCGCTGCGGCGACCGCGACGTTGGCGGCGCTACCGCCGAGGAACTTGCCGAAGGTCTCGACGTCCTCCAGGCCTACGCCGATCTGCAGGGGGTACACATCGACGCCGCATCGCCCGATGGCGAGTACGTCAGATGGCTGTGTGGTCGTCAAAAGTCGGCTCTCCACGGGTAGGGGGACGGCTGTATATGACTGTGCCCGCCATCACTCCACGATGTCAATAGTTTGTCCTGACATTCTATCTTTCGATCATAGGGTGCTAGGATTCAGCTACTCTTTGTCTGGTCCATCACGAGATCGGAGACGACGTGCCCTTGGCGGTGGAGCTCGACAGGTCAAGTCCTGTTCCCCTCTACTATCAGCTCGCCCAGGCGATCGAGGCGGCGATCCGAGATGGCGAACTCTCGCCCGGCGACCGCTTTGAGAATGAGTTGGCCTTGGCGAAGCGATTGACGTTGTCGCGGCCGACGACGAGGCGCGCGATACAGGAACTCGTCGACAAAGGTCTGCTGGTTCGCAAGCGCGGGGTGGGGACTCAGGTCGTACAGAACCCGGTGCACCGACGTGTCGAGCTGACAAGCCTTTTCGACGACCTCGCGCGCGCAGGCCAGGAGCCGACCACCCAGCTGCTCGACTACACGGTCGGGCGTCCCGGCGAGGAGGTCGCGCGCGAGCTCAGCATTTCCGAGGACCGCGAGGTGGTCACCATTCATCGACTGCGGTGCGCCAACGGCGAGCCGCTGGCAGTGATGATCAACCACCTACCGGTCGAGATCGCACCCGAGGCCGGGGAGCTGGAGAAGAGCGGCCTGTACCAGGCGATGCGATCGCGCGGTGTGCACATCCGGCTGGCGCGCCAGCGAATCGGCGCCCGCGGCGCGACCCGGTCGGAGGCACGACTGCTCGATGAAAAGGCCGGCGCGCCGCTGCTGACGATGACCCGCACCGCTTTCGACGACTCCGGCACTGCGGTCGAGTTCGGCAACCACTGCTATCGCGCCGCACGCTACTACTTCGACACCACTCTGGTCGATCGCTAGTTTTTCTCCCGCGAGCGTGCGCGAAGTCGCGGTATTTTCCCGGCGTGTCTGCCACAAACACGCACTCTCGCGGCTGGCGCGTGAGCCCAGTGCGGTCAACTGAACGCGGCGCGGAACGCTTCCAGAGCGGCTTCGCTTTCGCCGGATGCCCAGGACTCCAAGCCGACCGTGCCGGTGTAGCCGATGCCCCGTAGTGCCTTCGCGATCGCGGGGTAGTTGATCTCACCGGTTCCCGGCTCACATCGTCCAGGGACGTCGGCGACCTGGATCTCGCCGATCGCATCGCCGCAGCGGCGGATCAGCTCGATGAGATTCCCCTCGCCGATTTGCGCGTGATAGAGGTCGAGCATCATCCTCACGTTCGGATGCGCCACGCCCTCGATCAGCGCCAAAGTGTCCTTGGCGCGGGCCAGAGGGACGCCGGGATGGTCGACGATCGTGTTGAGGTTCTCCACGCAGAACTGCACGCCGGCCTTGGCGCCGAGGTCTCCGATGCGTTCCAGGGTGCGCAGTGCGGTCAGCCACATCTCGCCCGTCGCCCGCTGCCGTGGCCGTGCCGCGTGGCCGTCCACGAGCTCGGCGGTGTGCAAGTTCAGCCGCGAAACGCCCAGTGTCTCGGCGGCTTTGATAGACAATTCGGCGGTGCGGACCACCTCGTCGCAGGTGAGGGGATCGATCAGGTCGCCATGCAGATAGCCCGTCATCGACGTGAACCGCGCCCCGGTGGCGGCGAGTGCGGCCAGGTCCTTGTCGTGCCAGCTCCAGATCTCGACGGCGAAACCCATGTCGTGGATGCGGTGCACGCGGTCGATGATCGGTAACTCGGCGAAGACCATCTCCGAAGACACAGCCAGCTCAAAGTCCGTCATATCAAGATCGCCTCCTTCGCTGTGGCGCTACGACCGGAACCCTAACATTTGATGTGCAGTCCTAATGTCAGGACAAACTATTGACTTTCTGCTGTGAGCCGTATTACATCGACGAAGAGGAGTGCTGCGTCGCACTCGAATGGGAAGCGTGATGTTGCGATGAGCGCTCGCGCGAAGAGCGGAGGAAAGATGAGGTTCAGTCGGCTCGCGTCGGTCACCGGAGTGACCGTGCTCGCACTGGGAATCGCGTCGTGTTCATCGACCGGCGGAAAGCCGCGCGAGAGCGACGGCGGAATGGGCGGCGGCACCGTCGACACGCCCCGCGCGACGATTGCGATGATCACCCATGAAGTGCCGGGCGACTCGTTCTGGGATCTGATCCGCAAGGGTGCGGAGACCGCGGCGCAGAAGGACAACATCGAGTTGCGCTATTCGAACGACCCTGAGGCACCCAACCAGGCAAACCTCGTGCAGACGGCGATCGACAGCGGCGTTGACGGCATTGCGCTGACCCTTGCCAAGCCCGATGCGATGCGTGCCGCCGTCGCGGCGGCCGAGGCGAAGGGCATTCCCGTCGTCGCATTCAACGCCGGCGGCGATGCCTGGCAGCAGATGGGTGTCAAGGAGTTCTTCGGTCAGGACGAGTTCATCGCGGGCCAGGCCGCGGGCGACAGGCTCAAGCAGGAGGGCGCGACGAAGGTGCTCTGCGTCATTCAGGAACAGGGCCACGTCGGACTCGAAGACCGCTGTGCCGGAGTGAAGAGCAACTTCCCGGCGACTGAGAACCTCAATGTCAACGGAAAGGACATGCCGTCGGTCGAATCGACCATGACCGCGAAGCTGCAGCAGGATCCGAGCGTCGACTACGTCGTGACGCTGGGCGCACCGTTTGCGTTGACCGCCGTGCAATCGGCGAAGAACGCGGGCAGCGACGCCAAGATCGGCACCTTCGACACCAACGCCGCGCTCGTCGGCGCGATCCAGGACGGCAGCGTGCAATGGGCCGTCGACCAGCAGCCGTTCCTGCAGGGTTACCTGTCGATCGACTCGCTGTGGCTGTACCTGAACAACGGCAATGTGATCGGTGGCGGTAAGGAAACCCTGACCGGTCCGGCGTTCATCGACAAGACGAACGTCGACGCCGTCGCCGAGTATGCGAAGGGTGGAACCCGCTGATGAGTACGAGTACCGAAGTCGACCTCGCTGAACGCAAGGTCGTCCACGACGAACGTGTCAAAGAGCGAAACCGCATCCAGCGGATGCTGATTCGCCCCGAGATGGGTGCGCTGATCGGCGCTGTCGTCATCTTCATCTTCTTCTTCGTCATGGCGCCGCCGTTCCGGTCGGCAGAATCACTGGCGACAGTGCTGTACGGCAGCTCGACGATCGGAATCATGGCGTGCGCTGTCGCTCTGCTGATGATCGGCGGCGAGTTCGACCTGTCGGCAGGCGTCGCTGTCACCACGGGTTCACTCGCCGCATCCATGCTGGCCTGGAATTTTCACCTGAACCTGTGGGCCGGTGCGGGATTGGCGCTGATCCTGTCGCTGGCCGTCGGATTTTTCAACGGGTACATGGTGATGAAAACCAAGATTCCGAGCTTCTTGATCACACTCGGGACCTTGTTGATGTTGACCGGGGCGAACATCGCCGTGACCAAATGGGTTGCGGGCACCGTCGCCACGCCCAGCGTGAGCGATATGCAGGGCTGGGAGTCCGCCCGTGCGGTGTTCGCGTCGACGCTGACCATCTTCGGTGTACCGGTGCGCGTCACCGTGCTGTGGTGGCTGCTGCTCACCTTGATCGCGACCTACGTGTTGTTCAAGACCAAGATCGGTAACTGGATCTTCGCCGTCGGTGGCGACGCGGAAAGCGCGCGCGCAGTCGGCGTGCCCGTCACCGCCGTGAAGATCGGTCTATTCATGTTCGTCGGGTTCGCCGCGTGGTTCTCCGGCATGCATCTTCTGTTCTCGTACAACACCGTTCAGTCCGGACAGGGCATTGGGCAGGAGTTCATCTACATCATCGCCGCAGTCATCGGTGGGTGTCTGCTTACCGGCGGATACGGCACGGCCATCGGTGCCGCGATCGGTGCGTTCATCTTCGGCATGGTGCAACAGGGCATCGTCTATGCGGGCTGGGAACCGGACTGGTTCAAGTTCTTCATGGGCGTGATGCTGCTGTTCGCGGTCATCGCCAACAACGCATTCCGCAACTACGCCGCAAAGAGGTGACCCATGACCGCAACTGTTGATCAACCAGTCGAAGAAGCCCCGTCCGGAGGCAAGGTGCCGCTGGTCGAGCTGAAGAACATCGGCAAGATGTACGGCAACATCACTGCGCTGAAGGGTATCTCGCTACGGGTACACGCCGGCGAGGTGACGGGCATCCTCGGCGACAACGGAGCAGGCAAGTCAACGCTGATCAAGATCATAGCCGGGTACCACCCGCCGAGCGAGGGCGAACTGCTCGTCGACGGTGAGCCCGCCCGCCTCGCTTCACCCAAAGACGCGCTGGGCAAGGGCATCGCGACGGTGTATCAGAATCTGGCCGTCGTGCCGCTCATGCCGGTGTGGCGCAACTTCTTCCTCGGCCAGGAGCTTCGGAAGAAGTCCTTTCCGTTCTCGTTGGACTCCAACGCGATGCGTGCCACCACGTTGTCCGAACTTGCGAAGATGGGCATCGAACTGCCCGACGTCGACGTGCCGATCGGCTCACTTTCGGGTGGACAGCGTCAGTGTGTGGCGATCGCGCGGGCCGTGTTCTTCGGTGCGCGAGTGCTGATCCTCGATGAGCCGACGGCAGCACTCGGCGTCAAGCAGTCAGGGGTGGTGCTGAAGTACATCACGGCGGCCAAAGAGGCCGGTTTCGGCGTGGTGTTCATCACACACAATCCCCATCACGCGCACATGGTGGGGGACCACTTCGTGCTGCTCAACCGGGGTCGTCAGAAGCTGGATTGCTCATACGACGACATCACGCTCGAGCACCTGACGCAAGAGATGGCAGGCGGTGACGAGCTCGAGGCCCTGTCACACGAATTGCGGGGTAAAGACGCATAACTGACCACGGATGAGCCCCGCAACCTCCAGGTATGCGGGGCTTTTCCGTACTTACCGTTCGGTCGCTGTTCACCTGGGCGGCAGTGTGGTGGATGGCCGACTTCCGAGATCGCCTGCACAATGGATACGTGCGAATCGAACCCGATCCGAACCGCCACGCGCCGGTCTGGCGTGACCCGCTGTCCGCGGGCTGGCGTGCGCACCGTGGCCTGCTGATGCTTCGGCTGCGGTGGCACGAACGTCGTGATGCGCCGCTGAACTGGCGTCAGGCCGGCAGCTCATAGCCCGAGAACTCTTACGGTCTCGGTCCGCATCTCGACCTTGCGCACCTTTCCGGTCACCGTCATCGGGAACTCATCGACGACGCGCACATACCTCGGAATCTTGTAGTGGGCGAGTTTTCCTGATGCGAACGCCCGCACGGCATCGACATCCAGCGGGGTACGACCGGACCGCATCCTGATCCACGCGCAGATCTCTTCGCCATACTTTTCGTCGGGCACACCGATCACCTGAGCGTCGTCGATGTCGGGGTGGGTGTGCAGGAACTCCTCGACCTCACGCGGGTACACATTCTCACCGCCGCGGATCACCATGTCCTTGATGCGACCGATGACCATGCAGTAGCCGTCGTCCCGCATCACCGCCAGATCACCGGTGTGCATCCAGCCGTCGGCGTCGATGGCCTCACGCGTGCGTTCGTCGTCATTCCAATAACCCAGCATCACTGAGTAACCCCTGGTGCAGAACTCGCCCGGCTCACCGCGTTTCACGGTTTTCCCGGTATCGGGGTCGACGATCCTGATCTCCACGTGCGGATGCGCACGTCCGACGGTGGCGGTGCGACGGTCCAGGTCGTCGTCGATCAGCGTTTGACACGACACCGGCGACGTTTCGGTCATGCCGTAGGCGATCGCCAACTCGGACATGTTCAGCTCGTTGACACAACGCTTCATGAGCTCCATCGGGCAGGTGGCTCCCGCCATGATCCCGGTGCGAAGCGACGATAGATTTCGCCGGCCGAGGTCGGGGTGCCCGAGCATCGCGATGAACATCGTCGGCACGCCGTAAAGTGCGGTGCAGCGCTCCTTTTCGATCGATTCCAACGTCGCCCCGGGGTCGAAGCCGGCCGCCGGAATCACCATGGTGGCACCGTGTGTGGTGCAGCCGAGGTTGCCCATCACCATGCCGAAGCAATGGTAGAAGGGCACCGGGATGCACAGCCGTTCCCCGGGGCCGAGCTTGATCAGCTCGGTGACGAAGAAGCCGTTGTTGAGGATGTTCCGGTGTGACAGGGTGGCGCCCTTCGGTGAACCCGTTGTGCCCGAGGTGTATTGGATATTGATCGGATCGTCGGGTTGCAGGCCGGCCATCCGGTCGCGCAGGGCGGCCGCAGGCACCTGGTCGGCACGACTCCGTAGGCGGTCCCAGTCGCCGCTTCCCAGGAAGACGACCTCGGCCACATCGGGAGTCTCCGAAGCCACCTCGCTGACCATGCCGCGATAGTCGGAGGTCTTGAACGACGTCGCCGATACCAACATCCGCGTGCCGGACTGACGCAGTACGTAGGCCAGCTCGTGGGTGCGATAGGCGGGATTGATCGCCACCAGAATCGCGCCGATCTTGGCCGTGGCGTACTGGAGGATGGTCCATTCGGGACAGTTGGGTGCCCAAATACCCACACGATCCCCGGGCGCAATGCCGCTGGCCATCAGCGCACGTGCCACGCAGTCGATCTCGGCGTTCAACTCGGCGTAGGTCCAGCGCCGGCCGCCGGCGACGTCGACGAGCGCCTCCGCATCGGGGTAGGTCGAGGCGGTGCGCTCGAAGTTGGCGCCGATCGTCTCGTCCAACAGGGGAATCCCGGTGGGGCCGGCTGCAAACGACTCCCCGCCGCCGTACTCCCGCCGCAAGTGGGTCTTGAGCACCTTTCCGCTGGCGTTGCGCGGCAGCACATCGACGATCGCGAGACGACGCGGGTGCTTGTAGCGGGCGAGGTGCTGATGGCAATGTGCGTCGATGTCTTCGATGGTCGGGGGATCGGCGGGATCGCGCGGGACCACAACGGCCATCGGGGTTTCACCCCATTTCGGATCGGGCACACCGATGATCGCGACCTCGGCGATTTTGGCGCAGGTGGCCAGAACGTTCTCCACCTCGGCACAGTAGATGTTCTCCCCACCGGAGATGATCACGTCCTTCTTGCGATCGACCACATAGATGTAGCCGTCCTCGTCCTGCCGGACCAGGTCACCTGAATGAAACCATCCGCCGCGGAAGGCTTCCGCCGTCTCGGCCTCCTTCTCCCAGTACTCCTTCATCACCAGTGGGCCCAGATAGACGATCTCGCCGACCTCGCCCTGGGCGACGTCGTTCATTTCGTCGTCCACGATGCGGGTCTCGACGTTGAGCATCGGCGTACCCACCGAGCCGATCTTGCGGATCGCGTCCTCCCCGCGGAGCAGACACGTGATGGGACTGCATTCGGTCTGACCGAACGCAGCGATGATCTCGGCGTGTGGGAAGGCTGCGATCATCGATCGCAGCAGCGTTGTCGACGCGGGTGCGGCGCCCCACCAGACTCGGCACAGCCTGGACAGGTCCCGGGATCCGAGATCCGGCATAGCGCAGACGATCTGCCACTGGGCCGGCGTCATCCAGCATGAGGTGACGTGCTCGTCGACGATCATGTCGACGATGGCGGCGGGGTCGAACCCGCCCGACGGCGGAATGACGGCGGTGCCGCCGTTGAGGAACATCGGCAGCATCCCGGATACGCCTGCGGTGTGAAAGAGCGGTGCCACAGCCATCCAGCAGTCGTCGTCGTCGCGGTATCCGAGGGTGGCGATCGAACTGAAGGCGTGCAGGTACAGGTTGCGGTGGGTGAGCACCGCGCCCTTCGGGAATCCCGTTGTCCCGGACGTGTACATGATGAACGCGGGTGCCTCGTCGGCGGTGTCGACGTCGACGGTGCCATTGACGGTGTCACTGTCTGAGGCGGCGAGGATGTCATCCAGGTCACCGCCGATCGTGATAACGGTGTCCACCGATGGCGCCTTGGTGCGCGCCTGCTCGACTGCCGGTGCGAGGGCAATGTCCACCACCACGGCCACCGCGGCGCTGTCTGCGAGCACGTAGGCGATCTCGTCGGCGACCATCCTGAAGTTGACGGGGACCGCGACGGCGCCGAGACGCAATGCGGCGAACCAGGACTCGACGAGCTCGATGCTGTTGTACCCGAGGACCGCCACCCGATCACCGCGGCCGACCCCGCGGGCGGACAGCGCGTTGGCGAGCCGGGTCACCCGCTCGTCCATCTCCGAGAAGGTGCATCGCCGTTGCGGATCGACGAAGGCGACCCTTTCGGGCCTGATCCGGGCATGCCTGCGCAGCACGTCGCTGAGCGTGATGCCCGCAGTGGGGGAGACAGTTGCGGTCGGCGTTGTCATCATTGGCTCCTGTCAGTTGAAAGATACTGTCGGTTGGGGGATCTACAGGCCGATGCGATCGGCGAGCAGTCGACGGTGGTGCGTGCTTCCGCCGAAGAGCGCCTGGGTTGTCTTGGCCCGCCGGAAATACAGGTGTAGGTCGTGTTCCCAGGTGAAGGCGATACCGCCGTGTACCTGGATCGCCGAACCTGCGCACAGGGTGTAGGTGTCGGCGGCCTGCGCCTTCGCCAGCGGACCGGCGATCCGTAGCTCGTCGTCGTTCGCCGCGCTCATCGCCGCATACATCACCGCCGCGCGGGTCGCATCGATCTCGATCAGCATCTCCGCGCACGCGTGCTTGACCGCCTGAAACGAGCCGATCGGCCGGTCGAATTGCTTTCGGGTGCAGGCGTATTCCGCCGACATGGCCAGACACGCTTCGGCCCCGCCGAGCATCTCGGCGGCCAGCAGCACCCGTGCGACGTCGATGAGCCGTTCGACATCGTCAGGTGCACCTGCGGACAAAGCTTCGGCGGGCGCCTGCGTCAACTCGAGCCTGGCGATCGGCCTCGTGATGTCGAACGAGGGCTGGCTGACGACGGTCACTCCTGGGGCGTCGGCCGCCACCACGTGAAGCGTGACCGCACCGTCGGCGACCGCGGGCACGATGAACAGGTCCGCGACGTGACCGTGCAGAACGGGCCCGCACCGGCCGGTGAGTACGGTTCCGTCGTGCCAGTCGGCCCGTACCGGCGCCGTCGACGGGTCGGTGTCGTCAGGGCCCGCCACCGCGAGCGCTCCGATCTGTTCTCCGCAAAGCATTCCCTTCAGCAGCCTGCGACGCTGTTCCTCGTCGCCGGTGCGAAACACCGCTTCGATCGCGAAGGTGGTGGCTGCCAGGGGAACCGGCGTCAGGGCCCGGCCGAGTTCGGCGAACACGATGGCGGACTCGACCAGCGTGCCGCCCGCTCCGCCGTACTCGAGCGGAATGTGTAGTCCAGCCAGCTCCAACTCGCTGCACAGGCGTTGCCAGAGCGCTGCGTCGTGGCCGGCGGATGCGCGCAGCCCAGACAGCGGGGCGGCATCGCGGAGAAATCCGCTCAGCGATTCGCGGAGGTCGTTTTGTTCTGTGCTGTACCGGAATTCCATGTCAACACCCTCCATGCCCTCCGCCGATACCGGCCAGTGCTCGCGGTTCTTTGGGGAGCCCCAGCAGCTGCTCACCGATCACGTTGCGTTGGATTTGCGAACTCCCCGCGTAAATGGTCGCAGCCCGCGCGTAGAGCAGCTCATCCATCCAGCAAGCCGCCGTATTCGGCGTACCCGCCTCCGGAACCATCAGCGCTGCACCGTTCCCCGGTCCTTCGGGACCGAGCGCGTCGAGCCCGAGGATCTCGACGGCCAACTCGGTGTGGCGCCTGAAGTACTCGCTCCAGATGACCTTGCTGATCGCGGCATCGGGGCCCGGCCGCCGTCCCTCCAGGAGCTGCGTCAAACCGCGGTAACCCTGGTACCGCATGATCTGGACCCGCGAATAGCACCAGGCCAATCCGTCACGGATGTGCGGGTCTTCGTGCCGTCCGCGCTGCCTGGCGAGCTCAATCAGCCGGTTCAGGTCCCTGCCGAAGTCGATGGCCGCCGTGGTGACCTGTGCTCCGCGCTCGAAACCGAGCAGGGTCATCGCTGTCGGCCATCCGCCGCCGACCCCGCCGACAACGTGGACGGCAGGGGTCCGCGCGTCGGTCAGAAAGACCTCGCTGAACGAGGCGTGTCCCGCCGCGTTCACGATCGGGCGGACCTCGACACCCGATTGGTCCATCGGGACCAGGAGCAGCGAAAGTCCCTTGTGCTTGGCCGCATCCGGGTCCGTGCGCGTCAAGACGAAGATCCAGTTCGCGCTCGCACCCGCGGATGTCCAGATTTTTTGGCCGTTGACCACCCACTCGTCACCGTCGAGCACGGCCCTGGTCCGTACCGACGCCAGATCCGAGCCCGCCTCGGGCTCTGAGAAGCCCTGGCACCAGCGATCCTCACCCGACAGGATTCGCGGCAGAAAATGCCGCTTCTGTTCCTCGGTACCGAGTGCGATGAGCGTGTTGCCGATGAGTTCGATGCCGAACCGGTCGTTTTCGGGAGGCTCTGGCGCTCCCGCGCGGGCGAGTTCCTCGGCGAGCACCACCTGTTCGACGACGGACAGACCGGCCCCGCCGTACTGCTTCTCCCAGGACACGGCGATCAGGCCGCGGTCCGCGAGGATCTGGCGCCACCGGTGCGCGAATGCCTCGCGCTCGTCGGGCGCCAGCGCTCCGCCTCCTGGCCAGCTTGGGGGAAGGTGCTCTGCCAGGAACGCACGGATTTGAATCCGGAAGTCCTCCGCTTGTTGCGGGTAGTCGATGTCCATCGGGTCAGGGCCGCCCTTTTTCCGCAGGCAGGATCTCCGGTGCGATGCGCCAGTCGTCGAGGCCGTAGTCGACCGTCCCGTAGGACAACTCCCCGCCGGTCACCTCGCCCCAATGCGCGTGGTTGAGCTGATGAATCTTGAAGCAGGCGTCGAGTGCTGTCGAGAATCCCATCGCATCGACGGTCTGGTTCACCGACTCCTTGATGAGCAGCGCGGCCACCGTCGGCAGTTTGGCGATGCGGCGGACGAACTCGAGGGTTTGATCGGCCAGCTCTTCGTTGGGAAAGACCTTGCTCACCATCCCGATGGCGTGGGCTTCGTCGGCACCGAGAGAGTCACCGGTGAGCAGGAGTTCCTTCGCCTTACGTGGTCCGAATTCCCACGGATGGCCGAAGTACTCAACCCCGCACATGCCAAGGCGGGTGCCGACGACATCGGCGAAAATGGTGTCCTCACCGGCGACGATGAGATCGCAGCACCACGCCAGCATCAGTCCTGCGGACAGGACCATGCCGTGCACCTCGGCGACGGTGATCTTGCGGAGGTTGCGCCATCGCTTCGTGTTCTCGAAGAAGTAGTGCCATTCCTGCCGGTTGCGCGACTCGACTCCGCCGAATGTCCCGCCGTTGCACTGGTACGAGGGATGCTGGTCCGGGCCCGGCGAACGTTCGCGCACATCGTCGGAAGAGCCGAGGTCGTGCCCGGCGGAGAACGAGGTGCCCGCGGCCCGCAGCAGGACCACCCGGACCTGGTCGTTCGTTTCGGCGAGTTCGAACGCCGAACCCAGCTCGACGAGCATCCCGCGATTCTGCGCGTTGCGCTGCTTCGGGCGATCCAGCGTGATGACGGCGATCCGGCCCTCGTCGATGACCTCGTAGCCGATGTAGTCGAAATCCGGCACGGATGGCTCCCTTCCAGGAGTGAACTAGGCCGCACGGTGCTTGATCGCGGGGTGATGACGTTCGCGAGATTACGCGGCAGAAGACCGATATGTCCATAAGCAATACGCTGTATCTGAAATCCTGAACAGGCAAATAACGAAGAAAACTGCATCTTGCGTTCGATGATGTATCTTGCTAGTACTGTGTTGTACATCGCAGCGGTGATATCGCAGGGTCCCCCGGGACAGGCTTGTCCACGCGGATGTGATCGAGCACGGCCACGACTTGAGAAGGGTTGAGATGGAGATCGGAATTTTCCTCATGCCGGCGCACCCGCCGGAGCGGAGCCTGTACGACGCCACCCAGTGGGACCTCGACATCATCGAGCTCGCCGACCAACTTGGCTACGTCGAAGCCTGGGTGGGCGAGCACTTCACCGTGCCGTGGGAGCCGATCTGCGCGCCCGACCTGTTGTTGGCACAGGCGCTGCTTCGCACGAAGACGATCAAGGTCGCACCCGGCGCACACCTGCTGCCCTACCACCACCCCGTCGAGTTGGCGCACCGCGTCGCGTACTTTGACCACCTTGCCCAGGGCCGCTTCATGCTCGGCGTCGGTGCCAGCGGTATCCCAGGCGACTGGGCGCTGTTCGATGTGGACGGCCACAACGGTGAGCACCGCGAGATGACCCGCGAAGCGCTCGAGATCATGTTGCGCGTCTGGACCGAGGACGGGCCGTGGGAGCACCGCGGAAAGTACTGGAACGCCAACGGGATCGCACCGATGTACGACGGTTTGATGCGCCGTCACATCAAGCCCTTTCAGGCGCCGCACCCGCCCATCGGCGTCACCGGGTTCAGTGCGGGCTCCGAAACTCTCAAACTCGCGGGCGAACGCGGCTATATACCGATGAGCCTCGACCTCAACACCGACTACGTTGCCACGCACTGGGACGCGGTCCTCGAGGGCGCAGAACGCAGCGGCCGCACCCCCGATCGCCGCGACTGGCGACTCGTGCGCGAAGTCGTGGTGGCAGAAACCGACGAGAAGGCGTTCCGTTACGCCGTCGACGGCATGCTCGGGCGAAACATGCGTGAGTACGTGTTGCCGACCTTCAAGACCATGGGCATGACGAAGTTCTACAAGCATGACCCTTCGGTGCCCGATTCCGATGTCACGCCGGAATACCTGGCGGAGAACACGTTCGTGGTCGGATCGGTCGAGACGGTGGTGGACAAGCTGGAGGCCACCTATGACCAGGTCGGCGGATTCGGCCATCTGTTGGTGCTGGGATTCGACTACAGCGAGAACCCCGGTCCGTGGAAGGAATCGATGCGGCTATTGGCCGAGGAGGTCATGCCCAGGCTCAACGCGCGCATCGCGAAAAAGCCGGCAACCGCGATCGTCTGAGCTCAGGAAGGGGCAGCTGGCATGGAGACTTGTCAGATCACCATCCGTTATTCGGATGGCACCCAGAAGGACATGCCGGTGCAGCGGGATCAGTCGATCCTGGATGCGGCGGAGGAGCACGGCGTCGCCATCGTCAACGAATGTCAAAGCGGGATCTGCGGCACCTGCGTCGCGACCTGCGTCTCCGGCGACTACGAGATGGGGCGCACCGAAGGGCTCTCCGATGTGGAGCGGGCGGCGCGAAAGATATTGACGTGCCAGACCTACGCGGAAACGGATTGCCAAATCGACCTGCAGTACCCGGTCGACGACAACGCGGCACGGCTGGTCACCGGACACGGCGTGGTGACCACCGTGAATCAGCTGTCAACGACGACCGCCATTCTGCGCGTGGATGTTTCGGGCATGGACGACGCGATCGTATACAGGGCCGGTCAGTTCGCCCAGTTACGGGTTCCCGGCACCGACGCGTGGCGCAACTACTCCTACGCGCATCCCTCCGACGGCCGCGACGAGCTGGAGTTCATCATCCGGCTGCTGCCCGACGGGGTGATGTCGGACTACCTGCGTGACCGCGCGCAACCGGGTGACCGTATCGCGTTGCGGTGCAGCAAGGGCGGCTTCTACCTGCGTCCCGTGGTGCGACCCGTGATATTGGTCGCGGGCGGCACCGGACTGTCGGCGATCCTGGCGATGGCTCAGAGCCTTGACGCCGACATCGGGCAGCCCGTCCACCTGCTGTACGGCGTGACCTCCTCCGATGACTTGTGCAAGCTCGACGAACTCGACGCGCTCACGCAACGCATCCCCGGCTTGACGTCGCAGATCATCGTGTCCCAACCGGCAGCGGACTGGGATGGTCCGGTCGGGCTCGTCACCGACCTACTGGATGCGCGGATGCTGGACGACGGAGATGCCGACATTTACCTCTGCGGTCCGGCGGCAATGGTCGAATCGACTCGAAACTGGCTGGACAACAACGGTGTCCACCGCATCGGCCTGTACTACGAGAAGTTCGTACCCAGTGGTTCGGCGCGCCGGAGAACCCCACCGTATCTGGACTACACCCAGCTCGATCTGCCGGACGTGCGACGACGCGGCCGCGGCACCGCCGTTGTCATCGGCGGCAGCATTGCGGGGATCGCCGCGGCCAAGGTGCTCAGCGACTCGTTCGAAAAGGTGATCGTCCTCGAGAAGGACGGCCGTCACTCGCGCCGGGAGGGCAGGCCCGGCGCGGCACAGGGCTGGCATCTGCACCACCTGCTGACCGCGGGACAGATCGAGCTCGAACGCATCTTTCCCGGCATCGTCGACGACATGGTGCGTGAGGGCGCGTTCAAGGTCGACATGGCCGATCAATACCGCATTCGATTGGGCGGTACCTGGAAGAAGCCCGGCACCAGTGATATTCAGATCGTCTGTGCCGGACGTCCGCTGCTCGAATGGTGCGTGCGGCGCCGGTTGGACGGCGAACCACGCATCGAATTCCGCTATGAGTCGGAGGTGGGCGACATCGTCTACGACCGCGGCAGCAACACCGTCATCGGTGTCGCGGTGGACCGCGACGGCGAATTGAACGTGATACCCGCCGAGTTCGTCGTGGATGCCTCGGGTAAGAACACCCGCATCCCGGAGTTCCTGGACCGCAGCGGGATCGGTGCCCCCGAAGTCGAGCAGGACATCATCAATTGCTTCTATTCCACCATGCAGCATCATGTGCCACCGGAGCGTCAGTGGCAGGACAAGGTGATGGTGATCTGTTACGCGTACCGGCCCTATGAGGACACCTACGCCGCGCAGTACTACACGGACAGCTCGCGCACCATCCTGTCCACGTCGCTCATCGCGTACAACTGTTACTCACCCCCGCGCACCGTACAGGAGTTCCGTCAGTTCGCCGACCGCATGCCCTCGCCAGTGGTGGGTGAGAACATCGACGGACTGGAGCCGGCGTCGCCGATCTACAATTTCCGCTATCCCAACATGCTTCGGCTCCGGTACGAGAAGAAGCGCAACCTTCCGCGCGCATTGCTCGTGGTCGGCGATGCCTACACCAGCGCCGACCCCGTTTCAGGGCTCGGTATGAGCCTGGCGCTCAAGGAAGTACGCGAGATGCAGCTGCTGCTGGACAAATACGGTGCGGGACACCAAGAGCTACCGCGGCGCTACTACCGCAAGATCAGCCGGATGGCCGATACCGCCTGGTTCGTGATCCGCGAGCAGAACCTGCGTTTCGACTGGATCAAGGACGTGGCCGACAAGCGCCCGTTCTACTTCGGTGCGCTCACCTGGTACATGGATCGGGTACTGGAACTGGTCCACGACGATCTCGACACCTACCGAGAGTTCCTCGCGGTCGTGCATCTGGTCAAGCCGCCCGCGGCGCTGATGATGCCGAAGGTCGCCGGCCGGGTGCTCGGCAAGTGGGCTCGCACGAGATTGTCGGGGCAGAAGACACTGATCGCGCGCAACTACTCCGACCGCACCGTGCCGGCTGCCGATCACATGATCCGAACCGACGAAATGGCAGTCGGTTTGGCCGGCACTCCCACACACTGAACAGCAAGCAGAGAGGCGACTGAGATGGGCCAGATTCATCGGATGCTCGACTGCCGCGGCACCCGGATCCACGCCGTGGAAGAGGGTGAAGGGCCGCTGGTGGTATTGATCCACGGGTTTCCCGAGTCGTGGTACTCCTGGCGGCACCAGCTTCCCGCGCTTGCCGAGGCAGGCTACCGCGCGGTCGCCATCGACCAGCGTGGCTACGGGAGCTCGTCGAAATATCGCGTGCAATCGGCCTATCGCATAAAGGAATTGGTCGGCGACATACTCGGCGTCATCGACGCCTACGGCGAGCAGCAGGCGATAGTGGTCGGGCATGACTGGGGCGCGCCGGTCGCCTGGACATTTGCCTGGCTGCACCCCGATAGATGCGCAGGCGTGGCCGGACTCAGCTGCCCCTTCGCCGGGCAGGGTGTGATCGCGTTGCCCGGCAGTCCCTTCGGGGAGCGGCGTCCGAACGACTATCACCTCGAGATCGCCGGGCCGGGCAAGGTCTGGTACCAGGATTACTTCTCGGCGCAGGACGGCATCATCGCCGAGATCGAAGAGGATCTGCGCGGCTGGTTGGTGGGGCTCACCTACACGGTGTCCGGGGACGGCGTGAGCGCCGCCACCCGGGCAGCCGAGGCGGCCGGGGTCGACCTGGCGGCCATGGACCCGCTCGACGTGATCCGTGCGGGTCCGTTGTGCATGGACGAAGGCGCACGGCTCAAGGACGCCTTCACCTATCCGGAGAAGTTGCCCGACTGGTTCACCGAGGAGGACGTCGACTTCTACACCGGCGAGTTCGAACGGTCGGGCTTTGGCGGACCGCTGAGCTTCTATCACAACATCGACAACGACTGGCATGACCTGGCCGATCAGGCAGGTACGCCGCTGACCCCGCCCGCGGTGTTCATCGGCGGGCAATACGACGTCGGTACCACATGGGGCCTCGAAGCCATCGAACGCGCCGACGAGGTGATGCCGAACTACACCGGCACCCACATGATCGACGATGTCGGGCACTGGATCCAGCAGGAGGAGCCAAAGGAGATCAACCGGCTGCTACTCGATTTCCTGCACGGGCTGCGCTGAGATACAACGACATGGAACCCATCAGCACCCGCCCTCCCGATGACGCGGAACTACGCCGGGTCTTCGGATGCTTCCCGTCCGGTGTGATCGCCGTCTGCGCGACCATCGACGGTGAGCCGGTCGGGATGGCGGCGAGCTCGTTCACCTCGGTTTCGGTTGCCCCGCCCTTGGTGTCGATCTGCGTGCAGAACACCTCGACCACGTGGCCGAGGTTGCGGCGTCGTGCGAAGCTGGGGGTCAGTGTGCTGGCCGAGGACCATGGCGATGCCTGCCTGAGCCTGTCGCGCAAGGTCGGCGACCGGTTCGCGGGGGTGCGCTGGAGCGAGCAGTCCGGCGGGGCCGTGTTCGTCCACGGTGCGACGGCGTGGCTGGACTGCCGCCTGCACAGCGAACTTCCCGCTGGCGACCACACCATCGCCCTGCTGGAGATCAGCGGGCTGAGTGCCGATCCCGGCACTCCGCCACTTGTCTTCCACGGCAGCCGGTTTCATCGACTCGCCATGGCAGGCGCGTCAGGTGCGGGCGGATGAGAACCGCCGATATTCGTGTGCGGCGCGCCATTGCGGCGGTCGGCGCAGGCCGCCCGGTCGTCGTCACGGACGGCGCCGCACAGGGATACCTGGTCTTCGCCGCCGAGGCCGCGACGCCCAAATTGCTGGCCTTCACCGTCCGGCATACCTCGGGCTACGTTCGAGTTGCACTGCCGGGCAGCGAGTGCGACCGGCTCGACTTACCGCCGATGTGTCACGGCGGGCGACCGGGCGTCTCCCATCGGGTGGCAGTCGACTCTTCTAGCGCAGGCACCGGCATTTCGGCGACCGATCGCGCCGGCACCATCGCGGCGCTCGCTGCGGAATCTTCGTCGGCCACCGACTTCCGGCGGCCGGGTCACGTGGTGCCGGTACTAGCCGGCGACGACGGGGTGTTGGGGCTGCCGGCACCCGCCGAGGCCGCGGTGGACCTCGCCCGGCTTGCGGGCCGTCGACCCGCAGGAGTGCTGTGCGAGATCATCTCGGGCGAGCCGGGTGGCGCGATCGCCGATGTCGCCGGGTCGATCCAGTTCGCCGACCGGCACCAACTGAGCATGATCTCGATCGCCGACCTCGCGCAGTATCGCCGCCGCACCGAACCGCAGGTCGTCCGGTCGGCCGAGACGATCCTTCCCATGAGAGCCGGAATATCTCGTGCCATCGGTTTCCGCGACGTACACCCGACCGCTGCTGGCGGCGAGCATCTGGTCGCAATCATCGGCGCTGCAGGATCAGATCAGGCGATGCCGCTGCACGTGCACGTCGAATGTGTCACCGGAGATGTTTTCGGGTCGACGGCCTGCCGATGCGGCGATGATCTCGACCGCGCGGTGACGACGATGACCCGAAGGGGCAGCGGCATGATCGTGTACCTGCGTCCTCCGGGGCGCCTGCGGGCGTGCGGCCTGCTCGCCCGTGAAGTCATGGGGGCGGAGCGGGTTTCACAGATCGTGGCATGGATCCTGCGCGATCTCGGTGTTCATTCGGTCAGGTTGTCCGATGACGCACCGGGGTTCGGCCTCGTGATGTTCGGGGCGATACGCGAACACGGCTTGCAGGATGCTCGGCGCTCAGTCTTGGCGGTCGCGGGTTGAGAAACGTTATGGCTCAAAAACAATCGCAAGGGACCTTATGACGCACTCAGACCTGGCCGGAAAGGCCGCGATTGTGACTGGTGCAGGGGCCGGGATCGGCCTTGCGATCGCGCAGCGCCTCGCCGACGAGGGCTGCCTCGTGCTGTGCGCCGACATCGACGGTGGCGCGGCCGAAGCCGCGGCGGTGAAGATCGGCGGCGGCGCAATCGGTCACCAGGTCGACGTCAGCGATGAGGGACAGGTCGTCGGCATGGTCGAGGCCTGCGCCGCCGAGTTCGGTGGCGTCGACAAGCTCGTGGCCAATGCGGGCGTCGTTCATTTCGCCCCGCTCACCGACACCACCGTCGACGACTTCGATCGGGTCATCAGAATCAACCTGCGTGGCGCGTGGCTGTGCACCAAACATGCCGCGCCCAAGATGGTCGACCGAGGCGGCGGCGCCATCGTGAACATGTCATCGCTGGCGGGCCAGATCGCTGCGGCCGGCTCCGCCGCATACGGCATGTCGAAGGCCGGGATCATCCACCTCAGCCGCGTCACCGCCGCCGAATTGCGCTCGAGCAACGTGCGTTCCAATGCGGTGCTGCCCGCATTCGTCGACACATCGATGCAGCAGACCGCGATGACGATGTTCGACCAGGCGCTCGGCGACGGAGGTGCGAGCACGATGATCGACCGACTTCAGGGCCGGATGGCCGGCCCCGAGGAGATCGCGGCCGTCGTGGCCTTCCTGCTGTCGGACGACGCGGCGATGGTGAACGGGACGGCTCAGCTGGCCGATGGCGGAACGCTCTGCGCGCTGTGGTGACGTCGGCTGGTCACGATTGACAGTGCGAGGGCGGTGATCTCATCCTCGACACCGGCGTAACGCCTCAGGTGCCAGGTCCGGACAGCGTCGTCGATGAAGTTGATCGCGGCCGCGACGAGCAGTCGCGCCTGTGGGGTGCTGGTCTCGGGAATCTGCTTGCGGACGAGGTCGATCCACACCGCCTCGCGGTCGGCCTGGTTACGTGTGTAGCCGTCGTTCACCTCGGTCGATGCGTGTGAGAGCTCGGTGATCGACACCGAAACGAGGTCGGGGTCGTCAAGGCTGATGCGAACGCGGCCCTCGACGAGTGCCCGCAGGCGTCCGGCAACATCCTGATCGCCGCGCAACGCGCGGATGCTTTCGAGGTTCCACCACTCATCGAGCCGCCGGATGAGCGCATCGAGGATCGCCTGTTTGGACGAAAACGTACGGTACAGACCGGGTCCCGCAATTCCCGCGCCCTTCCCGATCTCGCTGGTGCTGACGGCCGGGTACCCCCGAGCACGGAACAGGCGTGCACCGGTGGCCAGCAAGGTCTCGTGCCTGGAGAACAGCGCACGTGCGTCGTCCGGCGCCGTATCGAGCGGCTCCAGGTCGCGCACCGGCGGGGTCAGTGCCGCCGCCATGCACGCCCGCGAAAGGAGCTCGGTCAGCTCATCTCCCGGCAGCGTCAGGTTGTGGCGGCCGAGGCTCGTCAGCGTGCTGGCCACCGCCCAGGCGCGGAGCTCGGTGTGCGCGGGGCTCAAACCACCGGTCTCGAGCCGGACACCTTCATGCATCCCCGCGACGATCGCGTTGATGCGCCTGCGCACCTCGGCTCGCTCGGCGTCGTCGAGGTAGCGAGCCTCCCGCTGCCACAGCACCGACAGCGACCGCGACGCAACGGCCGCGGCGATCAGGTCGGGTAATTCGACGCTCAGTGGCCCAGGTGTGGAAGTGGCGTCGCTCTGGGAGACCAGGCGGGCGCTCTGGTACTGCTCCTGGCCCGTCCGGATGGACGCGGCCAGCAAGGCCTGCTTGTTGTCGTAATGGCGATACAGCGCGCGGGCGGTGACACCGGCCGCTTCGGCGATGTCCTCGAGCTTGACGGAATGAAAGCCGCGTTCGATGAACAGCCGGACGGCCTGCTCCAGGATCTGCTGCTTTCGATCCTTCGGCCTGCGCTTGACGGTCGAGACCGCGGGCTCCACCGCGAGTCGCCCCCCTTCTCGCTTGTTCGAACCACCAAATCCTGCCAGACGCCTCGGCTTCGCGGCGGAGGCGACCTGCGGTGGTGCGGGGGACGGTTCGGGTGCCACGTCGGTGCCGGGGTGCTGTCGAATGTCTTAGAGCTTGAAACCGCTCTGGCCTTCAAAGTCCGCCAGATCGAAATAGTCGGAGAAGCGCGTGATTTTGCCGTTCTTGACGACGAACACCCCGTTGACGGGTAGGACGACCTTGGTGCCGTCGTTCATGGTGAAGTAGTCCACCCGCTCGGCGAGCACCAGGCCCGGTTCGGCCGCCAGCGTGACGATATCGAGCTTGGCTTCGGAGAACGCGTCCAGGAACGCCTGAAAGATCGCGCGGATTCCGGCGATGCCCTCGATCGGCTTGACGGGCACGTTGTGATAGACGGCGTCGTCGGCGAAGGCACCGCAAATGGTGTCGAGGTCGCGACCCTCCCATGAACCCAGAAAGTCGCGGACGAGCTTCTCGCTGGCCTGCTTGGTGGCGGTCATGGGGATGCCTCCTCGGGTATCGAAGCGCGAGGCGGCCCAGCAGCCTCCGCCTCAACTGTGACGTACAGAACAGTACTATCAAGATACATCACCAAGCACAAGTCGCCCTTGTCATCGTGATTTATCTATTTGGCATCACTGAAAGAGCGTATTAACTATGGACATAAACATCATCGGCCGCGTACCCTCTCGGGTGTCCCCGACCCACTACGACCCGTCCGGATGGCCGATATGAGCAGCTCCACTCGTCGCCGCGGCGTCGAACCCGTGTGGTTCGCGCGGGTGCTGCCACTCGTCGCCGCGGCGCCCTCGCGGGCTCACCAGCAAACTGGGGAAAGGCCGTTGCGAAGCGGTCCATGCCTCGTACGGGAGAGACATATACCTCTTTGTGGAAGCAGCAACCGGGCCGCAGAGGTCGATAGCGTTCCGCCTATGCCGGCCATCGATGACGATTTCTCGCGAATGCCGACGGTAGACACCTCAGAGGTGGCCGGCCGGCCGGTCGGACGTTCGCAGGATTGCCGCCTCCCGGCATCGGCGCAGCCGGCTTCGACATGGTGATGTTCGCGGAATCGGCGACCAAGCCGGTTCGGGCCGTCGGCGGATTCTTCGCCATGTCGCTGGACACCTTTGCGTTGATGTTCAAGCCGCCGTTCGCGTGGCGCGAGTATTTGGCTCAGTGCTGGTTCGTGGCGCGGGTGTCGACGCTGCCCGCGGTGTTGATGACGATCCCGTGGGCAGTGATATCGGGGTTTCTTTTCAATGTCTTGCTGGCCGATATCGGCGCCGCGGACTTTTCCGGCACTGGCGCTGCCATCTTCACGGTGTCGCAGAGCGGACCCATAGTCACGGTTTTGGTGGTCGCCGGCGCGGGTGCCACGGCGATGTGCGCCGATCTGGGTGCGCGAACCATTCGTGAGGAACTCGATGCGTTGCGGGTGATGGGCATCAACCCGATCCAGGCGCTCGTGGTCCCGCGCGTACTCGCTGCCACCACGGTGTCGCTGGCGCTGAGCTCGGTGGTGATCATGACGGGTCTTGTCGGCGCGTTTCTCTGCTCGGTGTTTCTCATGGACGTTTCGGCGGGTGCGTGGGTGGCGGGTCTGACGACGCTGACCCACGTCGCCGACGTCATCATTTCGATGATCAAGGCCACGCTGTTCGGGTTGACGGCCGGCTTGATCGCCTGTTACCAGGGCATCTCGGTGGGTGGGGGTCCGGCCGGTGTGGGTAGAGCGGTGAACGAAACCGTGGTGTTCGCCTTCATCGTGTTGTTCCTGACCAACATCATCGTCACCGCCGTCGGTGTCCCGTTCATGGTGTCGTGAGGTGAACTCATGACGGCGAGCGTTCCGAGTCGGCTTCATCCGCGGTTGCGGCGGACGAGAAATGCCTTGGTGAGCGGGTGGAATCAGATCGGCTCGCAGACGCGGTTCTACGCCACCACGCTGGCCGGGATTCCCGATGCGGTCATCAACTACCGCAGTGAATTGTTGCGGGTGATCGCCCAGATGGGGTTGGGCAGCGGGGCTCTTGCGGTGATCGGCGGAACGGTGGTGATCGTGGCGTTCCTGACGATGACCACCGGCGCCATCGTCGCGGTACAGGGCTATAACCAGCTGGCGTCAGTAGGTGTCGAGGCACTCACGGGGTTCGCGTCGGCATTTTTCAACACTCGCGAGATCCAGCCGGGGACGGTGATGGTGGCGCTGGCGGCCACCGTCGGCGCCGGAAGCACCGCTCAGCTGGGCGCGATGCGGATCAGTGAGGAGATCGATGCGCTCGAGGCCATCGGTATCCGCACCGTGAGCTACCTGGCATCCACCAGGGTGCTGGCCGGGGTGATTGTCGCGGTTCCGTTGTTCTGCATCGGGCTGATGACGGCATATTGGGCCGCTCGTATCGGCACCACCGCCATCTACGGCCAGGGTTCGGGCGTCTATGACCACTACTTCTATACGTACCTCAGTCCAACCGACGTGTTGTGGTCGTTGGCCGAGGTGGCAGCGGTTGCGCTGATGATCATGTTGTTGTGTACCTATTACGGCTACACCGCGCGCGGCGGGCCTGCGGGGGTTGGTGAGGCCGTCGGACGTGCCGTACGTGCTTCGATGGTCATCGCGTCCATCTTGATCGTGATCATGACACTGGCCATTTATGGCCAGTCCGGCGACTTCCACCTGGCTGGTTAGCGGGATGAAGCGCAGGGCAGGAACACACCGCATCGCCAGTGCCTGGTGGACGCTCATCTTGTTGACGGCGATCGTCGTGTTCCTGGCGGTGACCGCGGCGTCGTTTCGGGGCAGCTTCACGTCGTACGTGCCCGTGACGCTGACGTCGGATCGAACCGGGCTGGTGATGGAGACCAACGCCGATGTCATGTTGCGTGGTGTCCAGGTCGGCCGGGTGAGCCAGATCGGCGGCGGTACGGACGGGGCCAGTCTGAAGCTGGAGATCGAGTCGGACCAGATCCGCTACATCCCGGCCAACGTGGGAGCGCAGATCAGTGCCACCACCGCGTTCGGCACCAAATTCGTCGAGCTCGTGTATCCGCCCAATCCGAGCGCCAAGCGGCTGACCGCCGGCGCCGTGCTGCGTTCGACGAATGTGAGCACAGAGATCAACACGGTCTTCGAAAACGTTGTCGAGCTGCTGAAGCTGGTTGATCCGCTCAAGCTGAACGCGGTGCTGACCGCAGTGGCCGACGGCGTGCGCGGACAGGGCCCGCGGATGGGCCAAGCCGCCACAGATCTCAATGAGGTCTTGCTGGCCCTCAACGCGCGCGCCGAAACCATCGGAGGCAACTGGCGCTCGCTCAAGAGATTCGCCGACACCTATGACGCAGCCGCCAACGACATCGTGGCCATCCTGGACGCTGTCAGCACCACCAGCGCTACCGTCACCGACCACGCCGCCGCATTGGATGGGTTGCTGCTGAACGTCATCGGTTTGTCGCAGGCCGGCACGAACCTGCTTGCCACAAGCAAGGACGATCTCGTCGAGGCGGTCAACACCCTCGAGCCGACGACGAACCTGCTGCTGCAGCACAGCCCCGTGTACACGTGCTTCCTGAAGGGCACCACGTGGTATCTCGACAACGGCGGCTATGCGGCGTGGGGCGGCGATGGCCGCACTCTTCAGCTCGATGTGGCCTTGTTGCTGGGTAACGATCCCTACGCGTACCCGCAGAATCTGCCGATCATTGCCGCCAAGGGCGGACCCGGCGGAGCGCCGGGGTGCGGATCGCTACCCGACGCCACCAAAAACTTCCCGGTGCGCCAGCTGATCACCAACACCGGCTGGGGGACCGGCCTGGACATTCGGCCCAACCCCGGTATCGGACATCCCTGCTGGGCGAACTACTTCCCAGCGACCCGCGCTGTACCGGAGCCGCCCAGCATTCGCCAATGCCTTCCGGGCCCGGCGATCGGGCCGGTGCCCTACCCCGGGGCGCCGCCGTATGGCGCGCCGCTGTACGGGCCGGGCGGGGTGCCGTTGTGGCCGGGAGTGCCGCCGGCGGCCCCGGGACCGGGCCCGGCGCAACTCGATCACAACGGGCAGGGCCCACCGTGATCGCCATCATCCGCACCGTCGTCGCCGGGACCGTCGACCATCCGCACACGCAGGAGAAAAGCCATGGCTGATCTCAGGGGCACCATTTGGCGGTTGGGCATCTTCATGGCTGTCTGCCTCTTCGTCTCGTTCCTGACGTTGGCGATCTTCGGGCAGTTTCGCTTCGACGCGGGCAAGAGCTACTACGCCGAGTTCAGCAACGTCTCGAATCTGCGCACGGGCACGATTGTGCGGATCGCCGGGGTGGAGGTCGGCAAGGTCGAAAACATCTCCATCAACCCCGATGCGACGGTGCGGGTCGGGTTCTTCGCCGACGAGTCGGTCGTGCTCACGCAGGGCAGTCGGGCAGTGATCCGTTATGACAACCTGTTCGGTGATCGCTACCTGGCGCTGGAGGAAGGCACCGGCGGACTCGAGACATTGCGTCCAGGTCAGACCATCCCGCTGACTCGCACCCAACCCGCGCTGGATCTGGATGCGGTGATCGGTGGCTTCAAGCCGCTGTTTCGGGCGCTGAACCCGGAGCAGGTCAACGACCTGACCCAGCAGTTGATCGAGGCGTTCGAGGGGCAGGGCCCCGCGATCGGGACGTTCCTGCAGCAGGCCGCGGTGGTGACAAATACCTTGGCTGACCGTGACCTGCTGATCGGGCAGGTGATCGACAACCTCAACGTGGTGTTGGGGTCGCTGGGCGGTCAGAGCGACCGGCTGGACAAAGCCGTGACATCGCTCTCCGAGCTGATCGGCAGCCTGGCCGAACGCAGGACCGATATCTCGAACGCGGTGGCCTATACCAATGCCGCCACCGGTTCGCTCGCTGACCTGCTGGCGCAGGCCAGGGCGCCGTTCCAGAAGGTGGTCGCCGAGACCGACCGGGTGGCCGGGATCGCCCTGGCTGACCACGAATACCTCGAAAATCTGCTCCAGACGCTGCCGGACCGGTATCAGGCCCTGGTGCGGCAGGGGATGTATGGCGACTACTTCAGCTTCTACCTCTGCGATGTGGTGCTCAAGCTCAATGGCAAGGGAGGCCAGCCGGTGTATGTCAAGGTGGCCGGTCAGAGCACGGGGCGGTGCGCGCCCAAGTGAGATCATTCTCCGAACGCAGCCCCTTACTCATCGGCGCCGTCGGCCTCGTGACCGTCGTCGCGATGGTGCTGGCCGCACTGCAGTGGCAGAAGCTGCCCTTCCTCAACTCGGGCAGGGAGTACTCGGCCTATTTCGCCGACGCCGGCGGGCTGAGCACGGGTGCCGGTGTAGAAGTCTCCGGCTTCGTGGTTGGCGACGTCTCGGCCATCGAACTCAACGAGACCGGTGTACTTGTCACATTCAAGATCGGCGCCGATGTCCGGCTGGGCGACCGCACCGAGGCTGCGATCAAAACCAAGAGCCTGCTGGGCGCCAAGATCATTGACGTGACACCGCGTGGGGATGGGCAGCTCGACGGTGCCATCCCGCTCGATCGCACGGTGTCGCCGTACCAGTTGCCCGATGCCCTCGGTGACCTCGCCACCACGATCAGCGGCCTGAACACCGGCCAGCTGTCTGACTCGTTGGCCACCCTGGCCCAGACCTTTTCGGCCACCCCGCCGGATCTGCAGGACGCGGTGGCGGGCGTGGCGCGGTTTGCACAGACGCTCAACACGCGCGACGCCCAACTGCGCAGGCTGCTGGACAACGCGGCCCAAGCGACGGGGGTGCTGGCCAAACGCACCGACCACATCGTGAGTCTGGTGAAAGACACCAATGCGCTGCTGGCGGCGCTGCGAACACAGAGCGCCGCATTGGACCAGATTTGGGCAAACATCTCGGCGGTGTCGCGGCAGCTACACGGGTTCATCGCCGAGAACCGTCAGCAGCTGCGGCCGGCGCTGGAAAAGCTCAACGGAGTCCTGACAATCATCGACGACCGCAAGGAACGCGTGCAGCAGGCCATCAAACTGATCAACACCTACGTCATGTCGCTTGGCGAATCGCTTTCCTCCGGACCGTTCTTCAAAGCCTATGTGGTCAACCTCTTTCCGGGTCAGTTCGTGCAACCGTTCGTCGACGCGGCGTTTTCGGATCTGGGATTGGATCCGGCCACGTTGCTGCCCTCAGAGCTGACCGACCCGCCGACCGGACAGCCGGGGACCCCGGCGTTGCCGGTGCCCTACCCGCGGACTGGCCAGGGCGGGGAACCGAGGCTGAACCTGCCCGACGCGATCACCGGCAAACCCGGCGATCAGGCGTGCGGGCCCCAGGGAATTGCGTTGCCTGGCCCCGGCTGCTACCCCTACCGCCAGCCGCTGCCGGCGCCGCCCGCCGGTGGCCCGCCACCGGGACCGCCCGCAGCGGCCCCGCCCGGGTTGGCCTCCACCCCCGAGCCGACTCCATCGCCGGTATACGTGCCTGCCCCGGGCGAGGCGCCGCCCGTCCAGCAACCGGGAGCCCGATCATGATGACCGTGGTGAGGTCGCCCCGAACCGCCCGAATCGTCCTGGCGACGGCACTTGTGCTGATCTTGGCCGCGGGTCTGTTCGTCGCGGTACGCATTCCCGCGCAGATCGCCCGAACGACGGTAGTCGCCTACTTCGAGAACAGCACCGGGGTATTTGCCGGGGACCACGTGCTCGTTCGCGGCGTACCGGTCGGCAAGATCGAAGCGATAGAACCGCAGCCCGAGCGGGCCAAGGTCACGTTCTGGTTCGACAGCAAGTACAAGGTCCCTGCCGATGCCAAGGCCGTGATCCTGGCACCGCAGCTGGTGACCGGCCGGACGATCCAGCTCACACCGCCCTACACCGGCGGTCCGACGATGGCCGACGGCGCGGTGATCCCGGCCGACCGGACCGCGGTCCCTGTTGAGTGGGACGATCTACGCGACCAACTCGAGCGGCTGACCGAGCTGCTCAAGCCCACCAAGCCCGGCGGCGTGAGCACACTGGGTGCGCTCATCGACACCGCCGCAGACAACCTGCGTGGGCAAGGTCCAACGATCCGAGACACCATCATCAAACTGTCGCAGACGGTTTCGATCCTCGGCGACCACAGCAACGACATCTTCGCCACGTTCAAAAACCTCTCGACGCTGGTGTCCGCATTGAGCGACAGCGCCGATCTGCTCGAAGCGCTCAACCACAACCTGGCCGCGGTGACCGCACTGCTGGCCGACGACCCGAACAAAGTCGGCTACGCGGTCGAGGACCTCAACGCGGTCGTGGCCGACGTGGGTGACTTCGCCGCCGAGAACACCGAGGCGATCGGCACCGCGTCCGACACGATGACCTCGATCACCCGCGTACTGGTTGAAAGCCTCGACGACATCAAGCAGACGTTGCACATCGCCCCCTCGACGTTGCAGAACTACAACAACATCTACGAGTCGGCCAACGGTTCACTGACGGGCGCGCTGGCCATCAACAACTTCGCGAACCCGGTCTCCTTCCTGTGTGGTGCAATTCAGTCGGCATCCCGCCGGGGTGCTGACCAATCGGCGAAACTGTGCGCGCAGTATTTGGCGCCGATAGTGAAGAATCGGCAATTCAACTTTCCGCCGTTGGGCGAGAACCTCTTCGTCGGCGCGCAGACGCGACCGAATGAAGTCACCTACAGCGAGCCCTGGATGCGGCCTGACTTCGTGCCGCCGGCAGCAGATCCGCCGCCCGGCGTCCCCTTGCCCGCAGAAGCGTCCGACGCGGCGTTCACAGCGGCGCGGGCCACCGACCCCACCCACGGCCTGCCCGGGATGATGGTGCCTGCAGGAGGTGGCCCGTGACACGGCGACGCTTTCAGCGGATAGCGACCAACCTGATCCTGGTCATGATCGTGGCTGCGATGCCCGGCTGCGGCTGGCGCGGCCTGAATTCGTTACCCCTGCCCGGCACGCAGGGCACCGGCTCGGACTCTTTCCTGATCCAGGCACAACTGCCTGACGTCAACAACATTGAGCCGAACTCGCGGGTGCGGGTTTCAGACGTAACCGTCGGCCATGTCACCAAAATCGAACGCCAAGGGTGGCACGCATTGCTGAGCATGCGCTTGAACGGTGACGTCAACCTGCCCGCCAATGCCACCGCCAAGATCGGCACAACCAGCCTGCTGGGTTCCTTGCACATCGAGCTTGCGCCGCCAACGAACGAACCGCCACAGGGCAGGCTGCGAGACGGCTCGCTCATTCCGCTGCAACAGGGCGGTTCCTACCCGAGCACCGAGCAGACGCTGGCGGCGTTGTCGATGGTGCTCAACGGCGGTGGCCTGGGCCAGGTACAGGACATCACCGAGGCGTTCTCCACCGCGCTTCGGGGACGCGAGCAAGACGTACGAAGCTTGATCGCACAGCTGAGCGAATTCACCGGCCACCTCAACGACCAGACCGACGACATCATCGCGGCCACCGAAAGCCTCAACAGCCTGGTCGGGAAATTCGCCGTACAGCAGCCCGTCCTGGACCGTGCGCTGGCCACCGTCCCCGACGCGCTGGCAGTGCTCAACTCCGAACGGGACAACCTGGTGCAAGCGGCTGATGAGCTCGGCAAGTTCAGTGCACTGGCCGTCGACACGGTCGATCAGACCAAGGAGAACTTGGTGAAGGAACTGAGGCAGGTCGGACCGGTGTTGGAGTCGCTGGCAAACGCCGGTCCCAGCCTGACCCGGGCTCTCAGCCTGCTGCTGACTTTCCCGTTTCCGAATGAAACCTTCCAAAACTTCCAACGCGGTGACTACGCCAATCTGACCGCCATCGTCGATCTCACCCTCAGCCGTATCGACCAGGGCATCTTCACCGGTACGCGATTCGAGTGCGAACTGACCGAGCTCGAGCTCCAGTGGGGCCGAACCATCGGCCAGTTCCCCAGCCCCTGCATGGCCGGTGGTCCGAACGGGCCCGGCAATCCGCTGGCGATTCCCTACCGATGGGATCAGGGGCCTTAACATGCGCTTGAACCGACGGATAAGAATCCAGCTGGCCATCTTCACGGTCGTTGCGCTCGGCACGGTTGCGTTGATGGTGCTGCACTTCATCCAACTGCCCGCCATGTTGTTCGGCGTCGGCCGGTACACCGTGACGATGGAACTGCCGAAATCCGGTGGGCTATATGAATCCGGCAACGTCACTTATCGCGGTACCAAAGTCGGCCGGGTCGAGACGGTGCGGCTGACCGATAGCGGCGTCGAGGCGGTGCTGTCACTGAAATCCGGCATCGACATCCCCTCAGACCTTCGAGCCGAAGTGCACAGCCAATCCGCGGTCGGTGAATCCTATGTCCTGCTGCTACCCCGCAACGGCACCTCAGCGCCGCTGCAGAACGGTGACGTGATTGCACTCGCCGACACCTCGGTGCCGCCGGACGTCAACGCGCTGCTCGCCGCTGCAAACACCGGTCTGCAGGCCATACCGCGCGACAACCTCAAAACTGTGATCGACGAGTCCTACACCGCGGTAGGTGGTCTCGGCCCAGAGCTGTCCCGGGTGGTCCAGGGCGCCTCCACCCTGGCCATCGACGCCCGTAAGAATCTCGACCCGCTGACCACGCTGATCGACCAAGTCCAGCCCGTGTTGGATTCGCAGACCGACACCTCCGCTGCGATTCAGGCATGGGCATCGCAACTGGCCACGGTGACCGCCGAATTGCAGACCCACGACGAGGCGGTTGCCGGCGTCATCGTCAAGGGCGGCCCAGCGGCAGCGCAGGTGCGCGGACTGGTCGACCGGCTGCAGCCCACCTTGCCGATCCTGATGGCCAACCTCGTCAGTGTGGGGCAAGTCGCGCTCACCTACCAGGACAGCATCGAACAACTGCTGGTGGTGTTCCCCCAAGCCATCGCCGCCGGGCAGGCCGGGATCCTCGGCAACCTCAACACCAAACAGGACTACAAGGGCCAATATCTGAGCTTCAACCTGAACCTCAACCTGCCGCCACCGTGCACCACGGGGTTTCTGCCGGCCCAGCAACAGCGCGTTGCCGCGTTGGAGGATTATCCTTCGCGTCCGGCCGGTGACCTCTACTGCCGCGTCCCGCAAGAGTCACCATTCAACGTGCGCGGAGCTCGTAACATCCCGTGCGAAACCGTGCCGGGAAAGCGCGCGCCGACGGTCAAGCTATGCGAGAGCGACGAAGTCTTCGTGCCGCTCAACGACGGATTCAACTGGAAGGGGGACCCCAATGCCACGTTGTCGGGGCAGGCCATCCCGCACTTGCCGCCCGAGCCTGCGTCTGCCGTCGCGCCGCCGCTAGCCGCGGCCGAATACGACCCGGCGACCGGGAGCTACATCGGACCCGACGGCAAGCGGTACACCCAATCGGATCTCGCAAAGGGTGCGCCGGAGAACAAGACATGGCAGACGATGCTGTTGCCCCCGGGGAACTGATTGATCGGGCGTGCCGCGAATACTCCGCGGGCGTCAGGTGCTCTCAGGTAGACCGCCCCCAAGTCGGCGAGAACAACGTATCGGTCTTGCTTGGTCGCGTCCGCGTGCACGGAGCCGGCGCGAGCGTGCACGCTATGAGGCGTTGAGGCGCCATAGTCGATACGTCCACGGAAGGTCGTAGCAGACCACCCAAACCGTGTACGGTGCGAGCGCAGAACGCGATGGACGATCTCCGGACACCGATGCTTGAAGCAGACTCAGTGGGACGAGAAACGCAATAATTCCCAGGAAAGCTTCGCGCGGGCTCCGCCGGCCGAAGAGCAAAACATTCCATAACTCATTGCCGCCGAGCACCACCATCGCAAGCCGATACGACCGGCGGTCACTTTGAATCACACTGCGATGGAGTACTACGCCCATCAAGGCGTAGTAGGTGAGGCCGACAATGTAGAAGCCGGGCATCGGCAGTTGCATCGCCGGTCGGCGCAGCGCCGAGAACCACTCCATTGATTTGCCGCCGACGAAGGCATTGCCCAGAACGGCTGCAGCCATCACTGGAAGCACAGTCTTGGCGAGCCGGGCCTTGTGCACGGGGGGACCTTACCTACGAGGCGGAACTTGGGAGTTCGTTTGGTTCAGCGGCCTGGCCGCCGACAGTTGGATCGCGAGATCGGCAAGGTTGCTGTTAGGCCAGGAACGTTCGTATTGCGCCGATGATGTCGGCTTGAGCTTCGCCGATCCAGTAGAGGTGTGTCGGAGTTGTCGTCTCGTGCAGATGGGCGTGCGGGATCGTGTCAACGAAGTTCTCCGCATGCTGAAATGACACACCGCCGTCACTGCGAGACGCCGTGACGAGAGTCGGAACTGCTACCTGTCTCTGGGTGTGCGCGCGGTAAGCGCTCAACCGGCCGTTGGCCTGGCCGAGGTCGTTGAGGAATCCGTGACCGGATTCCATCGCAGTGAACAACGCCCGCGCGGCAATCCGGTCGGTTTCAGACATTTGCGGCCACCACTGATCAGCGCGCAGCCGCGTCAGCGACTTCATCATCATCTTGAGCCCGACATCGCGAGCCACGATCCGGCGGATGGCAGCCCACGTGGTCTTCTCGATCGCGGGCCCGAAGACCAGTGGCGCGGCGACACGTTCGAGCCAGGTGTCCGGGTAGGGCAGCGCCGAAGGTGCGCAACTGTGCAGGATCAGCCTTGGGGCCAGCTCAGTTGTCGAGATGGCGGTGTGGATCGCCTGCAATCCGCCGAACGACACTCCGACGACAGCGGCTGAACGCTGAACTCCCAACAGCCGGCATGTTTCGACGACCAGTGTCGTGAACTCAGCGGCGGTCAGGGGTCCGACGTCGGTGCCGCCGTACCCGGGCCGCGAGAAGCGCAACACCCCGTGTCCGAGCTGCGTGTAGAGGTGTTCGCCGATCGGTGTTGCCGCGGTCGTGTGTCCGCCGCCGAACAGCAGCACCGGCGGCTTCTCCCCGGCCGAGTAGTGGACCTCAACGGGTCCACCGCTGGTGCCCACGATCTGGGTGGTCGTCACGCGTCCATGATGGCGGCCGCACGGTGGTGGTGGTGGGGCTAACCGTCATCGGCCACGATGCGAAGCGCGCCTGACGGGCACATCCTCACCGCATTGCGCACGACCTTCTCCTCGCCGGCGGTCACGCGTTCGGAAGCAAGCACAACGATGCCGTCGTCGTCCTGATCGAACGTGCCGTCCGCCGTCATCACGCAGACCCCCGCGCCCATACAAATCTCACGGTCGCCTGCGACTCTCATCGGGTGAACGCCTGCAGCGTCAGCGCCGAGTTCATGAAGTCACGGAAGTACAACCAGCGGCCGCCGCGCATTGTGATGATGTGCGCGAACTCCGATTCCCATTCGTAACCCGTGTCGAGGCGGCGGAATCGTTGGCGGCCCCACGACGCCAGCTCGTCGCCCTGGGCGATGAACTTCCACGCCTCCATCTCGGTGATGGCGATCGATTCCCCAACTCTGGTGAAGAACGTCACGGCCTCGTCGAAGCCGCGGTAGTCGCCCGCGTAGGGAATGCCTTCGGTCCCGTAGTAGGTGATGCGCACTTCCGGATCAAGCAGATCCAGTGCGGTTTGGAGATCACCCGCAGGCACCGCAGCGTAGATGGCCTTCGTCGCCGCGATATTGGCGGCCTCTTCGGGAGTCATGACAGATGAAGGGGGAGACGGACATAGGCGTGGGTCAGCAGGCTGGCGGTCTGCTTGGTTCCCGGATCGTCGGTGAGTGCGATCGTCTGATACCGATCGAGCACCGCGTTGATCACCGCCACGACCTCCAGGCGGGCCAGCGACGCGCCGAGGCAGAAGTGCAGGCCGTGTCCCATCGAGAGCTGCTGGCGGATGTTGGGCCGGTCGACGTCCAACTTGCCGGGGTCTTCGAACACTTCCGGATCTCGATTGGCCGAACCGAAAAACAGTGCGACCCAGTCACCTTTGCGGATCAACTTGCCGCCGACCTCGACATCACGGGTGGCGATGCGGAACAGACGCTGTGGCGGTCCGTCGACCCGCATCGACTCTTCGACAAAGACGTTCACCAGTGTGCGGTCGGCGCGCATCCGCTCAGTGACCTCGGGTTCGCGGGCCATCGCCTGCAGCAGATTGCCGATCAGGAACGTGGTCGTTTCGCTGCCCGCGACCACCAGCGTCACACAGAATCGGACGATCTCTTCGGGGGTGAGCCGTTGCCCATCGACGGCGGCGCGTAGCAGCGCCGAGATGAGGTCCTCGGCGTCCTCGACATCGTCGGTGGGTGTGCGCTCCGCCAGCCGGGCCGTGTGTTCGGCTAGCCGGGTGGCGAAGGTCATCACCATCTCCTCATTGCTCGCGATGCGCTCCTCGGGCGTCAGCGATGACGAGAGCATGAAGGCGTTGGCCCACTTCTTGAATCGGACGTGATCTCCGTCGGGCAATCCCAACAGGCGCACCATCGCGCGGGTCGGAATCTCGGCGGCGAATTCCATCACCTCGACGTCGCCGCTGCCGAGGTCGTCGAGCAGGCGCGGCACCAGTTCGTCCAGCCAGCCTTCGAGACGCTTGACCCGGCGCGGCGAGAACGCCTGGCTGACCAATTTTCGTTCGACTTCGTGTTTGGGCGGGTCGGTGTTGACCAGCATGAGGCTCGGCGCCGACGAGGCCTCCTGGAGCGGATCCCGTGACGAGAACGTCGTGCTGTCACGTGCCGCCTCGAAGATCTGGTCATAGCGGAACAGCGCCCACGCAGTGACCGGTTCATCGGCACCGGGAATGGTCCCCGGCGGCCAGTCACGGTAGCCCGGGACGGGCGAGAGCGCCCGGAGCTTGTTGTACAGCGGATACGGATCGGCGATGCCCTGGGGCGTGGTCAGAAGATCGAGGGCCGAGACGGTCGTTGATGACATGGGAAATAGCCTCTGCCAGCGACCCGGGCAAATCGATCCCCCGTTGGGGAGGACTCGTACCCCCTTATGAGGTGAATTGGCGGTTCCGGCCGCACCTGCGGACCTTTCGGAGGACAGTCTTGGTGGTGAGCGTTGTGAGCGAACAGGCCGATGCGCCCGCGATCGGCACTCTGACCGACGGTAACCACCCCGGCTGGGCGTCTCGCCCGGCCAAGGACACCGAGGCGGCGCGCCGTTATCGGGAGGCCTTCCAGAGCTGCGAGATCGACCCCTCGGAGGACCCGATGGCGGTGGTGGCCGAGGCTGTCGACGCCAAGGCGACCGTGGTGCGCAACGCGTTGGAAGGACTCGGTGACGAGAACGCGCTCACCGCACTTGATTCCCTGCTCGACCTGTCATCGCTGGAACGCGAGCTGATCGAGGACGGAGCGAGGCGGCGCACTTTCGCGCTGCTGGCTGTGCAGGAAGCCCTGAGCAAGCTGCGCGTTGTCGACGACGTCGCCACGATCGTCGACCGCGCGCCGCGCGAACTGGTCGAGTCGTGTGGGTTCGATCGCGCCGTGCTCTTCCGCGTCCATGAAGGCCGGATGGTCATGGAGGCCGCCTATTTCGGCGAAGACACCGAGGGTGCGGAGAAGATGGTCGCCTTTGCGCAATCA
Source organism: Mycobacterium neglectum (assembly GCF_002591975.1). Classification (GTDB taxonomy): domain Bacteria; phylum Actinomycetota; class Actinomycetes; order Mycobacteriales; family Mycobacteriaceae; genus Mycobacterium; species Mycobacterium neglectum. The sequence goes on along the minus strand of NZ_NVQE01000025.1, from coordinate 35,861 downwards.
GTGGCGCCGCCCCTGAACCACATGTTGCTCGAGACCCAGATGATCCGCCGCCGCGCGCCGGCGATCGTGCGCGATGCCCTCAACGATCCGCGCGTGAACCGCCCGATCATCGATTTCTCGCTTACCCACGCCTATGTGGCGGCGCCGGTGATGCCGACGGGCAAGGTGATCGGATTTCTGCACGCCGATCGGCTCTACTCGGGCCGCATCGTCGACGAGATCGATCGCGACACCGTGTGGGCATTCGCGGAGGGCTTCGGCTACGCCTACGAACGCACTGTTCTCCTCGAGCGCATGCGCCGCCAGCGTGCAGAAGTCCGCCGCGCGTTGGCCTCTGCAGACGAGGCCGCCCGCGCCCTACAGGACGCAGATCTGGACCTCGCCAAGATCGAACCGGTCGAGCGCAGTCCGGCGGCACAGTCGCTGGCCGAGGTGCAGACCCGCGTCATGGCGATTCTGACCCGCCGCGAGATCGAGGTTCTTCGCCTGATGGCCGCCGGCCGTACCAATCAGCAGATCGCCGACGAGCTGGTGATTTCGGCAGGCACAGTGAAGTCCCACGTCAAACGGGTGCTGAGGAAACTCCACGCGACAAATCGCGCCGAGGCCGCCTCCGCGTACGTGCGGTTGGCGAGTATCCCCGCCGGTTAGCGGGGGTCCATCCCGGCCGCCCGGTAGCCGGCGTCGACGTAGGCCATGTTCTCCACCGAGTCGGCGAGATTCAGCGGCAGCGGCGCGCCGCGCAGGACATGGTCGGCGAACGCCTCCAGCTGATAGCTGTACGTGGTGCGGGTGCCGAGGTGCTCGACTGTGGTGCCCGCGGGTGTGCGGATGCTGACTCGGTCGTCATCTTGAGGCTTGATGAAGTTGTGCACCTTGACATCTCCCTTGGTGCCGACGATCTGAGTGGTGAAGTGGCGGTCGTCGGCCACCATCGAGTTGGTGCTCAATCCGGTCGCGCCGCCCGGGAAGCCAAGCTCGACATCACACCATGCGTCGATGCCCGGGCTGTGCTCCTTGGCGTGCGCCCGCACGATCGACGGATGCCCCAGCCGTCTCATGACGTGTAACCCGTAGCAGCCGAGGTCCATCAATGCGCCGCCGGCCAATTCGAGCGACCACCTCGGATCAGCGGCCTCCGGTTCGGGCATGGCCATGCGTACCTCGACGTGCGTGATCTCACCCAACGTGCCGTCATGGGCCAGCTCCAGGGCGCGGCGTGTCACCGGATGGAACAGGTAGTGAAAGCCTTCCACGACAGGGACACCGGCCTCTTCGGCGGCCGCTGCGACGCGCTGTGCCTCAGCACGGTTGCGGGCGAACGGTTTTTCGGTGAGCACCGGTTTACCCGCCGCTACCGCGGCGAGGTTCCACGGCGCGTGTAGCGCGTTCGCCAGCGGGTTGTAGACGACGTCGACGTCCGGGTCGTTGATCACGTCGTCGTACGAGGCCATCACGCGTTCCACGCCGTATTTGTCGGCGAACGCCCGTGCCCGTTGCGGATCGCGGGCTGCCACGGCGACCAGCCGGTGGCCGAGCTCGTGCGCCGGCGCGACGATGGCCGACTCGGCGATCCGAGACGCCCCGAGCACGCCGATGCGCAAGCTCATGCCAACACACTCATGCCGGCACGCGCCCGCTCACGTCATGCATGAACGCGACGCTGGTCCGCACGTCGCGCACCGGTCCTTCGTCGGCGGGCTCACTGTCGAGGATCGTGTCCTGCTCCATGACGAACCAACCGTCGAACCCGTTGGTGCGCAACGTCGTCACGATGCCGGCGATGTCGACGTCGCCCTGCCCCAGCGGCGTGTACATGCCCTTGCGCACCGCCTCGGTGTAGGTGAGTTCTCCGGACTGCACCCGAGCGGCAAGCGCGACGTCGACATCCTTGAGGTGCGCGTGCGCGATCCGGTCCGGCACCTGCAAGGTCAGCGAGAGCGGATCCGTCCCGCCGATCAGCAGGTGGCCGGTGTCCAAGCACAGCTTGACGGCCGAGCCTTGCAGCACCCTGTCTACATCGCTGCGGGTCTCGACCATGGTCCCGACGTGCGGGTGCAATACGGCGAGCACACCGCGGTCGTTCGCGGCGTCGGCGAGCCGGTCGAGATTGCCAAGCAGCGTGGCCCATTGGCCATCGTCGAGCGTCGGCCGCGAGTCATATCCGTCCGCGCCCGTCGCGGCCGCGAGCACGAGAACATCGGCCTCAGAAGCGATCAGCGCGTCGAGCGGACCCGCGATGTCGCCCAACGGGTCGTGTCCGGCGTCATGGAGTACGACGGGCACGAAGACCCCGACACATCGCAGACCGTTCGATCCGAGCTTCGCGGTCAACTCATCGGGGTCGGACGGCAGAAAGCCGTCGGGACCCAATTCGGTGGCGGCCAAACCGACTTCGGCCATCTCTGCGAGCACTCGATCGGCGTCGAGTTGATGCCCCCAGCCGGGTACCTCGCACACTCCCCAGGAGATTGGTGCGCCTGCGATCTTCAGGGTGTTCACTGTGACCTCACTTCCTTGATGCTCACCGGCACGCCGCGCTGCAACGACTCCGTTGCGGCGTCCGCCAACCAAGCGACCTCGACCGCGTCGGCGACCGTGCATGCCGGGGCGGCGTTTCCTTTGACGACTTCGACGAACGCGGCAAGCTCTGCGCGGAACGCCTCGGTGAACCGGTCCATGAAGAAGTGGTGCGCCGGTCCCTCGGGAAAGCTGTTGTCGGGGTCGACGTTCCGCACGGGAACTCCCTGATCCCAGCCTGCGACCACCGTGTCACCGAAACCGTGTACCTCGAGGCGGCAGTCGTATCCGCGGGCGTTGTACCGCGCCGCCGACACCACGCCGAGCGTGCCGCCCTCGAAGGTGACCACGACGGCGGCGGTGTCGACATCGCCGAATTCGGCGAACTTCGGATCGCCCTGAACGCTGCCGGTGGCATACACCTCGACGGCCTGCTGCCCGGTGATCCAGCGCAGCACGTCGAAATCGTGCACCGCACAATCGCGGAAGATGCCACCGGAGCCCTTGATGTAGTCCATCGGCGGGGGAGCCGGGTCCATCGTCGTGCTGCGCACGGTGTGCAGGGCGCCCAGCGAGCCGTCGTCAACCGCGCGTTTGGCGGCGGCGAATGCGGCGTCGAACCGTCGCTGGTAACCCACCTGAACCGGCACTCCCGAACGCGCGATCACCTCGGCCACCTGAGCGCTCTGCACCGCCGTGGAGGCGATCGGCTTTTCGCAGAATGTCGGCAGACCTCGCTCGACCGCGGCCAGCGTCAGCTCCGCATGCGCAGGAGTCGCGGCTGCGACGACGATCCCGTCCACACCGGAGGCCAACAGCGCTTCGACCGAATCAACCGGCTTCGCACCGTGTTTGGCCGCGACAGCCGCGACGACCTCGGGCCGCTCGTCGGTGACGACAAGCCCGTCGATGCTGTTCAATCCCGAAAGGGTGTCGGTGTGGAAGGCACCGATCCGGCCCAGCCCGATTACGCCGAGGGTGGTCATGGCATTCTCCGTTCTTGTTGGGCGTGCAGAACGACGTCGAGTTCGTCCGCGCTGAGGTCTTCGGCGAGCGCCGCAAGTACCGAGTCGACTTGACTGGGTGGGGCGAGGCTGCCGATGGGTTGATCGCTGTCGAGGTTGGTTGGGAAGGCGTAGCCCTCCGCAGTGGCGACCACCGCGTTGTGGAGGTCGCGCGGCGGGCGGCCGGCCGCCTTCATCGCCAGCAGCGAGGGATAGATCGCACGGACCATCGCCGTGCGGTCCAGCGCCTCCATCGCCCGCCCGAACGGTGACGAGATCTGCAGCAGGTTGGCGATCCGGCGGATGTCGCCCGAGATGTTGGACCCCGCACCGTGATACAGCGCCGGATTGAAGAACACCGCATCGCCCTTGTTCAGCGGGAGCTGCACGTGGTGCTCGGCGAAGAAGTCCACGAACTCGGGCCGATTGAAGGCCACGTAGCCGCCTGCGAACCGCTGCGAACCGGGCAGCAGCATCGTGGGGCCGCTTTCCACCGGCATGTCGCAGTGGGCGACAGCGCCTTGGAGCGTGAGCACCGGCGAGGTGCGGTGCAGATGCGCCGGATATTGAGCCAGCTGCTCGTCGGGGACGAAACCCAGGTGATAGTCACGATGCGGAATCTGCTGTGTGCCGCCGGGGTTGACGACATTGACCTGCGACGTGACTTGGTAGCGCGGACCCAGCCAGGCCTGGCACACGACGGCGAGGGTGTCGTTGGCGTAGTACTCGGCGAACGCGTTCGGTGCGTGTAGCGCGAGTTTCTGCGCGGCGTTCCAGATCCGGTCGTTGGCGCCGGGCTTACCGAAGTGATCGCCCGCCGCCGTGCCCGCGTCGCGTTGGGCGGCGATGATCGAGAAGAAGCCCTCGTTGGCCCGGTCGACGACCTCGGGGGAGAAGGCACCCTCGAACACCACCACGCCGGGGCCATCGGCGAGCGCACGAATCAGCTCGGACTGCAGCCCCTGCCGGTCGGTGCCTGCAACCCTGGAAACCTGAGCCGCCGAATAGACGAGCACGTTGCTTCGCACGTCGCGGGCGTTCGGATAGTCGGCACGATCGGTGTCGCGAAGCACCTGCGAGCGGAAGTCGTCGAGCCGACATTCCGACTCGTCGATCCACGGCGGGGCTGTCGTCCCCAGCGATGCGGCCATGACAGCTAGTCTTGCTGTGATAAGCGCCGCAATCAACGCCATAAACCCATCAAAAACACCTCAGGAATATCGATGCCGCACCGGTACAAGGTTCGCGAGATCGCCCAACAATCCGGGCTGAGCGAGGCAACGGTCGACCGCGTCCTGAATGAACGTCCCGGCGTGCGCGCGAACACCAGGGCCGAGGTCGAGCAGGCCATCGCGGATCTCGACAAACAGCGGGCCCAGCTGCGCCTCAACGGCCGCCGCTATCTCATCGACATCGTGATGCAGACGCCGGAGCGATTCTCTGACGCGTTCCGGGCCGCCGTCGAAGCAGAACTACCAGCCTTCGCACCGGCCATGCTGCGGGCCCGGTTCCACCTGTGGGAGACGGGTTCGAGTGAACAGATGGTGGAGGCGTTGAGCCGCATTCGCGGCAGTCACGGTGTAGTGCTCAAAGCGCAGGACGAACCCGAGGTTGCCGAGGCCGTCGATCGTCTGGTCGAAGGTGGGGTTCCGGTGGTGACATATACGACCGACATCCCCGCGAGCGCGCGCTGCGCCTATGTCGGCATCGACAACCACGGGGCGGGCGTGACCGCCGCGTATCTGATGCGGGAGTGGCTGGGGTCGGCGCGGTCCGACGTCCTCATCACCCTCAGCCGCGCAGTGTTCCGCGGCGAGGGCGAGCGTGAAGTCGGATTCCGTTCGGCGATGCGCGGCACCGGCCGAACGATCGTGGAAGTCACCGACAGCGACGGCATCGATGCGACCAACGAGCGGCTGGTGCTCGAGGCGCTCGAACGGCATCCTGACGTCGGGGCCGTTTATTCGGTCGGGGGAGGCAACACCGCCACGATCGCGGCGTTCGAGCGGCTCGGTCGGGCGTGCAGGGTCTTCGTGGCCCACGATCTGGACGTGGACAACAGAAAGCTGCTGCGTGACGGCCGTATCTCGGTCGTCCTGCACAACGACCTACGAGCCGACGCGCGCCTGGCGATGCGGTTGATTCTTCAGCAGCAGGGTGCGTTGCCGGACGAGCCGGCCCGGCCGGTGCCGATCCAGGTCATCACTCCGTACAACCTGCCGCCGTGACGTCAGGCGAGTGCTAGCGGTGGGCTACTGGCCGGTAGCTATTTTCCTTATTAATGACACCCAGTGCCACGTGACGTAAAACACAATTTTGTCTCACGGCGAGCGTCGGCACAAGCGCTGAGCAGCAGGTTCGACAAGTGGTCACCGCGACGTACCCCGCGAGTCGCGTGAAGGGCTGCCTAAGAGAAGTGCAATAATCGGTACTGCCAGTGACATCAAATTTCTGTGGACGTCCAGCCCATGGCGCGTCGCCTCGACTGCGACTCGGAGGACGTTCGCCGGGATAGTTTGAATTCGGACGGAAGGCGGCGGTAGTGGTGGCCAACGGCAACGGGGCCAACCCGGGCGACAAGGTGGGCGGCTCCGCAGGCTCCGCGCCGGCGCGGCAGAAGCTCGAGAAGGTTGTCATCCGCTTCGCCGGCGACTCGGGCGACGGTATGCAGCTCACTGGTGACCGCTTCACCACCGAGGCCGCCCTGTTCGGCAATGACCTTGCGACGCAACCGAATTACCCCGCCGAGATCCGCGCGCCACAGGGCACGCTGCCCGGTGTGTCGTCGTTCCAGATTCAGATCGCCGACTACGACATTCTGACCGCGGGTGACCGCCCCGACGTCCTGGTCGCGATGAACCCCGCTGCGCTGATGGCCAACGTGTCCGACCTGCCTCGCGGCGGACTGATCATCGCCAACTCCGACGAGTTCACCAAACGGAACCTGGCAAAAGTCGGCTACGAAGCCAACCCGCTGGAGAACGACGACCTGTCCGACTACGTCGTGCAGGCCGTTCCGATGACCACGCTCACCCTCGGCGCGGTCGAGGCGATTGGCGCGACGAAGAAGGACGGTCAGCGCGCCAAGAACATGTTCGCCCTCGGCCTGCTGTCGTGGATGTACGGCCGCGAGCTCGAGCACAGCGAGGCGTTCATCCGCGAGAAGTTCGCCCGCAAACCCGATGTCGCGGACGCGAACGTGCTGGCCCTCAAGGCCGGTTGGAACTACGGCGAAACCACCGAGGCGTTCGCCAGCACATACGAGATCGCTCCGGCCAAGCTGAAGGACGGCGAATACCGCCAGATTTCGGGCAACACGGCACTGGCATACGGATTGGTGACTGCCGGTCAGCTCGGCGACCTGCAGATCGTGCTCGGCACCTATCCGATCACCCCGGCGTCGGACATCCTCCACGAGCTGTCCAAGCACAAGAACTTCAACATCCTCACCTTCCAGGCCGAGGACGAGATCGCCGGCATCGGCGCCGCGATCGGCGCGTCGTACGGCGGTGCGCTGGGCATCACCAGCACTTCCGGCCCCGGTATCTCGCTGAAATCCGAGGCTATCGGCCTGGCCGTGATGACCGAGCTGCCGCTGATCGTCATCGATGTGCAGCGAGGGGGCCCGTCGACCGGCCTGCCGACCAAGACCGAGCAGGCCGACCTGCTGCAGGTGCTGTACGGACGCAACGGCGAGTCGCCGGTCGCGGTGATCGCGCCCAGTACACCGTCGGACTGCTTTGACGCCGCCATCGAGGCTGCGCGTATTGCCATCAATTACCACACTCCCGTGATCATCCTTTCCGACGGCGCAATCGCGAACGGCTCTGAGCCATGGCGGATTCCGGATGTCAGCACGTACGAGAAGATCGAGCACACCTTCGCGAAGTCAGGCGAGCCGTTCCAGCCGTACGCCCGTGACCCCGAGACTCTGGCGCGCCAGTTCGCGGTCCCAGGCACCCCCGGCCTCGAGCACCGCATCGGTGGCCTCGAGGCAGCCAACGGTTCGGGCAACATCTCCTATGAGCCGAAAAACCACGACCTGATGGTGCGGCTGCGGCAGGCCAAGATCGACGGCATCGCAGTGCCGGACCTCGAGGTCGACGACCCGACCGGCGACGCGGAACTACTGATGCTCGGCTGGGGCAGCAGCTACGGCCCCATCGGCGAGGCCTGTCGTCGCGCTCGACGTAAGGGCATCAAGGTGGCTCAAGCGCACATTCGCAACCTGAGCCCCTTCCCCGCCAACCTGGGCGAGGTGCTGCGGCGTTACCCCAACGTGGTGTTGCCGGAGATGAACCTCGGTCAGCTGGCGCTGCTGCTGCGCGGTAAGTACCTGGTCGACGTTCAGTCGGTGACCAAGGTGGAAGGTATGGCATTCCTGGCCGACGAGGTCGAAGGGATCATCGACTCTGCGCTCGACGGAACGTTGAGCGACAAGGAAACAGACAAGGCCAAGTTTGCGCGGTTGGCAGCAGCCACCGTCGAGACTGGCGTGGGAGTTAACGCATGACTGACCTGATTGGTGTGGATCTCGGACTGAGCTCCGGGATCAGCGGGGTGCCGCGCACCGACGAACCGCAGAAGGGCAAGGACTTCACCAGCGACCAGGAGGTCCGCTGGTGCCCGGGTTGCGGCGACTACGTCATTCTCAACACCATCCGCAACTTCCTGCCCGAGCTCGGGCTGCGCCGCGAGAACATCGCGTTCGTCAGTGGCATCGGCTGCTCGAGTCGTTTCCCGTACTACTTGCAGACCTACGGTTTCCACTCCATCCACGGCAGGGCGCCGACCATCGCGACCGGGCTGGCACTTGCCCGCGAGGACCTGTCGGTGTGGGTGGTCACCGGCGACGGCGACGCGCTGTCGATCGGCGGCAACCACCTGATCCATGCGCTGCGACGCAACGTCAACCTGACGATCCTGCTGTTCAACAACCGGATCTACGGTCTCACCAAGGGTCAGTACTCGCCGACCTCGGAGACAGGCAAGATCACGAAGTCCACCCCGATGGGCTCGCTGGACTACCCGTTCAACCCGGTGTCATTGGCGCTCGGCGCCGAGGCCACGTTCGTCGGTCGCGCGCTGGACTCCGACCGCAAGGGTTTGAGCGAGGTGCTCCGTGGCGCCGCTGCGCACCGCGGTGCCGCGCTGGTCGAGATCATGCAGGACTGCCCGATCTTCAACGACGGTTCGTTTGACGCGCTGCGCAAGGAAGGCGCCGAGGAGCGACTGATCAATCTGACCCACGGCGAACCCATCACCTTCGGCGCCGACGGCGAATACTGCGTGGTCAAGTCGGGGTACGGCCTCGAGGTGGCCAAGACCGCCGATGTGTCGGCCGACGAGATCGTGGTCCACGATGCACAGCTTCAGGACCCGGCGTATGCGTTCGCGCTGTCGCGGCTGTCCGAGCAGAACCTCGATCACATGGTGATGGGCATCTTCCGCCAGGTCAGCAAGCCGACCTACGACGACGCCGCCCGTCAGCAGGTCGCGTCGGCACGCGACGCCAAGCCGCACGACACGGCCGCATTGCAATCGCTGCTCCGTGGCAAGGACACCTGGACCGTCGACTAATCTCGTGGGCGTGACGACCCCCGTGCCGCTCGCAGCGGTCATTCTGGCAGGCGGGGCATCCCGCAGGATGGGCCGCGACAAGGCCACCGCCGTATACGAAGGTGAGACCCTCGTCGAGCGGACGGTATCCGCGGTGAGGCCACGGTGCGCACCGGTCTTCGTCGTCGCCGCACCGGGGCAGGCGCTGCCGAACCTGCAGGCCGAGATCCTGCGCGACGATATCCGCGGAGTAGGTCCGCTCCTGGCGACCGGCCGCGGGTTGCGTGCGGCCGCGCAGGCCGGTCTCGAACTCGCCTTCGTCTGCGCCGTCGACATGCCCCTGCTCTCTGCCGACCTGATCGACGAACTCACAGGTCCAGCCGTCCGTCTCGGAGCCGACGTGGTGCTGCCCTGGGACGGTCGCTCTCACTACCTGGCCGGGATCTACCGCACCGGCCTGCACGAACGTATTGCCGAACTCGTCGAGGCGGGGGAGCGCAGCATGCGGGCCCTGGTCGAAACCGTCGACACTCAGCGGGTCGTCATGCCCGAGCAGGCCTCGCTGACGAACGTCAACACCGTTGCCGAGCTGAGGGACGCAGCCGCTACGCGAATCGCGTAGCAAATTAAGTAGATCTCAGCAAATTCGTCGCCAACAATTCGGCGAAAGCCGTCATGAATTCGGCGCACCGAATTCCTCCGATATTTCACGGTGATATCGGCCAGTGAGCCGGCGAACCTCGCTTCCTATTCCCGACCTGCCTCCGGGGTTTATGATCGTGAAGCCTTCTGCACGCCAATGCGTTTCGGCTGTGGCCACTGGCAATGCACACCAATTCGATCACTGATCACACGCGAATTTCGTTCTGTGGCAGCGTTGACGTGGCCATCGCGTCCCTGGATCGACCCCAATAGTCCCCTCCTCGGCCTGTGCAATCTAGGCAGATGCGTCGGTCAGCCGCGCTTCATTCGCACTGTTGAACTGAAATAGGTTGGCTAGCAGTGTTTTCAGCGTTTTCACCGAGCATCTGCGGCTGGCCTCTCGAGTGCCCAATGACGCGGCTGCGTGAGATCATGCGGATGAAATCGTAAGAGATACAGAGCTTTAGGAGCATCTGCTCCGTGCTAGATGTCATTGCCGCCGGCAGCGAACAAATCCGTCAACGCCGCCTACCGGCGATTTGCCCACTTGCACTGAGTGTTTCGACGTGTACCCACATGTACGGGAGGGCCTCCGCACAGTGCGCTGGGTCACAAAATTGCAGTGAGATGGCTCACGACGACACGCCGAGACTGTGAAATCCTCAGCTTCGCCAAACATGCGGATGACCTGCGCGGACGATTGCTTTAGGCGACCGTGATCAGTCCGTGATCTGAGCGCGACATGTCCGTCACCGAAATGACTTTCGTCGAATCGGTTTGTACGGTCCTAAACGGCTTCTCAAGGAGCAAATAATTCAAAAACCACGAACCTGCGTGTGAGTGGGGCCCGGTCGGCTTACGCCGCCGACGGTCGCCGGGTCTGATCGCCCGGCGAGGCACTCTCGCCTCCCACTGCCGCACCTGACCGAGATGGTGTGGCCCATAACCCCCCCGCCTGTGACCAGGCATGTACCCGTGCGTCCGCGCATGGGTGAGGGTGGCGCGCGCTCGTCGAAAGGATCGAAGTTGAAGAACATCCGCAAGACGATTGGTCTGGCGACTTTCGCCGGTGCGCTCGCCGTGACGCCGATGGCGATGGCGGGCACCGCCAACGCTGACAGCGTGGACTGGGATGCGGTCGCGGCGTGCGAGTCGGGCGGCAATTGGGGAATCGCGACCGGTAACGGCTATTACGGCGGTCTGCAGTTCACCATGGGTACCTGGCGGTCCAACGGTGGCAGCGGTTCGCCCCACAACGCCAGCCGTGAAGAGCAGATCCGTGTCGCGGAGAACGTCCTACAGACCCAAGGCATCGGCGCATGGCCGACCTGTGGTGGACGCGGCTAGTAACAAGCACGACCTATCGAGATCTATTGAGGCGGTGTCTGGGCGAAATGCCTGGACACCGCCTCTTCTTTCTCAGAGGCCTCTTACGCCAGTTAAGTAACGACTAAAACTTTTGACGCTTCCGTAACACGTGACCTTCCTCACCCGAAACATCGGATAGCCGCATCGAAGCAAGCAACGCGCTTCACGCGGGCCTTGAGTTCGAACGGTCGGGGAAGGACCGCAGAAATGAAGATTGCCAAGCTTGTCACCAAGAGCCTGATGACCGCCGCCATCGCCGGGGCGCTCGCCCTGGTGCCGATGGCCATGTCCACCGCCACCGCGAATGCTGACTCGGTCAACTGGGACGCCATCGCCGAATGCGAATCGGGCGGCAACTGGTCCATCAACAGCGGCAACGGTCACTACGGCGGGCTGCAGTTCAAGCAGGCCACCTGGAACTCGAACGGCGGCCGGGGCAACCCGGCGACCGCCTCACGCGCCGAGCAGATCCGCGTCGCCGAGAACGTCCTGCGCACCCAGGGCATCAAGGCCTGGCCGAAGTGCGGCCCCCGTGGCGCATCGCCGGCCGTCTGGACCAACCCCGGAACGTCGTCGACGCCGGCGGTGCCCACCGCTGCGGGCGGTTGCTCGGCGATGCCTGCCAGCGCATTTCTCGGCTTCATCAACCCTCGCCAGATGTGCACGGCCCTGCTGGGCGGCTGAACTCGAGGGGCTGCTCTCACACCGCCTGGACGTCGCGGTCGGTAGGGAGTGCGAACGCTGACCGGGCCGCGATTGTCGACAAATGCCGCGTGACCAGTGCTTCGGGCCCAAGGACGGTCGCGCGGGTCGCCGCGGCGCTGAGCAACGGCGGCAGGTTCACGATCCGGCCGATCGTCTTCGACTCGCGCACCAGTGAGCGCACCCGCGGGCCGCGGAACGCCGCGAACCGGCCGAACGCCGTAGCCAGGTCGTCTGTCCTTTCGATGAAGGACGCCAGGATCGCCGCGTCCTCGATCCCCTGGCAGCCGCCCTGGCCCAGATGCGGCCGCATCGGGTGAGCCGCGTCGCCCACCGCGACGATGTGCCCGCGGGACCACCGCCGCGCTCGATCGCGGTCATAGAGGTCGTTGTGCAACACGCGCGCGGGGTCCGTCGCGGCCAGCACCGTGGGAATGGGCTCGGCCCAGGTGCCGAACTTGTCCTTGAGATAGTTCAGCTCGCCCTGCGGTGCACTGCGTCCTTCTGGGGCGCGTTCGGTGGCGAACCAATAGGTGTTGTTCCCTCCCAGCGGCACATGGCCGAATTCGATGGACGGGCCGAGGACCTCGCCGGCGAAGTCGGCGTCGATGCTGCAGTCGGCCACCCCGCGCCATGCCGTGTAGCCGACGTAACGGTTGCCCAGCGGGCCGTTGAGGTGACGCGCCACCATCGAATGCGTGCCGTCCGCGCCGACGACCGCATCGGCCTCGGTCGTCGTGTCGTCCGACAGACTGACCTGCACGCCGTCGGCCGTGGCCACCAGTGAGCGGGCCGAGACGCCGTATCGCAGGGTTTCCTCGGCAAGCGCGCCGGCCAGCACCGAGGTCAGCACATTGCGGTGAATGACCACCAGCGGTTCACCCAGCGCCTTGACCAGTCGTTGCGGCGACGGGTGACGCAGCCAGGTGCCGTCGAGCCAGCGCATCGCCCCCGCGGTGATGCGGCCGCCCGCGGCGCGGACGGCATCGCCCAAGCCGATTTCGTCGAGCGCGGCCAGCGCGTTGGGCCAGATGCTGATGCCCGCGCCGGACGACGTGTCGGTCCGCTCCTCGAGGACGGTGACGTCGTGCCCGTGCTGTTGTAGCGCGTTGGCGGTCGCCAGCCCGGCGATGCCCGCGCCGATCACCACGATCCGCTTCGGCATCCGTCGAACGTAGCGTGTGGTCCTACCGGTCGAAGACGAGAAGCGTGCTGGTCGCCGTGGCGGTAGCTCGCAGCTCGGCCGGGGATTGGCCCGGCGGGGCATGTGCTACCAACATGGACATGACCGAGCCGACGCCCTTCGGCGACCTCGATGCCTACCTCGCGCTGCAACGTGTGTCGGGGCTTGCGGTGTCGCCCGACGGAAGCCGCGTGGTGACCACCGTCGCGGAACTGAACGACAAGCGCACCGAGTTCATCAGCGCCGTGTGGGAGGTCGACCCCGCGGGCGCACAGCAGGCGCGGCGACTGACCCGTGGCGCCAAGGGCGAGTCTGCACCGGTGTTCACCGCAGGCGGGGACGTGCTGTTCGTCGCGAGCCGCCCGAACGAAGACGACGACAAGGCGCCCGCGGCGCTGTGGCGTCTACCCGCGGCAGGCGGCGAGGCTTTCGAGGCACTCGCATTGCCCGGCGGAGTCGAGACCGTGCGCACCGCAAGCGACGCCGACTTCGTTGTGGTGAGTGGGCCGATGATGCCCTCGGCCCGCAGCATCGACGACGATCGCCGCGTACGGGATCTGCGCAAGGACACCAAAGTCAACGCGATCCTGCACACGGGTTATCCGATTCGGCACTGGGACAAGGACCTCGGACCCGGCGAGCCTCACCTGTTCGGCACTGCTCTCGACGGCAGCGCGCCGCAGGACTTGACCGAATCACCGTCAAGTGCGTTGCGGGACGCGGACTTCGATGTCAGTCACGACGGCAGGTTCGTGGTCACCAGCTGGCAGCAGCCGGCCGCAGGCGCTTCCAGGCACGTCGTACTGGTGCGTATCGACACCGAAAGCGGTGAGCGGACCGTGATCGCAGACGACGCTGATGCCGACCTGTGGAGCCCGGCGATCGCACCGGGTGGGTCAGCGGTCGCCTACGCCCGCGAGTCGTACTCGACACCTGAGATGGCGCCGCGAATCACACTGTGCTTGTTGCGTTTCGGTCAGACGCCGATCGACGTGGCACTGGACTGGGATCGCTGGCCGACGTCGGTGACGTGGTCGCACGACGGTTCGGCACTGATCGTCACCGCCGACCAGGACGGCCGTGGCCCGATCTTCTCCATCGATCCGGATGGCGGCACTGTCACCCAGGTGACGTTTGACGACTACGCCTATTCCGATGTCAGCACCGCGCCCGGCGGTGTGCTCTACGCGTTGCGTAGTTCCTACGCCGCGCCGCCCCATCCGGTGCGCATCGATCCAGATGGGGCCGTCACCGAGTTGCCCTGCGTCGATCGGCCACTGCTGCCCGGCACACTCACCGATGTCGAGGCGACGGCCACCGACGGCACTCGGGTGCGGTCGTGGCTGGTGTTGCCGGACGGCGACGCTCCCGCCCCGCTGCTGTTGTGGATTCACGGCGGCCCACTCGGCAGCTGGAACGTCTGGTCGTGGCGATGGAATCCGTGGCTGCTGGCCGCCCGCGGGTATGCGGTGTTGCTTCCTGACCCCGGTCTGTCCACCGGCTACGGACAGGACTTCATCCAGCGGGGCTGGGGATCCTGGGGGAGCGCCCCATACAACGATCTGATGGCTGCCACGGACGCCGCGTGCGCGCACCCCGGGGTGGACGCCGACCGGACGGCGGCGATGGGTGGATCGTTCGGCGGATACATGGCCAATTGGGTTGCCGGACATACGGATCGGTTCGACGCCATCGTCACCCACGCGAGCCTGTGGGCGCTCGACCAGTTCGGCGTCACCACCGATTCGTCGTACTACTGGATGCGGGAGATGACGCCGGAAATGGCGGCGGCAAACTCACCTCACAATTATGTCGGTGAGATCGGCACACCGATGCTGGTCATCCACGGCGACAAGGACTATCGCGTGCCGATCGGAGAAGCGCTGCGCCTCTGGTTCGGCCTGCTGACCGAATCGCGACTGCCTGCGGCCGACGACGGCACCAGTCCGCACCAATTCCTTTACTTTCCATCGGAAAATCATTGGGTCCTGAGCCCGCAGCACGCGAAGCTCTGGTACCAGGTCGTGACCGCGTTTCTGAGCCGCCACGTCCTCGGTGAGGACATCGAATTGCCGGAGGCGCTCGGGTAGCGTCGCGCCCATGAGCACCGAGCGTGAGTTCGACATCGTCCTGTACGGAGCAAGCGGCTTCGTGGGCAAACTGACGGCCGAGTATCTGGCGAAAGCGGCCGGTGACGCGCGTATCGCGTTGGCCGGCCGGTCACCGGAGAAGCTGCTCGCGGTACGGGAGTCGTTAGGGGAGGCGGCGCAATCCTGGGAGCTGATTGCGGCCGACGCTTCACAGCCGTCCTCGCTAAACGCCATGGCAGCCCGGACGCAGGTCGTCGTGACAACCGTCGGGCCTTACCTGAAGTACGGGCTGCCGTTGGTGGCCGCGTGCGCTGCCGCGGGAACCGACTACGCCGACTTGACCGGTGAAGGCCTCTTCATCCGCGAATGCATCGACCTGTATCACAAGCAGGCGATCGACACCGGTGCTCGTATCGTCCACTCATGCGGATTCGACTCCATCCCTTCGGATCTCACCGTATTTGCACTGCACCGTAGCGCGGGACAGGACAACACGGGTCAGCTCACCGACACCAACCTGGTGGTGCGAACTTT
Source organism: Mycobacterium neglectum (assembly GCF_002591975.1). Lineage (GTDB taxonomy): Bacteria > Actinomycetota > Actinomycetes > Mycobacteriales > Mycobacteriaceae > Mycobacterium > Mycobacterium neglectum. The sequence continues at coordinate 20,259 of NZ_NVQE01000025.1, read as the reverse complement.
CGCAGGAGGAGTGTCAGGCGGAACGGTCGCATCGATGCTGGAGTTGATGCGTGCGGCCTCGACCGACCACGAGGCCAGGCGTGTGATGAACGATCCCTACACCTTGACGCCCGATCGTGCCGCCGAACCGGAACTCGGCGGCCAGCCGGACCTGCGCTGGCGTCGTGGCGGTGATATTGCCCGTGAGCTCGAGGGCTACTGGGTCGGGCCCTTCGTGATGGCCGCCGCGAACACGCGAATTGTGCGCCGCAGCAATGCATTATTGGATTACGCCTACGGTCGGCGGTTCGAGTATGCCGAGCAGATGAGTATGGGCCGCTCCGTTGCCGCGCCACTGACGGCCGCGGTGAGCGCAGGGGTGAACAAGGTGACGATGGCCATGGGGAGCCGCTACTTCAACCGGCTGCCGGGCAAGCTCGTCGAGCGCATCGTCCCGAAGCCGGGCACTGGGCCCAGTGAACGCACGCGCGAACGCGGCCATTACACCGTGGAGACGTACACCACCACAACAACCGGCGCCCGCTACCGGGCGACCATGTCGCAGAAGGGCGACCCGGGATACAAGGCCACGGCGGTCTTGCTGGGGGAGTCCGCGCTGGGGCTGGCGTTCGACCGTGACCGGCTCTCTGATCTGCGCGGTGTCCTCACACCGGCGGCGGCGATGGGCGATGTGTTGATGGACCGATTGCCCGCAGCCGAAGTGTTTTTGGAGACAACGCGACTGGCCTGAAGCGCTGAACGCCTGTGCGCCAAGATCGGTTGAACTAGTTTGGACTGGTTAAGGCAACGTCACACAGTGCATATCCCAGCAATGAAGGTGGGCAGGTAATGGCTGGTCTCGACGATCTCTACGCACAAATTCCGGTACAGGACATCGCGTCCAAGATCGGCGCCGATGAAGGCGAAGTGAACAAAGCAATTCGCACCCTGGTGCCCGCATTGGTCGGCGGTCTGGCCGAGAACGTCCAGGCCAACCAGATCGACTCCAGCGACCTCGAGTCCGCCGTGGCCGAGCAGGGCGCGAGCGGTCTGCTCGACGGCGGCGTCAGCGTCGACCAGGTCGATGAGAAGCAAGGCGACCAGTTCGTCGCGAAGATCTTCGGCGGCAACGACAGCGGGGCCGTGGCTTCAGCGTTGGCGGGTCAGGGCGCAGGCGGCGGCAACTTGATCAAGCAACTGCTGCCGATCCTGGCGCCGATCGTGCTGGCCTACATCGGCAAGCAACTGACCAAGGGCTCGGCGCCGGCCGAGACTCAGGCGGCGCCGGCCGGCGGCGGGGGCCTCGGTGACATCCTTGGCAGCATTCTGGGTGGTGCCGGTGGAGCCGGTGGCGGTGGCAACAACCCGCTGGGCAGCATCCTGGGTAGCGTGCTTGGCGGTGGCGGCGGTGGTCAGAGCAACCCGATCGGAGAGATTCTCGGCGGCCTGCTCGGCGGCAAGAAGTAACTTCCTCTGGACGAGGACCCCCGGCGCGGCCTGGGGACGGACGAAACCGCACCGATGTCGCGGCGTGCTGGGCCCTTTTACGCCTGCTCGCGTCCCGCGTGGGCTCAGCCCGTCCAGTGTTTCTAGACTTGCGGGGTGACCGACAGCTCCCGCCCCGGCCTTGATGCCCTGCCCAAATCCTGGGATCCCGGCGCGGTCGAGAGCGACCTCTACGAGGGTTGGGTCGACGCCGGCTATTTCCAGGCCGATGCCTCCAGCGAGAAGCCCCCGTACTCGATCGTCCTGCCGCCTCCGAACGTGACCGGCAGTCTGCACATGGGCCATGCCCTCGATCACACGTTGATGGACGCGCTGACGCGGCGCAAGCGCATGCAGGGCTTCGAGGTGTTGTGGCTGCCCGGGATGGACCACGCCGGCATCGCCACCCAGAGCGTCGTCGAGAAGCAGCTCGCCGTCGACGGCAAGACCAAGGAAGACTTCGGTCGCGAACTGTTCGTCGACAAGGTGTGGGACTGGAAACGCGACTCCGGTGGCACCATCGCGGTGCAGATGCGGCGGCTCGGCGACGGCGTCGACTGGAGCCGAGACCGGTTCACCATGGACGACGGCCTGTCCCGTGCGGTGCGCACCATCTTCAAGAGGCTGTTCGACGCCGGGTTGATCTACCGCGCCGAGCGGCTGGTGAACTGGTCGCCGGTCCTTGAGACCGCCGTGTCGGACCTGGAGGTCAAGTACGAGGACGTCGAAGGCGAGCTGGTGTCGTTCCGTTACGGCTCGTTGCGCGACGACGAGCCGCACATCGTGGTAGCCACCACCCGGGTCGAGACGATGCTGGGCGACACGGCGATCGCGGTGCACCCCGACGACGAGCGCTATCGCGATCTGGTCGGCAAAACCCTGCCGCACCCGTTCGTCGACCGCGAGATGATCATCGTCGCCGACGAGCACGTCGACCCCGAGTTCGGCACAGGCGCAGTCAAAGTCACCCCTGCCCACGATCCGAACGACTTCGAGATCGGCATGCGTCATCAGTTGCCGATGCCGACGATGATGGACACCAAGGGCCGGATCGCCGACACCGGAACCGAATTCGACGGCCTGGACCGCTTCGATGCGCGCGTCAAGGTCCGCGAAGCGCTGGCGGAACAAGGGCGCGTTGTCGCCGAGAAGCGGCCGTACCTGCACAGCGTCGGTCACTCCGAGCGCAGCGGCGAGCCCATCGAACCGCGGCTGTCGTTGCAGTGGTGGGTCAAGGTCGAATCGCTGGCGGCCGCCGCGGGCGACGCTGTGCGTGAGCACCGGACCGTGATTCACCCACCGAGTCTTGAGCCGCGCTGGTTCGCGTGGGTCGACAACATGCACGACTGGTGCATCTCACGTCAGCTCTGGTGGGGCCATCGGATCCCGATATGGCACGGCCCCGACGGCGACATGATGTGCGTCGGTCCCGACGAAACCCCGCCTGCGGGCTGGGAGCAGGACCCCGACGTCCTGGACACGTGGTTCTCCTCGGCGCTGTGGCCGTTCTCGACCATGGGCTGGCCCGAACACACACAAGAGCTGGAGAAGTTCTACCCCACAACGGTTCTGGTCACCGGCTACGACATCCTGTTCTTCTGGGTGGCGCGGATGATGATGTTCGGCACCTTCGTCGCCGACGATCCCGCCATCACGAGCGAGGGGCGCCGCGGACCGCAGGTGCCTTTCGAGAACGTCTTCCTGCACGGGCTGATCCGCGACGAGTTCGGCCGCAAGATGAGTAAGTCGCGCGGCAACGGCATCGATCCCCTCGACTGGGTCGACAAGTTCGGTGCCGACGCGCTTCGCTTCACCCTTGCCCGCGGCGCGAGCCCCGGCGGCGACCTGTCCATCGGCGAGGACCACGCTCGTGCGTCGCGCAACTTCGCCACCAAGCTGTTCAACGCAACCCGTTTCGCGTTGATGAACGGCGCTGCACCCGCGGCGTTGCCCGAAGCCGGGCAGCTGACCGACGCCGATCGGTGGATTCTCGGGCGGCTGGAAGAGGTTCGCACCGAGGTCGATTCGGCGTTGGACAGCTACGAGTTCAGCCGTGCGTGCGAGTCGCTGTACCACTTCGCCTGGGACGAGTTCTGCGACTGGTACGTCGAGCTGGCCAAGGTGCAGCTCGCGGACGGCGAGACTCACACGACGGCGGTGCTTGCCTCGGTGCTCGACTCGCTGCTCAAGCTGCTGCATCCAGTGATGCCATTCGTCACCGAGGTGCTGTGGAAGACGTTGACCGGCGGCGAGTCGCTGGTCATCGCCGACTGGCCGCAGCCCTCCGGCTTCGCTGTCGATTCGGTTGCGACACAGCGCATCATCGATATGCAGAAGCTGATCACCGAGATTCGGCGGTTCCGCAGCGATCAGGGCCTCAACGATCGGCAGCGGGTGCCCGCGCGGCTGTCCGACGTGGCGAAGGCAGACCTAGCGGCGCAGCTTCCCGCCATCACCGCGCTGGCCTGGCTGACTGCGGCCCAGGACGGCTTCACCCCGTCGGCCGCGGTCGAGGTGAGGCTGTCGCAAGCCACGGTGGTGGTGGAGTTGGACACCTCGTCCACCGTCGACGTCGCTGCTGAACGGCGCAGACTCGAAAAGGATCTGGCCGCCGCGCAGAAGGAACTGTCGGGTACTGAAGGCAAGCTCGGCAACGACGCGTTCCTGGCCAAGGCGCCCGCCGACGTGGTCGACAAGATCCGCAATCGCCAGCAGGTGGCCCGAGAAGAGGTCGACCGGATCACGGCCCGCCTCGCCGGGATGAAATGACCGATCCCACCCCCGACGAGATCGCGTCGCTGCTCCAGGTTGAGCATCTGCTCGATCAGCGTTGGCCGGAAACAAAGCTCGAACCCAGCACGACCCGCATCTCTGCGTTGATGGAACTTCTCGGCTCACCGCAGCGGGGCTACCCGTCGATCCACATCGCGGGAACGAATGGCAAGACGTCGGTGGCCCGCATGGTTGATGCGCTGCTGACCGCGTTCAGCCGTCGCACCGGCCGCACCACCAGCCCGCATCTGCAGTCCGCGGTCGAGCGCATATCGATCGACGGACTGCCGATCAGTCCGGCGAAATACGTGGAGACCTATCGCGAGATCGAACCGTTCGTGCACCTCGTCGACCAGCAATCCGAAGCGGCAGGCGGTCCGGCAATGAGCAAGTTCGAGGTCGTCACCGGGATGGCGTTCGCCGCGTTCGCCGACGCACCGGTCGACGTGGCAGTCGTCGAGGTCGGTCTCGGCGGGCGCTGGGACGCCACCAATGTCATCGATGCGCCCGTGGCGGTCATCACCCCGATCGGGGTGGACCACGCCGACTATCTGGGCGACACCATCGCCGAGATCGCCGGTGAGAAGGCCGGTGTCATCAAGAAGCAGGAGGACGAGCTCGTGCCTTCGGGCGCAGATCTGAGCACCGTCGCGGTGATCGGCCGTCAGTTGCCCGAAGCGATGGAGGTTCTGCTCGCACAGGCGGTGAGTGCCGACGCCGCCGTGGCACGCGAAGATTCGGAATTCGCGGTGCTCGACAGGCAGACCGCCATCGGCGGACAGTTGCTCGAATTGCAGGGCCTCGGCGGGACGTATAGCGAAATCTTCCTACCTCTGCACGGTGAACATCAGGCGCACAACGCGGTGGTGGCACTGGCCGCCGTAGAGGCGTTCTTCGGGGCGGGGGCGCAGCGGCAGCTGGATATCGACACGGTGCGGGCAGGCTTCGCCGCTGTCACCAGTCCCGGTCGGTTAGAGCGGCTGCGCAGTGCCCCAACGGTTTTCATCGACGCCGCACACAATCCGGCCGGGGCTGCCGCATTGGCGCAGGCGCTGGGATCCGAATTCGACTTCCGGTTTCTCGTCGGCGTCGTCTCGGTGATGGCTGACAAGGACATCGACGGTATCCTCGCCGCGTTGGAACCGGTGTTCGACCAGATCGTGGTGACCCACAACGGTTCGCCTAGAGCGTTGGACGTCGAGACGCTGGCGATCCGCGCGGAGGAGCGCTTCGGCCAGGAGCGGGTGATCACCGCGCAGACGCTGCCCGACGCGATCGAGACGGCAACCGCGCTCGTCGAAGAAGCCGGTACCGAGGGTGAGGGTCTCGGGGGCTTCGGCGGGGTGGGCATGGTGATCACCGGTTCGGTCGTCACCGCAGGCGCGGCGCGCACGCTGTTCGGCAGGGAACCCGAATGACCGAGCAACCACAAGGCCAGCCCGACCCGTGGAAGAGCTTTCGCGGCGTGATGGCAGGCACCCTGATCCTGGAGGCGATCGTCGTGCTGCTCGCGCTGCCGGTGGTGGCGCGGATCGGCGGCGGCCTGTCGGCGGCCAGCGGCGGATATCTGGTCGGGCTCGCCCTGGTGCTGGTGATGTTCGCCGGAATCCAGGGCCGGTCCTGGGCCATCTGGGCCAACCTGACGCTGCAGGTGGTGGTGATCGCCGGCGTCGTCGTCCACGGCGCCATCGGTTTCATCGGGCTGGTTTTCCTCGGAGTTTGGCTGTTCATCGCCTATCTGCGATTCGAGGTCCTGCGCCGCCAGAAGCGCGGGCTCCTGCCCGGCCAACAGGGGCCACCCGAGACGAGCCAGTAGGCTGTCGCCGTGACTGAACCGACCGAGCGGACCCTCGTATTGATCAAGCCCGACGGCGTCCAGCGGCGTCTGATCGGAGAGATTCTCGGCCGGATCGAACGCAAAGGCCTGACTGTCGCGGCGCTGCAGTTGCAGGACGTCAACGACGAACTGGCTCGCAAGCACTACGCGGAGCACGACGGCAAGCCCTTTTTCGGGTCGTTGCTGGAGTTCATCACCTCCGGGCCCGTCGTCGCGGCCATCGTGGAAGGCCCGCGGGCCATCGCGGCGTTTCGCCAGATCGCCGGCGGAACCGACCCCGTGGAGAAGGCTGCGCCCGGCACGATCCGCGGCGATTTCGCGCTGATCACCCAGGACAACCTGGTGCATGGCTCGGATTCGCCGGAGTCCGCCGCCCGCGAAATCGACCTCTGGTTCCCCGGCGCGTAGACACCGCAAATGACCAAGCTCGGCCAGCTTGGTCAGGTGGCGCGGCGTGATGTGGGATACTGGGCGCGGGTAGCCGGCTCCTTAACCAAGGGGGGCGGATGCCCGAATGAAGACTTAGACGTGCGCGACCATCGCCACGCGCGGTGCGGCGCAGACCGTCCAGCCATCATTCAGACCGGCACCGAAACAGTTCCAACCAGGGGATTGCTCGGGGCGAGACCATAACAAGCTCGGGCGAAGTGAACCCGAGTCAATAGCGGAAGCCCTCGCGTGGCCGCGTCAAACAGGACGCGCCCGGGGGCTAAAGGAGACTACGTGGCCGACGATGCCTACACAGAAGCCCAATCAGAAGAGACACCGCCCGCCCAGGACGGTCAGCCCGACACGCTGAACGTCCAGGCGCTGGCTGAGCAGCCTGATGAGCCCGACCCTGGTATCGGCGCGCAGGCGGTGTCCGCTGAAGTGACCGAGGCTGAGTCCGCTGAAGTCGAGCCGGAGATTTCGGCGCCCGACGTCGACGGGGACGAGCCCGAATCCCGACTGATACTCGAGACCGCCCAGGACGCCCCGGAGCGTGCCCACTATCAGCCGCTGTTCATGGCGCCTCAGCCGATCCGGGTCCAGTACGACGCGGACGACGATGACGATGACGACGACGACGGCGACGCCGAGGACGCCGGGTCGGATTCCGACGATGAGCAGCCCGACAAGCCGTCCGCCCGACGTCGGCGCCGTGGACGCCGTGGGCGTGGGCGAGGTCGCGGGGAGCAGAACGGCGACGACTCGGACGAAAGCGATTCCGGTGACGATTCGGACGACTCGGACGATTCCGAGGACTCCGACGACGACAACGGTGATGACGACGGTGCGGGCGGTGACGGCACCACGCGTCGCCGTCGGCGTCGGCGACGCCGCAAGTCGGGCTCCGGCGATGACGGCGAGAGTGGATCCACAGATGATCCGCCGAACACCGTGGTCCACGAGCGCGAGCCGCGCAAGTCCGGTCGGGGAGACAAATCTTCCAAGTCCGGTGACGGCGAAATCCAGGGCATCAACGGATCGACACGGTTGGAGGCCAAGCGGCAGCGCCGTCGTGACGGCCGTGACGCCGGCCGTCGCCGTCCGCCGATCCTGAGCGAGGCCGAGTTCCTCGCCCGGCGTGAGGCCGTCGAGCGGATGATGGTGGTTCGCGACAAGGTCCGCACCGAGCCGCCGCACGAGGGCGCGCGCTACACCCAGATCGCCGTGCTCGAAGACGGCGTCGTGGTAGAGCATTTCGTGACGTCGGCGGCACAGACGTCGCTGGTCGGCAACATCTATCTGGGAATCGTGCAGAACGTGCTGCCATCGATGGAGGCTGCCTTCGTCGACATCGGCCGCGGTCGCAACGGTGTGCTGTACGCGGGCGAAGTGAACTGGGAGGCAGCCGGTCTCGGCGGAGCGGCCCGCAAGATTGAACAAGCCCTCAAGCCCGGTGACTACGTCGTCGTCCAGGTCAGCAAGGATCCGGTAGGACACAAGGGCGCCCGGCTGACCACACAGGTCTCGCTGGCCGGCCGGTATCTCGTCTACGTACCGGGCGCGTCGTCGACGGGAATCAGCCGCAAGCTGCCTGATACCGAACGGCAGCGGCTCAAGGAGATCCTCCGCGAGGTCGTACCCGCCGAGGCGGGTGTGATCATCCGCACCGCGTCGGAGGGCGTCAAGGAAGACGACATCCGCACCGACGTCAATCGGCTGCAGGAACGCTGGACACAGATCGAGTCCAAGGCCATCGAGACCAAGAAAAAGGCCGCCGGCGCCGCCATCGCGCTCTACGAAGAGCCCGACGTGCTGGTGAAGGTCATCCGAGACCTGTTCAACGAGGACTTCACCGGTCTCATCGTGTCCGGTGACGAGGCGTGGAACACCATCAACGAATATGTGAATTCGGTTGCGCCTGAGCTTGTTCCACGCATGAGCAAATACGACACCGCCGCAGCTGACGGTCCGGACGTGTTCGCGGTGCACCGCATCGACGAGCAGCTGACCAAAGCCATGGATCGCAAGGTATGGCTGCCGTCCGGTGGCACGTTGGTCATCGATCGCACCGAGGCCATGACCGTGGTCGACGTAAACACCGGCAAGTTCACCGGTTCGGGTGGAAACCTGGAGCAGACCGTCACTCGCAACAACCTCGAGGCCGCGGAGGAGATCGTTCGCCAGCTGAGGTTGCGCGATATCGGCGGCATCATCGTCATCGATTTCATCGACATGGTTCTGGAGTCCAACCGAGACCTGGTGCTGCGTCGCCTGACCGAAGCGCTCGCGCGCGACCGCACCCGTCATCAGGTCTCCGAGGTGACATCGCTGGGGCTCGTGCAGCTGACGCGAAAGAAGTTGGGTACCGGGCTGATCGAGGCCTTCTCGACGACATGTCCGGATTGCGGTGGCAGGGGCATATTGCTGCACGGTGATCCCGTGGACTCCGGGGCGACTGCCGGGCGCAAATCGGAGACGGGTGGCCGTCGCGGCAAGCGCGGCAAGCGTGGAGGCAAGGCCGAGTCCGAGGATGTCGCCCTCGCCAAGGTGCCCCCGCATCCTGCGGGCGAGCATCCGATGTTCAAGGCCATGGCGGCGGCGAACGGTCGCCCCGAGGACGACGACGATGAGAATGAGGACGAGTCGGAGACCGCGCCCGAGGAAGTCGCCGAGGTCGACACGGACACCATTCGCGAAGCCGTCGCCGAGACCGCCGACGAGGATTTCGAGGACTCGGAGGACGAAGACGAGTCCGATGAGGACGACATCGACCTCGAGGACGATGACGACGATGAAGACGATGACGACATCGAGGTCATCGGCTCCGACGACGACTCCGACGATGACGACGACTCCGACGATGACGACGACTCGGATGATGACGACGACTCGGATGATGACGACGATGACGACTCCGATGATGACGATGATGAGTCGGACGATGACGACGACTCCGATGACGATGATGACGACTCCGACGAGGAAGACTTCGACGAACCTGAACCTGCTCAGGCGGTCAATCCGGCCGGTCGGCATCGACGGCGTGCCGCCGCCAGGCCAGCTGGACCGCCGATCAACGAGGACTGAGCGGTGGGGTTCTCCGACGACGAAACGGCGTACCTCCGAACGCAGCCAGTCGCGCGACTGGCCACCGTCAACGCCGATGGCGGACCAGACGTTGTTCCCGTCGCCTTCGAGGTCGAAGATTCGGCCATCTGGGTGGGCGGCATCGGTGCGCAGGTCCTGAAGACCCGCAAGTTCCGCAATATCGGCGCGGGCCGCGCGGAGGTTTCCCTGGTGGTCGACGACGTGGTGTCGATGCAGCCGTTCATCGCCAGGTCAGTGCGCGTTTATGGGATCGCCGAACCGCCGGTCGAACGGGTGGGGGTGATGGGTCCGGGCCTCTACAGCCGGATCACCCCGCGAGTCTCGTGGAGCTGGAATCTGGCAGGTGAGCCCGCCGGTGAGCAGTGGTATCCGGCCAGACGTACGGTGCATTAGGCGTGACCTGCGGTGATTTGACCCTCGGCGCGCGACTCAAGTAATCTTGAGCAGTTGTCGCCAGGCTTGAAGGCCGGCGGCCCGGAAAGACCAGTAAGACCCGGAAACCCAGACATGCGCAGCTTCCAGTAGCGCGCGCCCAGAGACGACAAGAAGAAGGACCGATGGCAGCCGAGAAAGCCACGTACGCAATCGTCAAGACCGGTGGCAAGCAGTACAAGGTCGCGGTTGGAGACGTGGTCAAGGTCGAAAAGCTCGACTCCGAGCCCGGCGCGAAGGTGTCGCTGCCCGTGGCCCTGGTGGTCGACGGCGCGAAGGTCACCAGCGACGTCAAGGCGCTGGAGAAGGTCGCCGTCACCGGCGAGATCCTCGAGCACACCAAGGGCCCCAAGATCCGCATTCACAAGTTCAAGAACAAGACCGGCTATCACAAGCGGCAGGGCCACCGTCAGCAGCTGACGGTCCTCAAGGTCACCGGAATCAAGTAGCAGGAGGCGAACAGATGGCACACAAGAAGGGCGCTTCCAGCTCACGTAACGGTCGCGATTCGAACGCTCAGCGGCTGGGCGTCAAGCGCTTCGGCGGCCAGATCGTCAAGGCAGGCGAGATCATCGTCCGCCAGCGCGGTACCCACTTCCACCCCGGTGTGAACGTCGGCCGCGGCGGCGACGACACGCTGTTCGCCACGGCACCCGGTGCCGTCACCTTCGGCAGCAAGCGCGGCCGCAAGACGGTCAGCGTCGTGCGACCGGCGGTCTCTCAGGAGGCCTAGTACTCGCTCCTTGATGTCGAAATCGACGTTTTGCAGCTGGGTACTCGCGGTTTCTCTGCAAACGTAGTTTTCGGCACGGACAAAGGACGGAGTAGCGCACATGCCCCGGTTCGTCGACCGCGTCTTGATTCACGCGAAGGCGGGCAACGGTGGTCACGGCTGCGCCTCGGTCCATCGCGAAAAGTTCAAACCCCTCGGGGGTCCCGACGGCGGCAACGGCGGGCGCGGCGGAAGCGTCGTGCTGGTCGTCGATCCGCAGGTGCACACCCTGCTCGATTTCCACTTTCATCCCCATGTCGACGCTCCGTCTGGCAAGCAGGGCATGGGCGGCAACCGTGACGGGGCCGCAGGCGCCGACCTAGAGGTCAGGGTGCCCGATGGCACCGTCGTCCTCGATGAGAAGGGCCGACTGCTCGCCGACCTGGTCGGTGCCGGGACGCGCTTCGATGCGGCGGCGGGCGGTCGCGGCGGGCTCGGCAATGCCGCGCTGGCGTCACGAGCGCGTAGGGCGCCGGGGTTCGCGCTGCTCGGCGAGAAGGGGCAGATTCGCGATCTCACCCTGGAACTGAAGACGGTCGCCGACATCGGCCTCGTCGGATTCCCGTCCGCTGGGAAGTCGTCGCTGGTCTCGGCCATTTCTGCGGCGAAGCCCAAGATCGCCGACTATCCGTTCACCACGCTGACGCCCAATCTGGGGGTGGTGTCGGCGGGGGAGCACACCTTCACCGTCGCCGACGTCCCCGGCCTGATCCCCGGCGCCTCCGAAGGACGTGGACTCGGACTGGAATTCCTGAGGCATATCGAGCGATGCGCGGTGCTGGTGCACGTCGTCGACTGCGCGACGTTGGAACCCGGCCGCGATCCGGTTTCCGATATCGAGGCGCTTGAGGCCGAGCTGGCTGCGTACACCCCGACGCTGCAGGGTGATACGACGTTGGGCGACCTGGCGTCGCGGCCGCGGGCCGTTGTGCTCAACAAAATCGACGTGCCGGACGCGCGCGAGCTCGCCGACTTCGTGCGCGAGGAGGTCAGCCGTCGCTTCGGTTGGCCGGTTTTCGAAGTGTCAACGGTGTCGCGAGAGGGTTTGCGGCCGTTGACGTTTGCACTGTGGGACATGGTGTCTGCTTATCGGGAGTCGCAACCGGCCGTTGTGCCCCGCAGGCCGGTGATCCGGCCTGTCCCGGTGAACGAAAGTGGATTCACCGTCGAATCGGACGGAGACGGCGGCTTCATCGTGCGCGGCGCGCGTCCCGAACGCTGGATAGCTCAAACGGATTTCACCAACGACGAGGCCGTCGGCTACCTGGGCGACCGGCTGGCTCGCCTCGGTGTCGAAGACGAATTGCTGCGCCTCGGCGCCAAACCCGGATGCGCGGTCACCATCGGCGACATGACGTTCGATTGGGAACCGCAAACCCCGGCAGGCGTCGACCTGCCGCTGTCCGGGCGCGGGACCGACGTGCGGCTCGAGCAGACGGATCGGCCGCGGGCCCCAGAGCGAAAGGCCGCCCGTCGCGAGCGACGCCGCCCCGGCGGTGAGTCGTGACCCACCGGGAGGCCATCCGGACGGCACGCCGCATCGTCGTCAAGGTGGGCACCACCGCGCTGACCACACCGTCCGGCGTTTTCGACGTCGGCAGGTTGGCGACCTTGGCCGAGGCCATCGAGGCCCGCATGAAGGCGGGTTCGGACGTGGTGATCGTGTCGTCGGGCGCGATCGCCGCGGGCATCGAACCGCTGCGGCTGTCCAAGCGGCCCGCCGATCTGGCCACCAAACAGGCTGCGGCCAGCGTCGGACAGGTGGCGCTGGTGAATGCGTGGAACACCGCGTTCGCCCGCTACGAGCGCACCGTCGGTCAGGTGCTGCTGACCGCACATGACATCTCGATGCGGGCACAGCACACCAATGCGCAGCGCACGCTGGACCGGCTGAGAGTGCTCCACGCGGTCGCGATCGTCAACGAGAACGACACCGTCGCCACCAATGAGATCCGCTTCGGCGATAATGACCGGCTCTCCGCCCTGGTCGCCCATCTTGTCGGGGCCGATGCGCTGGTGCTGCTGTCGGATGTCGACGGTCTCTACGACTCTGATCCGCGCAAGGTCAACGCGCGCTTGATTTCTGAAGTATCCGGACCGGCCGACCTCGACGGGGTCGTCGCAGGGCGCGGCAGTCACCTGGGTACCGGAGGGATGGCGTCGAAGTTGTCGTCGGCGCTGCTGGCAGCGGACGCGGGCGTGCCGGTGCTACTGGCCGCGGCGAGCGACGCCGCCACCGCGCTCGTCGACGCATCGGTGGGCACCGTATTTGCGCCGCGCCCCGAACGCATGTCGGCGCGGAGGTTCTGGGTTCGTTACGCCGCGGAGGCATCCGGGGCGATCACGCTTGACGACGGTGCGGTGCGCGCTGTTGTCCGCCAGCGGCGGTCGCTGCTGCCGGCCGGCATCACCGCCGTATCGGGCCGCTTCTACGGCGGCGATGTCGTCGAACTGCGATCGCAGGACGCGACGATGGTGGCGCGCGGCGTGGTGGCCTACGACCACGCGGAACTGGCCACCATGTTGGGCCGGTCGACGTCGGACCTGCCGGCCGAGATGCGCCGGCCCGTAGTGCACGCCGACGATCTGGTCGCCGTCTAGCGTTGCGATTTGTGGAGTCGTAGCCGCGCTGACCGCGGTGTGGTGTCTCGGGACATCGCTGACACTTATGTCGCGGGACATCGCTGACACCTGAGTAGGGCCGCGACCACGATGGTTCATGGCCCAGAAGGTGACGGCGATGGACATTCGGATGGCGGCGGCTACGACTCCACAAATCACTGGTGGAGGCGGTCCTGGAGCTTGGCGAGCATCGACTTGATCTGCTCGGCACGCTCGTCCGCGTCCTCCATGACGTCGTCCTCGGCGGGAGTCACGCTCACACCGTGGGCCTCCGCCGTCGCCTCGAAGCATGCCCGCACGGCGGGGTCCGCCAGGATGACCGCGGCAAGCATGCCCGGCGTCAACTCGCGGGAGCGCAACATGCCGCGGTAGTGCACCTCGGCGGGTATGCGGATGTCCATCGCGCCACCCTCGAGCTGCTGCTTCGCCGCTGCCAGTAGCAGCGTCAGCGCCGCCCGGGATATCGCCCCGATCACGTGTCTGCGGAACGGGAACCACGGCAACGGCAGCTTGTCGATCTGACTGTCCAGACCGCCGGTGAACATGTACTCGATCAGGCTGCGGGTGCGGATCTCTTCCACATCGGCCCACTTGACATCGTCGCCGTCGAATTCCACCGCATCTTCGCTGATCGCAACGCCGCCGAAGTAGTTGAGCCTGCGGAGCAACCCGCCCAGCTTGCGTGGCGTCAGCGAGTGATTCGCGATCATGTCACCGACGCCAAGCGCCCATCGGCCGGAGACGGGGCCGGGCTCGGGTCGATGGCTGTTCAGGACGGACTGCAGCCAGGAGGCGTCGTCATCGTCTGTGGCTGTTGTCACCGATTCATTCCAGCCGAGCTTGCGGCCGCAGGTAGTTCGTCGGCCAGCAGTGCGAGCATCTCCGAGCAGCCGGTGTCGATCTTGACCGTCGCAAAGTCGTCGCCGCGAGTGCGTCCACGGTTGATGATCGCGACCGGGATGCCCAGCGCGGCCGCGTGCCGGACGAATCGGAAACCCGAATAGACCGTCAGTGACGAGCCGGCGACCAGCAGGGCATCCGCATTGTCGACAAGTGAATATGCCTGTTGGACACGATCTTTCGGCACATTCTCGCCGAAGTAGACGATGTCGGGCTTGAGCATGCCGCCGCAGCGCGGACAGTCGATGATCGCGAACGTCGCGGTGTCGTCGACGATCGCATCGGCATCCGGGGCCACGGCGATGCCGCCCACCGCCTCCGCGCGCTCGAGGAAGCCCGGATTCGCGCCTTCCAGAAGGTCGGCAAGCGCGGCGCGGGGCATCGTGAATCCGCAGTCGAGACAGATCACTTCTGCATACGTGCCGTGCAGGTTGACGACGGTGTTGCTGCCCGCCTTGGTGTGCAGGAGGTCGACGTTCTGGGTGATCAGTCCGGAGACGACGCCTCCGCGTTCCAGCGCCGCCAGTGCCCGATGCCCGGCGTTGGGCAACGTTTCGGCCATGTGCCGCCAGCCGACGTGATTACGCGCCCAGTACCGCTGCCGAAACTCAGGGTCGGAGGTGAATTGCCGAATGGTCATCGGGTTGCTCGGCGGTGAGTCCGGCCCGCGGTAGTCAGGAATCCCGGAATCCGTGGACATCCCGGCGCCCGTCAGCACGGCAACCCGACGACCCCGCAGCAGGGCTACGAGCTCAGGTGCGTCCACCCCGTCCAGGGTAGTTCAGCCGGCGGGCTGCTCCTGTTCGTCGTCGGCCGGGCGCTCAGCCGGCGCGTCTTCGTCCTCGTCGTCGTTTTCGTCGTCGTCGTCCACGAGGATCGTCTCGATCACCTCGACGTGCTTCTCGGCCGACGCCTCTTCGGACAGCGGAACCAAGACGGTGAGGATGCCGCGATCGTAGGTGGCGTTGATCTCGTCTTCCTCGGCGTCGGCGGGCAGCATGATCGTGCGCGCGAAGGATCCGTAGGAGAACTCCGAGCGCCCGTTCGTATCGTCCGACTGGCTCCGGTCGGCCTTGATCGTCAGCTGTCCGTCGCGGACGGTGACCTCGATGTCCTCGATCGGGTCGAGCCCGGGAAGTTCAGCGCGGACCAGGTAGAGGCCTTCGCGGGTCTCGTCCTCCATGCGGAGGAGATTGCTGTCGAAGAACGGACGCAGACCGGCGATCGACGGCAGAGTGGCGAACGTCGGAAAACCAGTTGAGAAGTTGTTGAAAAGCTCAGACAGCTCAGGAAGTAAGGGACGTGACTGACGTTGCACGGCAAGCTTATTCACGATTCCTCCAGGATGGCACGCGGTGACGGATACGAGCGAACGGTCGCCGACCTACAATGCGCGGCGCAGGGAAAATCGCCGAATCCGCTGTGGTGCGTGTGAGCGAACTGCAAGCCAACACAAGGTCGACGACGGCGTCAGCGCAGGCACTTCTCGGAGGGGACGAGCTCGGCGTGCATGTTCTTGTCCATCATGGTCAGCGCGGCATCGCCGAGCTCGGGATCGATGGTCGCCACACAATCGGGTGGGACGATGAACGAGAAGTGCCGCACATAGGCGTCGAGCGCGCTGTAAAGGATGCACTGTTCGGTGACCTGCCCGGTGATGATCAGTCGCTCGGTCGCCAGCCGGCGGAGTAGATACGCGAGTGAGCTGGCGTAGAACGCGCTGTGACGCACCTTGAGCACCCGCAAGCTGTCATCGCCGGGGGCGAGGGGTGAGACCAGATCTGAACGTTTCCCGTTCAGGGCGGCCCTGACGATGTCCTCGAAGTCCGCGGTGAAGTCGCCGTAGTTGTCGTTGACGTAGATGACGTCGACGTCGTCTCGGTCGCGAGCCCGTGAGATCAGGCGCGCCAACGGATCGACGATCCTGGCGACACTGGTCGCGAGCGCGTCAGCATCCTTGTGTTCATAGGTGTTCATCACGTCGATGACCAGCAGCGCAGTCTTACTCACGGTGAGTTGCATACCCCGATCCGATTTCGCGCAACAATGTGTCATGGACTTTTTCTCGGCGTATGGGCAGGGCTTCGTCCGCGTGGCCGCCTGTACTCACCGGACGGCCCTCGCCGACCCCGCCGCCAACGCGGGGTCGGTGCTGCGGATCGCGCGGGAGTGTCACGACGACAGCGTCGGGTTGGCGGTGTTCCCCGAACTGACGCTGTCGGGATATTCGATCGAGGACATCCTGCTGCAGGACACGCTGCTCGACGCGGTCGAGGACGCGCTGCGCGACGTCGTGGTGGCCTCCGAGGAGTTGCTGCCGGTTCTCGTCATCGGGGCGCCGCTGCGGTACGCGCACCGGATCTACAACACCGCCGTGGTCATCCACCGCGGCCGCGTGCTCGGCGTCGTGCCGAAGTCTTACCTGCCGACCTATCGCGAGTTCTATGAGCGACGCCAGATGGCGGCAGGCGATGTGGTGCGCGGGGCGATCCGGATGGGCGATTCGGACGTGCCATTCGGTCCCGATCTGCTGTTCACCGCGACCGACGTGCCCGGCTTCGTGTTGCACGTCGAGATCTGCGAGGACATGTTCGTGCCCGTGCCTCCGAGCGCAGAGGCCGCGCTCGCGGGCGCGACGGTGCTGATCAACCTGTCCGGCAGCCCGATCACGATCGGCCGCGCCGATGACCGTGCCCTGCTGGCTCGCTCCGCGTCGTCGCGCTGCCTCGCCGCGTATGTCTACGCGGCGGCCGGCGAAGGCGAATCCACCACGGATCTGGCCTGGGATGGCCAGACGATGGTGTGGGAGAACGGCCGTTGCCTCGCGCAGTCCGAGCGTTTCCCCAAGGGGGAGCGACGTTCGACTGCCGATGTCGACCTCGAACTGTTGCGCTCCGAGCGGCTGCGGATGGGCACCTTCGACGACAACCGCATCCATCACGGCATAACCCCCGAATCCTTCCGGCGCGTCGAGTTCGCGCTCGATCCGCCCGCCGGTGACATCGGACTGCTTCGCGAGGTGGAGCGCTTTCCCTTCGTTCCCGCGGATCCGACACGGCTGCAACAGGATTGCTATGAGGCCTACAGCATTCAGGTCGCCGGGCTCGAGCAGCGACTGCGCGCACTGGACTACCCGAAAGTAGTACTGGGAGTTTCGGGCGGACTCGACTCGACGCACGCGCTGATCGTCGCCGCCCACGCCATGGATCGAGAAGGCCGGCCCCGCAGCGACATTCTCGCGTTCACGCTGCCGGGATTCGCGACCGGCGATCGCACCAAGGCCAACGCCACCCGGCTGGCGGCCGCACTCGGAGTCACATTCGAAGAACTCGACATCAGATCCACGGCGGAACTGATGCTCAAGGAGATGGGCCACCCGTTCGCGCGCGGCGACAAGGTCTATGACGTCACCTTCGAGAACGTGCAGGCCGGCCTTCGCACCGACTACCTGTTCCGCCTGGCCAACCAGCGCGGCGGAATCGTCCTGGGCACCGGCGATCTCTCCGAACTCGCACTCGGCTGGTCCACCTACGGTGTCGGCGATCAGATGTCTCACTACAACGTCAACGGCGGCGTGCCCAAGACGTTGATCCAGCACCTGATCCGCTGGGTCGCCTCGTCACACCAGTTCGACGACACCGTCAACGAGCTGCTGCAGTCGGTGCTGGACACCGAGATCACCCCCGAATTGGTGCCCACCGGCGAGGACGAGGAGATCCAGAGCAGCGAGGCGAAGGTGGGGCCGTATGTGCTTCAGGACTTCTCGCTGTTCAGCGTGCTGCGGTACGGGTTCAGGCCGTCGAAGATCGCGTTCCTGGCGTGGCATGCCTGGAGCGACCCCGAGCGCGGCGACTGGCCGGCCGGTTTCCCGGAGGACAGACGCCCGGCTTACTCGCTCAAGGAGATTCGCCACTGGCTGCAGGTGTTCGCGCAACGGTACTACTCGTTCTCCCAGTTCAAGCGGTCGGCGATGCCCAACGGCCCGAAGGTGTCGCATGGCGGATCGTTGTCGCCGCGCGGCGACTGGCGGGCGCCGTCGGACATGTCGGCGCGCATCTGGCTGGACGAGATCGAACGCGAAATCCCGGAAGACTAGCGCTGATTCGCGAGGCGCCCGATGCCGGGGACGAACCGGCCGACGCTTGCGAGATAGTCGCGATAAGCGTCGCCGTGCGTGGACAGCAGGTAGGGCTCCTCGACGGTGCGGACCTGAAGTTCGATCGTGATGACGAGGATCGCGAAACCGGCCAGCGCCACCAGGTTCGGTGCCAGCAGCGCGATTCCGAGACCGAACGTCATCATCGCCGTGAAGATCGGGTTGCGGACCCATCCGAAGACGCCACTTCGCACCAATGTGGTCGTCTCGCTCTTGTCGACGCCGATCCGCCACGAGTCGCCCATGTCCAGTTGGGCGTAGACGGTGGTGGCGATACCGAGCACCGCGATGGCGGCGCCGGCGATCTGTATCCATGGCGTGTGCAGGAAGTCCAGCGGCGACACCACGCCGAGCAGCTGCAGAATCAGCCCAAAGACCGCCACACCCTCGGCCACGATGAACCCCACTCCGGCGAACCATTCGATGGACCCCGGGCGGCCGGAGATGCCGCGGAATCCGGTAGATCCGGTTCGGCGTCGCTGTTCCCAACTGCGCCAACCGAATCCGAGTACCGCGAACACTGCGAACAGTACGAGCGCGACGATGGGCATATCTGGTCCTTCCTGGATGTTTACGGGCAGCACGGGTCTCCACGCCATGCGTTGACGCCTTCGCGTACGGCGATCGCGGCGATGCCGAGCGCCGCGACAGGGTCGGCCCACGACCATCCGAGCAGGCTGTTGAGCAGCAGGCCGGCTAGCAGGATCGCGGACAGGTAGGTGCACAGCAGCGTCTGCTTGGAATCCGCGACGGCCGAACGGGATCCGAGTTCACGGCCGGCGCACCGTTGGGCCAGCGACAGCACTGGCATGATCGCGAGGCTGAGTGCCGCGAGCACGATGCCGACGGTCGACGGGCGCGCCTCACCTACGCCGGCCAAAGCGCGCACCGCGTCGACGGTGACGTAGGCCGCGAGTGCGAAGAACGAGAACGCGATGAAGCGCAGCGCCGTCTTCTCGCGGGTCTCGGGGTCGACGGCCGAAAACTGCCACGCGACGGCGGCCGCCGACGCGATCTCGACCACGGAATCGAGTCCGAAGCCGATGAGCGCCGACGACGACACTCTGGTGCCTTCGGCCAGCGCGACTACCGCCTCGACCACGTTGTAGGCGATGGTCGCGGCGACGAGCAGGCGGATGCGGCGGGTGAGGAGCGCTCGCCGCGTCGCGGGTGCGGCCGTCATCAGCAGCAGTTGTCGGTTTCGGCGGCGGGGCAGCAGGCCGGGTCGACGTCGAGCACCAAGCCGATCAGATCGTCGAGGGCGTGGGCGATGCGCGTGTCGGCCAGTTCGTACCGGCTGCGGCGGCCCTCGGGTTGGGCGACCACCAATCCGCAGCCCCGCAGGCAGGCGAGGTGATTGGACAGGATCTGGCGCGACACCCCGATCTTGTCGGCCAGGTCGGACGGGTAGCCCGGCCCCTCGCGCAGCGTCAGCAGGATCTCGGCTCGGGTGGAGTCGGACAGTGCGTATCCGAATCGTGAGAGCGCATCGATGCGAGTGGCCGTCTGCATGAGACAGATAGTACATAAATGGCTGTATTCAAAATAGACTGAACTAAGGCCGGTTGTGATTTCGGTGCGCAGACGACCGCTCAGCGACTTGTGGTGTCTCGGGACATCGCTGACACTTATGTCTCGGTACATCGCTGACACTCATGGTGCCGGTTTGGGTTCGCGGGTGCGGTAGGTACGGGTGTTTGTCTCGGCGCGTTGGTGGTATCGGGTGGGGTCGGCGGTGAATGCGCGGACGAGTCGGTTGCCGCTGAA